>JAZNZK010000013.1:0-152446 GCA_045594905.1 Ruminococcus sp.
CAAACGACAAAATCTTTTGGCGTTTGCTATTTTCCGATCCGCACGGAGCAAACTTTAGTTTGCGGATGTGCGAGGCACTTTAAATCATTAATTATAGTGAATGTCAAATTATATTTGACGTTCACTATAATTAGCAAGGAGTATTGATTGTGGATTATAGTTTGGATGTTGTTGTGTCTAAGTTGGATTTTGATAATATTGATTTTGAGGAAAAGACGTTTTTTTGGGAAGACAGGAAGTATTCGCTTTCTCCAAGAGAGTTCTTTATTGATGATAACATAATTTTTTTAGAAATAACACATGGGACAATATATGATATTTTACTAAGAGATACAAAGATTTATAATCCTTTAATTCTTACACTTTATCGTAAATATAATTCTGTAGAAAAAGTAATCAATAATGATAAAATGATGACATTATTTAATAATATTTTTAGAACAAAAAAATTTGAACTTTATTTGTGGAAAGATGATGAGGTAATAGATAATGAGTATAAATTTGAAGAAGCAATGAATATTAGTAAGATGATGAAAGAAACGATTGAAAACAATAAAAATATTTTGATATATCGGTAATACTGTCAAAATTCCTCAAATTTGCTTTTTATCGTATGGCATAATGTAAATATACTTTGACGAACAGTTTGACAGCACAATTAATTATTATCTATTAAATAGAATCTCTGATACGAAAGTGTCGGAGGTTTTTTATTGCAATCGTCTGCGTGTTGTGGTATAATATAGGAGGTCGGACAGACCGAAAAATAAGAATTTGAAAGAGATGTACCCAATGGATAGTAAAGCATTTATTAAATACATATCAGCATTATTGCTGTTTGGTCTTAACGGAATAGTTGCAAGTCATATACCACTTAACAGTTACGAAATAGTGTTTCTGCGAACACTAATCGGCAGTATCCTCTTGATTGTTTTATTCTTACTTAGTAAAGGTAAGTTCCATATAAAAGAAAATAAAAAGGATACCGTCTTTATTGTTTTGTCCGGTGTTGCTATGGGAGCAAGTTGGATGTTCCTATACGAAGCATATCAACAAATAGGTGTGAGTTTATCTTCGCTCCTTTATTATTGCGGTCCTGTCATTGTAATGATACTATCGCCGATTATCTTTCATGAAAAACTGACAGCACCTAAGCTATTGGGTTTTGTGACCGTACTTGTTGGTATTTTCCTTGTAAACGGCAATGCTGTTGGTAGCAGTAATTCTTGGGGATTGTTCTGTGGTGCAATGTCAGCGATAATGTATTTCTTTATGGTAACACTCAACAAGCAATCAAAAAATATCAGTGGTATGGAGAACTCCGTAATACAACTTTGCGTCAGTTTCTTGACCGTTGCAGTCTTTACAGGAATTAAACAAGGATTTATTATCAATGTACCTGCAACTGCTTGGAGTTGGATTTTGATACTTGGTATTCTAAACACAGGAATTGGTTGTTATCTCTATTTTTCACCACTTGCAAAGCTCCCTGTACAAACTGTTGCGGTATGCGGTTATCTGGAGCCTTTGTCGGCAGTTATTTTTGCAGCCCTGTTGCTCGGTGAGAAAATGACCGTAATACAAATTGTTGGTGCTGTGTGCATTATTGGCGGTGCAATGATAGGTGAATTGATAAAACCTAAAATAACGTCAAACCACAATTTATAAAACCGAACATATTCTTAAATGTCATTTATTTTGAGCAAGATAGACAATTTCCCTCCGATGATTTCATCGGAGGTTTTTTATTGCAATTATCTGTAAAGTGTGGTATAATATAAGTAGTCTGACCGAGAAATAAGAATTTATGGAGGTGTTATATGCACGGTTATCAAATCAAATTATTATGGGAAAAACTGATTGAGATTCACGGATTGATTTTATCTCAGAATTGGATACAACTAAAACGTGTTGCCGTAATCTCAGATGAAACGATTGAAGAAGCAAAAATAGAGATAGAAGCATATCCCGGAAGTATGACAGAATGTCCATATGATGAATTTACTGATGCGGTCACAATCAATTCATTTGACGGCAGGAATGCAGATTGTATGGCATACTTCTGGTTTGATGACGAGGAAAGCGATTTATCAATGGACTGTACAGCCGAATTCCATGGCAGAGAGATGAAACGCATATACATAAATCAAATTCATGTATTTTAATTGGTTCTATTAGTTAATCCAAATTTATCGAACTGAATAATATTACATATCCGTTCTAAATGGCATCTATTTTGAGCAAGACAGATATATTTATATGACGAAAATTATTACATACCTAAAATTGCAAATGATATTTTGCCTTTTCAGCCTCAAAAGAGGAGTTGAAAAGGCTTTTTTATTTTGCAGAAATTTGATAACTATATTCACCTATTTCCAGATAATCCCATATAATAACCAGAAAGAAATTTTTCATTTGGGAACCTCTAAAAACCTCCCTCACGGCAGAATTTCTATGACAAAAATCATTTGCTGCGTTGACAAACCTTGCAATACACAAAGTATTACTGTGGGTTGTCGCCTTGTAACTGATATTTGTCATATACGAAATCCTGCTCGTGTTCCGGTTTTCAGAGAACCCCATTTAAGGAGTTCATTATGAAAAAAAATATACTTATTGCAGGGGGAGACCTGCGGCAGATATATTGTGCACAGCGGCTGACGGAGAATTTCAATGTCTTTTACACTGGCTTTGACAAGGAATATTTCAGTGATAATTCCACTGTTATGCCCGTATCGGAAATGAGAGGAAAGGCTGATTACGCTGTCCTCCCAATACTGCCGCCTGATGAATCGGGGGAGATTTCAACACCGCTGTTTTCGCAGACGGTCAATGCAAGGGATATAGCGCCTTTGATGTCGGAAAATGCAGTTATATTCACAGGTATGAACAGCGGAAAGGTATCTGGATTTTTTCCGTCCCACGAGATAATTGCCTATATGGAAAGCGAGGAGCTTGCCCTGCGTAATGCCATACCAACCGCCGAGGGCGCTGTAATGCTGGGACTTGAAAATCTGCCTGTAACTCTTAACGGAACGTCGGTTCTGATTGTGGGATTGGGCAGAATCGGCACAGCACTTGCGCACATTCTCAAAGGCTTTGGTGCGGATATTACTGTGGCAGTACGCAACGGCAGAGGCGCGGCAAAGGCTGAAATGCTCGGTATAAAATCGATATGCACAAAGGACATTGAGGGTAAATACCGCCTTGTATACAACACTGTTCCGAATCTGATTTTCACCGAAAAGATTTTATCGGAATTTCCCGAAGATACGCTGTTTATAGAGCTTGCCTCCCGTCCATTCGGCATTGATATGGAATCTGCGGCAAAAATCGGCAGGCAGGTTATAATGGCAAGCGGTCTGCCTGGAAAAACGGCTCCGGTTACGGCAGGCAGAGCAGTAGGCGAAGTAATAGTAAGAACGATTGATGAGAGGGGATAATATATGAGTGAAGAATTCAAGGGATTACGTATCGGCTATGCCATGACAGGCTCATTCTGTTCATTTGAACGCTGTTTCAGACAGGCAGAAATACTTGCAGAGCGAGGGGCGGAGCTTGTACCTATCATATCTGAAAATGTGGCTGAGTTTTCAACGCGTTTTGGCTCAAATGTTGAAAACTCGGAGAGATTAAAGAAAATATGCGGCAAATCCCCTATATTGTCGATTACAGAGGCAGAGCCAATCGGACCTAAGAATATGACCGATATACTTGTAGTAGCGCCGTGTACATCTAACACAGCGGCAAAGCTTGCAAACGGCATTACGGATACAGCTGTGACAATGGCGGTAAAATCTCACCTGCGAAGCGGAAAGCCTGTAATTCTTGCAATAGCGTCCAACGATTCACTGCTTGCATCAGCAAAGAATATTGGTGAGCTTTTCAACAGGAAGAATTACTATTTTGTGCCGATGTTACAGGACGATATTGTAAAAAAACCAGCCTCATTGGTGGCGCGATTTGAGCTGATTCCCGAAGCTGTTTCAGCGGCATTGCAGGGAATACAGTTAAGACCGATAATTTTCAGCAGTTAATTAACTATATATCGTAATTTTGTGTAGGGGCGGATATTATCCGCCCACAATTTCGGAACAAAATTTAAGCTTTCGACAATTTCAGGACTGAACAAATAATTTCAAATATCTCTTGCAAAATTCGTTGTAATATGGTAAAATAAGTTATACCATATAAATGGTTCGATTATTCCAGAATAACGGAAGGACGTGTCAGATATGTCTGTAAATTATGATGTAATTATAGCAGGCTGCGGAGTTGCGGGACTTTACGCCGCATTGAATCTTCCGCAGAATCTTAATATACTCATTTTGTGTAAAAAAGACCTGTCGCTCTGCAATTCAATGCTTGCGCAGGGCGGAATCGCAGGTGTGTACAATTCTGAAACCGATAATATTCAGTATCACCAGAATGATACCCTCATTGCAGGAAGCTTTAAAAATAATGTGGACGCTGTTCATACCCTTGTCAGCGAAGCTGCACAGGATATTGAACGTATCATTGAGCTTGGTGTAAACTTTGATAAAAACCCTGACGGTACATATCACCGCACTCTTGAAGGCGGTCACAGCCACCACCGTATTTTCCACAAGGCAGATTCAACAGGCAAGGAGATAACTACAGCGCTTCTTGAAAATGTCCGCAAATTGCCCAACGTGACAATTCTGGAAAATACAATCATGTGCGAAACAAGACGGACTTATACAGGCTATTCTGCACTTCTCAAAGATATAAATGATAATTATTCCACTGTAAACTGCCACTTTATGATACTTGCAACAGGCGGTATCGGACGAGTTTACCAGTTCACCACAAATTCTGCAATTGCGACAGGCGACGGTATAACATTTGCCTATGAAATGGGCGCAAAGATAAAGAATCTCAGTTATGTTCAGTTCCACCCTACAGCATTTAATAACCGCGCAACCCGTGAGTGCTTCCTTATTTCTGAGGCTGTACGCGGTGAGGGCGCATATCTTCTCAACTGTCATAAAGAACGTTTTATGCATAACTACGATAAGCGTCTGGAGCTTGCTCCCCGTGACGTTGTGTCTCATTCCATAGTCCTTGAATCAAGAAAACAGAACTCAACTGATTTCTACCTTGATATAAGCTACAAGGACAGCGAATTCCTGAAAAAGCGTTTCCCCATGATATATAAGAATCTTATGGAGCAGGGCTATGACCTTACAAAAGAGCCTGTGCCGATATTCCCATGTCAGCATTATCTTATGGGCGGAATTGACGTTGACAGCAATTCTGAGACTTCTTTGCCCAATCTCTATGCTTGCGGAGAGTGTTCACATACAGGCGTTCATGGCAGCAACCGACTTGCAAGCAACTCCCTCCTTGAAGCTCTTGTATTTTCACGCAGAGCCGCAGAACATATCGTTTCAAAGCTTGAAACAGTTTCTGAAAGCTTTGAGGAAGTAAGCTTTGACGCACATATCGGCAATCCTCATATTCCTGCCGGCATACGCACAGAAACAAGAAAAATCATGCAGAACAGCTATTTTGTAATTCCCGACAAGGAAGCCGCTGCAGAGGGAATAAAGCGCGTGGAGGCTATCCGCAACGACCTTTTAAGCGGGAAATATGTGGTTGACGCTGATTTTGTCCTTGCAAAATCTATCGTTACAGTGGCTTATATTATTCTTAATGAGGTTATACAGTAAAGGAGAAATATTATGAAGCTTTTACAATGCTATATTGACAATATAATCACTAATGCACTTATGGAGGATATAAATTATATCGACGCCGCAGCGGACAACCTCATTCCTCCCGAGCATGAAAGCTCTGCGTATTATGTAGCAAAGGACAGCGGAGTTGTCTGCGGAATTGAAATAGCAAAACGAGTTTTCGAGCTTGCAGGAGAGAATGTGACTTTTAAAATCCTCATGCCCGACGGCACAAAGGTAAACAAGGGCGATATTATTGCTGAATTGGAGGGAAGCACTCTCACAATGCTCAAGGGCGAGAGAACTGCTCTTAATATCTTACAGCATATGTCGGGAATCGCTACAGCTACAAATAAATGTGTTGAACTTGTAGCAGGTACAAATGCTGCTGTTACCGATACAAGAAAAACACTTCCCGGACTTCGTGCATTGCAGAAATATGCTGTAACAGTAGGCGGCGGCAAGAATCACCGCTATAACCTTTCAGATGCGGCAATGCTGAAAGACAACCATATCGACGCATACGGCGGAATCACAGCGGCAGTGACAGCACTTCGTGAAAAAATCGGTCATACGGTAAAAATTGAGGTTGAAGTCCGTACTCTTGACGAATTGAGAGAGGCTCTTGACAACAAGGTTGAGATTATTATGCTGGATAATATGTCCTGCGATGAAATGAAACAGGCTGTTGAAATTACAAATGGCAGAGCACTTCTTGAAGCGTCGGGCAATGTAACCGCTGAAAATATTCGTTCCGTAGCTGAAACGGGAGTTAATATAATCTCCCTCGGTGCGCTGACTCATTCTGTTAAGTGCTTTGATATTTCTATGAAGATTAAGAAGAAATAAGCCGTTAGCCTTTAGCTTACTTTGACGGTACGCAATTTTATAAAACGAAAGGACGTTCCATAGCGGAGCGTCCTTTTGCATTAATACCAATCCCTGAAACAACAGTAGACAAATCTAATGGCATAAATGCCGTATGTCATCGTTGGACTTCCTCACCATACGACAGTATGCTTTCGTCGTCCGCCTTGACATACAGCATTTCTGCTCATCATCTTTGTCTACTAACATTTTAGGGATTGGTATAAAACTCGTAATAATCAGCATTTACCGCCTCGCAGAAAGTCTTGTCATGCTCTACGATAAGCATTGAGGGCTTGCAGGCGATAATCAGTTCTTCAAGCTGTTTTCGGGAATACACATCAAGATAATTCAGCGGCTCGTCCCAGATATAGAGATGTGCAGGAGTGCAAAGACTGGCGGCAATCATAACTTTTTTCTTCTGCCCGTCGCTGAAATCCTCAATATTCTTTTCAAACTGCTCCCTCGAAAAATCCAGTTTTCGGAGAATTGCCTTGAACAGACTTTCATCAAAGCCGTGATTTTTGGCATAGTCGGAGAGATTGCCCGAAAGTCCCGAAAAATCCTGCGATATACGTGAAATTTTCAGCTGACAATTCATGGAAATTTCGCCGCTGTGGGGAACATCTTCGCCGCAGATAAGCCTGATAATACTTGTTTTTCCGCAGCCGTTTTTCCCCGAAAGTGCAAGAATTTCCCCCTCATTGATGTCAAAGGAAACATTGCTGCAAACTACTCTTTCATCGTAGCTTACGGATAGATTTCTCACACTTAACAGCTTTTTGCTGTGGAATTTCAGCACGGGGAGCTTTAAAACTGCCGTTTTTTCGATATTTTTCAGCAATCCTGATTTCTTTTCAATATCCGCTTCAATGCGGTTTTCCATAGCTTTTGAGCGATTCATCAGCTTTTTTGATTTCCTTGCAATTGAACACCGCCTTGATATGGATTTTTCTGATTTATTGGGGTCAAAGCCGATTTTAGTACTTTCAATTCTGTCGGAATGTTCAGCGGCACGGCGGGCGGCGGCTTCAAGGCTTTTTATCTCCTTTTTCAGCCTGTCATTCTGTACCGCCTCGAAATTATCCCTTGCCGCCTTATTCTGCTCCCATGACGAGTAATTTCCCTGTTCAATCTCAATATTTGTCCTGTTGATTGACAGCACATGGTCGATACATTCATCAAGCACCGCACGGTCGTGGGATATGAGAATAAAGCCCTTTTTCCGCTTTAAATAGCGGCTTACGATTTCTCTGCCCTTTCGGTCAAGGTGATTTGTAGGCTCATCAATGAGCAGAAAACAGTTTTCACGGAGAAAGAGCATGGCAAGCATAACTTTAGTTCTCTCACCTCCCGAAAGCGTGGAAAATGGACGATACAGCACATCATCGCTTATTTCAAGGAGGGAAAATTCCCTTATAATTTCCCAGTTTTCGGCATTTGGACAAATTTCCTCCGCAAGAAACATAACGAGGGTATTTTCATCAGCTACGGGAAAGGGGAAATATTCAAAATCAACGCTTGAAATAATTTTTCCGCTGTATTCCTGTTCCCCCATAAGCAACCTCATAAATGTTGTTTTACCTCTGCCATTCCGCCCTGTGAAGCCTAATTTCCAATCCGTATCAATACGGAAGCTTACATTTTCAAAAATATTATCCGCACTTCCCTCATAGCCGAAAGTGAGATTTTCTACACTTATAACAGACATAATATACACCTCCAGATAGTATAAAAATAGCCGCAGGATATACTGCGGCTCATAATTTATACGTCGGAAGTTCCGCAAGACAGCAGAATATAACCGTCCCACGGAATGACTGTATTTTATGAAAAGACCGTAATATTTCCTGCAGGGCATAACAAATCAGACGGTACTGCCGCCATAAATTTATTCGCCCGATTAATTATTAGCAGGAAATTTTACGCATCTTTCCACCTCAATTCTTATATTATGTGCTTATTATAGCATAGTTTCTGTTGTATGTCAAGGATATTACGAAATTAAAGCTTGAATTTGCTGTTTCCGTCAAATATATGAAGTCTTGAAACGTCCTTTGCTTTTTTCAGAAGTTCCTCGGAGCTGTTTTTTACAGCAAACTCATATTCTTCACGGGTAATTGGAACAGCCCACAGAAGATTAACTCGGCCACCGTCAAAATAGGGATAATATTCGGGGCTTTCCATTCCCTCCATGTATATCGGATTCACAAACAGTATCGCCGCAAATCCATTGAGATTATTAAAGGGAACTGTATGACCGTGAGCAAGGAAAGTGATGTGCTGCCACGGGATTTTCGCATACATTGAAAGGTTTGCATACATAGGGCGGCATATCTGTCTGAATTGTTCTTCTGCGGCAAATCCGAGTTCCATTCTTCTTGTGTTTTTCGGGTCCTCTGTGTGAAAATCGACATTCGGCATAGCAACAAGGCTTACACCTGCGGTAAGTCCGTAAACAACTCCGTCACGTGTTCCCTCTGCAACAACTTTCATCGGGAATGTCAGTTCGCCGATTTGCTTATCAGCTTTGTGAGCAATATTGTAGTCAAGCTCATGATTAACAATGAATTTTTTCGCGTGGTCGTGCTGAATCAACATCCACATTTTCATATCCTGCGGATTTGCATTAGCCCAGAGCTTTTGTCCCCATTTTACACGTTCTTTCATATTGTCTATGGCACCGGTAATTTCCCATGCATAAGGACCTGTGCCTTTGGCGTATTTTGCATAACCATGGAAATCCTTATATCCGCTCCAGCCGGGAATAACCGCAAGAATATCATCTCCGCAAAGAAGTGCAGCGCTATCGCCTTCCTCAAACCATACGATTGAAAGCTTATCATCATCAAGCTCAATTCCGTTCAGGTCATGAGATATGAATTCGGCAGGCATCATCGGACCTTTACCGCCTTTCATATCGTCAGGATTTATTCTGTTAGGAGCTTTTTTTCGATTGCATACCCAGCAGGTTTTCACTTTCTGTTCTTCACTGAACGGGAAGAAGATATAAAAATAATAACAATCGTCATATTTCTCAACAAATGCCTGAGCGTCGCATACAAGAGAGTTGCTTTCCGCTACAATTTTGCAGTTTCTTTCCTGTGGCTCATTATTATAATTGTCTGATGCTGTATTCTGAACAGGCTGTGTTTTTTTCTTGAATTTGTCAAATATTCCCATAAATACTCCTTTTGATTTAAAAAATGTTGCATATTAATTATATCACATTTTAAATCTTATGTCAAGGATTTGAATTAGCACTTCGTCACTTTGAGTGTTAGCACTCTTGTGATGCGAGTGCTAAATTTCATTTTATTTTCACATATTCATTATCAATTGCACATAGAACAGAGGTATTATTAATACATCGAAAGAGAAAGGACTGATTCCAATGGAACAGGTATATCACAGATAAAACAGCATAAGATAACAACACATAGATATTTTTCAGGAGGTAAATTATTATGATGTATGGTATGACACCATTTGCAAGAAACGCTTTCAGCATTTTCAATGCTCTCGATGATTTTGACAAAGACTTTTTTAGCGGCACAATGCCAATGAATACCTGCCGCACCGATATCCGCGATGCAGGAGATAAATATATTATGGAATCAGAGCTTCCGGGTTTTGAGAAAGAGGATATTAAAATTGATATAAACGGCGATTATCTCGTAATTTCCGCCGAGAAAAAGGCAGAAAAGGAAGATACTGCTGAAAACGGCAGATATATCCGCCGCGAGCGCACTGTGGGTTCATTTAAGAGAAGCTTTGGCATTGCAGATGTAAATGCTGAAGAAATCACCGCGGAGTATAAAAACGGAATTCTTATTATCGGACTTCCTAAGAAGAAGCCTCAGGAACCCCTTTCAAAGAGACTTGAAATATTGTAAAAAACAACGGATGGAAAATTTCCGTCCGAAGCGTGTAGAAAAAAGGCATATTTTATATCGGACACGGCACGCCGTGTCCACAAGTTCGGAACGAAATTCAGGTTTTTCGACAATCTGCGGGCGGAAATTTTCCGCCCATTTTTATTGCAAAAATCTCGATTTTGTTATATAATAAAATTATCATTTTCTATGTCCTATTTTTGTATTCTCGTTTGAATGTATTAGTGAATCGATTCAAAGAAAGAATGGGGGATTTATATGACCGATGTCCAGTGGCTTGAACTGCTTGAAAAATCGCCGAAAAAAGCCCATACAATGCTGATTGAGGAATATGGCGGATATGTCTATGCCGTGGTAATTGACAAGCTCCGAGGTCTATGCAGTACTGAAGAAATTGAAGACTGTGTCAGCGATATTTTTGTGGAGCTTTTCACAAACATACATAATTTTGACAGCACAAAAGGCACGCTGAAAGGCTATATTTCGATTATTGCCAAACGCACTGCCATAAACACATTCAACAGTATTTCCTACCGCAGAAATATCACTATATCAGCAGATGACGAGGGACATGTTATTCCTGCCACCGCAAAAAATCCTGCTGATGAGGTGCAAAAAAAGCTGTTCCGTCAGCGCCTTTGGGATATTGTGGAATCTTTAGGCGAGCCTGATTCCAGCATAATTGTCTATCAGTATTTTTACGATATGAAAGTAAGCGATATTGCAAAAAAGCTGTTTATGACAGCTGCCGCAGTGCAGAAAAGAAGCCTGAGAGCAAGACAGCGAATCAAAAAAGTCCTCGAAAAAGAGTATGCAAAGGAGAATTGCTATGAATAACCAAAAAGAATATGATTTTCTCCGAGAGCTTACTGCCGTCGATGACAAGAGAATCAGCAGAGTTGCAAGAAAATATCCTGCCCTTGACAAGTCGGCATTAAAACGAATCAACGCATTATGTGAGGAGAAATTGAAAATGAAAGAGAATAATATTGTTAATAATCCCGAAAGTTTAGAGGAGGGGAAAGTTGAAGTAATCCGCAATATACC
This sequence comes from Ruminococcus sp., assembly GCA_045594905.1. Taxonomy (GTDB): domain Bacteria; phylum Bacillota; class Clostridia; order Oscillospirales; family Ruminococcaceae; genus Ruminococcus. The sequence continues at coordinate 11,513 of JAZNZK010000013.1, forward strand.
GTGGTATCGCCGTCCTGCATTTACCGCAGCTGCCTGCTTTGTTGTGCTTGCAGGTGTTACAGGCGGAGTTATGGCACTTTTCAGCGGAAAAAATAATGATATAAACCCCGTTGAAAATATGCCCCCTCTCAGCAATGTGGAAACTTCTGATGCTGAATCAACTTCCGATGTAACAACAGAGATTGCAACAGATACTACAACTGAAAGTTCAGCTGTAACTACAGTTGAACCAACAGCTGAAACAAATATTGCAACAGAAACCACAGAACAGAGCAATGAAAGTATTGAGATGCCCGACCTCGTTGGAAAATCCTACGAATCTTCAAAAGATGAATATAAGGATTATTTTCAATTAATTGCGGAGCCCTCCGAATATAATGACGAATACGAAAGCGGCACAATAATAGCACAAACCGTCAATGCAGGTACAACTATTGATAAGGGAAGTGTCGTTAAGGTAACAGTAAGCAAGGGCAGTCAGCCTGAAAATGAGGAACCTTCTGTTGATTTGCCTGATGATATAAGAATTGATGAACTTTTAGACGCATTGGAATTAGCAGAGGCATTTATGTCTAACGGAGTTGAACTCGATTGCGATATGGACGATAATTTCACCGATGAAAGCGGTCAGCTTTACGTGAAAGTTACTGAAAGTGGATTTAATACAATAGCAGATGTAGAAAACTATATAAACAAATATTTGACCGAGGAATTCATAAATTCACGATACACAGCTTTGACAGACAGAAACAGTGGAAAATTCATTGAAAAAGAAAACGGACTTTATATTCGCTATGCTCCGAAAGCAAACAGTTTTTATGGAATCAGCGAACAGAAACTCTCAGTAATTGTAAGAAAAACAGATGACGGAACGCAAACAGTTGAAACACTGGTAAATTATGACGATTTCGGAGAACCCGCTATACTTTTTATCCACTTGGTTGAGGTAAGTGAGGGCAACTGGAAAATTAATAGTATTGAAACAAATTGATCTATTGCATATGGTGAAAAAAATCGGGTGGAAATTCTCCGCCCGATTCTATTTATATAAAATTATACACTAAAGAGAGGTTGTGTCTTGTCTGTTATGCAATTTGCTGATTATTCAAGATGATTTTTGGAAATTTTGTGTATTGACAAGTAAATATACGGGGGGTATAATTAATATAAGGAAAGCTTGGATATATACGAATATTACAATAATTAAATCTATTCTCATATTCAGAAAGGAGAATCCTTATGAAAAAGAAAATAATTCCAATCATTTCAGCAATGGCACTTGCTGTTTCAGCAATGCCATTAAGCACAGCCGCAGAGGAAACAAAAAACGATGAAATTCTTGTAAAGCTTGAAAACGGAGAATTGCCAACTGATGCAAATATGGACGGTAAAACAGATGCTTCCGATATCCATGCGATAATGATGTATTATACGATATCATTGCTGAATCCTGACTGCACATATACGGAATCCAAGAAAATTTCAGAAGAAGTTTTTAATAACATTCGCGATAACTTTGATTATAATAGCGACGGTCAAGTTGACACGTCAGAAGCTTCTCTCCTTATGGATTACTATTACAGCGGATTTGAATCAGGTGATGTAGATTGCGACGGCACTTTGACAGCAGCTGATGCAAGCCTTGTTTTATACTATTATGCCGGAACAATGGTAGGAAACGCATTTGAATTTGAAATCGAAACAAATATATGCAATCTTGGCGATATAAACGGCGATAATTCAATAGATGCCGCTGATGCTTCTATGATTCTCTATGAATATTCCAAAACTATGACATCATAAAAAAATGAATCAAATGATAAAACGGGCGGAAATTTTCCGCCCGTCAGTCTGTAGAAAAAGTTGTAATAAATTTTCAAGGGGACGCTCTCACTTGCAGAGCGCTTGAACGCTACGCAGGGCTTTGCCCTGCACCCACCAGAGACGCTGTCTCTAGACTCTGCTAAAGGGTTTCACCCTTTAGAATCCCATTTTTAATAAATAAACCTATTACAATATAATATCCTCAAATTTGCCGCGAATTGCCTTAACGAGTTCAGCAGGTGAAAGCCGTATCTGTACGCCGATTTTTCCGCCGCTGATATAAAAAAGCTCCATATTTTCAGCAGAATTATGCACAACAGTCATAAACTGCTTTTTCATGCCGATAGGTGTACAGCCGCCGCGGACATATCCCGTAATTTTAGTAATATCCTTAACCGCTATAAGCTCCACGGATTTTTCTCCAACGCTTTTAGCGGCTTTTTTCAGGTCAAGCTCCTCTGCCACAGGAAGCTGAAAGCAGTAATATGTCCCTGATTTTCCGTGAGCAACGAGAGTTTTGAAAGTCTCCTCAACAGGCTGACCAAGCTTTTCCGCGGTATGTATGCCGTCGATAAATTCATCACATTCGTATGTCTGCACGGTATAGCTTATTTTGCATTTTTCAAGAAAACGCATGGCATTTGTTTTCTGCTCCTTAGCCATTTTCCCTTGCCTTTCTGCTGTAGACACAGCCGCAGTAATCCTGCCGATAGAGATTATATTTTTTTGAAAGTTCAATCGAATGTTTATAGCCCTCATGCTTTTTGAAATCGGAGAAAAGATAGGCAACTCCCAGTTCTTCGGCAAGTCTGCCGCCGCACTCGTTTATAAAAGCACAGTCCTTGTGAGGACTTATTGTCAGAGTTGTAGTGAAGTAGTCAAAGCCGAGATTTTTCGCCATATCCCCTGTTTTACGCAGACGATATTCAATGCATTTCTGACATCTTTCGCTTCTTTCGGGAAGATGTTCAAGCCCCTTTGCAAGAGCATAGAACGGTTCGGAATCATAGTCCTCGTCGATGATTTTCACATCAAGTCCCAGTTCTGAAACAAGTCTTTTCAGTTCATTTTTGCGGTATATGTACTCCGATTCGGGAGCAATATTGGGATTGCAGAAATAGACGGTTATATTAAAATAGTCATACAGATACAGCAAAGTATGACTGCTGCAAGGCGCACAGCAGGCATGAAGCAGCAGCGAGGGCTTTTCTCCCGATTTTTTCAGTTCCACCAGCTTATCGTCAAGAAGCCTGCCGTAATTTATCTTCTGCATTATTTATCCTCAAGATTTTTCAGAGCGCGGAGTTCTTCCTTATCAAGCTTGATTTCAGCGTCTTTAAGGAGTTTTACCTCACTTCTGTCAAGAGTTACGGGAACTTCTGATTTTTCGGTTTTTATGCGAAGCTTTCCTGTTATAAGGTTAGCGTCAACAACCTTACCCTTGTCTCCCTCAGGAGTTACAACAACAGCGCCAACCTTGGGAGTGATTTTCAGCAGAGCTTCATATGCAGGCTGTTCATTTTTAAGACAGCACATAAGTCTGCCGCAGGTTCCTGAAATCTTTGTGGGATTGAGAGAAAGTCCCTGCTCTTTAGCCATTTTGATTGACACGGGGTTGAAATCGCCCATATGAGCCTTACAGCAGAATTCACGTCCGCATATGCCAAGACCGCCCAGAACTTTCGCTTCATCGCGCACACCGATTTGTCTCAGTTCAATACGTGTACGGAATACAGCGGCAAGGTCCTTTACAAGTTCGCGGAAGTCAATACGATTTTCCGCTGTAAAATAAAACAGGAGTTTATTATTGTCAAAAGTACATTCGGCTTCCACAAGATTCATTTTCAGTCCTCTTGCCTTGATTTTTTCAACGCAGATTTTGAAAGCCTCCTGCTCTCTGATTTTGTTTTTCTCAACTGTTTTAAGGTCGTTTTTGTCAGCCTTGCGGATAATTGGTTTAAGGGGAGATGATATTGCATTGTCAGCAATTTCGCGGTTTTCAAGGACAACCTCTCCGCACTCTATACCGCGGACAGTTTCCACGATTGCGAATTCTCCTACCTCAAATTTTATATCGTTAGGTGAAAAATAATAAATCTTTCCCACCTTTTTAAAGCGAATACCTACTATTTCTTTCATAATATATTACCTCGTTGTTTAGGAATTACAAATTAACTGTTGCTTATGCAACTATTTCCATAATTTCAGCGCATACGCCTGCAAGAACAAAAGCTCCGTTGACATTTGCGTCAATGGCGCGGCAGCCGCGTTCAATGGCATTATGGATATTTACTGCCTGATATATTGTCAGCATACGTGAAAGGCTTTCTGCGGCTTCTCTGAAACAGCCTATAATTCTTGCAGAGCTGTCACGGCTGAGGACGGCGGCGTCTCTTGCAAGCTTGTCTATCATGGAGAGAATTTCAAGAATATCATTTCTGTTATTCCCCACAGAGAAGAAAGCGGCGTTGAGCTCATACTCGTCCTTTCTTATTATACTATTTACAATGCGATTTGTCAAATCCACCTGACTGCGCAGATTCTCATTGACGATATAATTTGTACATTTACCTATATTCCCGTGAAAGCGGCTGACAGCTTCGGTAACTTCATCGTGAGAAAATCCGCTTTCAAGGAGAGAGGCTTTCGATTCCTCTTCAGTGCAAAGGGATACGCCGAAGCAGACGCATCGTGAGATTATCGTGGGGAGAAACTCGCTTTTTGCCTCGGCAGTAAAGATAAAGCAAGCGTATTCAGGCGGTTCTTCAATAAGCTTCAGCAGGGCGTTCTGAGCCTGTACCGTCATATTATGGCAGTCGCGGAAAATATAAATCTTTCTTCCCGTGTTATTGTTTGGCTTGATACACACATCATTGCTGACTGCTCTTGCAGTTTTGACAGTGTAGCCTTCCAGTTTGCCCTCGGTTGGAACATATATCACATCGGGGTTGGAGTGGGAATTCACCGTCTTGCAGGCAGGACATTTTCCGCATGGACCGTTCTCTGTAGGTGCTTGACACAGAAGCAGAGATGTGTAATAATTGGCAAAAAGCTTTTTACCGCAGCCTTTTTCGCCGTAGAAAATAACCGATTGCGCAAGGCGGTTATTTTTCCGCATATTATTTAATGTACCGATGAGGTACTCATTACCGTAAATTTTTTTCATATATTTTTCCTTCTCATAAGCTATTAGCCGTTTCATAACAGAATTACTGCAAGCCGACCGCTAAAGGCTAATGGCTGAAAGCTAACGGCTCAATATCTATTTTACCACAATTACGCTTGAAATGCTATAGCTTTTGAAAATTTTTATGCAATTCCTGTCAATTATTTCTCCGCTGGCGGCAATAGGCACAGCAGGAGGACAGGGAACCTTTACTGCGGCGCAGATTCTTCCCTCAGCCTCGTCCACAGGGATTTCCTCGCAGGGTGAAAAGGCGGCATTGCGTATAGACATAGCTTTTTCAGGCAGTACAGGTGGGATATACACAGGCTTTAAATCTGCCTTACTCAGCGAATCAAGGGCATTTTCAAGAGCATTTGTCAGCTTTTTGTAATCCTCAGCTTTATTGGCAGGTGACATAAGCAAAATAACCGTATCTCTATCGGAATATTCACATTCTGCGCCGTTTCTTCGGAGCATTTCCGCAAGCTCATTGCCGTTGTAGCCGCTTTCAGCCGCTTTAATTGTGATGTGGAAAGGTTCGCTTTCCGCAAAAATAAGCCTGTCCACGAAATTAACGCGGAAGTTGTGGATATGTATGAGATTTGCCGCGATATCGCGCCGTATGCGCTCATTTATGTACTTATTGCACAAATCCAGCGACATCATAATGAGATACGAGGGACTTGTGGAGGTAAACATGCTCATAGTCTGTTTCAGAATAGGCTTGTATTTCTTGTCCTTTACGTGAAGCATCGCCGCCCCTGTAAGTGCAGGCAGCATTTTATGTGCGGAATCACAGCACATATCTGCTCCGAGTAAAATCGGGTGGAGGTTTCGGGGCAGAAATCTCAGATGCGCCCCGTGTGCATTGTCCACGATAAGCAGGGAATCGTATTTGCAGCAAAGCTTTGCGAGGGTTGCTATATCGGCAATTCTCCCCGTATAATCGGGAGATGTGACATAAAGACAGCTATGGGGAAATTTTGCAAGAGCCGCTTCAACATCCTCGGGATTTATTACTCCCGAAAGTATGCCGCTTGTATAGTCAGGCATTATCCATTCAACGTCAAGATCAAGAAGAGCACAGGCGTTGAGAAAGGCGCGGTGTACGTTGCGAATGGCTATAACACGCCGGTTTTCAAGTTTCATAGCGCCAAGCATAGCCTGTATGCAGGATGTTGAGCCTCCTGCGGAAAAAAGACACGCGTCAGAACCGTAAAGCTTTGCGGTATTATTTTCGCTTTCAAGTATAATTCCCTCAGCTTCAAAAAGGCTGTCCGCGCCGTTTATTTCTGTTATATCAAGGCGGTACATCGCCGATAAATCGTCATTATCCGTAATATTTTTCCCATGATGTCCAGGCATATGACCGCGCATTGTGTGGGAATCCACATATTTTTTCAGAAAATCATAAATCGGTGTATACATAGAGATATTCTCCTTATTTAAAATAATATTGCATATATCTGAAAATTCTTTTTCTTGCTCTTGAAATCAAAGCGGAAACAGCTTGGTGAGATATACCCTGAGATTGAGCAATCTCGGGTATGGTCTGCTCCTTAAAATAGTATAACATAATTATTTCCTTTTGTCTCGCTGTCAGGTCATTTTTAATTATATTTAACAATATTTTCCCCGTATTATTGGGAGTATCTTCGCAGAACAGATGTCGGATATATTGGTCAACCTCGCCTGTTGTGCTTTCCATAAAGCTTCGTTTTCTTTGCGGCAATCATATCAGCTCCCCTCGGGCACGGCTGTGACGTTCCAGATGTGTGATTATCTCGTTCATATCGCTGTATTCGGTATACAGCAGGCGTATGCGCCTGTTGAGGTCAAGCTGTTCAATTGCCTTTATATCGCCTTTATCACGCAGATATCTGCGCTGCACAAGCAGTTCTCCGATGCGTTCCTTAGCCATTTCGCAGCTCACCTTATAATTTTTTATAAGCTTATCCATTTACCATCAGCCTCCTTTGAAGTGTTGAAATCGATTCTACTATTATTGTAGAATAAAAATCTACAAAAGTCAATAGGGTTTTGACAATTTGTATGAATGCACAAAAATTTATATGTGTTTTGTGGAATATGTAGAGGCAGGTTGTGCTGATCTGATAAAAATTCTACACGCTGTGGGCTGATGTGGGCATCATCCCCTACAAATTGGCTATTTTACGTTGTTTCGTGTAGGGGCGGATATTATCCGCCCGCGGACTGCCAAAGGCAGCCCCTACGCAAATTAGCGGTTTCTGGTAAAATTGCCGCACCCTTCCTCTGTTTTTCCTTCTGGAACGCTCTTTCCGTCACCTCCCCCCTTTTCCCGACTTTTTTCTTTTGTGTGACCTGTTTTTTCAAGCGGTCATATGAACAAAAAAACAAGATTTCCAGAAAAGTTTAAAAATCGGAAAGGGAGGAAGAAAGGGGAAAGGGAAAGGAGAGTTCCAGAGAGGAAAACCGTAGGGGAAAGAGGGAGTGCGGCGAGTCGCCGCTGACATTTTGTTCTAATGTTATATTACTTTAGATACAAGATTTTATTCTAATGTAAAATTTTGAGTAAGGCAAATTACCGGCGGGGATATTCCGCACGATTTTGTTCCAGTTTAATTTTCCCCTCCCTCGTTCCCCGTAGGTTGTCCTCTTTGGTGAGAAATCACCCTTTTGTATTTATTATGAATAGAAAAAGTAAAGTTACGCCGCACCCAAACCTAATGGCTAAAAGCTAATGGCTAAATTATATATAATTATGAATTACCGAAAGACTTATTGTGCATTTTGCCTATAGAAAATACTATTTTTTGTATAAGCTGATATTGTGCATATCACCTCAGATGCTATGCACAATAATGGCACAATCTGTTTTAAAAGGATATGATTTTCAATTGACAAATCCCTCCACAAAGTGATAAAATATAATCAAGGGAATATGTGAAACACATTTAACCAAAAGTTAACTGTTTTTAAATTTGGTAAGATACACAACAAATTCCCACGCGATTATGAACAAAACCGTATTCCAAAAGAAAAAAACATGGAAACGGCTATAAACCGTCACTCAACTGGCGGTGCAATGAAAAATCAATAGGAGGAACCCTCAAATGAAAATTCTCAAAAAAACGGCAGCGGCAGCTTCTGCTCTCTGTCTCGGTATTGCTTGTTTAGCACCCTGCAATATCGTCGGCACAAACTTTGTGTATGCAGCAGACCTCACAGCGAATATGGAATGGGAAGCCCTGAAAATAGGCGGCGCAGGCTTCGTTTCCGGTATCGTTACAGGTCAGAAGGAAATGTATCTCCGTACTGACGTTGGCGGTGCATACAAGTACAATTATGAAATCAACGAATGGGAGCAGCTTTTTGCTTTCATTAATGAGGCTGACAGAGGATATCTCAGCGTTAAGGGTATAGCTATTGACCCTACTGACGATAATACAGCGTATTTCCTCTGCGGATGTGCTTATTTCTCAGATGCAAGAACTGTTATCTACAAGACTACAGACGGTGGTAAGACATTCACTAAATCAGATGTTACAGAGCTTATTCAGATTCACGGAAACGGCGACGGCAGAGAATGTATCGAGCCCATTGCCATTGACCCCGATAATCCTGATACTATCTACGCAGGCGGCGATGTTACCGCAGGCAAATCGGCTCTTATCAAGTCCACAGACGGCGGTAAAACATGGGAGGCTGTACTTGGCTACGATGAACTGGGACTTTTCACAACAGAGCTGAAATATCCTATGTGGACAAATCATATGGTACGCGGTACAGAGGATAAGGAATACAACCAGCAGAACGGTATTGGCTGTATCATTATCGAGGGCGGTAAGGTGTATGTCGGTACTTCCGTTACAGGTCAGGCAAATATCCATGTTGCAAGCGTTAAGGATGATAAATTCTCCGTACTTTCAAAAGACCTTCCAACTGCAAATTATCCCTGTACATTCTCTACAGACAAGAACGGAAATCTGTTCTTCACATATATTGCAGGACTTGCTTTCAGCGGTACAGCAGGCGGCGCTTTCAAGTATAACATTGAAAGCGGCAAGGTGACTGATATTTCACCCTCAGGCAATGCTTTCGGTAAAATTGAAGTTGACAAAAAAGACCCTAACAAGCTTGTAACAAGAACCTGCGGTGTCTGGTCTGACCAGTGGTTCGAGGAGGAATGGACTGACGGCAGTATCGCATGGGGCGACCATTTCTATCGCTCCGAGGACGGCGGTGCTACATGGCTGGATATTACTCCCGGTCAGCAGGCAGGACAGTATACAGACAATCACTATTTTATTTCAAATCCCATTGATACAAATGGCTACGACTGGATTTACGGTAAGGCTTGCCACTGGGGAAGCGGCATTATGTTCGACCCCAGAAATTCTGACAGAGTTGTTATGACGTCGGGTAACGGCGTGTATGCCTGCGATAACGTGTGGGCTGAAAAGGGAGTACAGTTCTACTTCCAGCCCGACGGTGTTGAGGAAGTTGTATGCCTTGACTTCGTAAGTGTACCAAACGGCGAGAATTACTCTGCTATCGGCGATTATGACGGATTTATCCACAAGGATATAAACGAGATACCCGAGCAGTATAAGCCAAATATCGGCTCAACCTCCGCTATTGCATTCTGCCCCTCTGATACAAAGGTTATGTGCCGTGTAGGCGAACACGAGGGCAAGGCTTACTACTCTCTTGACGCCGGCGCAACATGGCAGGAGCTTAAAGTTCCCAACGGCGGCGGAAAAATGGCTATAACTAAGCTTGATGACGGATCATACCGCTTTATCAAGGCTGACGCCGGCAACGGCTCTCTCCAGTATTCCGACGATTTCGGCGCAACATGGAATAAGTCAACGGGACTTGACGGCTCTAAGACAACATATCCTCTTGTTGATCTGAATAATCCTGCTATCGTTTATGGCTCAGGAATCAAGCATAACGATTACTGGAAATCTGATCCCAACAAGGAAGAACCTACACTTGAGGAATCTCATTATTCATTCTATATAAGCACAGACTACGGCGCAACATTCAAGGAAACTGTTGTAGGCAGGTACGATGAGTGCGACCACACAGGCGACCTTGCTTATCTTGCTGAGGATAATCTTCTTATGGCTCTCGGCTGGAATGGTGTATATTCCATTACAAAGGGCGGTACAGTAATTGAAAAGACTGATATTTTCTACTGTAAGACTCTCGGTTATGGCGCTCCCGAAAAGGCAGGCGGTCTGAATACAGTTTATATGTACGGCAGACCAACTGAGTCTGATGTTGAGGGCATCTATCGTTCAACTGACGGAGGAAAGTCATGGGATTGCATAAATACTGATAATCTCTACGGCGGTACAGGTAACGGAAATTTCCTCGTAGGCGATATGGATGAATTCGGTACTGTGTATATGTCAACAGTTGGTGCAGGTATCGTATGCGGTAAGCTTTCCGACGGTACAGAGCCCAAGCCTACAGAACCCACGGAACCTGCTGATGATATCCTCTACGGTGATGCAAACTGCGACGGCAAGGTTACTATCGCTGATTCAACAGCTATTCTCCAGTCCCTCGGAAATCCCGACAAGTACGGACTTTCAGCTCAAGGTACGGCAAATGCTGACGTTGACGGAGCAAAGGGAATTACAGCTGCTGACGCTATAGCTATTCAGAAGCTTGACGCTAAGCTGATATCTTCACTTCCTCTTAAAGCTGAATAAAATTTAACAATAATATGAAGGGCGGTCATTTTGAATTGACCGCCCTTGCTTATAGTTTTTGTATTACTTCCCACAGTTCCTTTGCCGTTTCTGTACTGATTCCGGCAGTTACTGCCAATTCCTCAACAGAAGCTCTCCTGAGATTATCACGGGTCTTGAACTTCATCAGTATCTTTGCCGCTTTTTTCTCGCCGATACCCTTTACCGTAAGCAATTCAGAACTATAGGTCTTTTTCTTGTGCTTGGAATGCATAAAGCTGACGGAAAAACGATGCACTTCGTCCTGTATCTTCGTCACAAGGTTGAAAGCCGCCTGTAAATTATTTATCTGTATCTCTCTGCCACCTGTAGCTATGGCGCGGGTGCGATGCTTGTCGTCCTTTACCATGCCAAAAAGGGGAATATCAAGTCCTAGTTCTTTCAGTATAGGCTCAACAGCATGTACATGACCTGTTCCGCCGTCGAGAAGTATAAGGTCGGGTTTCCGCATGAAAAACTCGTCGCCCTCCTGATTTACAATATGAAGCAAACGTCTTTTCAGTACCTCATGCATACTGCCGTAGTCGTTCTGGAATTGCTGTTCCTTTACGGTGAATTTTTTGTATGCCTTTTTCTGCGGTCTGCCGTCCTCAAATACAACCATTCCTGCAACCATTGATTCCGAAGAAAGATTTGAAATATCGTATGCCTCAATAATTTTCGGCGGATTTGCCAATCCCAGACATTTTGCAAGCTGTTCAAGAGCGATTACTTCTTTGCCGGTGCGATTGCTTTTCAGCGCGGCATATTCAGCAGAATTGCTTTTAGCAAGCTTTAGCAAATCAAGAAGCCGTCCTCTCTGGGCTTGGTGTATTTTTACAGATTTTTTTGCCTGATTCTCCAGCAGTTTCTGTATGAGCTCTTCCTCGGCTGGAATGTGGTCAACGGCTATAATCCGCGGAATATCACTTCTGCCATGATAGAACTGTACCATGAACGTGCTGAGGATGTCCTCCTCTGAATCGGATTTTTCCATATCAAAAACAGCTTTGTCATAAAGGCGGTTTTCGCGGTACATCAGCACGGATATATAAACTCCGCCGTTGTATTCAGCGATGCCGATAACGTCTGCGGATTCTACGCCGCTTCCCACCATTTTCTGCTTTTCCGACGCTTTTTTTATGGCGCTGATACGGTCACGGAGCATTGCGGCTTTTTCAAATTCAAGGTCCTCAGCAGCTTTGTTCATTTCCGCTTCCATTCGCTCAACAGAGGCTGCACTGCCTGAGCGTATGAACTCCACTGCTTCGTCGATTATTCCGCGGTATTCCTCGGCGGATATTCTGCCGCGGCATACTCCCATGCAGTTTTTGATGTGATAATTCAGGCATGGACGCTCCTTGCGGAAATCCTGAGGAAATTTCTTCCTGCACGTCGGGAGCATAAATACCCGATTTGCCTCGTTTACAGCCTCTTTTGTAATGTAGGAGCTTGTGTAAGGTCCCAGATACTGCCCTTTTTCAGCTGTATTTTTTTCAGTGGTGATACGAGGGTATTCCTCGTCGGATACGCGGATATAGGAATATCCCTTGTCATCTTTCAACAGGATATTATATCGCGGTTTATGCTGTTTTATAAGACTGCATTCAAGGACAAGAGCCTCAAATTCGCTGTCGGTTACAATGAAGTCATAGTCGTTGACTTTTGAAACCATAGCCGCAACTTTAGGAGTATGGTCGGGATTCTCCCTGAAATAGCTTGTAACCCGCTTTTTCAGATTTTTTGCCTTGCCGATGTATATTATACCGCCCTCACGGTTTTTCATTATATACACACCGGGGGAGGCAGTTAATTTTGAGGTTTTTTCCCTCAGATACGGTAAACGTGGGTTCATAAATTCAACCTTTTTCAATTGTTTTGTGTATGGCGTGTGGTATTCGCCGAAATGTTGAGTGATGAAAATAAACCGTCATCTATCAGCACGGTCCGTTAAACTGTCATTGCAGTTTTGACATTATTAAGATATACTTTTTCTAATTTTGCATAATTACAAGCAAAAGGAATTATTACACCTGTTTCTTTTTGTTTGTTATAAATATCATTAGCTTTTTTCTGAATAGAAGTGTCCAAAGGTTTTAAAAATCTATACTCTTTTTGAAGTAATGCACGATAATCAAGGTCAGCAACTTGTAAAAAGTTAATGGGTGTGCAATAATGTAAAGGAACAGGTATCATTTTCTTTATTTCCAGAACAGATAAAATATGTTTTATGCCGTTTTGGCTTATTGAATATACCCAGTTCGCAGGAATTGGCTCGAAATCTGACGGGAGCATTTCATATATCAAATAGTTTGTTTTAGTTACATTTGCCCATTTTTTATGTTTGGGCTTTGCAGATGTAAGGGGTATAAAGTACGGATAGCTGCCATTTTGTATAACAATTCCAATGTATGGTTTAGTATCGTAATTCACAGGTTCAAAAAACACTTCACTATCTATTTGATACAATTGCTTGACATAATTGTTGTCTATTGTGTAAAACCGCATATATTCACCCCTCAGAATAAAATAAAAGGCGAGAAAAAATCCCGCCTGTCTTTAAAGTTTCGCACTTGTTTATCGGTGGCGAAACACCATCTTTAACATTGTTCTTTTTATAACGGAAAGAACAAACCATCTTTAAAGCTTCGCACTTATGCGCCGGCGGCGAAACACCATCTTTAAGGATTTCTCCCTAATAATATTATACACCAAAATCCGCAGTTTGTCAAGCCGTTTAGATAAATTATAACGCATTAATTTATTGACGATTAAAATAATCAATCCCAGCATTTGGGCGGAAATATGTTCTGATATATCCGTCTGTGGAGAGCACAACAAATTCGTTTGTTGCCTCGATATAATACACATGGTCGCCGTCCTCTGCTTCGGTTTTGTACAAAGCATTAGGATTGTTTATAACATCGCTTGCACCGTTTTCGTAGTCCTCAGCTGTTTCATAATTGAAATCACCGTCAAACTCATATCCATGCTTTGAAAAATGCTGGTCAAGCTGACTTTGTGAACGGAAGTAGTATTCAACGTAGCTGTCGGGATATGTTGATTCGATGTGCTCCTCAACAAAGGGCTCTGTAATATCCACTACAAACATATCTGTGACTGCCTCTGTTGCTTCCTCAACGGGAACAGTTTCCTCAATTGCAGGGGATTCCGTAGCTTCAACAACAGGTGCAGCAGTTTCCTCAGCCGCAGGAGCATCTGTAACCTGTGCTGCGGGGGCTTCTGTAACCTCCGATTTATCCACAATATTTATGGAATAGGTAGCTCCTGTGCCTGCGCCTGTAGAATCGTACTGATATTCGCTTACAGTACAGCCTGTAAGAGTGAATACTGCCATTAAAGCAGCTGCTGATTTTACAAAAATATTTTTCATACTATCACCCGATTACTTGTTTAATGTGCCGTGTGAAAGGGATTTCAGATAAGCGTTGATAAATCCGTCAATATCGCCGTCCATTACAGCCTGAATATTTCCGTTTTCAAAGCCTGTTCTGTGGTCTTTTGCAAGGGTGTATGGCATAAATACGTAGGAACGAATCTGGCTTCCCCATGCAATCTGGTTCTGAACGCCCTTGATATCCTCAATTTTTTCAAGATGCTCACGTTCTTTGATTTCAATAAGCTTTGAACGGAGCATTTTCATAGCGTAGTCCTTATTCTGATACTGGCTTCGCTGTGTCTGACAAGATACAACAATTCCTGTAGGCTTGTGGATAAGACGTACAGCGGAACTGGTCTTGTTTACCTTCTGACCGCCTGCGCCGCTGGAACGGTAAACCTCCATTTCGAGATCTTCGGGGCGGATATCAACCTCAATAGAATCGTCAATTTCGGGCATAACTTCAAGAGCCGCAAATGATGTGTGACGTCTGCCTGATGAATCAAAGGGAGAGATACGCACAAGACGGTGAACACCTGATTCAGACTTCATATAGCCGTAGGCATTTTCGCCCTCAATGAGTATTGACGCGGATTTAACGCCTGCGTCATCGCCGTCAAGGTAGTCCATGAGAGTGACTTTATAATCGTGGCGCTCAGCCCACATATTGTACATACGGTAGAGCATTTCAGTCCAGTCCTGTGCCTCTGTACCGCCTGCACCTGCGTGGAAAGTGAGGATAGCGTTGGAATTATCGTATTCGCCTGTAAGCAGTGTGGAGAGCTTTTCTTCCTCCAGCTTTTTCTTGAAATCCTCAGCCTCAGCCTTGATTTCCTCAACGGAGCTTTCGTCCTCTTCCTCAATTGAAAGTTCAATGAGAGTTATAACATCCTCAAGCTGACCGTTAAGCTTGTTGAATTTCTCGATTTTACGCTCTAAAGCTTTTGTTTCCTGTAAAACTTTCTGGGAATTTTCAAGGTCATCCCAGAAGCCGTCCTTAGCGGTTTCAGCGTTGAGCTCCTCGATACGTTCCTTTGAAGCCTTTATGCTGAGAACATCTGCAAGCTCCTCCATTTCTTTACGGAAGCCTACAAGTTCAAGTCTCAATTCGTCAAGAAGTATCATATCAATTTTCCTTTCTATAATAGCCGTTTCTGCATACATTGTTATTATATCACATGAAATGCATATTTGTCAATATTTTGCGGATTTTTTCATTGCAAAAGAAATGGGCGCATAAAAACGCCCATAATAATTCATTATAATCTGATTTTCTTTTTAAATCCAACGCGGTCAAGGAAAAGCGCTGCAGCAACGAATAACAGTGTGCTTGTGCCAATTTGCACCAGATATGACGGCGTCTGAGTAAATGCGGCTGTCAGAGCTGACATTGAAAATCCGCCTGCCATAACAACTCCCTCATAAATGCTGTAGCCTGCAATGCAGAGAATTCCTGAGGGGATTATTGCGAGGATATTTCTGAGAGTCAGCATTTTTTCGCTCTTATTGCTGAAAAATACGGCAGTAACTGCCTTTATTATAACAGTTGCGGGAATCCACACAGGATAGCCTGTGAGCCCGTCTGCCAATGCTCCGCCTATTGCTCCTGCCGCCACTGCGTAGGGAGTGGGGAGGATACAAGCTGCGAGGTATATAAGCCCGTCGCCTGCGTGGGTATAGCCTGCTCCTGTAGGAATGTGGAGGTAGGCAGTAAAAACGTAAACAAGCGCGGCAAAAAGACCTGCGGCAGTTATACGGCGCAGTTTTTCGGTTCTTGAATGAGTAGCTGTGGCTGACATAAAAATTCCTCCTATAATAAGTTTAACTTATAAATAAGTTAAACTTATTATAGCACCATTTTCCGCTTGGTGCAAGTGGGATTTTTTATAATGCTCATGGGATTTTTTACCTGTTTTTGTTGAAATAGCTGTTAGCTTGTAGTAGGAGAATTTATTTTAATTCTGAAAAAAGTCTGTCCTCCATAGCAAGCATTTCATCAACAGCTTGTCTAACGGCTTTTTCTGCTTCAATTTCAAAGTCGCTTGCATTACTAAGGTCAAACCAACCTGTTTTGTATAGTCTTTTCCATGTGAACTCGGTTTTATTTGAATTGGGTTTAAGAATATCTATCATTTTTTCCATTGTTATTCTTTGTTCATCCGGAATATTAATACCTGTTATCTCAAAAATGAGATAGAATCTTTCGTCTACACATCTGAACCAATACGAATATATATCTTCTGTTTTCCAAGCACTTATAGGTTCATCAAGTGATGGAAGTGCTTCATACATTCTTGGGGTTCCAAAACAAGTACCCCAATCTTCTTCATGTATGATTTTTCCCTCTTGCGATAATTTTTGAAGTGTTTTTGTAATAACTGAGTAGATACTTGCATCTTCCATGTCTACATTGTCAAATATTAATTTAAGAGCCTGCCTGTGCTTGTTGTAGATTTTATTACAAATTTCAATTAACTGTTTATCTTCCACAATATCCCTCCTGATTATCGTTATGTAATTCTGAATAAACAATTCTGCTTCTGAATTCAGATTGCTGTTGTTACATATTTGCTCTAAAATATCAGCTATATCGCTATATGTAAAAATGTACCAATTGACATTGTCGCTTGGACTTTCACCGTCGGGTGTCAAATATATGTAAATACGCTGATAATCGGGATATGTTTCTTCTAATTGTTTTCTATAACGATTAAGCTGATTGTCATGTTCGTGAGAAAAAACTTTATTTTCTATAGCGATTGTGATTTTTTCCTTGTGAGATACAAGAAGAATGTCTATGTTTTTCTGTTCTCTGTAAACAGAAAAACTGTAGAAATCAAGCAATAGATAATCTAAAATTCTCGTATTTGGAATCTGATTAGTCGAAACTAAAGTCTGCATAAAAAGAGATATGAATTTATCTCCCATTCCATGACTTTCTGTTGCGTTAAACAACCAGCCAAGCATATTGCTATGTTTGATTTCTTTTTTTGATATTTTCAGAATATCAAAAATATTTGATTTTGAAATCCATGGAGCAAGTTCCTCAAGACACTCTATATCAAGCAAAAAATCTTTCAAAGCTTGCTCGTTATTTAATTTTATATCATTCATTTTAACACCTGTATAATTACAAATTACGAATTAATACTTAAACTCTCCTTTGCCGATAAACTCACGTATAAGAGAATCTTTCGGTACAAATTCATTGTCAAGAGGTGCAAGTGCCGTCATTACCTCGATAACATCGGCAAGCTCAGAAATATCAGACATTCCTCTTAAATCGTCGAGCAGATTGTACTTGTATACGCTCATTTCATAAGCCATAAATGTGTCAATATCGTAATCTGAACGGTGCTTGTAGGGCATAATATACTTGTTTTCGCCTGCCTCAACGCTCTTGAACATATTCATAGTTTCAGCAAGACTGCGCTTGCGGAAATTCCTGTCACGTATCATGCGGCGCATAAGGCGGATTTTCGCAGGATTCAGCACGATTCCCTCTGTAGTGATACGTGTGCGGACGCTGACATAAAGCTTGCAAAGTCTGTTTTCGGGAACTGTAATAACATCGGGATTAAGAGCGTGTATGCCCTCGAAAATTACAACCTCACCCTTTTTTCTCTCGAAAGCCGTAGTCTCGTCAGAACGTCTGGATTCTGAAAAATCATACTTGGGAATCTCTATGGGAACGCAGTTTTCGATATCTTCAATCTGCTTGTTGAGAAGTTCTTTATCAATGCGGTCAGGGGATTCTAAATCCATTTCGCCCTTTGCCGCAAGTGCTTTTTCCTCGTCTGTAAGGGATTTGAAATAATTATCCATAGACAGTGTGTGGCTGTTGCAGCCCAGCTCACGCAGCATTTTCGTAAGCATAAAAGCTGTGGTAGTCTTGCCCGAACCTGAGGGCCCTGCAAGGAGTATAACAGGTCTGTTTTCGCTGTTTGACGCAATTTTTTCGGAAATTTCTTTAAGCTGAAATGCGAATATATCGTTTGTTTCTACTGTGTATTTTTCGGGGTTTCCGCAGATACCTTTATTTATTCTGTTTACTTCAATATTCATATAATTTCTCCTGTGATGCTTTATTAAACATTTTATTAATTTGCTGAATGACAAAATGCGGTGAGAAAAACTCACCGCATCTCAGTTAATCGGTTATCTTTCGCAGCTTAGCGCTGTTCACAGATAAGCTTCATAGCAGTTCTGTCCTCGCCCTCAATCTGAATGTTAGCGAAAGCAGGGATACAAATAAGGTCAATGCCGATAGGAGCGAGATAGCCTCTTGCAATAGCAACAGCCTTAATAGCCTGGTTTGCAGCACCTGCACCAACGACCTGAACTTCTACAGACTTATGCTCTCTGATAACTCCTGCGATAGCTCCTGCAACTGAATTGGGTGTTGAATGGGATGATACTTTTAAAATTTCCATAGTATGTCCTCCTGTTTAAATAATGTTGAATAATGTGATATGAGAAAAAAGCTGAAATATATCAGCTATTTTCTACAATTATTATAACACAATTCAACAGATATTTCAATATATGAACCTAACCTTTTTTTGCTTGTTTTTTTGTGCATTTTAGACAATAATCGTTTGGCTTTAATAAACTTGTGTGGATTATCAGACATATAAACAATCAGCGTATAATAATTCTTTCGATATTTTTTGCTTTACCTGTTTTTTCATCAAATGATACGACTATACCGCAGAGGAAACAGGGTGAATCTGCCTCCTTGAATCTGACAGGCATATGAAAACGGAATTTATCTATCACAAGCTTTGAATCAACACCGAGACATGAATTTTCAGGACCTGTCATTCCCACATCAGTGATATAAGCTGTATGACTGCCAAGAATGGCTTCATCAGCAGTCTGAACATGGGTATGAGTGCCGAAAATGCCTGTTACTCTGTTAGTAAGATAGTACCCCATAGCCTTTTTTTCAGAGGTTGCTTCACCATGAAAATCAACAAAAATGTTAGGTGTGTCAATTTTGGGGAGTATCTCATCAATTACAGAAAATGGATTGTCAAGAGGCTCCATAAATGCTGTACCCATGAGATTTACAACAGCAACAGAATAACAGCCCATATCCAGTACGCACAGACCTTTTCCGTATGCTCTGCCGTCGGGATAATTGGCAGGACGAATTATATAATCCGAAGATTCAAGAACGGGGAATATTTCTTTTCTGCGGAAAACATGGTTTCCCGTAGTGATTATATCCGCGCCTGCATTTATGAGACTATCAGCGGAATTAGGCGTAATTCCGTTTCCTTGTGCGGAGTTTTCGCCGTTTACAATAGTTATGTCTATTTTGTAATCCTGTTTGATATTGCGGAGTTTAGAGCGGAGAAATTTACAGCCTGAATCGCCTACAACATCGCCGATGAACAATAAATTTTTCAAATTGGCACATCCTTTCCTGATAAGACAAGTATAGCATGTAAAGGTGGATTATGTCAAGATATTTGCGAAAATATTTAGTCCCATACATAGCAGTATTCCCACAGCTGTAGGCAAAGCCATGCTTAGCAGCGTCCATTTAAAACTGCCCGTTTCCTTTTTAATAGTAAGGCAGGTAGTGGCGCAGGGGAAATGGCATACAGTCATAATAAGCATACTTACTGCTGTCTGCATTGTCCAGCCGTTAGCGGTGAGAAGCTCCCTAAGGGACGCTGTATCGCCCATTTCCACAAGACTTCCCTGAGAGAGATATGCCATGAGTATAATCGGCACAACAATTTCATTTGCAGGGAAGCCGAATATAAATGCCATGATTATTACGCCGTCAAGTCCAAGAAGCTGTCCGAATGGGTCGAGAAAATCGGAAATAATCGACAAAATTGTGCTTCCGCCGATTTCTATATTTGCCCCAAGCCATATTAAAAGTCCGCAAGGAATTGCTGCTGTACAGGCTCTGCCAAGAACAAAAATTGTCCTGTCAAGAAGTGAACGGACGAGTACACGGCATATCTGCGGTTTGCGGTAGGGCGGCAATTCCAGAGTATACGACGAGGGAGTGCCTTTAAGTATTGTCCTTGACAGCAGAAAAGATACAAAAAGCGTTATTATAACGCAAAAAATCAGAGTGGCAAGAAGTGCCGCTCCAGACAAAAATGTACCGCTGATTCCCCCAACTGTAACAAAAAACATGGAAATAATAGCGATAACAGTGGGGAATCTGCCATTGCATATGGTGAAATTATTCGTCAGAATGGCTATAAGCCTTTCCCGCGGCGAATCAATCACACTGCATCCAGTAACTCCGCAGGCATTACAGCCAAGCCCCATTGCCATGGTTATTGCCTGCTTTCCGCAAGCTCCTGAGCACTTAAAGCAACGGTCGAGATTAAAGGCAATTCGCGGCAGATAGCCGAAATCCTCCAGTAATGTGAAAAGTGGAAAAAATATTGCCATGGGCGGCAGCATAACGGAAACAACCCACGCAAGTACCTTGTATATTCCTTGAATCAGCAGACTTTCAATCCATGCAGGCGCGCCTATGCTGAAAAGTCCCTCTGACATTTTATCCCCCAGAGAAAAAAGCAGATTGCTCAGCAGTTCGGAGGGATAATTTGCTCCTGCCGCCGTTATCCACATTATTATACCAAAAAGCAGGAGCATTATGGGGATTCCTGTTGATTTTCGCAGGAAAATCCTGTCAAGGCGGCGGTCGGTCTTATGCGGGATATCTTCGGTGCAGGTGACTGAATGTGCGGCTATTTCAGCGGCTTTTTCGGCAATGCGGTCAATGCCGTTTTCCTCTGCTGTGTCAAATTCCATGGATTTTTCAGGAAAATCCTTTGAAATTAAAATATCTTTTATGGCATGGCACAAGTCGTCAAGTCCGCGGTTGCTTCTTGCGGACGTGAAAACAACGGGAACTCCTGTTAATTCGCTTAATTTATCTTTGTCGATTTTGTAACCTTTCTTTTCCGCTTCATCAATGAGATTGACGCATAGAATTGTTTTTGGAACGGCTTCGGCTATCTGTAATGCAAGGTAGAGGTTGCGTTCAAGGCAGGTGGCATCGCATACCACAACGGCACAGTCGGCTTTGCCTGAAAGTATGAACTGACGAGCGACTTCCTCCTCTGCGGAGGCGGCACGGAGGGAATATGCGCCGGGGATATCGGCAAGAGTGAGGCTCAGCCCCTCAAATTCAAAATGTCCCTCGGCGCAGGAGACAGTTTTGCCAGCCCAGTTTCCCGTGTGCTGATTCAGTCCTGTGAGTGCATTGAATACTGTGGATTTTCCGACGTTTGGATTGCCTGCCAAAGCGATAATATATTCTTTTTTGTCGTTATTCATAGAAAATCCTCCTTTGATTTATTATATGGGCGAAATCCGGATAATATGTTGAGCGAAAAGCTATTAACGTCAGGGTATCAATGTCATGCGAAAATATGGTAGCATAGTTACCATTAAAATTATATTATTTTTATATAAAACGGGTATTGCAATGTGGGTATGGTTTATGTTATAATAATATGTATAGTGAAATATTATGGGTAATTATAGTTATAAATAATAATTAAACGGGAGATTATGTGAAAAATGAGAATACTGGGCATTGATCCGGGATATGCTATTGTAGGCTTCGGTGTTGTTGACTACGACGGCAGAAAATTTACTCCCGTGGAATACGGCGCAATACTCACCGAAGCGCATACACCCTTTACAGAACGGCTTCGGGCAATTCATACGGATATGGAATTTATTTTTGAAAAATTCCGTCCTGAATGTATGGCGGTGGAAAAGCTGTTTTTTACAACGAATCAGAAAACAGCCATAGATGTTGCGCAGGCGAGAGGAATTACTGTGCTTTCAGCGGCCAAAAGAGATATTCCCGTTTATGAATATACGCCGCTGCAGGTGAAATCTGCGGTTGTAGGCTATGGAAAAGCCGAAAAACAGCAGGTTATGGAAATGACAAAAAATCTTTTGGGACTTTCACATATACCTCGTCCTGACGATGCGGCAGATGCGCTTGCTATTGCCATATGTCATGGTCATACGGTTAGATGGTCAGATGTGAGGATTTGATAGAGGTGGAAAAATATGATATACAGCTTGCGCGGAAAGCTCGTTCATAAGGAACTTGGGCTCGCCGTTGTGGAATGCGGCGGTGTAGGTTATGGCTGCCGTACATCTTATAATACATTAGTGAAACTTGGAGAAACAGGCGGAGAAGTTATGGTGTATACTCACCTTGCCGTTAGAGAGGACGGCGTTGAGCTGTTCGGTTTTGCCGATATGCAGGAGCTGAACTGCTTCCGACAGCTTATATCCGTTTCGGGTGTAGGACCTAAAGCGGCTACGGCTATACTTTCGGATATGACAACTGAGCAGTTTGCACTTACGGTTGCTTCGGGAGACAGCAAATCTCTTACCCGTACAAAAGGTATAGGCACTAAAACAGCTCAGCGCATTGTGCTGGAACTTAAAGATAAAATATCCTCGGAATCTGTATCGGGAACGTCGGCTTCTTCTGATTACAGCGGCGGTGCGGTCAATACAGGTGGCTCTGCTTTGGGTGAGGCTATGGAGGCCCTTATGGTTCTCGGCTATTCTCAGGGAGAAATAGCTCCTATTCTAAGAAAGCTTGACCCTGCTCTTGATACGCAGGAGCTTATCAAGGAAACTCTGAGGATTATGGCATCAAAGTAATTTTATTTAATTTAATCTACAACGGCAATATGTCGTATACGGAAAGGACGTAATCTTATGATGAATCTTGACGAACTGCTTAAAGCGGCAATTACAGATCCGTCAAAGCGCTCGCTGTTTTTGCAGACGCTTATAAAAAGCGATGTTTATGTTATCTGCAAGAATCCCATAAAAAAGGAACGCGGACGGGAAGAGGGAGGAGTTCAGCTTGAACTCATTACAATAAAGAATCCCAATGGTGATGTGTTCATTCCCTTTTTTACAAGCCACAGAGCTTTACAGCAGTTTGCTAAAAGATATGTAGAATACTATAAAATCAATTGTCTGAGACTTTTTGACCTCATTCAGTCTGCTTCCGCAGTTCTTAATCCAAATTCCTATGGCAAGGAGTTTTCCTCTCAGGAGATTAAGAGCATACTTATGATTGCAAGAAATCTGCGTATCAAAGCAATTTCCTGCAATGAGGAGGAAACTATTAACTATCGACGCTGTGAAAGAACTATGGGATATCTCACAAAGGCTGCTTCAAAGTTTCTTTCAAAGCAGGAGAATGTTGACGGTGCATACATTGTTGAAATGGTGCGCGGCTGTGAAAAGCCGCAGCTTCTTATGGTAATAGATATGATAGGAAGTACAAGAAAGCTGTTTGTGCCCCTTTCAAAGTACCTTTCAAGATATACGAAAGCAGGAGATAACCTCTGTTTCATATCAATGGAGGAGGAAATGGGCAGAAAAGCCGCAAAGGCTACCGATGCGTTCTATATCCGCAAAAAGCGTTATTTTGAGAGATAAGCTATTAGCTTTTAGCCATTAGCCTTTAGCTGTCAGTTCGGTTGATTGTATGGTAATATTGAAAAATTATCGGACTTGAACTTTGCCATTAAACTTTGGTTTTCTGACTTTCAGAGCTAATGGCTAACAGCTCACGGCTGACGGCTTTAACAAAAGGAGATAAAAATTTGATACATACAGAAGATATGGAATTTGCACCGTCGGATATGTACGGAAACCGCGGCGTTATGTCACCAGAAAATATGGCTGAGGACGGCGAGGGGGAAATTACTCTCCGTCCTCAGAGCCTTAATGAGTATATCGGACAGGACAAGGTAAAGGAAAAAATTGCCATATACATCAAGGCGGCAAAAGGACGCGGTGAGCCTCTTGACCATGTACTGCTCTATGGCCCTCCCGGACTGGGAAAAACTACCCTTTCCTCTATTATTGCCCATGAGTTAGGCGTAAATCTCCGCGTTACAACAGGTCCTGCCATTGAAAAGCCGGGAGATTTAGTATCTTTGCTTACGGGATTAAGCGATAACGATGTTCTTTTCATCGACGAGATACACCGCCTTTCACGGCCTGTTGAGGAGCTTCTCTATCCTGCTCTGGAAGATAGAGTAATTGATATTATAATAGGAAAAGGCCCGTCGGCACGTTCAATCCGTATGGATCTGCGCCCGTTTACCCTTATCGGTGCTACTACTCGTGCAGGACAGCTTTCCGCGCCTCTCCGTGATCGTTTCGGAGTTATTGAGCGTCTGGAACTGTACAATACAGAGCAGCTTACTGATATTGTCCGCAGAAGTGCCATGATACTCGGTATTCCCTGCGAGGCTGACGGTGCAGAGGAAATTGCAGGCAGAGCAAGAGGTACACCTCGAATTGCAAACAGACTGCTGAAAAGAGTACGCGATTTTGCCGATGTTATGGGCAACGGCAGTATCACAAAGGAGATAGCTTCCATTGCTCTCAGCCGCCTTGAAATCGACGGTCTTGGTCTGGACAGCCTTGACAGGCGTATGCTTACTATGATTATAAAAGGTTACAACGGCGGTCCTGTGGGACTTGAAACTCTTGCGGCGGCTATAGGTGAGGAATCCGTAACCCTTGAGGATATATGCGAACCGTTTCTCATGCAGCTGGGATTCCTTGGACGAACTCCGAGAGGACGAGTTGCCACCCGTCTTGCATATGAGCATTTAGGCATTGCTCCTCCTGAGCAGAATTCTCCAAAGGATGAGGGACAGCTTTCATTCTGAAAGGAACAGATATGATACACGGACAGAGTATAGGCGAAACAGCGAAAATCCGCTACGGACTGTTCCCTATGAGCTTCAACGGCTGTGAGGTTATTTCTGTATTCAATGCCCTTGAATATATGGGTAAGCCGAAGCCTCTCAGAGAAATAGTGAAATATATGAGGCGGTTTGCGCTGCTGTTCGGACTTTTTGGCTGTAATCCGTACTCCATAGGAAAAGCGCTTAAACATTTCGGAATTGAAAACAACCGATGTGATTTCGATTCGGCAGGTAACGCCTTTATATTATCATCGTGGACAGGGACACCGTTTTTATCCTCAATTCACACGGTATTCTGCGTCCGCGAAAAAGGCAGAATAAAGGTATACAACAGATTCAATAGCTGTACTTGCGAAAGATTTTACGATTCCCCTGAAAAAATTTTTGAAAATTGCAGGGTGATAGCTATTTATAAAATAGATTAAAAGTAGGGACAGGTTGTGCAGTGTCCCTACATAACGGTAAAGAGGTGATATCAATGGGAAGAATATTCGGAAAAAACGGAATAAGAGGTCTTGCCATAACGGAAATAACTTGTGAGCTTGCTATGCAGATAGGCAGAGCGGCGGCTAAGATTATGGCATCTCCGAATGGAAAAACAAAAATTCTTGTAGGCAGAGATGTGAGACATTCTTCATACGCTATAGAAGCCGCTGTCTGCGCAGGTTTATGCTCCGCAGGGGCTGACGTGGAACTCTTGGGAGAGGTGCCTACTCCTGCTTTGGCATGGCATATAAAAAACAGCGGCGCTCAGGGCGGTATTATGATTACTGCGGCTCATACAGGCGCTGAATACAGCGGAATAAAGCTGTTTTCCTCCTATGGCTACCGTCTGGGTGAGGACAGCGAGGAGGATATTGAAAGGCTTCTCCTTGATAATCCCGACGAAATAGAGCCTGTTCAGCTTAAAAGATACGGCTGGATAACACGGAATGAATATGCTCTTGAGGATTATAAAAAGCATATTCTTGAAGCTGCTCCTGCTGACCTCAGTGGACTTAAAATTGCCATAGACTGCGCTAACGGCAGTACTGCCTTTACTGCGGAAGATATTTTCACAGAGCTTGGTGCGGAAGTCCTTATGCTTGGCGATACTCCCGACGGACAGAATATCAATTCCGGCGGAAGTACAAAAATAGACGCCCTTATGGATTTTGTTGTTAAAAATAAATGCGACTGCGGAATTGCTTTCGACGGCAGCGGTGAACGCTGTCTTGCCGTTGACGAAAAGGGCTGTCTTGTAGACGGTGATGTTATCATTGCTGCCTGTGCAAGATATATGAAAGAACAGGGAACTCTCCGTAATAATACCATACTTGTGACACAGGCGAATAATCTTGGACTTATCCGCTTTGCAAGAAGCAATGATATTGCTACATCTGCCGCGCCTACGGGTGAGAGAAATATGATGAGACGTATGCTGGAGTGTGGTTTCAGCATCGGCGGCGATCCTCTGGGAAGCGTTATTTTCCCCGATGATATGCCCTCCTTTGACGGTCAGCTTACGGGTATAAGACTTCTTGAGGCTATGAAATCGCAGGCTGAGAAGATGAGCAATCTTGCAGAAATTATCGAAAAGACACCGCAGGTTATGTTCAGCGTACCCATTGCGAAAAGGCATCGTGAGGTGTGGAAAAACAACCGCGCTATCACGGGATTGATAGATGAGTTTGAAAATGTTCTTGGCGATGAGGGACGTATTATTGTTCGTGAAATCGGCAAAGAAGCTGTTATCCGCATACGCATTGAGGGCAGAGATTTTACCGCCATAAATACAATGGCTTTGCAGATAGCAGAGGTCATAAAGGAAGAACTTTCGGAGGAATAATCTGCGGAAGATAATACTTACATAAAAGGATGTTTTGAATTTGAGAACAGCTAATAATTGGCATGATTATGTGATACTTGATACATCGGACGGCGAAAAGCTTGAAAAATGGGGGAATATTACCCTTGTTCGTCCAGACCCGCAGATTATCTGGAAAACGGAAAAAAAGGATTCTGCGTGGAAATTCGCAGATGGTCACTATCACCGTTCAAATCAGGGCGGCGGAAAATGGGATTTCAGAAAGCCGTTGCCTGACTGGAAGATAAATTATAAAAATCTTACTTTTAATATAAAGCCCACAGGCTTCAAGCATACGGGATTATTCCCTGAGCAAGCGGTAAACTGGGATTATATGGCTGATAAGATACGCAATGCAGGCAGAGAAATAAACGTGCTGAATCTCTTTGCATACACAGGCGGAGCAACTCTTGCCTGCGCCGAGGCTGGAGCGTCGGTGTGTCATGTTGACGCTTCAAAGGGTATGGTTCAGTGGGCAAGAGAAAATGCCGCCGCATCAGGACTTTCAGATAAGCCTATCCGCTGGATTGTGGACGATTGTGAAAAATTTATCGCCCGTGAAATACGTCGCGGCAGAAAATATGACGCTGTAATAATGGACCCTCCAAGCTATGGCAGAGGTCCCGGCGGTGAGGTCTGGAAGCTTGAAAACTGCGTTTATGACCTTGTGAAGCTGTGCGCAGGTGTGCTTTCCGATAATCCGCTTTTCTTCCTTATAAACAGCTATACTACGGGGCTTTCACCCTCTGTTATGGGATATATTCTCGGCTCTGTGCTGACGGGTAAATTCGGCGGAAATGTAACCTTTGACGAAATCGGACTTCCCGTAAAATCCACAGGTATGACATTACCCTGCGGTTCTACGGCTATTTGGGAGAAATAAATCTGAGCTATTAGCTTGTAGCCGTTAGCATATAGCTAATCTTACAAAAGCTAAGGGCTAACAGCTAAAGGCTTTAAAAAAGGATAAAAATGAAAAATATTATTGAAATTGAAAATCTCCATTTCAGCTATCCTGCCGACGAGGGCGAAAAGCCTGTCGAGGTGCTGAAAGGAATAAATCTTGAAATAAAAGAGGGCGAGTTTATGGCTGTTCTCGGGCATAATGGCTCGGGAAAATCAACTCTCGCTAAGCATATAAACGGTATTCTTATTCCCACCTCAGGAACTGTTACTGTTGACGGTATCAGCACAGCTGATGAGGAGAAGATTTTTGACCTGCGCTGTCGTGCAGGTATGGTGTTTCAGAATCCCGATAATCAGATTGTTTCATCTGTAGTTGAGGAGGACGTTGCTTTTGCCCTTGAAAATCTGGGCGTGCCCTACGAGGAAATGCGGAAACGTGTTGACAACGCGCTGAAAGATGTTAATATGTATGATTATCGTCATCATTCTCCTGCACAGCTTTCAGGCGGTCAGAAGCAGCGCATTGCCATTGCGGGAATTATCGCTATGAAGCCCAAATGCATAATTCTCGACGAGCCTACCGCAATGCTTGACCCTCAGGGGCGCAAGGAAGTAATGGCGGTTATACGGCGCATGAACCGAGAACATGGCATAACCATTGTCCTTATCACTCATTATATGGACGAGGCGGCGCAATGTGACCGCGTTGTTGTTATGGATAAGGGAAATATCATTCTCGACGATACGCCTCGTGCTGTATTTTCTCATGTGGAGCAGGTCAAGGAAATAGGACTTGATGTGCCTCAGGCAACTGAACTTGCATGGGAACTGAGAAAAGCAGGATATGATGTGCCGCAGGATATTATCACCGAGGACGAATGTGCCGAGGCTATTAAACGTCTTTTTGAAAGGGAGTAAAAATTGGCTATTCTTGAAACTCAGGAGCTTACATACGTTTACAGTCAGGGTTCGCCATTTCAGAAAACTGCTGTAGACCATGTGAATCTTAAAATAGACGAGGGTGAAATGGTCGGAGTTATGGGCCATACAGGCTCCGGAAAATCTACCCTTATACAGCATTTCAACGGCTTGCTCCGTCCAACATCGGGAAAGGTGCTTCTCGACGGTGAAGATATATGGGCGGATAAAAATAAAATCCGCGATGTCCGTTTTAAAGTGGGACTTGTTTTCCAGTACCCCGAATACCAGATATTCGAGGAGACGGTATATAAGGACATTGCATTCGGTCCAAAGAATATGGGACTTGACGAGGCGGAGATAAAACGTCGTATACTTGAAACTGCCCACGATTTAGGACTTAAAGAGGAGCTGTTGGAGCGTTCACCCTTTGAGCTTTCGGGCGGTCAGAAGCGCCGTGTTGCAATTGCAGGGGTTATGGCGATGAATCCTCGTGTGCTTATCCTTGATGAGCCTACCGCAGGACTTGACCCGGCAGGTCGCGACAAGATTCTGGGGCATATAAAGAATTATCATGAGAGAACGAAAAATACAATCCTCATTGTATCGCACAGTATGGAGGATATTGCAGGCTTTGCCGATAAAATTCTCGTTATGAACAAGGCAAAGCTTTTCTGTTATGACGAAACTGAAAAGGTTTTCGCACGTGCGGCTGAGATATCGCAGATTGGACTTGACGTTCCTCAGATAACAAAGGTATTTATGAAGCTTAAAGAACAGGGACTTGATTTCGGTAAGGACGTATATACCATGGAATATGCAAAAAAGCTTTTGCTGAAAAAGCTTTCCGAAAGGGGAGGTGTCTGATATGCTGAGAGATATTACAATCGGACAGTACTTCCCCGGAGACAGCATTATTCACAGACTTGACCCCCGATTTAAGCTGATTATAACATTTATTTATATCATTATGCTTTTTGCGGGAGACCGTTTCATATGTCTGGGCGTTGGCGCGCTATTTACCTTGATTGCCATATTCCTTTCGCGGATTCCGCTGAAAATGTTTGTAAAATCTGTTAAGCCTCTTTTGCCGTTTCTGCTGATTACAGCAATACTCAATTTGTTTTTCGTAACAAGCGGCGATATATTATTTAAATGGAAATTTATAAAAATTACAGATGATGCTGTAAGCATAAGTATATTTATGTTTGTGCGTATAACACTGCTTATTATGGGCAGCTCGCTGCTGACTTACACTACATCACCAATCACACTGACAGACGCGATAGAAAAGCTTTTATCTCCTTTGAAAAAGATAAAAGTTCCCGTTCATGAGCTTGCGATGATGATGTCAATTGCTCTGCGATTCATACCTACTCTTATTGAGGAAACGGATAAGATAATGTCGGCACAGAAAGCGAGAGGTGCTGAAATCGACAGCGGAAGCTTTATGACGAGAGCTAAGAACATGATCGCAATACTTGTTCCGCTGTTTATATCCTCATTCAGACGTGCGGACGAGCTTGCAACGGCTATGGAGTGCCGCTGTTATCGTGGCGGCGAGGGCAGAACAAGACTTCGACAGCTTAAATCTGCACCCAGAGATTATATTGCTCTGGCAGTTGCAATCGCTTTCTGGGTTGTTAATATTATCATAGGCTGATAGAACAATAATTATAGATGAGTATGTATAGAAAGGAAGTATTATGGGAGATACGAAAAAAACAGTTAAAAAAAGCACTTTAAAGGTTCCCCGTTTTGATACGGGAAAGCAAAAGAATAACAGCTTTATTAATGCAATGTATGAAAAGGGAGTATTTTATTTCTTCCTTTCATTTATTATTCCTTATATAATTATGCTTATCGCTTTTCATAATCAGGGAATTCATATGCTGTGGTTTACCGACGGCAAATTTCAGGAAACAGGCAGTGAGCAGTTCCTTGTGGTTGATTTATGGCATCAGTACTACCCGTTTTTTCGCGTACTGAGAGAAAAACTGCTTACAGGCGGTTCAATGTTATATTCGTGGCAGAACGGAATTGGAACAAATTTTCTTGCTCTGATTGCCTACTATGCCGCAAGTCCACTGAATCTGCTTTCGGTATTTTTCGACGAGGCGCATACCCGTGAGGCACTTATGTATTTCCTTGCAGCGAAAATCGGTCTTTGCGGAGCGTTTTTCAGCTGCTTCCTCAGATACACATTCGGCAGAAAGGATTTATCTATAGTCGGATTTTCTCTGATGTATGCTCTTTGCAGCTATATGCTTGGATATTACTGGAATGTAATGTGGTTTGATACTGTTGCGCTTTTCCCTCTTGTTATGCTTGGAGTTGCAGCAATGTGCCGTGAGGGAAAATGGAAGCTCTATACAGTAACTCTTGCACTTTCCCTTATTACCAATTATTACATCGGATTTTTCACCTGCATATTCACAATATTCATGTTTGCCTTTTCCGCAATTATTGAATGGCAGGGCTTTAAGAAATTTTTTAACAGAATATGGCTCATTGTACGTTCATCGGTTATAGGCATATGTCTTGGCGGAGTTATACTCCTGCCTGCATATAAAGCCCTACAGCTTACCTATGGAGTGAATAATAAATTTCCTGCAACTCGCGAATGGGAAAATAGCTGGCTGGAACTTTTTGGAAACCTTATTTCATACAATTCGCCGACCTCAAAAGAGGGATTGCCAAATTTTGCCTGTGGCATGTTGGCTGTGATACTCATTGGAGTATTCCTTTTCTCAGCAGGTATAAAGATACGCGAAAAAATTGCCGCTGTGTTCATGCTTGCGCTTATAGCTGTAAGCTGTAATTGGAATCAGCTTAATTTTATCTGGCATGGCTTCCATGCAACAAATCAGCTTCCTTACAGATACGCTTTTATATTCAGCTTTGTACTTGTAACTGCGGCATATCGCGCATATGACGTGTTGACGGAAAAGGGAATAAAGCTGTATCAGATTCCTATGATGTTCCTTGCACCTGCAGGTGTATTCTATATGTACTATATTTCGAAAAAAGCATCAGATGAGGGATTTTCGCTTGAGGATACAGTATTTATCAGTTCGCTTATGATAGCAGGTGCTTATATTCTCATATTTATCTGTATGAAGTTTATACCCATTAAGGACAAAAAGATGTTCAAGGGGCTTATAAATATCATAACTACAGCCGCTATTGTTATTGAAATGGGCGGAAATGCTACAATCGGTGCGGAAACTGTCGGAACTTCAAGCTATACCAGCTATCCCTCGTATAATACAGAGGTGCAGAATCTTCTTTCACAGATGCGTGAACGTGAAGAATCACCGTTCTACCGCACGGAAATGACTGCGACATATACCCTCAACGACAGTGCGCTTTACGGATATAATGGACTTTCTCAGTTTTCATCATCTGCAAACGTTGCTGTTACAAAATTTTACATGAGAATGGGCATGTACGGCTCTGAGGCAGGAAATCGTTTTTATTACCGTACAGCGACTCCCGTTGTAAATTCAATCCTTGGTGTAAAATATTTAGTATCAAAGCTCGGTCCGCTTAACAGCTGTTCGGCGTTCCTTGAATCTGTTGCTTCTGACGGAAGCGTAAACCTCTATGAAAATAAATATCCTCTTTCACTGGGATTTATGATGGATGATGATATCCATGCGCTTGGTACAACCGCAATAAATACCTTTGAGTATCAGAACAGCCTTATGAAAAAGGCAACAGGTACGGGTATAGACTTGTTTACAGCTCAGCCTGTATATATGGTCAGCAATGATAATGTAGTTACTGAAAAAGAGAGCTACGGAGACTATTTTTATTCCATAGAGGACAGAGACAGAAAAGCATCTGTAACATATCAGTTTGAGGGCGTTGAAAACGGCTATCTTTACGGCTACTTCAAGGGCAAGAAAATAAAGGATATTGACGTATATCAGGGTGATACAAAAATTGAAAGCGGTATAATTTCAGAGGGTTACAGTATAGCATTCCCCATGGGAGAAGGCAAAAAAGGCGATATCATCTCCGTAACTCTTAATTTTGAAGATGAAGCTGATTTTGGCAATTACTGCTTTGTGGCTTACGCCTTAAACGAAGAAGCTTTCAAAACAATGTATGACATACTTGCTGATGAGCAGTTTGAAATTACAGAGTTTTCCGACACTGATATAAAGGGCAATATCAATGCTCAAAACAGCGGCGTGCTTTATTTCTCAATTCCCTACGAAAAGGGCTGGAGCGTATATGTAGACGGCAAAAAGACAGATACAGTTGCTGTTGCAGAAGCTATGCTGGGTGTAAATGTTTCAGCAGGACAGCATGAAATCAGGCTGAAATATATTCCTGAGGGCTTTACAGTTGGACTTGCGGCAACAGGCGGCGCTATACTGATGTTTATACTCTTTGCCTTTATAGATTCGCGTAAAAAGAAAAAGATTAACACAGCAGAGCCAACTGAGCTTACTGTTAAGAACAATAAAATGGATGATATCTCAGCTGTCGGAGCTGTAAATGACCTTGGATTTACAGCGGCTGTATTGACTGAAAATGAAAGTAATGACATAACAGAAAACATGGAGGAAAATGATGAGAAATCTGAAAGTCCTGACAGCTTACAGGGGGACTAATTATCACGGATTTCAGAGGCAGAACAATGCCCTGACAGTACAGGCGGTACTGGAAAAGGCTGTATCGAAGGTGCTCAATGAGCCAGTTACAATAATTGGCTGTTCGAGAACTGACACAGGTGTTCACGCCAATGAGTTCTGCTTTAATGTTAAAACCGAAAGCAATATACGCAATATCGGTTTTTGCAGGGGAGTAAACGGCGAATTGCCAGATGATATATCCATACTCAGCTGCGAGGACGCTCCACTTGAATTTCATGCAAGATATGACTGCAAGGGCAAGGAATATATTTACAAAATGCATTGCAGTGAATCCAAAGACCCTTTTGGCACAGACCTTGCATATCATTACCGCAGGAAATTTGATATTGAGGCTGCAAGAAAGGCAGCGGCTCATCTTGTGGGAACTCATGACTTCGCTTCTTTTTGTGCTGACTGTACATCTGTATCCACAACTGTGAGAACTATTTATTCGCTTGAAATAGAAAATAGTGGAACTTCTGTGATAATACTTGTAAAAGGCGACGGTTTTTTGTATAATATGATTAGGATAATTGCAGGCACGCTTATGGATGTAAGCGAGGGAAGAATTTCACCTGATGACATACCTGCGATTCTTGAAGCAAAAGACAGGCTTAAAGCCGGCAGGACAGCCATGGCACATGGCTTGTATCTCAATAAGGTTTACTATTAATTTAAGTTTTTAAATCATTAAAATCGGTAATACGGAGGATTTTTACTATGCCTATGTACGAAACCGACGACATAGTTGAACAAAAGAAAAGACAGAAACGAAAGAAAAATCTGATTCGATTTATAATTATTTTATCTTTATTTATTATAGGGGTGGTTATATATATCACCAGCGAGCTTTGGCTTCCTAAGCTCAGGGGACTTGGTAAACAGTACTCCACAATTGTCAACGACGGACGGCTTGCAGAGGGAAATTTCCCAATTGAAATAACTGACAGCCAGACGTTTCAGCTTGACTGCACAGAAAATATGGTTTGTGTTCTCAGCGATGCAAGCATATATTTCTACAGCGAGGAGGGCGGACTTATCAAGCGCCGTCAGCACGCCTATGCCAATGCAATTATGGATTCCGTAAGCGATAAGGTGCTCCTGTATGAACACGGTGGTTATCGTTTCAGCGTGGAGGATAGAAATGGTATAATATATTCGAAAACTCTCAAGGAAAATATTATGCTTGTTCGTCTCAGCGAGGAGGGTTATACGGCGGTTGTTACTACATCTCAGAATTACGACTGCGAAATTACAGTATACGATCGCGACGGAGAAATGATATATGAAAGAAGCTGTGTTGAAAGTGTAAACGATATAAGTTTTGTTGACGAGAGCAAGGGCTGCGTTATCAGTTACATATACGCCGAAAACGGCTCTCTCGTAACATCCGTTCAGGAGACTTCCTTTACGGAAAGCGGTGAGAAATGGAAATCTCCCGGACTTGATACATTGGGAGTTGAAACAGGCGGCTACAGTGGCGGTGCGGCTGTTATAGGTATAGACGCTTGCGGATATGTGGATAACAGCGGAAATATACGTTCACTCTATCGCTACGATGGTGAATTTGCAGGCGGTGATTGTGAAAACGGAAAATCTGCCGTTATTATTAACAGCTATGAAATAAGAAAATATGTTGCGGCACTTTTCAACGGCGAAGGAAATGAACCAATTGAGATAAGCTTTGATACCCCTCTTGTTGATGTAATCGTTCAGGACGGTCTTGCATACATAATGTCTCAGGATTCTGTTGTTGCATACGATTTCGAGGGCGGTCTGAGGTCAACAGCTCAGATAAGCGATTCCTACAAAGGCTTCGTGAGAAGCGACGGATACGTTTTTCTGAAAGGATATGATAAAATTGATAGAATTAATTATGAAAGTTAGAGGAAATTGTTATGGGAAATCAATATGCTTGGTTTTATGATGTGATTGTTGCGGCAATTGCTCTTATATGTATTTTTATTGGAAGCAAAAAAGGTGTGCTTAAAAGTGTTTTTGGCTTTGTTGGAATCATGATAGCAGCTCTGCTATCATATGCTTTAAGCGGTGCCCTTGCTGAAACTATAAGTCAGGGTGTAGTAAGCAACAGCAACAGCAAAAAAATCCTGAACAATCTTGAAACAGAAGCCTTTATTGCAGATTATACAGATTATCTTGAGAATATGGGGTATAGCATTGTTGTAAAGGAAGAAAAGGTTGAGACTATATTCCAGAATGGTGACAAAAACATTGATGATGCTCTTGTAAAATATATCAACAATATCAATGGTCATCCCGTTGATGAAAAAGATGTACTTATCGAAAAACTCCGCGAGGGATATGCAATGATTGTAAAAGACATTGTTTCAAAATCCCTTAACAAGTATGCCGCAAAAACCGCAGAGCAGCAGATTCTTGCTGACAGCAGCGGTATGCAGGAATTGCTTCCTTTGATTATGGAAGTGGATAGTCTCCGTCCTGCTTCAGATTTTATAGCTGAAAATTATATTGCACCTGCATATTATACAATTGTCAAACTGATTTCATTTATTGTAATGTTTGTTTTAATTTCGATTTTCCTTGTGTTCTGCATAAATGCATACTTCGGTAGACGAGAGGATTCGACAATTGGAATAAGTTCACATGTTGCAGGCGGATTTTTCGGACTTCTTACATCTGTATTTATTATATTTGCAGTTGCTGTAAGTATAAGAATATGGGCAATTACCGGAAACAACGAAATGCTGTTTTTCAATAATGATGCTGTTGACAGGTCATTTGCGTTCAAGTATTTCTATGATTTTGCAAATAAGATGTAAGGTATTGCCGTAAATATAAAGGATAAATATGAATTGATTTAACTGGAGGAAAGTGACATATGATTATGTGCTGCAAATGCAACAAGCGTCCCGCTGTTGTATTTATTACATCAATGAAAGGCAATGAAAAGAAAAACGAGGGATACTGCCTTGCCTGCGCTAAAGAGGCTGATATTCCGCAGGTTGCCGATTACATGAAACAGCTTGGAATCTCCGATGAGGAGCTGGAGCAGATTTCGGACCATATGACAAGTATTCTTGACGGTGACGCTTTTGAAATGGGCGGGTCGGGAATTATGCCTGACTTTATGTCAAAGATGTTCGGCGGTATGGGCGATTTTCAGGAGGTTGATTCCATAAGCGAAAACAGCGCTGACGAACAGAGAACAAAGCGCTTTGCCGATAAAAAGGATAAGAAAGATAAGAAAAAAAAGGAGCTTAAATTCCTTGGCAGCTATTGTACAAATCTTTCACAGAAAGCCGCTGACGGAAAGCTTGACAATATTATAGGCAGAGATAAGGAAATTGCACGAGTTGTGCAGATACTTTCACGCCGTACAAAGAACAATCCCTGCCTTATCGGTGAGCCCGGTGTAGGTAAAACAGCTATTGCAGAGGGGATCGCTCAGCGTATCAACGAGGGCGACGTTCCTTTTAATCTTGCTGATAAAAAGGTATATCTCCTTGACCTTACTGCACTTGTTGCAGGTACACAGTTCCGCGGTCAGTTTGAAAGCCGCGTAAAAGGTCTTGTAGATGAGGTCAAGCGCGAGGGGAATGTTATCCTTTTTATTGACGAGGTGCATAACCTTGTAGGAGCAGGAGATTCAGAGGGCTCTATGAATGCGGCGAATATCCTTAAACCTGCTCTTTCAAGAGGCGAGGTACAGGTTATCGGAGCAACAACATTCGGCGAATACAGAAAATATATCGAAAAGGATTCAGCGCTTGAAAGACGTTTCCAGCCTGTAACTGTTGCAGAGCCTAATATCGAGGATACAATCGAGGTGCTTTCAGGTATAAAGAAGTATTACGAGGAATATCATAAGGTGCATATCTCAGATTACCTTATCCGCGTATGTGCCGTACTTTCTGAGAGGTACATCACAGACCGTTTCCTTCCCGATAAAGCTATTGACCTTGTGGATGAAAGCTGTGCTTATGCAAGCATACGTTCAACTGAGCTTGCGGAACATTCTAAAATCGTCAAGGAAATTAAAGTTCTTGAAGATATGATAAAGAGTATGTCTGAGGACAGTGAGCCTGACTACGAGGCAATTGCCGAAATGCGCGGAAAGCTTATTCAGGCAGAATCCAAGGAAAAGGAGCTTGCCGCAGCTGTTGAGGATATACAGGTAACAGAGGCTGATATCACAAAGGTTGTAGAACTCTGGACAGGAATTCCTGCAAGCAAAATTGCGGAAACTGAATTCCTTAAAATTGCCCGCCTTGAAGAAGCACTGAAAAAGCGCGTAATCGGACAGGATGAGGCAGTAGCTGTATTGACAAAGGCTATAAAGCGTACAAGAGTACAGCTTAGCAAGCGTCGCCGCCCTGCGTCATTTATATTCGTAGGTCCTACAGGTGTTGGTAAAACAGAGCTTGTAAAGGCTATCTCTGAGGAGCTTTTTGATTCTACAGAGCCCCTTATCCGCCTTGATATGACGGAGTATATGGAAAAGCACTCCGTTGCGCGAATGATTGGTTCGCCTCCCGGATATGTGGGATATGACGAAGCAGGACAGCTTACAGAAAAAGTCCGCCGCAAGCCTTATTCCGTGATTCTCTTTGACGAAATTGAAAAGGCTCACCCTGATGTTATGAATATTCTTATGCAGATTCTTGACGAGGGTAAAATAGACGACGCTCACGGCAGAACTGTAAACTTTGAAAATACTATAATCTGTATGACTTCAAATGCAGGTTCTACTGATAAGAGCATCGGTGTAGGTTTTAACCGTACCGCAGATGAGATTTCTGCTGATAAGGCGGTAAAGGGACTTCGTGAATTCCTCCGTCCTGAGTTTATCAGCCGAATTGATGAAATCGTTGTGTTCAAGCAGCTTACAAAGGAAGATTTCGCAGATATTGCGGCTCTTATGCTTGATGAAATGAAAACTCCTCTCAGCGAAAAGGATATCACTCTCACATACAATGATGATGTTTTAAAGCTCATAGCTGAAAAGTCATATGGCAAGCCATACGGTGCAAGAGATATCCGACGCGTAATCCGTCAGGATATTGAGGATAAAATTGCTGATATCATAATAAATCAGGGTTACGGAATAAACGAAATAGCGCTTTCTGTAAGTGATAATGAAATAAACGCAGAGGGAAGAAAAAAGGAGAATTGAAAATGAAGTTCAGCAGATTTTTTGCGGCTGTATCAGCTATGGCAATTATGATATCAATGGCAGCCTGTGGTGAAAAGAAAAGCAATACAGACACAGGCGAAAATAAGATAATTATGTATGATAAGCCTACAGAGGCTCCCACAAAAGCTCCTACAGAATATGTTGAGGCTGCTGCCGACGGTCCAAGACTTTATATAGAGGACGTTACTGCAAAGGCAGGAGAAACTGCACAGGTTACAATATATATTGAAAATGCAGAAATGGCATGGAAGATGTGCGGATTCCACATAACTTATCCTGATGTTCTTGTTCCAGAAATGCTGGACTATGAAAACCGCTACGTAAGAAAGAAAATGGGTGAAGCTTCTGAGTACAATATCGGATCTGTTGCTATGGAGTGGAGAGATAACAAGACAGAGTATCTCACTTCAAATAAGCTGAGCAGTATATTCTTCACAGAGCTTTTTGACGCAGACCATGGACTTAACGGTGCGGTTGTATCATTCTTTTTCCAGATTCCCGAAGACGCGGCAAGCGGCACGGAATATCCCATAGACTTTATGTATATCGAGGGGGATATGTTTACTAATACTGCAGAGGATAAGTCAATGGAAAAATATGTCTTTGAAAATTGGCGCGGCGGTAAAATTATTGTTGAATAATATCCTGCGATGAAGTATAAAAAATTAAAAATTGCCGTGGCAGTTGCAGCTCCCACGGCAGTTGTTTTATTGTGTATTTTTAAAGAGCAGATAATGGCGATGTCACAGCATTTCGGGATATGTATGCTATATACGCTTACAGGTATACTCTGTCCCGGATGTGGAAACACCAGAAGCGCCAAGGCAATGCTGAACGGGGATTTCTTACTTGCTGTGAGAAATAACGCGTCATTACCCTTTATCGCTCTGGTGTTGGTCGGATTTTATATTGAGCTTATAGCCGATATTTTCGGAAAGAAAATAAGGCTGATTCCGCGGAAACTATGGGTGTGGCTTTTGATAATCGGAATATTTGTTGTTTATTTTATAGCGAGAAATTTTATACCAGCAATTGCGCCCGTCTGATTTCAAAAATTTTCAAATAATATTTCATGGCTGAACTCACATAATACTTTTGCGGAAGAAATTCCGCACTCCAAAAAAGGAGTGACAGCTATGAAAATGACACCAATTGCTTTTGCATTGATAATAGCGGCGGCAATGCCTGTCAATGCCGTTTATGCGGCTGATAACCGAGCTATAGGCTACGGACAGGGTACAGCCTGTGACAGTCTTAACCGTCCTCTCGATGCAATAAGCTTCAATGACCGATACGGCGATTTTGATGCCTACGCTTTATCGGCAGACGAAAAAAGAATAATCATAACCTTTGACCAAGGTTATGAAAACGGCTATACAGCGAAAATCCTCGACACACTAAAAGAAAAAAATGTCAGCGCAATATTCTTCCTTACAGGTGATTATGCCAAAAAAGAAGAAGCTCTCGTGAAGCGTATGATTGCTGAAGGTCATACTCTTGGAAATCATGGTATGACTCATGCAAGTCTCCCTACTTTATCTCATGAGGAAGCAGTAAAGGAAATTATGAGCCTTCACGAATATGTGCTGAACAATTACGGATATGAAATGCAATATTTCCGTTTTCCTTGCGGTGAATATTCCGAATCAGCACTTGAAATAGTGCAGAAATGCGGATATAAGACGCTTTTCTGGAGCTCTGCTTATGTGGACTGGAAAACCGACAGTCAGCCTGACCCGGCGGAGGGATTCAAGAAGCTCACAGAAGCGGCACATCCTGGGGAAATTCTTCTTCTTCACTCAGTATCGGCTACAAATGCCGAAATACTGGGAGATGTTATTGACAATTTAAGACAGCAGGGTTATATGGTATAGCAAAAGCCGCCGTGGAAAATCCACGGCGGCTGTTTTTGGATTGATTTTTAAACTATCAAATGAATGTCTCCGATAATGTAAATTATAATCATTCCGATTACATACAGCTTGATTTTTGATTTCTTTTTTAATTTCTCAATCAGCAGAATTACAATCTGACAAAGCAGACAGGCTATAAATACATACCAGAGCACAAAAAAAGTAAAAACAAATGATATAGCATAGCCTTCTGCTCCGTAAACCAGTGTCTGGTCGCCGAAAAATCCGGCTGATACACCATTTATTGAATTTACAAAACTGAATATAACCAACAATATATAAGGAATAAAGGAACACCAGAATAGAATGTTACTTAATTTACTTTTCATATCATCACCTCATTTGATGTGTAAAAGCTTAAAGTTTAATTATCTCCGTACCCTGACGTGTTTCCTTTACTTCATATCCCATAGCGGATATCTTATCACGGAGCTCATCGGCAAGAGCAAAATTTTTCTCCTTACGAGCCGCCTTGCGCTGTTCAACAAGCTCCATAACCTCAGCGGGAATATCGGTTGTATCATCAGCAGCTTCAAGAGATTTTTTTGCAGTTTCAACCATGTCAAGACCAAGTACCTTGTCAAATTCGTTGAGAAGTGCAAGTTTTGTGGAAGCGTTTGCTGTGGATTTCAGTACATCATAAACAGATGTTACAGCAAGGGCTGTGTTGAGGTCGTTGTCAAGAGCAGAAACAAATCCGTTCATAAGGCGGTCATACTCTGCCTTGTTGATTTCGCCTGCCTCCTCTGTTGTAAGAGGAGCAATTTTAGCAATAAGCTTATTGAATGTAAGCTTTGCATTGTCCAGATTATCCCAAGAGAATACGAGATTCTTTCTGTAGTGTGACTGTAAGCAGAAGAAACGGTACACAAGGGGAGAGTAGCCTTTTTCTTCCAGAAGTGATACAGTGAGAAACTCGCCGCTGGATTTGCTCATTTTGCCGCTGTTTGTGTTGAGATGATGAACATGGAACCAGTAGTTGCACCACTCATGTCCTACATAAGCCTCGCTCTGTGCGATTTCGTTTGTGTGGTGGGGGAACGCATTGTCGATACCACCGCAGTGGAGGTCGAGATATTCACCCAGATGCTTCATACTGATGCATGAACACTCAATATGCCAGCCGGGATAGCCGACTCCCCAAGGGGAATCCCATTTAAGCTCTTGGTCATCAAATTTTGACTTTGTGAACCATAGAACAAAGTCTGCCTTGTTTCTCTTGTTGGAATCCTCCTCAACGCCCTCACGAACGCCTACTGCTAAATCTTCTTCCTTGAAGTCGTTGAAGATGTAATATTTATCAAGCTTTCCTGTGTCAAAGTAGATATTTCCGCCAGCTTCATAAGCATAGCCTTTTTCGATAAGTGAAGATATAACGCGGATAAAATCATCAATACAGCCAGTTGCAGGCTCAACAACGTCGGGAGTTTTGATATTCAGCTTAGCACAGTCTGCAAAGAAAGCGTCAGTGTAGAATTTTGCGATTTCCATAACAGTTTTTTTCTCACGCTTAGCGCCCTTGAGCATTTTATCATCGCCTGTATCGCCGTCGCTGGTGAGATGTCCAACGTCTGTAATATTCATAACACGCTTGACATCAAGACCTGTGAAGCGGAGATGCTTTTCGAGAATATCCTCCATAATATAGCTTCTCAGGTTGCCGATATGTGCAAAATGGTAAACCGTAGGGCCGCAGGTATACATAGAAACCTTACCTGCCTCACGGGGAATGAATTCTTCTTTTTTTCTTGTTGCTGAATTATATAGCTGCATAAAACATAATCCTTTCAAGGTTTCAGATTGATATTAATATTATATCATGCTGACAGAAAAATGTCAATTGATTTATTGACAGAAATCCAAAACTGTGCTATAATGTTTATACTTTAGAGAATTGAAATGAGGTTTTGAAATTGAAAAAATTAATGACATGTATCGCAATTGCAGTGGCATTGTGTATGCCTTTAAGTTCATGCGGAGACAAGGACAAAAATAAATCAAATAACAAGAGCAGTCAGGTGCAGGCTACCGAAGCGCCGAAGCCTACAGACCCTTATATCGACGACGCTGTTACTGCTGAATCAGGGGAAGTATACCTTGCAGTTGCTGATTCTCAGTGGAAAGCCCAGTATCTCGGCAACAGCGACGGTGCCGGAACTACTCTCAGCTACGACGCAGGAGTTGTTGAAATCAACGGTAACGGTGATTATACCGTAAGCGTAAATGCAGATACAGAGGGATTCCGTTATGCTGTAAGCGGAGACGCTAATTATACTGGTTTTGTTCCGCAGGGTATGGAGTTTATGGCAGTAATTATCAAAGAGGGAGAAACGAAATATCCCAACGCTGTAATTACTGTAAACGAAATAAGAGTAGACGGTGAAGCTGTTGAGCTTACTGCCAAGGCTTATACATCCTCTGATGACGGCATTAACACGAGAGCTAATCTCATAAACAGGTGGACAAGCAAGCCCTCTCCCGATGCAAGAAGTATTGACGGTCCATTATACGACAGCAACGGAGAGCCTCTTGATATCTGTGCAGAGTATTCGCCTAAAATTGTAGGTGATGAAGCCTTTGCATCATGGACAAATGTTGAGGTTGATATTACAATCAGCGGAATTTAATTGATTCTGATTTATAAGCTTTTAGAGAATATTATTATTTGACATAACAAAAGGACGGCTTAGCACCGTCCTTTTGTTATGTCAACGAGCACTTTTTGCAAAAAATTAATCCTTAAGATTCTAAAAGCAATTTTTGGAGCAATACCATATCAACTGCATTAATCCTTCCATCAGAATTTACATCTGCATTTCTTCTTTGCTGACTATTCAATTCTATTTTTCCAAGTAAGAATTTTTTCATGTATGTCATATCTACCGCAGATACAACACCATTGTTATTTATATCACCTGATAAGTAGGCTGGTGTACAACTTTTAACATATAAAATTTGTTCAAA
The DNA here is from genome assembly GCA_045594905.1 of Ruminococcus sp. Taxonomy (GTDB): domain Bacteria; phylum Bacillota; class Clostridia; order Oscillospirales; family Ruminococcaceae; genus Ruminococcus. Next base: position 54,755 of record JAZNZK010000013.1, read on the forward strand.
AGTCAAACCAAAACCAGTGTCACGAACAAACGGAGAAACATATAAATTTTTAGAATATCCTGAAGGATCATATATATATAGTTTAGTGTTAAGGCTACCATATTCAAGATAATTTGAAGGATCTATAGCTATTGTGTATATCTCTGAGAAACCGTAAACAATTAATGAATGGAATTTATCACTTGATGAAATTATATAGGGTTGTTCTTTGTGGAGCGTACCGCTAAAGAAAACATTATCGTTAATTATTTGGGTGTCAATATTTACATCTTCAAATCCCCAATATTCCATGGCATCTTTCAAAAGACCTTTTTGATTAAATACATATAGTCCGTCTGAACTATTATAACCATATTTTTGAGTGGCTGTATTTACAATGTATTTATATATTTCACAGTATGTGGTTGCGTTCGAGGGCATATTATGAGCAGTTCTGTAATAAATAATAAGATTTGTCATACACACTAATGTACAATTCATCTCATTTGGAATACCGTACTTACCACGACAAACCTCTGTACATTTTTCAAATATTTTTTTATTTTCTTCGTCGTAACTTTTTATAATAAATCCAGGGAAAATTGATTCTGCAAATTCCTTATCAGATGCATAATAATTATATTGTGAATTTTCTGATGCATTAACCATGCTATCTGTTTTGGAAATAGTACTTGGTAAAATGCTGCATGTTAAAAGTAATGTTAAAATCATGCTAAATATTTTTTTGGTTTTCATAATGTTCTCCTTTTATAATTACATATAATTTTATTTATACTAATTTCTAAAATGTCAATAGACAAAGATAATAAGCAGGAGTTTTGTATGTTAAGGTGAACGACATATTATATGGTGAGGAATTCAACGATTACAAACAAAATTTTACTGTGTTATATTTTACTACTATTGTTTTAGAAATTAATATTTAGTATTGGATGATATTTTAAAATTCAAATTAAAGTCCTGCAATCTCAAAAGTGATTTCAATATCTGTCCATTCTTTTACAGAAGAAAGGTCAACAGCATTTTCAAGACCTTCATAAGCCCAGTCCTTGTTCATGTAGAGGACACAGCTGAAATAATCGTCAAATGAATCGTTTTCAGGATTTACAGAAACCTTGTATTCCTTACCGTCAACCTTTACGGATTTGATAGTAATTTCAGCTTTTTCAGCATTCTTTACACCATAAGCCTCAATGCCAAGCATTGCAATATCCTCAGGCATACTTCCGCCTGTGGCGTTTTTATATCCCTCTGTATCAGCTGTAACACTTACTGTATAAGTTCCGTTACCCTTGATGTCAGCAACCTTTGCGTTGTATGAAAGTGAATCCTGACTTCCTGCGTATATAGCCATAAAAGATGAATCCATAACGCTCAAATATGCCTGACCGTCCTCGGCAATTACCATATCAGCTTCATAGGGGTCGGCAGCTTCTGTTGCTGTTTCCCAGTAGAAATCATCTTCATCGCCAACTATAAAATTATCGTCGTCAAACTCGAATTCTTCATCGTCCCAGCCGTTTAAATCTTCGTCGTAACCCCAGTCATCTTCAGCTGTGTAAGTGTAGTAGATACTCTCAGCAAATTCTGCTGCAAGTTCATCGGCTGTTTCTTCGTCAAGACCGATTTTTACAAGGATATCCTTTGCAAAAGCAGTCATCTTATCCTGCTCTACATAATCACTTGGGAAGTCTGCCTCGTCGCCGTACATATCATATGCTTCGGACTTGTCGGGGAGAGATACATCTGCACCGCTTTCGCTTGAAATTTCAAATGTAAGCTTACCATAGTTTACATCTTCAACAACGATATCGCTGGAAATTGTCTGTTTACCGTCAGCTGTTCCGAGGTCAAGGCTGATTGCCTGGTCTTCAACCTCAAAGCTGATATTACCTGTCATATAGCCCTTTTTCTCGTCAACAACAGTGAGGTCCTTGATTTCAGCGGACATTGTTTCGCCCTCAGATGTTACGGAAACGCTGCCGCTGTAAGCCTTATCGCCGCTTTCAGTAAGCTTGATATCCATGCGGACATCATCCTCGCCTGATTCTGTAACAACGAATTCACCGCGGATTTCAGCTTCGTCCTGTCCCATGATAAAGCGTGCTTCAAATTCATCGCTTTCGCCGTCGGCAAGTGCCATACCGCGGATATCACCCTTGGGGTCGATGTATGTCTTTATAACAATTGTTTCATCTTCTTCGGAATCGTCGTTGATTTCATCAAGCGCCTCGTCCATTGATTCGTTGTATTCTTCAGCTGTCATGGATTCTGTTCTGTCAACGAGGATTTCCTTTACAAGTTCATCTTCTTTAAGAGCATTGATGAAGCCCTCAGCGATTTCGTCAGCTTTTTCCTCATTAAGAGTAATTTCAGCAACAGTATAATTTACAGTAATATCACCGATTGCGATTTCTTCCTTTTTCTCAATCTCAACGTCGGAAATATAGCTGTTGTAGAGGTCAACATATTTTACAACAAGAGATTCAAGCTCATCGGGAGTGATAATGGATTCCATATCATAGAGATTTGTTGAAAGTGAAGAGTAAGATGATCCTATCATCTCCTCTGTCTCTTCGCCGTTGGAAGCCATAATCCACTGGTCAGAAAGACCTGCGATTTTAAAGAATACGTCTGCAGCGTCGTAATCGCCAGCCATGTCAAGATTAATTATATTTTCGCCATTGAGAGCTGCGAAAACACTTCCGTTTACAGTTTTGTCCTTGACCTTTGAATTTACACCAAGAGTAACTTCTTTAAGGTCACTGAGGATTGTACCCTCTTCGAGACCGCTTTCAGCCATAGCCTCACTGAGCATATCAGAAGCTTCGTCGCTGAGAGCAAATTTTGCAGTAACATTAGCAGTCTGGCCCTTTTTCTGCTCTTCAAGGTATGTGCGGTAGCCTTCTGCAACCTGTGAAGCAAGCTCAGATGTATTTTTTTCAGTAACCCATGTATAATAGTTTGCAGGCTTGCTGATTGTAAGCTTAACCTGATTCTTTACAAGGTCTGAAAGATTGTAAGCAGCCACACCGCCGCCTACAGCAACAGCAAGAACACCTGCTGTAACGCCTCCGACAACAGCACCCTTACGTTTTTTTGCAGGTTCAACACCTGATACAACGTCTCCGCTGTTATAATTGTAATCCATATCCGCCATAATAATACTCCTTTTCATAATTCGCGGGGGGATTCCCCATTTTATTTTTTGAAAACCACTGTATTAGTATATGATAATCATATACCGCAATGTGTTTTTCAGCGTAAATAAACTATAGCACAGAAAAATACAAATGTCAAGGAAAAAACAGAAATTTTTACCGTTTTGTAACCCTTGGAAAAAAATTCAAATTTTAAGAAAAACGAAGAAAAAACGAGATAAATTCAAAAAAATCCTAAAAAACGTTTTAAAACGTCGCGAAACGGTGTTTGCGGTTCATGTGAACTTGTGGTATAATCATATCATCACATGAAAGAGAGGTGCGAACATGAATCGAACGATTCCGGGAACATCAATAGGCTATTCCGAGATTGGCAGAAATGCAGCTTTCTCTTTGGTGTCACCCATTCTTGAAGCTACAGGAGGTATTACACTTTCTCAGCTTTCAAAGCTTACTGTTCTGGAGGGCTCAACTATTCAGAACTGGATAAAGCGTGGGTGGGTTTCATCTCCTAAGAGTAAAAAATATTCGGAGAAACAGGTTATCCGCATAATCCTCATAAATATGTTGAAAGGTGCTATGAAGCTTGAACAGATTGCAAACCTTATGACATATATAAACGGAGATGTGGATGATACCTCAGATGATATTATAGATGATGTGACATTATATAATATCCTTTGCAGAATAATTTTTACAGCTGAGGACGAAGGTGCTTTTGAGCCGCATATGGTGAGAGAGCTTATAGACCGAGAGCTTGAAAAATGTGCAGCAAATTATCTTGTATCCGGAGAAGAAAAGCTCCGCAAGGCAATGTACATTATGGTAATGGCTTACAGAAGCAGCTATCTTAAATCTGAAATGGAAAAGGAAATAGCTGAAATTCGAATATGATGTGGGAATTGAGGGATTTATGATGAATGAAAGGGTAAATGATTTAAGACATACCGAAGAAGATATGGTTAAGGGATTATGTATCGGAATCGGTTTCGGGGTTGCAGTTGGCTGTCTTATTCTTGGAAGTATACCAATGGGGTTATGTATGGGTATAAGTCTTGGCTCGGCAGCCGGTGCGTTATCAGGACTGAGAAAAGATATAAAGTCCGCACAAAAAGAGGAATTGGGGGAGCTGAAATAACGGCTTCAATATAGGGATTATCGAGGATTTTCAATTGCGAGGCGATTGGGGAATCGCCCTTGCAGTACTGCAATTTTTAATTAAGAGGTATTTATTATGGCAAACAAAGAAAGATTTATTAAAACTTACAAACAGGGTGCAGTAACAATAACACAGGTATGGGTAGATAGGGAAACAGGTGTGAATTATTTATTTCACACAGAGGGTTATGCGGGCGGACTTACAGTTCTTCTTGACAAGGACGGAAAGCCTGTTGTAACACCACTTGAAGAATTAGAAAACCTTTAATAAAATTATCAGGAGAATAATTATGGGAACATTTCAGGAAATCAGAAAAGACGGTACAGTTAAGAAAAGCGGTACAGGAAAAATTGTAGGAGGATGTATAGCAGGAGTTGTTGCTCTGGGATTGCTTGCAAGCTCATTTACAATTGTTCCTGCCGGTCATACAGGTGTTGTACTCACTCTCGGCAAGGTGTCCAATTCATCATACTCTGAGGGATTCCACCTTAAAGTGCCTTTTATACAGGACGTGGAGAATATGTCAAATAAGATTCAGGTATACGAATCACCTGCGTCGGCAGTTTCAAAGGACTTGCAGACAGTAAGCTCCAGTATTGCGGTAAACTACAGACTAGTATCTGATAAATCCGCGGAAATGTACCAGAGCGTAGGAACAGACTATCAGACAGTACTTATAACTCCCGTAGTACAGGAGTGTATGAAATCAGTAACAGCGAAATATACCGCTGAACAGCTTATTACAGAGCGTACATCTGTAGGTGATGAAATAAAGGCTGCTCTTGATGCTAAGCTTAACAGCTATGGTATCTATATTGAGAAATTCAACATTGTAAACTTTGATTTCTCCGCTGAATTCAATACAGCAATTGAAGCCAAGCAGGTTGCAGAACAGAATCTGCTTAAAACAAAGACAGAACAGGAGCAGGCAATAACTATTGCCGAAGCTCAGGCAAAACAGAAAGTCATCGCAGCAGAGGCAAATGCCAATGCTATCCTTGCAGAAGCTGAGGCCCAGGCTGAGGCTAACAGACTTCTTGAAGCTTCTCTTTCCGATAAGGTTATTGCTTATGAGCAGATAACAAAGTGGAATGGTGAGATGCCTAAGGTTGTCAGCGGTGACAGCAATGGTATGCTTATAAATATAGACCCTGAGGATTTAGGCGGTTCGACGAGCAGTTATGTTCCTCCCGTACAGCCAACTCAGAGCAATACAGGGGAATAAGTTAAAATATATAGGTGATTATTATGAGGATGTATAGGCGGCGAAGTTTTTCATTTGCTGATTTTACAGTAGATTTAATTGGAACAGTATTGGAATTTGTTTTTGAACTCATTGTATAGTTCATCTGCATAAATATAGGTGGGGAAATAAAGATATAACGGCTTAGGGGTAAGCTTTTATATAGGTTGACTTTCAGAGTTGACTGAGACATAGTAATTAAGTGACGGAGGAGATTTGTGATATGGGGATATCTGGGAATCTCAGGGGTTGACGCAATTAAGTGACATAAGGGGTAATGATATATCGTTGTTGGGGAACAGCGATACATATAAAAAGGGTAATGATATAGGTTTTATTGGGAAAACAAGTGACATTCAAGGCAGGCTCAGGGGTGAGACTTGCAAGACAATAAATATAGAAAAGGGTAAATGGGAAATGGTATGGGACTTTGGGGAAAGTCTTATAAACAGTAGAAAAAAGGATTTAAGATACAGGGATTATTGGGGAATCTCAGGGGTTGACGCAATTAAGTGACATAAGGGGTAATGGTATAGGCGTTATTGGGGAATAACGCAAAACAGGGGAATGATATAGGAACTATTGGAGAAAAAGCCTGACATCTTTTCGGTGTCAGGCTTTTTTGCGGTAGTAAAGGGAATCTCTAAAGTTAAATTCATATGCAAAAAGAGATACCCGAATCCGAGTATCCCTTTTGTTTATTTCTGAAGATATTCACGTACAAGCACCTGTAACAGCTCATCGCGGTCAATGCGGCGGATAAGACTTCTTGCATTGTTATAGGTGGTTATGTAGGTGGGGTCCTCTGAAAGAATATAACCTACAATCTGATTTATCGGATTATAGCCCTTTTCGACAAGAGCGTCATAAATCGCAGTGAGATTTTTTTTCAGTTCAGCTTCCTTGTCCTCGTTCACGCTGAAAGTCATTGTCTGGTCAAACATTTTAAACAGCCCTCCTGTCAGAATTTAAGGATAAGTTTCCTTATTAATATATTATAACTCAAAACAAGAAATAATGCAAGAGATATCGAATTATTTTACAATTTGTCTATATTTTGAATTGGTGTTATGTATGGACACGGCTGACCGTGTCCTTGAAAAAGGGAATTAACAGCAGCCTGTACGCTTTACAAAGCTGTTGCAGTCTGTACACTCGGGTACAGTGGGGTTAGATTCGTGAGTACCAACGGAAATACAGCCAAGTGAGCAGTAATTCTCTGTTACCATGTTGTACTTGCACTGTGATACAGTACACTTGATTGAATCGTTTTTCTGCATGTTATTCATATCTGACATAATGAACAACTCCTTTTCTTTTTGAGTTCTCTTTTTTGCTTCATGAGCAATAATATTATTGGTCTGAAAATCAGATAATATTCACGTATAAAAAAATTATTGAGTGAGATAATATTAGAAAAGCCATTAGCTTTTAGCACTCAGTCGTTAGCTTTATTACACCATTACAGTAGACAAAAGTCTACAGGATTTATTGGGATTAGTATTAATCAGCAGACTGTAAAAGCTACCAAGACAACTCTTAATTCATAATTCTTAATTAATCAAAGGAGTATTTATGTCAATTATTCTACTTCGTTCTATTATATTATACATTATCGTTGTATCTGCTGTGCGGCTTATGGGAAAACGTCAGCTTGGCGAATTACAGCCCTCTGAGCTCGTTATAACCATACTCATTTCTAACATTGCAACTCTGCCTCTGGAGGACACTGATATACCTCTTATAATAGGTATAACTCCTATTCTTGCTCTTGTCTGCTACGAGGTATTTGTTTCATGGCTGATTCTGCGCCTGCCATTTTTCAGAAAAATAATGTACGGCAGTTCTAAAATCATTATAAGCAACGGAAAAATAAACCGAAAAGTTCTTCGCGAGCTCAGACTTTCTACCGACGATATCATGACAGCCATGAGAACTCAGCAGATTTTCGATATTTCCGAAGTGCAATTTGCCATTGTGGAGACTACAGGCAGTATATCCATAATGAAAAAACAGTCAAAGGATACTCCTGCAAGGGAGGATATTGGACTATCCCCCGTTTCAGCCGATCCGCCGCAGGTTGTGGTGTCCGACGGAAAGCCTCTCCCTGTAACGCTGAAATCTATGGGATATAATGAAAAATTTGTGGAAAACTGGGCGAAAAAGGCAGGTATAAGCGTTACTGATATATTTATTATGACCGCTGACGGACAGGGAAATATATTTATCGCTCCGAAAGCAGAGAAAATGACACCATATATAGCCAACGGACAGGAGAAACAGCAATGACAAGACTTAAAATAAGCATATTTATAATACTTCTGCTCACAGGTACAAGCATCTTTCAAGGCTGGTGGATTGACAAAAACTGCAATTCCTTAATGGAGCTTTCAGGCTATGCTGAGGAACTTTTTCAGAATGGCAATACCGAAGAAGCCGCTGAAATCACGGAAAAGCTGAATCAGAAATGGGAGCATTTCCGTAAGGGAGCTTCTGTTTTCGTGCGGAATAACAAGCTGACGGAGCTTGACCGCCTTTTTGCCCGTATTCATCATCTTACAGAAAAAGAAAGCGAGGAGCTTCCTGCGGAACTTAATGAGCTCTATCATCTCCTTGATTTGCTGAAAAACGGGGAGATTCCAAGGGTTACAAGTGTGTTTTGATATTCAGTCTTTAGCTTTTAGCAATTAGCTATTAGCTGAGATAAATTATATCGTGGCAATGCAGACTGTATTTTGAAATAATGTCTGCATATACCCGTATTCCGAAATTATTCACACATTATATATTGACAAATCCCTCTGAAAATGGTAATATATAATTAACAGGGTGTATATTGTTTCAAGGAACGGATTATCTTGAAACTTAAATCAAAAATCCACACCCAAAAGAGAGGGAATCTATCATGAAGAAATTAACAAAGGCTATTGCGGCATTTGCCTCCGCAGCAGCCATGGCTCTGACAGCTACAGCTTCTGTTATGCCTATGGATTATAACAAGCTCACTGTTGCCAATGCCGTGGACACAAACAATGATGACTGGCTTCACGCTGAGGGCAGCCGTCTCTATGACATGAACGGCAATGAAGTATGGCTCACAGGTGCAAACTGGTTCGGCTTCAACTGCTCCGAGAACTGCGTTCACTATCTCTGGAGTGCTGACGTTGATGATGTTCTCCGTGAGACAGCTGACAGAGGTATCAACGTTATCCGTTTCCCCATTTCCACAGAGCTTCTCGTTTCATGGATGGAGGGAAACCCCAACCCCGTATCAAGTGTATCAGGAAACGCTGACCCTGCATTCACAATCAATCCCGACTTCGTTCTTGAGGACGGCAAGACGCTCAAGGATTCAATGCAGATTTTCGATATCATCATGCAGAAGTGCAAGAAGTATGGTATCAAAGCATTTATCGATATCCACAGTCCTCACTCCGACAACTCAGGTCATAACTATAATCTGTGGTACGGCAAGGCTGGTGTAACAACTGAGATATGGATTGAAACTCTTGTATGGCTTGCTGATAAGTACAAGAATGACGATACACTCATCGGCTACGACCTCAAAAACGAGCCTCATGGTAAAGGTCAGGAGGGCGACGAGGCTGCAAAGTGGGACGGCTCAAAGGACGAAAATAACTGGGCTTATGCCGCTACAAGATGCGCAGAAGCTATCCTTGATGTAAACCCAAATGCTCTTATCTTTGTTGAGGGCGTTGAGCAGTCATTAAGCGGCGCTATGGAGGGCGACTACTGGGGTATCCCTGACAGACGTGACAACTCCCCTTATATCGGCGCATGGTGGGGCGGTAACTTCCGCGGTGCAAGAGAATATCCCATTGTTCCAAAGCAGGGTACAAGTCAGATTGTTTATTCTCCCCACGACTACGGTCCGTCAGTTTATGCTCAGACATGGTTTGATAAGGACTTCACAGAGCAGACACTCCTTGACGACTACTGGTATGATACATGGGCTTGGATTAACGCAGAGGATGTTGCTCCTGAACTTATCGGCGAATGGGGCGGACACATGGAGGGTGATAACCTTAAATGGATGCTTCTCCTCCGTGACTATATGATTAAGAATCACATCAACCACACATTCTGGTGTCTGAATACAAACTCAGGCGATACAGGCGGTCTCTGGGACAGCCTCGGCTTCACACAGGGTTCAGGTACAACAATTGCATGGAATGAACCTAAGTATGAAATGTTTGAGGAATCTCTCTGGCAGACACAGAAAACAGGTAAGTACATAGGTCTTGACCATGAAATCCCACTTGGTGCAAACGGTATTTCCCTCAATGATTTCTATGCAAACTATGCTGCATCAGAGGGCAGTAACCTTGACGGCGGCAAGACAAGTTCAGGCGGCGAGGGTAACACAGTAACTCCAAAGCCTCCCGTATCTACAGAAAAGCCTGCTGTTACAACTACAACAAAGCCTGCTACAACTACAACAAAGCCCGTTACAACAACAGAAAAGCCTACAACACCTGCTGTAACAACAACTGTCAGTAGCGGCGGTACTGCTACTCTTATCGGCGACGCTAATATGGACGGTAAAGTCACGATAGCTGATTCAACAGCTATTCTCCAGTCTCTCGGAAATCCCGATAAGTATGCGCTTTCAGCAGAGGGTGCAGCTAATGCAGATTGTTGTGCTCCCGGAAGCGGTGTAACAACAGCAGACGCACTTGCAATTCAGAAATATGATGCTAAGCTTATTTCAAAATTACCTGTAGAAGAATAATTCTTACAAAATCCTCGAGGGCAATGCTTTCGGGGATTTTTCTATGCTGATTTTCAAGAGGTTCAAGGGTACATGTGTGTGCAAAGCGGACTTCTTGGACTTCTTGAAATTATTATCAGCTGTTAGCTGTTAGCTCTTAGCCTTTAGCTGATATTATCCCCCGAAAAGCTAACGGCTAATAGCTATAGGCTAAAGGCTTTACTTATATATGCGAATAAAATAAGGACTGCCAGAGGCAGTCCCTACTAATTAATTACGCATTAAATCAAAGTGCTGTCTTTTCCTCGAGGAATTTAACAAGGTCGTCAATAGCAACACGCTGCTGCTCCATTGTATCACGGTCACGAACTGTTACGCAGTTATCCTTTTCGATTGTGTCAAAGTCAACAGTGATACAGAAAGGAGTACCGATTTCGTCCTCACGGCGATATCTCTTACCGATAGTACCCGTTTCGTCGAAATCACACATAAACTTCTTGGAGAGCATTTCGTATACTTCCTCAGCCTTAGGAGTGAGCTTCTTAACCAGTGGGAGAACTGCGCACTTATAAGGAGCAAGAGCAGGATGCAGACGCATAACTGTACGTGTCTCTTTCTTCTCGTTGCCGTTTTTGTCAGTGGAAATGAGTTCTTCCTCGTCGTAAGCCTCAGTAACAACAGAGAGGAAAAGTCTCTCAACGCCAAGAGATGGCTCGATAACGTAGGGAATATACTTCTCGTTTGTTCCGGGGACAAAGTATTCAAGAGACTTGCCGCTTGTGTTGATGTGCTGTGTAAGGTCGTAGTCAGTTCTGTCAGCTACGCCCCAGAGCTCGCCCCAGCCGAATGGGAAGAGATACTCAAAGTCTGTAGTAGCCTTGGAGTAGAAGCAAAGCTCCTCGGGGTCATGGTCACGGAGACGGATATTCTCCTCTTTCAGACCGATAGTAAGGAGGAATTCCTTACAGAAGCTTCTCCAGTAGTTGAACCATTCAAGGTCAGTACCGGGCTTGCAGAAGAATTCAAGCTCCATCTGCTCGAACTCACGTACACGGAAAATGAAGTTGCCAGGAGTAATCTCGTTTCTGAAAGATTTACCAATCTGAGCAACGCCGAAAGGCACCTTTTTACGTGTTGTACGCTGGATATTAGCGAAGTTTACGAAGATACCCTGTGCTGTCTCGGGACGGAGATACAGCTCGGATTTGTTATCCTCAGTAACGCCCTGGAAAGTCTTGAACATAAGGTTGAACTGACGGATATCTGTGAAATTCTTCTTGCCGCAGTTGGGGCATACGATATCCTTTTCGTTGATGTAGTCAGTCATCTGCTGATTTGTCCAGCCAGCCACGTTAGTGCCGTCGAAATCTTCAATAAGGTTGTCAGCACGGTGACGTGTCTTACACTCCTTACAGTCCATAAGAGGATCGGAGAATCCGCCGATGTGACCTGAAGCAACCCAAGTCTGAGGATTCATAAGGATAGCGGAGTCAAGACCAACGTTATACTTGTTTTCCTGAACGAATTTTTTCAGCCATGCGTTCTTGATGTTATTCTTAAGCAGAACACCGAGAGGGCCGTAATCCCATGTGTTAGCAAGTCCGCCGTAGATTTCGGAGCCTGGGTATACATAACCTTTGGATTTACAAAGGTCAACGATTTTATCCATTACTTTTTCGTTATTTTTAAGCATAATTCTATTCTCCTTCTGGAAATAATCATCTATTCTATTTTACAGCATATCAGCGGATTTGTCAAGCTTTTTTGGAAAAAAGCATTTGCATTGCAAATGAAGCTGTCAGCTGTTAGCCTTTAGCAGTAGGGGTGGATATTATCCGCCCTTAAATTTATTTTCACAAAACAAAAGGACACGGCAACCGTGTCCCTGCAATTCTTAATTATTTCTTTCTCCACTTCAACAATATGAACGTCGCCGCAGAAGTGTGTTATAAGAATTTATAACACTCACGAAAAGAAGTTTCATTTATTAATTTCTGAGCCCGTGCACCGGTTATATCTTCCACGATAGTATACGGCAAAGTTTTTACACCTTTCATAAGTTCGCCTGCCGTTACAGTAAGTGAGAATATTTTTTTTGCTTCGGTTAAAAACTTTGTTTTTTCATCAGGAATTCTGACAATACAGATTTTTCCTTTTCGTGCAAGGTCAATTTCGTATTCTTCGATGAATTCACAGCCATTTTCAAGCCATTCTGCAAAATCGAACCAATTTGGCTCATCTGTACCGATTGAACCTGCGTCTAAAAGTCCGCATAAAACAGCGTCTTTTTCAGCTTTTATTATAATTTCCCTGCCACCGTTATCATTTCCAACGCTGATATAATCTGGAGCATATTCTGAAAATTCGTGGACTTTATACATCTCAGCAATACTTTCAGTGTCATAAAGCACACAGTTATCGAGAAGCATACCATTAGTTATTTTCAGAAAATCCTTGTATATCTGCGGAATAATTCTTGATATTTTTTGTTCTGCAAGTCCAATTTCTTTTTCAGTGGCTGGAGGATATACTTCAATTGGTTTCAGATTATTTAAATCCAAAAATATCGCCTCTCTTATTTTATTTCTTTCTCCACTTCAACAATATAAACGCCGCAATTGCCGTCACAGCCACCGCCAGCGCACTGGGGAACCATGTGTACGGAATGGGCAGACCTGCGGTATTCATACCATAGAAGCCGAAAATCATATTGGGAATCTGCATAATAATGGTGACAATAGTTAATCGCCACATGACGATATTCAGATTATTTGAGATGATCGACGAGAAACTGCCTGTCATACTGGACAAAATCCCTGTATAGATATTTGCCATTTCGATAGCCTGCTTCATCTCGATGAGCACATCTTCCAGTAAATCTTGATCCTCGTCGTATAGCTTTACAACTCTGCCGCGGAAAATTTTCTCGATAGTCGCCTCATTTGCTTTGAGGGAGGTGGAGAAATAAACCAGTGATTTTTCAAGGGCAAGAAGCTGCATAAGAAGCTCATTTTTCATAGCGTTATGAAGCTGCTGTTCCGCCAAAGATGAGATTTTATCGATTTGTTTCAGGTAGTACAGAAACATCGCCGCAATACGCAGCAGAAGCTGTAAAACAAATCTTGTCTTGAATTCGGGACGGAGGTTGCGGATAGTGCCGCGGACAGCCTCCTCAATAATCTGTGCTTCATGCAGAGAAACGGTAAAAACATTTGTTCCCGTAATGATGATACCCATAGGCATTGTGTAGAATATTTTCGTATCGTCCTTATCGGTGGAGGATACAGGGGTATCAATAATAATAAGCGTCTGGTCGTCCTCGCGCTCAATACGGGAGGATTCCTCTTCGTCCAATGAGGATTTAACGAAACCGCTGTCAATGCCGTAATCCTCGATAAGCTCCTTGATTTCCTGTGGGGTAGGGCTTACAACGGAAACCCAGCATCCCTCGGAAAATTCGTTTGTCAATGTCATTTTGCCGTTTGTGTAAGTATAGAAATTAATCATAGCAAAGCTTAGCCTGCAATGCAGACACTCCTCCTTTCACCTGTTTCCGAGATATACAGGCATGGAGAATCAGCTTATACGCAGATACAACGATGCGGTATATATCCCATAAACATAATATTCATACTGTTCCCGTAAGGGTCGGAATTCATAACCGCACCACCTTTTCATTAAATTTGTGGAATACTTATCCTTATATATTATACCACATAAACCGTTTTTTTACAAGTGATATTATAAATTTTTATATTAAAAATAAATGCCCTCCGAAAAAGGAGGGCATTACGCTTAGTGTATTATTCTTCGATGCCTGCCTGTTTGCAGAAAAGCTCAAATGCCGCTGATACTGAATCGTCACCGTTTATGAATTCAGTGCTTGCAAGAGTTCCTGTATATTCTTCGTTTACAAAGATATAGCAGAATTCTTCGTTATCAGATTTCACAAAATCAACCTGTGTAAATTTTTCGTTTACATCTGTGAATTTTGATGTGAAAATGGGATTTTCAAGTTCAGGGGAAGCATCAACATCAATTTCCTCAAGTGCAATATAAGCAAAAGTGTTGAAGAAATTCTCGAAATAGCTCAGTATATTGGCATTTGCAAGGTCGATATCATTATCCTTATACTTTGCCCAGTCTTCGTTTGCATTGAGTGAGATTTCAACATTTAAGTCATCACTGATTATTTCAAATTCAGAAGTAGCATGAAGATTTGCACATTCAATTTTCTTCATAATGAAATCAACAGGGGATTTTTCAATGAAATCCAGGTCGCCTGCATAGAAAGTTTCAACCTGTTTTGCCTCCTGATTGTAAACATATGTGTATATATCAGCCTGCTGACCGTATTTGCTGAAAAGAAGAGTTTTTTCTGTTCCGTCGTTGGCTTTTACAATAAATTCGGCAATGGGCTTATCAAAGCCATAGGTTGTAATATCGTTTTCGTCCTCGGGAAGCATAGTTTCCGCAGTAAGACGTGTTATTACGGCAAGGAGACTGCTTACTTTTGTCTGGTCAACCGAAAGCATATCGTACTTGTCCGGAAGCTTCCATGAATTTTCATCTGCGTTATAGTCAAGGGTGTATATTGTTTCACCGTCGCGGACAAGCTCAAGACCTATGATCTCCTCTGTAGCATATGGAATGAAATCTCTGTTTTTGAGATCAAGCCTTGTAGCAAGGATATTGCTTATAATTGAAGAGGGTATGGCATATATGGTATTTTTTGTGTTTGTATAGCCATAGTAATAATCACCTGTGGGGCTCTCGTTTCCAAGATAGAGTGTATATGGTTCGGCATCTCCTGACAATGTAACAATGTATGGATTTTCAAGACCATATGTCACCTTGTTTTCGTCATTTACTTCACCATAGCTCTCAACCGCCTGCAAACCTGCCATAAATGAGACAATACCCTGCACAACAGTCTGATTTGTGTCAAAGGCTGTACCGCTGTGTTCAGTGAGAACCCATTCATTATTAGAATATTCAAAGGAATAATCCCCGTCAGTACAGGATATATCAATATTTGTTATAACATTAGCGTCAAAATCAAATAGGATTTTATCTGCCAGAGCAGTTTCTTCCTGTTTTGTTTCTTTTTCACTTTTAGATTTTACTGCAACAAAAGCTCCGATAGAAATTCCTGCGGCAGCTAAAAGTGCAACAATTGCAATAATCGCTTTTTTCATCAAGCATATCTCCTTTTCAGCCATACAAGCAGACCTAATACTGCAAATACAGCAGGAACTAAGAAGAACATTCTGATTGTTCTTGAAGCTGCATTTCCGTCAGCGAATATCATTGTATCGTAGGAGTTGAATTTGTTCTGGATACCAAGGTCGATATCGCTGGAATAAAGCCATGTGTTTGAGAACTGAACAAGACGGCGTGTACCGAATGAGGAAACGTGGAGGTTATCATCGATAGGTTCATCACATCCGAGTACGATAAGCTTAGCGCCTGTCTGCTTGTTGTAAGAGTAGTAACCCATAATCAAAGGCTGATTTGATTTTTCTTTTGCCGCAGCTGCTGTAATAGCGTCACCGCCCATGGGCTCGCTTATGCAGGTATATTCCTCGCTGTCCATAGCTGTAGGAAGATTTTCAATAATTGAGGCTTTTTCAATCATAGCGCCCGATGAAGTAAGCTCATAGAAGCTTCTGATATTTGAAACGCCTGAATCATATGTTCCGTCAGCAATGAGAGTGTTCAGGTCAGTTGTAAGGTCCTCGGTGTAGTCCTCAGCCTTTGCAGGATATGTTACAGTAAAGTAATTATCAACCTGCTTGGAGTTAAGGTCAAGAAGCTGCCATTTTGAATTCTTTTCCTTGAGGATATTATAATCCATACCAATTTCAAATTTAGCAAGGAGGAATTCAATATTTTCAAATCTGCCCTCTGTATCGCAGGGGGAGAGAAGCATTTGAATTTTACCGCCCTCGTCGATATAATCGCTGAGTTTTTTACAGTCAGAATCGCTTATATCGCGGTTAGGAGCAGCAATACAGATAATAGCTGTATCATCTGGCACTTTGTCAACAGTTGCAAGGTCGAGTTCCTCAACATCATAGTTATCCGTTCTGACAGTATCTCTGTAGATTGAATAGTTTCCGTCGAGTGTCTTGTCGCTGTAGCCTTTAAGGAAGTACACAGTGGGAAGGCTTCCTGTTGTACACTGGTATATAGCACCTGCAATGAGGTTTTCACCGGCATAAACATCACCGCCGTTTGCATCTGTCTGGAAAAGATTTCCTGATATGCGGCGGATAGTGTCACCGCATTTTACAAATACGTCATTTAGCTTAACTTCAAGTACGCCTGTGGGATTAAGAGTTTCCGCAAGAGCAGTATCCTCATTTGGATTGAAGCAGGTAAGCGTGATATTGTCTCTCTTTTCAAGTTCCATAAATGTGTGATAAAGAGGGAGACATAAAGGCTCATTTTTAAGGTTGAAAAGGGTATTGAGGAAGTATACCTCAATTTCCTTATCAGATGTTTTATCGAGAATTTCCACAGTTTTGGGATCAAGGGAATATTTTCCCGAAGGTGTCATATCGTACACCTTATCGTAATATGAGAAAATCATATTAAGCGGTATGAATACAACGAGTATGAGGATTGCAAGCACGAAGGCAAAAATACCCGTAAGACTGAATTTCTTCTTTTCCATAGCTGCTTACCCCCTTTTCCAGCGTCTCTGTTCAATGGAGATGTAATTCCATACGAGACATACAATAATAGCGGATACGAAGAATACAATATCTGAAAGCCTGATAAAGCCCTGAGAGAAGTAAGCGAATCTGGGCTGTGCCGCAAAAGCGTAGAGAGCAGCCTGTAATCCGGGATACTGTGCGATGAATTCAGTCATGGCAAAGTCATCGACAAAGAGGAATACAAACATTACGATTTCTCCAAGTATAGCGGCTATAATTGAGTTTTCCGTAAATGAGGAAACCAGTTGTCCGATTGCGATATACATAGCACCCCAAAGGAAAAAACCGAGATAAGCACAGATAAGCTGGCTCTCAACGACATCACCTTTGATTGATGCATATATCGGGAAGAAAAGTGAGCCTGCAAGCATGAAGATGAATACGGTTATATTTGCGAGATACTTGCCGATTATAATCTGTACAACATTAATCGGCGAGGTCATGAGCAGGACTTCTGTGCCAAATTTTCTCTCATCTGCAAAGGTTCTCATAGTGAGAATTGGGATAAGGAAAATAAACATGATAATAACGTTATAGAAAACGTTTGGGAATGAGAAGAAATAAGTTGCCTGATCCAGATTTCCCAGCCCTCCGTTGAAAACGAAGGTGAACATAAACAGGAAAAGTGCGGATACAACGTAGGCAAAGGGAGTGAAGAAAAAGCTTTGGAGCTCCTTTTTATAAATAGAAAACATTACTCATTATCCTCCTTTTCAGCGTTGTCGGAATCGGCTGTATCATCGGTTGCATCGGGATTTTCAGCCTTAATTTCGTCAAACAGCTCCTCAATTCCTGATTTGGAGGATTTGCTGTTAATAAGTTTAACAAATACGGATTCGAGGTCAGGTTTTTCCGTAAAGATTTCGGAAATCTGAATACCGTTGTTCATAAGTTCGAGCATGATTTTGTTTTTGATTGCTTCACCGTCACCATCAAGCTGAACTGTGAATTCATAGACATCGTCGCCCTCAACGTTGATTTTGGTAATTTCCTTAACGCCGTCGGTCATTTCTATGATATTTGAAGCAACAGTTCTGCTGCCTTTAACTCTGATATGGAGAATAAGGCTTCCGCCTGTCTGCTTTTCAAGGTTTTCAATGGTGTCAATTGCCTTGATATCGCCCTTATTTATAATAACAACTCTGTCGCACACCGCGGAAACTTCCGAGAGAATATGAGAACTGAAAATTACGGAATGTTCTTTTTTCAGATCCTTGATAATACTTCTTACCTCTGTAACTTGTTTGGGGTCAAGACCAACAGTTGGTTCATCAAGGATAAGGAATTTCGGGTTGCCTAAAAGTGCCTGAGCAAAGCCCACACGCTGCTTATAACCCTTTGAGAGATTCTTGATAAGCTTGTCCTTTACATCGGTAATTTTCAGCAGATTCATTACACGCTTGATTTCTTCGGACTTTTTAGTCATGGGAATACGTTTTAGACCTGCACAGAATGAGAGATACTCTCTTACTCGCATATCAGGGTAAACAGGGGGGATTTCGGGAAGATATCCCAGATTCTTCTTAGCCTTTACGGGCTCTTTGGTGATATCGTTTCCGCAGATAGTGACTTTACCTGCTGTCATAGGCAGAAAGCCTGCTATCATGTTCATGGTTGTTGACTTTCCCGCGCCGTTTGGTCCGAGGAAGCCAAGAATTTCATTATCGTTTATTGTAAAGCTAATATTGTTTACGGCACGGTTGCTGCCGTAATACTTGGTCAGATTTTCAATAGTGATCATGATATTCCTCCTTATAGTATAGTTTTCGCATAAGCGGTTATTGTATGTATAAACTGAGGGAAGTATGTATACATATTATAATAATGTAGAAATATGTGTGCTGCATCGATGAGGGAGGGACACAGAATACACTATCTCATTATCTATAGTATTATCTCAAATTTTTGTGTACGTGAAATGAATAAATTGTGTATAAAATGTTAAATTCAAAAAAATGCACAAAAAGAACTATTTAAGAATATGTAAAAATTATATATAATATTGGTGAAGATATGGTGAAAACCTCTTGTATACGGGATGAATCTTGTGTTAAAGGTAAAATATCGAAATTTGTTCACATAATAGCAACAAATAATGATTTTATAAAAATATCGAGGTGGTCAAAATACACAAAAATGACTTATCGAATTGTGCATTGCAACAAAAAAATCTCAACGCATTAGTTAAAATCCGCCAAGCTGTTGACTTTAAGAAAAATATGCTTTATAATAATAATGAAAATAGTTTGAGAATTGTGTTAAGTCTTACGGCTTTTCACAGTGTACGAAGTATTTTCGTATACGCGTTCCGTTGTATCAGCGGAACAAAACCTTTTATAACCAAATAATCTATTGAGAGGGGTTAAAAAACAATGATAAGCAAGAAAAACAAAGCTCTTGCAGCTGGTATTCTTTCCGCTGCAATGACAGCAACAGCTATCGTTCCTGCTTTCGCATCTGCAGCATTTGAGCCTAATTCATATGCTAAAGAAGGCGGCGCTAACGAGTCCTATGCTGCAATGTTCGAGGCTCTTTATGAGGACGTTATCGTAAACGGTGTTGAGAACGGCTACATGAGCCCACAGACAAACGGCGATTCTTTCGGTATTCCTTACCACGCTGTTGAAACACTCGTAGTTGAGGCTCCTGACTACGGTCACGAGACAACTTCTGAGGCTATGTCCTACATGGCTTGGGTTACAGCTATGCACGATGTTCTCGCTCAGAAGGGTGTTATCAGCGATTCTGAGAAGCACATGGAAAAGGGTTGGAGAACTCTTGAAGCTATCATTCCTGGTTGGTCTGAGAATGCTTACGGTGCTGACACAAAGTATGAGACAATCTTCGAGCAGGAGAAGCTCAAGGCTGATACAGCTACTGAGGAAAATGATCCTTCACTCTATCCTGCAACACAGAACGGTACAGACGCTCTGAACCCAATTTATGCAGACATGAAGTCTTCATATGCTGGTGATAACGGTTACTACCTCATGCACTGGCTCGCTGACGTTGATGACTGGTATGGCTTCGGCGGAGGCAAGGGACAGTTCACATTCATTAACACATTCCAGAGAGGTGAGCAGGAGTCCTGTTTCGAAACAGTTCCTCATCCATGTCTTGAAGAGCTCAAGTATGGTATGACAAGCAGCGGTCAGGGAGATGACGGTAACGGTATCAAGGCTATCTTCAATGGTAAGGATAAGGTTCCACCACAGTATTCATTTACTAACGCTCCTGACGCTGAGGACCGTGCTATTCAGGCTGTTTATTTTGCAAGCAACTTCGGCGTAGACTGCGGCGAGCTCTCTTACCTTGCTGGTAAGATGGGTGACCAGTGCCGTAACGACATGTTCGATAAGTATTATAAGGAAATCGGCTGCCAGAATATGGCTTCATCCTCTGCAGGCCTTAAGAGCCAGCACTACCTCATGTCTTGGTATACATCATGGGGCGGCGCTCTTACAGCAAGCTACGGTGATTACCAGTGGGCTTGGCAGATCGGTTGTTCACACTCTCACCAGTTCTATCAGAACCCTCTTGCTGCTTATGCTCTCGCATATGACGATAACATGGCAAGCGGTATCAAGACAAAGAACTTCCAGTCTGACTACGAAGAGTCACTCAAGAGACAGATTGAAATGTATCTCTGGCTCCAGTCCGCTAATGGTCCTTACGCTGGTGGATGTACAAACTCCAAGAACGGTAAGTATGAGAAGTATGACGCTGATGAGTCTACATTCTATGACATGGTTTACGTTGAGCACCCTGTATATGCTGACCCAGGTTCTAACCACTGGATCGGTAACCAGGTATGGTCAACACAGCGTCTTGCTGAGCTTTACTACTATGTTAAGAAGAGCTCAAACGGCGATCTCGCTTCCGGTCAGACATTCGGCGGCTTAAGCCTTGAGGAAGCTCTCGAAGCACTCCTCAGCAGATGGATTGACTGGTTCATTGAGAATACACAGTTCAACTATGTAACTGAAGACGGTAACGAGCTCGCATACGCTATTCCTGCAACTCTTGACTGGAAGGGTCAGCCTGAGACATGGTCAGGTAAGTATGATCCCGATGCTAACAGCGGTCTTACATGTACAATCAGAAACTACGGTATGGGAGATATCGGTTGTGTATCTTCACTCTGTAATACACTTATCTTCTACGCTGCTGCTAATGACACATCTGCAGATGCTGCACAGACAGGTGGTTCTTCACGTGGTGAGCAGGCTCTGTTACTCGCTAACAGACTTATGACAGCTCAGTGGGGTCTCGGTCGTGATGATATCGGTATCTCATATGAGGATTGCAACGGTTCACTTAAGAGAATCTTCGAGCAGGAAGTTTATATTCCTGATTACTATAGCGGAACAATGCCTGACGGTTCTGTTCTTGAGCCCGGCGCTACATTCAGCTCTATCCGTGAGAGCTATGCTAAGGATCCTATGTATCAGGAGTGTAAGAAGGTTTATGATGCTACAGGTGAAACTGAGGATTATAAGTTCAAGCTCCACAGATTCTGGCACATGGGCGATGCTATCATGACATATGGTACAATGGCACTTCTCTTCCCAGATGTAACACCTCATGTAGATCCAATTGATATGGAAACTACAACTCCCGATCCTGATCCTGATCCTGGTGAGGACGATAAGACAGAGCCTCCAACAGGTGATGTTCTCTGGGGTGACGCTAACTGTGACGGCAAGGTAACAATTGCTGACTCTACAGCTATCCTCCAGTCAATTGGTAACCCTGATAAATATGCACTTTCAGCACAGGGTGCTGCTAACGGCGACGTTATCGACAACAAGGGCGGTATCACAACTGCTGACGCTATTGCTATCAAGGCAGTAGACGCAGGTGTTGTTAAGACCTCACAGTTCCCAATGACTGCTGACGAGTACGCTGCTCTTTCTAAGTAATAAGAATTATTATATTAATGCTGTAACGATTTAAATAATGCGCTCTCCCAATCGGGAGGGCGCGTTTTTTGTGTATACATATCTCTGAAACAATAGAATTTTAGGAATTGACAGTAGATGAAAAACCTCCCCGATTTTGCTCGGGGAGGTTTGGACATAAAAAAAGTTCCCTACCAATTGGTAGAGAACTTGGTGCGAGTAATGGGACTTGAACCCATACGTCCTTCGACACACGCCCCTCAAACGTGCCTGTCTGCCTATTCCAGCACACTCGCATTGCATCATTTCCTGACTGCTTTAATATTATACCACATAAAAAGACATTTGTCAAGGGTTTTTGAGAAATTTTTTCAAAAAAAATTTTGGCATCCGGAATTTCTTCCGAATGCCGTTTATATATCGTAAATTAAACCGCATTTGTGCTGGTTGTAAGTATCTCCATGGACTTCAGCTGATATTCGCCATTGCTTTCCGTCAGGGTGAACTTCACGGATTTTGAAGATGTCTTAGGAAGCCATGAGGGAAGCTCGTCGATGTAATCAACCTTAACCGTATATTCGTTGCCGTTTTGAGTTGCTTCCTTTATTTCGGGAGCGTATGTGTAAGTCACAGGAGCAACAGGAACATTATAGGACTTTGTTTCCTCGTTGTAGTAAAATCTGGATTCAGCAGGGCCTACGGTTGTATGTGTAAGCTCAGGGAGTGTGTCTCCGAAAAGCTTTACAGCGTAGGATTCCACATCTGCGGCAGGAATAATTACAACGTCAAATGTCAGCTCATACTGTTCTGTAACGCCGTCGGTCATAATCATAGACCAGATAGCGGCAGTAAGAATCTGTTCAGAGGGAAGCTCAGCAGGGGATTTAAATGATTCAATATCCATAATAACAGCGGGGTAAATAACATTTTCAAAGCCCTCTTTACGTGTTTCACCCGATGAGTAGCTATTGAAAAGTGAAATTCCCTTTGCGATAACTGTAACAAGTCCAACGCAGGCGAGAAGTGAGAAGATCACGCCAAAAACTGCGTAAAAACCTCTTTTGATGCGATCTTTTTTAGGTGCGCTTTCGTACTCAGTGAGGTTTTTGCGCTGATTTAAAATTGCGTCTGGTTCTTCATCAAGAATATTGTGGAGAACTTCTGTGAATCCTGTCTTTTGGGTTTCGGATTCAGCAAATTTTTCTCTCTTTTCTTTTTTGCGAGGTGAATTCTTAAAGAAACGGAATTTGCGTTCTTCTTCAAGTAACTCGGCAAATTCTTGCTCTATGTCGTATTCCTCGTCCGGTGCGTCTTCGTTTGCAACGGCTGAAATGGCCTCTGCCATAATATCATCGGAATCAACAGGCTGAATTTCATTTTCCTCAGCGGCTCTGCGTTCAGCCTCAATGCGCGCCAGTTCGGCTTTCTCAGCAGCTTGTCGTTCAGCCTCAATGCGCGCCAGTTCGGCTTCCTTAGCAGCTTTGCGCTCAGCCTCAATACGTGCCAGTTCGGCTTCCTCAGCGGCTCTGCGTTCAGCCTCAATGCGTGCCAGTTCGGCTTCCTCAGCAGCTTTGCGCTCAGCCTCAATGCGCGCCAGTTCGGCTTCCTCAGCAGCTTTGCGTTCAGCCTCAATGCGTGCCAGTTCGGCTTCCTCAGCAGCTTTGCGTTCAGCTTTAATACGTGCCATTTCAGCTTCGCGCTCGGCTTTGAGCTGTTCTCTTTCAGCTTGTTTTTCAGCCTCGGCGCGTTCAGCGTCTTTTTTCAATTCAGCTTCTCTGATAGCCTCATAATCGGGAAGTTCATGGTTTATGACGATTTTCTTTTTTCTGGGCTTTATCTCAGGTTCGGCGGAGGGCTCAGCAGCTGTTTCACTGCCTCTGTCGCCGATAAGTGAGGTAAGCAGTTCGTCCAGCGATGCAGAGTTCATTTTCTCCTGAACAGGCTGAATGGGCTGGGCTGGCTTTTTAGGGGGTGTTGTCGGCAGTTCAAGAGATTTGCCGTCTTTCAGATTATTAAGCATATCGTCAATATCTTTTCTGATAGCCATATATATCTCCTTAAAAAATCAAACAAAATAGTTTTGCGGCGGTTGCCGCGTGGATTTATCTAATCTGACCGTTTCCGTCAATAAGATATTTAACTGTTGTGAGCTCTGTAAGTCCCATTGGACCTCTTGCATGAAGTTTTTGTGTGGATATTCCGATTTCTGCACCGAATCCGAATTCTCCTCCGTCGGTGAAACGTGTGGAGGCGTTTACATAAACAGCCGCTGCATCAACTTCATTCTGGAATTTACGCGCGGATTCAAGGGATCTTGTAACGATACACTCGGAATGGCGTGTGCTGTACTTGCGGATATGGGCGATTGCTTCGTCGATTGAATCCACAACCTTTACAGCAATAGTAAAATCGTTAAATTCAGTAGCATACTCTGTTTCTGTTGCTTTTTCAACGGAATCTCCGAGAATGTTGATAGTCTTGTCACAACCATAGATTTTTACACTGTGAGATTTGAAACGTTCCGCAATAAGGGGGAGAAAAGTCTCCGCAGCGTCCTTATGAACAAGAAGTGATTCAATAGCGTTGCACACTGAGGGACGCTGAGTTTTAGCGTTGTCCGTAATATCCACCGCCATATCCATATCAGCTGAGTCGTCAATGTATACGTGGCAGTTACCTGCGCCTGTCTCAATAACGGGTACCGTTGCTGTAGTCACAACAGCCTGAATAAGTCTTGCGCTTCCTCTTGGGATAAGTACATCAACATAACCGTTGAGCTTCATAAGCTCGTTTGTAGTCTCACGGGATGTATTCTCTACAACTTGGATAATATCGGCAGGGAGACCGCAGGATTCAAGAGCCTCACGCATAATTTTTCCAAGGCAGATATTGGAGTTTATAGCCTCTTTGCCGCCTTTGAGGATAACGCAGTTTCCTGCTTTGAGGCATAGTGCCGCCGCATCTACGGTGACATTTGGACGGGATTCAAAAATAATTCCAATAACGCCCATGGGAACGCGTGTTTTTGTGATACGCAAGCCGTTGGGACGATTAAATCCGTCGATTACCTGACCGATTGGGTCGTTGAGGGCAATAATTTCGTCAACGCCCTTTGCAATGCCTGCAATACGGTTTTCGTCAAGTTTAAGGCGGTCCTGCATAGCCGCGGACATATTGTTTTCCTTTGCGGCGATGAGGTCTATTTCATTTTCGGCTATGATAAGGGCTGTATTTGCAATAAGAGCCTTTGAAATAGCCGCGAGAGCCTCATTTTTCTGATTTGTGGAAGCGCCTGCGATAACAGGTTCAGCTGCCTTTGCTTTTTTTCCGAGTTCAAGTGTGTAGCTCATAATATTCACCTCTTGTTAATTATTTTGCTTTGAATAATGTGCCGATTTCTTTGTTTTCAAACAAATCGTACAGAAGTTCTGGATTTTTGCCGTTCATAATTACCATATCAATTCCTGCTTCTGTGGCAATTTTAGCGGCATTTATCTTTGTTGACATACCGCCTGTGCCAAGCTTTGAGCCTGCGCCTCCTGCGGCATTTTCAATTTCCGGAGTGATTTCCTCAACGTAGGAAATTGGCTTGGCATCGGGATTTATACGGGGGTCGCAGGTATACAGACCGTCGATATCTGAAAGTATCAGCAGCAAATCTGCACTTGAAAGTGAGGCAACAAGTGCAGAAAGTGAATCGTTTTCGCCGATTTCAAGCTCCAGCTCATCGATTGAAATGGAATCGTTTTCGTTTACAATTGGAATAACACCCATGCTTACGAGAGTTTCCACGGTATTCTTGAAGTTTTCGCAGTGGTTGGGATTGTTGATAATTGTTTTTGTAAGAAGAATTTGTCCCACAGTAACGCTGTATTTTTCGAACATATCGTCGTAGATATGCATGAGCTCACACTGTCCTACTGCGGCTACAGCCTGTTTCATTTTGGTTTCCTTTGGCTTAGAGGGGAGACCAAGTTTGCCTGAACCAAGTCCCACAGCGCCGGAGGATACGAGAATTATCTCTTTTCCGGAGTTGTGGAGGTCGGAGATAACGCGGACAAGATTTGTCATGCGTCTTATATTCAGCTTGCCTGTGCTATGAGCAAGGGTAGAAGTACCGAGCTTGATGACGATTCTTTTTTTATCGGAATTGTTCCTCATTTGTATCATTTCCTTATATTAATTAACTTTATTCTGTGGCTTACCGTCGAGCCATTTTTTTATATTTTCACTTACGATGTTCAGCAGACGAACTCGTGTTTCGTATGCCGCCCATGCTGTATGTGGCGTAATTACGCAGTTTGGCGCGTTTTTCAGCGGAGTATTGGGAGACATTGGTTCTTTTTCGAGAACGTCCAGATAAGCCGCGGAAATTGTGCCGTTTGTGAGGGCTTCTGACAAATCTGTCTCATTAACGACAGGTCCTCTTGATGTGTTGATAAGTACAGCAGATTTCTTCATTTTAGCCAATAAATCAGCATTTATCATGCCCTTGGTCTTATCTGTAAGGGGACAGTGGAATGTGAGAAAATCGGCATTTTTAACTGCTGTGTCTAAATCACATACCTCATAGGGACAGTTTTCGGGAGCAGTTCTTGTGCTGATTAATATATTCATGCCAAATGCTGTTCCCAGTTCTGCAACTTTTTTTCCGATTGAGCCAAATCCTACAATAGACAAAGTTTTGCCCTGCATTTCGGCTGTTGGAATAGGGAAATATGAAAAGCAAGGTGAGCTTTCCCAGCTGCCCTCTTTTACGGCGTTGCCGTAGTCGCGGATACGGCTGCAATAGTCGAGAATATAGGCAAAAACCTGCTGTGCAACAGCATTTGTGGAGTACTGTCCTGCGTTGCATACGGTTATGCCCTTTTCAGCGGCATATTCAACATCAATATTGTTGAAGCCTGTGGCAAAAAGTCCGATGTATCGCAGATTCGGACAGCTGTCTATTATCTCCTTGGTAATGAGTACTTTGTTGCAGAGGACGATTTCGGCATCTTTAATACGGGAAATTACTTCATCGGGAGCTGTCAGGGAATATGACTTTACATCACCGTAGTCCTTGAAAACATCGGGGGAAAGGTCATTTCCTGCGCACATGGTAGACCAGTCGAGAATAACGATATTCATAATTATTCAGCCTCATTGTTGTTATCGGAAGTAACGTTTTCGTTTTCAGCTTTTTTGGCTTCCTTAGGCTGTGGATGCTTGATGTTGTAAACGATAGATGAAATACTGGCGGCAAGGATAAGTAAAAGCTCAATTATGCCTACAGTATAGAACCATACTCTGCTTTCTGAAAGCCATAAAGTCATGGAAAATGGGATTGCGAGGGCTAAAATTGCCTGATATGGCTTTTTATCGTATATAAATCTGATTATAAAAAAGAAAAATCCGACAATACAGAAGATTAAGTGAATTTTGAATGGAAATGGAAAAAGATTCGGATTTTCTGCACTTGTCAGATTAAGTGATGTGAAAAAATCGGGAAGAAACATGGTTACTCCTATCCGTTATGGACTGTATTTTCGGCATACAGTCACGCCAAGATTAGCAGCTTTTTTCCACAGAGCGCGAAAAAAGCCTATTGAATTAATTATAGCATAGCAAGGCGAAAAATTCAACCTTTTTTAGCAAATTAAAGTGAATTACCGTTAATTTGCACAATTATTCTGTATTTATAAGCTCAATTTGATAAATGCGAATAAATTATAAAAGGTGTATTCATAATTAATAAATTTAAATTTTACTGTTTTGTAATAAATTCACTGAAAATCTATTGACAGATGTCTTAAAAAAGTGTATAATAATTATGTTGTATTTTGCAGAAGTATTGCTTTCAGGCAGTAATGCAGCTTTGTTTTAAATCATTTCAGATAATAAAGAAATAATCTGAATAGGATATATAAACAAATACGGACGGAATGTCCGGCTTTTTCAGGGAATTTACCTTGTCAATATATACTACAAATGAATAAAATAATGCGGCATTCACCGCCCGAAGCAGTATACGTTAAATTATACAAACTAATAATATTGCTAAGGAGGTAATGCACTGTATGGATCCTATTATTGCTATTGTGCTTATACTTGTCGCTTTAATTGCCGGTGCGGCTGTAGGCGGTCTTATGGCTTACAAAAAAGGCGTTGCAGCAGGTGTTGAACAGCG
Organism: Ruminococcus sp.; assembly: GCA_045594905.1. GTDB lineage: Bacteria > Bacillota > Clostridia > Oscillospirales > Ruminococcaceae > Ruminococcus. The sequence goes on from JAZNZK010000013.1 coordinate 82,842, forward strand.
TAAGCGTGAAGCAGAGGCTATGGTTGGTTCTGCCGAGAAACAGGCTGAGCGTATCGTTGCCGATGCTGAAAAGGACGCTGATGCTAAGAAGAAAAGCGCTCTCGTAGAGGCAAAGGATGAGATTCACAAGCTTCGCAGTGAAGCGGATAAGGAAATCAAGGACCGCAGATCTGAGCTGTCACGTCAGGAAAGGCGTATGCAGCAGAAAGAGGAGAATCTCGACAAGAAAACAGATAACCTTGAGAAAAAAGAAGAAACTCTTAATCAGAAGATAAAGAGTGCCGATGAAAAACTCAAGGAAGCAGAACAGATCAAAAAATCCGAAATGGACGTTTTGGAACGTATTTCGGAATTTACTAAGGATCAGGCTAAGGAATACATACTTTCCAAGCTGGAAGACGATCTTGTGCATGAAAAGGCTGTCAAGATCGCGGCTTATGAGCAGCAGCTCAAGGACGAATGCAACGAGAAGGCAAGAAATCAGATATCTCTTGCTATCGCAAAGGTTGCGGCAGATCAGGTTTCGGAGGCGGCAGTTTCCGTTGTTCCCCTGCCCAACGACGAAATGAAGGGACGTATTATCGGTCGTGAGGGAAGAAATATCAGAACCCTCGAAACTCTTACAGGAGTTGACCTTATTATTGACGATACACCTGAGGCTATTACGCTTTCATGCTTTGACCAAATTCGCCGTGAGGTTGCAAGAATCGCTCTTGAAAAGCTTATAGCTGACGGAAGAATTCACCCCGCACGTATCGAAGAAATGGTTGATAAGGCTCGCCGTGAGGTCGAGTACCGTATCAAGCAGGAGGGTGAGCGTGCAGTAATCGAAACAAATGTTCATGGAATCAACCATGAGCTTATCAAGCTCCTCGGACGACTCAAATTCCGTACAAGCTACAGACAGAACGTACTTGACCACTCTATTGAAGTTGCAAAGCTCTGCGGAGTTCTGGCGGCTGAACTGGGCGTTGATGCAAATATGGCAAGACGCGCAGGACTTCTCCACGATATCGGTAAGGCTCTTACTTCGGAAATTGAGGGATCACACGTTCAGATTGGTGTCGATGTATGTAAAAAGTACAACGAAAACGCAGTTGTTATCCATGCTGTTGAGGCTCATCACAACGACGTTGAGCCTAAGACTGTCATTGCTTGTATTGTACAGGCAGCCGACGCAATATCCGCTGCAAGACCTGCCGCAAGAAGTGAGAACTACGAAAGCTACATCAAGAGACTTCAGAAGCTTGAGGAAATCTGCACTTCTTACAACGGAGTTGAAAAGTGCTTTGCTGTACAGGCAGGACGTGAAGTCAGAATTATGGTTGTTCCCGAAGTTATCAATGATGAGAAAATGGTGCTCGTTGCAAGACAGATTGCACAGCAGATTGAGGCTGAAATGGATTATCCCGGACAGATCAAGGTCAACCTCATCAGAGAGAGCAGGGTTACTGACTACGCTAAATAAGTGAATTACTGCGGATGGCAACGTCCGCAGTTTTTTTGTAAGGAGGAATGTTTAAAATGGCAAAACAGCTCTTTAATTCATCTGAAAAATCTAATTTTATACTGAACATGACAGAGGAAAAGTATTCAAAGCTTTCTTCATGGGTACTTGTGCTGACAGTGATTCTTACGTCACTGTCGTCAGCGATACCTCTTATAACAGGGGATAAGGTGTACGTCATGACATCTATTGGCATGACGCTTGGAGGCGTATTCTGCATGGTTCTTGCTCTTATCGGAGCTATGAAGAAATATATAAGCAAGGCTGTTCTTTTTCCTGTGGGAGCAGTTGGCTTCGGGCTTATCTGGGCGCTTGTATCCATGATTAATTCGTATGATATGAATGTAGCTTTAAACGGATTCCCCGGCAGAAACGAGGGCGTACTTGCTCTGCTTTTCTACGCATCGTTTTTTTTAACTGCTGCCTCTTTAAAAGGGGATAAGCCAAGAAATTACCTGCTGTACGGAATACTGGGAAATGGTTTGCTTAATAGTGTTGTTTCACTTGTTCAGATATTTAAAGGAGAATTCAGCGATTATTCAAAGGTTTCCTTGAATCTTGCAATAAATGCGGCTTCGGGCTTGTCACAGTCGCCGATTTTTCTGGCTATGGTGTTGAGTATAACAATTGCGGCGGCGTTTATGGGACTTGCTATTTTTGAGGGGAAGAAATCAAAGATATTTTGCATAATCAATATATGCTTGTCAGCTTTTGTAATAATGTTTACTTATTCCTTTGTTGGAATATGCGGTATTGTACTTGCTGTTATTGCGGGAATTGTAATGATACTTGCGGTTAAGGCTCCTAAGAAGAATTTGCTGGCTGTATTCGGTGCGATTATTCCTGCCGTTGTTTCAGTAGTTATAGTAAATAGCGGTTTAATCGGGGATATCGACAGTTATCGTTTATACGACGGACGTATTCTTTGGTTTGCTGACAGCTATATGCGAATAAATTCAAGCGGAGATTTTGATTCTGAACTGGTTGATATTGACGATACATATGATGTGTATTATACCCTTAACCGTAAAGCAATGAATATCATCAGTGCTAATGGGCTGACGGGTACAGGTCCCGACCAGTTGGTATATCCGCAGATTCACAATTACGGCATAGAAAATCCTGAAACTGCTTCTGTTGAGGATGTTGCAATATTCAATAAGGGTTCATTTGACAGGGTATACAATGAATATCTCAACACAGCGGCGACAAGGGGTATTCCCTCAGCTATAGCTTTTGCGGCGGCTGTTCTCGTAGTGCTTGCTATAGGATTCGGTAATTACAAGAAGAGAAAGAACAAAGTAACTCTTGCTGTAACTCTTATAACAGCTATGGGCGCTCTGCTGTTCCTGATATGCTGTAGCAGTACCGCTTTTACTCCGATTTTCTGGATGATTGCAGGGGCTTGCCTTGTTAATCCTAAAGCAGAGTAGGTGAAGATAATGTTAAAAGGCTTCTGTATAAAACGGAAGCCTTTTAAATAATTTCGTTAAAATATACGAAATTGTTGATAAAAATATATATAAATAATACATTGACAATAATAGTCTAAAGTTGTATAATTAATACATGAAGTGAATGCTTCAAATAATAAACAAGGGGGAAATAATTATGAAGAAAATGAACGAAAAGGCTATGAAGGCTGTAAATGGCGGCGGATATTACCGTTGCGTTTGCGGTAGAAAGTTCTACTATGATTGGTCTTTTGCTATTAGAGCGGCAATTCTCTTCGATTTTCATATGAAGAATTGTACTCAAGGCGGCAGTCAGTTATGGAAAGAAATGTATGGCTAATAATTAAAAAGGACTTTCAATTTTTGAAAGTCCTTTTTTATTTATATTTGCATGTATTAAGAGGGTTGCATTATTAAAAAAGCAATTGTTTTTTGATATACCGTCATATTTATGCAATATAGTAATACTTTATTTTAATATAATCTATATATTTGTATAAATATCCAATTGACATTTATATGCAAAGGTAGTATAATATATACATGAAGCGAATGCTTCAAATAATAAACAAAGGGGAAATAATTATGAAGAAAATGAACGAAAAGGCTATGAAGGCTGTAAATGGCGGTGGAGAGTACTACTGTGTTTGCGGTAAGACATACAAGTATAATGCTCTTACAGCATTTGCTGTGGCTTGTGTGTATAACAATCATATGAAATATTTTTGTGTCTATGGCAGAAGATTTTTAAATGGTAATTGATTATTAATTTAAAGCCTATAAAAAAAGGACTTTCGATTTGCGAAAGTCCTTTTGGTTTAAATAAATGTTGATAAACGTTATAAAAATGAATAATACACATACGATTATTTGTGCAAATAACATATTGACAACAATTGACAAAAGTTGTATAATTAATATATGGAACGCAAGTTTCAAATAATAAAAGGAGGTAAAATAACTATGAAAAAGATGAATGAAAAGGCTATGAAGGCTGCTAATGGTGGCTGGGGTACATGGTGTCCAGTTTGTAAGAGTAGTAAGATTTTTAAATGGTATCAGAAGAAGGCTGCTAAAATGTGGGTAGTTGATCATAATTTCTGGAATACCGGACATAACGCTTATTTTATCGGCTAATTAAAAACTATGATTACAATCAAAGGACTTGCATATTTCGATGCAAGTCCTTTGACCTTTGATATCTTTATATTTAATATTGGAGATTAGTTTATGAAATACCCACACATTCAACAACACGACGAGAAAGACTGCGGTGCGGCATGTCTTTCTATGATAAGTGATTTTTACGGTTTAAAGCTTCCTATTGCAAGATTCAGGGAACTGATAAAAGTAGATAATCAGGGCGCGAATATATACGGTCTTGTAACAGGTGCAAAAGAAATCGGACTGGACGCGGACGCTCTTGAGGGCACAGCTGATGAACTTTTTAAAGGAATCAAGGACGGAGAAATAAAATTCCCGTTTATCGCAAGAATAGTTAATGAAGAAATGTTTGAACATTATATCGTTGTTTATGATATAAAAAATGATGATGTAATAATAGGCGATCCAGGAAAAACAAGAATAACTCATATGCCTGTTGAGATTTTCAAAAATCAATGGCAGGGACAGATAGTTACATTTGAAAAAAACGAAAATTTCAATTGCGGAAACGAGAGAAAAGGTTCCTTTACAAAATTTTTCAGATATATTTTATCGCAGAAAAAAATGCTCGTATTTGTATTTGTTTTGTCTATCATAGTATCTGCTATAAATATTTCCGGTTCCCTTGTTTTTGAATATGTGCTGAATTCTGCAATGGTAACAGCTGAGGGTGATGAGATAGTATGTGAAGACGAAAACTGCGAAGAAGAACATGACCATTCTGAAGAATCGGAAGAAGAGCAGGGAGCAGTAGCAAGGCTTATTGAAAGTCTCAGCGAAAAACTGGAGGTCGTATTTGCAAATCTTAATACAGTCTGTATATCAATAATTCTATTATATATACTTAAAGGTATATTGCAGGTTATGCGTGGCTATATGCTCGCACTTACTGCAAAGAAAGTGGACATACCTTTAACCCTTGGATATTATAATCATCTCGTTGATTTGCCTGCAAGTTTCTTCGGCACGAGAAAAACGGGTGAATTCATTTCAAGATTTTCTGATACAGAAAAAATCAGAAATGCCATATCAGTAGCAACGCTGACTATTATGCTTGATACAATTATGGCAATTGCATGCGGAATAATGCTGATATATATAAGTAAAACTTTATTCTTTATTACTTTAACAGTAATGATCGTGTATGCAATTATTATGTTCTGCTTCAAAAGACCTATAAAAACTGTTAATCGTGAATTAATGGAAAGTGATGCACAGGTTACAGCATATCTTAAAGAGTCAATAGACGGAATTGAAACGGTTAAGGCATATCAGTATGAGGATATTGCAAAGAAAAAGACTGATACGCTTTATACAAAGCTTGCAAATAAAGCTGTTAAGGGCTCTTTAATATACAATGTGCAGGAAGTATTAGTGGAATTTACAGCCTCAGCCGGTATTGTAGTACTTCTGTGGACAGGTGCTTATCTATGTGCAAAGAATGTTATTTCTATAGGTGACTTATTTACTTTCTACTATCTTATAAGTTATTTCCTTGACCCTGTGCAGAATCTTATAAATCTTCAGCCTGAAATTCAGACAGCTGTTGTAGCTGCTGAACGTCTCAATGATATTCTTGATGCAGATATTGAAGTGCGTGACGATGCAGAAAATGATATTCATATCAATGGAAATATTGAGTTTAAAAATGTTGATTTCAGATATGGTAACAGAGAACTTGTATTAAAAGATATCAATATGAAGTTTTCTAAAGGTAAGAAGACCGCCATTGTAGGTGAAAGCGGATGTGGTAAAACAACCCTTGCTAAACTTCTGATGATGTTCTATGAGCAGGAAAACGGAACTATCACTATAGAGGGTGAGGATTTATCGTCGTATTCAGTGGAGACAATCAGAAATCATATAGCTTATATTTCACAAAATGTATTTTTATTCTCGGATACAATACGTAATAATCTCAAAATGGGTGATGATACAATTTCAGATGAGAGAATTGCAGAAGTATGCAGTATGTGTAAGTTAGATGATTTTGTAGAACAATTGCCAATGGGATATGATACTGTGCTTGAAGAAAATGGTAATAATCTTTCAGGCGGTCAAAAACAGAGAATTGCTATTGCAAGAGCTTTGCTTAGAAATCCTGAGATATTGATTATGGATGAAGCTACAAGTAATCTTGATACTATTACTGAAGAAAGTATTAAGAGTATGCTTGATAATATCTCTAAGGATATGACATGTATTATTATAGCTCACAGACTTAAAACAATAAAAAATTGTGATTATATTTATGTTATGAATAATGGCAGTGTAATTGAGGAAGGAACTCATGACAAACTTCTTGAATTAAATGGAACTTATTCAAAATATTGGGAATCAGGTACATAAAAATATACAAACTTAAAAAGGCTTCCGTTTTGTGCGGAAGCCTTTAACTATTTCATGTACTGACTGCTGATGCTTTTAACGAATCGAAGTGTTATAAGAATTCCCCACCCGACAATTGCGGCAGTAAGTACAACAGTTTCAATGAGAAAATTTTTTATTGTATTCATTGTATCCCTTCATTGCAGTTTGAATTGTATTATGGGAACCTCTAAAAACCTCCCTCACGGCAGACTTCCTATGACAAACATCATTTACTGCGGTTTGTCGCCTTGCAACTGATATATGTCATATACGGAATGCTGCTCGTGTTTCGGTTTTAAGAGAACCCCTTATGAAATAATAATGTGATTTTTAAGCTTTTTTATGTGAGGAAATAATATGATACGGATTATAAGTGAATCGCAATATTTGAATATTTAATGGAGAAATCGCACAAAACAACTTGACGAAAGTTGGTATAATATTATATAATAAATATAGAGAATACCCCGAAAATTTGGATTTGCTTGCGTATACTATATAATAAGAGGAGGTGCGAAATGAACTCCGAAACTCATGAGATTATTGCCAGGGTAAATCTGGCGAAAACGGATAGCCGTGAAGCTGATAAGCTTATATCTGACTATATGCCGTTTATAAAGGCTGAAACGGCAAAATTTCTCAATCGTTCTCCTTATCAGAGCGATGATGAACTGAGTATTGCAATGTTTGCCTTTTATGAGGCTATACGCAATTACTCAAAGCTGAGGGGCTCATTTCTGAAATTTGCTGCATTGCATATCAAAAACCGCCTCATAGATAATTATCGTAAAGAAAAAAGAAACAGCGGAAATATTTTTTTATATACATCAGATGATGAAAAAACTGAGCTTATAGATTCTATCAGTGATACACGCGATGACTACGGTGAAATTGAAGCCCGTGAAGCAACAAAGCAGGAAATTGCCGAGCTTTCTGCTCAAATGGAAGATTTTGGCGTTTCATTTACAGATATAGCCGATAATTCACCAAAACAGCAGAGAACCCTTGAAATATGCGGACGGGCAGTGCGCTATGCGAGGAATAATCCGAAACTTCTGGAGGATTTTCTCCGTACCAAAAGGGTTCCCATTGCTGCTCTTGCTGAGGCTGTGGGCGCTGAAAGAAAAACAATTGAAAGACATAGAAAATATCTTGTGGCAATGCTGCTTATATGCACAAATGGTTACGAGATTATGAGAGGACATATTATGCAGGTTCTGAAAGGCGGTGAGCGTAATTGAAATATGTTGTTATGGAGTGCCGCAGTGCTTATGCGGTTCTCATGGATGAAGAATCCAGATTTGTTTTTGCAGCAAACAAAGGCTATGAAATAGGACAGACCGTTATAAATCCTGTTATTATGTCGGAATATAAAAATCAGGGCAGAAATATTACTGCTGTTATAAAGGTGCTGTCAGCTGCAGCTGCTTGTGTTGCTCTTATTACAGGTGTGGGATATAGCTATTATGCTCATAATCTTAAAACATACTCGGTTGTTACAATAACTTCCGATTCGGCTATAAGTATGGAGCTTAATAAAACAGGCAAGGTTATACGTATCAAGAGCGATACTGACTATGGCAAGGAAATTATAGACAAAACTGATGTAAAAGGCATGGATAAGCTGACCGCTGCCAATGAGATTTTGCAGACGGAAATCTCCGACGGTCATATTTCAAACGGTGATACTGTTGATGTTTATGTAACGGGAAGTAATTCCGCTGATACAGATTCTTTGCGTACAGAGCTTGAAAACGAACTGCCTAAGCTTGATTTGAAGGTGAATATTCATGAGGGCAAGGCAGAAAAGCATGATAAGATAAAACCTCACGAAAAGGATAAGGAAGCGCCTTTGCCTGAAAAAGATAATATTGGCGTTAATAAGGACAAAAATAATGATAAAACTCCTGCACCTCCCGTGACTACAACAGCAAAGCATGATGATAAGGTAAAACCTGCGGTCAGCACTCCTGTTGGAATACCGGAGCCTCCTGCTAAGGAGGAAAAGGATAAGGAAACCCATGATGAAAATCATGTTCATGAGGGGGTAGTTCCACCTGCTGTTGAAACTCCCGTAATCGGAGGGGATAAGCCTGAGCCGCCGCTGTTTCCTGACAAGATAGAGCCGTTTGACAAGGGCGCAGATGTTGAAAATCCCTTGCCGCCTCATCATCAAAGGGAACATGAAAATAAAACAGAAGCAGGAATAAAGGAGCAGGCGCATAAAGAAGCTCCGAAAACAGATATGGTGAAAAAAGAGGATATGAAAAACGGCGATATATAACATAAAAGGGAGCGTTAATTCGCTCCCTTTAGTATTATTCTTATTTATTCTATTCCCTTTGCAAGTTTTTTTTGAATGAAAACAGCATCAGCAGCCGTTACACCGTCAAATGAGCCAGAGCAGTCGGCATTATATTCGCCCTCTAAAGAGAGACTGTATTTATCGGGATTTCCTAATGCCTGCAAAATAGCTGTAGAATCGGCAATTGTAAATTTATTGTCGCAGTTTGCGTCGCCGTTGATTGCTTCTAATACGTCAATTACGCCATAAACAGGTATTGTTGGAATATGATCGTCGAAGTTTTCTGCAAAGATAGATATTATTGGAACATTTTCGCCTATCTCGTAAAGTAAATCTATTTGATTTTCAAAGGTGTTTTCAGTTGGCACAGCTGAAAAATATTCAATAGCGTTAATTATATCTTCGCTGAGATTTGAAGCTTCTTCAAGTGTAAGCGGAATATAACCAAGCGTACTGCTGTCAATTCCAACATTGTAAAATACATTTTCTTCTATTTCTTCATAGTTTATATTTTGGATTTCCTTAGGCAGTTTATTTTTATTTATGATAATTCCCAATTTGCAATCTGTATTATTGTTTACGAAATAATTAAGAACATCTTTGTTTGTACTTAAATACTCATCTTCAATTTCTATTGAAGTTAAGTGCTGTATATCAGAAGTGGAGTGAAACCACGATACAGGGGCTGTAAATGGTTCTTCACCGCCATGGCTGATTTGTCCGTACTCAATTTCAGCATTGATAATCAGATTATTTTCTTTTAAAGCGTTCAGTATGCCTTTTATATCTGCCTGTATATTTCCGACTCGTGCTCCCTTAATCTGTACTCTCACAATCTGTCTGTCATCGCCAAATCTTACAGGGTCATAATACTGATTAAGGTTGATACGCTCGTTTTCTGCATAGTTTTCTTCTATGAAATTATGAATATCTTTTTCAATAATTCCGGGAGCCATTTCACAATAGAGAAATACATCATTACAACTAATTGAACATCTATACATTTTGAAATTTCCGTCAGTGTTTTTAATATATGTGAGATTAGTTTTTAATCTTTCATCTGGTTTCTTTGCGGTGCACCAAGAACGGAGATAAGTGAATTTTTCACTGCATTTTTCATAGTTTATAGATTTCATATATTCATCAAGCTGTGATTCAAGTTCGATTCTTACTGCATCGTTTTGAGACGCTTCATTTTCCGCAGAAGCTGTAAAAGAACTTAACACAGAAACCGAAAGAACGGAGGCGGTTAATGCTGTTAAAAATCTTTTTGGTTTTTTCATAATTATTTCTCCTTTTAATATTTTTTATCACATATGCACTTTAATTATTCATCGGAATCACCTCATAGAAACAGCAAAATAACAAAATTTTCCTTAATTACATTATAATAAAAGTTTTCATAGCCGTCAATAGAAAAATTTTACAAAATTCCACATCCAAAGCTATAGATATCACACAATTAATAAGTTTCAAAAACTTTTTCAAAAAAAAATTTTTGAAATACCCCATTTTTGAAAATCTGCTTTCGTAAACTATAAACATAAGGGTTGAACGACAGCCCGAATACGAAAAATATTTTTAAGGAGTGTTTATTATGAACCAGAAGAAAATCGTTGCCGCAATCACAGCTATTTCCATGTTTTCCATTGCTACAGGTGCTACAGCATTTGCCGCTAATCAGGCAAAGGAAGAAAAGGCTGAGGACAGCGTAGTTGTTGAGGAAACAACTGAGGAGACAACAGAGGAATCTACAGATGACGAATCCGCTGAGGACGAAATCGTTGAGGACGAGAAGTCTGAAGATGCTGAAAAGCCTGCTAAGCCTGAGAAGCCCGTTCCTCCTGCTGAAATTGAGAAGCCTGAGGTTGAAGAGGATACTACAGAGGGCGAAGAGGGCGAGACTGAGGAAGAGGATTCCAAGGAGAAGCCAGAAAAGCCTGCTAAGCCTGCTAAGAAAATCGGCAAGCATGAGATTGAAAAAATGATTATCAGCACTTTTGATTTCGAGGCTGCTGATTTCATCAGTGATGACGCTAAGGCTGCATGGTTTGAATTCTGCCTTGCAAATCTCACAGAGACAGAGGCTGAGGATTCTGCTAAGGCTGAGAAGCCTGTCAAGAAAGCAAAGAAAGCTGACAAGGCTGAGATTATCGCAATGATTAATGATACATTTGACCTTGAAGCTGCAAGCTTTATCAGCGACGAGACAAAGGCTGCGTGGTTTGAGTTCTGCGTTAGCAACTTCACAAAGCCTGAGAAGCCCGAAAAGCCTGTTGTTGACGAGACACAGAAGCCTGTTCCTCCTGTAGTTGAGGAGGGTGAGAAGCCTGCACCTCCCGTTGTAGAAGAGGGCGAGAAGCCCGAGAAGCCCGTTCCTCCTGTAGTTGAGGACGATGCTGAGACAGAAGCTCCTGAGGTTGAGGATACAGAAATCGAGAAGCCTGCTAAGCCCGAAAAGCCTGCTGCTCCCGTTGCTCCTGTAAAGCCTGACAAGGCTGAGAAGCCTGCTCACAAGGGCCCTCACGGTCATCACAAGGACGAAGTAGCTGAGGATGCTGAAACATCTGAGGAAACTACTGACGAGGCTGTTTCTGAGGAAGTTGCTGAATAATTTCTATGCATACGTAAAGCGCTGCTCCGCAATCGTGGGGCAGTGCATTAATCCGTATCCGTCGCATATGCGGCGGTAATAACCCCTATACTATAAGCTCCCCTATTGCCCCCCATGCCGATTCTTTGTCGGTTTGGGGGATTTTTTTATTCAGTAACAAAAAATCTCCGCGGTGGGCGGAGATAAAGAGTATACAAGTAATTGTTTGTTATTTTACAAAGATAACATCTCTATGATATTCGAGGTTTTCTTTCATTTCTGATGTTATTTTTAAATCATACGATGAAGTGTTTTTTATACCAAGTTTTAATTGTTCAATTTTTGGAAGATGTGAGGAAGTAATAATTTTTCCGTCATTTGAAAAAGTAATAAATCCGTAGTCAAATAGTTTATCAAAAGTTGGACTTAATAATAGACCGTTTTCACTGCTTAATCGTTCAGCATTATTACTTACAGACCACGGCTTAATGTGACTTGCAATTAATATTTTTTTAACAGATATACCTGTAACAATACATGTACCATTATATTTTTCAATTAAGTTTTGGCGGAATATACCTTGTCCTACACGTGATTTAATTATAGCTGATTTTTCAGTCTCTTTTAAACTTGTATAATTATGAATTGATTTTATTACTTCTTCTTTTTCAATAATTAATTCCGAGGAAGCATATATAAACATACGATATTGCTTAAGAGCACTACTATACATATTATTGCCTATGCTATTTTTTTTTGTAAAATCCGAATCATGTAAAATTATAGGTAAATATTGGTCATATTGTAATAATGACATGTGAAAAAGACTTGTAGGTATAATTTCTTTGTTTAACATGAGGTTTGAGATAGTATTAACGGCATGCGAGTATTTATAAACTGAACTGTCACTCAACGAAGTATTTTCTTTAAGCCAAATTGATAGCTCGTTTAATGTTACCAATGTCATTCCTCCCAAGCGTATTTATTATTTTAATTATACCATATTATATGGCAAAAATCAACTATTTTCGCAATTAAGAATATATATAGTTATAATAACATTAATTATTATCTTCACCAATAATTTCATCGCAGTAAACCGCTATTTGTAAAAACTCCCGAAACGACAAAATTCCCATTGACAATATAGACAAAGCGTATTATAATAATATAGTAAACATTGACAAAATGTTAGTGCAACATAACACATGATATGAGGAGGTAAATTATGTCAGCACACAGCAAATCAAACGAGGAGATACTCAAAGAATATAACGTGAGTGTCGAACAGGGGTTATCAGATGCGGAGGTTACGGCAAACCGTGAGAAATACGGCGAAAACAAGCTCCGCGAAAAGAAGAAGAAAACTACTTTCCAGCGCTTTCTGGAGCAGTTTAAGGACGTTATGATTATTATTCTGCTTATTGCGGCAGTAATTTCTTTCGTCGTTGCCATTATCGAGGGAAATCCCAAGGAGTTCTTCGAGCCTGTACTTATCCTGCTTATCGTTGTTCTTAACGCTATCATGGGTGTTGTGCAGGAGAGCAAGGCTGAAAAGGCTCTTGATGCTCTCCAGAATCTGTCAGCTCCCCATGCCCGTGTTATCAGAAACGGCGTTGAAAAGGTTATTGATGCGGCTGAACTCGTTCCCGGAGATGTTATCCACCTTGAAGCAGGTGATTTCGTACCTGCCGATTCCAGACTTATCCACAGCGTAAGCCTTAAATCTGAGGAATCTGCCCTTACTGGTGAATCAGTTCCCAGCGAAAAGGATGCGGCTGCTCCCGTTGAAGAAAATGCTCCTATCGGCGACAGAACTAATATGGTATTCTCAGGCTGTTCCGTTACATATGGTACTGCTACAGCTGTTGTAACTTCCACAGGTATGAATACCGAAATGGGTAAAATTGCAAATCTTCTTGACAACGAGGGGGATTCTCAGACACCTCTCCAGCAGAAGCTTGCACAGCTTGGTAAATATCTCGGAATTATGGCTCTTGCCGCTTGTGCTATCATCTTCGTTGTTGGTATGCTCAACGGTATTCCTGCTCTTGAAATCTTCATGACAGCTATCTCCCTTGCGGTATCAGCTATCCCTGAGGGACTTCCTGCAATCGTTACAATCGTGCTTTCTATCGGCGTTCAGCGTATGGTTAAGAAAAACGCTCTTATCAGACGACTTCCCGCTGTTGAAACTCTTGGAAGTGCTTCTGTTATCTGCTCCGATAAGACAGGTACTCTTACACAGAACAAAATGACAGTTGTTAAGGCATACATTGATAATGCTGACGATGTTGTTCTCGTTGATGAAAACTGCCCTGAGGATATCAAAAAGCTCCTTATGATTGGCGCGCTCTGCTGTGACGGCAGCGTATCTTTTGAAAACGGTGAGGAACAGCATATCGGTGACCCTACAGAGACAGCTATCGTTCTTGCGGCTCACAAAAACGGTATGCCCAAGGACGAAATCAATGCACAGCATAACCGTGTAGGCGAGATTCCTTTCGATTCCGACAGAAAGCTTATGACATCTATCAACAAGTTCGGTGACAAGAATATTGTTATCGTAAAGGGTGCTTTCGATATGATGGCTGAACGCTGTACAGGCGGAAATATCGCAAAGGCTAAGGAAATCACAGAGAAGATGAGCGCTGACGCTCTCCGTGTTCTCGCTATCGGCTACAAGGAGATTGACACAATCCCTTCTGAACTTACATCTGAGGAAATCGAAAACGGACTTACTCTTGCAGGTCTTGTGGGTATGATTGACCCTCCTCGTCCAGAGGCAAGAGATGCTGTTGCAGTATGCCGTCAGGCAGGTATCCGTCCTGTTATGATTACAGGCGACCACGTTATAACTGCTGCCGCTATTGCTAAGGATTTAGGTATTCTTGTTGAGGGTGACAGAGCTATTACAGGTGCAGAACTTGACGCTATGTCAGAGGAAGAACTCGACAAGCAGGTTGAATCCATAAGCGTATACGCGCGAGTTTCACCCGAAAACAAAATCCGCATTGTCAAGGCTTGGCAGAAAAAAGACCAGGTTGTATCAATGACAGGTGACGGCGTTAATGACGCTCCTGCACTTAAAGCCGCTGATATTGGCTGTGCAATGGGTATCACAGGTACAGACGTTGCTAAGGGTGCATCTGATATGACTCTCACAGACGACAACTTTGCTACAATCGTTGATGCTGTAAGAGAGGGACGCGGAATTTATGCAAACATCAAAAAGGTTGTTGGATTCCTCCTCGGTACAAACATCGGTGAAGTTATACTCGTATTCTTCGCAATGCTTCTCTGGCACAAGACACCTCTGCTTTCAATGCAGCTTCTTATGATTAACCTCGTAACCGATTCACTTCCTGCAATTGCCCTCGGTATGGAGGACGTTGACAAGGACATTATGACACGCAAGCCAAAGCCTAAGAATGAGGGACTTTTCGCAAACGGTTTCGGTGTGCGTATAATTTTACAGGGCTTTATGTTCGGTATTCTCTCACTTGCTGCATTTAAAATCGGTTACAACGGCACAGAAGAAACATTAAAAATCGGTCAGACAATGACATTTTTCGTTCTTGCTATGTCACAGGTTATCCAGTCCTTTAATATGAGAAGTGACCGTTCACTTTTCAAGACAGGAATTTTCACAAACAAGACTTTGAACAAGGCTGTACTGGCATCAGTTGCTCTTGTTGCTATTGTGCTTTTCACTCCCCTCCGTACAATTTTCGGACTTGTAAAGCTTTCAGCTGTTCAGTATCTTATCTGTGTGGGACTTTTCCTTATCCCAACAGTAATTATGGAAGCTTCAAAGGCTCTGGGACTTATCAAGCACGACGAGAAGTAATAAATGATAATAGGAAACCTCTAAAAACCTTCCTCACGGCTTGAAATCTCGCTTGTGTTTCGATTTTTAGAGATTATCAAAAAATTATAACAATTTAAAACCGCACAGAGCTGAAAATCTCTGTGCGGTAATTTTTTATCGGTTATTAACGCTTTCTGGGTACATATCATGCTGTGTAAGTCTATCCCATGCAACCTGTTCCCATTTTGTGCCGGGCTGACCGTAGTTGCAGTATGGATCAATTGAAATTCCGCCGCGTGGGAGGAATTTTCCCCATACTTCGATATATTTCGGCTCCATAAGCTTGATAAGGTCATTCATAATGATGTTTACGCAGTCCTCGTGGAAATCTCCATGATTGCGGAAACTGAAAAGATAAAGCTTTAAAGATTTACTTTCTACCATATTAACTGAGGGTACATAGGATATGTATATTGTCGCAAAATCGGGCTGTCCTGTAATTGGACACAGACTTGTGAATTCGGGACAATTGAATTTTACAAAATAATCTCTGTCGGGGTGCTTGTTGGGGAAAGTTTCAAGCACTTCGGGGGAGTAATCCGAAGAATATTTTGTGTGCTGATTGCCGAGGAGAGTAATATCTCCGTGTTCATTATCTGTTCTGCCTGCCATAATAATTCTCCTTTACATTTACATTATCGGGTCTGTAATGCCGTTTTCTTCAAATGCCGCAATTCTGTCACGGCAAGTTCCGCATATACCGCAGGGCTTGTCTCCGCCTTCGTAGCAGCTCCATGTGAGCTCGTAAGGTACGCCGATTTCCAAGCCGATTTTTACAATATCCTTTTTCGTCATTTCCACAAAGGGAGCAATAACTTTCAGCTGATTTCCGCTTCCTATATAAATAGCCTCATTTATGGCATTGTTGAAAGCGGAACTGCAATCAGGGTAGGCATTGCCTGCCGCGTCGTCGCTGTGCGCGCCGTAATATATAACTCCGCAATCGTTGGAAAGTGCGATACTTGCCGCTGATGATAAGAAAAGTCCGTTTCTGAATGGCACATATGTGGAAACAGGCTTGCCCTCTGCCTGTTCAAGCTGTTCTGCATATGTTCCTGTGGGAATTTCCTTGTCTGAACTGCTTAAAAGGGAACAGTCGGAATCCGCAAAAATAAGGGTAAGGTCAAGAGTTTTCAGCGTTACACCATAGTATTCCGCAATTTTCTTCGCCGCCTGAATTTCCTTGTCGTGCTTCTGTCCGTAGTATATGGACAGAGCGATTACATTTTCAGCGCCGTATTCCTTTACAGCGATACCGAGACAGGTCGTGCTGTCAACTCCGCCGCTGAATAAAACCAATGCTTTCATATTCCACCTCAATCAACTAATTTCTGCAAATCGCGGTTGCCTTTGAATTTGCCTGTATATGTTCTTGTTTCTGTTCTTGCAGAGGCGTTGCGTATGCCTCTTGCGGTCATACAGCTGTGTGAGCCGAGGATTTTTACAGCTACATCGGGAGTTCCTGCCGCTTCGGAAATAATCTCCGCTATATCTCTGCCGAGACGTTCCTGCAATTGCAAGCGCTTTGCCGCCATGTCGCAGATACGGGCAATTTTGCTCAGTCCGAGAACTCGTCCATGTGGGATATATGCCACATTTACCGTCATATCGTACATAAGTGCAAGGTGATGCTCGCAATAGCTGAAAACGGTTATATCTTTCATAACTACGGCTTCTTCTGCGTCGGATTCCTCAGCAGTAAAGGTTTTACTGAACATTTCAGCTATTTCGTGATTTGTATAAGCCGTACCCTCCAGAACTTCTGCAAGCATGCCTGCAACTCGTGAGGGAGTTTCCACAAGCCCCTCGCGGTCTGGATTTTCGCCGATAGCTTCGAGAAGTCCGCGTATATGGTATTCAATTTTTTCTCTGTCCATTTCAGACACCTCTTTCCTCGGGATTCCAGATAAACTTGTGAAGCTGGAGCTGTAATTTTACTCCGTTGAGATTATTTTTCTTCATAAAGTCCACAATATCAGCAGGGTTGATTCTGTTGAAAACGGGGCTGATGTAAACGCTGCATTTTTTCAGCAGTTCGTATTTTTCAATGATTTTCACGGCAGTTTCAAGGTCGGATATGCTTCCGGCAACAAATTTAACAGTATCGTTTTGGCGGATATAGTTGTAATTGCCTAAATCCATGGTACGTTCCATATTGCTGTCGGGGAGTTTATAATCAAGGGTAAATGAGGGACGGTTTTCCCTGCGGCTGAGTTCCGCAATGGATATACTTCCGTTTGTCTCAATTTCCACACTGTTGCCCTGTTCCATGAGTATATCTATCAATTCGCCCAGATTTTCTTGCAAAAGCGGCTCGCCGCCTGTCAGAGTGACGTTTTTCACTCCTGTGCCGTAGACATAGCCTGCTATCTGCTCTGCTGACAGCATTTCAGCAGGGCAATCCTCAGTATTTGCCCATTTTGTATCGCAATAGGAACAGTTGAGGTTGCATTTTCTGAAACGGATGAATACAGCCAGTTCGCCTGCTTTTCTGCCCTCGCCGTTAATACTTACAAATCTTTCCGCTACGGGATAAATCATACCTTTCCTCCATTATTCAAACTTCATAGGTCGCGCAGTTGTCGGGAGTTTCGTATACTGTTACTGTGCATACGGGAAGTCCCTGAAAAGCCAGCAGTTCATAAAAATGCTTTGCAAAGTTTTCAGCTGTGGGGCGGAAGGGAACTTCTGTAAGACTGAAATTTTCTGCTTTTAGCGCTTCAAGTGTGGACGCTTTCAGGCTGTCCCTTTCGTAAATAAGGGTATGGTCAAAGCTTTCTGCAAGGTCGCGGACGGCTTTTTTTAAATCGCCGAAATCTATAAGCATACCGCGCTTTTCGCCTGAATCCTGTAGACTATTTCCGCATATAGTCACTTCCACTGTCCACCGATGACCGTGGATATTTGCACATTTGCCGTTATAGCCGCTTAGAAAATGCGCGGAATCAAATGCGGCATTTGCTGTTAATTTATACATTTAAATTCCTCCGATTACAGACATAAAAAAAGTGTTCTGACACGCAGAACACACTACACGGTTTTCTTTTGAGACAGGTATAAGCCGTGAACTGTCTTTCTGCTTTACATATTATAGCATATAACTCGTTGCTTGTCAACAAAAAATGCAGTATAACATGAATTTCATGTTATACCGCTTTTATGTGCTGCAATATCATTTGTTTGTTAATCTGCCTGCTGTAATGCCATTCATTTCATAGATTTCAAGATTTTCAACATTTTTGGGGATTCGGTTTTCATCGAAAAATACATACAGCACATCTTCCTGTCCATTGCCATTTTCTAATTCCAACAGGGCGCTTTCGGAATATTCAGCCATAGCTTCATAGTTTTCTCTTGCGCAATAAAAACTGCTCATTTTTATATCATTTTCGCTTGCATATACTCCTAACAGCATGTATTGGTCATAGTTGATTCTGTGGTCAATAGGGAGAGGAACATATCGGATTTCGGATACTCCGTTCAGAATTTCCTGCCATTTTTCAGAATATAACGGCGATGTATATTCTGTTTTTTTGTAATATGATTTATTTTCTTTTTGTATCATTTTTGATAAATCTGCCATTTGTATCACTGAAACAGCAAGTACAATTATGCATGAAATTTTTTTCCAATTTATTTTTGAGAGAACTACAAATATAACAGTATATATTAAATAGTCGCATATCCATATAAATCTGCCTGATGCGCGGAATACTGATAATGCTGATATTATAATCTGAGGATATTTAATTGAAAATATTACGCTGTCGTTAAATGTTATAACGGGGCTGATTGCAAGAATAAAAGCTGCAATAAAAATAAAAAATCCGCCTATGATGTAAGCCTTGTGTTTTTTGGCAAATTCTGATATGTTTTTATTCTTGAATAAAAAGTATACAGATGTACACAGTGCAATAATGCCTGCTATTATTATACCTAAGCCTAAATATCCGAAGCCCTCTCCCTGTCCGTCAAGAGTTTTCATACCATTTAAGAATGCACTGTTTTTCATCGGATTTATAAAGGTATTCAGATTTGAGCTGTATATACCAAGACCACCGTCGGTATAACCGCCTTTATCGTAAAACGCTCCGAATGAGAACATTGCAGCTAATGAACAGATAACGGAAACGGAACCGCAAATCAGCACATATCTTATTTTTTTATTTTTTAATATATATGTTAAAAATGCGCCTGCCATTACAACATAGACCATTGCCATAAGATACATATGAATCAGCGGCGCAATTCCTGCAACTATTGCCCACAGCACAACGGGAGTAGCTTTATGTTTCCACTGGCGCTCCTGATATACCCATAAAATAAGCGCAATGATTATCAGCCAGTGAGCAGAAAGAGAATCATGACCATACAAACGCTGAAGTATTGTGGGAGTTACAATATAGCAAATACTTGCAGTCAGGCAGAAAAATGGATTTTTAATGAACCTCTGTAATAAAATCGAAGAAAAGAAACCTTGCATTGCAAAGCTGAAAACTCCCCATATTCCTGCATATTGAAAGGATTCGGGCAGAATCGGAGATAAAATTTTAAAAAATACTGCAAATAAAGGTATGCTGTCGGTGTATATACACGATACTTTATCAGGCATCGTAAGCCCTTCGATTAATCCTAAGGGAAAAGTCCATGGGCTGTTTCTGTAATATGCCCAACCAAGATAATGCTGTACAAGGTCACCGCTTTTACTGATTATCCATTC
Organism: Ruminococcus sp.; assembly: GCA_045594905.1. Lineage (GTDB taxonomy): Bacteria > Bacillota > Clostridia > Oscillospirales > Ruminococcaceae > Ruminococcus. Next base: position 102,826 of record JAZNZK010000013.1, read on the forward strand.
AGTATATGTCGGGTCTATTATTCTTATTCCGTAAATTAAACAAAACAGGATTATTCCCATAACTGCGCTGATAATCGGCACTATAAAAAAATTTGCTTTTTTGTTGGAAATTGACTCCATTTCTATGCCTCCTGATATTCAATAATATTCTTGATAAAAACCTTAACTATTATACAGTATTTCGATTAAATTGTCAATAGTTGAATTTTTTGGTAATAAAGAAAGCAATAATTGAACTTGCAATATGTCTTAAAAAGTGATATAATGTATGTATAATAAAAAGGGGTGAAGCAATGAAAATAAACTGGAATTCAAAATATACAACAATTTCTGTATATACTGTACTCACTTTCACAGCCTGCATATTTGTATATGGAATACTGTTCAATTTTACTGCAATAGGTGATTTCATAAAAAAAATGACCAATATCCTTGCTCCTATAATATGGGGAATTGTAATCGCCTATCTTGTAAATCCGATAATGAAGTGGATAGAAAAGCGGGTTAAAAAGGTAACGGAAAAGAAAAAACGGCATTTCAAACTGACAAGAATAATATCGCTTTTTTGGGCAATGATTATATTTCTTGCGGTAATTGCAGCGCTGGGAGCTATAATTCTTCCGCAGGTTATTGAGAGTATAACGACGATTGTCAACAATTTCAGTACATACATCAATAATTTTGAAAATTGGATTGATTCCCTTCTTGTGAAATACCCCGAGGTTCTGACAGTAGTAAGCGACCAGTTTGACAATATCGAAAAGGCACTTATGGAATTTGCAAATAATATTGTCCCAAAAGTAGGCGATATTATGAAGAAAATAACTGACAGCACGCTGAGCTTTCTCGTTGCGGTGAAAGATATTCTTATTGGTATTATTGTTGCGGTATATCTTCTTTATGGTAAAGAGAAATTTCAGGCGCAGATGAAAAAGCTTGTTTGTGGCATTCTTCCGAAAAAATGTGCAACCACTACATTGAGAGTATGCGCTCAGACGAACAGTTCAATAAGTGGATTTATATCAGGAAAAATTGTGGATTCAATAATTATTGGCTGTCTGTGTTTTGTGTGCATGACAATTATGAAATTTGACTTTATTGTTCTTATTTCGGTAATTGTCGGGGTTACAAATGTTATACCGTTTTTCGGACCTTTCATTGGTGCGATACCAAGTGCTTTACTGCTGCTTGTAGCAGCACCTAAGCAGGTGATACCTTTCCTTATATTAATACTTATTATCCAGCAGCTTGACGGAAACGTAATCGGCCCGAAGATTCTTGGACAGACTACAGGAATATCTGCTTTCTGGGTGCTGTTTTCTATTCTTGTAGGCGGTGGATTGTTCGGATTTGCAGGTATGCTGTTGGGAGTGCCTGTATTTGCGGTGCTGTATTCACTTCTCAAGGAATTTATAGAATATCTTCTTGAAAATAAAAGTCTTTCTACTGAAACAGAAGATTATTTGCCGGAATATGCGGTTGATAAGCCTGTAAAGGAAACGGAAAAGAAAACGGTTGCAAAAATTGAGGAAAAAACAGAAGAATAATAAAAACGGTCATTTCGATAATATTTTGAAATGACCGATTTTGATTGTTGATAAAACTATAAAAAATGGGATTCTAAAGGGCGAAGCCCTTTAGCAGAGTCCAGAGACAGCGTCTCTGGCATGGTGTGGGACAGCGTCCCACATAGCGTTCAAGCGCTCTGCAAGGGGTGAATTTCCAAACAGTCCTGTGGACTGTTTGGAAAGAGGGGACGCTCTGCAAGAGAGAGCGTCCCCTTAAAAATATCTTATTGTAACTTTATTTCCAGAATTCAAAAATTCTTGCGAATGAAAGTACATCTGACTGGAATACTGCTCCAAGGTCTGTGGCAGGTTCCATCCATGTGTAAGTATGGGCAAAATTGAGAACGAAGCACACAACTGTTGCCGCTATCATCAGCTTATTAAGATGCACTTGTATATTCTTGCAGCATTTGTTATAGATAATAAATGCAATTGCCAGTGCACCTATAATAATCTGCCATGCAAAGTCCACGCAGTATCTTGCACCATATCCGCTTTCCCAGATTGATGCTATAATTACAAATGGGCATATGATACATACTGCCAGAATCAGCAGTGTATAAAGCTTCTTATTTTTGCTTTCGCTGGTGCGATATGCTTTGAGAAATTTGCCATATGCAAGAATTGGCAGTGCTTTCCAGAGAAGTCCCAGCGCGGAATGAGTTGCAATGAAATAATATCCCTGAGGATTGAAAAGGTATACATCTCCATGCGTAAGGAATGGAAAGTTATTGCTGAATTTCGGGATTGCAAGAAGATAATTGAAAAATCCTATTGCGGCAAGATGTGTGTGATATTCTGTTGATGTGAAATCGTTGATTGTAAGGGAATATTGGATTCCAAAATCAAAGGGATTGCCGAAACGCATATAATTGTAAATCATCTGAATTGAACCGATTACAGCAAAGGGGAGAATCGCGCAGAGGATGTAAGGAGTGTAATACTTAACCTTTGAGCCGCTTTTTTCAGTGTATGCGGACTTTTTCTTTTTTAATCCTGCATATATGAACAGCAGAGCCGCTACGCAATATACCGCAAGGGTAGGGCGGCACAGTACCGCAAGGCTTAGCCATATACCAGAAAGAGCAAGACTGCCGTTTCTTATATTTCCGCCGCCGATAACGTTGGAGCGCATCAGATAATATGCGCCTGCTGTTGTGCAGAGGAAACCGGATGACTGTGCGATTTCATAGAAATTCGGTACATTGAAGCAGAGGAAGATTCCGCTGGAAAGCTCCAGAGTAATGAATCCCATTAGCACGAGAGATGAACGTGTATCGCGAAAGAATTTGTTTATAAAGTAGAAATAGAATTTTGCAAGGAAGTATATTCCAAATGCGCCGAACAGCCATACAGCCCATACCGACGGGAAGTAATAGCCTGTCATGAGATGATAGGGAAGAAACAGTGTGAGAACAGGAGCAATACCGTAATAGGAGTAATATTCGCCCTCGAAAAGTAGGTGGTCCCAGAGATAATAGCCTATCTGTTCAGCTTCACGCTGGCTTTTATCATAAGGATTTTCCAGAGCAAGAAGCTTATCATTCATTTCTATATTCATCGTGACTTTGCCGTCTGCAAAAGCGTCAACAATATCCTGAGTAATCTGATTTCCCTCAGTGGAATTAAAATCTTCTAAGATACTGTAGCTTCCTCCTCTTGAAGCGTATGAAATCCAGAACGAAACTGCAATAAGCAAAATCAGGAATATCCGCGCAATAACAGTAATTGCTCTGCGGTTTTCGCCATAACTGCGCTTGAAGAATTCAGAAGAGGCAAGGAGATGAATAAATACAGCTCCGAGGAAGAAGAAAAGGAATCTTACAAATGAGAAATGAAGCATTATAGGCTTATTCAGAGTGATAGAGGTCAGAGTTACGGTTTCGTCAATATTAGTCTCAAATGTAAATTTTATATCGTAAACCGTTCCTGAGAAATTGCAGGGAACTGTTTCACTGCGCTTGTTATTGTCAATAACCTGAGCTGAGGCGATATTTTCCCTGTAGTATGCGCTGTGCGTTTCGTCGGTCATGCTTATATTGAAATTCACATAGCCTTTTGTGCTTGATTCGGCTTTAAAGCTTACAGTGCCAACGGGCATATTAATTCCCTTGAATTCAATAGATGATGTGCCGCTTTCAATATTCGTTCCAGCGGCGGTATCAAAATTTTCAACAGTGGCAGTGTTTATATCAAGAACGGTTTCAGTATAGTCGCTGAATGAAAGATGTGCGGAGTTAAAGTTGAAAACCAACAGCTCCAGAAGTGTACATACAGCAAGGGCGCGGACAGAAAAACGGGTTGTTTTCGCAAATTTTTCGGGTATTTTTTTGCCGAACTGCATGAACAGTATCAGAACTATTCCGAACAGTGTGCACCACATGGGGAGCAGTTTATATCCCCCGCAGCTGAGAAGGTTAGATATATCGAGTATTGTCAGCAATGCAGAAGCTGCTGTGAATATGCAGGTGATAAAGGGCATTTTATTTTTCAGCTTTTTTAGCCGTGGGTTTTCCGTATCTCCTGTGGTGATAAATGCTGTAATAACTAATATTGCCAGTATAATGAAGCTTAATCCAATGGCAAAAATTTCTGTAGTCATAGTTTCCTCCTTTTGAATATACAAAAAGAACCCGAATTTATTCGGGTTCTTTTTCAATATGGCGGACAGGGAGGGATTCGAACCCTCGATACGCTATTAACGTATACACGAGTTCCAGTCGTGCGCCTTAGACCAGCTCAGCCACCTGTCCATTATTATGAGGGATTATTTTGCTTATAGATAAGATAAGAAAGATATAAAATCTTTCTTATCCTCATCTATGGTGCGAGTAATGGGACTTGAACCCATACGTCCTTCGACACACGCCCCTCAAACGTGCCTGTCTGCCTATTCCAGCACACTCGCAAAGTACATATAATATTATACAGCTAAAATACAAAAAAGTCAAGGGGTTTGGATATATTTTTTTTATTTAATTATATAGATTAGGGGATATAATATCCCCTAATAGAAAAATGACTGTAGAAAATCTCTATATTTCGTCCATTTGCGTAGATTTTGTTGAATCCATAACATATCTGTAGTTATTTTCACTTATTCTCTGCACTTTGTTGTTGGACATACGCTCGTAGGTTTTTTCGTATTCGCTTTTAATTTCAAATTGCCGACGTTCCTCTTTCTGCTTTTCAATTAAATCGTTGAAATATGGGAAACCGGGCTGTTCTTCAAGATAGTTATACCGCTTGATATTATACATATTAAGTACTATAAGCAATCCTGAAAACATCGCTGTTCCGATATTGAATCCTCCTACCATTGAAGTTGAAAAGAGAATCAGAGCTTCACCTAATGCAGCGTCGAGGACGGTACATACTATACCCGATACCATAGCAACAACAGCTGCGGCAATAGAATAAGCGATATTTTTTCTGTAACAGCCCCAGTAGCCGAGGAAAAATACAGCTATATTTGCAAGAATTCCGAAAAATAAGAGAATCAGCGTTTCAAGTCCAAAAACAAATCCTCTGAAAAATGATATCGCAGCTACTGGAAAACATGTCGCAAAATACGCGATACACATAATAAAATCAATTCTTTTGCAGGATTTTAAGATATCACGGTTTTTCTGAAATTCAGATTTTTCACTTGTTGAGATTATATTCATATTGAATCCATTTCCATGTCGTCGTCAATATATTGCTTTGACATAAGGTCGTTGGGGATAGCTTTGGAGATATCGCCCATTTCGTCTGTAGCTGTTTTTTTGAGACGGTCATAATTTTGCTGGAATTCGTCTTTTATTTCCCGCTGTTTTGTTTCGAAATCCTGATTGAAGCGGCGCTCATTGAAATGAGGGAATCCCGGCTGTGTTTTGAGAAATTCGTACTTTGAGTTGTTAATAATAGTCATAACGCAATATACGGCTACAAATACAAGCATAGCAGTATTTGGTGAGCGTCCTGTGCCTAAGTCGGGGGTAATATTAGCGGAAGCATGAGCCATAATTGTGCTTACAAGCTGTAAAATAATAGCTGTAAAGGCAAATGTGTTATTTTTCTTGTAGTTCGCCATTAATCCACAGAAAAGGGTTGATAATTTAAGCAAATATATATCAATAAGATATATTAGCGTGTTTGAATCTTCAAAAAATGCAATTATGGTAAAACAGAGCGCATAAAGCAGAAGTACCACAGCATATACTATAAAGGAGATATTGCTGAATTTTTTTATTTTCTTCATTTCGACAGCGTTTTTTGCCATGTTGTCAGGCTCATTGTTTACCATTTGTGCGTTTATATACATAATCAGTCACTTCTTTCTTTGAAATTGCATATTATAATTATATGTCAGCGATGTTAGTCAGAACACCATTTGCCGTAATAGTTATAGTGGCGAATGACGGAGCTTTGAAATCGTGGGGATTTCCAGCGCTTCCGGGATTGAGTATATATACACCGTCCTCGTAGGTATTATCTCTGACATGAGTATGACCGTAGAGGATAATATCGCAGTTCAGTCTTGCGGCGGCTTCTTTCAGCATCTGGAGTCCGTATTTTACGTTGTATATATGACCATGAGTTGCAAGTATTTTATGATTTTCAACGGGGATTATTTCAAAGGTGTTGCTGAGACTGCCAAAATCGCAGTTTCCTGCAACGTGTACAACTTTTGGGGTAAAAGAGGGATTTTCAAGGAGAAATGCGTCGATATCTCGTTCACCATCACCGAGGTGAATAAAGAGGTCGGCATCGGAGTTTCTTAGAAATACGGAATCTATGGCGCTTTTTCTGCCGTGAGTATCGGAAATGACGATAATACGCATAAAAACCTCCTGTAGTTAATTACTTTTTTATGTTCATAAAGCTTTCATATATTATATCATATATCACGACATATGTCAAGGAGGATTTCAAATGGATAACAATATTGACAAAAAACAAATGCAGGGTTTGCTTAACACTGTGAGCAAAAAAATCGGTATTCCACCCGAACAGCTTAAAAAAGAGCTGGAACAGGGGAAATTCGACAGTGCATTATCGGCGATGAGCCCTGCGGATTCGGCAAAATTTCAGCAGGCGGTGAAAAATCCTGCACTCATTGAAAAACTCATGAGCACACCGCAGGCAAAAGCGCTGTATAATAAGCTTACAGGCGGGAAATAGGTGATATTGTGGATGACGCAATGAACAGGATAACGGATATACTAAAAGATGAGGAGAGTCTCCGTCAGCTGTCAGAGCTGGCGGATATGCTCAAATCGAGGGAATTTGCGGAAAATTCCGCAGAAACAAATTGTAATGCGGAAGAATCGACGGAAAATACGGGATTTATGCCCGATATGAGCATGATGCTGAAAATAACAAGTCTTGCAGGTGCAATGAACGGGCAGGATAAAAACACTGAGCTTTTAATGGCGCTCCGTCCGCATCTGAGCCATGAATCTCAACAGCGGCTTGACAAGGCAGTTAAGATATTAAAGCTCATATCTGTATACGAAATGGCAAAAGAAACGGGGATGCTGAATAATCTGATTTAGTTTCGTGAGGGGGCGTAATCATGTCTGTTTATAATCGCGGTAAAGAGGAGAAAAAGTGCATTGCTGACAAACCTGTAAATCCGCAAAATAAAAAAACACAGCAAAGCGGCGGAAAAAATCTTCTTGCGGGAATTGACAGAGATACGCTTCTGACTGCGGCAGTGATGCTTCTGATGATAAAAAACGGCGGCGATAAGAAGCTTATTTTAGCTTTAGGATATATAATTGCAGGAGGTAATTTCGGAAAATGAATACTGAAAAAATTTTTATTATAGCTTGTGCTGTTACTATTGTTATAATGCTGATTTATTACATAAAAAGAAAAAGGCGGTTTTTATCCGCTTTTTTCGGCGCTGTTTCGGGACTTGCTGTGCTTCTGCTGATGAATCGATTCGGCGGACAATTCGGCGCAGAATTGCCGCTGAATACCTTTAACATTTGCGGAAGTGCGGTTCTGGGTATACCTTTTGTGGCGCTGATGATAATTATAAAACTTTTATAGAAAATTATCAAAAACTATTGATTTTTTATTTAAAATATGCTATAATAATTTTATTATAACAATAGTTATACCTATAATATAATCAAAGGTGGTGGAATACTTTGAATGCAGTTGATATAATCAATAAAACAAAAAGAAAAATACAGCTTACAGAGGATGAAATAAAATATCTGGTAAATGGCTATACATCGGGTGAAATTCCCGATTATCAGATGTCTGCGTGGCTTATGGCGGTTTGCCTGAACGGGCTTACAGAGGAAGAAACAGTGGCTCTTACTATTGCTATGCGTGACAGCGGAGATATCCTTGACCTTAGCTGTATCGAAAAAATTACCGTTGACAAGCACAGTACAGGGGGCGTAGGGGATAAAACAAGCATGATAATTGGCCCTGCTGCCGCTGCCTGCGGAGTTGCAGTGCCGAAAATGTCCGGCAGAGGTCTTGGACATACAGGCGGCACTATCGATAAGCTTGAAAGCATCAGCGGTTATTGTGTTGATGTGGAATTTGACGAATTTGCAGATATTGTCAATAAAACGGGATTTTCAATTATTTCCCAAAGTGGACAGCTTTGTCCCGCTGATAAAAAAATCTACGCTTTGCGCAATTCTACGGGAACTGTTGACAGTATTCCGCTTATATGTGCAAGTATAATGAGCAAAAAGCTTGCTCTCAATGCTGATTGCCTGCTTCTTGACGTAAAATGGGGCAGCGGCGCGTTTATGAAAACTCCCGAGGACGCTGAACGTCTCGGTGCTCTTATGGAAAAGGTGGGAAATACGGCAGGTAAGAAATGTCGTGCCATTGTAACGGATATGAATACCCCTTTGGGCTGCTGTATCGGCAATTCTCTTGAAATAAAAGAGGCTGTGGAGCTTTTGCAGGGTAAAGTTAAAGGCAGACTTTACGATATATGTATCGAGCTGACGGCAAATATGCTGGAGCTTGCAGGCAGGGGAACCATTTCCGAGTGTACAGCTATGGCACAGGAGGCTATAGCTTCCGGCAAGGCTCTTGATATACTTAAAAAGACAATTGAAATGCAAGGCGGTAACGGCAGTGTGTGTGATGATACGTCACTGCTTCCGCAGGCGAAGTATTCTCATGTTATATATGCGCCATTTGATGTTGAAATTGTATCTGTAAACGCGGAGGAGCTTGGTATGGCAAGTCTTCTTCTCGGAGCGGGAAGAATCAGCAAGGATGAGGAAATTGACTACGCGGCAGGTATCGTCCTTGAATTTGAACTTGGAGATAAGATATCCATGGATGCACCGCTTATGACTCTTTATTCCGACACAGTAAGCGATTTTTCCGAGGCGGCACTTAGGGCATATCACGCTGTTGGATTCAGGACGCTTACCGAGGGAGCTTTGACTTGAATATATGCATAATTTGGCATTTCTGCTTGACAGAATCGACAAAATATGCTATAATAATATTATCAAAACAGGAGGTATACACCAATGGGATTTAAAGAAACTATGCTAAATTTAGCCGGTAAAGTAAGCGATACCGTAAACGAGGGTATTAGTAAGGGCAAGGACAGCTATAATAAAATGGCTGAAAAGAACCGTATTAAGAAAGAAATCAGCACTCTTACCTCAGATATCGAAGCATCGTTTTCAAATATCGGTAAGCAGCTCTATGCAGAAGACCGCGAAAATGAAAAATTTAAAGAAGTTTTCGATGATATTGCTTCCAAGGAGAATGAAATTGAAAATCTCCAGCAGCAGCTCAATGAACTTGACGGGACTGCACCGTGTCCCTCTTGTGGCGAGCCTGTTCAGAATGGTGCAGCATTTTGTGCAAAGTGCGGCGCTGCAATTGCATCGGAAACTAAAGCCGATGTCGAAGTTGTTGAGGCAGAGGAAGTTGCGTTTTGCAGCCAGTGCGGTGCAAAGCATGACGGAGGCTCCAAATTCTGTAATCAGTGCGGCAATAAATTAGCTGATTAAGAATTATATCTCACAGGAAAAAATTGTACAGAAAAGAAGTATAATTAATACTTCTGTGAATGATTTTTAATAATTTCGCCATATATCAACTATAAGCGTCGGCAGGTAGTAAACTGTCGGCGCTTTTTGCAATTTTGCCTGTATATCGTTGTTTGCAAGGCGTTTCAGATTGTTTTTGGCTTGAAAAAACCTCTGAGAAGTTAGCAAAAAATGATAATCAGAAAAATTTACAGCAAAAAATGACTTGAATTGTTCACAAAAACGTAATAAAATGAATATAGAAGCTGATGAATCGGTTGGATAGCCGATTGTAAATCAGCAAAATAGGTATCATTAATATTATATGAAAGGAATGATTAATTATGAACCTGAAAAGCAAATTCAGCAAATTAATTAGCGGTTTTACAGCTGCAGTTATGTGTCTTACGATGCTTCCAAATGTATCAATGACATCAGATGCAGCAAGCGTTGGTCAGAAACTGAGCGTTGGTAACGGCACAAACCAGCACAAAGGCGTTTGCGACGGTTACAGCTATGAAATCTGGCTTGACACAACCGGCGGAAGCGGTACTATGACACTTGGCTCAGGTGCTACTTTCAAGGCAGAGTGGAGTGCAAGCGTTCCAAGTGGTAACTTCCTTGCTCGTCGTGGTCTTGACTTCGGCTCACAGAAGAAGGCTACAGATTATCCATACATTGGTATGGACTATAAGGCTGACTATCGTCAGACAGGAAGCTCAAACGGTAACTCACGTCTTTGCGTATACGGTTGGTTCCAGAACAAAGGTCTCTCAGGCGTTCCGCTCGTTGAGTACTACATCATCGAGGACTGGGTAGACTGGGTTCCTGATGCAAATGGTAAGATGGTAACAATCGACGGCGCACAGTACAAGATTTTCCAGATGGATCACTCAGGTCCAAGTATCAACAGCGGTTATGAGACTTTCAAGCAGTACTTCAGTGTACGTCAGTCTAAGAGAAAGTCCGGTCACATTACAGTTTCCGATCACTTCAAGGCATGGGCAGATCAGGGCTGGGGCATTGGTAATCTTTATGAGGTTGCTCTGAATGCTGAAGGCTGGCAGAGCAGCGGTGTTGCTGATATCACAGAACTTGATGTATACACTGAGGGTAGTCCTATACCTACAGAGCCTACAGATCCTCCCGAGCCAGAGCCAACGATTAGTTTCACAAAGCCAAGCGGAAGCGGTTCAGGTGTAAGTGACGGCTTCGAGGGTTCAGGTACAGACTGGACAGGACGTGGAGAAGTTTCCTACGGTTTAACAAGCGATTTCGCTCACGGTGGAAGCAAGTCACTCTACGTTGAAGGACGTACAGAGTCTTGGAACGGCTTCACTGTTGCAAGTGATGAGCTTGAGGCAGGCGGCAGCTATGACATATCACTTTATGCTGGCTTCAAGAGTAACAACTACGACAGCATGGGTTACACACTTGGCGTTCAGTATGATGCTGGCGGCACAACAGAGTATGTAAACCTTGTTGATGCTACAGGCAGCTCAGGCAAGTGGTCTGAACTCGCAACTGATTTTGATATTCCTTCAAATGCAAGCAATATCTCACTCTATGTTCAGTCTTCTTATACAGAGACAGCTTCTGATTCCGACCTTATTCCTTTCTTTATTGACGATGTAAAGCTCACAAAGCAAGGTGGCGGAAATGACGACGACGATGATGATGAGCCAGGTTACAATCCCAATCCGAATCCAAATCCAAATCCCAATCCGGGTCAAGATCCTAACTCTGTTACCGATTCACTTGTTGGAAGATTCGGTCACCTCTTCAAAATGGGTACTTCTGTAAGCCCTCACGAGCTCAGCTCCGGCGGCGACTTCATCAAGAAGCACTTTAATTCAATCACTCCTGAAAACGAGCTTAAGCCTGATTCAATTCTTGATCAGACAGCTTGTCAGCAGAAAGGTAACAATGTAAATACACAGATCACTCTCAGCAGAGCAGCACAGACACTTAAATTCTGCGAAGACAACAACATCGGTGTTCGTGGTCATACATTCGTATGGTACAGCCAGACTCCTGACTGGTTCTTCAAGGAGAACTTCTCAAGCAGCGGCGCATACGTAAGCAAGGAAATCATGAACCAGCGTCTCGAAAGCATGATTAAGAATACTTTCGAAGCTATCGCTAAGCAGTATCCTAACCTTAACCTTTACGCATACGACGTATGTAATGAGCTCTTCCTCAACGACGGCGGCGGACTCCGTGAGCCAGGAGGCCCTCCCGGATCACACTGGGCAGCAGTATACGGTGCAAACAATGATGAGTTCATCGTAAATGCATTCACATATGCAAGAAAGTACGCTCCTAAGGGATGTAAGCTTTACATCAACGATTACAATGAGTACATTGGTGCAAAGACAAACGATATCTACAATATTGCAATGAAGCTCAAGGAAAAAGGCGTTATCGACGGTATCGGTATGCAGTCTCACCTTGACGTAGGTTATCCTAATGCTTCTACTTATAAGACAGCTCTTGAAAAGTTCCTCAGCACAGGTCTTGAAGTTTCTATCACAGAGCTTGATATCACAGAGTCAAGCTACAATTCACAGGCACAGGCTGACCTCTTCAAAGCAGTGTTTGAAATGGCAGTTGATAACTACAAGCAGATTCCTTCATTCACAGTATGGGGAACACATGATGATATCAGCTGGAGAAAGCAGAATACTCCTCTTCTCTTTGGTTCAGGCTATACACCTAAAAAGGCATTCGACGCTGTAATGAGCATTCCTGTTCCTGTAGATGGCGATGAGTATGACAACAACGATGGTGGCAACGATGATAATGATGATGATGATGATGATGATGACACAACTCCCGGTGTAACTGCTACACTTGCAGGTGACGCTAACTGTGACGGTGTTGTTACAATTGCAGACGCTACAGCTATTCTTCAGGCACTCGGAAATCCCGATAAGTACAGCCTTTCTGCTAAGGGTGAAGCAAACGCTGACGTAGACGGCAGTGTTGGTATCACAGCAAACGACGCTCTTCAGATTAAGAAGTACGACGCTAAGATGATCGACAAGCTTACTGTTACAGGTGGCAGTTCAGCAACTACAACAAAAAAAAACAATAGCGGCAACTCAAGTTCAACAGTAACAACTCCTGCAACATATTTCAGCAGCAGCTTTGATTCATCTGCTGGTGATTGGTCAGCTCGCGGTGATGCTTCCCTAGCTATCAATTCTGATAACAACTATTCAGGTAAGTCACTTTATGTCAGCGGCCGTACAGATTACTGGCACGGTGCAGCTATTGAGCTTGGTTCAGATTTTAAAGCAGGTAATACTTACAGCTTCTCCGGAGCAGTGCTCCAGAGAAGCGGTGAGTCCACAACAATGAAGCTTACTCTCCAGTACACACTTGACGGTGAGGAGAATTATGATGAAGTTGCATCTGCAACAGCTAAGACAAATGAGTGGACTAAGCTCGAAAATACTTCATTCACAATTCCTTCCGGAGCTACAGGTCTTATCCTTTATGTAGAAGCTCCCGACAGCCTTACAGATTTCTATATTGACGAATTCTCAGGCGCAACAGAGGGCACAAAGTCCTCTATCACAACAGGTAAGGGCACAGTACAGTCTGGTACAACAGCTCCTCCTGCATCTGATCCTGTTGTAACACCCGGTACAATTGATCCTACAAAGCCTATGATGGCTATCAGCTTCGACGATGGTACAGATCCCAACGGTAAGAAGATTATTGACGCTCTTGCTAAGGAAGGCTTCACAGCTACATTCTTCTATGTAGGTAACTGGATTGATGATCCTGATCAGGTTAAGTATGCTTATTCCAAGGGAATGGAAGTTGCTAACCATACAACTACACACCCCTATCTTACAAATCTTTCTGCTTCCGAAATCAAGAATGAGTACAATCAGACTTATACAAAGCTCAAGAACATTATCGGTGCAGAGCCTTCAAAGCTTCTCCGTCTTCCCTATCTTGCAAGCAACAGCACAGTAACATCTGCACTTAGTGATGTTCCTATGATTACTTGCTCAATCGATACAGAGGACTGGAACGGTGCTTCTAAGGATCAGATTGTAAACAAAATCAAGCTGGGTATGACTAATGGCTCTGCTAATGGTGCTATCATACTCTGTCACGAAACATATGCTTCTACAGCTGCAGCTATCGAGGAAATTGCTCCTTATGCTAAGGCACAGGGCTGGCAGATTGTAAGCATTTCAGAGATGTTTGCTGCTAAGGGCAAGACACTCAATGGTGGTCAGATTTACCAGAAGTGTAACTGATTACCTTACTAATCAAGTTAATTCCTAATTAATTATCCCAAAATGCAGAACATCCTCCCGAGTTTTCGGGGGGATGTTCTGTTTTTGTTTGAATTTTAGAAAAAACTCTGACGTACATTTGCTGTACGTCAGAGTTTCGGGGTTATTTATTTTACAGAGTTGATTACAATTTTTCGCATGATGATTACATCAAATACATCGGCAACATTGTCGTTGTTGACATCACAGGAGAACTTGCTTCTTGCAGCTCCAAGCACCTGATTTGCACAGCATACTAAATCAGCAACACTGATTTTTCCGTCGTGGTTAAGGTCGCCTTTAGCATAAGTAATTTCAGGAACTGTTGTAGTTGTTGTTACAGACTCCGTAATTTTTGTCGAAGTTGTAGTTTTCTTTGACTTTTTAGTGGTTGTAGTAGATATATTTGTTGTAGTGGTAGTAGGCTTCTCGGTTATGGTTGTTGTTTTCTTTGTAGTAGTTGTAGGTTTCTCGGTTGTAGTTGTTGTTTTCTTTGTAGTAGTTGTAGGTTTCTCGGTTGTGGTTGTTGTTTTCTTTGTAGTAGTTGTAGGTTTCTCGGTTGTAGTTGTGGGTTTCTTTGTAGTAGTTGTAGGTTTCTCGGTTGTGGTTGTTGTTTTCTTTGTAGTAGTTGTAGGTTTCTCGGTTGTGGTTGTTGTTTTCTTTGTAGTAGTTGTAGGTTTCTCGGTTGTAGTTGTGGGTTTCTTTGAAGTGGTAGTAGGTTTTTCAGTTGTAGTAGTAGTAGTTGTTGTTGTTGTTGTCGGCTTTGTAGTTGTGGCGGTTGTAACATAAACATCGGCATATTGCTCGCCGTAATTCCAACTTACTATTTCGGGATATTCCAAATGTGAAAGGTTATAGTCATTTTCCTGAGTATGTTTTACAAAGAATTCATCTGAGCCTTTGAGATAGTATCTATAAATCATTTCAAGCCCGTAGTCGCCGTCGTAATCGTCCCATGTAACGTCGATAGCATACCAGTTTCCGTCGTCCATTTGAACATAGTTCCACATATGTGCTGCATTGGCTTCCGCGTCGTAGTTTCCGAAAACACAGACAGTTGGGATTCCAAGTTTATCGCAGATAAGCTTGAATCCCTTAGCATATCCCTCGCAGACTGCGCCGGGTTCCACGAAAGCGCTGAGGACTGAACCGTTGAATTTTCCCTCTAAATCGTAGTATGTAAAGCTGCATATCCGGTCATGGATACTCTTTATTTTCTGCTCGGTGGTTTCACCTTCAACTACGAAATTATCAACAGCTTCTTCAAGCTTTGTTTTGTATTCAAGTACCTGCTCAAAGGATTCAAAGCCTTCATAAGCGGCAGGAGTGAAAATAAGCTTATCGATGTAGAATGTGTAGATTCCTGTGCGCCAGTCCTTTGTGTATCGCATATTTCCTGCTGATACTGAAGTTAGGTTCTGGTCATTCCAGAAAATCCAAGGTGTGTCAAATGAAGCCGCTTCCATACCGCTGGCACAGTTTGTAAATACTGCGTTGTAGAAATCCGAGTTTTCAGCAGAATTTAAATCTTCTGTCTGGAAGGATACAGTTTCGGGTAAATCAACAGTGATTTTGTCGAGAGAAGGTGTAACAAGTTGTGTGAATGCATCATATACTGCTTTATTGTTAGCGTCCAGATGTGCTCCGAGAAGATAGTTGTCAATTTCATCATCGGCAAGAATATCTGGCATTGAATCCATTGTCAGAGACAAGGATTTCATTTCGCCGAATTGGAAAGCTGTGTCTGATGTGTTTATAATACCTGTTTCATATGCAAATCCTGAAACAGGTACTGCGCTTGAAAGCATTGCAGCAGATATAAAAATTGCGGCTGCTGACCTGAGTGTTTTTTTCATAAAATTACCTCCGTTCTGTTGTAATACTATTTTAAACGCCCTACCTTGAAACAATCTTAAAATAACACAAAAAGAATCTTAATGTTATATATTTTTTATGAATTATGCTATTTTAATTATACGACAAAAAAATCTTTGTGTCAAGAGCGGAAAAGAGCAATGCCTCTAAGAAAACGTAAATTTTTTGTAAATGCGTCGATTATTTTCTTTTTTAAGTTAAAATATATTTAAAAGTAGCGTTTTGTCCGCCGTTGACGTACATATTTTTTTGGCTCGCGGACAAATTCTGCTGAAAATGCTAAAAAAAACGCGTAAAATCCGAAATTATTCGTAATCTTGTCACTTGAAATTATTCTGCGGCTATGGTATACTTTATATTAGGGTAACATTGTGAATGTTACACCTGCGATATATAGTGAAAGGTGTGTTCCGAAATGAATTTATCTGAAATGAACAAGGAACAGCTCCTCGGTTTCAAAGGCGAGACTGAGCAGCTTTACAACGACTTTAAAGCAAAGGGACTTTGTCTTAATATGGCAAGAGGTAATCCCTGTAAAGAACAGCTTGACCTCACCGTTGATATGCTCCGCATATTTGACGATAACAACTTCCTCAGCGAAAACGGCACAGATGTAAGAAATTATGGTCTGCTTGACGGTATTCCTGAAGCAAAGAAGCTTTTTTCCGATATGATAGGCGTAGGAACAGACGAGGTAATTGTATTCGGAAACTCCAGCCTTAACGCTATGTACTGGTCAATCCAGACAGCTTTCAATAAAGGTATTCTCGGTTCAACTCCTTGGTGCAAGCTTGATAAGGTAAAGTTCCTCTGTCCTGTTCCCGGATATGACAGACATTTCAAGGTTACTGAGTTTTTCGGCATTGAGATGATAAATATTCCCATGACTTCAACAGGTCCTGATATGGATATGGTTGAAAAGCTTGTATCTGAGGACGATTCAATCAAGGGTATCTGGTGTGTTCCTCAGTATTCCAACCCTGACGGTATCAGCTACAGCGACGAAACAGTAAAACGTTTTGCTAACCTCAAGCCTGCTGCAAAGGATTTCCGTATTTTCTGGGATAATGCATACTGCATTCACCACCTTACAGATAATCCAAAGTATATCCTCAATATTCTTGATGAGGCTAAAAAAGCAGGCAATGAGAATATTGTATACATTTTCGGTTCAACATCAAAGGTTACATTCCCTGGCGCAGGCGTTGCGGCAATGGGTGCAAGCAAGGCGAATATTGACGAGCTGAGAGGCTATCTCGGATTGTCAATTATCGGCTACGACAAGATGAATCAGCTTCGTCATGTTAAATACTTCGGCACTCTTGAAAATATGGTAGAGCACATGAAGAAGCATGCAGCAATTATTGCTCCGAAATTCAGACTTGTGTGCGATACGCTTAAAAGAGAGATTGCACCTCTTGGCATTGGCGAGTGGACAGAGCCCGAGGGCGGATATTTCGTATCTTTCAACGCTCTTAATGGCTGTGCAAAGAGAATTGTTCAGCTTTGTGCAGAGGCAGGAGTTACTCTCACAGGTGCAGGAGCAACATTCCCTTATGGCGTAGATAAGGACGACAAAAATATCCGAATTGCCCCCACATATCCCTCAATGGAGGATTTGGAAAAGGCATTGGAGCTGTTTGTTATCAGTGTTAAGCTTGCAAGTGCAGAAAAGCTTCTCAGCGAAATGGAATAAGATATGATAAAAGGGTATCGTTTTGGCGATACCCTTTGATATTGTAAAAAACTCGAATTTTGTTCCAAAATTGCGGTCACGGCACGCCGTGACCCTACATCGTACAACGTAGAATAGCCGTTTTGTAGGGACACGGCGTGCTTTGACCATTATAAAATATACCTTTTTATACAACCTGAGTGTATTGTAAATTTCACGATACCCTTTAAAATATTATTCGTTTTGTGTTTTCTGCTCTTTATAAGCATTTTCATAAATTATATTATAGTTCGCATTAAAATCAACAATCAACGAATCTCCACACTCCATATTCTGTCCGTAATAAGTATTCTCCGCAGGTATACGCAGCTGCTGACGGTCATAGCCGATTATAAAGGGAACTTTCAGCGAAAGCCAGTATAACTCCGCTGTTGACATATTTGTCTTGACATCAGGCAGAACACTTGTTGAAAGCTTGGGAAGAATAGTCGGATTAAGTGATTTCAGCTTATCCATTACAAGCCCGATTACCTCACGCTGACGCTCTGTACGCTCAAAATCCGCGTTTCCGACGTATCTGATACGCGCATAGGAAAGTGCCTGCTTGCCGTTAAGATGAAGCTTTCCGCCCTTTTTAAGCAAATCATCAAGAGCATTATCGCCCATAATTTCGTTTACCTCGGCTTGCAGGATAGTATTAATTTCCTGCGCCTCCGCGTCGGATATCTCAATATCGATACCGCCTACGGAATCGACAATATTTGCAACGGAGATGAAATTCAGCGAAACATAATCCTCCACTGCAATGCCGAAATTGTGTTCAATAGTGTCCATAAGCAGTTCAGGACCACCGAAAGTATAAGCCGCATTGAGCTTATTGTTGCTATAGCCGGGGATTTCCACATAGCAGTCACGCATAAGTGATATGAGGCTCACTTCGTCTGTGCGGTTGTTTATGGAAGCGATAATCATGGTGTCAGAGCGAGCCGCTTCATCGGCAGTTCTGCCGTCAGTACCGATTATCAGCACATTTGTCACATAGCTTCGTGAAAGCGCGTCGCTTCGGCGGTTTCTTTCACCAGTGACGGTATAATCCATTTTATTTATAAGGCTGAGAGATGTGCAGGAATACATTCCGAAAACCACAAGAGCCATAACAAGAAGAGTTCTAACGAATCTGCCTATAAATTTGCCGATAAAGCTTTTATTTCTGCGTTTTTTCTTCTTTTTGTGGGGAGGTTTTTTCGGCTGACTGTCCGCATAGTATGGCTGTTCCCTTGGTGCCTGCCGCGGATATGGCGCATAGGGCGGCTGCTGATTTGGAGCCTGTCCCTCGCGGTAATACTGTCCGTTCTGATATGGCTGATTTGGAGCCTGTCCCTCACGGTAATACTTTCCACTTTGATATGGCTGATTTGGAGCCTGTCCCTCACGGTAATATTGCCCATTCTGATATGGCTGATTAGGAATTTGTCCCTCACGGTAATACTGTCCATTCTGATATGGCTGATTGGGAGCCTGTCCCTCACGGTAATACTGCCCATTCTGATATGGCTGAGTGGGATTTTGTCTCTCACCATAATATTGCTGTCCCATATTCTGCTGTGAATTCTGCACAGGCTGACCGCCGTTTCCTTGCGGATTCTGCTGAACCCGTCTCAGCGGTTTTTGAGGCGGCTGAGGATTCCGCACTTCATGGGGGATATAAATTGTATTGGTATTCTGATTGTCTGAATTATTTCTGTCTGACATAGTTTTCTCCTTTTTTCTTAAAGGCATTAATATAAATTCAGGCAATACAAACTGTATCGCCTGAATTTTTTATTTTTTCTTTGTGCTTGCCGCAAAACAGGTGAGTACAGTGCACAATACATTATATACAATCATCGCTGTTGCTGACATATAAATATAATTGGATTCAAAGGCTTTTGAAAGTATAAGCATCATAGACAGTCCAAAGCCCAGAAGAATTGAAGCAGTCTGGAATATCAGCGCAATAATAGCCGATGTGTGAACGCTTTTTATACCAAGTATAAGCTGTGCCATGGAGCTGAATTTTCCTGCGCAAGCCATAGAAGCGCTTAAACGAACAACCTTTTTTGTTTCTGCATCGAAATCCTCGTGAAGCTTTTTCGGGATAACTTTTACAGTATTGCTACCCAGACCATAAACCTTCTGAATTTTTTCCGAAGTAACAAAGCTGTCAACGGATTTAACAATAATGCATACTTTCTTTTTAACAAGTCTGTCAACCCATTTTTTAACTGACCTGCTTGATATGATATCAACCACAAACATTGCCGCAAGATTACCTGAAATCGAAAGATATACAGGCTCATGTCCCTGTGAATATTCACTTTCACGGGATTTTGTGGGAAGTCCCTCAATATTGTGGGATTCCATAAGTTCACGGCTTCCAAGGAGAATACGTCTGTTTTTTATCCAGCCGCAAAGTCCCATTCCGTCCTCATATGAGAAATTCTCAATGGGATAGAGCAGTTCCTCTTTGCCGTGAATGAGGTCTGCGAAAAGCTGCTGCATAAGACTTCCGCCGTGATATGTAAGGCTTGCGGCATCGAGAAATGCCTCGTCCAGTTTTGTATTGGAAAACACCTTTATACCGCCGAGACGTACAGTTCCGGCAGGGAAAAGGTCCTCAGCCTTAGCAAGAATTGAATTTGTATCATAAAGGTCGTCAACGCTCTGATATCCAAGGAGTATACCGTCATTTTTTATGGTTTCTTTAGAAACCTTTTCAAGAGGAATATTTGCCGCAAAGGGCAGTGCGATACATGAGCAGGCACATATCAGCATTGAAAAGATAGATAAGCCGAATATGAAAGCCTCAATTGAAAACAGCGTACCCATACGGATAAAAGTGAGGAAAATTGAAGTTATAAGTGATGCACCGAGACAAAGGGGTGCGGCACGTCGGCAGTAGCTGTCAGTAATATCCGCGGAGTAGGTGTATCTCAGAAAGTCCGTGAGGAAGTCCGTAGGCCGCATAGCCGCAAGTATGGGGAAATCCCCCAGAGTGCCATGAGTGAGACGTTCCGCACGTTCCTCGTCCTTGACGTATACAACGGCATGGCGGTCAAAATTCCGTGATGCAAATTTGAAATTACGTCTTGCACGTTTTAATATGAGCAGTTTGCCGATAGCATTTGTAAGGAGCGCGAGTATACCAACAGGCATATAAATGTGAATCAGTTCAGCCCGTGCCATATCAGTGTTGAGAAAAGCCGCAAGCATTGCAATAAAGCATGAAACCGCCGTTATTGCCGACATGGAATCGCTGTCAGCTTTCAGCTTAGCAAGATTCTTGAATCCCTTTGTAATAACAGGGTGGGAATAAAACATAGCAAGTCCGCCGAGAAGCACATGAGCAATAAGGTAAGTGTGAATGTGGGATATGCTCAGAAAATCCGCTATAGGAATATGAAAACGGCTGCAAATCGTGATATACAGGCTCAGAAAAGCTGTCAATGCAAGAACAGCAACTCTTGTTTTAAGAATTCCTTGGAGCTCGTATATATCACGTCCAACGTCCTGAACATCGCCGTAGTAGTTGAAATCAACGATACGCTTTGTGCGCTTCTGCTTCATTGCCTGACGGGTATATTCCTCTGTATCGCTTTGGATACGCACATCAATGCTTTCTTCAGAAGCGGCGCGAACTCCGCTCAAATCTATATTTGTAGTCTGCGCTCTTGGCGCAAGCTCAATGGGACGTGTAGCCTCCAGTGCGGCAGGGGAGGGTACAATATCCGTAACATACTTTCTGTTTTCGGGAGCCTCCGCCTCGTTGATTATCTCGTCCGATGTACGCTTTTTCTTTTTGAATTCAGGGGGAGTATACATATATTCTCCCGAAGCCTTTTCCTTGGAGTAAGTCTGTTTTGACTTTTCTCTTTTGAACCAGTTGTGTTTTTTCTTTTTCTTTTCGGCTTCTCTTGCCCTTGTGGATTCGGACATGGGGCGGATTTTTGAAGAGCCTTCGGCTAAGTCGTTTTCAAGCTGATTGTCAATAGGGTGAGCAGACTTTACCTCGGTTATGCCTGCATCTCCCGCAACTGCTGTCTTTTTTCTTGAAAGCTCAGCAGGTCGGATTTCGTTGGAGGGTTTTGCCTTTGGCTTATTGTCATCGAAAAGCTCGTTTTTTTCATGAGAAACAGCCTTGGGTATCTCAGCTGTTACTTTTTTTACAGGGTCGGGAATGGTGGAATTGAGAATCTTTTTTGTGTCGTCCCTGCCTACATGAGAAGTGGAATTATCGTCAGGATTCGTTTTATATTCATCAAGTATATCCTCAAGGGATAATTTGGTATCTGCCATTGTTCTCCTCTCCTCGCTTACTTCTTATTTCTCCGCTGACGGAGGACTTCATACATGAATATACCTGCGGCAACAGAAGCGTTAAGGGAATTGATTTTTCCCAACATTGGAAGGCGAATCATAAAATCGCATTTTTCTCTGATAAGACGGCTTATACCGAATC
Organism: Ruminococcus sp.; assembly: GCA_045594905.1. Classification (GTDB taxonomy): domain Bacteria; phylum Bacillota; class Clostridia; order Oscillospirales; family Ruminococcaceae; genus Ruminococcus. The sequence goes on from JAZNZK010000013.1 coordinate 124,758, forward strand.
CCTCAGAGCCGATTACCAATCCGCAGCTTCCTGTCATATCCGTTTCGCTGTAGTCAGAGCCGTCAGCGTCAGTGCCGTAAATCCAAACGCCATTTTCTTTCAGTTTATCAATAGCTGCGGCGAGATTTGAAACTCTTGCAACAGGAACATAGCTTGCCGCACCTGCTGAGGTTTTGAATACAGTGGCATTAAGACCTGCGCTTCTGCGTTTGGGGATAATAACGCCGTCAGCCCCTGATGTTTCAGCGGTACGGATAATAGCGCCGAGATTGTGGGGATCTTCAATTTCATCACATATGATAATGAAAGGTGGAGTGCCTTTTTTCTGCGATACTTCAAGGATATCCTCCACAGAAACGTATTCGCCGCAGGCACCCACAGCAGCAACGCCCTGATGCGAAGCGCCTCCCGAAAGCTTTTTCAGCTTATCGTCCTTTACGTCTTTTACAGGGATTCCCTTTTCCTTTGCAAGACGTCTGATAACGCTGAGGCTTCCGCCGTTTCCGTCCATATATATCATATCGAGAGCAGCTCCCGATTTCAAAGCTTCTATAACGGGGTTACGTCCGCATATTATATCAGACGAAGATTCTTTTTTAATATCTTTATTATTCTCCATGTTAGTCTCCTTTTCAAGTACTCCTATTCATTATATCATTTTTCAGGAAAAATTACAAGTAGTTAACGAGGTTTTTAGAATATTTTTTTATTGGTTTAGAATGTAACTTTTATTGCTCCACAATTATACCTTTCCAAAAAGACGAAAGCAGAAAGGAAATTTATCAAGGAAGAAAAACGCAGGAATGCTGTCGCATTTCAAGTTTTTCTGACGCAGAGAAATTTTCTTTATGCCGAGTATTTGATGGCAAGGTTTAGTTGGGGGAGCAATAAAGGTTTTCTTATGTTAAATAATGGAAGATTAGCTATATTTCTGCCTTTTATCCGTCAGAAAGTGATGAAATTGCAAAAAATCCTGTAAAATGTGTAAAAATTTGCTTTTTTGCTTTACACTCTTCTTTTTTTGTGTTATAATTTATATAATAAGTAGTTATTTTACGAAGAAAGAAAATATGGAGATGATAACATGAAAAAGAGAGTTTCAGAAATTATCGCTATGGTAACTGCTCTTTGCTGTACAGTATGCAGTACTTCTTGCGGAAGAGAAGTACCCACAGATACGAACACAAGCAATGGCGGATTTGTTGTTTCAGGCGGCGAATCCGAGGGCAGTGAGGAGCAAAATGACGATGAAATAAAGCTTGTGCCCCGCACTACCACAGCAGCTGAAAGAAACGATATAACAACAGAAACTACAGGGACAGGCAATAATGTTTCCCTTGTTACACGTTCCAAGGAGGAACTGGACCGCATTAACAATAATAGAAAGCCTAAATCTACAGCAAAGCCCTCAGGCGGTGTAATGAGAACAACAAGTGTAAAAAATAACGGCGGAGCAGGCAATAGCACAGGTGCAGGCGGCACAGGAACAGGCATAGGAAACGGTACAGGCACAGGAACAATAGCCTCTGCACAGGTTACAACAACTGCTGTCGTGACAACACAGTCCGTGCCTACAATTCAGCTTAGTTATACATCAGCTGAAATTATAGTAGGACAGACAAAGCCGTACGCAATAGTCACAGGATACTACGATGAACTCTGGACAACCTCCGATGCTAATGTTGCAACTGTTGATAATGTAGGCAATATTACCGCTGTAGGCGAGGGAACTTGTAAAATAATTGTTACAGACAAGAATACAAAAGCATATGGCGAAATTGCTGTAACTGTAAAAAAACTTCCCGACAGCTTAAAAGTTGAAAATGGCTTTACTTATACAAAAGAGGGAAATATTCTTATTGCTAACAAGTCCTATGCACTTCCAAGCACATACAATCCGGGAGGACTTACAGACGATACCTACAATGCATTTGTTCAGCTCCAGCAAGCTGCAGCAGCTGAAAATCTGAATCTGTGGAATGAATCAGGCTTCCGCACATATGAATATCAAAATATTATTTACTATGGCTATCCTGAAAACGAAAGAGACACATATTCTGCAAGACCGGGACATTCTGAGCATCAGACGGGTATGGCAATTGATGTAAATAACCCAAGAGATGCATTCAACGGCACTCCCGAAGCTATTTGGCTTAAAGAGCATTGCCATGAATACGGCTTTATAATTCGTTATCCTGAGGGTAAGCAGAGCATTACAGGCTATAAGTATGAGCCGTGGCATATCCGCTATGTAGGTGTGGAAATGGCACAGAAAATCCGAGAAGAAGGCGAAAGGAGGGGCGACCCGAATATAACTCTTGAAGAATATTTTGATTTCGATTCAGAGTACAGATAATTTAAAGGACGGGTAATTATTGCCCGTCTTTTAGTTTGTAGAAAAAGTATGACATAGGGGTCGATGTAGGCATCAGCCCCTATAAATTGGTTATTCTATGTTATCTCGTGTAGGGGCGGATATTATCTGCCCGCAGTTTCGGAACGAAATTTATGTTTTTCAACAATCTGAGGCGGCAAATTCTGCCGCCTTTTATCATTGTAAAATCCCTGTAAAAAGATAAAAAAATCATGATAAATCAAATATAATAATTTTATAATTTTAACGTATATAACAAAAATAAATAACAGTAAATTCTGTATTATATTCACAATTTAAGATGTTGATAATTAGTGAAAAAAGTAGAAAATAAAAATTATTTTTCAATAATCAACATTTTTCCGTTGGAAAAAGGCTCATTTTGACCCTATAGTGAAGGGGTATTGAAAAAAGCGGCGGCACATTTGCAGAAATAATCAGCTGTTTTCACTGAGAAAAATTAAAACTCTGTTTTGTATTCTTTCAGCACATTCTTCGGCGGTCTTATCTCCGGCGGCAAAGGCAGCGTATTCCTCCATTATGATATTGTACAGGGCTTCGTTGTAATCAGCGGAGACAGTGCAATTTGAAATATATTCCATAGTCATATTGTATTCCTCATCAGTTATAGGCTTCTGCGCGCCATAGTTATAATGGGTTAATCCCTGTTCATCAACATATGAAGGATTCTCCGAATAATAGCGGATTTGCGCATTAATCTTCTCAAAAGCGTCCTTGAATGTCACAAAGTTGCGTTCTGTCTGCAAATAGCTTGTAAGGAAATTTTCGGAAGTAATATAATTGATGTAATCCCACGCACCTTCAGGGCATTTTCCGTTTGTGACAACGCTGTACAGCTTCCCGAAAATTATATTGGATTTGGGATTATCCGAGGGAGCATTGAGAATGGTGAATTCTCCGTCATCAAACTGATGAAAATGCTTTAAATCCACAAAATCGCTTAATCCGAACGCATAGTTTGTTGCTATCATGGATTCGCCGTTGGATATGCGGTTTTTGTCCTCCTGCTGAAAAAGTACAATTTCATCTTCCGTGTGGGAATCATAAAAGGCTTGCCAGTCAAATTCGGGCATAAGTCGGACAGTCTGCGTAAATTCCAGCATTTCCGCAAATTCGGGAGTATTAAAATTACATTCACCCTTTTCAAAGTCAATAAACGCATTGAGATTATTGGCACACAAAAATCCGAAAACATCCTCCTGAGTATTCATATCCGAGAGATTTGAAAAGTACATATCTTCGGGAGTGCTGTTGTAAATATCTTTGAACTCCTGCCATGTCATTTTTCCTTTTGGAAAAATATCGCTTCTGCCTATAGCGAGATTAAACTGGAATTTCTGGGATATTCCGTAAAGTCCGCCGTCAATTTCAAGAGCCTCAGCCACATTGTCGAGGATATCCTCTTTCTTGAAACCGCCGTATTTCGCTGATAATTCGTACATATCCATAACAGCACCCAGATTTTTGAATCTGCGCATATTATAAGTTCCTGTGTAACTTATACAGTCGGGCGCGTCATCAGTCAGCACTGCCGCCGTGAAATCGTCTGTTTCGCCATAGGCTTTCAATTGAACCTGAAAACTGTCGCTTTTCCTGTTGTAATAGGTAGAAAGCTCTTGGTCATCGCTGTAAATATCCCCGATAACTCCTACAAGCACATCTTTTCTGTTCATCACGTAATCATCGGGGCGGACGGTCAGCAATGAAAGAAATGATTTTTCCATATCATTGCCTATTCCTGCAAATTTGCCCTCTCCTGCGTAAACAAGGCATCTGTAGTCATTTATAGACACAAGGGAATTGTTATAATTGAAAACTTCAACGAGATTGTTATTCTCTGTAAGACCGTAAACGCCGCTGTTGAACATGAAGAAAAGCTTGAAATCTCCAAATCCCTTTGATACGCCAAGATTTAAGTTAAGGCGGAGATAATCGCCGTATTCCGTCATATTTTCGGGCAGGTCAAGGCTAAGGCTGTCCATATAGCAATAGCCTGTATCAGCCGCCGCAACAATATTTCCGTGGCTGTCCTCGCAGTAAGAGATATATCCGCTTTCCTGTCGGCTTTCAAGAATATTGCCGTCCATATCCATGATAAGCCGTCCTGACGAAAGAGCAAGAAGAATTTTTCCGTCAATCAGCTTTAAATTATGAATAATATCTTCGTAAGGGACGTAGTAATCCGCCAATTCGGGCAGGGGAATAATTTCCTCTCCGCTGCCGTCGGGAGCGTATTTCCTTAGCTCAAAGGAAAATTCCGCATCGTCGAAATATTCGGGAGTGCCGACTTCGTGCTCTGAATGGATATAAGTCAAAAGAGCAATCATAGTACCGTCGGAAGCGCAGTCAAGGTTTACAAGGATATTTTCCTCGGCAGTGAAAAGGCGCGCAGTTGATTTTACAGCCATATTTTCGTCATAGTCAGTGAATTTATAGCAGTTTTCGCTGTCGGTATAAATCAGCCGCACTCCCTGTCCGTCAATATAGGTCATACCTTCAACAAAACGCTTATCTTCGGGAAAATCAATGTGTTCCTCCTTGTACATGGTCTGGGAAACGGTGATTTCCTCCGCAGACTGTGAAGTTTCAATTTCCTTTTTGCCTGAACAGGCAGTCATTGAGCATATGAATGTTAATGCAGTGAGATACGATAATAATTTTTTCATGATAAATCCTCCTTGGTATTCTTGTATAAAAAAATCCGGATATTTTGTGCATGAAGCATAATTACAGGTGTTTTACTACACTTTCTATATATAAGTGATTTTTAAAGCCCAAAAAGACGAAATAACATATTTAATTAATTATTTTCGTATGGTTGCATAAATTTTCTTCGACATATATATGCAATATGCTGAATTTAAATAATTTCTTAAAAACACTTTAAAAAATCTGAATTATATGTTATAATAAAATCACATAAATTCACAAGCATTTATGCGGATTTTATGGATTTTTGCCATTAATGCGTTAAATGCTGAAACGGAGAGTAAAAATGAAATTAGGAAAAGCAATAAATATTGCCGTTTTTGTTGCCGGTCTCGATGAGGAGTACCAGAATAATATAATAAGCGGCATTAATGAATTCTCCAGAAGAAACAATATAAACGTTTCTTACTTTGCTGCTTTCGGCGGCATGATTGACAGCCGACCTTTTGATATCGGCGAATACAGTATTTACAGTCTTGCAAATCTTGAAAAATTTGACGGCGCCATACTTATGACAAATACAATAAACGACAGCGGAATGAAAGAGGAAATTTCCAATCGTATCAAGGAATCGGGAATACCTGCTGTTGTTTTCGACTGTGACAGTATCAGCGAATTCTATAATATCAGTATTGACAATTCAAATGCAATGCGTGAAATGGTTCGCCATGTCATCAAGGAACACGGGGCAAAGACAATAAATTATATTTCAGGTCCTATGTCCAACCCCGAGGCTGTTGAACGTCTCCTTGCTTTCCGCGAGGTTATGGCGGAAAATAATCTTCCCGTTGATGAAGAACGCATATATTACGGTGAATTCCGCAGATTCGACGGTCATGACGCTATTGAGGAGTACATGAAATCGGGACTTCCTCTCCCTGACGCATTTATATGCGCTAACGACGCTATGGCTCTTACAGCTATAAGCACTCTTGAAAAATACGGCTTCTGTATTCCCCTTGACGTTATTGTTACAGGATTTGACTATACCTACAGCGCAAGAAATTACTGCCCTGCACTTACGACTGTAAAGCGTCCTCTTTCACAAATGGGCGCTATGGCTTGCGGCGTAATACTCGACCTTATGCGCGATAAGAAGCCTGTTTATGATAAGCTGGAGGCTTCCTGCGTATTTACGGAAAGCTGTGGCTGTCCTGCTAAGGATGAGGTTAATTCAAGCGAATTCAAAAAGAATACGCATATCAAAATGGAAAATACAAATGCAAATGTGCGTAAGCTAAATATCCTTTCTGCCCGTCTGGCTGAAACTGAATCATCAGATGAATATTTTGAGGTTGTACGAAATTTTGTTGATGAGCTTGAATGTGAGCATTTTTCTCTTTGTCTTTCAAGCGGCTGGCTTGAACGCTATAAGCTGAATTCATACGATGATGAAGATAACGGCTTTAAGCGCATGACAGCTCCGATTGTATGGAATAACGGAAAATGTGAAAGTGTTGAGTATTTCAGCGGCAGTGATATGCTGCCAATTCCTCAGCAGGGTGGGGGAAATATAAATTATTTCCTGCCGCTTCACTTCCGTAATAAAGTGTTAGGATATTATATCATAACAAACAGTGATTTCCCAATAAACAGTCTCCTTTGCCATACCTTTACTATGACAATCAGTAACTCCATTGAAAATCTCTGCAAGATATCACACATCAATAAGGCAATGGAGGAGCTCAACAGAATCTATGTCATTGACCCTCTTTGCAACATTTACAACAGAAACGGTTTTATCAAGCATGCTGACGATGTTTTCAACGATTGCGTTGCTGCTGAAAAGACCATTATGATAACCTTTATAGATATGGACGGACTTAAATATATTAATGATAATTACGGTCATGACGAGGGTGACTTTGCTATTAAGGAGCTTGCAAATGTCATAAAGGAATGTTGCGGTCCCGATGACATATGCGCAAGATTCGGCGGTGATGAGTTTGTCATTTTCAATAATAATGCTAACGAGGACAGCTGTCATATTCTTGAACAGAGATTCAATGCAAAGCTGGAACATCACAATGCAATTGTAACAAAGCCTTACAAGATTTCCGCAAGTATCGGAAGCGTCATAGCAAAGGTTGACAGCAGCTTTACTTTGTTCAAAATTGTTAAAATGGCTGACGAGGTAATGTACGAGGTTAAGAAGAAGAAAAAGAATTCACGTGCTGGAGCATTAAAGTAATATCAGAATAAAACATCAAGGCACTTTTGGTATTTCTTCAAAAGTGCCTTTTATTTGGAGGAAATAATGAAATCAAAAATTAAAATTTTGCTTATGCTTATTGTGACAGCCTGCCTTTTAAGCGGCTGTGCGTGGTTGAGCAGTTCTTTTCATATTGAATTGACAGACGAAAAGCACGAAAATATTTATGTTGATATGCTTTTGCCATTCGATACCGATGATAATTTTTACACGGATTATAACGAAAATGCCAATAATACAACTATGCCTGTACTGGACAAAAATTGTGAGCTTGCGGAATACAACGAGGACGGCTATCGCAGTATGTATATCCATTACAGCGGTGCAAATCTATATCATAGCGTCTTAAATGATAATTCAGTATCCAGAAGAATTTCTCTCCCCGACGCTCTACGTGAATTGGACTCCACGCCCTATGGTGAGGAAGCATTTATGGCTTTTTGCAGTAAATATAAAAAATGCCGATTTGCTGCATTTGACGAAAAGGGAAATATCCTGTGCGTTTCAAAAGATGTAAAACTAAAAAAATTCCCTGATAATTACTTAAATTATACCATAGAATGGAATATAGCAGAAAATAAAATTAAAACGCAACATAAAATTTCCGCAAAGGGATTGCTGATATTCATGCTGATTTGGTTAGGTTCTATCGCTTGTCTGATTTTTCAGCTTATTATTAATTCAATATACAACAGAATGTACCGAAACGGTAATCGCAGATGTCTTACAATATTAATTTTATCGGGAATTTGTACGGCTTTTTCCCTCTTTGCTGTATTATGCTGGCTGCCGACACTTTTCTTTGCACTTATCCATTTCGACTTGTGGGGAATTCTGTATGTTGCATTGCCAATTATCAGCCTTATCGTCGGTATTGTATATTTCAAAAATTTCATAACAGATATGGAGATTTTTAAAAAATCAGAAACAAATCAACAATAAATCAAAGCGGACATATTCTGATGTCCGCTTTTTGATTTGTGCGGTGTTGTCTATAGAAAAAAGGAGCTTGTTTCAGCTCCTTTTTTACTATATTTATCCCTCAATAACTTCGGGAAGTTTTTCGATAAGCTTTGCGTCAAGTCTCTTGATTGAAAGAGCGTCAGCAGGTGTGATTCCGTCTCCGGTATTGCAGCAGTCTGCATTTGCTTTGCCTTCTGCTGTAAGTCCATATTTATCAGGATTTCCTATAGCCTGAAGAATTGCTGTGGAATCTGCAATTGTTACCTTGCCGTCGCAGTTTGCGTCGCCTATAAGTGAAGCTTCGGCAGGAGGTTCAGAACCGGTAATATTTGCATAGGAAACATAATTTATAGTTTTTCCAGTTTCTGTTTCGGTATACCACAAACCTACAGAAACAGTATCACCCGCTTTAAATCCGTCAAACGCAAGTGGAATGGAAAATGGGAAATCATATTTGCCATTTTTTTCAAAAACAATATTTTTTTCGTTAATTTCAACGACAACATCGGTAAATTCTATTGATTTATCGCCAATTGTAGTTGTTGTAGTAATTGTTGAAGAAGATGTTGTTGTGGCTGTTGTAGTAGAAACTGCAGGTTCTGTTGTAGTAGTTGTAACAGGGGGAATGGAAACATCGCCTTCAACCCATACACCTGTGAGTGAGATTCCTGCGCCTGGGAGTGCGCCTTTAATAAGATATTCGCTTCCTACGGGATAGATGTCACCCTCGCTGTCCTTCCAGCCTGCAAATGTCTTGCCCTCAACTGTGTGCTCTGGGTCGGGACATATAATTGTTGTATCGGTCATGCCCTTAACTTTTTTGTTTGTGCCGCCGCTGCCTGTTTTGAATAATACTGTATAACTCTTGGGCTCCCATACTGCTGTAAATGTGACGTCTTCTCCAGGGAATGTAACAGTCTGGCCGGGTTTATAAACTTCGCCGTCATAGCTTGAAGTCCAGCCTACAAGATTGAATCCGCTTCTTGAAAAACGGTCGTTAGCTGCTAATTCGTCTCTGCCGTTTTCCATTTTCTTGAATGTAACTGATGTATTTCCTGTTATACGGTCAACATCGCCTGTTGTAAATGTAACGTTGACTTCTCTGAGCCAGATAGGTGAAAATTCCATTGGAGTATCGCCAACAACAATTTTTGTGCCGAATTTATATACAATCTCACCGTCTGTAAGTCCGCTTGATGTGAGATTTATACCGTCGGGACCGTAGTTGTCAACCTTGATTGTTGTATAGTTGGGTTCGAAAATTGTGCCGGGGATAGCTCTTGTATCTTTAAGCCATTCAGGTCTCTCTACAGGCTCGCCGTTATATTCCAGATTGTAGGTCATATCAATCAATCTATCGTCGGAATAATCATACCATACCGCTGTGAATACGAGAGTATCCTCTGCGTAATCATCGGGAATGAGGTATGTTTCACCGCTTTTGAAGCCGTAGAAGCCGTCAACTGTCCAGCCGCTGAATCCGTGGGTTTTTGTATCAAATTTTCCAAGTGGAATCGGAATATTTTCACCGGGAACGGCGGTAAATGATTTAAAATCGTTTAAATCAGAAAGATTGCCGTCTGTTCTGTATCCGAGCTCAATTTCTGAGGCATCAAAAATAAAGTCGAAAATAACCTGTACTTCTTTTTCTCCTTCTGCAAAAGCGGTAAAGTTTCCGATTGTACCGCATACGGACATTACTGCCGCTGACAGCACTGCTGCTGTCTTTGTCATAAATCTGTTCATTTTTTCCCTCACATTTCTGATACTTTATGTATCACTTAAAACTATTTGTTTCTGAGCTGTAGATATATCCCACTGATTTGAGTTTTTCTTCGATATCCTCTTTTGAAACGCAAAGTCCCTTGCACAGCTCTTCGAGGGTTGGGTATTCATCTCTTAGCTTTGTGTTAATAAAGCTGAGCAGTATAATCGGGTCGTTTGGAAGATTCATAGCATTTTTCCTTTCAAAAAAAGATGTGCTACTGAAAAACGTGCTAAATTTTTCAGCAGCATTATTTCTCAAAAACTCTCTCAACATATTATATCTCTATAGCTTGATTATAATATACAATAAAAAAAGCCCGATGTCAATGGTTTTTTCGAGATTTAAAATGTGAATTTTGTGATAATATGTATTCTGATTTAATCTTAAAGAAAAGTATTGAAAAATATCGTAAAATCCTTGAAAATCAACCAAATATTGACTTTGGTTTTATTTTTATCAATTTTTATCAATTTACAAAATGGTAATATCTATTTTTCAATAGTTTGTCATGTTTTTCCTATTCATAGATTACTGAAAAAATCCGTAATATTACTTATCTTGAAAAAATTTCTTGTTAGACAATGCTAACTAAATTTCAACAGTAGTTTTTGTACAAAATAAACAATAAAAAAAGTCGTAATTAGTCTAAAAAAGCGATAGCAATTTTTTTGATTATGTGTTATAATATTTAGGAGATATGTGAGGTCTCAGTGTCACAGGCAAGACATTGTTATTTATTTCACATAAGGTCCGCGTTCAGCTGTAATCGCTTTCCGCGGAACAAGTAAAAAGGAGGTTCATCTTAAATGAATTCAGCTAAAGCTACAGTACCTTTCAAGGGTACTAAAGAGCAGGAAGCACAGCTTCTCGCATTTATTGCCGAGAAAAAGGACACACAGGGTGCTCTCATGCCCATTCTTCAGAAGGCACAGGAAATCTATGGCTACCTTCCTATCGAGGTTCAGAAGCTTATTTCCGATAACACAGGTATCCCTATGGAGAAAATCTACGGCGTTGTAACTTTCTACGCTCAGTTCTCACTCTATCCAAAGGGCGAGTATACAATTTCCGTTTGCCTCGGTACTGCCTGCTATGTTAAGGGCGCAGGAGATATCTATGACAAGCTTCAGGAAAAGCTTGGAATCGCTGGCGGGGAGTGTACTCCCGACGGTAAATTCTCCCTTGAAGCATGCCGCTGCATCGGTGCCTGCGGTCTCGCTCCCGTTCTCACAGTTAATGAGGACGTTTATGGTCGTCTCACTGTTGACGATGTTGATAAAATCATCGAAAAGTATAACGCATAATATACATATCTGTTAGGAGGAAAACTTATGAAGACTCTTGAAGAACTCAAGGTAGTCAGAGAATCCATGGTGGGCGAAGTTGCTCTCAGAACTCATGGCGACGCTTCTTCAAAATATGAAAGACACGTTCTCGTCTGCGGCGGTACAGGTTGTACTTCTTCCGGTTCACCTAAGCTTATTGCAAAGCTTGAGGAAGAATTTGCTGCTAAGGGACTCACAGAAAAGGTTCAGATCGTTAAGACAGGTTGTTTCGGTCTTTGCGAAAGAGGTCCTATCCTCATCGTTTATCCCGAGGGTTCTTTCTACTCACGTGTAGAACTGGACGAGGTTCCTCGTATTGTTGACGAGCACCTTATCGGCGGAAATCCTGTTAAGGAATTCCTCTATGAAGAAACAGTTGATGGCGATAACATCAAGTCACTTGAGGAAACATCATTCTACAACAAGCAGATGCGTGTTGCTCTCAGAAACTGCGGTGTTGTTAATCCTGAATGTATCGACGAATACGTTGGCCGTGACGGTTATGCTGCTCTCGGTAAGGTTCTCAAGGAAATGACACCTGAGGACGTTATTCAGACAATTCTCGATTCCGGTCTCCGCGGACGTGGAGGCGGCGGCTTCCCCACAGGTATGAAGTGGAAGCTTGCAAGAACTATCGTTCCCGACGCTGATATCAAGTACGTTTGCTGTAACGCTGACGAGGGTGACCCGGGTGCATTTATGGACCGTTCAATCCTCGAGGGTGACCCCCACGTTCTCCTTGAAGCTATGACAATTGCAGGTTATGCAATCGGCGCTAACCAGGGTTATGTTTATGTTCGTGCTGAGTACCCAATCGCTGTTGAGCGTCTTAACATCGCTATTCAGCAGGCTCGTGAAGCTGGTATGCTCGGTAAGGACATCTTCGGCACAGGCTTCGATTTCGATATCGACCTCCGTCTCGGTGCAGGTGCTTTCGTTTGCGGTGAGGAAACTGCTCTTATGACATCTATCGAAGGCAACCGTGGTGAGCCAAGACCAAGACCACCTTTCCCTGCTGAAAAAGGTCTTTACAATAAGCCCACAATCCTCAACAACGTTGAGACATACGCTAACATTCCCCAGATTATCCTTAACGGTGCTGACTGGTTCAAGGGCATCGGTACAGAGAAGTCAAAGGGTACTAAGGTATTCGCTCTCGGCGGTAAGATTAACAATACAGGTCTTGTTGAAGTTCCTATGGGTACTTCACTCCGCACTGTTATTGAGGAAATCGGCGGCGGTATCCCCAACGGCAAGAAGTTCAAGGCTGCACAGACAGGTGGTCCTTCCGGCGGATGTATCCCTGCTGAGCACTTCGATATTCCGATTGACTACGATAACCTCATCGGTATCGGCTCAATGATGGGTTCAGGCGGGCTTATCGTTATGGACGAGGACAACTGTATGGTTGATATTGCTAAGTTCTTCCTTGAATTCACTGTTGATGAGTCTTGCGGTAAGTGTACTCCCTGCCGTATCGGTACAAAGAGAATGTATGAGATTCTCGACAAGATTACAAAGGGCAAGGGAACTCTTGAAGATATCGACAAGCTTGAAGAGCTCTGTTACCACATCAAGACAAACTCTCTCTGCGGTCTCGGACAGACAGCTCCTAACCCTGTTCTCTCCACACTCAAGTTCTTCAGAGATGAGTATATCGCTCACGTTGTTGACAAGAAGTGTCCTGCAGGCGTATGTAAGGATCTTCTCAGCTTCGAGATTGAGGCTGACAAGTGCTTCGGATGCGGTATGTGTGCTAAGCAGTGTCCTGCTGACGCTATCTACGTTACAGACTATACTGCTCCCGGAAAGAAGAAGCCCGCTTACGCTATCGATAAGGATAAGTGCGTGAAGTGCGGCGCTTGTATCGCTTCCTGTAAGTTCAAGGCAATCATCAAGAAATAAGCGGAGGAACATATAATGGAAAATATCACAGTTAAAGTTAATGGTGTTGAAGTCTCCGTACCCAAGGGTGCTACAGTCCTTGAGGCTGCTCACGCTGCAGGTTTTGAGATTCCTACACTTTGCTATATGAAAGAAATCAACGAGATCGGTGCTTGCCGTATCTGCGTTGTTGAAGTAAACGAGGGCAGAGGCTTCCGTCTCGTTGCAGGCTGTGTTTACCCCTGCACAGACAATATGGAAATCCTCACTGCTTCTCCTAAGGTTATCGAGTCACGCAAGAAGACTCTCGAACTCATCCTTTCCACACACGACAGAAAGTGCCTCTCCTGCGTAAGAAGCGGCAACTGTGAGCTCCAGAAGCTCTGTAAGGATTACGGTATCGAGGACGCTTCCAAGTATGACGGCGCAAACAATGTTTATGACGTTGACAACAGTGCAGCTCATATGTATCGTGATAACAACAAGTGTATCCTTTGCCGCCGTTGTGTAGCTGTATGTGCTAACACACAGGGTATCGGCGTTATCGGCGCTAATGAGCGTGGATTCAAGACATATATCGGCTCTGCATTTGACATGGGTCTCGGCGAGACAAGCTGTGTATCCTGCGGTCAGTGTATCGCTGTATGTCCTGTTGGCGCTATCGCTGAAAAGGATTACATCAAGCCTGTTCTTGAGGCTATTGCTGATCCTGAGAAGGTTGTTCTCGTTCAGACAGCTCCTGCTGTTCGTGCAGGTCTTGGCGAGTGCTTCGGTCTTCCTATCGGCACAAATGTTGAGGGCAAAATGGTTGCAGCTCTCAGAAGACTCGGCTTCGATAAGGTATTTGATACTGATTTCGCTGCTGACCTTACAATTATGGAAGAAGCTAACGAGTTCCTCGACAGAGTTAAGAACGGCGGAAAGCTTCCCCTTATCACATCTTGCTCACCCGGTTGGGTTAAGTACTGCGAGCACTATTTCCCTGAGATGACTGAGAATCTTTCTTCTTGTAAGTCTCCTCAGCAGATGTTCGGTGCTGTTGCTAAGACTTACTACGCTGAGAAAATGGGCATTGATCCTAAGAATATCGTTATGGTTTCTATCATGCCTTGTACAGCTAAGAAGTTCGAAATCGGCAGAGATGACCAGAACGCTGCTGGTGTTCCTGATGTTGATTACTCACTTACAACTCGTGAGCTCGGCAGAATGATTGAGCGTGCAGGTATCAACTTCCTCGGTCTTGCTGATGAGAAGTTTGATGATCCTCTCGGAATCTCAACAGGTGCTGCTGTTATCTTCGGTGCTACAGGCGGTGTTATGGAGGCTGCCCTCAGAACAGCTGTATACACTCTCACAGGCGAGAATCCAATTGACTTCCCTGAGGTACGTGGTACAGAGGGAATCAAGGAGGCAACTTACAACGTTGCAGGTATGGATGTTAAGGTTGCTGTTGCAAGCGGTCTTGCTAACGCTAAGGAGCTTCTTGAAAAGGTTCAGAACGGCGAAGCTGATTACCACTTCATCGAAATCATGGGTTGTCCCGGCGGCTGTGTAAACGGCGGCGGTCAGCCTCAGGTTGCTATGGGTATCAGAAACTTCGTTGATATCAGAGCTGAAAGAGCTAAGGTTCTTTACAACCTCGACGCTGAGATGCCTGTAAGACAGTCTCACGAGAATCCTGCTATCAAGGCTATCTATGATGAATTCCTTGAAAAGCCCGGCAGCCACAAGGCTCATGAGCTTCTCCACACAACATATGTAAAGAGAAGCATTAACTGATTCATTTAAGATATATCGAAACGCCCGAGAAATCGGGCGTTTTTGTTTGTAAATATCTTATTGCTCCCCCAACTAAACCTTGCCATCAAATACTTGGCATAAAGAAAATTTCTCTGCGTCAGAAAAACTTGAAATGCGACAGCATTACTGCGTTTTTCTTCCTTGATAAATTTCCTTTCTGCTTTCGTCTTTTTGACAAGGTATAATTGGTGGAGCAATAGCGATTAGTATAGAATAGTTTTTATCATTAACAGCTAATGGCTAAAGGCTAAAACATAATAGCTGTTTTCAAAATTAACAATATTCTTATTGACAAAAGTTAAATATAGGAGTATAATTATCTTGATACCGTATATATTATATGGTAATTGAAATTTACGGAGGATAATATGGATATTATTATCGTTGGAGGCGGAAAGGTCGGCAGTACGCTTGCAGGCATATTGTGCGATGAGCATAATGTAACCGTCATAGATACAAACGAAACGCGTATTCAAAAGATTATCAATGATTCTGATGTAAAGGGAATTGTAGGGAATTGCCTCCAGACGGCTGTTCTTGAAGAAGCAGATGTGGATAAATGCAAGATATATATTGCTCTGACAGATTCTGATGAGGTCAATATTCTCTCCTGCCTTATTGCCAAAAAGATGAAAGCACGTCACTGTATAGCCCGTGTACGCAACCCTGAATTTAATAAGCAGCTTGTATTTATGCGTGAGGAATTGGGTATCAGCATGATGGTGAATCCCGATTACAACTCCGCAAACGAAATAGCAAAGGTGCTTCGTTACCCTAACGCTATAAATATTGACAATTTTGCTAAGGGCAGGGTTGACCTTGCGGAAATACGCATAACATCGGGAAGTATTCTTGAAAATATCGCACTTTCTCAGCTTTCAAAGAGACTTCGACTTGATATACTTATCTGTGCTGTTCAGCGCGGTGACGACGTTATAATACCAAATGGAAATTTTGTGCTCCATTCGGGAGATAAAATTCACGTTACGGCTTCCCATAGCAATATGGTGAAATTTTTCAAGAGCATCAGTTCTGCATATCGTGAGAAGCGCGTGAAATCCGCTGTACTCATTGGCGGCGGTAGAGTGGGATATCACCTTGCACAGCACCTGCGCGAAATGGGTATAAAGGTTAAGATTATAGAAATTGACGAAAAACGCTGCTTTGAGCTCAGTGAACGCCTCGATAAGGTAAATGTAATATGCGGCGACGGTACAAATCAGGATATTATCCGCGAGGAGCGAGTATATGACGCTGACGCTGTTGTCACACTTACGGGTATCGATGAGGAAAATATTCTCATGTCTCTACTTGCAAAAAACAACGGTGTAAATAAGGTCGTTACCAAGGTAAACCGCATGAATCTTATGCAGCTTTCGGAAACACTTAATCTTGACAGCGTAATATCTCCGAAAAGCATCATGGTAGACCAGATTTTACAATATGTACGCGCGAAGCAGAACTCTACGGGTAACAACATCACAACCCTTTACCGTCTTGTGAACGACAGACTTGAAGCAATGGAATTTGTTGTCCGAGAGGAAAAGGATTATCTTGGTGTTCCCCTTAAAAAGCTGAAACTGAGAAGCGGTATTCTTATTGCAAGCATTGTCCGCGGAAATGAACTGATTATCCCAAAGGGTGATGACTGCATTTTGCTCAATGACAGCGTTGTTGTTGTTACCACAAACCGCGGCTTTGAAGACCTGAAGGAAATTTTTGACTAAGGAGCAGAGAAGCCGTATGAATTACAGAATGATAATATACATTATGGGACAAATACTGCGGATTGTCGGTCTGTGTATGCTGCTGCCCATATTTGTGGGAATAATTTACAGTGAAAGCCATGTTGCAGTAACTTTTGGTATACCTGCGTTGATTACGTTGCTTATATCCTTTATATTCACGATAAAGAAGCCGAAAAATCGCTCTGTATACTCAATGGAGGGATTTGTCAGCGTTGCGGCTTCGTGGATTACAATGTCGGCTATCGGAGCGCTTCCCTTTGTAATATCGGGGGAGATACCGAATTATATCGACGCTTTGTTTGAGACAGTTTCGGGATTTACTACAACCGGTTCAACTATACTCGGTGATGTGGAGCATATGTCGAGGTCGTGTATGTTCTGGCGAGCTTTTACTCACTGGCTGGGCGGTATGGGTGTGCTGATGTTTGTGCTTGCAGTAATGAATAGTAACGATGTCCGCACCATGCACATGATGAGAGCGGAATGTGCAGGACCAAATGTGGGGCGACTTGTTTCAAAATCAAGCTTTTCTGCACGTATACTCTACGTGATATATATTGCTCTTACCCTTGCGGAGGTAATTGTTCTTGTTATACTGAAAATGCCGCTGTATGACGCGATTATTCACGCTTGCTCATCTGCGGGAACAGGAGGATTCTCTCTCTGGAATGACAGTATAGCTCATTATAACAGCCCTGCAATTGAAATGGCGATTGCAATATTTATACTCCTGTTTGGTGTGAACTTCAATTTGTACTATTTCCTTGCTATAAAGAAATTTGCTCTTGTATTTAAAAATGAGGAACTTCGTGTATATCTTGGCGTAATTGCATGTGCTACAGGTGTTATAGGTATAAGTCTCGTCGAGCATTATGGCTCTGTACTGGAATCACTCCGAAGAACATTTTTTATGGTTTGTTCAACTATAACATCAACAGGATTTGCCACTACTGATACGGGTGAATGGAATAATTTTGCTCAGACATTGTTGGTTCTGTTGATGTTTGTGGGTGCCTGCGCAGGTTCTACAGGCGGCGGTATGAAAGTATCACGTATACTTATTATAGTAAAGACAGGTATCAGAGAATTGAAATATATTGTAAGCCCTCGCGCTGTTGCAACTGTTAAAATGGACGGAAAACCCGTTGAAAAAGATGTTATCCGCGGTGCGAGCAATTATTTTATACTGTTTATGCTGATATATGCTGCTTCGGTGCTAATGCTTTCTTTTGATAGCTTTACAATCGAGGAGAATATATCTGCTGTAACGACTTGTATGAATAATATCGGTTTTGGATTGGGCAGACTTGATACAACAGGAAATTTCGGCGATTTCAGCGCGTTTTCAAAGCTTGTTTTGTGTTTTGATATGCTTATGGGACGACTTGAAATTTATCCGCTTATACTTCTTTTCGGAATCAGAAAAAAATATTGATATATTGGCGGACGGTTTTTAATCGTCCGTTTTTAATTAATTTAAAATAATTTAATTGAGGTTTACTTAAAATTATGTCATTATTTTACTACACATTTAATAAAAATGGTATACAGCTGTAATTTAATATGCTATAATTTATATTACAAGATTAAATCTTTGAGGTGATACTTAATGAAAAAATGGAACGGATATCAGAAAGGCGTGAATCTTGGTGGTTGGCTTTCACAGACGGTGCTGACAAAGGAGCATTGTGATACGTTTATTGTAAAAAGTGATATCGAAAATATCAGAAATATGGGTTTCGATCATGTGAGACTGCCTGTCGATTATGAGCTTGTACAGGACAAAAACGGTGATTTCATCGAAAGCGGCTTCGTGTATATCGAAAACTGTGCCGAATGGTGCGGAGAATATGGTCTGAATATGGTTCTTGATTTGCACAAGGCGGCTGGATACTGCTTTGACGCTAAACAAAAGGAATCGGGACTTTTCTACGATGAAGAGCTCAATTGCAGATTTATTGCTCTCTGGGCGGAGTTTACGCGCCGTTTGGGTAAATATGCTGACAGACTTGCTTTTGAACTGCTCAATGAAGTTGTAGACGAGACGGATAACGCCCCATGGATGTCTCTTGCAGAGCGTACCGTGGCTGAAATCCGCAAAACTGCTCCCGATATTAAAATTCTCATCGGCAGCTATCTTAACAACAGCGTTACAACTGTTAAGCATATTGCACAGCCTTTTGATGAAAATATTGTCTATAATTTCCATTGCTATGACCCGCTGCTTTTCACTCATCAGGGA
The DNA here is from genome assembly GCA_045594905.1 of Ruminococcus sp. Lineage (GTDB taxonomy): Bacteria > Bacillota > Clostridia > Oscillospirales > Ruminococcaceae > Ruminococcus. The sequence goes on from JAZNZK010000013.1 coordinate 143,804, forward strand.
GCATACTGGCTGGAGGATATGCCCAAGGATTATCGTATAAAATATCCCATGGGCAAGGCTGAATTCTTAGCCGCTGCTGCTGAATGTCCTGCAAAAATTTCAGCCTATGAGGGTGAAATTCCCGAAAGTGGCTTTTCTGCGGAATATTTCGAGAATATTTTCCGTGAAGCTATTGAAACCGCGCAGGAGCGCAATGTTATGCTTTATTGCGGCGAATACGGCGTAAACGAGCTGGCAGACCCGGAATCCGCTGTAAACTGGTACAAGGATATTCACGCTGTCCTTGATAAATACGGTATAGGCAGAGCAATGTGGAGCTACAAGGGTATGGATTTCGGACTTTCTGACGGGCTGCTCAGCTGCATTACTGATAAAATTGTCTGATTTTATAGTCAACAGCTACAAAGAAATGTCGCTTTCTTTGTGCGGTATGCTATAAATTTGCCTAATTATCTCTTGTGTTTTATCGGCTTAATGACTGAAATAACCAAATATGAAGAAAATATGAGTTTTTTTTCGGGATAAGCCTTGACAAACAGGGTTTAATAAGATATAATATATGGGTATGCTGTGCAAGTTGTACAGTGTGCCCATTTTTTAAAAAAGGAGGAAGATTATGCCAACATTTAATCAGCTGGTTCGTAAGGGAAGAAAGGACCTTGAAACAAAGTCCACTGCACCTGCTCTCCAGAAGGGCTACAATGCTAAGAAGAAGGTTCAGATCAACCAGAGCTCACCTCAGAAGAGAGGCGTTTGCACTGCTGTTAGAACTGCTACACCTAAGAAGCCTAACTCAGCTATGAGAAAGATTGCCAGAGTTAAGCTCACAAACGGCTACGAGGTAACTTCTTACATTCCAGGTATCGGCCACAACCTTCAGGAGCATAGCGTTGTTCTCATCAGAGGCGGACGTGTTAAGGATCTCCCTGGTGTACGTTACCACATCATCAGAGGCGCTCTCGATGCTCAGGGTGTTGCTAACAGACTTCAGTCCCGTTCTAAGTACGGCGCTAAGAGACCTAAGCAGAAGTAAGAGTGTGCGGATATAGTCCGCGTAGGTTTGCGGCATACCACAAAAAGCCGTGCATTAGTTAAAATAGGATAACTACTATCGCAGGATAAATGCGGAGATTATATAGATTTTTATATTGTACCTCTGCATTGGTCTTGACGGAAATGATCGGTGAAGTGAAGCTGAATAAGCAGTAATCGGTCATCACGAGTACCTATGAATTCATGAATCTATGTGAAGGAGGGAAGCGAAATGCCAAGAAGAGGTAAAATCGCTAAGCGTGATGTATTACAGGATCCTGTATACAATTCAAAGCTCGTTACACGTCTCATCAACAATATCATGTTAGACGGTAAGAAGGGCGTCGCTCAGAAGATAGTTTATGGTGCATTTGAAATCGTTGCTGAAAAGACAGGTAAGGATGCACTGGAGGTTTTCGAGCAGGCAATGGAGAACATTATGCCTGAACTGGAAGTAAAGGCTCGCCGTCTCGGTGGTGCTACTTACCAGGTTCCTATGGAGGTTAGACCTGAAAGACGTCAGACTCTCGGTCTCCGTTGGATTACAAAGTATTCCAGAGAGAGAAACGAGAAGACAATGAAGGAAAGACTTGCAGGAGAGATTCTCGATGCTCTCAATGGTACAGGCGGCGCTTGCAAGAAGCGTGACGATACACACAAGATGGCAGAGGCAAACAAGGCGTTTGCTCACTACCGTTGGTAATCAGCGTCATTGTGAGAGGAAGATATTATGGCAAGAGATTGTTCACTTGAAAATACCAGAAATATCGGTATCATGGCTCACATTGATGCCGGTAAAACTACAACCACAGAGCGTATCCTTTTCTACACCGGTGTAAACTACAAAATCGGTGAGACTCACGAAGGTTCCGCTACTATGGACTGGATGGAGCAGGAGCAGGAGCGTGGTATCACAATCACTTCTGCTGCTACAACTGCCTACTGGGCAGGTCACAGACTCAACATCATCGATACTCCCGGACACGTTGACTTTACTGTTGAAGTTGAGCGTTCACTCCGTGTACTTGACGGTTCTGTAACTGTTCTCTGTGCTAAGGGAGGCGTTGAGCCACAGTCTGAAACTGTATGGCGTCAGGCTGATAACTACAAGGTACCCCGTATGGCTTATGTAAATAAGATGGATATTATGGGTGCTAACTTCTATCGTGTTGTTGACATGATGAAGGACAGACTTAAGTGTAATGCCGTTCCGATTCAGCTTCCTATCGGTGCTGAGGACGAGTTCAAGGGAATCATTGACCTCGTTGAGATGAAGGCTTACGTTTACTATGATGACCTCGGAAAGGATATCCGTGTTGAGGAAATCCCTGAGGATATGAAGGAAAAGGCACAGCAGTACCACGATGAGATGGTTGAGCACGTTGCTGAGCAGGACGAGGCTCTCATGGAGAAGTACTTCGAAGAAGGCGAACTCTCTATCGAGGAAATCAAGGCTTGTATCAGAAAGGCTACAATCGCTAACGAAATGGTACCTGTTGTTTGCGGTACTTCTTACAAGAACAAGGGTGTTCAGAAGCTTCTCGATGCTATCATCGACTATATGCCTTCTCCTCTTGACGTTCCCGCTATCAAGGGCGTAAATCCCGATACAGATGAAGAAACTGAAAGACCTTCATCTGATACAGAGCCTTTTGCAGCTCTCGCATTCAAGATTGCAACTGACCCATTCGTTGGTAAGCTTGCATTCTTCCGTGTATACTCAGGTGTTGTAAATCAGGGTGATACAGTTCTTAACGCTACAAAGGACAACCGTGAGCGTTTCGGACGTATCGTACAGATGCACGCTAACCACAGAAAAGACCTCACAACAGTTTACGCAGGCGATATCGCTGCTGCTGTTGGTCTTAAGAATACAACTACAGGTGACACACTCTGTGATGAGAAGCATCCTGTAATTCTCGAATCCATGGAATTCCCAGAGCCTGTTATCCAGCTCGCTATCGAGCCTAAGACAAAGGCTGGTCAGGAGAAGATGGGTATCGCTCTCGGCAAGCTTGCTGAAGAGGATCCTACTTTCAAGACATGGACAGACGAAGAAACAGGTCAGACAATCATCGCTGGTATGGGTGAGCTTCACCTCGATATCATCGTTGACCGTCTCCTCCGTGAGTTTAAGGTTGAGGCTAACGTAGGTGCACCTCAGGTTGCTTACAAGGAAACAATCAAGGGCAACGCAGACATCGACTACAAGTACAAGAAGCAGTCCGGTGGTTCTGGTCAGTACGGTCACGTTAAGATTCGTGTTGAGCCTAACGAGTCCGGTAAGGGATACGAGTTTAAGAACGCTGTTGTCGGCGGTTCTATTCCTAAGGAGTACATCCCCGCTGTTGATGCAGGTATCCAGGGCGCTATGAAGTCCGGTATCCTCGCTGGCTACGAAGTGGTTGACGTTAAGGTTGAGCTTTATGATGGATCATACCACGAAGTTGACTCATCTGAAATGGCATTCAAGATCGCAGGTTCAATTGCGTTCAAGGAAGCTCTCAAGCAGGCTAATGCTATCCTCATGGAGCCTGTTATGAAGGTTGCAGTTATTGTTCCTGATGATTACCTCGGAACTGTTATCGGTGACCTCAGCTCACGTCGTGGACAGATTCAGGGCCAGGAAGCAAGAACAGGTTCTATTCAGGTAGACTGTCTTGTTCCTCTTTCAGAAATGTTCGGTTATACTTCTGACCTCCGTTCCAACACACAGGGCCGTGGTCAGTATACAATGGAGCCTCACAGCTACGAAGAAGTTCCTAAGAGCATTGCTGAAAAGATTATGGCTTCACGTGCTAAGAACTAAGTTATTTCTTAGTATTTGGCAGAAAAACATCGCATTTTAATAAATTCTTGTGTTTTGGCATAACTTTTTTTGCCAAAACACTTGAAATTTCATAAAATATCTGTTATAATATATATACAAGTCATTGTAGGTGGTATAGGTGTACCTATCCAACGCTTATGACAGATACAAGATTTTATTTTAAGGAGGAAATTTCCAATGGCTAAGGCTAAATTTGAAAGAACCAAACCCCATGTAAACATTGGTACAATCGGACACGTTGACCACGGTAAGACAACTCTTACAGCTGCTATCACAAAGACTCTCGCTATGAAGGGTCAGGCTAAGTTTGAGGCTTACGATATGATCGATAAGGCTCCCGAGGAGAGAGAGCGTGGTATCACAATCAACACAGCTCACGTTGAGTACGAGACAGATGCTCGTCACTATGCTCACGTTGACTGCCCCGGACACGCTGACTATGTTAAGAACATGATCACAGGTGCTGCTCAGATGGATGGTGCTATCCTCGTTTGTGCTGCTTCTGACGGTCCTATGGCTCAGACAAGAGAGCACATCCTTCTCGCTCGTCAGGTTGGCGTTCCTGCAATCGTTGTATTCATGAACAAGGCTGATCAGGTTGACGATGAGGAGCTCCTCGAGCTCGTAGAGATGGACATCCGTGACCTTCTCTCATCTTATGATTTCCCTGGCGACGATACACCTATCATCAAGGGTTCTGCTCTTGCAGCTCTTAATGCTCCTGATGATATCAATGATCCTGCTTATGCTCCTATCATTGAGCTTATGAACGCTGTAGATGAGTACATCCCCAGCCCTGAGCGTGACGATGCTAAGCCTTTCCTTATGCCTGTTGAGGATACTATGACAATTTCTGGTCGTGGTACTGTTGTTACAGGTAGAGTAGAGCGTGGACGTCTCAACGTAAACGAGCAGATTGAAATCGTTGGTCTTTCTGATGAGAAGCTCACAACTGTATGTACAGGTCTTGAGATGTTCCGTAAGACTCTTGATTTCTGCGAAGCTGGTGATAACGTTGGTGCACTTCTCCGTGGTATCACAAGAGATCAGGTTGAGCGTGGACAGGTTCTCTGTAAGCCCGGCTCAATCCAGCCCCACACAAAGTTCTCTGGTCAGGTATACGTTCTTAAGAAGGAAGAGGGCGGCCGTCATACTCCTTTCTTTAACAACTATAGACCTCAGTTCTACTTCAGAACAACAGACGTTACTGGCGTTGTAACACTTCCTGCTGATAAGGAAATGTGCATGCCTGGTGATAACGTTACAATGAACGTTGAGCTTATCACTCCTATCGCTATCGAAGAGGGACTCCGTTTCGCTATTCGTGAGGGTGGTAGAACAGTTGGTTCAGGCGTTGTTACAGCTATCAACGAATAATTAAGCAATCGCTTTAATAAAAAAATCCCGATGTTTTCATCGGGATTTTTTAATTGCGGCATAAGAGTATTCTCATCAGACACAAATCAAATACATCCAGTATGTTGTCTTTGCAGATGTCAGCGGATTGGGGATTTTTCAGCTGTATATCCTGAGCACCAAGCAGCCATTTCTGTAACAGTACCAAATCTGAAACAGCAAGTTTTCCGTCTGCGTTTATATCGCCGCTGACGGTATTATGTTCGAGATATTCGGCGTAGGAATAGAAGTCAGCGCCCAATTCATTTATATCAGTATTCAGCTCTGAAAGAGACAAAATGTTCTGACCGTCGCTGTAATACAGGTCATATCCTCCATTCATTGTGCTGCTATAAATTATTTTGTTATCGTCAATGGGGCAGGCGTCGGAACAGTCGTAATCTGCGGAATTAACAGACAGGAGATATATTTCTTTGCCGTCATAGCACATAATTCTGTCACTGTGATTATCGGTGGAATTCCAAGTTGTGAAATACAGCTTATTGCCCTTTACAATAGGATAATATGCGTTAATTCCGGTTTCTTTGTATATAGTTTCGGTATTGCCTGTTTTAGGTTCAATGCGGTATATGGAGCCGATTCCGTCAGTATAGCCTGAATAGTAAACATACTTCCCGTCAGCAGAAAAGCAGGGCATAGCCTCCTCGTCAGGGCTGTCTGTAATCATGGTGACTTTCTGAGTTTCGATATCGATAAGCGCAAGGTCATAAACAAAATCATCTGCGGTATTGCTCCAGTATCCGCGTTTGAATACAATGCTTTTGCCGTCAGGAGAAAACTTCGGGTCTTCGTTGCGAAATCCGCTGTTTTGCGTGAGATTCACGATTTCTCCATTATCATAGAGAAAAATATCCCACTCGTCAGCCTTTGGGTCGATAGCCATAAATGTTATCTGTTCAGGAGAATTGCCGAAATATCCGTTCATAGCGTGAACAAAATCGCCGCTTATGGTTTGGGTTCTACCATCTGGAGAACGGAGATGCAGTTTACTGTCAAGGGCAGAGTAATCGCTGTAATTGTGCCATAACAGCCAGCCTTCTGGGAGTTCTGTATCCTTTGCGGCGGTTACAGAAAGCGGCGCAATAGATAGAAATGTTGAAGTTAATGCAAGTGACACAAGTCCTTTGATTAATTTTTGTGCGTTCATTAGTTTGCCTCCTATGGTTTGAGTATGAATTTTTAAACAAATTTCTTCATCAGAAAACTTTGCGATTGACAGTATTCCGGCGGTTTTCTTCCTTAACTTTTGCGCTCCACGTTTCATGGAATTCTTCAAGAGTTATCAATATGTTTGTATTTACTTGTACCACTGCCTAAAATGTTAGTAGACAAAGATGATGAGCAGAGATACTGTATATTAATGCGGACGACGAAAGCATGATGTCGTATGGTGAGAAAGTCCAACGATGACATACAGGATTTATGCCATTAGATTTGTCTAATAATGTTTTAGGGATTGGTATAACTTCATTATATCACAAATTTGCTAAAAAAACAAGAGTACTTCTGCAATGCTATGCGTAATATAGCAGAAAGATTACTAATACCGATTCTTTAATTATTATGTGGTATCAGAATGTCAATATGTCTCCGCCTGACTCTGCATTAAAAAACATAATGTAATAAGTCGGAATGAATGTTATCTTTTCGATCTGCTTTACAGTTCTTTCGCTGGAAACAACAAACGCTTTCTTTATATGATAATCCTTGTTAGATACAAAAGTATTCAGCGCATTGTGAACAGTATAATCCTTGCCTGCTGCACCGCTGAATTTATCAGGTGCGGACGGCGCGCCGTGCAGAGCTGTGTTGATAGAGGGTGTAAAGTGATAATTTTGAGGTGAAACGCAATGCAAGTGAGCAGCTTTTAGCGTGGAAAAACAGTACTGACCGCTTTGTTAATTTGCCTCTTTATCTTGCGAATAAAATGCATGAATTATTATAAAATGAGAAGAAATATAATAACACCGCACAAATCCGGATTTCTTATATCACAAAAAATATGATAAAATTTCAGAAAAGCTCTTGACATTCACGTAACGTCATAGTGTATAATTATAATCAGGGAGGCGATGTAATGAAAATGCACATCAAAGAATTTGCAGAGCTTACAGGTGTCAGTGTGCGCACACTGCACTATTATGATGAAATTAAACTGTTAAAGCCCTCTTTTGTTGACGAGCAAAACGGCTATCGCTTTTATGATGAGCGCTGTCTTGAGCGTATGCAGGAGATTTTGTTCTATCGTGAGCTTGATTTTCCGCTGAAGGATATAGGTGAAATTCTGTCCTCTCATGATTACGATAAGCAAAAGGCAATGAAAGAGCAGAAACGCCTGCTTACGCTAAAAAAAGAGCGTCTTGAACGGCTGATTACAGCTCTTGACAATGCAATGAAAGGAGAAGAATTTACTATGAACGTATTTGACAACAGCGAATTTGAGACACAGCGTAAGCAATACGCAAAGGAAGCAAGGGAAAAGTGGGGCGATACTGCCGCATACAAGGAGTACTCCGCAAAAGCTTATTCCACAGAAAAGAAGAATGAGATAATTGACGGTATGAACGCTTTAATGGCAGAGTTTGCAGAGTGCAAGGCAAGTGGAACTGCTCCTGAAAGCAACGAAGCACAGGTACTTGTAAAAAAGTGGCAGGCTTATATCACGGACAATTACTACACCTGTACAAAGGAAATTCTTGCAGGACTTGGTGCAATGTATACTGCCGATGAACGTTTCAAAGCAAACATTGATAAGTACGGCAAAGGAACAGCCGAATTTATGCGTGCGGCAATACTGGAATATTGCAGATAATAAAATGCCTCTCCATTTAAAATGGGGAGGCATTTTTTAAATTTACTTTAATATAAAGCAAAAAACAGCCAACTATGACAAATATCAGCTATAACCTACTGTGAATTGCGAAGAAAACATTTTTACAATTGAATTTATTGAAGGCAAATTTGACCTTTCCACTATGCCCGAAGGCTTTGACATAACAAAGGTTTCAGAATGGCACAATGGAACGGTAAATGGGACAATACTGAGCATTATTGACCCTGCAGAGAATATCACATATACATATACTCTTGGCAATGGTGAAACAGAGATTTTCACATTAAAATGCAATGGGCAGATATATGACATTTGTGCCATTAGATTTGTCTACTGTTGTTAAGATAATATTGCTCCACCAACTAAACCTTGCCGTCAAGTACTCGGCATAAAGGGCATCTCTAAAAACCCCTTTTGAGAAAAAACAGCTATGCACGTCATCTGCTTCGTCAACCTCCCTTGGAGTGCGACAGCACGCCTTCGGTAGGTTTCCTTGCAGCTGTCATACCTATCTGTTTTTTCTTTAATCAAA
>JAZNZK010000014.1:0-105143 GCA_045594905.1 Ruminococcus sp.
TAAAGGGTTTCACCCTTTAGAATCCCAATATTTTACATATTCAATAATTACGCATTATAATCAATGCAGGCACGTTCTGTCTTTACTGTGCCTATGAATTTCGCAAACTCAACGTGTGCAGGATGTACCTGATATGCGTTAAGTCCCTCTATATCGTCAAAATCACAGATAAGAGCGATTGTGTAATTGCTTTCGGAAGCGTCAGCGGAGTTGATAACAAGCTCGCCTTTTTTCAGCTCCTTTACGTTTGCAATTACGTCCTCGAAACGCTTTTTTGCTTCAAGTGCGTTGTCGTATTCGCTCATTCCCTCTGTGGCTTTGAGTTTGAACATTACTATATGCTTAATCATTTACCTTGTCCTCCAGTTCATAAATCTTAGATATAAAGGTTTTCTTTCCGTCATAGCTTTGATATTCGCCGTTGCCAGTAAAATGAAGTCCACATTTTTCCATAACTCTTGCTGAACCGATATTTTCCTGTGCACATTCTGCTATAAATCGGTGTGCATTGTGATTTTCACGGACATAATTCATCATTGCCAGTGTTGCTTCGGTAGTATAACCCATATTCCAGCAGTCATACCGCATATTATAGCCGAAACTCCACTTTTTTTCATCGGTGCGGTATCTCATACTTCCTGCTCCGATAAGCTTATTATCGGACTTGCGGACAAATCCCCATTCGTACAATTCGGGACTGACATTTATTGCATTAAGCCATTCTTTCGTTGTTTCAATGCTTTTGTGAGTTGAGTATATCATATACTTTGCAACCCGTTCATCACCCGTCCACTCAAAAGCGGCTTGTGCATCGTCAATAGTCAGCGGACGGAGAATAAGTCTTTCTGTTTCAATTGTTGGTACTGTGAATTCCATTTCGTCACCTCATTTTACAAGTTCATAGCTTTCGTCAATTACACCGCAGATTTCAGCAAATGATATACCGCCGTCAAGGGGAATACTTATCCACAGCTGTTTATTCATGTGATAGGCAGGTATGGCTTTTCCCTCAGCTATAAGGACTTCTCGGACTACGGGAGTACATTTGACATTGAGAATATCCACATTCCCCTCCCCTTTTTCGTCAATAACGCTTCTGCGGACGTTCATCACAAGTCCATACCACTTTTTATTGCTCTTGCGGAGAACGGCTGATAAAACATCCCTCTCCCAAGGGTAATCGGGAGAGGTGTTGTATTTTTCCTTGACATAGCGGAAGATTTCTTCCCTGTCGATTTTCATTTTATGCCTTGAATGCAGCGATTGACTGCTCAATCTTAGCCATTTTTTCCTCTGCAACTGCAAGCTTTGCCTTTTCAGCTTCAATAAGCTTTTCGGGAGCCTTAGCAATAAAGCCCTGATTATTCAGCTTTCCGCTTAGGAAGTCAATGTCCTTCTGAACCTTTGCCTTTTCCTTTTCAAGACGTGCAATTTCCTTTTCCTTATCAACAAGTTCGTCCATAGGAATGAAAATTCTTGCGGAATCTGTAACTGCATTTGCACAGTTTTCATGCTCAACAGCTGCACCTGCCTCAACAGATGATGCAGAAGCAAGCTTCTCAAAGAATGCCGCACATGATGTGTAAAGCTCAGGCTCGTCTGTCTCGATAATAAGCTTAGCCTTTACCGAGGGCGGTACGTTCATTTCTGTACGTGTATTTCTTACAGCCTTGATAGCTGAAATTATCTTCTCAAATGCCTTTTCCTCTGCGGAATAGTCAATTGTGCTGTCGTATGTGGGATATGTTTCAAGGATAATCATTGACTTCTCATTTGTGAGAACCTGCCAGATTTCCTCTGTGATGAATGGCATGAATGGGTGGAGAAGCTTCAGCATACCCTGCATTGCCCATACGAGAACAGCCTGTGCCTTTGCCATTGTCTCGCCGCCAGCCTGAATTCTTGGCTTTGTGATTTCAATGTACCAGTCGCAGTAAACGTCCCAGATAAAGTCATATATCTTCTGTGAAGCAACGCCAAGCTCGAACTTATCGAGGTTTTCGCCAACTTCCTTAGCAAGCTTATTGAACTTGTTTACAAGCCACTTATCCTCTGTTTCAAGGTCAGCAGGAAGTCCTGTGAACTCAAAATCATCAGGGAGATTCATCATAATGAAACGTGAAGCGTTCCAAAGCTTATTAGCGAAGTTACGTGCTGCCTTAACCTTATCGTCAATATAACGCATATCGTTTCCGGGTGAGTTACCTGTAGCAAGCATAAAGCGGAGAGCGTCTGCACCGTATTCGTTGATAACTTCAAGGGGGTCAATTCCGTTGCCGAGGGATTTGGACATTTTGCGTCCCTGTGCGTCACGTACAAGACCGTGAATGAGAACTGTATCAAAAGGAACTTTGCCCATATTTTCAAGTCCGCTGAACATCATTCTGATTACCCAGAAGAAAATGATATCATAGCCTGTAACAAGAGTATTTGTGGGGTAGAAGTAGTTCAAATCCTCTGTATTCTCAGGCCAGCCAAGTGTGGAGAATGGCCAGAGTGCAGAGCTGAACCATGTATCAAGAGTATCGGGGTCCTGACGCATAGGCTTGCCGCACTTTGGACAAACTGCGCTGTCCTCCTTAGTTACTACCATTTCACCGCAGCAGTCGCAGTAGAATGCAGGAATCTGATGTCCCCACCAAATCTGACGGGAGATACACCAGTCACGGATATTGTCAAGCCAATGGAAATAAATCTTGTCGAATCTTTCGGGAACAAACTTTGTATCGCCGTTCTTTACAGCGTCAATTGCAGGCTGTGCAAGTGGCTTCATCTTTACAAACCACTGTGTTGAAACCTTAGGCTCAACAGTTGTACCGCAGCGGTAGCAAGTACCAACATTATGGCTGTAATCCTCGATTTTAACAAGTGCGCCCTCAGCTTCAAGGTCAGCTACGATAGCCTTTCTTGCCTCAAATCTGTCCATACCTGCATACTTTGGATAATCGTCAACAATAGTTGCATCGTCGTTCATTACGTTGATTACAGGGAGATTATGACGAAGTCCAACCTCGAAGTCGTTAGGGTCGTGTGCAGGTGTAATCTTAACTACGCCTGTTCCGAAATCCATTTCTACGTAATCATCGGCAACAATGGGGATTTCACGGTGTACGATAGGAAGAATTACGGTCTTGCCTACCAAATCCTTGTAACGCTCATCGTTGGGGTTTACAGCTACGGCTGTATCACCGAGAAGTGTTTCGGGACGGGTTGTAGCAAGTTCAAGATAGCCGTCAGCATCCTTTATCTTATAGCGGAGGTGCCAGAAATGGCCTGCCTGATCCTCATATGTAACCTCAGCATCAGAAAGAGATGTCTTACATTTAGGACACCAGTTGATTATACGCTCACCACGGTAGATAAGGCCTTTTTCATAGTACTTTACAAAAACTTCCTTAACAGCCTTTGAACAGCCCTCGTCCATTGTGAAACGCTCTCTTGACCAGTCACATGATGAACCAAGCTTTTTCAGCTGCTCGCAGATACGTCCGCCGTACTGCTTCTTCCACTCCCATGCGCGCTCCATAAAGCCGTCACGTCCAAGATCTTCCTTTGTAACGCCCTCTTTACGCATTGCCTCAACGATTTTAGCCTCTGTAGCGATTGCGGCATGGTCTGTACCGGGAAGCCACAATGCAGAATAGCCGCTCATACGCTTCCAACGGATAAGAATATCCTGCAATGTTTCATCAAGAGCGTGTCCCATGTGGAGCTGTCCTGTGATGTTCGGAGGGGGAATTACAATTGTATAGGGTGTTTTCTTTTCGTCAACCTCTGCACGAAAACATCCCTTGTCGTTCCATGCAGTGTAAATTCTGTCCTCAAAATCCTTTGGATTGTAGGATTTAGCAAGTTCCTTTGCCATTTTAGATTTCTCCTTTAACAATATATTGATTCGGGTAAAAAAACGCCCCGAACCGTAAAATAGGTTCAGGGCGAACATAGTCCGTGTTACCACCTGAATTCAGAGCATACGCTCTGCACTCTGCGAAGTCATACAACCTCTTTCCCTGTAACGTGAGAAACACGTTATGAACTACACAATAAAAATCTTCGCCCATACAGCTCCGAAGCTACTTCATCATACCTCTCATACTGTTTCGCACCAACCAACAGCTCTCTGAAATCGAAAATATGACTACTACTCTTCATCACAGCCTTTTTAATATACTGTTATTATACAGTATAAAATCAGTTTTGTCAAGTGCAAATCGCAAAGATTTTTCCAACAAAATCCCCGACTTCTAAAAAGAAATCGGGGAAGATTTTTTTACTTGCCTGCCTTGAAAGCATTCTTGAGGAAATTGTACATAAGAGGATTTACACAATTTGCATCGTGTCCGCCGCCCTGAATTTCCTGCCAGATATGAGGCTGTCCGTTAGTTGTAAGCATTTCGTGATACTGTTTTGGGAATGTACCAACAACAGTATCGTTTGTACCGCCTGTAATCATAAGAATATAAGGGTCATACTGATGATCCTGAATTTTGAATTCAGAGGGCTGCATATTTCCTGGATGTACCATAAAGCTATCCTGTGCGGGAGTAATTCCGGGAGCGGGACAAGCTGCACCGATATATCCGAAATACTGAGGTCTTGTAATGCCAATATAGAGGGATTCTCTGCCGCCCATTGAGAAGCCGCAGATACCTGTATTCTCTCTGCCTGTTGCTACAGAGTAATGCTCCTCCATATAAGGCATAAGGCACTCAATGAGATCCTCTCTGAATGCGTCATATTTAGCACATTCCTCAGCAGTAAAGCCGCCGCACTGGTCAGAATTCTGGCTTGTGTACATAGCACAGCTTACGAGAATCATTTCCTCTGCCTCGCCTGCCGCCATAAGATTTCCGCCGATAGACTTACAATAGCCCACCATGTCGTTTTCAGAACCGAAGATTCCGTGATTTACATAAACAACAGGATATTTCTTGCTTGTGCTGTAGTTAGGAGGAAGAATTACAACTGCATTCTTATTCTTCTTTGCAATTGATGAGTAATAAGAAATCTTTTCTTCCTTACAGCCGTTATTTGAATTAGCTGTTATATTTGAAGGAACATTTGCTGTAATGGAATTTCTGATTGAATCCATATAAGCAGCGCCGTCAACATTACTACTTGGAGCCTTTGTAGTTGTTGTAATAACATCAGGCTTCTTTGTTGTAGTTGTAGTAACAGGAGGCTTTGTAGTTGTCACCTGTGGGAATTTGTTAATCTCACCAAGAAGGAACTTGGAAAGCAGAACAAGGTCATTTACATTAACTGAACCGTTTCCGTCAATATCAGCAGCCTTATTAGCCGCAGAACCTGCAAATGTATTTACAACCGCTTTCCTTTCAAGAATAAGGTCAAAAACGTCAATAACACCGTCATTATCAAGATCGCCGACAACAACGCCATCAGAAGAACCGGGCTTGCCGCTCCCGTTGCCGGAAACCACCCCCTCTAAAGCACCCTTGGCACTGTCAATGAAGAAATCTGTTGTAGTATCAACAGTTTCAACGTAAAGGTAGCAATTCAATGCGCCTTCGGGAATTGTATAAGCATCGTTTGTAAGTGTAACCCACTCGCCCTTAGCTCCTGTACCCTCAGCAACTGTAAGATACTGTTCTTCGCCGTCAAGTGTACACTGTAAAGTAAGCTTGAAATCTTCGGAAGAAGATTCATTCTGCATAACATCAACACCGAAGCTGTAAGTCTCACCTGCTCTGAAAGCCGCAGGGTCAAGATAAGTAATAGCTCCGTTCCATGATTCCGTTCTGCCTGTTACAGCAAGTGTTCCACCGCTTGCCTTGACAGATGCAGAACCTCTGCCGGTCCACTCACCCTCGCCGCTTTCGAATGTATCATTATAGTAGTAACCGTTGGAATCAGGCTCAACAGGCTCTGTGGGCTTGATAACAGCACCCTCATCGCCGTGTCCCTCACCATATGTTACAATATTAGAATTAACCTTTGCTGAACCGTTTGACTGATAACCCTCAACGTTAAGAGCAACCTCATACATAACGCCGCTCATATCCATACCAGCATCTTCCCATGCTTCAAAATGCTTGGAAATACTGATACGGCCGCTTATATTTGTCTCAGCGTTGTTGCGTGCAGGATTATCCTGACGAACACTCCAGTACTGATAGAATGTCTCTGTACCATGAATTGAAGGTTGATTTACTCTTTCCGTTCTGTAGATATCGTACTTGTGACCGTTTGCCTCAACAGTACCCAGAGAGTTAGTTGCTCCGGGTGGTCTCCATGAGCCCCATGCGTCTACGATGTAATACTCAACGGTAGGATGTGTACTATCCTTACCATTTTCTGTCCAGCCATAAACACACATATAGGAATTGCCCTTGGGGAAGTAATCAACATCGTAATCAAGATAAATACCGTCATACTGGTCGTATGTCTTTGTACTTCCCAGCTTCTGACCTGTACGGAACAGACAGTTTTCGATACCTGTCCAGCTGCAATCAAATGAACCGTTGTCACCCACGTTCATACTGACCGTACCTTTACCGTCCTGATTCCACAGTTCCCAGTCATAACCGTCCTTTTTACCTGTTTCCTGATAAGCACTTGCAGTAAAAGCGGCAGGAATAAGTGCCATGCCAATCACTGCGCTTAAAAATCCGCAGGCAGTTTTTTTAATAAATTTGTTCATTGTAAACCCCACTTTCATAAAGATGATTTTACAATTAATAATCCATATGTTCCCCTATAGGCAGCAAAACCGCAAAACAAATTTCACTGTCTTAAATATATTATATTAATAATGTATGAATAATTCAAGTCATTTTTTGCTAAATAAAGAAAACTTACCAAATATTGCGATTGCAGCATTTTTTGACACAAATAAATATCAGTCTATAAAATCCACATTCTTCTTAATTTCAACTTTGTGTTCGTACATTGCCTTATCACTTCTTGCCACAAGAGCTTTTATATCAGGACCGCTTAAATCAATAAATGGGTCATAATGTGCAGTTCCCACAGCCGCAGAAAAAGGATATCCTTTATAATCCGCGCTTTCTCTGGCAAATTCCACATTTATAGCGTCTGTCATATCATTATCAGTAATACACATGAATTCATCTCCGCCTATTCGATAAACCTTACCTTTTTTACCTACAACTTTAAGCAGTACTGCGGCACATCGTATAATAGCCTTATCTCCGCTGTCATGACCGTAATTATCGTTGATATACTTTAAGAAATTAACGTCACAGGCTGTCACAAATATTTTTTTGCATCTTTCGATATCCTTTTCAAGCTCTGCAATATCTTCCTCATAAGTGTTGCGGTTGTAAGCATTAGTCATGGAATCAATGCATGCACCACGAATAGCAGCTTTTGTTTCATTGCTTTTCTTTATAAAATATCTTGCAAGTAAAAACAGCCCCACAAGAGCAATGATTCCTGCAAATACAAAGATAATCATGTTGCGTCTACGGATTTTCAAAGCAGCTGTGCTGTCCACAATTTCAACATCGTCGATATAGAATGAAAGATTTTCAAATTGCTGTTCTTTTTCATCATCAGCACGTATATACAAATACACATTTGCGGCATCTGCAGGCAGGATGAAATCTCCTGATATCTTTGACCATGTACCATTTTTCAAATTCTTACTTTTGATAACTGAATATATTTCCTCACCGTTCAGATTGTATTGAAGTCTGAGAGAAAATGAATGGTCCTCATTACATTCCTTGTCAATATACATAACATAAGCGGAATAGGTATAATTGACACTTGGCTGAACGCTTGTTATTCTGACCATAGGTGCATTCCAATACTCATTCTTTCCCGAAACATAAAGAGAATGCTTACCGGAATAACTGAAACTGTCTGTCAGTTCCATTACCACTTCGCCTCTTGGAATCCAACCGTCCATACTACCCTCAAAATCAAATTCCAAAGCTGTTTCATTTTCTTCATATACTATTTCTTCTTTTTTCTTTCCATGGCCATAAACAGAAACATCATCTATGCAAAAATCATCCGTACCATCCACCGTTTCAAAATAAAAAATAGCATCATTTACATTTTCAGGAATAACGGCAGAACTTTCCATAAGCACCCATTTATCTTTTCCAACAACAGTTGTTGACATATTCACATAGGACTCCGTACCTGCTTCGTCAACAAATTTCAAGGTCATCATCACACTTATTTCCTCAGCTGAATCGCTGATTGCATAGGCTCTGAAAAGATATTCCTCTCCTGATGTAACGACATCGGTAATATTCAGTGCAGGACCGCTCCATGCCTCTTCACGTTTTTGTGTTTTAAGAGCAGAAAAACCACTGTATACCTTATCTTTTGTAATTATTATTTCTGATTTATTGCCAAAGGAAGACCATTCATCAAATTCTCCAGATTCAAACCCTGTATCAATCAACGCCCTGTATTCATCATCAGCAAAGGCACTTACAGGCGATAAAAGGGCACAAATCAGCAGTGTAATAACAATAGATACAAAATAAGAAAATCTGATTTTTTTCATAATGTCCCTCCTCATGCAAGTACAAAAACCTGCTTTATTTTACATATATATTATAGCATTTCTTTATAAATTTTTCTATTCTTATAATACAAAAACTTTACAAAGGCTTTTTGTGCATTTTGTATAATTTCAAGACAAAACACCAGAAAATACAAGCACAATATTACAAAACGTAAAAAACCGTGAGAATTTTCTATTCTCACGGTTTGTATATTAATCTTTTTTCAAACTGTCAAAAGCTTCTGTAACAACTTTTTCGGCAGGAGCTTTTGTAAAACTGCTTACTACAGGAACAACAATAAGAGATACTATCATTGCTACAGCACCGGCATTTACAGGTGAAAGAAGATTCAACGGGCAGTTAAGATCAATAACCGCCTGCTTTAATCCGTCAAATGCAGGAATATTCAAGCTGAAAAGAATCATATGCCCCACAGTAATTCCAAGACCTGTTACAAAGCTTGCAATTACAGCCGCAATTGAAGCCTTTTTCATAAACAGACCATAGAGGAAAGGTCCGAGGAATGCTCCCGAAAGCGCACCCCATGAATATGACATAAGGGTTGAAATAGAAGCGTTTTTGTTGCAGGCTATAATTACGGATATTACAAGGAATATAGCAATGAATATACGAATGCAGAGCATCTGCTTTTTATCATCAAAATTCTTAATTCTTGGCTTTATAAGGTCATTTGTAAGAGTTGAGCTTGATGTAAGAACAAGTGATGAAAGAGTTGAGAGTGACGCCGAAAGAACGAGCACAACCACAAGTCCGATAAGCATATTTGGCAGCGCCTGCTGAATAAGCGATGGCACCATAGTATCGTATACAGGCTTACCATTTACAACGTCAATAAGAGCCTTTCCGCTTTCCTCAGGATTTGTTGTGCAGTAAAGACGTACAAATCCGCCCATAAAGTAGGAGCCTCCAGCTACTACAATAGCAAAGAATGTAGAGATAATCGCACCTTTTTTGATTGCCTCATCGTCCTTGATAGCGTAGAATTTCTGCACCATCTGAGGAAGTCCCCATGTTCCAAGAGATGTGAGTATTACAACTCCAAGGAGATTGAACGGGTCAGGTCCGAAAAGCGAACCAAGTGTATTGACAGGTGTACTCTTATCGGAAATAGCATTAAGAGAATCAATCGCCATTGAAAGACCGTCTTTTTTCTGTACAGTAAGAGTTACAACAGTTGCAATACCAATAAGCATAATAATTCCTTGAACGAAATCGTTTATAGCTGTTGCCTTATAACCGCCAAGGATTACATATATAGCAGAGAGAAGCGCCATAAGCAAAATGATAATTGTACCGCCGTTTTCGCCCAAATCGAATACCATTCCGAAAAGTCTTGACAAACCGTTATAAACAGAAGCAGTATAAGGAATGAGGAAGATAAATACAATAAGCGATGTCACCGTTTTAAGCATTGAGGAATCAAAACGCTTTTCGAAAAATTCAGGCATTGTCTTTGCGCCCATATGCTTTGTCATAAGTCGGGTGCGCCGTCCTATGAGGAAAAATGGGATAAGGCTTCCGATTATGGCATTTCCTATACCCACCCATGCTGCGGATACACCATAGCTCCAACCGAATTGTCCTGCGTAGCCGATAAATACTACCGCTGAGAAATATGTAGTACCATAGGAGAACGCAGTCAGCCATGAACCGACATTTCGTCCGCCCAGCATAAAGTCATTTGCCGATTTTGTTTTTCGTGAGGTGTAAAAACCTATACCGACCATTACAGCAACATAAACTGCAAGTATTATAAAGGTAGCGGTTTTCGAACTCATAAAATCACGTCCTTTCAAATGTGTAAAGCTTAAAAGCTTAAAAGCTTTAAATCAATAAAGTGTTCGTATACTAATATAGCACATTTTGTCGAAAATGTCAAGGGGTTTCTATGCTAAAATTATTTAAATATATATTTCGCTAACGTAGTGCTAATTCCTGTATCGCAATTAAAAATATTTGATTTACTTTTATTCCACACCAACTTATTCTTACCTGTGTAACCAAAACAGCAATAATTATATTGAAATACACAAAATAATATGATATAATATTGGCAGAGTTTGGATTATTCCATTCTCTGCCAATTTATATATAAAGAGAGGGAAACTATCATGAAAGCATTACTCATCGGCGGAACAGGCACTATAAGTTCCGCAATCACACGCAGATTAGCTGAAATCGGCTGGGAGGTTTATCTTCTCAATCGTGGAAACAGAAACGGCAATCTCCCCGAAAATGTGAAGATTATCACTGCCGACATCAACAACGAATCAGAGGCAAAAGAAGCCCTTGCAGACATGACATTTGACGTTGTCTGCGATTTCATCTGCTTCGTTCCCGAACAGGCTGAACGTGACTATCGTCTGTTCAACGGCAGAACAAAGCAGTTTATCTTCATAAGCTCTGCATCTGCATATCACAAGCCTGTCTGCGATTATATCATAACAGAGGGTACAACCCTTGCAAACAAGTACTGGGAATACTCGCGCAATAAAATTGCAATTGAAGAACTGCTTATGAAGCACTACCGTGAGGACGGCTTCCCTGTGACAATTGTGCGTCCAAGCCATACCTACGACGAAAGAAGCGTACCATTGGGAGTACACGGCAAAAATGGCAGCTATCAGGTAATAAAGCGTATTATGGAGGGTAAACCCGTTATTATCCACGGTGACGGTACAACTCTCTGGACTATCACACACAATTCCGATTTTGCTGTTGGATTCACAGGACTTATGGGCAATCCCCACGCAATTGGCGAGGCTTTCCACATCACATCTGATGAATCTGTTACTTGGAATCAGATATATCAGGCAATTGCTGACGCTTTAGGCGTTGAGCTCAAACCTTATCACGTTTCATCTGAATTCCTTGCCGATGTGAGCGATTACGACCTTACAGGAAGTCTTACAGGCGATAAGGCACAGACAGTTGTATTTGACAACTCCAAAATAAAGCGTATTGTCCCCGAATTCAAGGCTAAAGTTCATGTTGAACAGGGAATCCGCAATACTGTGGAATACGTACTCTCCCACCCCGAATGTCAGATTGAAGACCCCGAATTTGACAGTTGGTGCGACAGAGTTATTGACGCTCTTGAAAATGCAAAGAAAATTATCAATAACTAAATTTTACAAACAAAATCCGCCTGTGATATTAGTCATAGGCGGGTTTTCTCTTTATTCACAATATCATTTATACCATACATTTCCACTTTCTGAGCCAATCCTCCAGATTTTCTGCATAGTATTCTTCACTTAAGTTGTAATAATCATACCGAAAAATTTTCCCGTCGGGTTTAAATACAAAAAATCCTACTGATAAATCACCTGAAAAAACAATGCCCTCACCGCCGTATTCGCAACGATAGTGCTCTGTCTGCGATTTAATATCAGCTAAGGAATAGATAATCAAATCAATAACCGCAGTCTGATTTGTATCAGGATTAATCATAGTCTCATATATACCGTTGCTTATTTTCAGAATTTCCAGAAGTTCAGCAGGAATCAGTTTTCTCGCCTTGTCTAATTGTCTTTTATTAAGCGGCGAGCGCAACTGACAGGAATCCCCGTATAACTGCTGAATCAATTCAATAATATTCATAATCCCTCCTGATTACACGGGATAAACCTTTTCGCACTGTTCAACTTCAGCGCAATCCTCCGCGGAAATGTAGATTTCCGCAGTTTTTGACAAATCATTATCCATAAACTTTTCTGATTTTATCAGCTGAATAACTTTCTGCACATTTTCAGCAGCATTATCTGTATCAAGCCAAATGCCCAATTCAGTATCGGAAAGATAATCATAACCGTTATCGCTTATCTGATTATCTGAAATCTCCTCAATACGCTGCGGCAAGTTATAGCGTATATCCAAATCGGGATTAGTCATTTTCTTTGAATCAAGAACTATAATAATTGTCTGCATAATAAAATACCTCCATTATTTCAAATATTGTAGGGGCTGCCTTTGGCAGTCCGTATTCACAAAGATGTTTTTGTTGTGTAAACTTACTAATCAACATGGTACACTGAAAACCAGAACACATAATCTTTCGGAACAGGTGTTCCCGGAGAACGATGAACAGTATGCAATATATCATCAGAATGATTAAGTCCGTCAGTATTTGAGTGCAGAAAACTCAGGCAGTCAAATGTCCATTTGATTCCTGCATCATCAAGTATCCGTGTAATTTCCATAAATGTAGCATCATCAGGAATCGGTGGAATTTCATGCATATCCTCTTTATCATTGTCACGGACAACATATATTTTATTGCCCATGTTATGGAAAAAGGCTATTGAACCTATCTCAAAATATTTCGTGCTTATGTAAACTGTTTCGTATGGATTTTCAATACCTTCTGCCTCTAAGGATTTTACAATTTGCTCATAATTTTCCCCTTCTGCTTCAAAAAAAGCCGAAAATGCCGTAAGTCTTTTCTGTTCTTCTTTTTCTTTTATTTGTTTCTCTAAGTTTTCCTTTTCTCTGATTTCCCTTTCGATTTTGTACATAGCATTATCAAAACCGCTTTCATCATACAGGCTGATTCCGTCAATAGACTTGATATTTCCTGAATTTTTGTAATATTCAATTTCAATATCCATTTCATATTTCCGGCACGTATCAATATAATCCGTTAATACATTTTCATACAGATACATAGTATAATCTTCAAAAGACGCACAATAAAACCTATGATATCTTGTCCTGCTTCCTCGTCCGCCTCTCGTTGAATAACTGTGCTTGTCCAAGCTGAACTTTTCAGAATCAATTGTTATTGTATCTGTTTCATTTCCTATTGCATCACACAAAAGATAATAAGCATACTGTATCTTTAGCGGACGTTTGCCATTTATCTTAACCTCTCTATACTTTTTGTTTACAGGCAAAAAACATGATGCCAACAAAATCAGACTTATTATAATAAGTGATTTTTTTACAAATGAGCTGCTAAGCAAATCTTTTACAATATCTATCAGTTTCTTCAATGATTTTATATTCAATAAAATTAAAGGAATCACAAATGAGATAACATTAAGCACTCCATAATTTAAAATTGTATCAAGCAAAATCAATAGTGGAGAATTTGTTTTTATACAGCTATTAGTAAGCAATTCTTTCAGATAAAAAGATAATATAAATGAAACAGCAACTGAAAGAATTAATGCTATTTCAAACTTTGTTTCTTTTTTCATAATTAACTGTACCCCTAATAATCAATTCAAATTTTATTTTCTGCTCCCGAAATTTCAGTTTCACCTGAACATTTATATACAACAGGACAGAAGCCAATATTATTTGAAATTAAAACTCTGTCACCAACATTGATTTTTTTAAAATCCTTTTTATAGCAACATACATTATCATATATCTTCCCGTTTATCTCAACTGTACAATAATAATACTCGCATACTGTTTCTGATAATGTATATTTATGTTTGTATGTTCCTATTTCTTTAGTTTCTTCAAAGGGAAGATAAACATGACTTTTGTGCAGTTTTGCACAGCGAACAGTTTTATCAGTAACTGTTCCATAACAAGCATACATTTCTTTATTTCTAAGCGAATTAATCGTCATAGGCAGACATAAAAAAATAAAAACTAAAATATAGAAAATAGGAAATTCCTTTTCTTCTACAAACGTATATATAATAGCTATTAATATTATTACCGAAAATATCGAAAAACATATTATCATAGCTTTTGTTCCACTTTTCTTTTGTATCATTTTCAACTCATAATCTGTCACTTTCTCATCTTGATGCGATGAAAGCGCTTCCACAGCAGAATCATATAGTTTCATATTTTAACTCCAAATCGATTAATTTCTCCATTTATCTTCTCTCACATCTAAATGCTTAAAGCTATATTGAATTCATATACAGAAAATACACAAAATACCGTTGTCAGTAACAACTCAATAATATAAATGATTAGGAATGCGATTTTTTTCCTTTTTATTGCTAATATAAGTCCTATAATCTCCGGAATCAGCAATATAAACGGCAGAAAGTAAAATCCCATAATTGCGAGAAATGCAATAAAGTTTGCGTTGTCTGACATCCATGCACCTTGCTCATAGTGCAGACTTGAAAACCACATAATAAGCTCAACTATCGTCAGCATGACAGGAATCAGCGCTAAAGAGATAAACTTGTTCTTTTTCATTTTACTATCCTCTGAATTTTTATTTCGTACAGGTGGATTTTGTGCTGTACAAATTTTATTTTTTTTTATTTTGTTACTATAACTATAATCATAAAAATCGTCATTAAGATACTGACAACTCCCATTGAATTTAAGTAAGGATTTAACTTTTTCCCAAAGTTTTCTACTGTATCATCCTTGCTTTTCTTTAATAGATATATCATTCTGATAAGCATTGCAATATCTATCATTACAAACACTACCGCAAAAATAAGAGGTATCAATACATTCAATTCCATAAATAATCTCCTTTTTAAATTCTTATTTTTCAGTCTGTCAGACTACTCACAAATCCCAATAATAAGCGGTTTGCTATGATATTCTGTTGTGTGAATTGGAATTTACGTTTTACAAATATGAACTTCTCCGTCGTTTATACGGATAACATTTACATTATGTTCTTTTTCGTAAAGACAGCACTTTTCTTCAAATTGCTCAAACCTTGAAAGGAACTTACTGTAATGCGGCAGTACTTGAACATTAGTTAATAAGGGTATTTTCCCTCAAGATACATATATTCCTTATTGAAGAAATTTCTGTACACTTCGTCATGTTGCTCCACAAGATTTCCTTTAGGCATCTCATAACCAAGATCAACATGAAAACTATAGTCATCTTCGATAGTCAAGGAATAGGTGCACCATATTTTTTCTTCCCCAAACTTTTCAATATAAGCATTATACAAATTCTTGATAAGTTTACCAAGTTTAATATAAACATCCATTTCTTTGCAAGGGTATTCATTATACCTATCCCAAAAAGACTCCTGAGTGCAGATCGCTCCCGTTTCTTTTTCAACCAACGCAATCCACGTCGTCCGACTTCCTGATGTACATTTGGAATAAAAACAGATTTTTTTCCATTCAACAGGCATAATGCTAATAAGGTATTCACAAAGTTCTTTCTGAGCATTTTCGATTTTATGCATATTACAACTCCTCTTAGATTATTATTTATCAGTCTGTCCAACTACCCATATTATACCACACTCCCCCGATATTTTCAATAGAAAAAGCTAAAAAATTTAGCTCCTAACATTTTTCTCCAAAACCCTTGCAAAACAGCTGTAATTATGCTATAATATAAGTTGTGTTAAAATCCAAAGACGAAAGGAACATTGTTATGTCCGATAAAAATAAAAAGAATTTTGAAATCCCACGTCCACAGTTTCCGAAAAGAGCTGTTGTTACAGGCGGTATGCCCTATGGCAACAAGGAGCTTCACTTCGGTCACGTTGGCGGAATGCTCGTTTTTGCCGATACATATACACGTTTTCTCCGTGACAGAATCGGCAATGATAACGTTATCTTCGTAACAGGTACAGACTGCTACGGCTCCCCTATCGCAGAGGGCTGGCGTGTCAAGGTTGAAAAGGGCGAATTTGAGGGTTCTCTTGTTGATTTCGTTCAGTCCAACCACGACAAGCAGAAAGCTACTCTCGGTAAATACGGCATTTCTCCCAATCTCTATGCAGCTTCGGGACTTGGTCGCTCCAAGGAAATCCACGCAGAAGTGACTGATTGGTTTATCAGCTCCCTCCACAAAAAAGGACAGCTCAACCAGATTACAACAATGCAGTTCTATGACGAGGAGGCAGGCTGTTTCCTCAACGGACGTCAGGTTATCGGTAAATGTCCTGTTGAGGGCTGTACATCTGAAAAGGGATACGCAGACGAATGTGATTTAGGTCACCAGTATATGCCCGAAAATCTGCTTAACCCCGTCAGCACACTCACAGGCAAGACTCCCTCAATGAAGCCCGTTACAAACTGGTATTTCAAGCTCCGTGACTATGAGGAACTTATGAAAAACTGGATTGAGGAATTGAAAAAGCGTAAGGATGTCCGCCCTGTCGTATGGAAAACAATTGACGAATTCCTCAAAAAGCCTGTTATTTACGTAAAGCGTGAATTTGAGGAAAAATACCTTGAAATCAAGGGAACTATGCCCGAACACAACTACATTGAGGAAAAGAAAAAGCCCTCATTTACAATTGAATTTGACAAGCTTTCCGATTGCGATACAGCCTGCCGAATTCTCACAGAAAACGGAATCCGCTACAGAACAGGTAAAACCCTCGTTCCTTTCCGCCTTACAGGAAATATCGAATGGGGTGTTCCTGCGCCTGTTATGGACGGCGTTGACGGTCTTACAGTATGGGTATGGCCTGAATCACTTTGGGCTCCTATCTCCTTTACACAGACTTATCTCGAATCCATAGGTCACCAGCGTGACGAATGGAAGGACTACTGGTGCAGTAAGGACGCTACAGTTTACCAGTTTATCGGTCAGGACAACATTTACTTCTACGGCATTGCTGAGCCTGCAATGTGGATGGCACAGCAGGAAGCAGAGGTAAAAACAGCCGATGTTCCCGACGGTGAGTTACAGATGCCTATAATCGTGGCAAATCACCACATTCTTTTCCTTGACAAAAAAGCTTCAAGTTCAGGTGCGGTTAAGCCTCCTATGGCTGACGATCTCCTTGATTACTACACTCCCGAACAGCTTCGTATGCACTGGCTTGGACTTGGTCTTGGTCAGCGTTCCGTAAGCTTTATGCCTAAGCCATTCAATCCCGACGCTAAACCCGACGATGCAGATCCCGTAGTAAAGGACGGCTTGCTCCTTTCCAACGTATACAACAGAATGATTCGTACAGCTTTCTATACAACACAGAAAGAATTTGACGGTATACTTCCTGCTGTTGCTCCCGAGGAAAATATTCTTGCAGACGCTAAGAAAGCAATTCTCGAATATGAGCGTTATATGGCTAAATTCGCATTCCACCAGTGCACATATGTACTTGACAGCTACATCAGAAACGGCAGTAAGTACATGGCAAAGGCGCTCAACGGAGATACATCGGATAAGGAGCAGACAGCACAGGCTCTTGCAAACCTTTTCCACATTATCCGTACAACTGCTGTACTTCTCCACCCATTAGCTCCATTCGGAACTGAAAAGGTACGCGAGTATTTACAGGTTGACGAGAGAATCTGGTCATGGGATACAATTTTCGAGCCTCTCACATACTTCACAGGTGAAAATCACCAGCTGAAATTCCTCCCTCCCAGAACAGACTTCTTCACACGTCACGAATCACAGTTTGCAAAGGCTGACGAGGAATAAAACAAATGAAATTTCTGCCAATTTATTTTCTGTTATTTGTTGTATTTATGACATCAATGAGCAGAAAAAAGAATACAATAAGAAGTATAACAGCAACTCAGATTTTAAAGAGAAAGGATTGCACATATATGTTAGAAGCGGCAAAAAAATTCATTGGCACAAAATGTTATGTAAAGACAATTAACGAAGATTTAAAAACAGGAACACTTAAAGGAATTTCAGGAAAAACACTTATACTTGAAACTACCGACAGCAGAGTTATGGCAATAAACGCTGAATATGTAACATGTATTGAAGAATATCCCACAAGCAAAAAGGAAAAGAAGAACATAATAAAGGATTTCTTCTTTGCGGAATAATAAAAATCAAGGGTATCGGATTTCCGGTACCCTTGAAAAATATAATAGCCAATGTGCTGGGATTCTAAAGGGCTTCGCCCTTTAGCAGAGTCCAGAGACAGCGGCGGGGAGCCCCCGCGGGCATTATTGCAGAGTGTATCTCTGCGATGCGTATAAGCGCTCTGCAAGAGAGAGCGTCCCCTTGAAAATTATCTTATTGACAATATTATACAAGTGTGGTATAATGAGTTAAATCGCAGTATGCGATAAATAAATATAGAAAGAGGAAGTGTATTAAAATGAAATGTCCAAAATGTGATAATGAAATGGCAAAAGGCAAGGCAGTATTTATGTCATTAGCAGCAGTAGTACCAATGGCAGTTTCTTTTACAGCTGACAGCGAAAAAGAAAAAGGAATTTTTAAGAGAAAATCAAAGGAAAAGGCTATTATTTCAGGATATGACCCCGAAGCACACTATTGTGAGTCCTGCAATTTAGTTGTACCTATTATTGAACTCAAGTAAAATACTTATACATCATATCAATGGCATCGGAAATAAATCCGATGCCGTTTTTATTCACAAATTCACCTGTTGATAATTAGCAAAAAAGCAGAAAATAAAAATTACTTTTTCTTATGCAACGTTTTTCCGTTGCATAAAGGCTCATTTCGTTCCTATAGTGAGAGGGATATAATATTGCTCCGCCAACCACATCAGACTGTTAAAGCAACAGTAATTCCACCATTCAGCGTCAGGCGAATTTGCGTTACGACAGATTGCTTTCATTGATCGGTGCAATTCTATCTGCTGTTTTCAACAGAATGATATGAAAAAAAGGGCATCGGATAACCCGACACCCTTTGCATGACATTATGATTATGACAGTTCCTCAATAGCCTGCTTGATACGTCCTATGGATTCTTCCTTGCCGAATACTTCCATAAGCTCAGTAGCACCACCGGGAGTTATTGCCTGCCTGCCAACAGCAACACGAATCGCCCACATTACAGCGCCAGCCTTTTTCTCCTTGGAAGCGGCATATTCTTTAAGCACAGCAAAAAGTGTGTCATTGTCCCAGCTATCCACAGCTTCGAGGACAGGCAGACAATCCACAAGAACTTCCTTGCAGTTTTCGGGATTTGTCTTATTCTTCTTGTTTGTGTAAAGGTCACTCTCCATAGGCAGACGGGAAGTAACAAATCCAATCATATCCTTGATTTCGTTGAAATAGGATATTCTCGTATGAAGAAGTGAAGCAAGCTTCTTTGTATTGATGTGACTTTCGCAGATTTCATCAAGAATCGGCAGAGCCTTTTCAGCGTAAACGTCCTCATGAAGCTTCTTGATGTATTCGGAGTTGAACCATTTCAGCTTCTCATAATCGAATACAGCAGGAGATTTGCTCAATCCCTCAATGGAGAAATTCTCTTTCAGTTCGTCCATTGTGAAGAATTCCTCGTTTGTATCTTTAGGGCACCAACCGAGAAGTGCAATATAATTTACAATTGCCTCAGGGAGATAACCGTCATTTACAAGGTCGTGGAAGCTTACTGCACCGTGACGCTTTGAAAGCTTCGAAACCTTGCCCTCATCGTCCTTACCCATAAGCAAAGGCAGATGTACATATGTTGGTCTGTCCCAGCCGAAAGCGTCATAAAGCAGGCAATATTTCGGAGTTGAAGTGAGATATTCGTTACCTCTTACAACATGAGTTACACCCATGAGATAGTCGTCAACAATGTGGCAGAAGTTGTATGTGGGATAACCGTCATCCTTGATAAGAATCTGGTCACGAAGCTCAGTATTGTCAATTTCAACTTCACCGTAAACTACATCAACATATGCTGTCTTGCCCTCTGTAGGCATTTTCTGGCGGATTACAACATTGCCGCCCTCAGCCTTGTGACGTGCCGCATCCTCAGCTGTATAGTTCATCTCACGGCAGTGACCGTCATAACCGCCGATACCCTTATCATCTTTAAGGGAATCAAGACGCTCCTTTGAGCAGAAACAGTAGTAAGCGTGACCGTCAGCAATAAGCTTATCAGCATATTCCTTGTATATGGGCAGTCTCTCACTCTGAATGTAAGGACCGTGACCGCCGTCCTTATCAGGTCCCTCATCGTACTGAATATCAGTAGCTTTCAGAGTATCGAGAATCACATCAACAGCACCCTCAACAAGTCGTTCCTGGTCTGTATCTTCAATTCGCAGAATGAAATTTCCGCCCTGCGATTTTGAAAGAAGATAGGAATAAAGAGCAGTTCTCAGATTTCCTATGTGCATAAATCCCGTAGGTGACGGGGCAAAACGTGTAGTTACCTTATTTGACATCTTTTTTCTCCTTTATACAGGGATAATGCGGCATTTCAGCCGCAGTACCTCCACATATCATTAATTTTTAAAATAAATATCGTACCATACAAGGAACGTGTAAATTGTCCAGATTTTTCTCCAGTTGTCAGAATTTCCGCCGATATAGTCATCGAAAATCGCTTTGATTTCTTCAACATTGAAGAATTCAGCCGCAGTATCGCTGTCGAATTTAGCTCTTACATCGGCGTTATAGCGCTCATCTGCAAGCCATATTCTGATAGGCACAATAAATCCAAGCTTTTTGCGGAAAGCAATTTCCTCCGGAAGCACCTTTGCCGCCGCAGTACGCAGAGCCGCCTTATTTGTCTCCTCATTGATTTTATGCTCAGAGGGCATACGTGAAGCAATATCAAAAATTCTTCTGTCGGTAAGAGGCATGCGGACTTCAAGACCTGCCGCAGTACTCATTTTGTCAACATTGAGATAAATATCGCCCTCAAGCCAAATACGGATATCAATATCAGACATTTTTGTAAGAGGATCGCAGTTTTCATTTTCTGCATAAATATCCTTAGCGATATTTATAGGCAGTACATCGGGATTATAAGTTTTAAGGATACGCTGTTTTTCGTCCTCTTTCATGATGTTTGTATTGCCAACGTAGAATGTTTTCAGATTATCGCCGTATCTCTCAGCATTGCGGTACATATTGTAGCCGCCGAAAAATTCGTCAGAACCCTCACCAGAGTAGCATATTTTTGTATGCTCAGCAGTAGCACGACAGCCAAGTGCAAAGGCAACAGCTGAAGCGTCAGCAAGGGGCTGCTCCATATTTTCCATAACCCAAGGCACAATGCCGAAATACATTTCGGGAGTTATACAGCAGCGGTTATTTTCTCTGCCAAGCAAATCTGCGGTCTGCTTTGCAAGGGGAGATTCATCAAATCGCTCGTCGTCATAGCCGCAGGAATTTGTAACCTTGACATCTGAAACCGCAAGGACATAGGAGGAATCAACTCCGCCCGAAAGGAAAGATTCAGCCGTTTCCTTCTCGTCCAGAACCTCAGGCATAATGCCAAGTAAAGTTGAGTGTATCTCATCTGCCCATTCACCGAGAGTTTTTGAATGGTCGGGATTGAATTCGGGCTTCCAGTAGCGGTGGATTTCAAGCTTTCCGTCGGCAAATTCAAGGAAATGTCCCGGCATAAGCTTCTTTACGCCCTTGAAGAATGTGTCCTCGCCGCCCACATAGGTAAGGGACATGTAAATCTGGAGCATATCTCTGTTAAGCTCCTTTTTAAAGCCCTCACCTGCAATTATATTGCGGATTGAGCCGCTGCACAGGAGATTCCCCTCATCAGTCACATAGTAGAAAAATGGCTTTGTGCCGAAGTGGTCACGCATAGCGAATATCTTTTCGCCGTCCCACAGACAGAATGCAAACATACCGTAAAGATGTTCGCCCATATCCCTGCCCCACTTTTCATAGGCGGCAGAAATGATAGCAAGTTCACGGCTTTCCCTGTCCAGAGAAGCGTCAATTGAAAGCTCTGCGCAAAGCTCTTTCCAGTTTCTGATGTGTCCTCTGTACTCACGAATTTCAGTCATAAATTTCCTCCTTAGCCTGAAATAATTTCGTCATACTCATATATCATAGGTCTGCTCATAAGCTTCGCCATAGCGTCCTGTACTTTTCCGCCATTGAACAGAACCTCATTAAGCTGTTCTGTAATCGGCATTTCTACGCCAAGCTTTTTTGCAAGCTCATAGGCTGTATGACAGCACCAGTAACCCTCAACTGTACCTACCTGACGGACAGCCTCAGCAGGCTCCATGCCCTCGCCGATAAGCTTTCCTGCCCTTGCATTTCTGCTGTGCAGGCTTGTGCAGGTCACTATAAGGTCGCCCAGTCCCGTAAGTCCGCCAAATGTAATAATATCGGCACCTGCGGCAACTCCAAGACGCATAATCTCGTGGATTCCCCTTGTCATAAGTGCCGCCTTTGTATTATCGCCATAGCCAAGCCCTAAGCAAATACCGCAGCAGAGAGCAATAATATTTTTCAGCGCGCCGCCCAGTTCACAGCCTGTAACATCATCATTGAGATATATTCTCAGAGTGTTGCTGCCCAGCTGTTCCTGTATATACTTAGCGGATGCCTTATCCTTTGAAGCCGCAACAATGGCAGTAGGAATTGAGCGTGCAACCTCCTCAGCATGAGAGGGCCCTGACAGCACAACAAGCTTTTCTGTTCCCAGTTCTTCTTCGATAACCTGACTGAGAAGCTTTAAGCTGCCTTCCTCAATGCCCTTGCCCGAGTTGACAACAACCATATCCTTTGTTACATATGGCTTTGCAAGTTGAGCAACGGGACGGAGAAAGCTTGAAGGTATACCGAAAATCAGGATATCACAGTCGCTGATACATGAAATATCGCTTGTTAGACGTATTTCTGGGGGAATTGCTACTCCGGGAAGCTTTTTTTCATGCTCGCCCTTTAAGCGTATATCGTCGATTTCCTCCTGAAATTTTGACCAGACAGTAACGCTGTGTCTGCCTGTTTTGTAGGCTGTTATGGCAAGGCTCAAGCCAAAGCCTCCCGAACCGAGAATAACAATATTCGCCATTTGATATACCTCCTTAACCCTATTTACTGATTTTTATTGAATTTAAAAGTGAATTTTGATTCCTTTCCTTCCATAAGACGCTCAATGTTTGAACGATGCATATACACAACCATTGCCGCCATAGGCACACAGAGAAGCAGATATAACAGGCTTCTGCCGAATCCGTTTCCGTCTACGATAAGGGACATGAGGAATATTGCAACAGGCGCATATGCAGCTCCCATTATTGATGAAATTGAAACGTATTTTGTGATTGCAAGTATTACTATGAATATCACAAGAAGCGCGAAGAATACTCTGATATCAATGGGGAAGAATGAAGCAACTCCCACAAGTACGCCCTTTCCGCCTCTGAAACCGTAGTATATTGGGAAAACATGACCGATTATTGCAAAAAATCCTGCAATAAAACCGATATACTTCACATCATTGTCGGGAGTAAAGCCTGCTTTGAGCATTGAGGCAAAAAGCTGTGAAAGATATACCGCAACTATGCCTTTAAGCAAATCCCCTGCAAGAGTAAGTCCTGCACACTGCGGACCGAAGCATCTGTAGGTATTTGTAAGACCTGCGTTGCCGCTTCCGACTTTTCTGATATCCTTGCCTTTTAAAAGCTTTACAACAATTATGGAAAAATTGAGACTTCCGAGAAAATAGCCAATTGCAGCGGCTATAAGCAATGCTAACATAACTTTCATTATTTATCGTTACCTCCTCTTTCGCGTACCACGAAACGTACAGGAGTTCCCTCAAGACCGAATGTGGAACGGATCTGATTTTCAATATATCTTCTGTAGGAAAAATGGAATAAATCTGCTCTGTTTACAAAGGTTACAAATGTAGGCGGCTTTGTTGAGGGCTGTGTCATGTAGTATATTTTCAATCGTCTGCCCTTGTCTGACGGCGGCTGCACCCTTGTAGTAGCATATGCAAGAACATCATTCAACATTCCTGTTGATATTCTCATGCTGTTCTGGTCGTTGGTGTACTTTATAAGCTCATACAGCTTATTGATACGCTGACCTGTTTTTGCGGATATAAACACAAAAGGAACATATGACATAAAGCTGAAATCATTTTCAAGCTTTGTACGGAATTCCTGCATTGTCTTGTCGTCCTTTTCAACAATATCCCACTTGTTTACAGCTACGACACAGGCTTTTCCCTGTTCGTGAGCATATCCTGCAACCTTGGAATCCTGCTCTGTAAAGCCCTCTGTTGCGTCAAGCATGATAACACAGACATCGGCGCGGTCAACAGCCATATATGCGCGGAGTACGCTGTAATGCTCAACCTTTTCTGTGACCTTTGACTTTTTG
This sequence comes from Ruminococcus sp., assembly GCA_045594905.1. Taxonomy (GTDB): domain Bacteria; phylum Bacillota; class Clostridia; order Oscillospirales; family Ruminococcaceae; genus Ruminococcus. The sequence continues at coordinate 24,476 of JAZNZK010000014.1, forward strand.
CGGATTCCTGCGGTATCGATGAAAACAAATTTTCCGTACTCGTTTTCGATTACTGTATCCGTTGAATCACGGGTTGTACCTGCGATATCGGAAACAATAACGCGCTCCTCACCTGCAATTTTGTTTATCAATGAGGATTTTCCTGCATTTGGCTTTCCAATTACTGCAACCTTGATGTAATCATCGTCGTACTGCTCGCTTTCGCCGTCAGGGAGATACTTGTAGACCTCGTCAAGCATATCGCCTGTTCCATGTCCATGTACGGAGGAAACTGGGAAAGGCTCGCCAAGACCTAAGTTGTAGAATTCGTAAAGCTCCATTGGAGGCTCGCCAAGGCTGTCCACCTTGTTTACGCAGAGAACAATAGGCTTTCCGCTTTTCTGGAGCATATCCGCAACAGCGTAATCATCGGCGGTTACTCCGCATCTGATGTCGGTTACGAGGATAATAACATCTGCTTTATCAATGGCAAGCTGTGACTGACGGCGCATCTGGGCAAGAATAATATCCTTGCTTTCGGGCTCGATACCGCCTGTATCAACCACCATAAACTGCTTATCTCGCCATTCGCACTTTGAATAAATACGGTCACGGGTAACTCCCGGAGTATCTTCAACAATTGATAAACGCTGACCGATAAGCTTGTTGAACAGTGTGGATTTTCCGACGTTTGGACGTCCCACAACTGCAACTATAGGTAATGCCATAAATTAACATCTCCTTTCACATTCCAAGAATGGCGTCAAGTAATTCATACCCGTCATTCTGAGTAATTTTTATCTTTATATCAAGGGCTTTTTCCACATCTGAAACTGTCATGTCATCAAGGAAAATTTCACTGTTCTGCATCAGCATAGATGAAGAAATAAGCAGTTCTGAGCCGTTATCCCTGCCTTTCAGCTGAGATATGAGGTCGCCTGCGGTAATAAGCCCTGTGACAGTAATAGTATTGCCAAAAAAGTCGTTGCGAATCGGCATAACATCGCATTTCAGACCGCTGAATCTGCTTTCAGCCATTTCAGCAAGCTTTTTTATAACAGTATACGGACAATATCCCGTAACTACTGTGATATGACGCTCACCGCCGCTGTATTCCGCGGAATCAAGAGCATTTTCAAATTCATCAATAAGTGAACGTAACATTCCCACGCCGTTTTCAAACTGGGGGAAATCCTCATAATACGCCATATCAGGCAATTCGCGCTCTGCTGTAAGGAAAAATTCATCTGAGGGGAAAACAACTCTTGTACCGTATTTTTCAAGAAATTCTGCCTGAAATTCCTCGATAATGTCAATAGTCTCCCCTGCGCCCTTTTTGTCAAAGGTTTTCAGCGGATAGAGATTTTCACGATATTTCGTAACTCCCACAGGAACAACTGCCATACTGCTTATATTGGGCATAAGTCCGCCTAAATCCCGAAGAGTGCGCCGCAGCTCGTCCCCGTCGTTAAGGTCGGGACAGCACACAACCTGACAGTTAAGGCTGATTCCGTTTTCCGCCAGTCTGTAGATATATTTCAGTTTCTCACCTGCAAATCTGTTGCCCATCATTTTCACGCGGAGCTCGGGATTTGTGGTGTGGACAGAAACGTTGATATTCAGCTTCATCTCAATGATTCGGTCGATATCTTCGTCTTTGAGATTGGTAAGAGTTACATAATTTCCCTGCAAAAAGGAGAGCCGCGCGTCGTCGTCCTTGAAATACAGAGTTTCACGCATATTGGGCGGCATCTGGTCGATAAAGCAGAAAACGCAGTTATTGGAGCATCTCCGCTTGCTGTCCATGAGGAAAGTATCGAATTCAAGCCCTAAATCGTCGTATTCGTCCTTTCGGGCAGTGAATGTCATTTCCTCGCCGTTTCGCATAATACCGATTTCAATATTCACATCGGCGGCATAGTACATATAGTCAAGGACATCTTTTATTTTGTGTCCGTTAAGGCTTATAAGTGTATCGCCCTCCGCAATTCCACATTCGCAGGCAGGAGAGCCTTTTGTTACTGATTTAATTTTTACCATAGGTAACCCTCCTGTTAATACATAATAAACGTAAAAAGGAGAGAAGACTACGCCTCCTCTCCTCCTCTTATCTGAAATAGATTATTCTTCATCCAGATTCAGAACCTTTACGCCCTTGTAGAATCCGCAATTCTTGCAAACCTTGTGCGGAGCCTTAAAAGCACCACAGTTATCGCACTTGGACATTGCAGGTGTATTGAGCTTCCATACAGCAGAACGTCTCTTATCACGTCTTGCCTTAGAAGTTTTTCTCTTTGGTACAGCCATTTTGGCACCTCCTTATAAGAGTCTCACGACTCGGATATTTGATGTTCGCAGTCACCCTCGTTCAAATCTGCGCCGCATACCATGCAAAGCCCCTTGCAATCTTCCTTGCAGAGAATCTTTGTGGGAATCTGCAGCAGCATATCGGTTACTGCAATTTCATTCAGCTCAATGTTCTCACCGTCTGCTACGATATACTCATCGTTATCGCCGCTTACAGAGGGAACAACAATATGGTCACAGTCGAAAGAATACGGGATGTCCAATTCTTTCAGGCATCTGTCGCAAGCTGAAAGCATATTGAAAGAGAGGTTATATTTAAGATAGACAACGCCTGCCTTATTATAAATCCTTCCCTTTACGGAAACCGGTGAGCTGAAATTACAGCCTTTGATTCCGTCAAGCTCTGCTGCTTCAATGCTGTAGTCAAAATCCTTTGACTCGCCTGTGATGCTGAAAAGCTGCTTTAAATTAATTATCATACTAAAAAATCCTTCAAAGCATTACAAAGTATATTATACACTATTTTTTTCCGCATGTCAAGAGATATCGGAAAAATTTACTTCAAAATCCGATAATTACTTGATGAACTGCTTTACGTTCTCAGTAAGCTCAGACTCATCAGCAGAAACTGTGAAAGTTACAACTGAATCCTCACCTGTGAGCTTGTCAAGTTTTTCGAGCATATTGCCGAAAGCTTCATAATCCCTGCCAACAATCTTGAAGATACCATCAACGAAGATATCCTTGATATCATAGTTGCCAGCGAGCATACCTGCTACGAAACCGTAGAATGCCTCCATACCCTCAACGCTGAACTGCTCAACATCGCACCATCTAACCTTGTAGCTGATAGAACGTCTGATGTTATCGCCCTTTTCAATGCAAACGATATTTCCGTTTGTGGACTTTACTGCATCGTTGATTCTGTCGATAATTATCTTTGTTTTACCTGAACCTTTTTTACCTGTAATAAGCTTAATCATATTTTTTCTCCTTCCCCTGCCTTGCGGCAGAGAGTTATTTTTCATTTGTATTAAGACGTATAGACCATGTCCAACGCCTGTATTAAGTCGGCATTGCAGCAGTACTGCTCAGCCAATCTTAGCCGAGTTTAGCCTCCAGCTCAGCCTTTGCACCCTCATATCCGGGCTTTCCGAGAAGAGCAAACATATTTGACTTGTAGCTCTCAACACCGGGCTGATTGAAAGGATTAACGCCGAGAACGTAGCCTGAAATAGCGCATGCTTTCTCGAAGAAGTAAATCATATATCCAACGCTTTCCTCTGTTGTGTCAGCAAGCTCAAGGATCATGTTGGGAACTCCGCCCTCTGTATGAGCGAGAACTGTACCCTCAAATGCCTTGCGGTTTACAACGGACATATTCTGGTTTGTGAGGAAGTTGAGACCGTCGAGGTTCTCCTCATCAGCTTCGAGGAAGAGATCCTGCTTTGGAGTTTTTATATCCACAACTGTCTCGAACATGATTCTTGCGCCGTCCTGGATATACTGTCCCATGGAGTGAAGGTCTGTGGAGAATGTAACGGATGCAGGGAAGATACCCTTGTTATCCTTGCCCTCGCTCTCGCCGAAGAGCTGCTTGTACCACTCTGACATCATTACAAAGCTGGGGTCGTAGGAAACGAGCATTTCCACGGACTTGCCCTTTCTGTAAAGGATATTTCTGAGTGCAGCGTACTTGTAGCAGTCGTTATTGTCGAAATCTGCGCAAAGCTCCTGCTGAGCCTTTGCAGCGCCCTTCATAAGAGCGTCGATATCGCAGCCTGCAACGGCGATAGGAAGCAGACCAACAGCTGTGAGAACGGAGAAACGTCCGCCTACGTCATCGGGAATTACGAATGTCTCATATCCCTCAGCATCGGAGAGGTTCTTAAGAGTTCCTCTTGCCTTGTCTGTTGTAGCAAAGATACGGTTCTTAGCCTCTTCCTTGCCGTACTTATCCTCAACCATTTTCTTGAAGATTCTGAAAGCAAGTGCAGGCTCAGTTGTTGTACCTGACTTGGAAATTACGTTTACAGAGAAATCCTTGCCCTCGCAAAGAGCGATTACTTCGTTGAGATATGTAGGATTGATGCTGTTTCCAACGTAGTAAATGTCAGGAGTGTCTTTCTTCATGTTGTTGTAGAAAGGCGATTTGAGCAGCTCGATAGCAGCTCTTGCACCGAGGTAAGAACCGCCGATACCGATAACGATAAGGATATCGGAATTGGACTTGATTTTCTCAGCAGCAGCCTTTATACGTGCGAACTCCTCTTTATCATAATCTGTGGGAAGATTTACCCAGCCGAGGAAGTCGTTGCCGAGACCTGATTTATTGTGAAGCATATCAGCAGCAGTTTCAACCTGTGCCTTGATGCCTGCCATTTCATCGGCATTTACAAAATCCTGAAGATATTTTGTGTTAAGCTTTAATGACATTGTTTGTACCTCCAAATATGCGGATAAGCAAACCTAACCGCACTATAAAATTATCTCCTTAATTATAACACGTTTCCATAAATTTTTCAAGTGAATTTAAGCAGTATTTGTTAAACAAATCCACTTTTGTAAAAACAACACAATTTCAACTAACATTATTCTATCATATTGCACAACATTTCTTTAAAAATATATCCCATAGACAGCTTTTTCACATCATCTTTTACTATTATATCTATTTCACAGACAAGATTTTTGTCACTGTAAAATGCAGCTGTGCCAATCACCTGCCCTTTTTTCACAGGAGCTGTCAGATATTCGGGAAGTACCACCTTTGTACTAAGTTCTCCTACGCTTTTCGGCACCACAAGTCTGCTCTGTTGTCTGAGAGCGATTTCCACCGCTGTATCACAGCCGCCGCGTATCTTCATCGGCATAAGCATTTCGTCGGGAAACATTGTCGCCGTTACCTTATAATCGTTAAATCCGCTTTTTAGAAGGCTTTTCGCCTGTTTGTACATATCGTCCTCGTTGTCCGCACCGAGAACTATGGCAATATAGCAATCCCCTGATTCGTTCATGCCGCCCTCTGCTATGTTATACCCAGTTTCGTCGGAATGTGCCGCTTTGAAGCCGATATGCCTTTCGTAGCTGTTAGCAAGCCTGTTTTCGCTGACAAGCTCCGTTTGCCCCGATTTTACAAAATCACGCCATGTCTTGAAATAAGGGCGCAGAAACTCGTATTTTACCAATTCTGCACATATTACTGCCATGTCGTGTGCAGTTGTGTACTCCCTTTCGTCGTAGTAGCCGTATGGGGAATAAAAGGCTGTATTTCGCAATCCAAGGTCAAAAGCCTCGGTATTCATACGCATTACGAAATTTTCAATAGTCTGCTCCGATTTTTCCGCAAGGACTGTTACAGCGTCGTTGGCATTGCCGATAATTACCGATTTCAGCAGTTCCTCAACGGTCATTTTATCCCCTGCTTCAAGCCATACTACTGCGCCCTTTGTGCCTGTTACCGTCGATGATGCGGTAAGCTCCGTTGACATAGTGTATTTCTCCGTTTCAATGTCCTCGGCTATCAGCAGAATCGTCATAAGCTTCGAGAGATAGCCCACATTCAGCCGCAAATCAGCGTTTTCACTGTCGAGGACGGTTTGTGTGGTTGGCTCCATAAGAACATATGCCTTCGCGGTATTCGCCGTATCCTCAGCAATAGTATACATTGGTTTAACATTCGTCAATAATAAGACAAAAGATATAAAAATAGCTATTATTTTTCTCATAACATCACCCGATAAATTTTATTCGGGAAATTTATTATTTATGATTGATACGCGGACACGGCACGCCGTGTCCCTACGTATTTTTTTAAAACATCAACCGTTTTCGCTGAGATATATCTCCATTCTGCTCTGAATACGCTCTGCACACTGCTCCGCTGTAATTTCTCCACCGATAAAACTCTCATATTCATCGTCAAGAATTGCTCTCACCTTTGTACGAAATCCGTCTAAACTGTTGCATTTTTCGATAAAGCCGACTATATATTCACACTGTTCTTCTGTGATTGTGGGGTCGTATTCAAATCTTAAACCGTTCATGCCGCCTGCTGCCGAAGCGCTTTCCGTTTCTACACGCTGTCGTGCCGTACACTTATAAAAAGCATCCTTATTGACAGGGAATCTGACAAAACCATTCTCCTGCTGACTCAAATCAAGCAGCCAGCAAATATATGCCCAGCCGCCCTCGGTGCAGTTTCCGCTTTTGAGAACAGAATAATAATTACCGCCGCTTATTGTTCCGCCGCCGTTTTTCGTTGGATTTGCCACAAGTGTTATATCCTCCATTTTTAAGCCAAATTGAGCTGCATATTTCGGTCCTTCCAGTCGTACCATTGAACCACCGCCCCAGCCAAGCAGAGCCTCCTTATTTTTTAACAATGCCGCATTCCACTCCTCCAGAGCAAGCGTTTCTTCCTGCGTCATATTCTGATAATCGGGCATTTCATCAAATACAAGCTTTAAATCACGACATAATTCAAGAGTTTTTATAAAGCTTTCGGAGTTGAAATCGCAGGTGTTATTGTCGAAATCAACCCACTGTTCCACATTATCCTGACAGAGATAACAGAATAATCCATATCTGCTATAAAATGACCATTTATCGCCTATATACATATTTTCGGGCATATTCTCAACAAACTCAAAAAATTCGTCCATTGTCCAGTTGCTGTACTCTCTGCCAAGCACCTCACTCAACGCTATACTACATTGTACAGAAAATCTGTCTGACATAAAGTAAAGCTTTCCGCCTGTTTCATAGGCTTCAAGGACGTTTGGCATAATATCCTCACTGGATAAACCACCGTATTTGTCCATAAGCTCATACATATCAGCAAATGCACCCATATTCGTGTAACTTTGAACTGTATCAAGATCTGAATAACAATAAATATCGGGGGAATTATCTGCAAGAACATCGGCGCGAAGCTCGTCTGAGCCTTCGTAATTTCTCAACTCGATTTCATATTCGTCGCTTGATTTGTTGAAATCTGATATTTTATCCGTAACGTTTGAATCCATGCCCTCAACTGCAAATACTACTTTTTCTCGGCTTTCAACGTAATCATCGGGGCGGACGGTGAGCAGGACAATAGATTGAATGCCCTCATTCGTAACAGTAAAGGCGGCGAATTTTCCCTCTCCTACGTAGCTTACGTCATACACCTCGGTTAAATTCACACGGGAACTTACAAAATCCAACAGCTTTACAATCTGTCCGTCAGCGGTCATGCCGTAGATACCCTGCTGCATAACTCCGAAAATGCTGTAATCTCCTGTTCCTGTGAATATTTCACCTGACCTGCGTATGTATTCCCCGAATTTTGTTGGATTATCAGCATATTTCAGGCTTTCATCGGTATAGCAGTAGTCCTCCCACCTTGATGCCACAAGCCGTCCCTTTGTATCAATGGCATAAGCCGTATCCATTTCTTTTTCAAATTCTGTCATAATTCCGTTTTTGTCGATAATATATGTATTTTCAAAGTTTGAAATAATGTAGTTGCCGTTGTAGTAAAGCAAATCTGTTATGCTGTTCATCATATTGTATGAATCAGGGATGTCCTCAACATTGAGATATCCGATTTTTTCGCCATTGGAATTATAGCTGTAAAATTCGATTTTCGGCTCTGCTTCTGCGTAATACTTTTCATAATCTGCTGTTGGGTCGCCGTCGTACTCTCCGTATGCAATAAGAATATGAATTGTACCGTCCGATGCTATATAGCATCGGCTGTTATAAGTAAGGTCGCCCTTTGAAAGAAACAAATTATCCGTTTCATTCATATTTTCGTCGTAATACTGAACGCAGTACTCCATTTTATTATTCTGGTATACAAGAGCTGTTCCTTTTTCGGCTATATAATCAAGCGATAGATGATAGCTGAAATCATCAGGCATGGGAAATTCCTCAGCCTTGTACATCGTCTGCGATACAACAGGAATAATGGGAGTTTTTTCAGACTCTGTTTTCTTTTCGCTGCATCCTGTCATTGCGCAGATAATTGATAATCCGCATAAAATTGCTGTTAATTTTTTCATAGTACGTCCTCCTCGGCTTTTTAAATAAAATATAACGATATTATTTGTGCATTTGCAACAAGAGAAGCATTTTTTTATCAGCTTCTATATATAAGTGATTTTAAAAGCCTAAAAAGACGAAATAACATATTTAATTTATTAATTTTGTATAGTTGCACAAATTGGTTGTTGCCGGTTTATTAATATACAACAAAACAAGGCAAACTCTTATCATTTTAAAAGGACGCTCTCTCTTGCAGAGCGCTTGAATGCTACGCAGGGATTTGCCCTGCACCCACCAGAGACTCCGTCTCTGGACTCTGCTAAAGGGTTTCACCCTTTAGAATCCCATTCAAAAAAACAGCACCTATCAACTGATAAATGCTGTTTCATTTCTTTTCAATTGTTATTATATATCCCGTTGAACCGTCACCAGAAATTGTATAATTTCCGCTTAATGGCACACTGAGATATGTTACATCACTATTTGAGGGAACACTGTATATCTCATATGTTCTGTCGTCGGTATTGCATACAATGGGATTTTCTCTTGTATATCCCTTGACATAAGCAACATATTCCTCCAGACACCAGTTATTAGCTTTCATTATCATTGCATGGGGTTTGCCGACATATCTGAGATGCCATGGGCAATAGTTCTCACCTGTTATTTCGTTTTTGCCCTGCGGATAGCGGACGATATATCCGTAATCCGTACAGTTATCAACTATCCATTTTTCGACGTCCAGTCCGTCATATGCTAAAATTCCACTGATACCTACAATTGCAAGGTCAACTGTATTTCCTGCTTTGCTTTCTGAAAAGGGTATGGGACAGGGAGAACCTGCACCTGTAAGTGTCGTTTCTGTGCCATACACAGCGAAATCGCTGAGATTTGTTACCTTGTTATATGCTTCCATCATGTCATTCAAGCCGTCGGCTGCGTCTTTACTCAATGGCAAATCGCTGCTGAGAGTTGAATAGAAATTATTCTGATACTGAGAGAGATTTACGCGGCTTTCAGAATTATCTGCAATTACCTGCATATTTCCTCTGTATGGTACAAGTCTGCCTTTGAAAATATCGTCCTTTGTGACGGTTTTTGATGTACAGCCAGGGTCTGCAACAATAACGGGAGATGTTGGCATTTCCCCGTTCACTCCGCTTACAAGAGTTGGTGAAGCACTTCCCTTTCCGTCCGCAGATACGAAATCACCTTCCTCCACCACATACAGACTTGTATCCAGTGGGTTAAAATAACGTACACCTGCGTCTATGGCGCAAAGAAGCACCACCGCCCCTGCCATAGCGGCGGCAAGACGGCTGATCTTCAATTTTACCTTATTCATTTTTTACAGTCGTCCTCCGATTGTTCTACACATTTGTTTTTTCTGTTTCTTTTTTATAGCAATCTATTGCTTATATTTATTCTTATATAATATTATAATACATAATTAAACAAAAGTCAACCCGATATTGACAAATACTCCCATTTGCACAAAGATAATCAGCTTTTCAACATCTTTCGACTTTCGATTGTTGAAAATTATGTGGAAAAGCTGTTTATATATCGTTGAGAAAAGTTTAAAATCCGTTGAAAACTGTTGGAAAATTCAGGAAATATTTCCCGATTTAGCAATTGTGCACAAAAACGGCTGTACAGAAAATCCGTACAGCCATATTTTGCATATTTTTATAGCTATTATTAACCGAATACAGTAAGAAGGAATCCAGCTGCAATTGCAGAGCCGATAACGCCTGCAACGTTTGGTCCCATAGCGTGCATAAGCAGGAAGTTTGAGGGATTTGCTTTCTGTCCTTCCATCTGTGATACACGGGCTGCCATAGGAACAGCAGATACACCTGCTGAACCAATGAGAGGATTAACCTTTCCGCCTGTAAGTACGTACATGAGCTTACCAACAAGAAGTCCGCCAACTGTGGAGAACGCAAAGGCTGTAAGTCCAAGTACAATAATTAGAAGTGTTCTGAGGTTAAGGAAGCTGTCAGCCGCTGTTGTAGCACCAACAGAAATTCCAAGGAATACTGTTACGATATTCATAAGAGCATTCTGAACTGTGTCGGAAAGTCTCTCTGTAACTCCACACTCTCTCCAGAGGTTACCAAGCATGAGACAGCCGATAAGTGGAGCTGTTGAGGGAAGAAGAAGTATTACGAACATTGCAACAATGATAGGGAAGATAATCTTCTCTGTCTTTGAAACAACTCTGTTCTGCTCCATTTTAACCTTACGTTCCTTCTCTGTTGTAAGAAGCTTCATAAGAGGCGGCTGAATCATAGGAATAAGTGCCATATATGAATAAGCCGCAATTGCAATAGGTCCGAGAAGCTCAGGAGCAAGCTTTGTTGTAAGGAAGATAGCTGTAGGACCGTCGGCACCGCCGATGATACCGATTGAAGCTGCCTGATTTCCTGTGAAGAAGCCGGAAGCTGCCGCACCAAAGAATGCAAGGAATACGCCCATCTGTGCAGCTGCTCCGAGAAGCAGGCTCTTGGGGTTAGCAATAAGGGGACCGAAGTCTGTCATAGCACCTACGCCCATGAAAATGAGTGAGGGGTAAATACCAGCCTTAACGCCGATGTAAAGTATGTCAAGAAGTCCGCCGCTTGCAAGGATATGACCGTAGCTGTGATAATGTTCACTGTTCGGGTCAAGGAAATCTGTCCATAAGTCAGGGTGATAAAGGGCATCTGCCGAATCAGGTCCGAAGTAGGACAGGTTTACAAGCAGACAGCCGAATGCGATACCTACAAGGAGAAGGGGCTCGAACTTTTTCTTGATTCCGAGGTAGAGAAGAACACATGATATAGCTATCATTATAAGATTCTTCCAGCCTCCGTCAACGAAAAAGCTGTTGAAGCCTGAACCCTCCCAGAGATCTTTAAGGGTCTGAAGAATATCCATTTTCCGCCCTCCTTACGCAATGATTACCAGGGGAGCGCCTGTATCAACAACTGCACCCTTGCTTGTTACGATCTGTGCAACAGTGCCGTCCTTTGGAGCAACGATTTCGTTCTCCATTTTCATAGCTTCGAGGATAACGAGTATCTGTCCCTCCTTGACTGTATCGCCCTGATTTACATCGATACGGAGGATGTTTCCGGGCATGGGAGCTGCAACTGTTTCACCTGCTGCAAGATTTACGGGTGCTGCTGGTGCTGCTGCAACAGGTGCAGCGGCAGGTGCGGCTGCCACAGGAGCTGCGGCAGGTGCAGGTGCAAGTGCCTCATATTCGTCAAGGAGAATTGCCTTGCCCTTTTCTACTTCAACCTCATAGGTTTTTCCATTTAAAGTTACTTTATATTTCATAATTATTTTACCTCCTTAATGGATATAAATCTCAGCTCATTGAGTGGAGTCTGCATTTTATCCGCAACGATAGCCATAATCATAGCGGCATCCTTTTCGTCAATGCCATTGAGCTTTATGTGACCTGCTGAACCGGGAGCGGCAGGAGCATCCTTAACAGGTGCAGGAATTGACTTTGTCTCTGTCTTTGCCTCGGCTGCCTTTGCAGCAGCTGCCTTTGCATCACGCTTTTTGAAGATAGAGCCTGTGATATAGAGAATAACCATAAGCATAACAATGCCTAAGAATACAACTCCATAACCAACAATAGCAACGAGAGCGGCATCGCCTATTTCCATATTAGTACCGCTGTCTGTTGTCTGAGCAGCGAGAAGTGCTAAATTCATTACTTTAAACTCCTTTCCGAGTAATATATCTGGAAAATTACATTTCCTCGATAGTATAGATTACTTCCTTTTCAGCCTCAGCCTTGCGGTTTTCAAGGAACTTAAGAGTCTGGTCGGGATAGCAGATATAGCTCATGATATCTTCTTCACAGCGGCAGAGATCGCCCAGTGCTTCCTTAGCTGCAGCGAAGTCCTCGCCTGTACGTTTAACGTCTTCGATACGACAATCAACAGGCTGGTCATCGCCGAGAACCTTCTTTGAAAGCTCAGGGTCAATGGGTGCAGGAGCAATACCGTACTCGCCCTTGATATAGTTCTTTACTTCCTTGGAAATATTCTTGTAACGCTCACCGATGAGAACATTTGTTACAGCCTGATTTCCTACCATCTGTGAAAGAGGTGTTACGAGAGGAGGATAACCGAGGTCAGCACGTACCATTGGAATCTCAGCAAGTGCAGCATCGAACTTGTCCATAGCGTGCATATCTGTAAGGTTTGCAATCATATTTGAAAGCATACCGCCGGGAACTTTGTAAACAAGTGCCTGAGCATCTGTTGCAAGACTCTTTGGGTTAAGCTGTCCATTGTCGATATACTTCTGCTTGATAGGCTTGAAGTAGTCGTTTACCTTATTGATGATGTCCTCGTTGAGACCTGTGTCAATGCCATACTGCTGGAGTGCGTAGAACATTGTCTCTGTAGATGGCTGTGATGTACCGCCTGAGAATGCGGAACAAGCTGTATCGATTACGTCAATTCCTGATTCGATAGCCTTCATGATTGTCATGTAAGCCATACCTGTTGTACAGTGTGTGTGGAGTACAAGTGTCATATCACCGATTGCATCCTTGATACCCTTGATGAGATGCTCAGCCTCGTAAGGTGACATTGTACCTGCCATATCCTTGAGGCAGATTGTATCGAAGCCCATTGTTTTGAGCTCCTTGCACATCTCAATATACTTTTCAACAGTGTGAACAGGGCTCTGTGTGTAGGAAATACAGCCTGATGCAACTGTCTTTTTATTTGCATACTTCTTTGTAGCGTTGAGAGCTGTCTCGATATTTCTGAAATCGTTGAGAGCATCGAAAATACGGATTACATCAATACCATTCTTGATTGAAAGCTCGATGAACTTTTCAACAACATCGTCGTGGTAGTGCTTGTAGCCTAAAAGGTTCTGACCTCTGAGAAGCATCTGAAGTCTTGTGTTAGGGAGATTCTTCTTGAGATTTCTCAGTCTCTCCCATGGGTCTTCGTTAAGATAACGGAGACAGGAATCGAATGTAGCTCCTCCCCAGCACTCGATTGAGTAGTATCCTGCCTTGTCCATATCGGCAAGGATTCCCTCATAGTCGGCATAGGGCAGACGTGTAGCCATTAATGACTGGTTCGCGTCACGAAGAACTGTTTCGGTAAGCTGTACTTTTTTCATGTAACATCCTCCTGAAAAAAATTTATTCTAATGGGAGTTTTCCGCGATTGTTACAGCGTTTTCGTCTCACTCCCACATTATGTAATTGAAAAAAATCCAATCAAATTAATTATATCATATCCCACAATAAATTTCCAGTCTTTTAATATATTTTTTTATTTTAATTATATAAGAAGCTATGAGTTTTTTTAGCCGTTAGCCTTTAGCATTAATTCTGCGGCTAAGGGCTAACGGCTTATAGCTAACGGCTTATTATATCACGTATTTCTAAATCCGCGTCCTCTATGCGCTTTTTCAGCTCCCTTGCTGTCATACGCATTGCTCCGCTTCCAAGTATTATCATCTGCTCAACTCCGTCTGAGGTTGCCACGCGCACACGATGTTTTCCTGATAATTCATGAGTTACACGCTCAATATAGCTGTCAGCTGTCTCAGATTCTTTCGTATAAACAACATTTACGTTGAAATGACGTTCAACTTCTCTGTGTTTGCCCTTTACCTTATAAGCGTCAAAAACTATTATTATTTCATATCCGCACCAGCCCTGATAGTTGCTTAGAATATTTATAAGCTCCCCTCTTGCCGCGTCCAGATTAGTTTCCGCAATTTTTTTAAGCTCATCCCATGCGAATATTATATTGTAGCCGTCCACAAGAAGATAATCAGGTCCCTCATAATTAGGGAGTTTAACAGGCTTTGAGTAGTCCTTTTTTACCTTTGCTGATTTGAAAACCTTTCTCGGCTCGCGTTCAACTTTACCGTAGGTGCGCTCAAAAATCTCCATAAGCTCCTCTTCGGAGGCAGCTTTTGTCTCTGTATTTCGTCTTATTCTTACAGGTTCGTCAGTATCATCGGATTCAGCTCCGAGACAGCGTGGCAGATGCATATATTCAGCTGATTCAGTCCACTTGATATTCATTCCTGCGCCGTGACTGCAAAAAACGGAATCTGCCGTATTTTCCACATCTCCGTCACAATCGTATGCAATTTTTTCGATTATTTCCTCGGCATTGTGGCACTCACGATATCCGCCGTTTATGCAGGTAAGATGCCCTTTGCCTCTTGTGTAGCCTATGACTTCCGAAATATAGTCATTCATTTCCGAAACAGGCGCTGATCCCCGTATTACTGCCAATTCCCCTGCTGTTTCAGGCGGTGCAAAATCCGCTGACATACGCTGCAAATCAGCTAATGCCCTGCCTGTATTCTCCATGGGAATTTCGAGCTCATAGTCGTAATAGGGTTCAAGGAGGATACTCTCAACGTTTCTCAAACCGTGGCGCACTGCGCGGTATGTAGCCTGTCGGAAATCGCCGCCCTCGGTATGCTTCAGATGTGCTTTTCCTGCACAGACTGTGATTTTCATATCCGTTATGGGAGAGCCTGTCAGCGTACCGATATGCTCCTTTTCTTCAAGGTGTGTTAGAATAAGTCTCTGCCAGTTCAGTGCCAAATCATCCTCGTGAACCGCCGAATCAAATACAAGTCCGCTCCCCCTTGGCAACGGTTCAAGTATGAGATGTACTTCGGCATAGTGACGGAGAGGCTCATAATGCCCCATACCCTCAACAACATTCGCAATAGTCTCTTTGTATGCCACTGCACCGCTGCCGAATGTGACTTCATAGCCAAATCTGTCGTATATCAGACGGCTAAGCACTTCAAGCTGAACTGCCCCCATAAGCTGAATGTGAATCTGCCGCAGTTGCTCATTCCAGACAATATGCAGCTGCGGGTCCTCATCTTCCAGACGGCGCAGCTCCTTTAACGCGTCGAAAACGTTTTTGTTCTCAGGAAGCATAACTTGATAGGTCATTACAGGCTCTAAAAAGGCTCTTTCAGAATTCGGAATACAGCCGATACCCTGCCCAGAATATGTGTTCTCCAAGCCTGTAACTGTGCATACCTCCCCTGCATATGCCATATCTGCAGTGCGGAATTTCTCAGCAGAGTAAAAACGCAATGAACTTATTTTCTCGCTGATTTCTTCTCCCTCCTGAGTTGTATACGCAATTTCGGAGCGCACTTTAAGACTTCCGCCCATGATTTTCAGATGTGTGAGCCTTGTACCCTTGCTGTCGTAGGACACCTTGTACACCTTTGCGCCGAATTCGTCGGGATATTCGCCTGCAAGGGTGTATCTAACAAGAGCATCAAGAAGCTCGTCTATGCCGTTAAGTTTCAGCGCAGAACCGAAAAAGCAGGGAAAAATCCGCCTTTGCTCAATAGCTGTTGAGATATCCTCATCTGTAAGGCTATCGGATTCAAGAAAAACTTCCATAAGTTCCTCATCGCAGGCGGCCGCATTTTCCGCAAGCTCCGAAGAATCCGAAAAATCTGCTATATTAAGGGATAAACGGTTTCTGAGGTTGTCCAGAACGTGAAGCTTGTCCGCACCTGTCAAATCCATTTTGTTGACAAAAATAAAAACGGGAACTTCATATCTCTGCAAAAGCTTCCACAATGTTGCTGTGTGGCTTTGCACGCCGTCGGTTCCGCTTATGACAAGGACGGCGTAATCCAAAACCTGCATTGTGCGTTCTGTTTCTGCTGAGAAATCAACGTGTCCGGGAGTGTCAAGCAGTGTGAAATGTGTACCGCCTCGGCTCATTTCCGCCTGACTTGCAAATATGGTAATACCGCGGTCTCGCTCTATTGAATTTGTATCAAGAAAGGAATTTCTGTTGTCTACTCTGCCAAGACTGCGGATTTCCCCTGTTTTATACAGCATGGCTTCGGCAAGGGTTGTTTTACCCGAATCCACATGAGCTGTAATACCAAGAATTATATTTTTCATAGTTTTACCTCGCAAAAAGTATCACTTTTATTATATCATAATTCTGTTTTTTCTTCAAGATATAAATTGCGATGTTATGTTACAGATTCCGACCACGCTTTTACGGAATAGTCGGGAACGTCCCCAATTATTACTGTTTCTGCAAGAAGAAAATCAAATTCAACTGCTGTGTCAAAGCTGTAAAGAGGAAAAGATGATACCATATTCGCCGATATTTCCGCATATATTCTGTGTCTTGTCTGGTTTATACCCGCTGAATCAAAGTCGCTCCGCAGCTTCACCTCCGCTGTGCCAACGGGGCTTATTCCCACTTTTATAACTGGTCCTTTATCCGCTAAAAGATATGAGCCGCTTATATTCCCAAGAGGTATTTCCGCCTGAGTTTTTCCCGAAGAATGAAGCCCTGAGTTGATATGTAGTGCAAGCTCTGACTGTACACGATTTATATTATCTGTAAGTGCCTCAACTGATGCTACATTTCCCGATTCATCGTATACAACAGCTGAAAAGCTTTTGTAGGAGCAGTCACTTTCGGCTATATACCGTGAAACTGTATCAGTTATTATCTTATACGCCGTATGCTCTGAAAGCTGTTCAGCCTGCATCTGTGCTGACGGTCTTACAGCTTTGTCAAGCTTTATAAAAGAAAAAATCAGCAGTATTATAACAGACACAAATATCAATCCGCCAATTACACGGCGTATCTGCGGATTCTTTCTTGTTCTTCTTTTCATGTCTTATCACCCATTTTATTATATTCGTGATACAGGTGAAAAGTTCATGCAATAACAGGCAAAAAAATAACGGACGTTTAGCCGTCCGTTTTATTTTTTTCTGAACTTCGGCAATAGTCGCTTGATGTACAGTACATATATCGCTCCAAGGTTAAAATCATACAGCGCAAATACCATATTCGCCAATCCAAGCAGAATCAGTCCACCATATTTTCCAAGGTCGTTCATGTCCGTCAGCATCTGCTCCATTCCAAATACAAATACCGTTACAAGAAAAAATGATATTATACAAAAATTGTATATCAGAACTTTTATCAGATTCCTTAGCCCTCTGAATTTAATCTTTTCCAGATACATCCGCACCATTGGATAATGTCCGAACAGCATTACAAATACCAGTGCTGATTCCTTATCCGCTGTTATAAGCATTGAAAGTATATCTACTGCTATGTAGGTAAGCCACGCCCAGCCGAGACTTACCTCCTCTGCTATTATCAGAAGCAGTACCCCCGCAACCATGGGAAGTATCAGATAAAATACAGGCATTATTCCTGCAAGAAACATACACAGCAGACACAGAGCCGATACAATACCGCCCAGAGCTACTCTGTAGCTTATATCTTTCATACGTCCTTTTTCCTCTCCTGCATTTCATATACTACTGCCGCTACAAGCTTATTCGGCAGAAATTTTGCGCCCAGCAAGCCAAGGCTTGTAAATAATCCAGGTACCGCTGTAAGCCTTCCGGACAATGCACACTTTATAGCATACTCAGCCGCAAAATCCGCTGATATAGGCTTCATGCTGAATGTTACTCCAGCGCGGTTGTTGAAATCAGTTTCAACAGGTCCCGGACAAAATACGCTTACCTTTACTCTTGAACCCTCGCGGCGAAGTTCCTCTGATACGGCATGGGAAAGCTTTATAACATAGCTTTTTGAAGCGTAGTATGCCGCCATAAGAGGTCCGGTCAGAAAGCCTGCTGATGACGCTACGTTGAGGATTATTCCCCTGTCACGCTTGCGAAAATCCCTGAGAAACAGCTTCATAAGTATATGCACTGCCCTGATATTCACATTTATCATTTCAAGCTCTTTGTCAAGGTCAGTTTCGGATAATCTGCCGAATACTCCAAAGCCTGCGTTGTTCACAAGCATATCCACATTTTTTCCCCTGCAGAAATCATACACCTTTAAAACCTCAGATTTCTGAGATAAATCAGCCGCGATAATCTCACATTTTCCCAGTCTCTCCTGCATGGCTTTCAGCATATCCTCATTTCTTCCTGTGAGGATAAGCTCCCAGCCGCGACTGCTCAGCTTTTCCGCAATACACTTTCCTATTCCCGATGTTGCTCCTGTAATTAATGCTTTCATTCTTATCACCTACTCAATAATTTTTAATGCAGTCAAGTCCCACAAGAAACAATGCCTGCTCATAATGTTTTGTATCTACGTATTTTTCAATAGCTTCCATGTATGAATCAGCAGAAACAAACGCTATTTCGCTGTAATGCTTCGTCAGAAAGGGTATAAAACAATCTGCCGTTTCGTCACCGATAACAAGCAATGACTTTTCATTGTTGACTGTTGTCTTTATCCTGATAAAATCCATTGTCTTTCCCAGGTACAAATTATAGGGATTGTCAGATTCCACTGCTTCTGTATCGTACAGGCTCAGATTATTTTCAACCCCGTCGCTGTCATAACCTGTACATTCGATAATTTCCGTTCCGTCGTTGTACTCGTATATGTCAAGTATATCCGACTTACATTCCATGTACCTTGTCCTGTCATATAGATTCCCGTAATATTTGTCAGTTACATGGCGAATTGAATACTTATCATAAGATATTGGAATAAATCCCAGCTTCTGTATAACTGTTCTATAAAGACAATATGCACCATAGGTTGTCCATTTCGTATCGCTTCTGCAATAGATATTGTTATCACTGAGCATTTTAAGTATAGTATATGCGTCAATTTTACGAATATTCTCCGAAAGCTCCCCATAGAGATATTCCGTAAACTTTTTTTCTGTTACATCAAAGAGATACGACGGCAGACCATCACCGTAAATTCCTGTTGAAGTGGGAACTGCGGCAAAATATACCGTTCCGCTGTAGCTTTCCGCAAAGCTGTTTACCTCAGCGGCATATATTTCTGCGGAATCCAGTGAAAATTCAGATACGTCAAAGAGGCGTTCTTCGGAGATATACACATCGTTTACTACAGGCTCGCCTATTTTAGAACCTGCCTCTGCTCCGAATGAACGCATATACTCCCTGAACGGCATATTTTCAGCAATATCGGCTGTAATCTTATCGCTGATACCGCCGTTGAGGAGGTCATTCGCACTGATTTCAGATACGCTTTCAGCCAGACCGCCTCTAAACAGAATATATCCCATGACAGCGGTTATAAAAATCATTGCTGAACTTGCGGTTATTTTAACTGTCTTTTTCATATTCCCCTCACTATAGCCTGATTATCATTGTTCCTGACTGTCCGCTGTACGCCATAAGAGCCGTGGACGCTGCCAGCAGTAAAATTACTGTAAGCGGCGCGGCGGCAGATATTATTATTCCGAATTTTGTGTCCCTTATCCTTGCAAGCGTATTCTTGAACAGGTCTGTGGAGCAATACACTGCTACAAGCAATATTACTATATAATATTTCAGCAGATATACCGACAATGAATCTGCAAGATTTCCGTTTCCTCCGAACATTACCGCTATATATCCCAATCCGCCCGAAATGCTTTCAGAGGCAAGAAATACAGAGATAAGGGTTATGGCAAACATTGTAAAGATAATACCGTTTGTTCTGATGCGTCTGAATTTTGTGAAGCTGTTTTCCAGAACTATGGATATGCCTATTAACAACCCCCACAGTGCGCCGCCTGTGCTGAAACTGTACCACATACCTGTAGCTGTCCACACCATTATAAATATAAGCTTTCCTACATATGCATTGTTTATCATAGAGGACAGAGGCGCTGTAATATACTTTCTGAACCACTGTATGACCTGAATGTGCCACTTTGAATAAAATACCCTTATACGTCCGCTGAACATTGGATAGTTGAAGCTGTTGGATATGCGTATTCCGAAACATCTGCATAATCCGCAGCTCATATCCGATAAGCCGGACAGGGTGAAGTAAAGGCAGAAAACATATGCGGCTATTCCAAGCCATGCAGACGCAGCTGAAAGCTTTGAATAGGAAATCGCACCAACTGCGGAACACAGCATATACAGTCTGTCCGCTATAATTACTTTTTTTGCAAGCCCTTTTACAAATATTGTTATGCCCTCTCCAAGCTCACTGATGTTGAAACGTCGATTTCTCATGGCAGTAAGATATATATCATAGCTTACAACTGTTCCCATGATAAGCCGAGGAAACATCATAATAAAAAGCGAACAGCGTATGAAATTCTTGTCGGCTCTTATATTTCCCTTATATATATCTGTAAGATATCCCACTGCTGAAAGCGTAAACAGGGATATTCCCAAGGGGTATACTTCGGAGGGAAGTCTGAGAAACCCATGGAGATATGAGAAATAATCTGCTCTGAATGAGAGCAGCATTATAATATCGAAAAGTATACCTATGGCGAGCGGGATACTTTTCAAATTTGGCTTTACACGATATATTACAAGCCCTGCGGTGTAATTCACTACGGTATAGAGAAGTATGAAAAGCATTATCTTTATACCCATAAAACCGCAGAATACAAGACTTTCAGCATATAATACAATATCTCTCAGTTTTTTGGGAGATATCATATATATTCCCAGAGCCACAGGAAAAAATAAATATATGAAAAGCAGGCTGCTATACGTCATCTTCGCACTCCCCGAGAGCCGCCATATGCTCTCTCAGCTCCTCGGCTGTCATCATGGTGTTGAGTATCTCTAACAATGCAGAGGCAGACAGCATTGAAGGTAATCCCAATCTGCTCTGGAGTTTTTTACGCAGTATGCTGCTCTGATTTCCGCCGCTGAGTCCCAATTCAAACATTGTTACCTTTGTTATATCTTTGGGTGCAGTCCTCTCCGCAGAGCTTATGCCTGCCTTTTCAAATGCAGAAACAAGAGTTTTTACGTCAATACCCTCGACTCCAAGTTTTCCCTCGGCGGAAGGCTTTGTCTTGCGCTTTTCCTTGCCGAAAATATCGGGGATATGTACATTTTTTATACTTCCGTTTTTTACTGCTCCTTTGATATAGCCGCGGATTTTCCGACCTGCATTGTCTGAATCAGTAAGTATTACTATTCCCGTTTTTTCCGCGTAGTAACGGATAAGTTCAAGCTTTTCCCTGTCCTTGAATATGCCGAATCCGTTTGTTACAATTATAACTCCGTCAATTACCGAGGAAAGCTTGATTTTATCGTATTTTCCTTCGACTATTACAGCTTCGTTTATTTTTATCATTTGTTCACCTTCAACATACGGGTTACTGCCTGCTCAATTTCATACCGCGGCTCGCAGGCAGTGGAATTCATTTTTACAGCGGTATCACGAAGAATCAGCACGCATTTTCTCAGCATTTCTACACTCATGCGTGAACTGTAGCTATACGCATTTTTCATTATAAAACTTCTGCCATAATATCCGAAATCGTTTGCCGCCTGCTCATAGCCGATACCATTTTTTCTTGCACAAGCGGCGCGGTACATATCGGCAAATGTTGAAAATATAACATGAAACACAATCATTCTGTTATCCTTTGTTATATTCATCTCGTCTATCGCTCTGAATGCTGCATCTGCGTTAAGAGAGGCAACGGCTTTGGCAAGTTCATAGGCGTTCATATCACTTCGTTTCTGCACAAGGTCCTGTATCATTTCACGGGTGATTTCCCTGCCCTGTGCGTAGGCGCAGAGTTTATCAATCTCGTTTTCGATAATCAGCTCATCGCAGAGACAGCGCTCCGCTATTTCACGGGCATTGTCAAGTGTAATTGCACCGCCTCTTGCAGCTGTTTTGTTGGTGATTATCCTTGCAAGCTCCTGCGAGGTCTTAATTGCCATTTCGCAGAGAGTGCCGTTCTTGGCAGCAAAATCAGCAAGCTTTTTATTCTTGTTCTTGCTCTTTATGACGTTTCTCTTTGCCTTGTAATCCCACTGTACTTCGATTTCAAAGCCTGTAACATTGAATATTACAACAGTCTGATCAGGAATACTTTTCAGCACTGCAAGAAGATTTTTTGTTACCTCATCAGCTGATTTTCCGCGCATATCCTCATATGGCTTTTCGCAGTTGTAATCGTTTATAAGTATGCAGTTATACTCCGACATCATATTGAACTGTCCCACAAGTTCTTCAAGCTGTGACATATCGAGCTTTTTTCCATTAAGCTTTGTAAGGGCAAATTCTTCGTTCTCCCCTACTGCCGCCTTTATAATTTTCCTTGTAACTGCTTCAACGCCTGCGATATCTCCGCCAAAAATATAGTATATACGGCTCAGTTCGCCTTTTTTCAGAGCTGCTGTCAGCTCTTTTTCATTTACAACTGCCATAATTTCTCCTGATTTTATATTCTCCCTCAGATTCGGGGATAATTTCAAAGTTGTTTCCGAACTCGCTCAAAGCTATGCTGTTTTTAAATAAATCTGCCGATTTCGGAATGTTTCCATAATAAATATAAAGCTCACTGTTAATTTCACAATCAGCTTTTGCAGAAAGAAAGACAATATCAAAGTTTTCACCTGTGATGTGCAGTATACCTCCGTTAATTTCCGCGGTATATGCATCATTTTCAAGTGTAATGGTATCTGTGATATCTGCCATTTTCTGTATTGCATCGATTCCGCAATAATTCAGCTCATTCAAGTATGCCGAATATTTTGAATCGGCATTTCCAGTCAGTACAAGACAGTCAATGTCCCTTATACCCTTTTGTGTAAGATATTTTGCTGTGTATTTCTCATTGTTTCCTGTGCCGCCCATATCTACCACTATATTTTCACTGCCCTTTGATATTACTGCCGCCATACAGTTTTTCTCGCCCAGTACGGCAATTGTAAGGCGGTTTGCTGTCACTGCTCCGTAAATTGATGAAATCGCTGTATTGGCAAAAACGACTGCCGCCAATGCCGTTGATACAGCTTTTCTGCTTTCGCTGAAAAGATAAACTGCGGCTATAATTCCCGCTGATACTATAAATAGAATTGGAAAAAAATTCTCTGTCCGCGGCAATGTAAAAATTGACACTTTAGCCATAAGGTCTGTTATTTTCACAACCGCCGACAACATTAATTCCGCGGGGTAAAGAATTGGCTCAAATATTCCTCCTGTGGCTATAAAAACAATTCCAGCAAGCATTGAGCAAACGCACAAGGGCACAAGGAGAATATTCGCAAGGGGTGATATCAGCGATACCTCGTCGAAATAATACATTGAAGCAGGCATTACTGCAAGCGTTGTACAAACCGCCGTAAGCAGTGATATTTTCACCTTGCCGATAAGAGTTTCACTGCTGATTTTCTCTGCCATATAAGGCGCAAATACTGCTATTCCCAGTGTACCGCTGAGGGATAATATAAATCCGCTGCTGTATACCGCGTAGCAATCGCTGATACAAATTAGCAGCGCCGAAATGCTGAGGGAGTTGAGAGAATCATTCTGCTCTGCAAAAAGCTCCGCAGAATAAAGCATATCAAGCATTATTGCGGCTCTTATGGCTGATACGGGAAAATTCGTCAGCATGAGAAGCAGCAACAGAAATATATTGAGCATGGCGAATCGCAGAAATTTATTCAGTCTGATTTTTTTCAGAATCCCCATAAATATTGCGGCAATTATGGAAACATGAAGTCCCGATACGGCTAAGATATGCCCTATTCCGCTACGATTCAAGGATTTTCTGACATTATCGTCAAGATACTGTTTTTCGCCGAATATCATACCCGATAGCATTGCTCCCGTATCTCCTGACATATGTGTACATATTTCTGATATCATATCTCTGCGGAACTGATTAAGGGTTCTTCTGATGTGCTGAGAATTCCATTTTTCAACAGATATTCCGCTTATTTTTTCAGCTTCAAGGTAGATATGACGGGATTTGTTCCATGATACGCTGTCAAAAAGATAGTCATTTTCAATGGGGCTGAATGTACATTTTTCAAGACTTATAATGTCCCCGTAATCAGCGTCAAGTTCGCTTGTCAGCAGGGTTATCCGCGCTTTCTGTGAGCCGTTTATTCTGCCTTTGACGGTATAGGAAGCAAGGTCATTGTCGTATATGCTGTAATCTGTTATTTCGCCGCAGAAGCTTCCCTCTGCGCCGCTATATGCTGTTATTTTATCGTATACCAAATAGGTATACCCACGGTTCACAGCTACAGAAACAGTGAAAAATACAGCAATTACGGCGTAATCTACAGCCTTGAAGCCTTTAACTCTACCCAAGCTTACAAGCAGTACAACGGCACAGACAGCTATTAATATGCCGAATGCTTCAAAAAAGAATGAAGCGAAAAACAATCCCGACATATACGCTGCTGCCGCACCAATCATTTTCCGCTTCATATTATTATTTAAAGAACAGGGGCAGCTTTTCAAGGAAGATAATATCGGTTCTGTCAGCCGCGTCGCCCTCTGCGAGAACTGCCGCTTCTGCCGCTATTACTCCTCCTGCACCTTCAACAAGCTTTTCAAGAGCCTTTAATGATTCGCCTGTGCTGATTACATCGTCCACCACAAGCACACGCTTTCCTTCAATCATAGCCGCTTTTTCTGCGGAGAGGTACAGCGTCTGCTCCTTGGCTGTTGTAATTGATTTAACAGTAACGGAAATCGGCGCGCTCATATAAAGCTTTACTGATTTTCTTGCAACGACGTATGGCTTTCCGCACTGTCTTGCCATTTCATAGCCCAGAGGTATACCCTTTGATTCCGCTGTGAGTATCACATCAAAATCGGGACATTTCGCAAGGAGAGCTTCCGCAGATTTAACCGTCAGCTCTACATCGGAAAACATTACAAATGCCGCAATATCAAGCTTTTCATTAAGGGGACACAGGGGAAGCTCACGCTCCAGACCTGCAATGGTCATTTTGTATGTGCCTGCCATAGCCTTTTCCCCCTTGTTATTCAGTCTTGCCAAGGGATTCAGGTCCCCAGCCCATTTTAACGCCTGCAAGCATATGGAAGTGGATATGCTTTACAGTCTGTCCTGCGTCGTCACCGCAGTTGTTGATTATACGATAGCTTTCGATTCCCTCTGCCTTTGCGATTTTTGCAGCTGCCTCGAATACCTTTGCAATTACTGCTGAATTGCTCTCGTTTACCTCGTTGGCACAGCAGATATGCTCCTTTGGTACTATAAGATAGTGCACGGGAGCGATAGGTGCGATATCCTTGAAGCTGAATACAAATTCATCTTCGTATACCTTTGTGCTTGGAATCTCGCCGTTTATGATTTTACAGAATAAGCAGTCCATAGTTATTCTCCTTACTTTATAAATTCTTTTACGATATCAGCAAATGAAGCTACAGCTTCGTCAGCCTTTGCAACATCGCCCATACCAGCCATTGCGCTATCAGGACGTCCGCCGCCCTTGCCGCCTGTTACTGCGGCTGCCTGCTGTACAAGCTTTCCTGCGTGAGCGCCCATTTTCAGAGCATCTGCTGTACATACGCAGTAGAGTGTGCCCTTTGCGCCGTTTACGCCTGCAAAGAGAGCTATAATAGCCTCTGCCTTATCCTTTACGCTGTCGCCCATTTTGCGAAGCTCATCGGGGGATACTGCTCCCAGTGAAGCGGCAACAACCTTAACTCCGTTTACCTCAACGGCATTGTCAAACATAGCCGCTGCCTTTGCGTTAGCTGCCTGCTGTGCAAGGCTTTCAAGTGCCTTGTCCTTTTCCTTTAACTCAGCTGTAACAGCCGCGCACTTCTCGGGAAGTTCATTTATATTTGCAAGCTTCAATGCCCCTGCTGCCTTTACGATTGTGTTCTTGTACTCGTTGAGGAGTTCAAGTACTCCCATGCCTGTAACAGCCTCAATACGTCTTACACCTGCTGCTACGGAGCTTTCAGATACGATTCTGAAAAGTCCAATCTGAGCTGTATTTGAAATATGTGTACCGCCGCAGAACTCAACAGAATTATCTGCTGTAACTACACGTACAGTATCGCCGTACTTCTCGCCAAAGAGAGCCATAGCGCCAAGCTTTCTTGCCTCGTCTATGGGCATTTCCTCCATTGTTACAGGGAGAGCCTTCATAATCTCAGCATTTACAAGAGCCTCAACCTTTGCGATTTCCTCAGCTGTAAGTCCGCTGAAATGGTTGAAGTCAAAACGGCAAGCCTTGTCGTTTACAAGCTGTCCTGCCTGATGAACATGGTCGCCCAGAACCTCGCGGAGAGCGTACTGGAGAAGATGCGCAGATGTATGATTCTTCATGATTGCCATACGTCTTTCGCTGTCAATAGCGGCTGTAACCTTGCCGCCCTTTGCGAGTGTACCCTCTGTAACAGAAGCGATGTGGAGGAAGTGTCCCTCGGATTTGATTGTATCAGCAACAGAAGCTGTATTTGCACCGTCACCGATTGTACCTGTATCGCCTACCTGTCCGCCGCTTTCAGCGTAGAAAGGTGTCTTATCGAGAACGATTACAACGTCCTCGCCCTCGCTTGCGGAATCAACCTCAGCGCCGTCCTTGTAGATTGCAAGAATTTCAGCCTCTGCTGTGAAATCGGTATAACCTGTAAATACTGTCTTGGGAGCTTCTACCTTTATGCTGTTGTCAGCCCATGATGAACCTGCTTTTGCAAGGTGGTCAGCCTTAGCCTTTGCTCTCTGCTCCTGTGCAAGCTCTCTGAATCTGTCAACATCAACTGCAAAGCCCTTTTCCTCGCAGATTTCAATTGTGAGGTCAATGGGGAAGCCGTATGTATCTGAAAGTCTGAACGCGTCATCACCTGAGAGAACAGTACCGCCGTTTTCAGCAAGAGCAGCAGTATAGCTGTTGAGCATTTCTGTACCCTTATCTACAGTCTTGGCGAAAGCTTCTTCCTCAACACCAATAATCTTCTTGATGTAATCGCGCTTTTCAGCAAGCTCGGGATATGCTCCTGCGTTTTCATTTATAACTGTATCGCATACTTCACAGAGGAAAGGACGGGTAATGCCCAACAATCTGCCGTGACGTGCGGCACGTCTTAACAGACGGCGGAGAACGTAGCCTCTGCCCTCATTTGAGGGGAGTATACCGTCGCCTACCATGAATGTTGTGCTTCTGATATGGTCGGTAATAACGCGGAGAGATACGTCTGTCTTTGCGTCTGTCTTGTATGAAACTCCTGCAATTGAGGAGATGTGCTTCATGATATTCTGAACGGTATCAACCTCGAAAATATTGTCAACACCCTGCATTACACAAGCAAGTCTTTCAAGTCCCATACCTGTGTCGATGTTCTTGTTTTCCATTTCGGTATATGTGCCGTTTCCGTCGCTGTCGAACTGGCTGAATACAAGGTTCCATATCTCGATTACACGGTCGATATCGCTTGCCTGCTCGAAGTTCTCGAAAGGACCGTAGGAATCGCCTCTGTCGAAGTGAATCTCACTGCATGGACCGCAGGGACCTGAACCGTGCTCCCAGAAGTTATCCTTTTTGCCGAGTCGGATAATTCTATCCTTGGGGATTCCGATATTGTTCATCCAGAGCTGTTCAGCCTCGTCGTCGCTTTCATATATTGTAATCCAGAGGCGGTCAGCAGGGATTTCAAGAGTTCCTGTGAGGAACTCCCATGCCCATTCGATAGCCTCAGCCTTGAAGTAATCGCCGAAAGAGAAGTTGCCCAGCATTTCAAAATATGTACCGTGACGAGCTGTCTTTCCTACGCTTTCGATATCGGGAGTTCTGATGCACTTCTGGCATGTAGTAACTCTCACATTGGGCGGTACAGCCTGTCCCAGAAAGAATTTTTTCAGGGGAGCCATTCCCGAATTTATAAGAAGCAGGCTCTTATCCCCCTGAGGAACAAGGGAAGCGCTTGCCATTCTTGTATGATTCTTGCTTTCAAAGAATGAAAGATATTTTTCACGAAGGTCGTTTAAACCTGTCCATTTCATAAGATAATTCTCCTTTTCGCCTTACGGCGCACAAAATAAAAGGGTACAAAAACCCATACAATATTATTATAGTGCTGATTCGGCAAAATGTCAAGGCTTTTGATGAAAAAAATGAATTTTCAATCCAGCTTTCAGCCAAAAGCCTATAGCCGTTAGCTTTTGACAGATTATAATATCAGCTAAAGGCTAATGGCTGATAGCTAACAGCTCAACAAAAAATAATAGACATTTCCAAGAATCCGTTAAGAATCCAAGAGTACACACAGGAATTCTTGGATTCTTGGATTCTTACTGCACTTTGCACAAAAATATATGTTTTTATTTGTGTACTTTGATAAAACCTTTAGCCATTAGCTTTTTATGCTAACGGTTCAGCATTTTCCTCTCCATATCAATTATTCTATCAGCTATTTCTCTGAATATGGGGGCGGCTGTATCGTTTCCGTAGCCTCCGTGTTCCGCAAGTACTGTCACGGCATATCTTGGAGCTCCGGCTGGGAAAAATCCCGTAATCCAGCCATGACAAAGCTCCTCGCCCTTATCATCATATATACCCGTCTGAGCCGTAGAGGTCTTTGCTCCTGCTCGTACAAGCTCGGGAACTGCATTGGAATTCTCGTTATCGTATACCGCGCCTATCATCATATTACGCAGTTTCCTTGCTGTATCCTCAGATATCACTCGGGAGCTTAAAGGCGATTTCTCATTTCCCACTGTTTCGCCGTCAACGGTTACGCCTCTGATAAGACGGAGCATATTAAGCTCTCCTCCGTTGGCAATAGCGCAGGTCATCTGGTTTATCTGCAAGGGCGTTGCTGTAAGTCTGCCCTGACCGAAAGAGAAATTTGCAAGCTCTCCGGGAATAAGCAAATCCTCAACGGAGGGCAGAACACCTGCGGAGGATATCATACCGGTACACAGATGAATCTCCCTGCCGAATCCGAAATTATAGGCTAAACTGCGATATTCCTGCAAATCAAGACACTGACTTATATTAATAAAATATGGATTGCAGGAATTTGTCATAGCCTCTTTCATATTCTGGATTCCATGTCCTGCTCTGTTGTGACAGCCAAAGGTCAGATTCCCGATATTATACGCTCCGCTGCATCGACAGACAAAATTCGTTATATCCTCATTTATAGCCTCGCAGGCAGTGACAAGCTTGAATATTGAGCCTACGCTGAAAGAGTAGAGACAGCGGTTAATCATAGGGCTGTTCTCGTCAGAAAAAGCGGCTGAAAGGTTGTTTATATCATACTGAGGAAAACTTGCCATTGCCAGTATTTCGCCATTTTTTACATCTGATACAACTATAGCGCCCTTTTTCAGACCGTTCCCTGCTTCCTCGCATATCTTCTGGATTCGGCTGTCAAGAGTTGTTACAACTCCTGTGTTGTCCTTTGTACTGCGGATAACGTTTTTTCCGCCTCCTATGAGGATATTTCCGAATCCGTCCGTTGAATAGGTAACGCTGTTTTCAACGTTTCCCGAGCGGAAAAGGTCGTTGTAGGCATATTCCAGACCGCTTGCACCTTTATTCTCCGAAATATAGCCGATAATATGTGGTGCAGGGATTTCCTCACCGTATCTTTCGGGAATCTCAAAGAAAGTAAGTCCCTGTGATTCCTCTCCCTTTTTTATACATTCAAAGGCAAAGGGCTTTGCTTTTTCGTAGTTCATATGGAGATTCGCTGTATCAGCGGCATATTGTTCAAGCTCTCCCAGAGTAATCTCTGTTGGAACTGCAACGGCTATAATACGTGATTTAGCGTTTGTAAGCCGATTGAAATTCCTGTCGAAAACAGTTCCACATGTTTCCCCTGCATGAATAGTCACAATGGAACTGTCTGCGGCAGTGCGGACATATTCCCTTTCCTGAGAAAGTTTCAGGAAATTCAGGGATATGCCGAAAAACATAAAAAAGAAAAGCACCGCAATGATAAGTATGCCGTATTCGCCCCGTCTGCGCATAAAAAATCACCTCAGTTATATTATCTTAATAACCAAGGTGATTATACATTTTATGTTATTTCGTAGGGTGGATATTATCCGCCGTGCTTAATTGTAAAATTACACAAATAAAAACGTATATTTTTGTGCAAAGTGCAGTAAGAATCCAAGAATCCAAGAATTCCTGTGTGTACACTTGGATTCTTAACGTATTCTTGAAAATGTCTATTATTTTTTGTAGGGGCTGCCTTTGGCAGTCCTGAGAATGTCGAAAAAATTGAATTTCGTTTCGAAATTGCGGTCACGGCACGCCGTGACCCTACATCGTGTAACGTAGAATATCCGTTTTGTAGGGACACGGCGTGCCGTGTCCTATATAAAATATGCCTTTTTATACAGACTGACAAGAATACACGTGTGTACATTTGAATTCTTAACGTATTCTTGAAAATGTCTATTATTTTTCAGTCAATCCGCGGACGGATAATATCCGCCCCTACAATTTGATGTTAGAGCTCATTCCAAAACAACCGTAAACGGCCCGTCATTTTCAAGGTTTACTTTCATATCCGCACCGAAAATTCCCGTCTCTACATGCTTTCCTTTACTGCGGCAGTATTCGGTAAAATAATTGTACAGACGCTCTGCCTCGTCGGGTTTTCCTGCCTGTATGAAATTCGGACGATTCCCCTTGCGGCAGTCCGCATACAGCGTAAACTGCGACACAACCAGCAAATCGCCGTCAACATCACCCAGAGAGAGATTTATCTTGTCATTCTCGTCGGAGAAGATACGCAGATTTATTATCTTATCCGCAAGTCTGCGGCAATCCTCCTCAGAATCTCCCTGACCTACCCCAAGAAGTACAAGATATCCTTTCCCGATTTTTCCGCAGATATTGCCCTCAACTGTTACGCTTGCGGAATTTACTCTTTGCAATACTATTCTCATTTACTTCCTCACTATTTCCATTCTGAACGGAGTAAGCTCCATATCTTCAATTTCCGTACCGCTTATCATGCTGTACATAGGCTTAGGCAGTGGTACTCTCACCGTCTCTTCGGAGTTGTTGAAAAAGCAGATATACTCATCTCTGCCGTTTGTCCTCGTTGTGACCTCCACGCCTTTCGGGAGATTTTCAAGCTTCGGTATACCAGTCTGCATCATCAGATTCGAGATAAAGCTTCTGTAAAAATCGGATTTGCACATAGTTCCCACGTAGTAAGCAACTCCGCCGCAGTAGCGGTTCATGGTAACAGCCGCACAGCCGTCGTAGTCACCGCCGCTGTATACCGCATATGTCCTCGCGCTGACAGGTGTAAGGATATCGCACCATTTACTGCATAAATACTCATCCCCTGCAAAGTCACGGATAGCATATTCCTCACTGCCTATGGGGTCATATTCCTCGATTTCAGCGCCTATAAGCTCCCTGAAAACAGTAGGCAGAGGCTCCATAATGCAGTTGTTGAACTCGTCCTTTACACCGCTTCTCGCCGTCAGGACAACGGTACCGCCGTTTATTACATACTTGTATATACTGCCTGTTGCCGCCTCCCTGTTCACGTACAGCGACGGAGCAATTACAAGCTTATATTTTGAAAGGTCGGTTTCGGGAGATACAACATCAACGTTTGCACCGAAATTAGTCAGCACCTTATGGAATTTTTTAAGCTGATTTATATAGCTGAATCCCTCGCTCTGAGGCTGTATTCTGAATGCCGCGTCGGATATGGGCGAATAGACAATTGCCACATCGGATTCAATATAGGTGTCATTAAGGTCTTTCAGCTTTGCCACGCATCTGCAAAGCTCCGAAAACTCAAAGAATCTGCGATTGGGCTTGTTGCTGTGGTCGAATATTCCGTGATGATGCATTTTAGCTCCTGCAAGAGCCGTTCTCCAGCGATAATGGAAAACCATATCCGCACCGCGCACCATAGCCTGCATAGCATATCCCATAATCATGCCTGCTCTTGGAGAGGGAGATATAACTCCTTGCTCAACACGCGGACCGCTGAGCTGTTCCATAACCCAGAAATGACCGCCTTTTATGCCTCTCATAAGGTCAAGATTGAACGCATGGGAGCTGATTTCCTCAGGATTCTTTGACAATCTCACAGGCGGATAGTTGTCATACGAAACAAAATCAAGAAAATCATATAACTTATAGTAATCAGGACGGTTTTTGCCGAAATCCGTGTTTGTTGTAATCAGTGCATCGTCCTTGACCATGCGTATAAGCTTCATAATATCACAGGTAAAAGTTATTACTGATTCCGATGTAAAACGGTACCAGTCAAGGCAGAGTGCAGGCTCACGCCATGCCTCCTTAGGATTATCGGGAAGAATAATTTGTGAAAGTTCGGTGTACCTCTTATTCAGCGCTCTGTTTAAATTTTCAAACGAACCGTATCTCTCCCAGAGCCACTTACGGAAAAGCTCAAGGCATACATTGCAGCTGCAGTGATAAGCTTCAAGCTCATTGTCAATCTGCCATGCCACAACAGCAGGATTAAGAGCAAAGGCATTTACAAGAACCTCCGTTATCCTCTTTGCATACTGGCGAAAAACAGGGGAATTTATACATCTGGACATACTGATTCTGCCGTCTGACTGCAAAGGCATAATCTCAGGATATTTCTGAAACAGCCACAGCGGCGGACAGCTTGTAGGTATACAAAGCACCGTGCCGATTCCCCGCCGTGCAAATATAGTTATAACCTCTTTAAGCCATTCAAGGTCATACGCGCCCTCTGAGGGCTCCAGTCTCTGCCATGCGTACTCACCGATACGAATCAGCTTCACGCCTGTTTTCGCCATTGTTTCTGCGTCTGATTCCCAAAGTGAACTGTCCCACTGCTCAGGATAATAGTCAACACCTATTCTCATATATCAACCCTCGTTTCTGTTACGATATTTATAACTCAGCAGCCTTTCTGAGCTCGTCCTCAGCGGCTTTAATTACAAGCTCACCTGGATTGTCGCCGCCCATTATACGTGCGATTTCAGCTGTTCTGCCGCTGAAATCAAGCTGTGTGACGCTGGTTTCCGTTCTGCCGTCCACCAGATTTTTTTCAATCATAAGGTGATTGTCAGCCATAACAGCAATCTGCGAAAGATGAGTTACGCATATAACCTGCCGTACCTTGCCTATCTCTTTCAGCTTTATGCCGATTTTCTGAGCTGCTTTGCCGCTTACGCCTGTATCAATTTCGTCGAAAATCATGGTATCTATGCTATCCTTGTCAGCAATAACGCTTTTCAGAGCAAGCATAACACGGGATAACTCGCCTCCCGAAGCGATTTTCGAAATGGGCTTTGGTTCCTCGCCCTTGTTTGCGGATATGAGGAATTCCACGGTGTCCATTCCGCTTACTGTAAGCTTGCCCTTTTCATGACGTACAGCAAGAACAACTCCTGCCATATTGAGAAATTCAAGCTCCTCAGTAACGCGGCTTACAAAGCGTTCTGCGGTCTGCTCACGGTAGTCATAAAGAGCCTTTGCCTGCTCAGTCACCTTATGGAGAAGTGCCTCGCGCCTTTCCGCAAGAAGCTTTATTTCGCTGTCGCTGTCCTGTAACCGTGTAAGCTCATCACAGGCATCATCATACATTTTCACAAGCTCTGCGGAGTCCGCCATATACTTGCGTTTAACCTTGTTAATCGCTCCCAGACGTTCGCGGAGATACTCCACACGCTGACCGTCAAGTTCAGCTTTATCGGCTATTTTTTCAAGCTCAGAAGCGATATCAGAAAGCTCTATTTCAACAGCCGAAAGCCTGTCATACAAAGCCGATACCTCTGTCGAATCATCGGTAAGGGAAGATATTTCTCCCTCTGCCGCCGCAATGATATCATTTGCCCCGTCATCGCCCCTTATAGCCTGTACAGCTGAATTTATAGCGGATATGATACGCTGTGAGTTATTTGCCGCTGCATATTCCTTTTCAAGTTCGTCGTCCTCACCTGCTTCAAGGTCAAGAGCGCCAACGTCCTTGACAATTTCACTGAGATGACGTATACGCTCAATGCGGGACTGCTCCTGTTTTTTCAGTTCACCAAGCCGACGAGCTGTACTCTGCAATTCACGGAATGTCACACGATAAGCGTCAAGGAGGCGGTTATCGCCGCCGAAGCCGTCCAGAATTTCCATATGCCTTTCGCTGTCAAGAAGAATCTGATTATCGTGCTGACCGTGAATATTTATCATCATACTGCCGATTTCTTTCAGCAGGGAAGCCGAAGCTGTACGGTTGTTTATTCGCGCCACACTTCCGCCGTCAGCGTTGATTTCACGGGTAACGGTTATTTCATTGTTTTCGTGGTCAATGCCCAGTTCATCAAGCTTATTGCAGACTTCGGGTGAAAGCTCTGTAAAAAGAGCCGTAATTATAGCCTTATCACAGCCGGTACGGACAATATCCTTACTGCACCGCTGTCCTAAAACAGCATTTATTCCGTTGATGAGTATAGATTTACCTGCTCCCGTTTCGCCTGTAAATATATTAAGCCTTTTCTCCAGCGGAATTACAGA
This sequence comes from Ruminococcus sp., assembly GCA_045594905.1. Classification (GTDB taxonomy): domain Bacteria; phylum Bacillota; class Clostridia; order Oscillospirales; family Ruminococcaceae; genus Ruminococcus. The sequence goes on from JAZNZK010000014.1 coordinate 59,055, forward strand.
TTCCCTGATTACCGCAAGATTTCTGATATAAAGCTCCTTTAACATTGACCATTGACCTGCTTTCTACAGTATATCATTTCTGAATTTCTTTGCCAGTTTTTTCGCGTCTGCTTCACTGCGGACAAGTATGAAGATTGTATCATCCCCTGCAATTGTGCCCACAACTCCCTCATGTCTAACGGAATCTATTGCGGCACAAGTACCCTGCGCCATACCTGCACGGCATTTCAGAACTATGGTATTCAGCGCATAGTCCACATCAACAACCGCCTCAGAAAAAATTCCCTTTTCCACAGCTGCGGCAGGGGGTAAAGTATATCTGTACACCCCGTTTTCATCGCGGAGCTTCACAAGAGAAAGCTGCTGAATATCACGGGAAAGTGTTGCCTGTGTTACGCTTATTCCCCTTTCGCTGAGAAGATGTATAAGCTGTTCCTGAGTAGATACAGGGATATCGTTAATTAATTCAAGTATAATATCACGGCGGTTATTCTTCATACTATCCTCACTTTATTGGTTTGCACATTTTCCTGCACAGTGATTCGTGGAACGCGTTGTCTATTAAATCAACAAAATTAAGGGTATGTCTTCCCCTCATAATCTCAATAGATTCATTTTCAGCCATTCTGAGTTCAACATCTCCGTCAACACTGATTACAAGTGAAGTCTCGCCTGCTGTTCTGTCGGTGAGAGTAAGCTTTCTGTCAGGCGAAAAAAGAGTTGCTCTTGCAAAAAGAGAATGGGGACATATCAGCGTCATCTCGATACATTGCAGGTCAGGCTCTATTACAGGGCCTCCTGCTGAAAGGGCATAAGCTGTTGAACCTGAGGGAGTGCTGAAAAGTACACCGTCCGCACGGTATTTTCCTATGAGATAGCCATCAGCCTCAACATCAAAATCACATATTCTGAAAGTTGCGGATTTTGCAGAAACCTCATTGAGCGCTGTATAAACTCTGTCATGTATTACAACATCAATGGTCATACGTCGTGATATGCTGTATTCCCCTGTTTTAAGCCTTTTCAGCGCATCGAGCTGATTAGCTTCAAGAGCCGCCATAAAGCCAAGAGTTCCCGTATTTATGCCCAAAAGCTTTGTGTCAGTACCGACAAGAAGTTTTGCACATCTGAGAATTGTACCGTCACCGCCGATAGCAATGAAGAAATCGGCAGTTCCCACAAGCTTATTTATATCCTCGAATATAACAAAAGGCTTGTCTCCGAATTCACTGGTATACTCATGGCTTACCACTACTCCGATATCGACGGAATGGAGTATATCACAGACTTTTCTGGCACAGCCCAGTGCATTTTTCTTTTGAAAATTAGGATAAAGTACAGCTATCATTTTTTCCTCCTAAAGTTGTGTGAATGCTTCTTCCACAATTGCTCTGAAATCCTGCTCCGACGGTATTTGCTGAGTTTTTGAAAGCTTTACCAGATACTCGATATTTCCGCTTCCGCCTTTTATGGGAGAATAAGTATATCCCATAGGAACAAGCTCCGTCAGCCTGATAAAGCAGTCGATTTCGCTGAGAATACGAACATGAACTTTTCTGTCCTTTACGATTCCCTTTTTACCGATATCACTTTTTCCCGCCTCAAACTGCGGTTTTATAAGCACAGCGGCAGTTCCGCCCTCTTTCAGCAGTTCGCTGATTTTCGGCAGTATTTTTGTTACAGATATAAAAGAAACGTCAGTGCAAATGAAATCCACAGCACCGCCGATGTCCTCAGCTGTAACAGCACGAATGTCCGTATTTTCCATATTCACAACACGGCTGTCACGGCGTAATGATTCTGCAAGCTGACCGTGTCCCACATCTACAGCATAGACCTTTTCAGCACCGTGATTTATCATATACTCGGTAAAGCCGCCTGTAGAAGCGCCGATATCAAGGCATCTCAAACCGTCAAAATTCAGGGAAAAGTACTCCGCCGCCCTTTCAAGCTTCAAAGCACCTCTGCCAACGTATAATTCCTGCTCTGCAGATTCAATAACGTCATCTGCCGAAACATCTGCGGAAGATTTTTTTGCCGTTTTGCCGTTGACAGTAACAGCTCCCGATTTTATCATTTCCTTTGCTCGCTCACGGCTGCGGGAAATACCTCTTGCCACAAGCTCTGCATCAAGCCGTGCCATAACTGCCGCCTCCGTTTTTTATATATTCAACCATTTTTCCACTGCTCATTCCAAGCTTATCCAATGCCGATTTAACAGTAGCCTGCTTTACGAATCCCTTTGCCGCAATGCGTCTGTAATCTCCCTTATAGCCTGCTTCCATAAGCAGATTGCCGAATTTTTCGGAAATACTGCCATAACCCACAGCTTCCTCAAAGAAGATTATACGCTTATATCTCATAGCCTTGCAAACAGCTTCAAGTTCTAAAGGGAAAATTTTCGTAAGTTTCAGTATATCGCAAGGCATATCTTTTTTCAGAATTTCTGCTGCTTTGTATGCCTCGCAGAAAATTCTGCCGTAGGATATAACAAGAACATCACTTTTTCCGCTGCTGATAAAACTATAATCAGAACTGTCCACACCACATTTTACAGCACTGTCCTCCGTGCCTCTGGGATATCTTACAGCCGCAAGATATTTTTCGTCGTATATAGCTTTTTTAAGGCATATTTTCAATTCATCATAGCTTGAGGGAGAATAAATAACCGTATCGGGTATAGTCGTCAGCATGGGAACATCAAATATTCCCTGGTGTGTTTCACCATCCTCACCCACGATTCCTGCACGGTCAATTCCAAGAACAAGATGAAGTCCGCCTATCGCCACATCATGAATAAGCTGGTCGTAGGCTCTCTGTAAGAATGTGGAATATACCGCAAATACTGGGATTTGTCCCATTGCGGCAAGTCCGCCGCCGAATGTTACCGCGTGCTGTTCGGCGATTCCCACATCATAAAAGCGATTGGGAAGTTTTTTTCCGAAATATTGCAGTCCCGTGCCGTATTTCATAGCCGCCGTTATGGCGCAGATACGCTCATCCGACTCTGCAAGACGCAGAAGTTCTCTGCCGAAAACCGTAGAAAAGTTTTCGCCGGCGGAAATTTCAGGATTTCCCGATTCAACATCAAAACGAGATATGCCGTGATATTCTCCGGGATTTTTCTCTGCCGGTAGATATCCCTTGCCCTTTACTGTCTTGACATGGACGAATACAGAACGATGATAAGACTTCGCCATTCTCATAGCCTGTTCTAAATCCTTTACGCTGTGACCATTTATTGGTCCGAGATATATGAATCCCATATCCTCAAAGAGATTTCTTTGTAGTACCGTTGACTTTATAGCGTCCTTGACATATTTCATGCCCTTAGCTGCTTTTGAGCCCACTACAGGTATCTTGTTCAATTTCTGTTCAACCTTACGCTTGGTATCAAGATATTCCTCAGAATTACGCAGGTCTGTAAGGTATTTTTCAAGAGAACCCACGCTTTTTGAAATCGACATATTATTATCGTTGAGTATGACGATAAGATTGCTTTTGGTATTGTGACAGCAGTTGTTCATAGCCTCATAGACCATGCCGCCTGTCATAGCTCCGTCTCCAATAACAGCAATAGTGTAATTGTCTTTACCCTGCAAGCGCATAGCCTCGGCAATTCCACAAGCAACAGAAAGAGAATTACTGCTATGACCTGCTATAAAGGTATCGTGAACCGATTCAGAAGGCTTTGGAAACCCTGATAATCCGTTTTCCTGACGAATTGTTGAAAACTTATCCGCTCTGCCTGTCAGAAGCTTATGGACATATGCCTGATGTCCTACGTCCCAGACAATTTTATCCTCAGGGGATTTGAAATTGCGGTGTATTGACATTGTAAGCTCAACAACTCCAAGATTTGAAGCAAGATGTCCTCCTGTTGATGCTACGGTATCAATAAGAATTTTTCTTATATCGCAGCATAACTGCCCGCACTGCCCCAAAGAGAGCTTTTTCAGGTCGGCAGGCAGATTAAGCTCTGAAAGGCTTACTCTGCCGCCGTTTTTTATAAATTCACTCATTTTATCGTTCCGTGAAAACGGTATATGCCGTATTCACAAACTCCTTTTAGTATTTGCGCTTGAGAAGCTTTTCAGTAAGCGTAACAAGGAACTCATTATCAGGAATTGCACTTAGCCATTCCAGAGCCTCAGATGTTGCTTTATCTGCGGCTTCCCTTGCCTTATCAATTCCGAAAAGTGATACATAGGTATTCTTGTTTGAAGCCTCGTCGCTTCCTACAGGCTTTCCAAGCTCCTCTGTAGTGCTTGTTACATCGAGGATATCATCAATAAGCTGGAATGCAAATCCCAGACGGAGACCATATTCAGCAGCTGCTCTGATTGTTTCGTTGTCAGCATCTGCACAAATTGCGCCCATTACGCAGGATACAGCAATAAGCTGGCCTGTCTTGCAGCGATAAAGATTCCTGAGGTTTTCCTCATCAACGTTATCACACTTTTCATTTTCCATATCGATAACCTGTCCGCCAATCATTCCGTCTCTGCCCATAGAGTTTGCAAGCACTGAGATAATAAGCACTTTCTGCTCAGGAGTAAGATGTTGAGCGTCAGCAATAATCTCGAAAGGAAGAACAGCAAGAGCGTCTCCTGCAAGTATAGCCATTGCTTCACCGAATGCCTTGTGGCATGAAGGCTTGCCTCTGCGGAAATCATCGTTATCCATAGCAGGCAGGTCGTCATGAATCAGAGAAAAGGTATGTACCATTTCAATGGCACAGGCAGGCGCGGAAGATGCCTCAATCATACCGCCGAGAGCCTCGCAGAAAGCGTGTACAAGAACAGGACGAAGTCTCTTTCCGCCTGCACGGAGAGAATAGTTCATAGCGTCGATAAGCTTAACCTGCGGTCTGTTTTCATGGCTGTAGTTGTTGAAATTCTTCAGTTCCTTTTCAATGTAGTCAACATAGGATTTCAGTTTTTCTTCAAAGTTTTTCATATCATTTTTCCTCCGTTATTTTTATTTTTGCGCTTTCAAGCTGATTTCTGCAAAGAGCGGAGATTTTCACGCCCTCGCCGTACAGCTCAACAGTTTTTTCCAGCGAAACATCGCCCTTTTCAAGCTCCGAAACGATTTCCGCAAGTTTTTTCAGATTTTCTTCAAAAGTTTCCTTGTTTTCCATATTATTCACCGTTTACATCGATTATTTCAGCTGTTGCAGTTCCCTTATCAAAACGCAAAGTTATTTCCTGTCCCACAGTTAAATCAGCTGAATCCCTTACAAGCTCATCGCCCTTGTATACAAGAGAATAACCTCTTGCCATAACTTTAAGGGGACTGAGGCTGTCAAGCTTTGCCGCCTTTTCCGCAAGCTGAGCGGAATATCTGTCAAAATTCCGCATTACAGCTGTTTCTGCACGATTTTGCAGATTTGCCAGTTTTTCCTCCATAAGTTTCAGTCTGTTTTCGGGTGACTGCGCCGAAAGTCTTGCAGATAAAGAATTGTATGTGCCTAACTTTTTTTCAACTGCCGCCATAGATGCCTTTTCACAGCGTCTTTCATAGCCGTTAATATACTCCCTCAACTGAGAAATATCGGGGGAGGCAAGCTCTGCCGCCGCTGAGGGCGTAGGAGCTCTCATATCTGCGGCAAGGTCGGTGAGAGTAAAATCCACCTCATGACCAACAGCAGATATAACAGGGATTTTACAATTATAAACTGCCCTTGCTACAGCTTCCGTATTGTATGCGGACAAATCCTCGGAAGAACCGCCGCCTCTACCCACGATTACAACATCACAGCCTGCGGCTTCTGCTTTGAGGATTCCCTGACATATAGACATAGGCGCGGATTCGCCCTGCACAAGAGCATCAATGGTATACAGCTCACAAAGGGGATATCTTCGGGATAAAACATTTATGATATCCTGTACAGCCGCACCGCTGAGAGAGGTTACAGCACCGATTTTCTTCGGCATATAAGGCAGACTGCGTTTGTGCTCCTCGGCAAATATCCCCTCTGCCGCAAGCTTTTTTTTCAGCTGTTCAAGAGCAACACTTGCCTTGCCTGCGCCCTCGGGAATAATATCATTTACATAAAGCTGATACACGCCGTCACGCTCATATACGGCTATACTTCCCGAAGTCACAACAGACATTCCGTCCTCAGGCTGAAATTTCAGCCTTGAAGCCGCCGAAGCAAACATGACAGCTTTCAGCGTGCTTTCCTTATCTTTAAGGGAAAAATAGCAGTGACCACTTTTGTAATGACATATAAAATCAGTAATTTCACCTTTTACCATAATTCCCTGCAAAATCCTGTCACTTTTCAGCTTTGAAGCGACATATTTATTTACTTGTGTTACTGTAATTACAGGCATTTTTCTTCACTCCATTTCAGATATGCGAATAATGCCGTTCCTGCCGCATTATCACAGGAAAACTGCGGCTGTGCAAAGGATGCGTCCTCATACCTTGAAATTATCCGATTTCTTATAAGCATATCGGACATTACTCCTCCTGCATAAACAAGAGGCAGTCTGCCATGCTTTTCTATGGCATAATCCGTCATGGAAATAATCACAGCGGAAATATAATCAAGGCAATATGCCGCTATATTTTCAGGGGATTCGCCGCTGTCAAGCATAGCTTTGCACTTGTTTTCAACTCCCGACAGACAACAGTTTCCGTCTTTCAGTACAGGTTTTATTTTCCGGTGTTTATCAGCTTTTTCCGCAAGCTTTTCCAGTTGAATACCGCAGGGAAAATCAAGTCCAAGCATAAGCCCAACGCGGTCAACTGCCTGTCCTCCGTTGAGGTCAAGAGAGGTTGCTATAGTACTGATTTTCAGTATCATAGCTGTATCAGGTTCACAGAGCAGACAATCTGTAGTTCCGCCGCTTACATGAAAGGCGATAAAGGGCTCTTTTATAAGTTCAAGCCTGTCCGCAGAGTAAAGTGCAGCAAGAATATGCCCCACCTGATGAGACGTGGTATATATTGGTATTTTCTCAATCGCAGAGTAACTGCGCACAAATCCTTCACCGCAGAGAAAACAGGGCATATATGAACCCTCGATATTACGAGGTTTTGCTGATGCCGCAGCCGCTGTTATTTTCCCGATATCCTCCGCCGAAAACAATCCCTCAATCATATCAGGAAGCTGTTTTGTATGATGAAATACCGCATCGCTCTGACGGAGACCGAGAGCTCCGCTTTTTACGGGCAGAAGCTTTTTCTGCTGAACTATCCTGTTTTCCTCGCTGATATATACCGCGGCAGAGGTCGTGTAATTACTTGTGTCAATACCCAGAAACTCAGGCATTTTCCTGTTCCTTTGCCATATCGCGTGAAAATGCTCCAAGAACACCGTTAATGAAATTAACGTCCTCGCGGTATGTATAATTACCCGCAAGCTTTATTGCCTCGCTTATTGCGGCATTAACGGGAGTTTTTTCTTCATAAAGACATTCATATACAGCAATTCTCAGTATAGCGTGGTTGAGTTTTGAGATTCTGGAAAGCTTACGGGATTTACTATAGCTCTCGATTATGTTGTCAAGCTCCTCTGCATGAGAAAGGGTACCGTTTACAAGTGATTTCACTTCGTCGTTTACGGTGATTTCCTCAATTTCCTCAGCAATATCGTAAAGCTCCTGTATATCATCATCACGGAGCAGCTGCTCAAATACAAGCTTGAATGCACTATCTCTTATTTCACTTCTTGTCATTTGTTTTCTCCTAACATTTAAAATACAACGCTGTCAACAATTATATTTACCCTTGCAACAGCTACGCCTGTCATGGACTGTATGCCGTCCTTTACAGCAGACTGAACTTCCTGAGCAACGTTCATAGCCTTAAAGCCGCTTTTCAGTTTTATTTTTATATCCAATGCGGCAACATCTTCAACCATAGTCACAATTATGGGACCATTCTTTTTCAGCTTTGAAAGCTTTCCTACCTCACCGCAAAGACCTGCAACGCCCTCCACATCAAGTGCCGCAAGCTTTGCAACAGTGATTATAACATCTTCGGAAATCTTCAATGCACCTGCCGATGTCTTTTTCACATTATCCATTTTTTACCTCCTGTTTAAAGGATTATTTAATGTATACAGTTATCTGATTTAATCAAACAACTGTATACACCTCTACTCTTATATTATACCAAATAATTCACAGAATTTCAACTACTTTACTTCAAAAATTCTGATATTTTCTGCTGAAACATCTGTTTCACTAAGAATAATATCCTTTACCGACGCTGCCTGAGCTTTATCAAGTCCCTCTGTCTTGATTACAACCTTTGCAGATTCCCCGTCAAGATAGGCAACACAGTCCTCAAATCCCTGAGCTTTTACAAGGGATTCGATAGTTCCCTCAGATTCAATAAGCTTTGAAACCTCAACAGCGTCAATTGCATTGACAACCATTTCATCTTCCGTAAGGTCACCGCCGCCGATAATAGACTGAAGCGTCTGCACTGCTTCATCGCGATTGCTCATCTTATCAAGGCGAGCCTGTGCAAAATAATCCGCAGAAGCTGTTTTAGTCTCATCAGCTGTATCGTCAGATATATCAGCGTTTACAAACTCAGTCTCACCATAATTAACAGTTTCACCCATTTCCGCAACTTCTACAGTATTCTTATCATTTTTAATATCGGGTGCTGTTACGTAGTTTATGTACACCGCTGTTGCAAGCATAAGTGTAAGACAAGACATAATAATCTGCTTTTTTCCTATAATAATTGTTGGCTTTCTCATAAATATCTGCTCCTTATTTCATTATAGTCACATAAATATCTGATGTGGAAATGTCAAGTGCCGCTGCTGTAGCTTTGTATATGCGCTCCTCAACTACGGGACTTCCGCAGCCACTGCATATTACAACAGCACCGGTTATTTCGGGAGCTTTCACCGTCTCCACCAATGGTTCGCGGTTACTGCTTCCACCTACTATAACAAACTTTTCTTCACTCTCGGTTTTGCTTTCCGACTGAGAACTTTTTTTCTCGGAGGCGTAAACGTACCTCTCCCCCGAACCTACTGTAAGATATACCTTTACCTCACCTGCCCCCTCGATATTTTCCAGAAAAGATTCAAGCCTTTCCTCGTTTTCACTGCAATAATTCTGTGTGATATCGGAATCTGACTTTTCCTTTGGCTTTTCAGTTTCTTTTTCACCGCCGAAAAGAGATGACAGAAATAAAAGAAGAAGTCCGAGAATTCCAAGAAATGCGGCACCTGCGGCAGAACGCTTATTTCCTCCGATTCCTTTTATTTTTTCAAGAATTTCCATTTATAACCTCCGTTTCCATGCCCAGACAATTTTTTACCATAAGTGCCGCCGCTTCGTAATCCTCCGCCGTTATCGTCACACTACTAATAGATATGCTGTAATCTGCTGAAATATTAACATTTGTCTCAATTAATTCGAAATTTATCCCCGCACTGTCAAGCTGCTGTTCAAGTACTGTTGTGATATTTGCCTCAGTTTCTGATTTCAGTGCTATAGCATATGCGTCGTCACCATAGTCAGCCACAGGATAGCTGTAATCTGATATGTCGGGCAGTTCAAGGCAAATTGTCCCCTGTGCAAATGGAGTAATCATTATCAGAGCAAGCAGCAGATTAAACATTGTAGTAAGTCCAGATTTAAATTTTGAAGCTGCTGCCGCATTTCCAACAATGCACCGCGCCGCAGATATGGCACATATCGCCAGAACCGTTGATTTGATTCCCTCCATAGCCTATCCTCCGAATGTTTTCATAAGTATTGCCGAACAAAGTATAAATATAACGCAATAGCAAACCAGTACACACTGAGCAATTGCAAGTCCGCTGTCAATGCTTTTCAGCAATTTTGACATTGCATCTGAAGAGAACACCTCAGCTGCCGCACTCCCTGTCCACATTACAAGACGATATACCATAAGCTCCAGTATACTTGGCAAAAGGAGCATTATTATGGCTATCATACCTGCCGCACCAATAGTTCCGCTGATAACCTCAAAGCTTCCCTTTACCGTGGAATAAGCGTCGGAAACCGCACCGCCTACAATGGGAATAAATCCCGACACGAGCATTTTTGCGGTTTTAGCCGCTGCACCATCAGCCTTGCCTGTAATTGTACATTTAAGGGTAACAAATCCGGAAAATAGCGTCATTGTTACGGATATTATCCATGTCAGCGTTTTTTTCACAAGATTCACAAGACTGTCAAGGGATGTACTTGGAAAAACACTCCCTGTTATGCCGAGAGATGCCGTAACGGAAAGAACGGGGAGAAGATAACTCTCCGACAGCCGCACAATAACCTCAGATGCACCGAGTAAAAGCATATGGCATACCCCTGCCGTTGTAAAACCTCCGCAGGCAACAGATACCACCGACATGACAGGGACAAATACAAGAATAAATCCTCCAGTCCGCTGAATTGTGCCAAGTATACCCTCATAAACACCTATAATCTGCGGTATAATCACTGCTGATGAACTTATTATGCAAACCATGTTGTATATTTCGTCGGTTGTTTCTATTGCCGATTTCGCCACTGTTCCGAAAAGTATGACAAGAAAAATTCCTGAAAGCAGCCGCATGGGAGCTGATAGTCTTGCAGATACAGCGTCCCACAGTTTGTCCCACAGAGACGAAAGAGACAGATTCTCCATATCCTCCGACTCTATTCCGATGCCATAATCTGAAAGAATATCGTCAATTTCAGCAGATATTTCTGTGTAAAAATCTTTTTCTTCCGCAGCACATACCGAAAAGGGAGAAACATAGCAAAAAACCAGCATCAGAGATATAATTACAATAATTAGTTTTTTCATATTCACCTACATCAGACTGCTGATTTGCTCCAGAATCGCTTTTACAAGGGGCAGGCTCAGCAGAGTTACAGCACCACGCCCCCAGAGTTCAGCTGCCGCTGCAATTGCCGATTCTCCGCTGTCACGGCAAAGTTCTGAGGTTATACGGGTTATAATACATATAGTAAGCCCCTTAAAAATCAGCGCAAGATAGCTTTCAGATATGCCAGCAGCTGAAAATATCTCCTGTAATTCGCTCATCATCGGAGCAACAAAAGCGGCAAAACTACCTATGACCGCAGTACAGGCGGCTATAGCAAGCAGCATGGACTGCTCGCGACAATGCTGACGGAGCAGAACTGCAAGAATCGCTGAACACAGGCAAAATGCCGCTGTAACAAAACATCTGTCCGTCATAATCCGAACACCGTTTTCACAGTTTCAAATAGACCTGCAATTTCCTCCACAATTATCATAAGCACAACTATCAGTCCGGCAAGTGTTGTCATCATTGCCTGTTCTTCGCGTTCTGCCCGTTTAAGCACAAGATTCAGCACTGCCACAATAATTCCCGTTCCTGCGATTTTGAAAATCAAATCGATGTCCATTATGCCACCCCTTTATAAAACAAGTATTCCTGCCATAATGCCGAAAAGTACTCCTGCGCCCTGATATAATCTGCCTTTTTTTAACAGTTCATGACGGCGCAGTTCGGAAAGCTGTTCAAGCTCCTTAAGGAAGCCGTTTATCTGCGATATCTGGGAAACTGAATCACTGCGTCCGAGGATTTCACCAAATCGGTACAAAATTTCCTTTTCTTCACTGCAAATATTTTTTTCACTGTCAAGGGATTCTCGCCATATTGTGTGGAAATCTTCACCCGTTCTGTACTCGTCAGGAAGCTTTTGCAGAAATTTTAAACATTTCAGATTTACATCGCCTTTAAGATTTCTGCACAGCCCATAAACATCTTCACGACGTATACCTATAATATAAATCGACCTGCGAAGTAAATGCTCCACGCTGTTACAGGATTTTTTAGCAGACCGAAGCCTGTCTGTCAATGAAAATCCGATTACAGCACCAACAGCTGTAAAAATCAACGCTGCCGCAACTCTAAAAATCATTTTCAAGCCTCCTTATTTCTTCAATATTTCCAGGATTTCTGCCTCCTGAAAGTATAACCGCATAACTAAAAGCACCAACATTCAGCAGATTCCGCATAACAGTACGGCTGCACATTTCGTCATAGCTTCCGCCATGTACCGTAGCACAGAATTTCACTCCGCAACCCATACCGCTCAGAATTGCGGCTGAATCCCTTTCAGTTGAGATTTCATCACAGAATATGTAGTCAGGAGAAAGAGTGCGGACTGCCGAAATAATCCCCTTTTCTCTTGAACAACCCGAAAGCACATTTGTAAGGATTCCCACATCATTGCGGATTATCCCCCCTTCAGTACAGGCAATTTCATTCCGTTCATCTATGAGTGCAACTTTAGAATTGTTTCCCATAAGCCTGCACAAATCTCGTAGTATAGTTGTTTTTCCTGAATTTACACCGCCGCATATCACAACTCCGCAGTTGTTTTTACGAATCAAACTGTATATTGATTCCGCACATCCAATAATATTTCTGGATATACGAAAATTCAATCCCGTAATATCAGTTAGTATTCCCTCGCTGTTGTATCGCCCTGATAATCCAACACGAATACCGCCTCGAAGAACAAAAACTCCCTCTCTCAACTGCTCTGAACAGCTGTGAATGGAATAGTGGGAAAGGGAATCCACAACAGCTTCAATATCCGACGGCATAGCTGCGACAATCGAAGTATTGTTGGGATTTGCAGTCAGTCCGTTATGCGTGAGATACATAATTCTGTCAGGAAACACCATAGCTGCCGCCCTCTCCGAATTAAGCCTCAATTCGCTGACAGCCTCCCGTTCACTGGTACGGATAGACAAAAAGGGACTCTTTATCCTCTGCGGCAAGTATTCTCCAATTATTTCAAAGCTTGTACGTTCCGCCATTTCAAACACTCCTTTCCATATATCATATGTACAAGCCGATAGGGATATGACACATCAGGGCATAAAAAAAACGCCCCTGCAAACAGGGACGTCTGAAAATATTCGGAAATTATTCCTTTACACCACCAAGTGCAACACCGGCAATAATGAATTTTGAAAGGAAAACGTAAGCGATAATAATCGGAACGATTGCAAGTGAAAGTGCAAGATAAATAGCACCGAAATCGTTGATCTTATCTGATGACTGAATTCCTGATACCATCATAGGAAGTGTTTTCTGATTGAGTTTTACACTAATCAGAATCATGTTAGGTGTATAGAAGTTGTTCCAGCTTGCGATGAAAGCAAAGATTGCCTGAACAGCAATAGCAGGCTTCATCATAGGAATAGCAATTGAAACAAATGTTCTGAACTCACCGCATCCATCAATACGAGCAGCTTCAACAATTTCCAGAGGGAAAGATGACTGCATATATGATCTCATGAAGTATACAACAGTAGGAGCTGCAATTGCAGGAAGGATAAGCGGAATGTATGTATTTGTGAGTTTAAGGTCGGCCATGAATGCAACGAAACCTGCGGATGTAACCTGCATAGGAATCATCATAACAAGGAGGATTACTGTGTAGGAGAAATCCTTAAGTTTAAAGTCATAAACATGGATACCATAAGCTGTCATGGCTGAGAAGAAAACTGTAAAAAATGTACAGAACACAGTCATGAATAAGCTGTTCTTATAACCGTGAAAAGCATCGTAAGACATTCTAATATTCTGATCATTAGCAATTGTCTCAAAGTTCTTGAGTAAGTTGGAACCTGGAACAAAGCTGAGGCTACTTGCAATTTCAGATGTCTCACGTGTAGCGTTAATTATAAGGATATAAATAGGAAGCAGACAGATAATTGTAAGAATAACAAACCAGATAACAAGGATTGTTGACTTAAGTCTTATCTTAGCAGCATAATTGTCCTTAGGTTCTCCATAAGTTGATTTCATCTTGCTCATATTGAAAAACCTCCAAACTGTTTATTTTCCTGCTTTAACTGCTTAGCAATCTTCTTTCTCTGCTTCTTCTTGGCAATAGCATCCTTATCACGTGTCATGTAGAACGCAATACATCCAAGTATGAGAGTGATGAAGAAGAGAAGAACGGAAGCCGCACCTGCGAAGCCCATCTTCTGGTTATCACCCTGAGCGTGGAAATACTCATAAATGTAAACAGCAATTGTACGGAGGTTATCATTAACAGGTACACCGTTGTGATAAAGGAACGGAATATCGAACATCTGGAGACCACCGATCATTGATGTAACGAGTGTATAAGCCATGATAGGTGTAAGGAGGGGCAGAGTAATCTTTCTGAATACCTGACCTGAGCTTGCACCATCAATGCTTGCAGCCTCGAAAAGTGAGGGGTTAATACCCTGAATACCTGACATAAGCATAATCATAGTATTACCGAACCACATCCAAGTCTGAATGAACATTACAACAAATCTTGGCTGCCATACGCCGTTTACGAATGGTATAGTTGCATACTTACCCGATAATTCATCCTGCTCAACAATACCTACTTTACTGAGAAGAAGATTTATAACACCTGGGTTTGTTTCGGACTGTCCGCAAAGCTGGAGGAACAGAACCGCAACTGATGCAGCTGTAATAATGTTTGGAAGGTACATTACAATTTTGAAGAAACCCTTTCCCGGAATCTTCAGATTTGCCTCTGTAAACCAAACAGCAAGTGAAAGTGAAAGTGCAATCTGGGGAATAAAGTTACCAATCCAGAGAATTAAAGTGTTTTTCAATGCAGTGAAAAACTGCTTGCTGATTTGGATTTCACGACGGTTACCGCTGTTTCCGCCAAAGAGAAGAGTTTTGTAGTTGTCAAATCCTACTAAATCTTCTGTAGTGGGACCATTGCCGTGAAAACTTACAATAAATGTATTAATCAGAGGATATAACTGGAAAAAGAAATAAACAATAAAAAACGGCAAAATAAACAAATAGCCGTATTTTGCATAGCTGATTGATTTAATACGTCTCTGCGCAGCTGATGCCATAACACACACCCTCTCGGAATATTTTTTAACTATAGACAAATACACACCTACGGAATACCAAGGTATTCCGTAGGGTATATTGTTATTTAGTTGTTAGACAATTCAGTCGCAGAATTAGTCAACGTCGATTGTTGTGATGTGCTCAGCAACGAGGTTCTTGAACTCGTCGATTGCCTCATCATATGTCTTGCCGCCCTCAAGGTACTGCTCCTTGATAGCCTTCTGGAAGTCAGCCTTTACTGTAGCATCGTGCTCTGTGATAAGACCATTGAAGTCAATGTTCTTAGCTGTCTCAGAAAGCTCAGCAAAGTAGTTCTGACCATTCTTGAAGTTGCCAGAAATCTCAGGATTGAATACTGTGTTAGCGCTGATAAGGCTATCCATAACAACAGTGTTGTTTACATACTCAGGCTTGTTCTTAGCGAACTCAGACATCTGCTCTTCATCGGAGCAAGCAGAGATGATGAAGTCACGAGCCTCTTCACCGTTGTCTGTGTCAGGGTGTACAACCATCCAAGTACCGCCCCAGTAGAAAGGAGTTGGTCCCTGAACGAGGTTCCAGTTACCGTACTCAGCACCGCCTACGCCGCCTGCAGCATCCTTGAAGAAGCCGCCGAAGCCCCATGTAGAAACGAAGTAACCCATAACGTTACCTGTTGTACCAGCTGCTGTCCAGTCTGTAGACCACTGCTCGTTCTTAGCAACACCGCCGCAATCCCAGAGAGCCTTAACTGTCTCAGCGTAATCCTTGCAGAAGTCATCGATCTGAAGCTTGTTGTCAACAACCCAAGGAGTTGTACGACCGCAAGCGAATGCCTGCCAGATACCACCGATAGAAGCAGCAAGAGCACAGCTGTTGTTAGACTTTGTGGAAACTTCCTGAGCTGTAGCTACGAATGTATCCCAGTCAGCAACCTTTGCCTGCATCTCCTCAGGAGATGTTACACCGAGGTACTCCTCAGCAAGTCTTGCATTGTAGCCGAAACCACCTGCAGCAGCCTGCCATGAAACACCCTTACGAACACCGTTGAGGTCCTTACCGATCTCGTCTGTGTAGCTGTTGATGTTGGGGAAGCTTGCATCTGTAAGACCGAGCTTCTCAAGAGCAAGTGTCTTGGAATCGTCGTTGATGAACTGGAGAGCCCAGTCAGCCTCACAGAAGTAAACGTCGAGGTCTTCGCCTGTAGCGAGGAGCTGATCGTAGTTCTCAGCAGCTTCGCCACCAGGAACACCCATGTTGATAAAGTTGATTCCTTCAACTTCGCCGTTTGTGAGCTGATCAGCAACTGTCTTATAATCAAGACCCTTCCACTGTGCGATAAGGAAAGGAACGTCATCAGGGTTCCAAGCAGCAACTGTGAGCTTGTCACCGCCTGTGCCTACTGAAGGATCAAGAGCGCCCTCAGCAGCGGGAGCCTCTGTAGCGTCAGCAACAGGTGCCTCTGTAGCAGCCTCTGTGGGCTTTGTGTCTTCCTTCTTCTCTTCTTCCTTACCACAGCCTACGAATGCAGTTGAAGCCATAGCAAGAGTAGCAACTAATGCTAAAGTTTTCTTAAGTGTGTTCATTGGTTATTTCCTCCTTAATTATGTGTTATACTCTCTCTGAGTATAATCAGTAAAAAATGTATGTCCGACCATTAACGATAACATCTGCTTTGCGAATGTCCTCGGTGAAGCGCAATGCTTCTCATTTTACGATCGGCAGTTACACAGCACTTAAAACGGCTATGCAACCGGTAAGAGCAATCCCCTGCACTTAATCAGGGTATGTGCTTCTTGTGTAATTAAAATATACTCTATTTTCGACTCAAAGTCAATACTTTGTATCGTTCTTTAATATTCTTTGAGCATTATGTACATTTTCAACATTCGTTTATTGTCTACTTTCACATATTCTTTTTCAAAAGGTTACAAAACGGTAACTTAATATTCCACTTTATTCTGCTAACACAGATTGAATGTTTTATATCTTTTTACCAACTAATCCAAATATAAGCTGTTTAATAACGACAATATTTGGTTATTTCGTAGACCTTTCAGCATAAAGTTTCAGAATCCCGCTTGCATCAGCAGAATCTATTACAGAATCATTATTAAAATCGCTGTAGTCAAAAATTGCTTTTTTGAGAATTCCTGCGCCACCTGTAGATATATTGGCATAATGAGTAAGCACAAAACTTGCATCAGAAGCATCAACAGCTCCGCTGGCGTCAACATCGCCCTTTTCAAGAACGAAATCAGCGGAAATATAGCTTCTTTCCGTATAATTGAGGTTATCAATTGTTGCAGAAACATAGCTGTATCCATCTATTTCAATGGGCTCAGTATAAGGAACATACTCACCGCCGTTCAGAGAATAATAGACAGTTGAGTTGTCCTTGACGGATAACTCCAGTTTTTCACCCTCAGGGATATATCCTGACATGTGGCTGAAATCCACGGTATTTACAGGATTTCCCAATGCCTTGAGGGATACATTTCCTATAGCAATACCCAAATCCGCCATACCGAAAGCCGTTTCATAGTAGCCGAACAGCGTTTCTGCACTTTCAAGAAGCTCCGTTTCATCCGGATAAATTCCGTCAAAAATCTCCTCTTTCAGCTGTTCAAGGACTTCCATTTTCTCTTCATCGGTGTAAATATAATCCTCTGTTGAAGTATCAAACCATTCAACGCCGTCGGAACTGTAGAAGCTCTCACCTTTATTTGTATTCGCCTTTATGCCCTCATATGTCGTAAATGTACCAAGACTTATTTTTTCGTCATAATCGTCATTCTCCAGATACAAAGACGATTCAATTGGAATAACATATGGAGAATCTTCACAATATAGCTTTACTACGATAGAAAAATACTCTCTGTTGCAAATGAAAATATCTCTGTCAAGCTCTATTGTAACATTTCCCGGTATATCAACAGTACCGGATGCCGCAACAAGAGGGGTTCCGGATATTACATCTGAATGGTCGGTTAATCCGCTGTAAACCGTAATTTCATACTCAGTAGCTCCTTGCGGTACATACATGGAAACAGCTTCAAGCTGAAAAGGTTTCTCAGCCATAAATATATTTGCCATATAAGAAGGCGTATCAGGAGAATCCGTAGCGGACAAAGACTGAATAGGCACAAAGGAATCATGTTGATAGTTGTACTTGTATTTTTCAGCGTCTTCAAGTTCAAAGACAGCAAATTCGCAGAGAGAACGGTCATCGTAGGAAATCCACATATAGCCGTAATCATAGCTTTCAGCCCCCCAGCTGTTTTTAACAAGCCATGCGCCGTCAGTTTCGGCGGGAACTTCGAAATTCTCCTTAGGGAAATTGTCGTCCCAGCCTACAATAGTAACGGAATGGGTAGCAAATCTCGGCTTTCTCTCGCTTCTTGTGGAGTTGTATTTCTCACTGTAATATTTGCTGTCCTCGGACTGAAAAGAAACATCAACAGCAAGTCCGTCATATATAAACTGCTTTATAATGCAGTTTACTTCCTCAACATCTGTCCTCTCCTTGTTGTAGTCGAAAACGTATGCATTTTTCAGATGATAGTCGCTCATGTATCTTAAATTTTCAACAGTAGCCAAATCATTCATAAAATCAATATTCTCATAGGGCAGTCTCATTTCATTTACAGGGCCAATCCATTGAGAAAGCAGATTTGCCGCAAGATAAGTAGTTCCGCCAATCTGTAAGATATCCTCCCCCTCTGAAAGCGTCGGAACCTGGTCGTCCCCATAGTACGCGTAGTAAGCGGTATGCAGCTCTGAAAGGTCGATTTCGGGATTATACTTTATCACGCTTGATTCAGCGGAAGCCATAGCAGAGTGAGCCCAGCAGGTGCCATATTCGCCTTGGTCTTTCACAGGTGAAACCGGATAATGATTACGCATATCATAATATTCGGGAAGTGCTTTCCCAATTTCCAGTATATCTGAATCTGCGTTTACATCTCTGATTTCAGGAGCAGCCACAAGCTTTCCATATTTGATAGAATCAGAGATGCTGAAACGCGGAGCAGACAAGGAAAATCCGCCGACAGAAGCTTCTTTTGCAGCAGTTTCGCTCTCAATTTTAATCACAGCCGCCGATGAATACATGGGCAAAGCCGCACAAGCAGCAGCAAGAGACGCGGCAACGACACATCTTAATTTTTTCATTTCAATTCTCCTTATAAAGATATGCAGAGGATACCCTCTGCATTAATCAAACACAAGACAATGTATTATACCAAACCATTCACGAATCCAGTAAGTTGGCAGAAGCCATTCCTCCGTTTTGGAGGGGAGATTATAGGCTCTTAACTCTTGTTTCTTTGCAAATATATCTGCTCTCAGCTGATGAAAACCGTCGGTAACAATTGCAATGTCCCTGCAAAGTCCCTCTTTTTCAATTATAGCCTTTGAAAATTCCAGATTTTCCTCTGTACTGGTGGATTTATCCTCCATATATATACGATTTTCGGGAATTCCCCTGTTTACAAGATATTTCTGCATAACATCAGCTTCACTTGTAACTTCATCGCTGCCCTGCCCTCCTGACACAATAACCTTGATATTCTCATTTTCTACAAGATAATCATAGGCAGTATCAAGTCTGCTTTTGAGCATACGGCTTGGGGTTTCGCCGTTTATCTGACATCCAAGTACCACAAGAGTGACAGGCTTGCCGTCAGGTTTGTCATTCATAGCTTTCAGCATTGCTATGCTCAATACAACAGCTCCCACAGCGCATACAACAGTTACCGCACCTGCGGAAACAAGAAAAATCCTGCCGCCTGTACGCTCCCACATACGTGAAGCCATTTTTTTGAACAGCTCAAAAAACACAATGAGAAAAATCAGTAGTACAGGAACGGTAACTCCTGCAATATTGCCGATATTTACAATTCCTGCACCCATGGGAATCATAAAATGCACAACCGCCATAACAAGCAATATTACTGCAATTAATCTGAGTATGATGTTCAGTATCATTTTCATATGTCCTATTTTTTCTTTGAAGTCAGTTTCAGTATCCTTTCAATATTTTCAATAGTAGTACTTTCACTGCCAATATGAGTAGGCACAGAGTTATATAATCCATGGAAATCCGAACCGCCAGTGCGGATAAGGTCATATTTATCGGCAATTTTCTCCAGTTCAGCACGATATTCCTCATCAGCTGAATAATGTCCGATTTCTACGCCGTCGATTTTTTTATTCTGCGCCAGTTCTTCCAGAAGCTCAATGCTGTCATACTGTGCAGGATGAGCCATAACAGCCGCACCGCCTGCAAGATGAATCAGGTCAGCCACAAAATTTACATCGGGATATTCACGTTCCACATAGCAGCAGCCTGTCTGGGGATTAAAAAGCTCTCTGTCAAGGTCGCCGTAAAATTCCAGAGCATAGCCGTAATCAATAAGTGCGCGCATGATATGCTGCTTGAAAATGCTCTTTGAAGATGTGGTATGTTTGAGAATACTTTCCATAGTTATGGGAAATTTAGCCATAACCTTTTCAATCATTTCCTTTGAAGTCTGCTTTCTGATATCACAGCATTTCAGACAAAGAACTTCAAGACGGTCAGGCTTCTGGGGATTATAGCAGAGAATATGTACCTTTCTGCCTCTTTTTTTATCCCACGCAGAAAGCTCAACACCGTGAAGCATTTTTATACCTGCACGCTGACCGAGAACATCAGCACGAGAAAAAGAAGCCATAGTGTCGTGGTCAGTAATGGAAAGCCATTCCACACCTGTGCGCTGAGCCTGTAAAATCACATCTTCGATTCCGAGAGAACCGTCAGAAAGCTTTGTATGGCAATGTAAATCGCAAATCATGATATACCTCCTCCGTATATTTTCAATAAATTATATTCACAATTATTCATTATTTTTACTGATAAAAAATTTATGGATATAATTATATCATGCTTCGCGACAAATTGCAAGCTTTTTTGTGCGTTTTCACAATATTTTCATTTTGTAAATTAATGCCATATCGAAAACACACTAATTCAGCGCCGCATATAACTCCGATTTCTTGAATCCCGTTTCCTTTGCCACAGCCTTGCAGGCTTCCGTAGGCTTTTCGCCCTTTTCTATAAGCCGCTTGACCTGCTCCATAGCCTCATCTATAGTAAGCTTTTCGCTGTCATCGGCAGTTTTTCCCTCTAAAACAAGTACATATTCTCCCCTCGGCTCATTGACAGAGTAATACTCCACCGCCTCGCCTAAGGTCATGCGCAGCACTTCCTCGTGAATCTTTGTAAGCTCACGGCAAAAGGCTATTTTACGCTCATTGCCAAAAAATTCCGCCATATCCTTAATTGTATTTTTCAGCTTATGGGGAGCTTCATAGAAAATCATAACAGCCGTTTCATTCCTCAGAAGTTCAAGGCGCTCGGAGCGCTCTTTTTTCGGCACAGGAAGAAATCCCTCAAATGTAAAACGATTTATATGCATACCCGACAAAGCCGCCGCAGATGCCGCCGCTGTAGGTCCGGGAACAACTTTTACATCAATGCTGTTTTCGTAGCACATACGCACAAGAACTTCACCGGGGTCAGATATACAGGGCATACCTGCATCTGTAACAATACCGCAATTCTGTCCGCTTAAAATCCTGTCGATTATACGCTGAGCATCGTTTTTACTGCTGTGTTCATGAAAGCTGACAAGCTCGTTTTTTATCTCGCAGCGGTTCAGCAGTTTCAGCGTAACGCGGGTATCCTCGGCGCATATGAAATCCACTTCTTCAAGGAGTCTCATCTGACGGAGAGTTATATCCTCCATGTTGCCTATAGGCGTACCTATAATATAAAGTATACCGCTCATTTTTCGTCCCCCTCTTTTCCTGTGTCGTATATCTTCTGCAATTCCTCGGAAAATCCGTTTTCGCTCCGGATGTATAACTGCGGCTCAACCTGCATAAACGGCTTAGAGCCTTTCTTTCCCTCGATTAAAAACAGCCATGGTGCATCATCGGGAGTTTTCGAGACAAAGCGTATACGCTTAGGCTCAATATTATGATTTTTCATAGCAAATATCACATCTGAAAGCCTTTCG
Source organism: Ruminococcus sp. (assembly GCA_045594905.1). Classification (GTDB taxonomy): domain Bacteria; phylum Bacillota; class Clostridia; order Oscillospirales; family Ruminococcaceae; genus Ruminococcus. The sequence continues at coordinate 80,973 of JAZNZK010000014.1, forward strand.
GGACGATTGCACACGCATAATCTTCCCCCGAATTTCAGCAGTTTTTCTGCCGCACCGCATACATCATCAATATTGCACATTATCTCATGCCGTGCAATACGCTGAGCTGAAATAACACTTTCAAATCCTGCATTTACAGCCTTATAGGGCGGATTGCAGGTCACAAGGTCAAGCTGTCCCAGAGGTGCACCCTCCCACAGCTCCTTTAAATCGGCACATATGGGGACAATACCCGAAACCTCGCTTTTTTTCATACCCATGCGGAGCTGTTCAATTGCTCCCTGCTGTATATCCACCGCATAAGTCACCTGCGGAGGACGTTTTTTCTGCATAATAAGAGGGATTATTCCGCAGCCTGTTCCTAAATCGCAGGCTTTGTCTTTCTGCCTGTATCCCGAGAAATCCGCAAGGAGAAAAGCATCAGTGCCGAATCTATGGTCACTGCTTGCACACACATATATTTTATCTGTCAGTTTTTCAAAATTATATTCCATATTTCACCTTATACAATAGTTCCTCCGCCTACGACAATATCACCGTCATAGAATACCACAGCCTGTCCAGATGTTACAGCTCTTTGCGGCTCATCAAATTCCACAAGATAATTTCCGTCCGCCATTTTTGAAAGAGTTGCGGCACAGTCTTTCTGGGAATATCTCGCCTTTGCGGTTATGCGCATAGGCTCTGTGATTTCCTCCACGGAAATGAGATTTACATTTTCTGCAATAAGTGATGTTGTGTAAAGGTCACTTTCATCACCTAAAACCACGATATTTGTTTTATAGTCCTTTTTCACCACATAGGCAGGCTTACCGAGGGCAATTCCAAGCCCTTTTCGCTGTCCTGCGGTATAATTTATATGTCCCTTGTGCTTGCCGAGGATTTTCCCCGACATATCCACATAATTTCCCGATTCCGATTTTTTCCCTGTAAATTTCTCAATAAATTCCACATATTTTCCGTCGGGAACAAAGCATATATCCTGACTGTCGGGCTTATCCGCATTTATCAGACCATTTTTTTCCGCAAGAGCGCGGACAGCCGATTTCTCCATATTTCCAAGGGGAAAAAGTGTATGTGCAAGCTGCTCCTGAGTGAGAGAATAGAGCATATATGTCTGGTCCTTGCTCATGTCGGCAGAGCGTTTCAGCAGATATCTGCCTCTTTCCTCGTCGTATTCGCATACGGCATAATGACCTGTTGCTATGTAGTCACAGCCGTTTTCAGCCGCTATTTTCAGCATTTCCCCGAATTTCACATGACGGTTGCACTCAATACAGGGATTGGGTGTTTTTCCGCTGAAATAGCTTTCGCAGAAGTATTCCATTACGTTTTTGCGAAAGCAGTCTTTCATATCAACAGTCATATGCTGAAAACCCAGTTTTTCCGCAACCTTTTCAGCGTCAGCTACTCCTGATAAATTACCGTTATTCTTCTTATGTATTTCACCGCAGACAATATCATTATCGTGGAACATTTCAAGAGTAACGCCCACAACATCATATCCCTGATTTTTCAGTATCAAAGCCGCCGCAGAGCTGTCAACTCCGCCGCTCATTCCTATCATAACCTTTTTCATATGAACAGCCTTTCAATTTCTTTTATTGATGTAAAATAGTAATCTGATATTTTTTCAAGCTCTGTTCTGTCCTGTTCCGACGCTTTATCATATATCGCCACTGTTATAAATCCTGCATTTTTCGCTGTTCTTACGCTGTGGAGAGAATCCTCAGCCACAAGAGTTTCTTCGGGATTTGTACCAAGCAGCTTTGCGGCTCCCATAAATATATCTGGAAATTTCTTGCCGCGGGGATACTCTCTGTCGGTCAGTATGAACTTCATTCTGTCATATATTCCGTGTCTTTTCAGTACAGCTTCTGCAAGTGAGCTGTAGGTTGCTGTTGCTATTCCGTATGGTATGCCTTTGCTGTCCAGATTATCAAGAAGCTCTATTGCATATGGTTTAAGGGGAATTCTTTCCTCGTACTCAATCCGCACAAGCTCCTCAATGCGATTTATAACGTATTCCTGCGTGCATTTCAGACTGAATTGCTTTATAAAAAAATCCGAGGACTGCTCCACCGTCATACGCTTGACCTTTTCCGATACTTCACGAGGCGGATTTTCAACGCCATTTTCCATTAGAAATTTTCTATCAACATCATACCATATCTGCATTGAGTCAATAAGTGTTCCGTCCAAATCAAAAATAATGCCTTTTATTTTACCCGTTTTATTTATCATCTGCCAAACTGATACTCCTTATCGGTAGGCTTATTTTCTTCAAGCCATTTTTTCTTTTCCTCTTTTGTGGAATAATCCTCTCCTGCTGATTCGGGATTGCCACAGAGAATTACGGCCTGTTTACCCATTTCGTCATAGATACGCTCAAAACGTGCCATATCATATTTTACGTTTCCTTCCATTGGGTCTGCAACGTGCACCATTCCCTCATCATAGTCAAAGCCGTATATCGTCAGGCAGTGCTGATAACCGTTGAAGTAGAAATCCTCACCGCAGCCAAGTCGGAACTGGAACGTTGCATGAGTTTCACGCTGACCAATAGTTGACCATACCACAACGGGATACCCCTGCTCAATCTGATAAAATACCTCCTGCAGTGAGATATCCGTAAGATTCAAGGCATACCAGTCAGAACCGAGATAATCAAAATAATCATCAGCAACTTTTGTAATTACAGGGGCATTGCAGCCAAATCCGTTTGTTGACCTCGGGTCTCCAAGATAAACCTGATTCATAGTGTAATAACCGTCAAAATCAACAGGCATAAAGGTATCGCAAAGCTTCACTTTGTCTATACCGAAGCCATAAAAATTCAGCGTCTGCGTAAGGGCTGTTATCTCACAGCCTGTAGGGAACTCCGGATTCTGCAATACTGCTTCAAATCCGCTGATTACATAGGAATTTTTCAGTTCATACCCCTCCGGCATATCGGGATTCACCTCAACAGTGGGCGGATTCCCCTCCGTGGAAGGCTCTGTAGGCGGTTCTGCTGGAGACTCTGTTACCTCCACCGCCTGAAAAATCGGCGGCTCCGTGGGCGGTACATAATCGCCTACATCGGCTCTCTGTACGACTCTGCCGCATGAAACAGCTGAAAATGCAAGCAATAATGCTGCAAATAGAAATTTTTTCATAATTTACTCCAGAATTTTTATCTTCGTCCTATATTCCCTTTGTGCAGGAATTATGTTTGAATATGCAAGTCCGTATATATCCGAGGCGGCGGCTTCAAGCTCCGCAAATCGCTCCGATATTGCGTTAATTCGGGATAATTTCGCAATAGATGTATCAAAAGGGATAAGGCTTTTCCCCTTTGCCGCACTAAGAATTTCCCTTCCTTTTTTGTTAAATGCAAGTATACGTATATATGGCGGAAGATTTTTCATATCCTCGGATTTTATGCCGATTAACAGAGATAAAATGATTCTCCTGATTCTTGCCATTGTAAATCTTTTTGTCTTGACTTTTTCAAAAAATTCGTCAAGGGAAACAGAGTTTTTTGCGGAATATATCCGTTCTGCCAGACCGTCGGCGCAATCGCTTGTATTTTTTATTTCTTCAAGAGATGCTGTCCGCAGGCGGTAGAGTATAACTCTTTCAAGGCGGTGTATCTCCGCTGTATCTCCCTCTATAGCTTTTGCCGATATTTCGGGGAGAAATGCCGCTGATTCTGCCATATGCCCCCGTATATATGAGGCGCTTGCAAAGCTTTCACAGGTATCGCCGCTGTCATGTGCCGCCCCTGCTCGTTTCACCGTAAAAGGCTGCATATTTGAGGAAAAACGGCGTATTGCCTTGATATATTCCACGCCGAGAATATTATTCGGCTCTGTTGTTATCTCCGCCGCTTCGGGATTTATCTCACCTAAAACCGCAGAAACAGCCTTTGCATAAGTATATCCCTTTTCTGTATATTCGCGTATCTTCGGGGATTCCGCTATTTCTGCCATAGCTTCCGCGGCTGAAATAAGCTTCTGAATATCGCCGATTTCGCTGCCGAATGAAAGCTCGTCCACTACTCCGAGGCTGTGCAGGAGATGCACTGCTCCCCTTGCAAAAAGTTCCGCAGGGGCAAGGCTGTACATCACAGGCAGTTCAATTACAAGGTCAGCGCCGCAATTTACAGCAATTTCGGCACGTCTGAATTTATCCGCAACGGCTAAATCCCCACGCTGAACGAAATTTCCACTCATTACGGCGATAATATGAGTTGCACCGTTTTTCCGCGTTTCTTCAATATGATATCTGTGTCCGTTATGGAAAGGATTGTACTCGCAGACTATTCCGCTGATTTTCATAAATTGCTCCTTTCCGACAAAACTACATTCTTTTATATTATACCTCTTTTCACATTAAATTGCAATACATTTTGGAATATTTCCACGCAAATCAATTTTCCCCAACGACTCTCAATATTTCAAATTTCACATGAACATATCTCCTCACTAATACGCGAAATTTGTGTTTTTTACAACAGTAATTTGAAAAACGCATTTCCCACCAAAGTTTACGTTGTGCAATTTGCACAAATTTTGTCACCATTTCTCTAATTTAAACATTCAAAAACTCGTTGACTTTTTTTAAAAACTATGATATAATAAAAATATGGTAATGGAGGTAATACTCATTTTGCAAAATATTGTCTTTTATGTGTAAATCTTCTCATTATTATAGTTTGTATGCTTAACTGTTGGTTATTTGTATTGCTCTTTCTATATAGTTTAATACATTTAACCATACAAGTTATGTCATATACAATTGCCAAACGGCACAAAATATTTATTAGGGAGGTTATCCGAAATGAAAAAGATGACAACAAATGCTATTATGCAGGTTAATGGTGGAGCTTCAAAGTATGTTTATTGCCCTACTTGCAACTACAAGTACAAGTGTTCTTGGTGGGAAAGACTATTCAGATCAAACGCTTACATAAAAGCACATCTTAATGGAACTCATGGTTTAATTAAAAACATTGGAAACTTTTCCAAAAGTGTTCACAAATAATTGTTTATATTAAACACTCGATAAACCAGTAATAAAAAGGGGGATTACAGTAATGTAGTCCCCCTCTTTCTTTACTTACACATGGAAATTATACAAAACCAACATTGCGGTTCAGGTATAATATAGGCTTTCATATATTAGAGCAATAGAACTCGCAACCACGAAAACACCGCATTAATCAGACAAGAATCCGCTGTTTGACAATTTTTTCACAGAATTTTCCGAAAATTTCCAAAAAAGACTTGATTTTTTCTGAAAATAGTATATAATAATATATGGTAAAATAAACAAAGGGATATTTCCCCTTTAATGAAAGGATTTTTATAATGATTATTTTAGTTGTAAACGCAGGTAGTTCTTCTCTTAAGTATCAGCTCATTGATATGGCTGATGAAAGTGTTATCGCAAAGGGTAACTGCGACCGTATCGGTATCGACGGTCACATCGCTCACAAGGCTGCTGACGGCAGAGAGCTTAACGAGGACTGCTCTTTCCCCACACATACAGAAGCTTTCATGAAGCTTGTTGAGGCTCTTACAACAAGCGACGCTAAGGTTATCGACAGCATGGACCAGATTTCCGCTGTTGGTCACCGTATCGTGCAGGGTGCTGATATTTTCGATAAGTCCGTTCTTGTTACAGATGAAATCATTGACAAGATTGATGAACTCCGTGAGCTTGCTCCCGTACACAACCACGCTCATGCACTTGCTCTCCGCGCTTGCAAGAGCGTAATTCCTGCAAACGTTCCTCAGGTTGTTGTATTCGATACAGCTTTCCACCAGACAATGCCCCCCAAGGCTTATATGTTCGGTCTTCCCTATGAGGATTATGAGAGCCTCCACGTAAGAAAGTACGGTTTCCACGGAACATCTCACAGATTCGTTTCAGCTGCTCTTGCTGAGGCTATGGGCAAGGATATCAAGGACCTCAAGATTGTTTCATGCCACCTCGGTAACGGTTCTTCTATCACTGCTGTTGACGGCGGTAAGTCTGTTGATACTTCCATGGGCTTCACTCCCCTCGACGGTGTAGTTATGGGTACACGTTCAGGCGCTGTTGACCCCTCCGCTGTTACTTTCGTAGCTGACAAACACGGCTTCACACCTGCTGAAATGAGCGACTACATGAACAAGAAGTCAGGTTTCCTCGGAGTTTCAGGCGTTGGCTCTGACAACAGAGATATCACTGCTGCTGCTGAGCAGGGCAACGAGAGAGCTCAGCTTGTTTCTGACATGCTCGTTTACGAAATCAAGAAGTATATCGGTTCTTACGCTGCTGCTATGAACGGTCTTGACGCTGTTCTCTTTACAGGCGGTATCGGCGAGAATGCATATGACGTTCGTGCTGCTGTATGTAAGGATATGGAATTCTTCGGCATCAAGCTTGATGAGGCTGTAAACGACGGTCTCCGTGGTAAGCTTACAAAGATTTCTGCTGCTGATTCTAAGGTTGAGGTTTGGGTTGTTCCTACAAATGAGGAGCTTCTCATTGCAAGAGATACACTTGCTCTTATCTCTAAGTAATTGAGTTAAATTAAGATTTTCAAGGCTGCTTTTGGTATTTCAGAAGCAGCTTTGCTTTTATAGGTGCAATTATGAATAAAACAGAGTTAATCAGTCAACTGAAAAAAATCGGACTGCAAAAGGGTATGGAAATCGAAGTACATAGTTCTCTCAGCAGCTTCGGTTATATTGAGGGCGGTGCTGATACAGTAATTGACGCTCTTATGGAATGTGTGGGAGAAAACGGAAGTATCTTTATGCCTGCACTCTGCCTTAGCCCCGAACTTACACTCACAGATGCTGACAAAAGTATGGGGATTACTTCAAAAATTAAAGTTCTGCCCGAAGATGCCGACAGGACAGCTATGGGGATTATTGCTGATACTTTCAGAAAAAGAAATGATGTTATCACGGGCAAGGGCATAATAAGAACATCAGGCTGGGGCAGAAATGCCGAACAAGCAGCAATTGGCGGTCTTGATTATGTTATACATAACGGCGGAAAAGCTCTGCTGCTTGGCGTGGATATCTACAAGCTGACGGCTATGCACTATGTTGAGGATATCCTGCCAGAAGAAATCAGCAATATATTTGCTCGAACAGAAGAAATATCAGAGATTTATCCTCCTGATGAATGGTTTGTGGAGGCAGGTGCGCCGCCTGTCAAGCCTTGGTATACTATTCAGGATATGGCTTACGAAAAGAGTATCATCAAAGAAGGTTATATCGGGAAATGCAAGTATATGTTCTTTGATATCTGGGAAGTTGTAAGCCTTTACAGAGAACAGCTTCTGAAAAACCCCTTTAAGCTTTATGGTTTGGAATAATGACACAAACGCCACCGTTTTTGCGGTGGCGTTTTCATTTTATGTACCCTCTATATGTGAAAATTCATACCAAAGGGCATCTGTAGGGTTAGGCATTGCGAAATCAGGGTCGTCAAATATGGGGTAATAACCTTCATAATCACGTTGAAGCTGGAATATCAGATACGGTGTTTCTTCCAATGTTTCAAGACTGCGTAACGACTTGTTCAGATAAATTAACGCACCATTATCAGCAACTTCGAATTCTATAATTTCGTTCGAATCACTTTCATCATGTACATTATACTCAATTCTGCAATATGCATAGCCATCTTCCGATATAGTCAACTCATAATCCTGAACATTCATGTATGCTTCATTTACTCGTACAAGCGGATATAAAACATCATTGTAAAGAGAATCATAGTCAATATTTATTGCGTCGTAGTTGTCATATCCGCCGCTTGCAATATAGTCATCGCGGGTAAATACGCGATATCCCTCATAATCCCTGTCACCGCTGTAAAATCCCTTTGCTATGGAATTTCCTCTTTCGATAAATGCCCAGTAGCGTTCATTTTTGTATATTTCACCGCTGTATTCACTGTCAAAGTCATTAAGTGTATAATAGAAATTGCCGTTGGAATCCTTTGATTCACCATATGTTACATTTTCATAATACATTCTTCCTGTACAGTTTACAGGGGTATGCTCGCCTGTTTCATCAAGTGGATTGTAATATATACTTATGTCACTTTCAAGAGTTGTGAAATTATCAGCCTTTGTACACAAGGTATATGCAAGACGGGAATTATCATTATAATTGACAAGCTTATCAAATATTCTTTGAATTTCAGATAAATCCTGATTTTCAGCCTTATATACAGTACCGGACCAGTATAATTCGCCGTTTCTCGTTATAACATAGGTACTGCCGCTTTGACTGCCTAAATAATTTCCGATATTAATAGCTTCGCCGCTTACATAACTTTCATCAGCAGCTGTCCATTCATAAGCATTTAGTATATTGAAAAATTCCAGTACAGTATTTTCATCAACATTATTAATGGGAAATCCTTTGCTGAATTGACCTGAGCCTGTAGCATAATTTACAGTCATACCCCAATAAAAATCATCGAAATATTGGCTGTCATTAAAATACTGTGCCAGATTTTCTTTTATATCCGTTATTGGTTCAGATTCTAATTCATCAAATTCACTTCTGTCCATAATTGCGTCTACTGCCATAACAAATTCAACAGGTGCTTGATATGTTACATGGAAGGTTTCTGAAACTCGACCATTTGAATAATACACATGAATCGTACCTTTTGTATCACCATGAATAGTATATGGCAAATTAGTGTAAAAATGAATATCTCCGCCCTCAAGAGCAATATCAGGAGTCATGATTATTTCATCTCTGTACTTATTAAGCAAGCTGCTGTATTCTTCGGAATATTCATCATATACAACTGTCCAGTCATAGCTGAATATATTTTCCGAAATTATTCTGTTTATATCCCCATATAAATCCATATCTGCAAAATAAAGGGATTCTGTACCATTATCCGCAATATATATTACATTATTATCACTTACTTTATAAAGGAAATCTTCGTCTGTATCGGAACATATTGTGAATACATAGTCTTCACATTCAGTATTTGGAACGCTGTCATGGTCAAACAAATCGCAGTTATATTTCGCTTCCTGTATATAACTTTCAACTGTTATTTCCCTATCGTATTCCCTTTTAATTCCGCTATTTATTCTTTCGATTATATCGTCAGCCAATTCATCAGGAAGATATCCCTCAACTCCCATTGCCAAACGGTAATATGTGTTATTCTCAAAGCTGAAATAATACTCCACTGTTTCATCGATATTATTATTTTCTGTTGTAATTATAGGATTATCTGATTCTCCGCTATGAGTGGGCGGAGCATCGGGAGCGTGCTTAATTGTCTGAACAGCCACACCGCCAATTCCCACCATAAGAACAGCAGAAGCCGCAAGTCCTGCCCAACGGTGAGTTTTTATATTTTCTGCTCTTTCAAGAGTGCTTACGCTGTCGGCATACTCACCGTCAGGCTCTGCTGAAAGCAAATCTTCCATTTTTCTTCGAAATTCATCACTGCATGTAATTTTGTCAAGGTGATTTTTGTAATCGTCATATCTCATAATTATGTCCTCCTTGCACAATTCTGTTTTGTTATTTGTTTTTCTTCGGAAAGCTCTATTTTAAGCTTTTCTTTGCCTCGGCGTATCAGCGATTTTACTGTATTGACGTTCTTGTCAAGCATTGCTGCTATTTCCTCCGCTGTACGCTCCTCATAATAGTACAGATACATTACGGCGGCATATTTCGGCGGCAGAGAGGATAAAAGCTCCCTTACCTCAATATCCGTTGTGTCCATATTGTATGTACCTTGATAATCCTCCTCAAGTGCGCCTGTATGGCTTACTCGGAAGCTTCTCTTGTAGTTTTTGCACTTGTTCATTGTGACCTTTAATAGCCACGCTTTCATATGCTCATCATCTTTGAACTCCACAGGCTTTGCGTGGAGATAGAGAAATACGTCCTGTGCTATATCCTCTGCCTCGGCATAACAGCCGCAGCAGGAATATGCTACTCGCAATACCATATCTCCGAATTTTCTGAAAGCATATAATGATGTATTACTATTTTCCAGATGAAACACCATCCTTTCATTGTTATAAGCGGAGCGCTCTTACGCTTCTATTAATAACACAAATAAAACTTACAAAAAAATGCATTGAATATATATTTTTTTATTTTAATTATTCTCACTCTTGACATACGCCACATTTTGTGGTATAATTGTTAAGTGATGTGCCGAAGTGGCGGAATGGCAGACGCAGCAGACTCAAAATCTGCCGGGAGCAATCTCGTACGGGTTCAAGTCCCGTCTTCGGCACCATTTATCCCCGATTTTTATCGGGGCTTTTTTATTATAACATAAAAAAATGCTTATGTCACTACTTTTTGTGACATAAGCATTTTTAAGATCAATTTATCAACTTGTGGATAACTCTGCATATTTTTCAAGAATTGCGGAAGCATCAGAGGAATCAATTATACCGTCATTATTATAATCAAACTGTGTCATATTCAGTGTGAGCTTTTTGCCTGTGGATGAATACGCATATGCCGAAAGAACAAGTGAAGCGTCAGAGGCTGAAATGCTTCCGTCACCGTCTGTATCTCCTGCTGTAATCTCAGGATAAATATAGCTTGCTATTTCATAATCTTTATAAAGTGACGCTTCTACAATGCTTCCAGCTGGTGCGGGAAAGCCAGGTAATACATTCTCTATGTAGAATACCGCTGTAAAACCCTCCAGAGCCGTAAAACTATCCTTAATATCAGTTTCCTGCTCTATTGGCAATACAGACAAAGCACATCCGCTGTAAAATTCGGGAGCACCTGCACCTCTGTATTCTGTTGTATTTATCTCAATAACGCCCTCAGTTACACCTACATTGCGGATGTAATCCTCCTGCTTTATGCCGTATACTATTAATGTATAGGTGTTTCCGTCGGGAATTGCATCAAATTTCAAATCCTTGCCGTAAATAAATCCGCCGTCAGAAAAATCTTCTGTTTCTGATACCACAAGGTCGAGAAATTCTTCTTTTGTCAGCTTGTTTTCTGCATTTGCTGTTATTGCAGGTAACGAGGCTGTCAGAAGTACTGTTGAAATTATGCCGCTTAAAAACTTTTTCATAGTAATTCCTCCTTGATGTCTGTGTCATTTGTGTTATTGTCTTTATATGTATATTATACATTATTATACAGATTATGTCAACAGTTCTGTGTGAATTTATATATAAATATATATAATGCGCGTATATGTTCATTTTATAGTATTGATGTAAATAAGGGCGAATAATACTCGCCCTTATACATTTATTTATAAAATCTTCTAAAATTCTCAGCCAGAATCATTCTGTTTTCTTCCTCAGTAAATCCAAGAGAGAGGAATCGGTCAAGCTCCTCCTTATGATTCCACATAGGAAAATCACAGGCAAAAAAGCTGTTTTCTACGCCGAATCCACGGATTCTCTCCGCCGCTTTTTCCGCTGACATAAATGCAAGGGAACTGCATATATCTATCCGCAGATTTTCAAAGCCTGTCAGCATTTCCTGTGCCTCGTCCCAGCGGCAATAACCGCCGATGTGCGCCGCCTGCAATTTAAGCTTCGGGAAGTTCTCGCATATCTTTCTGATTCTTGCAGGGGCGGAACGGTCATATCTCGGGTCTCCGCAATGGATAAGCAGGGGCAGTTCTCCCTCGATAATCTCATATATCCTGAAAGCCTCAGGAGAATCAGCATTGAAATCCTGAAAATCAGGGTGAAGCTTTACGCCGTGAAGTCCAAGTTCCTTAATCTGCTCAATATCGCCCTCAATATCCTCGGAAAGAGGGTGAGTTGTGCCGAATCCGAAAAACTGCGGATATTCTCCACATTCTTCCGCAATAAAGCTGTTGATAGTACGCACCTGCTGGGGAACTGTGGCGGTGGAGCATACCAGATATTCAGATACTCCGATAGTATCGCCGCCCTTAATGAGATTTTTGCTCATGCCGCATCCGTCCATATGCAAATCATAGAATTTTCCAACATTTGCCGTTGCCTTTTCCGCGATTTTCTCAGGAAAAATATGTGCGTGAGCGTCGATTATTTCATAGTTTTCAAATATTTCACTTTTCATTTTCTATCCTCTTTTATCCATTAAATACCTTTTCAATTATGAGAAGTTCCTCTTTCTCAACCATTTTATGCCCCTCAAAGCCAATTCTCACCACATAAGGCAGAAAGTTGATAATCCGCAAAAATCCCTCCAAAGCAAAGGATTTGTCATAATAATTCAGAATGGTGCTTAAAGCCGTTCCGTGTGTACCAAGAATTATATTTTCGCCCTCATGCTCGTCAAGAAGTGCGGATATTACCTCGATATTTCTGTCCTGTACGTCTTTCAGGCACTCGCCGTCTGATTCGCTGTATGTCATATCAGCCCAGCGCTTCTGAAACATTTGCATATTGTTACTGTCCTTGCCGTTTTTGCGCTCACGGAGGCGGTAATCTGTATGTATCTCAAGACCGTGTTCCTCAGCCGCCGCCTTGATTGTGTTGTAACTGCGGATATATGGGCTTGAAATAGCATAATCAAGCTTTATATCGTGGAGAACACGCACAACTTCTCCGCAGTCACACTCCCCCTCTGCTGTTAAGGGACGGTTTGCAGGGTCTGGAAATTTATAATCAGGCTGTGCATGACGGACAAAATATATATTAGTCATTACAATCTCTCCTTAAAATCATTGTAGCCGAATTTTCGCAGGATTTCCATTGTTCCATCAGATTTTTTCAGATATATGGAAGGTAAAGGCATACCGTTGAAGGTGTTGTTCTTCACCATTGAATATATTGCCATATCGCAGAAAATCAACCTGTCGCCAATTTCCAGCGGCTCGTCAAAGGAGTATTCCCCGATAGAATCGCCTGCAAGACAGGTCTGTGAGCCAAGACGGTAGGTGTAAGGCTTCTCCCCTGCCTCTCCCGAGTTCATAAGGGGCGGACGATAGGGCATTTCAAGAACATCAGGCATATGACAAGCTGCTGACGTATCAAGAATTGCAATAGGCATATCGTTTTCCGTAAGGTCAAGCACCTCCGTCACAAGATAGCCTGCGTTGAGGGCAAAAGCCTCGCCGGGTTCAAGAAATACTTCAAGATTGTACTTATTTTTCATTCTCATGATACATTCTTCAAGGAGGGAAATATCATAATCATCACGGGTAATATGATGACCGCCGCCGAAGTTTATCCACTCCATTTTCGGCAGTATATCGCCGAATTTTTCTTCTATTGCATCAAGAGTGCGTTTCAGATCGTCGGAATTCTGCTCGCAGAGAGTATGGAAATGAAGTCCTGTTACACCTTGCAAATCATCGTCAAGAAAATTTTTTCTTGTTATGCCTAATCTCGATTTAGGCGAACAAGGGTCATATATCTCATGTCCCTCCTGTGTAGAGAATTCGGGGTTTATGCGCAATCCGATTTTTTTCCCTGCTTTCAGCACACGGTCACGGTATCGGTCAAGCTGCGTGAAGGAATTGAATATGATATGTCCGCAGTATGAGATTATTTCGTCTATTTCACTTTCACGATATGCGGCAGAAAATACATGATTTTCGCCGCCCATTTCCTCATATCCCAAACGAGCTTCATAAAGACCGCTTGCCGCAGTTCCTGATACATATTTTTTCATAAGAGGATACACATGATAACAGGAAAAAGCTTTCTGGGCAAGAAGAATTTTCGCCCCTGTACGCTGTTCGACTCCTTGCAGAATTTCAAGGTTATGTATAAGTTTTTTCTCATCTACGATATAACACGGAGTTGTGATATACAAATCATAATTCATCAATAAAATTCACCACTTTCCTCAATACATCAGGGAGTCATAAGACTCCCTGAATAACATTATTTGTCGCTGTTCATAAAGTCAACGTACTGCTTCTTATCTATAATAATAGACGCACGTACTCTTACAATATTTGCAGTATTAACTATATCCTCGTCAAAATAGTAATCGCTTCCTGCTGAACGGGCATTGCATATCTTTATCCAGCCATCGTCAACAATTTCAAGCTTTCCTGCAACATATTCGTGGTCTGCTGTGTATACACGAATCTGCTTGCCGAGGAATTTTCTGAGGGTATCCTCCATGCTGTTTCCCATAGGTCTGCCGCCCGGCTTTGTAAGAGCTTCAGTAACAGGGTCCGGAGCTGTAATCTCCTGTACCTGCTCCTCAAAAACTTCTTCCGCTGCCTGCGACATTGTAGGCAGCTCATCCATAATGGAGGTGCTTGGCTTTGCAGCAGTTGTTTCCATTGTCATGCTTTCCTGCTGCGGCACGGGTGTGGGATTTTCCTGTGAAACGGGTGTCAGATTTCCCTCTGAAAGCGGTACAACGGGTTTCACAATCTTATTGAATTTGATTGGCATAAACTCAACTCCTTTTATTATTTCTGTATTTCAACACACGCATATCAGCAATGTGTTTTTATCAGTTTACTCGTTGTCAAATGTAACGGATTCAATGGATAGAATATTGATAAAACATTCTGATATTCCGTCATTTATCTTAACAAATCCCTCGCCGATTTCCGTTAAAACTCCGTCATATTCGTCGTTGCGTGTTGTAACCGTACATTCACGGTCAAGGTAATTTTTAAGCGCTTCGTTAAGCTTCACTATAATTCCTCCTTAGTCAACAAGTACGGGATTGAAGTCCTCCTCCCAAGGAAGTCCCCATTTGTTCAGCGCTTCCATAAAGGGATCGGGGTCAAATTCCTCGATGTTGTATACTCCAGCCTTTTTCCACTGACCTGTCATAATCATCATAGCGCCTATCATTGCAGGTACGCCTGTTGTGTAAGATATAGCCTGAGAGCCAACTTCCTTGTAGCACTCCTGGTGGTCACAGATGTTGTAAAGATAGTAATTCTTGTCCTTGCCGTCTTTCTTTCCGCGGAAAATACAGCCTATATTTGTCTTGCCAACCGTTCTCGGACCAAGAGAAGCAGGGTCGGGAAGAACAGCTTTAAGGAACTGCAGCGGTACAATTTCCTTGCCCTCGTACATAATAGGCTCAATAGATGTCATGCCAACGTTTTCAAGGCATTTCAGATGTGTGAGATAGCTTTGACCAAATGTCATAAAGAAACGGATACGCTTAATTCCCTTGATATTCAGCGCAAGGGATTCAAGCTCCTCATGATGAAGCAGATACATATCCTTTTCGCCAACGCCCTTGAAGTCATAAACTCGCTTGATTTCCATTGGCTCTGTCTCAACCCATTTTCCGTCCTCTATGTAGCTTCCTTTTGCAGATACTTCACGAATATTGATTTCAGGATTGAAGTTTGTTGCGAAAGGATAACCATGATCTCCGCCGTTGCAGTCGAGGATATCAATATAGTTTATTTCATCAAAGTGATGCTTCATTGCATATGCCGAAAATACGCCTGTTACACCCGGGTCAAAGCCACTGCCAAGAAGTGCAGTAATTCCAGCCTGCTCGAAGCGTTCACGATATGCCCACTGCCACTTGTACTCAAATTTTGCAGTATCAAGAGGCTCGTAATTTGCTGTATCAACATAGTGTGTCTTTGTAGCGAGGCAAGCGTCCATAATTGTCAAATCCTGATAAGGAAGTGCAAGGTTAAGCACCACATCAGGCTTGTAAGCCTCAATAAGAGCAATAAGCTCATCAACATTATCAGCGTTTACCTGTGCTGTTTCAATTATTGTCTTTGTTGTAGGCTGGAGCTTTTCCTTGAGAGCGTCACACTTTGACTTAGTGCGGCTTGCTATCATGATTCCCTCAAAAACCTCGCTGTTTTGACAGCACTTGTGAATTGCTACGGAAGCTACGCCTCCACAGCCAATTATCATACATTTTCCCATTTTATTTTCCTCCATTATTTTAAAAATCTAATTTTCGCGGCAATACCGTCCAAAATCTGTCTTACTGCTTTGCACAAAATCTACGATTTGTTCAGCTTATAAAACTATCAGTCGTTTCCCTTTTTTGCCAAAACTTTCCGATAATCTTTTTACCCAAAATTATCACAAATATGATAATTACAGCAACAACCGCAACTAAAGCAAAACCTATACTCACTATTATTTTAAGAATTTTTAAAAATTCTTCAGAAATGGGTAAGAAAACCTTATCAGGCTCATTTTTGTCAACAAATACTTCCTGTTCTTTACCCACCATTGCTTGTAATTCTTCCCAATGCTCTTTAGAACGCATATCATTGTCATCTCTTTTTCGACGCTCATTGATGTCTTCATTGGTTGAATAATGAAAACTTCCCTCCTCGTAATATTTCATATCATAAACATAATCTTTTCCGTTATACTCATATGACAATTTCATATAGCCTATAACACTGTCCTTTTTTATTTCTCTGTCAACTGAAAGAACAGTTGCAGTTATCGGCTGCAGTTCACGTTTCTTAATATCCATTTCCTCAATATACATCGGCAGAAATATTTTCAGAATATATCCGCCTAACGAACCTGCTAAAGCGCAGAAACCAACAACAACTGCTATTAATATCCTTATAATAAACACCTTAACTGACGAATTATTGCCTGAGCCATTGACGTTTATTTCCATAATAATCTCCTTAAATCATTGTTTCCCCAAATTTTTTGAAAGTGCGGGAGTATTTCCCTTGACTATTTACTTATCTGTTTTTAAAATTTTAAGCCTCTTATTAACACGGATAAGGCATATAATATCAGCTATACACGCTAAAAAAATACATACGCCAACAATAATATAAATAATTGAAGTAACTTCTAATTTTTTAAATTCAGGCTCATAAATTTCCGCTGGATTATCAGGATTAATCATTATAACAACTCTATCTCCCACATTATACTTAGCAGGTCTTGTGCTGTTACTGCTTTCAACGGAATATTCTCTGCCATTGTAAGCATAGCTGTAAACAGGTGCATAAGTGTAGGTAGTTCTTTTTGATTTTCTATTATTATATCTGTCTATATGCTCACTTTTAATATTTTCCGTTACAGTAGCTGTTACGCTTTCGGTACATAGCTTATCATCTCCACCAATTGAAAGTGTAATTAATCCAATTGAGAGAAAGGCTATAGTGAAAAAAATCAGTAGAAACAAAAGCGACCTGAATAACCAGTACTTCAAACGCAATTCGCTTTCCGAATAATTTTCAAAATTCCACATAATTTTCAATAATCCCCCTATTTTATGAAATCGCCAATATCATTACCCTTATAATATCCTTATATCTTTTTGCGTATTACGCATTTGCTATAAAAATGCAGGAACCTATAGCTAAAACACCCATAAATATAAAGACTACAATTCCTGTATATGTATTCATATCATTTTTAGGACAATAAAAATGTTCAGGTTTTTCAGGCTCAATATAGAGCTCCACAATATCATCAGTATGATATTTTTTCTCATTTGTACCTACATTGTCCTTAATCCGATATACTTTGCCTTCAAAATAATACTCAAAAACAGCAGTACGAACTGTAGCTTTTCCACGGCCTCTCCGTTTGGTAATAATAACATCTGCAACTTTTGCGTCGACAGGATATGTACATAGTTTTCTATCCCTCATTAAGTTGACAATCATTAAAATCCCTAAAAGAACAAAAACTGCTCCTAAAATTACAACAAGCCACATTATTTCACCTCAATTATGGGCATCTCTAAAAACTCGTTTGATTAAAGAAAAAACAGATAGGTGCGGCAGCTGCAAGGAAAGCTTCCGAAGGCGTGCTTTCGCACTCCAAGGGAGGTTGACGCAGCAGATGTCGTGCATAGCTGTTTTTTCTCAAAAGGGGGTTTTTAGAGATGCCCTTATGACATAGCCAGCAACATTTCCCTTATAATCTTGCAGGCAACAGCTGTTGATGCTCCAGACTGGTCGTAATGAGGGCTTAACTCATTAACATCACAACCCACTATATCAAGCTTTGAGCATACAAGAGTCACAGCCTTTCGCAGTTCCTCAAAGGTAACTCCCCCCGCTTCGGGAGTACCTGTTCCCGGAAATACCGAGGGGTCAAGCACATCTAAATCAAGAGTAAAATACACTTTTTTGCCCTTCAGCTTTTCAACAACTTCTTCAAGTCCGTCAAAATTGAACTTGTGCATTTCCGTATGCTCCGAGGCAAATACAAATTCTTCACGGTCGCCGCTTCTGATGCCGAACTGGAAAATATGGTCATCTCCCACAAGTTCGTGACATCTTCTCAAAACGCAGGCATGAGATAAAGGCTGACCTAAATAATCATCACGCAAATCCGCATGAGCGTCAAAGTGGATTATGTACAAATCCTCCGCTTTGTCCTTAACCGCCATAACAGCACCAAGCGTTACAAGATGCTCTCCCCCTATCATAAAGGGGATTTTTCCGTCAGCAAGGATTGTATCGGTACGCATTGCAATATCTGCAACAGTACGTCTTACACTGCCGAAAGGAAGCTCTAAATCCCCGCTGTCAAAATAGCTGTAATCCGTCATATCCTTATCCTGATAAGGACTATATGTCTCTATTCCGAAGCTTTCACTGCGTATAGCTGATGGTGCAAATCTCGTACCTGGGCGGAAGCTTGTAGTTCCGTCAAATCCGGCACCGAAAAGGACTATTTTTGCATCATCATATTCGCTGTCACAGCCAATAAAAGTCTGTATATTTTTTTCAAGCATTTATTTTTCTCCCATTACTCCACATCTCTGAGCATTTCCTCTACATAATTTGGCAGAGCAAATGCACCGACATGAAGCTTTGTATTATAATATTTTGTTTTAAGTCCCAGCATATTCCACTTTATGCCGTTAAGGTCGTGGACAGGGTGGTATTTCTTCGACGCAAAGCCGAAAAGCCAATGCCCCGAGGGATATGTAGGAATATGTGCCTGATATACACGGCTTATGGGGAAGCTTTCAACTATCCGCTTATGTGAACGCTGCATAGCTGCTGCATCCTCGTCATAAAAGGGACTTTCATGCTGATTCACCATAATTCCGTCCGCACGGAGCGCCTTATTGCAGCTGCCGTAAAATTCCTTGGTAAAAAGCCCTTCACCGGGACCAAAAGGGTCTGTAGAATCCACGATAATAATATCGTATTTATTTTCACAGCGACGAATAAACTTTACTCCGTCCTCATAGAAAATATTCACCCTTTCATCATCAAGTCGACAGGCTGTTGTGGGCAGATACTTCTTGCTTACTTCCACAACAAGCTCATCTATCTCCACAAGGTCAATTGACTCCACTGTGGGATATCGCGTAAGCTCACGGACAACTCCGCCGTCGCCTGCGCCGATTACCAATATATCCTTAGGATTAGGATGAACTGCCATTGGTATATGAGTTATCATTTCATGATAAATAAATTCATCCTTTTCTGTCAGCATCATATATCCGTCAAGAGTAAGGAATCGCCCGAACTCCTTTGAATCAAAAACATCAATGCGCTGAAACTCACTTTGCCCCGTATAAAGCTGACGGTCAACCTTTATGGAAAATTTAACATTCGGAGTATGTCTCTCCGTAAACCACAGCTCCATTATATCCCTCCTTAAAATTTCTCCCCAACTAACTCTTGTCAATGATTTTCAAGTATTTTATTTTTCAGGTCAGTTGCAAAAACATAATTGTCACTGTCAATCGTTTCATCCGGAATTTCCTCTCCCATAATGTGCATCTTTCTCATAAGCCATTTTTCATTTCCTGTCTGAGCAACGAAAAAGTTGTAGTTCTGGGGAGTACCGACAATCTCCTTAAAATCCTTCATCATATTTTCAACTAACTCAATGCTATCCCCAATGTCAACACCCTCATTGAGAACATACTGGCAAGTAAAGGTAAAATCCTTGCTTGAGCATACTGATACAAGGTCGGCATCTTTTACAGACCAGCCTGTACCTGCTGTAAGTCTCTCCCTTACGATTTCAACAGATTTGTCAAACTGAGAATCATCAGTTCCGCCTATATAAACAGGAGTATATGCAAGCACTGTAAGAGTTCCGTTGGAAGTTTTAAAATTATCTGCATATGAATCATATTCTAAATCAAGATATTTAGAAGCAATTATCTCTGCAAAATCATCTCTTGCAGCATGACCCATAGCAAGAGTTACAAATGAATCCATTTCTGATAAGTCATGTATTTCTTTAGTGCTGTAAATATCAATTTCAGCGTCTATATACTCGCTGCTGAGAAGCATTTCATTCAAATCACTGCCGTTTTTGGACTTAAAATTGAAATCCCATGTCACAACACCCTGTTCATATTCCGAACCTGGCTGAAAGGTATCCCATTTTGGCTCTGATACCGTATATCCCTCAGGAAGCGAAAAATCGAGAAAATCCTTGTATGCAGAGTAGAGCTGTCCGTCAACTCTATCTTCTAACGCAACTGTATTTTCCTGCACCTCTGTATTTTCAACAGAAGCTTCTGTTGGTGCATCTGTGGGAGTATCAGTTGTATAATTCTCCTTTGCTTCGCAGGCAGTAAGCATTAATGAAGCGGTAATAACCGCAGTTAAGAGCATTTTTCTTTTCATTTTCTATTCTCCTTATGTCGCATATTATACAAGAACATTAAGCCGTTCTATATTTATGTCCTCAGTTCCTGTCATCTGACAGCCCTTTTCTTTAGCATACTTTATATATTTTATTATTTCCTCTGTTATAAGCTCACCGGGAGCAAGAATCGGAATTCCCGGAGGATAGCACATTACAAATTCCGTGCATATTCTTCCTGCAGCTTCATCAAGAGGAAGTGATATTTTATCCGCATAAAATGCCCGTCTTGGCGTATCTGCCACTATTGGCGATATATATTCCTGCGTCAGCATATCTGCTCCTGACTGCCCGAAACGACGTTTAATTTCAGCAAGTGCGCTGATAAGCCGTTCAATATCGCGGGTTCTGTCGCCCACAGAGATATAGGCAAGTATATTGCCAATATCACCGAATTCTATCTGTATATCGTACTCATCACGAAGCAGGTCATAAACCTCAATTCCTGCAAGACCAATTGGCAGAGTATATATACTGAGCTTAGATATATCAAAATCATAGATACTGTCGCCGTTGACAAGCTCCTTTGAATATGCATAATATCCGCCGATGCTGTTTATCTCAGAACGGGCATATTCTGCCATTTCAACGGTTTTTGCAAATATCTCCCTACCACCAAGAGCAAGACGCTTTCTTGAAAGGTCGAGGCTTGACAAAAGCAGATAAGAAGCACTTGTAGTCTGAGTAAGATTCACAACCTGCCGCATATAGTCGGAATTTATATTTTTACCCATAAGCAGAAAAGAGCTCTGGGTAAGGCTTCCGCCGGATTTATGCATACTAACCGACGCAATATCTGCACCAGCCGCCATAGCGGTTATAGGGAAATTCTCGCCGAAATAGAAGTGAGTACCGTGTGCCTCGTCAACAAGAACAAGCATATTATGCTCATGGGCAAGCTGAACGATTTTTTTTAAATCAGAGCATATACCATAATATGTAGGATTATTAACCATAATCGCTTTAGCCTGCGGATTTTCACGTATAGCCTTTTCAACCTGAGCAACAGACATACCAAGAGCAATTCCAAGCTGATTATTTACATCGGGATTGACATAAACGGGAACAGCTCCCGTAAGTATAAGAGCATTAATAGCACTTCTGTGGACATTTCGCGGCATGATAATTTTGTCACCGCTTTTGCAGGCATACATTATCATACTCTGAACAGCGGAAGTTGTGCCGCCAACCATAAAAAATGCATTTGCCGCGCCGAATGCCTCCGCCGCTAAATCCTCAGCGTCACGGATAACAGAAACTGGGTGACAGAGATTGTCAAGAGGCTTCATGGAGTTGACATCAACATTCATGCAGTCTTCACCGAGAAATTCAGTAAGCTCCATATTTCCTCTGCCTCGCTTATGACCGGGAACATCAAAAGGAACAACCCTCATTCGCCTGAAACGTCTGAGAGCCTCATAAATTGGTGCATTAACCTGAGAAAGAGCCATTTCCGAAAACATTCCTTCCGCTGAAAATTTCAATCATTTCCCTGCGCAGAGCATTGGTTATATCAAGTCGGCTGCGTGGAGAAAGTTCGTGAACATCTGTATTAAAAAGATAATTCTGCAATTCAATTTCCTTTATAAGCATTTTAGTGTGAAACATATTAGCCTGATATACATTTATATCCACAGCGTCGTATTTATCAAGTGTAGAGTCATCAATATAATTCTGAATTGAAGTTATATTATGGTCAATAAACAACTTTTCACCACCAAGATTACGTGTAAATCCACGGACACGGTAATCCATAGTAATAATATCACTATCAAAACTGCTGATAAGATAATCAAGAGCAGTAAGTGGAGTAATTTTTCCGCAGGTAGCAACATCAATATCCACGCGAAATGTAGCAATATTTGTATCTGGGTGATATTCGGGATATGTATGAACCGTAACATGACTTTTGTCAAGATGTGCAACAGTTTCACTTCCACCAGCAGGAATCATAGTATCATCAGCAATAAGAAAAGTAGCAGATGCACCCTGAGGGTCATAGTCCTGACGTGAAACACTGAGCACCTGAGCACCAATCATCTCAGTTAGATGCGTCATAATATCAGTAATACGCTGAGAGTTATAAACCTCATCAACATAAGCAATATAATCAAGCTGAGCCTTTGGAGTACGCGCATAACAAACATCATATATATTGAAGCTCAACGATTTTGTAAGATTATTGAAACCATAAAGCTTTAACTTATTTTCCATAAAACACCTCAAAAACAAAAAAGTACAAGCATTCAGCTTGTACTTGTATGACATTGTCTACTGATAGTTTCAGAGTTTATTATAAGCTAAGATACCTCTTTACTACTCTTATTGACCTTTCACAAGCTGAAAAAAGAACTTAGAAATACTTTAATCAATAAGGCAACTGAAGTTGCCGTCCGAAGTACGTCGGAAATCGGCATTTGACCGGCTGTCCGTATGGCACTAACTCCCGAAGAAGTGGTCAAAATCTTGCTGTGGAACAATGTCCCTGCAATATACTCATTGTATCATATTTTTACGGCTTTGTCAATAGAAAAATAAAATTTTCACTCCGATTTTTCAACTTCAACAACCACATATTCAATTATTTCTGCAACTTTATCCTGCGACAGTCCCTCAACATATAACAGCTCATATGGATGACTAAATCCGTGAATACTATCCCTTAATTCAATTATTTTACTTGCAATATAATCATCAACATGAGGAAGCAACATGAGAAGTTCGATATCAGCGGAATTGATATCTATGGGAGCTACATCCTCCAGCGTAAGAGGCGGCTCTGTCGGAATTTCCGCTGTTACTTGCTCAGGAATAACTTCAGATTCGCCCTCTTGCTCATTGTCATATTCCTGCTCATCATCGTAATCAGGCGTATACTCCTGTTCATATTCTGTTTCAGGATAAATAGGATTTTCAACGTATATATAATCACGGACAGCATAAAAAATTCCCTCACCGATTCCATGTACATTCATTATTTCCTCAATATTATTGAATCCGCCGTTTTCCTCACGATAACGAATTATCGCCTGTGCCAGCGTTTCACCAATACCTTCAAGACAAATCAGAGAATCACAATCAGCCGTGTTTATGTCAATATACAAAGGCATCTCATCAGCAATACTTGTTGTTTTAACAGTTGATGTTTTAGTCGATACAATATGTGAAGATAATGTATTTTTTGTTTTAAAACTGGATTTTTTTTCAAAAATTTCAGTTGTGGAAATACCATTCTCTGTATTATTGGTTGTATATACTACTACAGTCTTATTTTCATTGTTAAAATGCTTCCATACCAAAGACAAACAGAAAATAGCAACAGCCGAAAAATACAGCAATATAATTTTTTTACGATTCGTAAATTCCACCTCCATAAAACAAAAAATCCCGTAGATACGGGATTCCATAGTATAAAGTGGGCCATTAGGGACTCGAACCCCAGACCGTCCGGTTATGAGCCGGATGCTCTAACCAACTGAGCTAATGGCCCTTGAATATGAAAAACGGAAGTCAAAGCGACTTCCGTTCTTTAGTGCCGGCATTGAAATAATTTCCCGGGCCGTCGCCAGCCAAGTATCGTCTTCGCTACAGAGCTTAACTTCCGTGTTCGGAAAGGGAACGGGTGTGACCTCTGT
>JAZNZK010000015.1:0-232073 GCA_045594905.1 Ruminococcus sp.
TGGTGCGGATAACAGGAGTTGAACCTGCACCTAACAATGCAATTAGTCGTTGAATACACATTCGCAATCAACAAATATTGTGCAATGGATTTTTAAACCCAAACCTTTTGCACCAATTACAGCCTTAACTTCCTTACCGTCAGACAGCTTTCCGTATAATCTTTCGCAAGTAGTAATACCGTAAGATACATCCTGCAATTTATCATTTACATATAAATTTTCGGCATCTTCTACACGAATAACATCATTGCCAACAGTAACAGTCCAACAATTTGAATTTTTAGCCATGATATAACACCTCCTTAAAAAAATCTTAAATGAACTGGTGCGGATAACAGGAGTTGAACCTGCACCGAGTTACCCCGACTGGCACCTGAAGCCAGCGCGTCTGCCTATTCCGCCATATCCGCTTATTTTTTGAATCCGTATTTTTTACTCGATTGAACTCTTTCACCGAGGTGGATTTCACAAGAAATTGCTCCACTCAACTGCTGAACCTATGACGAAATGAATAAATTCAATAGCGTGACGCTACCCGAAGCCAGCGCGTCTGCCTATTCCGCCATATCCGCATATTGCTTTAATATTATACCATATTTTCAGATATTTGTCAATAGGTATGCATATATTTATCTTTTTTAACCAATCCCAATAACAAAACAGGCGGCATATAGCCGCCCGTTATGTGAATTATCAGTCTTTCTTCTCTTCTGCAACTGCCTCAGCTACTTCCTCAAAATCCTCAATAGTAAGGTCATCAACATCGAATTCGAGAAGCTCATCGCAGTTAGGGCAATTGATTGAACCTTCCTCAATCATACCCTCATCAATAAGAATTGTATCTCCGCAAGAGGGACAAGTAATTTCATAAAGCTCGTCATCCTCGTCGAAATCGTAATCCTCATCGTCATCATCAAAACATTCTTCACAATCATCAAAATCGTAGTCCTCATCGTCCTCGTCGTAGATATCATCCTCTACCTGTCCGAGATCCTGATCAAGAATATCGCAAAGTTCTGTCAGCTCGTCCACCTGAGCCTGAAGATCCTCCACATAAGCAACAAGCTCATTCATAACGTCAGACATCTGAATAAGTGCCTTGCCCTCCTTAGTGGAATTGTCGATCTCAAGACCGTCAAGCAGTCCCTGTAAATAAGACATTTTCTCAGTAAGCTTCATAACAAGCTCCCCCTTTCGTCATATCAGAATTATTATCGGCACAAAGAAGTATAATATACTCCTATACTGAACTTCAATTATGCTCTGGACATATACTCGCCTGTACGAGTGTCAACCTGAATCTTTTCACCCTCGTCGATAAAGAGAGGAACCTTAATCTCAGCGCCTGTCTCAAGAGTAGCGGGCTTTGTAGCATTTGTAGCTGTATCGCCCTTGAATCCGGGATCTGTCTGAGTTACAACCAGCTCAACAAAGTTGGGTGGCTCAACACCGAAAACATTGCCCTTGTATGAAAGAATCTTACAAATCATTTCTTCTTTAACGAACTTAAAGTTATCGCCGAGTACATTTGCACTGATAGGAAGCTGCTCATATGTCTCCATATCCATGAAGTAGTAGAGATCACCGTCACTGTAGCTGTACTGCATATCCTTTCTCTCAACGAAAGCTGTAGGGAACTTAGCTGTAGGGTTGAAAGAAGTTTCAACAACTGAACCTGTGATAACGTTCTTATACTTTGTACGTACAAAAGCCGCACCCTTACCTGGCTTTACGTGCTGAAACTCAACAACCTGAACAACCTGTCCGTCAAGTTCAAAAGTTACGCCATTTCTGAAATCGCCTGCTGAAATCATAAAAATAAACCTCCGAAAAATTATTGATAATAAATGATTCCTAAATATTCGTTCAAGACGGCAACCAAACCGTCAACCGCAAATCATTAATATGTATTATTATACCATATTTCCATATATTTTGCAATACCTTACGCAAATTATTATAAAGATATTATATTTTTTGCACTTTTTGTCAGATTTATACAGCCATTTTCGGTTAAAATGACAAAATCTTCAATTCTTACACCAAATTTTCCTGCTATATATATACCAGGCTCAATGGTTATAACTGTATCTTTTTCCAGTTTTTTCTCAAATCTTGGAGCAGCATTTGGCATTTCATGGATATCAAGCCCCACACCGTGACCGAGAGAATGTCCGAAATATTCACCATAACCTGCATCGCAGATGTGCCGTCTTGCCACAGCATCCAATTCTGCTCCTGTAATGCCAGCCTTTGCAGCTTCTATAGCTGCCTGCTGTGCTTCAAGAACGATATTGTATATCTTAACCATTTCCTCGTCAGGTTCGCCTACGCATACAGTTCTTGTCATATCGCTGTGATAGCCGTTATAAACCGCGCCGAAATCCATAAGGACAAATTCGCCTTTTTGCACTTTTTTGTTCGATGGAACACCATGAGGCATTGATGTATTATCACCTGTAAGAGCTATCGTATCAAAAGATATGCTCTCTGCACCCTTTTCAAGCATAAGACGGTCAAGTTCAAGAGCAATTTCACGCTCTGTAACGCCCTCTTTTATGAATCCAAGGATTTCTTCAAAAGCAGACTCAGCAATTTCCTGTGCCTTACGGATATAGCCGCTCTCTTCCTCATCCTTTATCATACGAAGCTTGTTTATGGCATTGCTAAGAACATCAGTTTCGATTATCTCAACACATTTCAGATGCTTTTTCATCGCATTAAGACGGCTTACAGTAACCTCCTGTGCTTCAATAGCCATATTACGCATGCCATGCTTACGAAGCAGCTCAGAAACTTCCTTGTAGAACTCTTTTGATTCAACAACTTCCGCAGTTTTAACTGTCTCACGAGCCTTTTCTATATACCTGAAATCTATCAGCAGATAGGCTTTATCCCTGAATGCAAGTACAGCACCTGCCGAAGATTTCATGCCTGTGAAGTATCTCCTGTTCACATCCGATGTGATAAGAACACTTTCCACATTGTCAGGCAGTATCCCGAAAAGCTTTTCAAATCTTCCCATATCAAATCTCCGCCATTGCCTGAACAGCAAGATAATAACTCATAAAGCCAAGTCCACAGATGCTTCCCTTGCAAACAGGAGCAATAACAGAATTTGCACGAAATTCCTCTCTTGCATCAATATTGCTTATATGAACCTCAATAACAGGAATTTTTATAGCGGATATTGCGTCGCGGATTGCATAGCTGTAATGAGTATACGCACCTGCGTTTATAATAACTCCGTCAAACTCTGTACGTGCGGCGTGAAGCTTATCAATAATAGCGCCCTCATGGTTTGACTGATATGTTTCACATTCCAGTCCCAAAGCCTTTGCACGCTCCACAATATTTGTATTCAGTTCGTCAATACCCGCACTGCCGTACACTCCTGGCTCACGTTCACCTAAAAGATTGAGATTAGGTCCGTGTATAACAAGTATTTTTTTCATAATAGCTTTCTCCTTAAAAATGAAAAAGCGGACGACATACGCCCGCTTAAATTTCATATGTGTAAGATTAATACTTACGCTTACGAGCTGCCTCTGACTTCTTCTTACGCTTTACAGAAGGCTTCTCATAATGCTCTCTCTTACGTACTTCAGCGATAACGCCGTCCTTAGCACATGATCTCTTAAATCTCTTAAGAGCTGTGTCCAGAGACTCGTTCTTGCCAACGCGAACTTCTGCCATTTACCATTTCCCTCCCTTGTTCAGAGGTTGCCCACAGGAAACCCCGGAGCTATATGCTAATCACCCTTGCGAGTGTCAGTCAACAATACCTCATTCAATTACGAATATATATTATTTTACCACATATTCCGCTATATGTCAAGCTTTTTTCAATGATTTATAATTTTCGTTATTTTGCCACAATATTAACAAGCTTATTTGGTACATATATCTGTTTTACAATATTTTTGCCTTCAACAGCAGCTTTCACGCTTTCTTCCTCCATTGCCATAGCAAGTACGGAATCCTTATCAGCGTCAACTTCGATATTCAACTTAGCCTTGACCTTGCCGTTAATCTGTACAACGATTTCAATTGTATCGTCCTTGCAGAGCTCCTCGTCATAAACAGGCCAGCTTTCAAAAGCGATAGTATCATCATGACCGAGAATGTTCCAGATTTCCTCGCCAAGATGAGGTGTAATACAGGAAAGCATTTTTATAATGCCTTCAGCATACTCCTTGGGGCATTTGCCAACCTTGTAAACCTCGTTTACAAATATCATCATCTGGCTGATAGCTGTATTGAACGCCAGCTTTTCATAGTCATCTGTTACTTTCTTTACTGTCTTGTGGTAAACCTTTGTGAGGCTTCCGTCATTGTCATCAGTAAGATTCTCAGCCTCAGTAAAGAAATTCCATACTCTGTTAATAAACTTTCTTGCGCCCTCTACGCCCTTAGGATTCCAAGGCTTGCTTACTTCAAGGGGCCCCATGAACATTTCATAAAGACGAAGTGTATCTGCACCGAAATCTCTTACGATATCAGAGGGATTTACAACAAATTCAGGGAAACGCTTACCCATTTTTATGCCGTTCTCACCAAGAATCATACCCTGATGTACAAGCTTCTTGAAAGGCTCCTTTGTAGGTGCAAGGCCCTTATCGTAAAGGTATCTGTTCCAGATACGCGAATAGATAAGATGTCCTACAGCGTGCTCCGGACCGCCTATGTAGAGGTCTACAGGCATCCAGTGCTTCAGAAGCTCCTGATTTGCAAATTCCTTGTCGTTATTTGGGTCGATATATCTGAAATAATACCAGCTTGAACCAGCACTTCCGGGCATTGTTGATGTTTCACGTGTGCCCTTTATTCCGTCTTTGTCGTACTGTTTCCACTCGACAGCATTTTCAAGGGGAGCTTTTCCATTTTTGCCCTTATAATCGTCAAGCTCAGGAAGAATAAGCGGCAGTTCGCTGTCATCAAGAGAATGAATTTTTCCATCCTCAGTATGAACTACAGGAACAGGCTCGCCCCAGTAACGCTGACGTGCAAAAATCCACTCACGGAAGTGATAGTTGACAGTACGCTTTGCTCTGCCCATTTCTTCAAGCTTCTTTGTGATAGCTTCCTTAGCTTCCTCAACAGTAAGACCTGTGAATTCCTCGGAGTTAATAAGCTTATAGCCTTTTCCGAGATATCCCTGTTTTTCAAAAGCTGCCTCAGATACATCAACGTGACCAAGCTTATCATCACCGTCGATTACCTGTATCATGTCAATGTTGTGTGCAATTGCGTATTCAAAGTCTCTCTGGTCATGGCTTGGTACAGCCATAACTGCGCCTGTACCATAGCTTGCAAGTACAAAATCGCCGATAAACATTCTTACTTCTTTTCCGTTTACAGGGTTTATACAAGTAACACCTTTAAGCTCACAGCCTGATTTTGTCTTGTTGAGCTCAGTACGGTCCATATCGTTTTTCTTTCTTGTTTCCTCGATATATGCCTTAACCTCGTCGATATTCTCAACTCTGTCAAGGAGGCTTTCAGTAACTGCACCGTCTGGAGCAAGAACCATAAATGTTATACCATAGATTGTTTCAATACATGTAGTGAATATAGAGAATTTTCCTCCGCCTACTATATCAAACTCAACCTCAACGCCTGTTGATTTACCAATCCAGTTGCGCTGAATTGCCTTTGTAGATTCAGGCCAGTCAATTTCGTCAAGACCTTCAAGAAGCTTTTCCGCGAATGCAGGCTGGTCAATAACCCACTGCTTCATATTCTTACGTACAACGGGATAGCCGCCTCTTTCTGACTTTCCGTCAATAACCTCGTCATTGGAAAGAACTGTTCCCAGTTCCTCGCACCAGTTTACAGGCATATCAATATACTTTGCATATCCGTCCTCATAAAGCTGCTTGAATATCCACTGTGTCCACTTATAGAAACTTGGGTCAGATGTTGCAATCATCTTTGACCAGTCATAATCAAAACCAAGCTCTTTGAGCTGTGCTGAAAATGTCTTGATGTTTTCCTGTGTAAAGCCATTGGGGTGATTTCCGGTTGTTACGGCATACTGCTCAGCAGGAAGTCCGAATGAATCGTAACCCATTGGGTGGAGTACATTGTAACCCTGCATACGCTTCATACGTGAAACGATATCTGTTGCTGTATATCCCTCAGGATGACCTGCGTGAAGACCTACTCCGGACGGATAGGGGAACATATCAAGGGCATAGAACTTGGGCTTGCTGAAATCCCAGACATCGGTCTTAAAGGTTTCGTTTTTCTCCCAGTACTCCTGCCATTTCTTTTCTACTGATTTAAAATCATACTTTGCCATTTTTATCAATCCTTACACTAATTATTTTTTCATCATATCAGATAATTCATTCCACTTATTAGTGAAATGCTCTTTAATATCATTGTTCATAACAAGCAGAACAGCTGCGCCGATATCTACAAATCCCTCAAGGAGAAATACAATAGATTTTGGAAGATCGCCAAAGTTTCCCGGCAAATGAACAATAGCTACAATTGCAAGAATACCTGCAACAGCATAATTTGAGTACTCCAATCCGCAGAACATAACCGCAGAAGCCACAATTGCAAATATCAGACCAACGAAAGAAAAACCACCGCCGCAGAAAAGATTAAGTACAACCTTTAAAAGCATATACAATCCTATAAGGACAACATATTTTCTTCCGTTTTCATTTTTTGTAGGCATTTTAATTTTCCTCCTTTGTAAGCAATGAATCAATTTCAAGTCTTTCGCCGTCAGCCCACAAGCCCTCAAGTTTGTAGAAATGACGTGTTTCTTTATAGAATACGTGTATGATAATATCGCCATAATCAAGAATAATCCACGTATTTCCCGTATCTGCCTCGCGTCTTATGGGCTCAATGCCCTTTTGTGAAAGCTGGAATTCAACTTCATCAGCAAGTGTACGCGTATGAGTGTTACTTGTACCATTAACAATTACAAAATAATCTGCAAGAATAGTCAGGTCACCTATTTTAATTGCCTGAATATCCTCTCCTCTTTTTGCGTCAAGGGATTTTATAATAAGTTCAAGTTTTTCTTTATCTGTCATGTTTAATCTTCCTTCCACCATGGTTTCATATCCGGGTTTCTCATGGGCTCTGTTGAATCCTCAATTTCGTCCAGAGTTGCACCCGTATCGTCATATATATCATACTGATGATTCAGTACGAGT
This sequence comes from Ruminococcus sp., assembly GCA_045594905.1. Lineage (GTDB taxonomy): Bacteria > Bacillota > Clostridia > Oscillospirales > Ruminococcaceae > Ruminococcus. The sequence continues at coordinate 7,182 of JAZNZK010000015.1, forward strand.
TCAACAATTGATGTATCGTCCTGCGTCATTCTTCTCTGATAAGGACGATAGTAATTGTTGAGCAGGTCAATTGTCTCCTGTTTATGAACAGAGAATACGGAATATCCTTTTCCGTCAGCAGCATAGAATATGGCATCCTCTCCGGGCACCATATCCACACGCACCTTTTCCATATCAATAGTAGAGGCAAAATCCGCAACCTTTCCTAAATCGCCGATTGATAAGTCGGTGTACACCAACTCGCGCTCATATATCTCCTTGATATAGCTGTAAAGCTTTATTCTTCCCTCGTCTTTGACAATAGAGAAAAGCTTCTGCATTGCCGCAGCCATGAACTTACGCTGATTCTGCATACGTCCGATATCACCCTGCATCCACTCGCGTCTAAAACGGATAAACCATTCAGCCTGTTCACCTGTAAGAGTAATATCGCCCTCCGGAATTATCTTATCGGCTTCGTAAATTATCTCATTTTCAACTGTAATCGGTATACCGCCAATAAGGTCAACGATATCAACAATATCAAAGCAGGCTGTTGTGACATATGCGTCAATGGGGATTCCGAAATTTTCCTGAACAGCATTTACAGTTCGCTGTATAGGCGGCTGTATATTCGGGTCGCCCATGGAGTATACACTGTTGAATTTTCTTGTAACACTGCTTGTATAGTCAGGCAGGCAGGTATCACGGGGAATCTGGAGGATATTCATACCTCCGTGACCGATATCAAACTGTATAATCCACATAACATCAGTATTGAATTCCTCATCGTCAAATCCAAGGAATAATATGCTGTACTGTCCCTCGATAAGCTGCGGCAGGTCAAGACCGTCGTTGAACTCAGGTTCTTCTGATGAAGTATTCTCTTTCGGAAGCAGGTCAAGCTTTACATTTTCCTTGTTAAGCTCGCCCTCCTTTGCAGCAGGCTTAAGATTCTTAATATAATTCAGAACAGAAATATTTCCGCCGTTTTTACTGTCAGCAAGAATAGGCATATTCAAAGCAAGGACAGCCGCAATTACAATGGCAGAAACAACAGAGACAAGTTTAATACTTATATTTATAAACTTTTCTAATCTCTTTTCCTTTTTTGTTTTCTTTGCAGATTTAACACTGTTTTTTATCGGAGGTCTATGTTGCTGTGCATTTTCGCTATTCTGAACTCTTACAAGCTTTTTTACAGCTTGCGGCGGACTTTCAGCCTCATATCTGCCTCGGTATTCTGAAGGTTCAGCTTCATACTTTCCGCGGTACTGTGAGGGTTCAGCCTCATATTTACCGCGATATGCCGAAGTTTCGTTTGAAATTGCCTTACTGTCATTTACTCTTACAAGCTTACCCAGCGGTTTATTCTGTAAACTGTCATCTGAATGAAAGTCTTTGTTATCCATTTTCATCCTCTTTTCATTCTGTCAATGCTTTACTTCTGTTTAAGAAGTCTTGTATAAAAATTGTATCCCTCTACGGTACAAGGCGGAACAAGTCCACCCTTTTTCACAACCGATTTTATAGAAAAAACAAAACCCTCAAGCATAGCTGCATCAAGATTACTGTAAACAAGCTTCCGCATTTTATCAACGTCCTTATAATCCCTGTCAGCAGATACAAGGTCACCGAGATACACAATTTCTTCAAGCCGTGACATACCCGCCCTGCCGACTGTATGGAATCTTATAGAGTTGATTATATCAATATCCTCAACGCCCCATACATTTTTAACGAAATATGCACCTGCAACAGCATGCCATAGTGAACGGGTTTCAAGTTCCTCTCTGCATACCACAAAACCGCTTTCAGCAATAAGGCGCTGCTGTTCTTCGGGAGCAATCTCCTTGCAGACGTCGTGAAGAAGTCCTGCAAAGTATGCTTTTTCGGAATCCTCACCATATTTTTCTGCAAGCTTTTTACATTCAGCCGCAACATTAAGAGAGTGCTGATATCTTTTGGACGAAAGGATTTCTTTAAGATATTTTTTCTTTTCATCTATATTATAGAACAAAAGTATCACCCCGATACAATTTTCTCAATGTAATATATTGTACTACATTTTCGTGAAGATAGCAAGAGATTTTTTCATTTTCTGCAATTTTTTTTCTAATTTCCGTTGAGGATATCTCCAAAGGTTCAACGGGACACACAATAATTCTCCCGAATTTTCGCAGATTTTCCGCTTTTTCTTCAAGAATTTCAAAATCTCCGTCATTTCTTGAAACCACAGCAAGAGTAACTTCCTTCAGAATATCCTCAAAGCGATTCCATTGGTCAAAACACATTAGCATATCGCTTCCTACCAGAAGAAAGAGCTCATCATCGGGAAAACGTCTGCGGAACTCCTCAACTGTATATATGGTATAGCTTTTTCTGTCGTTTGTCAGTTCATAATCGCAGGGAAAAAGCTTTTCATTTTCCTCACAGGCAAGACGAAGCATTTCCAGTCTGTCCTCTCCCGAAGCGTATTCATCGCTTGAACGGTGAGGACTTATCCTCGACGGCACAAGGTACACAATGTCAAGATTAAGTATATCCGCCGCACTTTCAGCTAAATGGATATGCCCGTTATGAACGGGGTTAAAGCTTCCGCCGTAAATGCCGATTCTCATTTTGCCTTGGGGATATTTTCGATAACAGGTTCTTTCGGATTGCGCTTGAAAAGCACGAATTTATTGCCGATAACCTGCACAACGTCAGCACCTGTCTGCTCAGCCACAGCATCAGCGGCTTCTCTTGCAGTCCAGCCTGAATTTTCAAGTACTTTCAGCTTTATGAGTTCTCTCTTGCGGAGCGCTTCGCCGATTTCCTTGCACATAACCTCGGTAACGCCGCCTTTTCCAATCTGGAATATAGTTTCGTATTCTGCCGCAATACCACGGAGATACGCTCTCTGTTTACTTGTAAGCATAATTATTATCCTTTCGCTAACATTTCATATAACGCTCTTAAAGCAGCACCGCGGTGGCTGAGCGCATTTTTTTCCTCGGCTGTCATTTCAGCCATTGTCTTTTCACCGACTACAAAAACGGGGTCATAGCCAAAGCCGTTTGTTCCTTTTTCCTCATAGCCGATTTTTCCCACACAACTGCCATTTACAATAAAATTGCAATTATCGTCAATATATGCAATTACACACTGGAATGAAGCAGTTCTGTTTTCGTCTGGAATATCTTTCATTTCCTCAAGAAGCTTTTCACATTCCTGACCTTTCGGGGCATATCGCGCGGAATATACTCCCGGTCTGCCGTCAAGAGCGTCAACGCATAATCCACTGTCATCGGCAAAAACAGGAATTCTCACAATATCATATACCGCTTTAGCCTTTATCATTGCATTTTCCGCAAATGTTGTACCGTTTTCCTCGGGTTCGCAGTCGGCACCTGCCTCGCGCTGAGAGATGACTTCAATCCCAAGAGGAGCGAGTATTTCGCTTGCTTCGCGGAGCTTATTCGCGTTATTCGTAGCAAAAACTATTTTATTCATCGTCTCCGCCCTTTCTGCCGAAAAGTCTGCTGAAGAAGCCCTTCTTTTTCTTCTTTTCAGGCTTGTTTTCAACAGTTTCATCGTCTGTCAATTCTATAGGCTCTATTATTTCGGGAACATCTTCAATTTCAGGTGCCTCCTCAATCTCAGGAGCGTCTTCCACCTCAGGAGTTTCCACAACTTCCTCAGTTTCTTCAACCTCGGGAGTAAGTTCCACATCAGGTCCGAGTTCAACTTCGGGTACAAGTTTAACCTCGGGAGCATAAATAATTTCGGGAGTTTCTTCAACTTCCTCTGCTTCTTCAACATCGGAAGCAGCTTCCACTTCCTCTGTAAGTTCAACGTCTTTATGCTCGATTTCATCAGCGTGAATTACATCGGCAATATCCTCAATCTCTGGAACATCTTCAATATCTTCTGCTTCTTCGATTTCGGGAGTATCTTCAACCTCAGCAATTTCCTCAATCTCAGGTACTTCTTCAATTTCAGGTGCTTCTTCAATTTCAGGTGCTTCTTCAATCTCAGGAATATCGTCTATATCCTCATTTTCCTCTGCTCTCTCAGCAGCATTTCGCTTAGCCTCGTCAATATCAAAGAGAGCGTCAACGAACATACGGCTGTCAAATGGCTGTAAATCGTCGATTTTTTCGCCTACACCAATAAGCTTTACAGGAATTCCAAGCTCATTTTTAATTGATATAACAATACCGCCTTTTGCAGTACCATCAAGCTTTGTGAGAACAATACCTGTAATCGGCGCTGTTTCGCTGAAAAGCTTAGCCTGACTTACGGCGTTCTGACCTGTTGTAGCGTCAAGAACAAGGAGTATTTCGCGTGAGCAGTCCCCTGCCTTGCTGTCGATGATACGATTTATCTTTTTAAGCTCCTCCATAAGATTCTTTTTATTATGAAGTCTGCCCGCAGTATCGATTACCACGACATCGCAGTTTCGGGCCTTTGCGGCATCAAGGGAATCATACACAACTGCACCGGGATCGCTTCCCTCAGCATGCTTTACAATCTCAACACCTGCACGGTCAGTCCATACTTGCAGCTGGTCAATAGCTGCCGCACGGAAAGTATCAGCCGCCGCAACAACAACTTTTTTCCCCTCCTGCTTGAACTGGTGACAGAGCTTGCCGATTGTTGTGGTCTTGCCCGCACCATTTACACCGATAACCATAATTACAGCAGGTGAAACGGACAAATCAAGTCCTGTATCATCGCCCATAATATCAGCAATAACCTCGTGAATAAGCTCCATAATGTCATTAGGGTCGGTAATACCTCTCTCCTTGACAAGCTTACGCACTCTTTCGCATATTTCAACAGATGTATCAACGCCAATATCGCTCATAATCATCTGTTCTTCGAGTTCTTCAAAAAGCTCCTCGTCTATTTTTGTAAATGAATTGAATACCCGCTGAAGTCCGCCAAGAAAGCTGTCCTTAGTCTTTTTCAGACCTTCAGCGATTTTTGTGAATAATCCCATAATATCCTCCGTTTATGATGATTTAAAGGGGTTTTTATGATTTGTAAGTGAAAGTTATTGTATATCAGCCACATCTTCCTGAAAATCCACCTGTTCCATTTTCAGAAGCTTTGATATGCCGTCCTCCTGCATTGTAACGCCATAAAGCACATTTGCTTCCTCCATAGCGCTTCGTCTGTGGGTAACAAGAACAAACTGCGTAGTGTCTGTGAAATTTTTCAGATACTGAGCATACTTTCTTACGTTTACCTCATCAAGAGCCGCGTCAATCTCGTCAAGTATACAGAAAGGCGCAGGACGAAGCCGCAGAATAGCAAAATATATGGCAATTGCCACAAATGACTGCTCACCACCCGAAAGGGATATAAGGTTCTTGATAACCTTTCCGGGAGGTGCAACGCTAATTTCAATTCCCGATTCAAGAACATTTTCAGGGTCGGTAAGTATCAGTTCTGCCTTGCCGCCGCCGAAAAGCTCAACAAATATTTCCTTGAAATTGGAATTTATAATCTTAAAGCTTTCGCTGAAAATACGGCACATTTCTTCCGTAAGTTCAGATATTATCCTTTCAAGCTCTTTTTTGGAGTTCTGAACATCTGCAATCTGCGCAGACATGAATTCATATCGTTCTGATACCTCGCGGTATTCCTCAACAGCGTCAACATTTACACTTCCCAGAGCCTTAATTTTATTCTTAACTGAATTAAGTTCAATCTGAGCCGCCGATATATCCTCAATTTTTTCAGCAGTCTGCACAGCCTCAGAATATGTCATTTCGTACACGTCCATAAGCTGACGAATTATATTGTCGGTGTCGCGATTTGCGGAATCGCGGCGTTCTTCAAGTCGTGTTACTTCTCCTGAAAGTTTTTCTTTAGCCTCATTAAGCTGTCTGATACCCTTCTGTATCTCGCTTACAAGGAGGTTCTGCTCTGTATGGATATTCTGATAACGCTGAATCTCCGCATTATATTCATCAGCATTTCTGCCAGCGTTTTCAAGTTCAGCTTCAAGTCTCGCAATATCTTTTTGCTTTTCACTGATAATACGTTCATTCAGGCTGATTTCATTTTCAAAATGCCTGTTGTCACCACTGAGGCTTTCAAGTTCGTAATTTATGCGGATAATATCCTCATTTCTCGCTTGTATATCCTTTGAGAGCGCCATTTCGCGTATTTTCATACCCGAAAGCTTTTCTGTAAGCGCCGCCCTTTCAAGACGAAGTTTTTCGCGGTTTTCCTGCTCTGCATAAAGCTTTTTCTCAGCTTCCTTTATTTCCTCATCAAGCGCCGACGCTTCTTTTAAGGAATCAGCCTCCGTCTGCTTTGCCGCAGATATACGGTTTCTGAACTCTTCCTGCTGTCTATCGGAATTTTCCGCAGTCGCCCGAAGCTGTTCTATAAGAACTTCAAGGCTTGAAAGTTCTGCATTTATGCGTATTTCCGCAGAATCGCACTCCGCAGATTCAGATTTCACAGATTCGCGGTCATATCTCAGTTTTTCTGCTTCTGCACGGAGCTTTTCCATTTTCCTGTTAAGCTCCTCACGCTGAATTGTAAGACGATTTATCTCGACATCAAGCTTATCAATTTCATTTTTACGAGTAATAACTCCCGCTGATTTCTGCGCAGAACCTCCGGTAAAGGAACCGCCTGCGTTGATAACCTGACCGTCAAGGGTTACAATACGGAATTTATAGCCGTATTTTTTAGCAATAAGCGTTGCAGAATCAATATCCTCAGCAATGGCTATACGTCCAAGGAGCGATGCGATAATTCCGCTGAACTTCGGGTCATATGCAACGATTTTATTCGCCATTGAGACAAATCCGCCGCAATCCTCCAGACCGTTCTCTTTCAGTTCATAGCCCTTAACAGAGGTTAGAGGCAGAAAAGTTGCTCTGCCTGCGTGATTTTCTTTAAGGAATCTTATTCCGCGCTTTGCTGCATCCTCGTTTTCCACGATAATATTCTGCATAGCACCGCCCAGAGCGGTTTCCACCGCAAGAGCATACTGTCCGTCAACGCTGATATTCTGCGCAACCGTGCCGTAAATTCCGCTGATTCTGCCCTGTTTTGAGGCTTTGAGTATCTGCTTTACGCTGCCTGCAAAGCCCTCCATGCTGTTTTCAAGGTCGATGAGGATTTTTTTCCTCTGCTGACAGTTTTTCAGCTCGTACAGGGATTTTTCAAATTCCTCCCTCGCCTTTTCAAAGCCCTCCTTGCGAGAGCCGTAAAGCCTTTCAACACCGCTGAGTTTATTTGTCAACTCCGATTTTTTATCAGATATTTTCAGTAATTCCGCCTTATTATCAGCAATCTTTTTATTATATTCATTAACAGAGGACTCCACGTCCCCCACGCTTTCAAGAAGCTCTGTAAGACGTTTATCCTCATCATAAGCCTGCTGTTTAGCGGATTCTGCGGCAAAATTCAACTCACTCTGTCTGATATGGAGACTATTTATAAGACTACTAATTTCATCGACAGAATCGCCAAGAGAATTGTTTTTATCCTCAGCAGCTTGGAATTCCTCCATAAATCGTCCGATTTCCTCTGTAAGTGCAGATTTTTCCGCTTCAAGAGCGGCAATTTTCTTTTCCGTCTCTTTAATGCGAAGTTTCAGATCACGTTTTGTTTCCTCGGAATCCTCCATAGCCTTTTTTGCTTTTTGTATAGCCTCTCTGCAATGGCTTATGTCGTTCTCAAATACCGCAATATCTGACTTTTTCTGTGATGAGGACTGCTCCCCCTCAATCATTTTACGCCGAAGTTCGTCGGATTTAATTGTACATTCCTGCATACGACGATAACTGTTCTGTAATTTTTCTTCCTCGCGGGCAATGTCATTTTCAATATTTTCATATTCGCCATGACTGCGCAGTAGATTTTCCTCCAGCTTTTCAAGCTTTGCTTTCAGTTCGTCAAGGCGTGTAACCCACACTGACAGTTCCAGACGCTTTCTTTCCTCTGCAAGTCTAATGAATTTCTGCGCCTTTTCTGACTGTATTCTCAAAGGCTCAACTCGCCCTTCAAGTTCCGAAAGAATATCGGAAAGGCGAAGCAGATTTTCCTGTGCAGCTGTAAGCTTTCGTTCTGCTTCAAGCTTTTTGTAGCGGAATTTAGAAATTCCCGCCGCTTCCTCAAAAATATCGCGGCGTTCATTGCTTTTCGCGCCTACAATTTCGGCAATACGTCCCTGACCGATTATAGAATAACCGTCTCTGCCAAGTCCCGTATCCATGAAAAGCTCATTTATATCTTTAAGGCGGCAGGCTCTGCCGTTTATAAGATATTCGCTTTCACCGCTTCGGTAAAGCTTTCTCGTAACAGCAACCTCATCACCCATATCCGTAAGGACATTGTCGGAATTGTCGATATTAAGGGTAACAGCGGCAAAGCCCATAGGCTTTCTTGCAACAGTACCGGAAAAAATAACGTCCTCCATTTTGTTTCCTCGGAGAGTTTTTGTAGATTGCTCGCCGAGAACCCAGCGTACAGAGTCGCCGATATTACTTTTTCCGCTGCCGTTGGGACCAACTACCGCCGTAAGTCCTTTGTCAAAGGTAAGACTTATTTTATCGGGAAATGATTTAAATCCCTGTATTTCCAATGATTTAAGATACACCTGCTCACCTCCTTACATCCATAGTTTTTATATCGTATTTCGGAATATTTGCATCTCCGATGATTTTTATATTTATGCCATAATTTTTAAAATATTCAACATTAACTTTTTTATGCCCCATTGCCTTACTGATACAAGCAGAATTCACAGCAAAAACGAAATTAAATCCGCTTTTATTTTCGTAACTGATAAGCTCCTCCATTTTTCTGCGATATATATTGCTTTCACATATCTCACGGAATGCAGGGTGATAAAATCCGCCTATCATATCCCGTTCCACAAATTCAGAGGCATGAAGTCCGCATTTTATAACCTTTATGCCATCATACTCAAATTTCATCATGGCAATTGCAGCAAATTCCGTCACTTTCTCAAAGGAAAATGTGCTATACTCCCCAGATTTATAGAGCTCACCCAGTTTCGTGCCGTCAAGTATTACTACGGGATAAATTCTCACCGTATCAGGATGAACTGAAACTATTTTATCAAGGGTTTCATATTCATCAGCCATATCGCTTTTGTAAAGCCCAATCATCATCTGCAAGCCAAGTTCAAAGCCATATTCGCGGATAAGTGCTGACGCTTTTTCAACATCGGCACAGCTGTGACCGCGCTCGTTTGCTTCAAGTACCTTATCCGACATAGACTGAGCGCCCAGCTCAATTGACGTAACACCATAACGTTTCAACAGCGTCAGCACCTCGTCATCAATGCAGTCGGGACGGGTAGATATACGTATACCGCTGAATTTTCCCGCTCCCACAAAGGAGTGAGCCGCTTCAAGCAGTTCTGTCATATATGCCCTTGGAATTGCTGTAAAACTTCCGCCGAAAAAGGCAATTTCCGTATTTTCAGGAGATTTCACCTCTGCAAGAGCCTTGCCGCATATCTCCCTTACATCGTCCCCGTGAGGTATACGCTGTGCGCCGCTTATTGTACGCTGGTCGCAGAAACTGCACCTGTGGGGACAGCCGATGTGGGGGATGAATATTGATATATTTGCGTGTTTCATATGCCTGTATTATAGCCCATAAGCTCTAAAGCTTCCTTTGCGGCAAGCTGTTCAGCATCTTTTTTGCTTCTGCCCTTGCCCTTGCCGATAACCTGTGAATTGAGCATAACCTCTACAACAAAACGCTTGTTGTGGTCGGGACCCTCCTCGCCGATTAGCACATATTCCACTTTTTCTTCCGGATTTTTCTGAACTATTTCCTGCAAAACAGTCTTGAAATCGCCAAAAGCCATTTTGGGACTATTTGTAATATTTTCGGGGATAAAGCGGAGAATATGCTTTCTTGCCGCCTCCATGCCGCCGTCAAGGTAGATTGCGGCGATAACAGCTTCAAATGCGTCCGCAAGTATGGAGGGACGTTCTCTCCCCCCTGTGTTTTCCTCTCCTTTTCCAAGAAGAATGAATTTTCCAAGTTCTATCTGCTGTGCAAATACGTGGAGGCTCTTTTCGCATACGAGAGAAGCGCGAAGCTTTGTTAAATCTCCCTCTGCAACAGAGTCCAGCTGCTTATAAAGATAGTCGGACACCACAACTGAAAGAACACTATCACCGAGAAATTCAAGTCTTTCATTACTTCCCTTGGGATTCTTATTTTCGTTGGCATAGGAGGAATGGGACAAAGCGTTTATCAGAAGCTTTCTGTCCTTGAATTTATAACGAATATTTTCTTCAAATTTTACAATATTTTCAATATCATTCATCTTTATTTTCCCTCTGAGAATTAGCATTGACGTAACTTTCAATTGATTCAATAACCTTTCCGTCAACACACTGCTTTGCCTGTCTTACAGCGTTGAAAAATGCAGTAGCATCGGAACTTCCGTGAGCCTTTATAACAGGCTTTTTAACGCCCATAAGTGCAGAGCCGCCTGTTTCGCGGTAATCCATCTGCTTTTTGAATCCCTTGATTTTACCCATAGAAAACAGCGCACCGATAACTCCTGCTCCAGAAAATATCCACTTCATCTTCTTAGCAAAGAATGAGCCCATTCCCTCGTACAGTTTAAGCACAATATTTCCTGTAAAGCCGTCAGTTACAACTACATCATATTCACCTTTGGGCAAATCACGGGCTTCGACGTTGCCTGCAAAATTAAGTCCTGAATCCTTTAAAAGCTTATAGGTCTCAATTTCAAGCTCTCTGCCCTTGGTATCCTCTGCGCCGATATTGAGCAGTGCAACCTTAGGATTTTTCACACCCATAACCTTTTCCGCATAGGCGCTTCCCATAACCGCAAACTGCACCAGCATTTCAGGGCGGCACTCCGTATTAGCGCCTGCATCAAGGAGGATAAAGCTTCCCTTATCAGCAGGAAGCACAGGAGAGGGAGCAACACGCTTTATGCCCTTGATACGCTTTACAATAAAGGTAGCGCCCATAACAAGCGCACCGGTACTGCCTGCGGATACAAAAGCGTCGCCCTTATCCTCCGCAAGAAGCTGCATACCAATTGCCATAGATGTGTTTTTGCCCGATTTTATAATCTGATTTGGTTCTTCGTGTATATCGAAAACCTCATCTGTATGAACAATTTCCATACCCTCAAGGCTTATGCCGTTATCAGCGGCACATTTTTTTATTTTATCCTCGCTGCCTGTGAGAACTATCTGAACTCCAAGCTCTTTTACCGCCTGTTCACAGCCCTTTATAACTTCAAGAGGCGCATTGTCGCCTCCGAAAGCGTCAACTATAATTTTAGCCAATTCTATCCAGCTCCTCTCTCAAAGCCGCAACTGCCCTGTTGGCATATACGCCGTATTTTTCTTTTTTATCGCGGATTCGTTCTCCGATATCGGGAAGTATTCCCATATTTGCACCCATAGGCTGAAATTTTCCGCTGTTGAAACTGTCGCTGATATATGAAGTCAGCGCGCCCAGCATTGTTTCACGGGGCAGATTTATTGGTTCAAGTCCCAGAATTTTTCTTGCGGCGGCTGTACCTGCAATAAGACCGCTTGCCGCAGATTCCATATATCCCTCAACTCCCGTGATTTGTCCTGCAAAGTAGGTATTTTCATTGCTTCTCATGGAAAAATCACAGTTGAGAAGTTCGGGACTATTTATGAAAGTATTTCTGTGCATAACACCGTAGCGCATAAATTCAGCATTTTCAAGTCCGGGAATCATTGAGAAAACACGTTTCTGCTCACCGAATTTCAGATTTGTCTGAAATCCCACAAGATTGAAAAGGGTAGCTTCTTTGTTTTCACGCCGAAGCTGTACCACCGCATATGGACGCTTTCCTGTGCGGACATCGGTAATTCCCACTGGCTTCATAGGGCCGAAACGCATGGTATCAACTCCCCTTGTGGCAAGCACTTCAATAGGCATACAGCCCTCATATACGCTGAATGGGTGAGTTTCAAAATCTTTAAGCTGTACACGCTCCGCCGAAACAAGCGCTTCATAAAAAGCGAGATACTCCTCTTTATTCATAGGGCAGTTGATATAATCGGCATCGCCCCTGTCGTAACGTGATGCAAAGAATACCTTTTCTTTATCAAGGCTTTCATAAGTCACAATGGGAGCCGCCGCGTCGTAAAAACTGAGCCCCTCGCCGCAGAGATTCTGTATAATTTCCGCCATAGATCCATTAGTAAGCGGACCTGTAGCGATTATATTTATACCCTCGGGAAGCTCTGTAACCTCTCCCTCAATTACTTCTATAAGGGGATTTCCGCATATCTTTTCGGTAACCGCATCAGAGAACTTTTCTCTGTCAACAGCCAGTGCACCGCCTGCCTCAACGGAATTTTCCTTAGCGCATGGCACTGTAAGAGAACCCAGCATTTCCATTTCCGTTTTAAGCAGTCCTGCCGCAGATTCAAGTCTTGCGGCTTTAAGGGAGTTAGAGCATACAAGCTCAGCAAATCCCTTGTATTTGTGAGCAGGGCTGAATTTCTGAGGCTTCATCTCGTAAAGCCTTACATTTATACCATATCGTGCCAGCGCCCATGCGGCTTCACAGCCTGCAAGCCCCGCACCGATAACATTAACCGTCACGCTCATTTTTTCAGCTCTCTTTCGTAGTTACACCCCTGATTTTCGCAGACAAGCTTCCCCGATTTTCCACCCTTGTTGAAAAGTGATTTTCCACATTCGGGACACTTTTCCGCAGTGGGGACATTCCATGTCATAAAATCACACTCGGGATAACCCTCACAGCCGTAGAAACTTCTGCCTCGCTTGGATTTTTTCAGCAGCATCTTCTTGCCGCATCTTGGACAGCAGCCGTCAGATTCCGTAACAAGCTGCTTGGCATTTTTACACTCAGGGAATCCCGGACAGGCAAGGAATTTACCGTATCTGCCGTACTTTATAACCATATTTTTACCGCAGTTTTCGCAGATAACATCTGTTTCCTCGTCGGGCACTTTAACACGCTTGCCCTCCATAGCTGTTTCTGCTTTTTCAAGGTCAGCTGCAAAATCATCGTAGAATTCATGAAGAGTTGAAACCCAGTCCTTTGAACCTTTTTCAACCTCATCAAGATTGCTTTCCATATCAGCAGTGAATTTAGCGTCAACAATGCCCTTGAAATGCTCTTTCATAAGCTCTGTTATGACCTCTCCCAGAGATGTTGGTTTAAGCTGTTTTCCCTCGTGCTCCACATACTGTCTTGCAGTAATTGTCGATATAGTCGGAGCATAAGTGGACGGTCTGCCGATGCCGTTTTCCTCCAGCGCCTTGATAAGTGAGGCTTCGGTATATCTTGGCGGCGGTTGTGTGAAATGCTGATTTCCGCCGATAGATTTCAGCTTAGGCTTATCGCCTATAGCAAGAGGCGGAAGCTCCTTTTTCGCAGATTCCTTTCCCTCTGTTGCCTCCTCGTAGAGTACTGTAAAGCCGTTGAATTTTACAGAATATCCCGACGCACGAAATACACAGCCATTTGCAGAAATATCCGCAGACACTGTATCAAGGAGAGCATTTGCCATCTGGCTTGCTATAAATCTTGACCACACAAGTTCATACAGCTTATACTGGTCGCTTGTAAGGCTTGATTTTACACGGGCAGGAGTAAGCTCGGGAAGTGATGGACGTATAGCCTCATGAGCGTCCTGCGCATTATTCTTTGACTTGTATACTCTCGGCTTGTCGGGAAGATACTCTTTGCCATAAACATTTTCAATATACTCAGCAGCAGCAGCCTTTGCCTCGTCGGAGATACGCAAGCTATCTGTTCTCATGTAAGTGATAAGACCTACAGCACCTATTCCCTCGATATCAACACCTTCGTAAAGCTCCTGTGCGGCTTTCATTGTACGCTTGGAGGTAAATCCAAGCTTTTTTGAAGCCTCTTGCTGCATGGTTGATGTAATGAAAGGCGGCGCAGGCTGTTTCTTTGTAACGCGCTTTTTAACAGCTGTTACTTCATATTCTGCACCCTCCAGACGTTTCAGAATTGCGTCTGCTTCTTCCTGATTGGCAAGTTCAAACTTTTCACCGTCAATTGTAAGCAGTGAAGCGTCAAAAACCTTTCTTGAACCCAGAGCTGTAAATTTGGCGTCAATAGACCAGTATTCCTTTGGCACAAAAGCGCGTATCTCATTTTCTCTGTCAACCACAAGGCTTACAGCAACTGTCTGCACTCGTCCTGCGGAAAGTCCTCTTTTAACCTTTTTCCAGAGGAAAGGGCTGAGTTTATAGCCCACAAGGCGGTCGAGAATACGTCTTGCCTGCTGTGCGTTTACAAGGTCAATGTCAATTTTATGGGGATTGCTCATACCGCTTGTAACGCCTGTTTTTGTAATCTCATTGAAAGCAACGCGGATATCGTCCTCCAGATTCAGTTTCAGCATCTGGGCGATATGCCATGAGATAGCTTCTCCCTCACGGTCAGGGTCGGTTGCAAGATATACTTTTTCGCATTTCTTGGCACGTTTTTTCAGATCCTTAATAACGTCGCCCTTGCCCTTCATGTCAATATACTGCGGTTTGAAATTGTCTTCCAAATCGACGCCGAGCTTTGACTTTGGCAAGTCTCTGATATGTCCCATAGAGGCTATGACCTCATAGTCCTTTCCGAGATATTTCTGTATTGTTTTCGCCTTTGCAGGCGACTCAACTATAACTAAATTTGCCATTAATTTCTTACCTCTTATATATATGTCACAACATTAATAATACCAAACTGCTTTTACGGAGCACCTTATAGTAATTCATATATTCTTCCCGGACAGGATTTTATTACTCCAAGAACTTCAAGCTCGGTGAGCTCTATCATAAGCTCAGCTGAATCTATATTGAGCTCAGAGCAGATAATATCCGCGTGAAGTCGTCCTTTTTCCTTTAAAAGAACCGCAATATCACGCTGTATACCCTCGGGAATTTCTTCTGTATTCAGTTCATCAGCTTTTTCTTCCCTGTTATTTTCTATTAAATCATTTTCAGCTTCGTCCTCTATCAAATCCTCATCAGCCTCAGGTTCTTCAACTATATCTGCAATTTTCAGACTTGATTCATAAGAAGCTGCAAAATCCTGAATTTCGCCCGTTGTTCTTGAACTGCTGTCTATGATATAGGCATATGCGTCTGCCTTTACAACGGAATCCTGACAGCCCTGCTTAAAAAAATCGGTTATTGCCTCCGTACTCATAAGAGGCACAGCACCCTCACGGATAAGCTTGATATTTCCGCTGTAACGACTGCTGAAAATATCTGCGGGAGGAAGCACAAAAATCTCTCGTCCCTGTTCTGCCGCAAGCTTCGCAGTAATCATAGAGCCGGATGACTCAGACGCTTCAAATATAACAGCAACTCTGCCCAGCGCAGAAAGAATCCTGTTTCTTTTGGGGAAATTACTTCTCAGCGGCTTTGTTCCAGGAGGATATTCAGAGACAAACACTCCGCCGGAAGCTATAATCTTATCTCTGTATACAAAATTTTCCTTAGGATAATCAACATCAACGCCGCAGCCGAGAACACATATAGTGGGATATCCCTGTTCTGCCGCCGCCATATGAGCAGTAATATCTATTCCCACAGCAAATCCGCTGACAATAACATATCCCTCATCTGCAAGCTCAGAGCATATTTTCTGACATACAGACATACTATAGCTGCCTGCTTTTCTTGTACCAACAACGGTTACAGTCTTTGTTCCCGTAAGGCAGGAGATATTTCCCTTATAAAAAATTACGGGAGGGGGGTCAGGAATATACCTTAAATGAGTAGGATATTCAGGGTCGGAGTAGGCAATTATGCCTATCCCTCTTTTTTCGCACTCCCTGATAAGCTCTGCCGCATTTCCGAGACTGTATGCTTTTATATTTTTTTCTTCATTTTCGGTAAGGCGCATGAACATATTGTCAGAAATCAGCACGCTGTATACTTCTTCAACGGTTTCGTATACGCTCATAAGCTGCCATAACTTGTAACTGCCGCCGCCGAAAACCATACTGAGCCATACCCAATACTTTTTATTACTCATTTTTTCAGCTCCCACATAAGTATACCAGCCGCCATGGCAGCGTTAAGAGAGTTTATTGTTCCGTTCATGGGAATTGTTACCCGCCTGTCACATCTGAGGGCGATTTCACGTGGAAGCCCGCTGCCTTCGTTGCCTATGAACACAGCCTGTCTGCCCTCGAAAGCTATGTCGGTAACTTTTTCCGCGTCCGTATCAATAACAGCCGCAGATGTACATACACCGCCGTTTTTCAGCATATCAAAAAGAGATTCTGTATTATTTTCGATACAAATATTCATGCGGAAAACAGAACCCATAGTTGCACGTATAACCTTAGGGCTGTACAAATCACAGCTGCCCGAAAGGATTATGCCATCAATTCCCAGAGCGTCGGCAGTGCGTATAATCATACCAACATTACCGGGGTCCTGCAAGCCGTAAAGCACAGCATATCTGCAATTATCGCTGAAAACAGGCTTTTTAGCCACAGGTATTGCGCATATGGCAAATACACCCTGAGTTGTATCGGTAGAAGCGATTCTATTGCCAAGTTCATTTGAAATGACAAGTGTTTTTGTATTTCTCAAATCAGCCTGTAATAGCTCATCACCGAATTTTTCATAAGCATTTTTGGTCATTATAAGGTGAGTGATTCCGCTTTCCTCACGGAGAGCGTCCTCAGTTATACGAAGTCCCTCCAACACGAATAAGCCGTACTGGAGCCTTTCTTTTTTCGAAGAAGAAAGCTTCTGATACAGCTTTATAACGGGATTATCTTTAGATGTAATAATATTTTCCAATATTTCACCAACTCCTGAACAATACCGCATTTACGCAATTTTGTCATATTCCAAGTACAACAAAACACGCTCTTTATTATGTAGGAGCGTGTTGTCGTACAGTTGTGATTAAAGAGCAGCCTTAGCCTTTTCAACAATTGCAGTAAATCCTGCAGCGTCGTTGATAGCGATTTCGGAAAGCATCTTTCTGTTGAGTGTGATGCCAGCCTTCTTGCAGCCGTTCATAAATGTAGAATAGTTCATGCCATTCATCTTAGCAGCAGCTGAGATTCTTGCAATCCAAAGCTGTCTGAAAGTTCTCTTCTTGAGCTTTCTTCCTACGTAAGCGTAGTTGCCTGACTTCATAACAGCCTGTTTAGCCATCTTGAAGTGCTTGCTCTTTGCGCCCCAGTAGCCCTTAGCGAGCTTTAATGTCTTGTTTCTTCTCTTACGAGTCATCATTGCACCTTTAATACGTGCCATAATCTTATACCTCCGGAATTAATAGTAATAAACGTTGTTCGGGTAAATCTCCCGTCAGATTACATATAAGGAACGAGCTGCTTGATTGTAGGAGCGTTAGCGCTTCCTGCAACACCTGCGTTACGAGCGATTCTCTTACGCTTTGTATCCTTCTGTGTGAGTCTGTGTCTCTTGTTTGTGTGCTGGTACTTTACCTTGCCGTTTCCTGTAATCTTAAAACGCTTCTTTGCACCGGAATGAGTTTTAACCTTAACCTTTGCCATTGAATATTCCTCCTTAATTAGAACTTAGTCAGTTCTTCTTGGGACTTACAAACATAACCATGCTGCGTCCCTCCATTTTAGCCGGCTTGTCAACAGAACCTGCTGCGGAAACAGCCTCCTTGAAGCGATCAAGCAGCTCTGCACCGAGTTCAGGGTGAGCAATTGCTCTTTTACGGAATCTTACGGACACCTTGAGCTTGTCGCCTCCCTGAAGGAATTTGACAGCCTGATTGACCTTTGTTTCAAAATCGTGAGTATCAATCGTAGAGAACATACGTATCTCCTTGATAGCTACTATTTTCTGGTTTTTCTTCGCTTCTTTTTCGCGCTTAGCCTGCTCGAAGCAATACTTTCCGTAGTCCATAATACGACACACGGGCGGTGTAGCCTGGGGAGCGATTTTAACAAGGTCTAAATCCTTGTCATAGGCTAATTTCTGGGCATCCCTGGCAGACATAGTGCCAAGCTTTTTTCCTTCATCGTCGATAACGAGTATTTCCTTATCTCTAATATCTTCGTTGATCTGCAGTTCCTGTTTGCTAATGTTCAAGCACCTCCGGACATAAAATAAGTGAGTGCAGAAATATCCACACTCACACAATACGCAACTATCTCATTATAAAGATTTTAACATATTGACCGTTTAAGCTTAGCCTGACGGTGAGAACGGACTTGTTCTGCTTTCTTACTCAAATAGTATACACCATTTTTTATCAAAAGTCAAGGGTTAATATTTTTTTCGTCACTTTGCACATTTTTCTCATCGAACAGCCTCTTGATTTTATCCCACAAAGCAAAACGAACCTCGTATTTTTTCGGACGGTGCAGAATATCCCGTTCTTCATCTGTAAAAAACTCCTCAGCTGAATCTGACTTTTCAACATTTTCTTCCGATTTCTTTTCATCGCATACAGCAGGCAGGCAAAGAGGCGGATACATCACACACCACCAGTTTCTCCCCTGTGCAGAGCCGATTTTAATACGTAAAGCGCGATACTCTCCCGCAGGCATAGTTATATCATCATAAACGCGCTCATCGAAAACAACATCTGCCAATTCCGCAGTAACAGGGAGAAAACAGCCATTTCCACGTAGTATCTCCTCAGCTTCATTTTCAATATTCGTCAGATTTTCAGCAGCAATCGCCTCGGCCTCACTAAGAGAATCAGCTTCGGTAAAAATCCCAGCTTCAAGCAGTCCGTCGCGGACTTTCAGCTTTAAAGATTGAGCATATTCTGTGTCGGAATCCGCAAGAATATGAAGCCGCAACACACTATTTCTAAGCGAATCAAGCCGTCTGCCGTCACGGATAAAACCAACAAAATTTGATATAGTTATTGTAAGTAAAAGACTTCCGCCTAATATGAATCCTGTAAAATTTTTCATAAAAATCACCTCGCAGTAAGAATTGACCGCAAAACAGGATATATTCACATAAATTTCCGCGATATTTCGCCATTTTGCGACTATTTTTCATGTCGATACTACGCTTTTTCAGGCAGATTAAGCCGAAGTTCTCCGAATCGTATGTTTTCTGCGTATAATTTTTGACTTTACGCTTTCAATTCAGCATATTATAATATCTATGTAAACAAAAGAAATTCCAAGGAGAAAAAACATATGAAAAAAATATTTTTATCTGCCGCAATGTCGGCAATCACAGCCGCCTCAGCATTCCCATCAATTTCATCCTCCGCCGCCGAAAAAGAGGCAGGCTACGTCTATACTATTATAGACAACGAAGCAACGATTACAGGATTCGAAGGCGAACCAACTTACATTGAAATACCTGAAATAATTGAGGGTTGTCGTGTTACCGAAATTCGCGACAACTCCTTTTATGAGTGCGGCAGTCTGAAGCATATCACACTGCCCGATACTCTTGAAAAAATAGGACACCACGCCTTTTACGCATGCTTTTCCCTTGAAAGCGTAACAATTCCCGATTCCGTAACAGAGCTTGGAATGGGCTGTTTCTGCGGCTGCGAAAACCTCACTTCAGTTACGCTTTCGGATAAGCTGTCACGACTTCCTGATTCCTGTTTCCGCAGCTGTATAAGCCTTACATCTTTTGAAATAACTGATAATATAACGGAAATCGGCGATTTTTGTTTCAGCGGCTGCACCTCCATGGCTTCGGTTTCGCTTGGTGATTCTCTTGAAACAGTTGGCGACTGTTCCTTTTATATGTGCGGACTCGAATCCCTGTATGTACCCTCCAACGTCAGTGAACTGGGAGTTTGTTCCGTTGGCTATACTCCTACAGAATCGGGGGCTTCTCAGGTAGAGGGCTTCACAGTTCTGGGCAGAAAAAAATCCGCCGCCGCCGACTATGCAAAGGAAAACTCCCTCTCTTTCCGCAATGCAGACGATTCCGCACACGCGTTTGCAATTCAGCGCATTAATGGTCAGCGCGTAGCTATTCCCTCAATTTTTCTTTTCGCAGGAGGATTTTTAATTTTAGCCGCAGCATTTTTAATCTTATTAAGAAACATGAAATTCCGCAAGAAATGAATAGTCTATTCGCAATAAATGACAATTTTTTAAAAAAATCGCAACAAACCTATTGCATTTTAAGGAAATATGTGTTATTATAAGTATACCGAATGTTGATTTATCTTGTTTAATTATGAGGGATAAAGCTAAAACAAGATTAAACAAGATTAAAAAAAGAAAAAATCATGGAGGTATTTAAGCATGAAAACATTCAAAAAAATTGTTTCGGCAGCTATGTGCGCCGCTGTTGCTGTATCTCAGCTTACAGCCTTTAATCCTGCCGTAAACGCTGCAGAGGAGCTTGCAGATTCTCTTGCAAACGATTCAGGTCTTGACATTGACTATGCCCGTGCGCTGCAGTATTCCATTTACTTCTACGATGCAAATATGTGCGGAACTGATGTAAATGAGAATAACCGCTACAAATGGAGAGGCGATTGTCACACCTATGATGCAAAGGTAGAACTGAAAGCAGGTATTTCTGATGATTTTGTAGGCACAAATCTTTCACAGGCTTTCATTGACAAATACAAGGATGTTCTCGACCCCGACGGAGACGGCTGTGTTGACGTTGCAGGCGGCTTCCACGATGCAGGTGACCACGTTAAATTCGGTATGCCTGAAAACTATTCCGCATCTGCACTGGGTTGGGGTTACTATGAATTCCGCGATTCATATGTAAAAACAGGTCAGGACGACCATATTGAAACAATTCTCCGCTACTTCAACGACTATCTTATGAAGTGTACATTCCGTGACGACAGCGGAAAGGTTATCGCTCACTGCTATCAGGTAGGTGACGGTGACATCGACCACGCTTACTGGAATTCCCCTGAAATTGATGAAATGGGCAGACCTGCATTCTTCCTTACAGCAGATAAGCCTCAGACAGACTATGTTGTATCAGCTTGTGCTTCACTTGCTCTCAACTATCTCAATTTCAAGGATACAGACCCTGAATACGCTGAAAAATCCCTTGACTACGCAAAGGCTCTCTGGGATTTCGCAAATGAAAATCCTATAGAATTAAGTGATAACGCTGACGGTCCTAAGGGATACTACCGTTCAGAAAAATGGGAAGACGACTACTGCTGGGCTGCCGGCTGGCTCTTCCTCTGTACAGAAGATAAATCATATCTTGAAGCAGGTGCTCCTTATTATGATTACTACGCTCCGAGCGGCTGGTGCTACTGCTGGAACGACGTATGGAGCGGTGCAGCTTGCGTATGGGCACGAATCAACCAGGAATATCCCGAAGTTGACCTTATCAATATGTTAAGAAAAGCTCAGGGCAAGAACGAATATGTATTCGAAAACATCTGGGAACAGGTTCAGAAGTGTCTCCCCACGTGGCAGGGACTTGAAACTCCACAGGGATACGCATTCCTCAATCAGTGGGGTTCAGCTCGTTACAACACAGCAATGCAGCTTATCGGACTTGTATATGATAAGTACACAAACAACGGACAGCCCGGAGAATTCTCCAAGTGGGCTCAGAAACAGATGCACTACCTCATGGGCGAAAATGACCTTACATTTGAAGAAGCTGCTGCAACTGGCGGTCCTACACACGGCAGCAGAAGCCTTATCGTTGGATATAATGAAAATTCCGCAAAGTTCCCCCACCACAGAGCGGCTTCAGGTCTTACAAAGTGTGAAGACCCCGATGAGCACAGATACGTTCTCTATGGCGCTCTCGCAGGTGGTCCCGGCTCTTCTGACGAGCATAACGATATGACATCTGACTGGATCGACAACGAGGTTACAATCGACTATAACGCTGCATTTGTTGGTGCTTGCGCAGGTCTTTACGAATTCTTCGGCACAGAGGATATGGCTCCTACAAAGAATTTCCCACCCGATCCTAAGTTCATCGCAGGCGAGGGCGGTGGAAACAACTACTGGATTAACGCTTGCGGTATTGACGACCTCAATGCTGACGGCTGCGGTGTTACTAAGGTTTCATTTATGGTAATGACTGACTCCATAAAGGGTTCAAAGGACATTTCCGTAAGATATTATTTCAACGCTTCCGAAATTTCAAATGTTGACAGCGTTAAGGCTTCCGAGCTTTACGACCAGGCAGCAGTTGAAGCTGCTCCTGCTGACGGCGTTATCACAGGTATTCATAAATATGACAAGCTCGATGATACATATTATGTAGAAATCAAGTTTGACGATTACAAGATTGCAAACTCCGCTAAGAAGTATCAGTTCACAGTAGGTATGTATTACGGCGACAAGTGGGATCCTACAAACGATACAAGCTATGAAGGTCTTAAAATCTTCACAGAGGACGATGCATTCTTCGGCACAGGCAACGAAGTAAAGGCTGAAGGTATTTGTATCTACGACGGTGACGTACATGTAGGCGGTATTGAGCCTGACGGTTCACTTCCAGAAGTTCCAGAGCCTTCGGAGCCTGCTGAACCTGATGAACCCGATGTTACAACAACTAAGCCCACAACCACAAAGCCAAAGACAACAACAACCGTTTC
The DNA here is from genome assembly GCA_045594905.1 of Ruminococcus sp. Lineage (GTDB taxonomy): Bacteria > Bacillota > Clostridia > Oscillospirales > Ruminococcaceae > Ruminococcus. The sequence continues at coordinate 29,719 of JAZNZK010000015.1, forward strand.
AGATAACTCCGGCGGAGATAAAACAACTACTCCAAAAGATATTCTTGCAGGTGACGCTAACTGCGACGGCAAGGTAACAATTGCCGATTCCACAGCTATCCTCCAGTCACTGGGAAATCCCGACAAGTACGGTCTCTCCGAGCAGGGTAAAGCAAATGCAGACGTTGACGGCGAAGATGGTATAACAGCTTCTGACGCACTTACAATCCAGAAGTATGACGCAAAACTTATTGCAAAGCTTCCTGTAGCATAAAAATTCAATACTTATAAAAGGACAGCCTCGGCTGTCCTTTTATTATTCATACCAATTCCTAAAAAATAACCATACTCAGCCATTTTTTAGCTTTGTATGGTGTTTATCATTTATATGGCTTTTTACAATCTGTCAGACCAAGAATATAGTCTGTACTTGTATTGTATAATTTTGCAAGCTGTATAATTATTTCAACAGGTACGTCTCGCAATCCCCTTTCGTATTTTGAATACAATGACTGGTCACAAAAAAGATATTCCGCTATTTCACGCTGTGTGAGGTCATTGTCCTCACGCAGATTTCTTATACGTACAAACATAGTTACTTCACCTCATAAATATTATAAATCAAATTTCAAAAAAGCCTTGACAAATAGGACAATATGTCCTATAATGTATTTAGGACATATTGTCCTTATTATAAATTATTGGAGGATTTATTATGGAAAAAGAGAAAAAAATCAGCGACGGTACTACCGAGCTTATCACAGGAAATACTTTTTTATTGTGCAACGACTTTGCAGACGGTATGGTATTAGAAAAAATACTCGTTATTTTAGGTCTGCTTATATCAATTGTGGGTATTATCCGTGCATTTTTAGGCTACAAAAAAGAAAAGTAAAAAGGGAATGTGTATATTCCTCGGTATTTTAGGTGCATTATATATTGTGGCATTTATTGGTCTGTTATGTATGTTTATTTTTAAATGATTATTAAACAAGAATAAAAAATTAAATGGTTTTCTAAAATCTATAGAACACGGTGTTTTGTACAACGGACGGCACAATCTGCTCCTACAAACAGCTATTTTACGATATTTTGTGTAGCGGGCGGATAATATCCGCCCCTACTAAATCACGATATACAGCCAATTTGTAGAGGGTTTATTCCTGTGCGTCCATGTGTAAAACACCTTTTTCTACATAATGAAAAAGACAGCGTTGAGCTGGAATTTCCCCAAAATACCGCCAACAAAAATAAATGATTAAATTTCAAAAAAGCCCTTGACAAAGGGAAAAATATGTGATATAATGTATTTACCTCATTTGGGGTTATTTTTTATGTCTGTTTTTCGGACATACCTGCCCCGCCGAGGGAGGCAAACAACCTATCTCTGTTATACAGAGGAAGTAATCTATTCAGGAGGTGCCGATATGAGAGTCAAAATTACATTGGCATGCACAGAGTGCAAGCAGCGTAATTACGTTTCCAAGAAGAACAAGAAGAACGATCCCGACAGAATCGAAATGAAGAAGCATTGTAAATTCTGCCGCAAGCACACTCTTCACAAGGAAACAAAGTAATCGGAGGGAGTATTTTTATGGCTAAGAATAAAGAAAATACAGCTTCCGAAGTATCCGAGAAAAAGGATAAGAAGGAAAAAAATTCCGAGAAAAAGCAGCCTAATAAGGTTGCAAAGTGGTTTAAAGACCTTAAGATTGAATTCAAGAAAGTCGTATGGCCTTCAAAGAAAACTGTTATCAATAACACAAGCGTAGTTCTCGCTGTTGTTGCTGCTTCAGCTATTATTGTCGGTCTGCTTGACGCAGGCTTCCTTGGACTTCTAAGTCTTATCTACGAGCAGAAATAACCACTGGAAATCTGAAGGAGGATTAGTTTATGTCAGAAGCAGCTAAGTGGTACGTCGTACACACTTATTCAGGCTACGAAAACAAAGTTGCCCAGAATATCGAAAAGGTTGTTGAAAACCGTAAGCTTCACGAGCTTATCCAAGAGGTCAGAGTTCCTACCGAAAGGGTTATCGAATCTGTCAACGGCAAGGAAAAGGAAATCGAGCGCAAAACCTTCCCCGGTTACGTCCTTATTAAAATGGTCGTTACCGATGATACATGGTATATCGTAAGAAATACCAGAGGATGTACAGGCTTTGTGGGTCCCGCTTCCGCTCCTACTCCCCTCACAGAAGAAGAAGTAAAGAAAACCTTTGGCGTTGATGTATCAACACCGGTTATCGAAGTAAACTTCAAAGAGGGCGACAGCGTTCAGATATCCGGTACTGCTATGGACGGCTTCATCGGAGTTGTTCAGAGCATCAATTTCGAAGACCGTACAGTTGATCTTCTTGTATCAATGTTCGGTCGTGAAACACCTACAACCCTGCCTATAAGCCAGGTTATTGCGGTGGATTAATCAATTTTAAAAAAGAAGCCCGCGGGCTTCAGTGGGAGAGAATAATCAGTAACACTGATTTGTAAAGTCTCGCCATTTACCACATTTATGGAGGTGCGAATTACATGGCACAGAAAGTAGTTGGCTACATTAAGCTTCAGATCGCAGCAGGAAAGGCTACTCCTGCACCGCCTGTTGGACCTGCACTCGGTCAGCACGGCGTTAATATCATGGCATTCACAAAGGAATTCAATGAGAGAACAAAGAACGACATCGGTATGATTATCCCTGTTGTTATCACTGTTTACGCAGACCGTTCATTCTCATTCATCACAAAGACTCCCCCTGCAGCAGTTCTTATCAAGAAAGCTTGCAACCTCAACAGCGGTTCGGGAGTTCCCAATAAGACTAAAGTTGCTAACATCACAAAGGAGCAGATCCAGAAGATCGCTGAGCAGAAGATGCCCGATCTCAACGCTGGTTCCCTTGAAGCAGCTATGAGCATGATCGCAGGTACAGCTCGTTCAATGGGCGTTGTAGTTGTTGACTAATTTTAATTAACTTGAATGATGATACGGGTATCCCCCGTTCAGAGTTCTATTGGTGGGAGGAAAATTCCGCTAATCGGATAGCTATAGGCGTCCGGTATTACCACTTAAATAGGAGGAAATATAATGAAACACGGCAAGAAATATGTTGACAGCGCAAAGGCTGTTGATTATGCAAAGCTTTATGAGTCCGTTGAGGCTCTCGAATTAGTTTGCCAGAATGCAAAGGCAAAGTTTGATGAAACTGTTGAAGCTCATATCCGTCTCGGTGTTGACTCACGTCACGCTGACCAGCAGGTTAGAGGTGCTGTAGTTCTCCCTAACGGTACAGGTAAGAACGTAAAGGTTCTCGTATTCTGTAAGGAAGACAAGTACGAGGCTGCTCAGGCTGCAGGCGCTGAGTTCGTTGGCGGTATGGATCTCGTTGACAAGATTCAGAAGGAAAACTGGATGGATTTCGACGTTGTTATCGCTTCACCTGATATGATGGGTCTCGTTGGTCGTCTCGGTAAGGTTCTCGGTCCCCGTGGACTTATGCCAAACCCAAAGGCTGGTACTGTAACTCCTGACGTTGCTAAGGCTGTAACAGAGGCTAAGGCTGGTAAGATTGAGTACCGTCTTGACAAGACAAACATCATCCACTGCCCAATTGGTAAGGCTTCCTTCGGCTCTGCTAAGCTTGAGGAAAACTTCAACACACTTATGGAAGCTATCGTTAAGGCTAAGCCTGCTGCAGCTAAGGGTACTTACCTCAAGAGCTGTACAGTAACTTCCACAATGGGCCCTGGTGTTCCCGTTGCTACAACAAAGTATGGTGTTTGATTAAATTAATGCTATATATTATCGCTCTCGGTTTTCCGAGGGCGATTTTGTTTATGTTCATCTCTAAAGTGTGGGTAAACACAATGCTATAAATTTAACTTCCTTTTGAATATAAACAAGAAATCACCCTCTCAACTGTACAATGTTGAAAATCATTGCTAAATAATGTTTGTTATAAATAACTAATAGCGTTATACATCCCTAACTACTTTTGTGTTATCCGCCGATTATTCCAAAAGGATATTGACAAAATGTAAACAATGAGGTATAATATAGTTAGTAAAGGGTAACAGATACTCTTTACGGGATATTTCCCAATCTGATAAAAGGGTGATTTTATGTCGTTAAATCAAATTTCAATTGGTAAAGAATATATCGTTAAAGATATTAACAGCAATGACGCTGAACTCAACTCTTTCCTGCTCACACTCGGCTGCTACAGAGGTGCCGCTGTAACTGTTGTATCACGCAGAAGAAACAGCTGTGTTGTAGCAATCAAAGACGGCAGATACAACATTGACAAGCATCTTGCAAATGCAATTTCTGTATATTAATCGGATTTAACCGCATATGTATTTATACAGGCACTTTCCTGTGCCTGTATATTTTGGGCATACTGTTAGTATACAATAACAAAATATTTCAATAACGAGGGAGAAAATTATGAGAATAGCCATGGCAGGCAACCCGAATTCGGGTAAAACAACAATGTTCAACGCCCTTACGGGAAAAAGCGAAAAGGTTGGTAACTGGGCAGGTGTTACCGTTGACAAAAAGGAAAATCCAATAAAAAAATCCTACTGCAACGGTAAAGAAATTATCGCGGTTGACCTCCCCGGTACGTATTCCATTTCACCATTTACAAGTGAGGAAAGCGTAGCAAGAGATTACATAGTCAACGAAAAGCCTGATGTGCTTATAAATATCGTAGATGCCACAAATCTCAGCCGAAGCCTGTTTTTCACAACTCAGCTTCTTGAACTCGGCGTACCAATGGTTATTGCCCTTAACAAGACAGATATAAACGAGAAAAAGGATACAAAAATTGACAGCGAAAAGCTTTCTGAACTTCTGGGCTGCCCTGTAGTCAATACAGTTTCAACCTCAGCAGACGGACTTTCGGAGCTTATGAAAACAGCCGTTAGTATTGCAGGAAAATCGCAGAAAGCTCCGTTCAGAAACAAGAATACGGATATTAAGGACAAAACCGCTGCCGAAGCCGCTGACTGTGAACGCTACGAATTTGTAAACGGCATAGTTAAGCAGGTTGAACAGCGAAAAGTGCTTACAAGGGATAAAAATTTAAGCGATAAAATTGACACATTTATAACAAATCCTATTGTGGGACTGCTGATTTTCGCAGGCATTATGTGGCTTGTATTCCAGATTTCACAAGCATGGCTCGGTCCATACATAGCAGATACCCTCGTAGCATGGCTCGAAGGCTTCCAAGGCTGGGTTGGCGGACTTCTTGAAAATGCATCTCCCTTGCTGTCCGCACTTCTTGTTGATGGCGTAATCGGCGGTGTTATCGCAGTTCTCGGATTTCTCCCCCTTGTAATGATAATGTATTTCCTCATTGCAATTCTCGAAGATTGCGGATATATGGCGAGAGCCGCAGTAGTTCTTGACCCCATATTCAAAAAAGTTGGACTTTCAGGAAAATCAGTTATCCCCTTTGTTATCACAATCGGCTGTGCAGTTCCCGGAATCATGGCAAGCCGTACAATCCGCAACGAGCGTGAAAGACGAGCAACGGCAATGCTTGCTCCCTTTATGCCATGCGGTGCAAAAATCCCTGTTATCGCTCTCTTTGCAGGTGCATTTTTCAGCGAAAACAAGGGAATTATAAGCTGGGTAGTTTATCTCACAGGTATTGCACTTATCTTCCTTGGCGCACTTCTTGTAAACCTCATTACAGGTCACAGAGCAAAAAACTCATTCTTTATCATAGAACTTCCCGAATATAAATTCCCGTCATTATGGGGCGCATTCAAATCCATGTGCAGTCGCGGCTGGGAATACATCGTAAAGGCGGCAACAATTATCCTCCTTTGCAACACAGCGGTACAGATTATGCAGTCATTTACATGGTCATTCAAGGTTGCAGAACAGGCTGACCAGTCAATTCTTGCAACAATCGCAAGCCCATTCGCATATATCCTCGTTCCAATCGTAGGCGTACTCAGCTGGCAGTTAGCCGCTGCTGCTATCACAGGCTTTATCGCTAAGGAAAACGTAGTCGGCACACTTGCAGTATGCTTTGTAGGTCTTGAAAATCTCATTGATAGCGAAGAACTGGCACTTATGGAGGGTGCAGGTGCAGCTACTGCCTCTGTTATGGCAATTTCAAAAGTTGCAGCCCTTGCATATCTTATGTTCAACCTCTATTCTCCCCCATGCTTTGCGGCAATCGGTGCTATGAACTCCGAAATGAAGAGCAAAAAATGGCTCTGGGGCGGAATTGGACTGCAATTAGGAGTAGGTTACACAGTAGGTTATCTCGTGTATACTATCGGCACACTTATGACAGCACCTACAACTCTTGATGTAACAGCTGCACTTTGCGGACTTGCAATTGTGGCTGTAATATCGGGATACATCATATACCTCATCAGCAAGGCAAACAAATCAGTAAAGGCTGAATACTCATTGGAGAGTTAATATGGAAAATATTATAATTATTGCAGTTGTAGCTACAATAGTAATTGCAATATGCTATTATCTTTACAGAGAAAAGAAAAAAGGTGTCACCTGCATTGGCTGTCCCTATGCAAAGAAATGCGGCGGTAAATGCGGTGCGAAAAAAGAAGAATAAAATCAAGAATCCCTAGCTATTTTTAAGGGGGTGCTCTCATTTGCAGAGTGTCCCCTTAATGCATACAATAATTAAACCTTTGATAAACTGAGGATATTCCTTTTGGGGAATATCCTATTTTTTATATACCTATTTACTTTTCATCGCAAATATGATATAATAATTTTATATCTTAGATTGGAGAAGTGTTGCTATGAATAATTCGCCAAAAGAAATTCTGCGGTTTGTAGAAGAAAACGATGTAAAATTTATACGCCTGACTTTCTGCGATGTTTTCGGCAATCTGAAAAATATTGCAGTTATGCCCAACGAGCTTGAACAAGCATTTTCCTGCGGTATTCCTTTTGATTCCGCGAAATTTGACAGCAGTTCTCACGAGCTTCTCCTTATGCCCGATATCTCTACCCTTTCCGTTCTTCCATGGAGACCAAAATCAGGCAGAGTAGTCCGTTTTTTCTGCAGTCTGAAAAATCCCGACCGCACAGATTATTCCGCTGATATGCGAACAAATCTGACAAATTATATAAACGAGCTTCGTCTCTGCGGATATTCCTGCGAAATCAGCACACGATGCGAATTCTATCTCTTTGATTTGGATGAAAAAAGCGAGCCCACAAAGATTCCCCACGATAAAGGCGGCTATCTTGATGTTGCTCCCCTTGATAAGTGCGAAAATGTGCGCCGCGAAATATGCCTTTCCTTAGAGGAAATGGGACTGAATCCCAAAAGCTCCTGCCATAAGCACGGACCGGGACAGAATGAAATCGATTTCCGCGCTAACGAACCTGTAAATGCCGCTGACGACATGATGCACTACAAGACCATTGTAAAATCTATCGCTGCACAATGCGGACTTTTCGCGTCATTTATGCCTAAGCCCCTTGAAAAAGAGCACGGAAGCGCACTGAATATATCCTTTATGATTAAGAAAAACGGCGAAAATATTTTCGGTACAGCTCCCGATAGTCTTACAACAGAGGGAAAATGTTTCATATCGGGTATACTTCGCAGAATTGGCGAAATCACAGCATTTCTCAATCCCACAGTTAATTCATACAGCCGATTCGGCGTAGGTTCAGCACCGAAAAAAATAAATTATTCTGCTAATAACCGTTCAGCGCTTGTACGACTTTCCGCAATATGCGGCATTTCCCCACGAATCGAGATACGCTCAGCAGATGCCGCCTGCAACCCATATATTGCATTCAAGCTTATACTTGCCGCAGGAATCGAGGGCATAAAAAACGGAGATTCCTCTCTGTATGAAAGCTATTCTGAAAACCTCCCTGAAAATATGGAAACAGCTCTTGAACTATCGCGCAGCAGTGAATTTGTATATGCTAATCTCCCTGAAAAAGTTACTGATATATTTTTCAGAAATCTGGAAAAACAGCTTGATATAATGAAAAATTACAGTGATATCCGCAGTTTTTCCGATGATTATTACTTCCCCTACATATGAGAGGTCCATATGAACAAAGCAATTATTGTTTCCCATGCAGACAATACCGCGGCAGCTATACAGCACATTCTGCATGATATGGGCTATGAACGTATACACACAACTCCTGTGGGAAGTGAAGCGCGGCGGCTTATGCTGCACACTCCCCCTGATATGCTCATAATCAACACACCTCTAAATGATGAATTTGGCACAGAGCTTGCGGAATTTGCTGCTGAAAGGTCAGCAGCAGTTATTCTCCTCTGCGGAAGGGATATTGCTGATGACCTTGCCGACAGACTATCCCCTTATAATATATTAGTGCTTTCAAAACCGGTAACAGCCAACGCGCTAAAAGAGGGCATACTTCTGATAGGCTCAGAGCCTGCACTTTTTGCAGATATCAGGGAATCGGAAGAAGTTTTGCGGCGAATTGACGATATCCGTCTAATAAACCGTGCAAAATCCATGCTTATGAAGTATCTGGGATTTACAGAACCGCAGGCACACCGACATCTTGAAAAAAAGGCGATGAACTGCCGCTGTACACGGCATGAGGCTGCAAAAAAAATTATATCAGATCTTACGTAAAGGAGTAAGAATATGATTAATGATAAATTTGAGGAAAAGGCGCAGGAACTCTGTAAACGCCTTGACCTTGACGATAAAATATCCCTGATATGCACTCACCAGCTTCCCCTTTCCAACGCTGACTTAGGGGAATTCTACATCGGCACGGAAGTGGCAAGAGGCTTTGTGGGACGTGAAAAAGAGCACTATTCCACCGTATTCCCACAACCTACAGGACTTGCAGGCACTTTTGACAGAGAGCTTATGGCAAAATTGGGAGAAATTGCAGGAAACGAAGCACGCGCCTATTATAATGCCAATCCCCTGCTAAGCCCATGCCTCTGGGGGCCAACTGTAGATATGGTACGTGACCCACGCTGGGGACGCACTGAGGAGGGCTACGGCGAGGACGTATGCCTTGCAGGCGAATTATCTATAGCCTATACAAAAGCTATGGCGGCTGATAACGGGGAATTCGTAAAAACAATCCCTACTTTAAAACATTTTGCCGCCAATAATAACGAAAAAGACCGTGATAAATGCAATGCCGATATTCCACTGCGGCTGAAACATGAATATTATTATGCCGCATTTATGTACGCTGTAAAATACGGCGGAGCAAAAAGCGTCATGACATCATATAACGAAATAAACGGAATCCCTGCGTTGTGCAATCCCGACCTTGAAGATATTCTGAAAAAGGACTGGGGATTGTGGTTTGCCGTTACTGACGGCTGTGATTTTTCCCAGACTGTCACATCTCACCAATACTGCGATAATCACGCGGAGGCTCTTGCAGAATCTATAAAATCAGGCTGTGATGTGCTCAACGATTCAGTCAGCCTTATCCGCAATGCCGCAAAAAAGGCTATTGCAAGCGGATTTCTCACAATTGATGAGCTTGACCACGCTGTCTGCAATGTGCTGTATGCCCGTCTGAAACTGGGACAGCTATCAACGGAATGTCCATATAACGCAATAACTCTTGATGTGCTGGAGGATAAGAATTCAGCAGAAATCAATCTCAGAGCCGCAAAAGAGCAAATGGTTCTGCTGAAAAATAACGGTATACTTCCGCTGAAAAAGAACACGAAAAAAATCGCAGTACTTGGCGCATTAGCTGATGAAAACTTCCGCGATTGGTACACAGGCTATTTCCGCAATGCCGTATCAGCTGTTGAAGGAATCCGCCGCGAATATCCCGAAAGCGAAATTTTCTGCGACGATTTGTGGGATATCGTAAGCATTAAGGCATCCAACGAAAAATATTTTTCCGTAAACGAGGACGAAACAATTACCGCCTCAGCCGATAAAGTTACAGAAGAATCCCTTTTCAAGCTTATAAAATGGGGCGAGGGATGCTTCAACCTTTTCTCTGAAAAATACGGAAAATATGCCGCTTATAAAGACGGAACACTGAAACTCAGCAACGATTATATATATGATTGGTTCACCGCTGAAACGCTGAATTTCCGCAATATAAGCGAAAATGAGTATATCATAGAAGATTATCTTATGCACCGCAGAATTGTATTGAAAGAAAGCGGCAATCTATCATTTGCTGAAAATCTCCCTGTTCTCCCCGAAACAACATTTGCGATAGATGTAGTATCATCGGGAATTGAGCGAGGAAAAAAGCTTGCGGTACAATGCGATGCTGTTATATTCTGCGCAGGAAATGACCCGATTCAGCACATAAAGGAATGTTACGACCGCACAACTCTTGATTTGGGATTTCAGGAGGAAAACGCAAGAGAGGTTTATTCTGTAAACCCAAACACAATAATGGCACTTATTTCAAGCTTCCCATATTCTATTAATTATTCTAACGAAAATCTCCCTGCAATACTCTACAGCACCCACACAGGAGCAACACTTGGCACAGCCATTGCGGAGACAATAAGCGGCAAAAGCGCCCCCGCAGGCAGACTGGCAATGACATGGTACAAATCCGACCTTGACCTGCCCGATATTATGGAATATAACATTGAAAAAAGCGGCATGACCTATATGTATTTCAAGGGCACTCCCCTTTATCCCTTTGGATATGGGCTTTCATATGCAGATTTTGAATACAAAAGCCTTGAAATTTCCGCAAATGCCGACGGCTCTGTGACGGCTTTTGTGCGAGTGGCTAATGTATCAGATATTGATTCAGATGAGATTATACAGCTTTATTTTGCTATGGAAAATTCCGCAGTAAGCCGACCTGCAAAAAAGCTTTGCGGCTTTGAAAGAGTACATATAAAAGCTCATTCGGAAATCACTGTCAGACTTGATGTAAAAGCTGATATATTGCAAATTTACGATGTCCACCGCAAAAAATTCATAATAGAAACAGGTATATACAAATTCATGGCAGGCAGCTCATCAGCTGAAATTCATTTGACAGCTGAAGCGGCAATAAATGGCGAAATTATCGGGAATCGCCGCAATTTTTTCAGCAGCTGCACATGTGACATGGAACACGGAGTAAAACGCGGCTGGTCACGGCGCATAAAAAAACACTATCTCTATGTGGACGGATGGTCGGGAACAGCGGTATACGGCGGTATAAACTTTACAGAGAAAAAATGTGTAAAGTTAAAATTATCATCAGTATATGATGATAGAATTATTGTTCTGAACATAGGAAAAAACATATATAAAGCCGATATCACGGCAACTACAGCGTATGATGATTTTGAAGAATACATTATTCCCATTGAAAAAACAAACGAAAAATTGCTTACAATCACCATGAGCGGCGGTATGGGACTGCTTGATATTTCTGTAGAATAATAAAAAAGGACGGAAAATTCCGTCCTTTTGATTTTATTATACAATAGTACCTGTGATTACGAGAGTGCTGATTCCAGGTTCAGCTACCCATACGCCTGTTGTTTCATCCTGAGTGAATGTTGCCGCAGGTACGGTAATACTTCCATTTTCAGATGTGAACTGGCCTGTTGCAGTATTATAGGTGTAATCATCACCTGCCGTCCATGGTGTACCGTTGAATGTTACAGATGTGATATCAAGAATTGGGTCAAATATATCAGTGAATATTACATTGTCCGACATATCCGTAGCCGTACTTCCGTAGTTTCTTATTGCAAAAGTATAGGTGATAGTTCCGTTTTCTGTTACAACTGTGGGCTCAAGCGCCTTACTGATTGTAAGCTCGGGCTCTGTGCTGAAAGTTATAGTCTCCTCAGCTGTTACGTTGTTTATATTGCCTGTTATAGATATAGTATTTGTTATAGAAGCGCCGCTTCCAAGGGGGGCATACTGATTAGGACGCGCATTGTAAATAATCAGAGCATTTCCGCCTGCAGGAATACTGATTCCTGTAATTGTAAGGGATTCGCTGTCGATAACTGTAGGCGCAGCCTGCAGAACGCCATTGACATAGTAATTGGCTGTTCCGCTTACATAGCTGAGAGGTACAACCTCTGTTGTATCGTCGGGAAGAGTATATCTTCCGAGATTATCTGTCAGAGTAAGCGCTGTATACTCAGTATCACCGCTGTTGATTATACTGATTACATAGGTTACAACTCCGGTTGCCGTGTAAGTGGGAGTAAGAGCATTTTTCGTCGCGGACAAAGTCTCAATAATTGTGCCTGATGTTATATTTGAACCTGCAACATTGCCGTTGTAGGAAAGGGTCGCCTGATTATAAAAGGTCGCCATATTGATTACCTCCTGATATATTACAGCTTTACGCTGTACTTATATAGTATGTATGTTTTCGTATTTTGTGAAAACACGGCAGGAGAATAAAACAAAAAGGCAGGGATATCAGAATCCATGCCTTTTTATTTTCAGTTCATACAGTATTCGTTAAATAATTCAAGGGTTGCTTCAAATCTGCTTTCGTCTGTGGGACAGCCTGTTACAATGATTATATAGTTTCTTGCATTTATATAAAATTCAGAAATAAGACAATTTCCCGCAAGAACTGTTGAACCTGTCTTTGTACCAATTGCATAGGGACAATAATAATCGCTTTCCTCGTGAAGAAGCCTGTTGGAATTTTCCCATTCAAAGCTTTCGCCCGTTTTGGCTGTGACAGTTTTTTTCGGAGTTGCTGTGATTTCCTGTATCTCCTTTATTTTTAAAGCATGCTTTGCAAGTTTCATAAGATCGTGAACTGTTGTCAGCTGCTGATAATGGTCCCAGCCGTCAGGAGTTGAAAAATGGGTGTTTGTCATTTCCAATTCAGCCGCAAGCTTATTCATCAGTCCGCAGAAATGCTCAATAGCCTCTGCGTCGGGCATATCGGGATTTTTCGTCTCTGACCTTGCTGTATTTACAGCTATTGTATATGCTGCGTCATTTCCGGAAGAAAGAAGCAGACCTGTCAACAAATCATACAAGGTGAACTGCTGATTCGGAAGTATATTACACATACTGGAAAATGGCTGTACATAGCCTAATTCTGAGCCTACTTCAAGTATATCATCGGGGTTCATGTATTCCAGAGCAATGCAGGCAGTCATAAGCTTTGTCATGCTTGCAGGAGCAATGGAATCATGAATATTATCTGCAAAAACAGGCGTATCGCTGTTAGCTGCGCATACTGCCGCTGATTTATAAAGCTTTATAGGTGGTTCTGTAGAAACTTCCGTTACAGTTTCAGTTGTAACAACAGTTGTGAGTATTCGCGTTGTTGTTTGTTTTGTTGTATATGCTGTCGTGGTTATAGTTGACTTTTCTTTTGGATTGCTTTCCTTCTCTTTATCTTTTCCGCAGGCTGTAAGTATAAACAGAGAACAGCAGACTGCGGCAATATATATCAAAAGTTTTCTCATTAAAACAACTCCTGAAATTTCAAATTGTTCTTACACACATATTTCTCTATTATATAGTATACACGAATTTTTTCTGAAAGTCAATCATAACATATTTATATAAATGCAGCTCAGCACTTTCAATAGTTCAACTGCAAATAACGTTGTAATATTTAATTCGTTCACAGATTGTTTGCATTTTAAAAATGCCGTAATTGTTGCAATATTGGCGAAAATATGCTATAATCAGCATATATGATTGTTTTTCGCAGAACGTCTGCGAATTGAAAAGGAATGTAATTAATGAAAAGAAAAATAGCTGTTATTTTCTCTGCGCTTCTTCTTGCCTGTGCGGCGACTTTCAGCAGGAAGCTTATCAATCTTCCCTCAGAAACTCCAGATAAAAATGTTACTGAGGATACCAAAAAAACGGATAATGTACCTGCTCCAGAAGCCCCAAAGGAAAGCGCCGTTCCTACAGCTCCGCCAACGGAACCTCCTACAGAGCATATAAGTCCCATTGAAACCGTAACATCACAGCTTGGAATTCAGCAATATGTTGATACCGTAATAGGCAGAGAAAACGGAAGCAATACTCTTAAACTTCCACTTGCAGACTTTATCCGAGAAGGCGACAGAATAAACTCATTTACCTTTGTTATATATTCTTCCGACGGCTATGATATCGGTCAATTCAAGGGCGGCTGCGGAATTTCTGTAAATGCAGACTGTCCTGCAGCTACTGACGAGGGCTGGTATCAGTCAGATGCCTTCACAGCGCCCACAGAGGGCACATACGGAGAGATTACATGGGCTGTTCCTGCGGATATAACAGATTATATCACTCCGGCGGGAGAAGTGCTTTTCGGTTATTGGTGGGGCGGCTCATCAGGTTTGCGAATTGAAAACGTTATATGCAATATTACACGTACAACAGATATCCCCTGTGATGATACAATTACAATTGATGTAAATAAATCTGTCAGCTACAGCGCTGAGGATAATACAATACGTATCCCTACAGATTCAATGCCAAACGGCGCTGTACCGCAGGCTGTAACCTACAATATCAGCGCGGCAGGCGGTTTCGGAAAGTTTACAGGCGGATTCGGATACAATTCTTCAAAGGGCGAATATAAGTCAGCAGATATTGCAGAATTTACAGACGATTCTTCAATTTCACTGACATGGATTCTTGAACCTCAGGCAAAAAATTATGCGGCAGAGGACGGTGAGCTCGTGTTGGGCTATTGGTGGAGTGAGCAGCAGAATGCAACTCTTGATTCAGTTACAATAAAATACAGCCTCGGCGACTCAACAGCGGCAGTAACTCCCGACAAAACGGAGAATAAGCCGCCAAAAGCAGAACAGACGGAATCTTATGGTTTCCGCAGTTCAGCTGAAATAGTTGAGGATATAAAAATAGGCTGGAACCTTGGAAACAGTCTTGAGTGTTACAATACTAACAAAACAGGACTTGATACAGAAACAGGCTGGGGAAATCCCAGAACTACGGAGGCGCTTATAAAATCCGTAAAATCAGCAGGCTTTAATGCTATCCGTGTTCCTGTAACATGGGGCGAGCATATGGACGGCGACACAATCAGCCAAGATTGGCTGGGTCGTGTAAAAGAAGTCGTTGATTATATCTACGATAACGATATGTACGTTATAATCAATATGCACCACGATGATTATATCTGGTTCAATCCCACAGAAGCGGAATATGAAGGTGACAGCGCCAAATTTAAGAAGATATGGGAACAGGTTGCGGCATATTTTGCAGATTACGGCGACAGACTAATATTTGAGGGGATGAACGAAGCGAGAACTATTGGCAGCGCCAATGAATGGATGGGCGGAACTGCGGCAGAACGTGCAGTTGTAAACCGTTATGTTCAGGATTTTGTTGATACAGTCCGTGCAAGCGGTGGAAAAAACAGCGCAAGGTCGCTTATTATATCCGCATACGGCGCTTGTGCTGAGGAAGTTGCCATGAATGATGTTATTGTTCCAAATGACAAGAATCTTATAGTTTCAATACATTATTATGCACCATGGCGGTTTGCTTCGGGCGAAACAACTACATTCGGGCAATCTGAAAAATCAGAGCTGGATGCAAAATTCGATTCCATGAAGAAAAAATTCATTGACAAGGGAACTCCGCTTATTATCGCTGAATTCGGCTGTGTCGGAATTGCAGATGATTCCACACGAAGCGAATACTATAATTATTATATTTCATCAGCGAAAAAACGTGGTATCAGATGCTTTGTATGGGATAACAACATAGCAAGAGGAGATGACGGTTATGGAATCCTCAACAGAACATCTATGAAGTGGAATGATACGCTTCTGGAGGGCATAATCTCAGGGGCAAAATAATAATCACAAAAGGGATTCCAAGATATGCCTTGGAATCCTTTTTGTTATTTCACCATAATTTCACGCTGTTCGCATATATCGCCTTTTAATTTATAGTCCACAGTCAAAGTAATATCTTTCTCGGTTATTTTTTCTGTAATATTTCTTTCAATAATTTTGCAATCTTTAAGAAAATTTTTCTCATAGAGATATATCTTTTCCATTAATTCAGCCCTTAGCGTATCCTCGTCAAGCTGTTTTTCAGTACGTGACATTTCCCTGTATTCCGTGGATTTCAGACTTATGGGAAGCTTTTTGCCAAAAAAATAAAGTGGATTTTCAACTTGCGTCTTTTCAGAATAATCATATCTGTTCTCACCGAAATACAGCGGAATTTCAAGGCTGAACAATTTCAGCCTGCGCCGTTTATCAGTTTTTCCTGTAGAAACAAGACGTTCTTTCGTAAACTCTCCTTTAAATTCAACAGTTTCCTTGTATTTTCCTATTATCTCTCCCATGGCATGATGAAGCAGGATATTTCCGTTTTGGTCAGTAGTTATGCCATTTATCAGCATATCGCCCGCTAATACGTAATCACCTACAATATGCATAAGCTGCCCGTCACGGACTTTCGTGCTGATAATTTCAGCGTCACGGGAGGCAACCACATTACAGGGAACGCGTTCAATAAGCATATCTGGCTTTTCCACAATTTCAGTTACCTCAACCACAAGACGATGCCCCGTGCGGTGCATACCTACCCACGCTATTTTATCAATCATCAGACGAAGCTGATTTTCGCTCCATACATAGTTAATCTGTCCGAATTGCGTGCCCTCTTCAATTCCGATTTCTGAAAGTGCAGACATAATAACAGTATCGCTTACGGTAGAATTACCCTCTATTTCTATGGTAACAACTACACTTGAAAAGTAAAGAGAAGCACCTAAAACCAAAATTATTCCCAGTATAATGCCGAATCTGCCTTTTCTGCGGATAATTTCGTTTGAAAGAGTATCATATTCAAAATGTTTAAGCTCTATACCCGTTTCCGCTGCAATTTCACACACTTTTTCAAGGTCGCCGCGATATATTTCAGCGGAAAGAGTGCCATTTTTGACATATTGGCGGAAAATTGATATTCTGTTTGAATGCAGACGATTTATAAAGCTGTAGAGATTTTTTCCCTGTCCGTTGATTTTCACACATCCCCGTATCTGATTTTTCATCTGCCTCTCCTTTCTTCAAGCTCCACACGGGAAATTTTGCCGCGTATCACAAGACCGCCCGTTTTATAATCAAAAGCACGGAGATCGCTTCCCCATACATTAACAAGAATTCTGCCGCAGGAAAGGGACATGAGGACATCGCTGCATTCCTCGATTCTTCGGCAATTTTCCAGTATCAGCTCCCTGTTTCCGCTTATATGTATTCCTGCTTCCATAAAAAGAGCCCGCTGAGTATTTTCAGTTAATTTATCAAACATATTTTTACCTCCGCATAATCATTTACTTTTAATAATATGATTAAGCAGGTGATGTTATGAAAAATGTAAAAAAAATACTCACTGTTGTATTTTCAGTAAGCTTTTGTCTTTTCTGTCTGATTTCTCCCACAGATGCAAAAGCAGCGGCAGCTGTGGGGATAAACCGCTGTATCTCCATAATTATTCCCTCTTTGTATGCAATGATGACCGCATCTGTACTGCTTATGAAATGCGGAGTATTGTCTTCGGCAGGTAGATATATATCCCCGATAACACGACGAATTTTCGGTATGAACGGAGAAATGGGAGTAATATTCCTCTTTTCACTCTTTTCAGGATACCCTGTGGGAGCAAAAATGATTTACTCCATGTATACAGAGGGAAGACTTCCTAAAAAAACAGCTGAGCTTATGGCAGGTCTTTGCTTCGGGGCAGGAACAGCCTTTATCTTTGGCTGTGCCGCCTCCACCGCAGAAATCGGCAGACTTATTCTTGCTTCAAATTTCATTGCAGAAATTTTACTTGCAATTATATTATCCTTTTATTTCAGAAAAAATCCCATAGAGG
Source organism: Ruminococcus sp. (assembly GCA_045594905.1). Classification (GTDB taxonomy): domain Bacteria; phylum Bacillota; class Clostridia; order Oscillospirales; family Ruminococcaceae; genus Ruminococcus. The sequence goes on from JAZNZK010000015.1 coordinate 47,492, forward strand.
AAAAAAAATGCAAATCAGACATTTCTGCTAATATACTAACAGATTCTGTAACTTCTGCGGGAAAATCTCTGGGAGATATGTGTCTTTGCGTTGTTGTATTTTCAGTATTCACAAAAATAGTGGAAAAAACTGGGATTATTCACAGGTTTGCAGAAGCCTTCAGATTTAGCGACAGTATTTTTTCTGCTGTTCTGGATATAACTGCCATATCCGAGACATCCGCGGATATTCCCATAACGGCAGCGCTTATTTCATTCGGCGGTGTGTGCGTGTTTTTTCAGATATCTGCTATATTTCACGGAAAACTGTCAATTATGCCTCTTGTGATGATTCGCACTGTGACTGCCATTATAAGCTATTGCATATGCCGCATACTACAGCCTTTTTTTATAAGCGAAGAGGTTACGGCAGTTTTTGCATCATCAGGCTATATGTATCGCGAAGTTTCGCCTATACCGTCGATAATGCTGATTTTAATGACAGGGATAGTTATTGCAGAATCGGCAAAAATAAAGGACATGTCAAAAGCCGACAGCAAATAACTGTCGGCTTTAAGTTTATACCAATGCTTAAACTGTTAGTTCACTCTATTCGTATCTCTCACTGAGGTAAATGCTTACACGCTTTTGTATCTTATCCGCACATTCTTCCGCGGTACATTCCTCATCAAAGAAAATCATTGTTTCCTCACGGATAATATTGCCCACTGTAATGTCAGAACGAAGAACCTTTGCATTTTTAATAATATTCTTGTAGTAATCACATTCTTCCTGCGTAAATGGCGCAATTTCCTTGTCGATAACAAGCTGTCCCTCATTATTATATGCCTCATAACGCCATTTCTTTTCCTCCATTTCCCCCTCAATTATTCTGCCGTTGTCGTCGCTTTTGAATGTGATGAAATTATCCATTGTCATATCTGCCGCCCTGTCGAAATGTTTTTCAATAACAGAGAATGAATAGTAATTCTGCGGAGCGTTATTGTATTCGTCAGATAAGAAATATCGCAGAAATTCCCATGCCCCCTCTTTATGAGGTGAATTTTCCATAATGCCGTAGCTGTTGCCGAAACTTATAAACGAGCCGTTTTCAACATTGTTGTACGGAAAACCTGCAACAACCATTTTATCTTCATAATCTCCCCGATGTTTTGTAAAAAGACTGCCGAACCAATGAATATTATAGCTTGATTCAAACTCTACAAATCGCTTGCCATTAAGTATATCAAAGGTATGGTCAGTATACGGCATTTCTCCGGACTGTGCAGTATATTCCGACCATTTCAAGCCGATATTGTTTTCATTGAAGAAATTGAGCAGCTTTATATATTCAGGGGAATCAAAATAACATTCTCCCTTGTCATAGTCAATGAAAAAGCCTGTATTTACCGCTTCTGAAAAATATTTGACACGGGGATTTATTTCTTCATCGGTAAAAAATTCCATGCCATCCGGCATATTTTTGTAAGCTGTTATCATATCATCAACGCTCCAGTTTTCACGTATGCCCTCATATCCCGATTTTGCAAGAATTGTGGAAAAACTGAAATTCGGAGCAATCATGACAAGTCTGCCGTCCCTCTCCATTCCCTCACGGACATTGGGTATAAAATCCTCACGGGATATATCGGGGTCATTGTCGATAAACTCATATAAGTCGCAGAAAATTTCCGTGTTGAAAGTATCAATTGGCAACAAGGGATTGAATAATATAATATCAGGAGCATTGCCGCTTATCATATCCATTCGAAGTCTATCAGCGTCAAAAGACATACTTTCCTCTAAAAAATAACTTTTGTATTCCGCACGATAATCATCGTTTTCAGCATTAAACTTTTTTATCTCCTCATCAAAAATGCCGCCCGATTGACTATCACTCATAACAGTTATAACTTCTTTAGATTTCAGCTCAGAAATATCAGCTTCTGTGAGCAGATACAGCTTATCCCCCTCTGCTTCAGAAACATTTATTACAATTTCGTTTTCAGATAACATGAATATATCTCTTACCTGATAGTTTTCAAAAGGAAGTTCAAGGAAATCCGCAAGCATAACTATTTCCGTATCTGTAAAACCATAAATTCCGTCATGAAATACGCCGATATACCGATACTTTCCAGCTCCTGCTCCGACAGCATATGCGGAAGAACCTGTAGATTTATAGGTCTGAGCTGTAATTGCGGATAGCTGTGCTGAATCCGCGGAAGCTGAATAGATATTTTTCATATTATCAAGCAATATATTGATTTTATTTTCCGAATCATTCACCACACCGCATATTGTCATGCCATTTGTTTTTATTTCCCCAAGAAATCTGCCCTCAGAGGAAACCGCAAGAATCTGCGAATTTCCAACATTTATAATGAATCCGTCGTCACCGTTGCCATAAATCCGCGAAATATATGGTCTTTCGCTGTCAATGACTTCTCCGCAGTCTATAGTTTTTTCAAAATTATTATCCTTGTCATAGATGTGTATAAATGTTTTGCCCTCAAATACGGTCAGAACACCCTTTTTCCCGTAGGAAAGCAACGCGGCACTGTGTACATTTTCGTTTTCCTGTGGGGTATATGTAAAATCTGTATAATCATTGAAATCACTGCCGCTTATGAAGACTGCATATCCGCCGCTTTTCAGCTCCCCGAAGGTTAGGATATTGTCGCTTAAAGGGTCACGGGAAAGACATCTTATGCTTTTGAAGTTATCCCCCATTTTAATATCTGCGGCATTTAGCATAAGCTTCTGAGTTTCTGCTAAAGGCGCGGAATTTTCGCTGTTTTCCGTGGATTTTTCTCCGCAGGCTGTACAACCGCAAATCATTCCTAAAGCCATTGTTAATGCAATTAATCGTTTCATAAAAATTCCTCCTTGATTAAAAAATATGTTCTCCCTGTAATTTAAGGTTTCTATATTACAGTGTATTTAGAGGGCAAAAAAGACGAAAAAAATTTCATTTTTGTAGGAATAACCTGTTAGCATCCGCTAAATTTGTGCATATCAAACAAGAATACAATTTATTTTTCTATTTAATTCCCAATTACCCCTTTTATTTTTCACTTATGTATGATATAATAGATTAGACAAATTCTGCAAAAGAGGGATAAAAATGGATAATGATATGCTCAGGCAAACTCAATATACAAAAGAAAAATATCTTACTGCATTTTTTATGGGATTTCTTGTGCTTTTAGCCGCATTAGCACCCATAATGCTTACAGAAAACGGATATTTCATATACTACGGCGACTACAACGCTCAGCAGATACCGTTCTATAATATGGTCAACGACGCAGTGCGAAGCGGACAATTCGGCTGGAACTGGTTCACGGATTTAGGCTCAGATTTGCTTACTTCCTATTCCTTTTATCTGATATCAAGCCCATTTTTCTGGCTTACGACTATACTTCCGCGCAGTCTGGTGACATATTCGCTCCCTGTACTTCTGGCGCTGAAACACGGTATAGCCTCCCTTACAGCTTATATCTATATCCGTAGGTTTGTACGCTCAAAGGAAGCGGCACTGACAGGGGCACTTCTGTACTCCTATTCGGGATTTCAGATTTTCAACATATTTTTCAATCATTTTCAGGACGTAACCGCATTTTTCCCTCTTATGCTAATTGCTATGGAGGAAAACATCTGCAACCGCCGCCGCGGTTATTTTGCCGTAATTGTGGCATTTATGGCGGCTCTCAACTACTATTTCTTTACAGGACAGGTTGTATTCCTTATACTTTATTTCCTCATGCGTATGCCATGCAAGGATTTCCCTGTTACATTCAAAAAATTCATGGGACTTTTCACAGAGGCTGTACTTGGCACAGCAATGGCGGCAGTTATCTTGCTTCCCTCAGCCCTTGCAATTATGGGAAATTATCGTGTAGGTCAGCATCTTAATGGTGAAAATAATATCATATACAGCGAAGGTTCACGTGTTATCCGCATAATACAGGCGTTTTTCATGCCCTCTGACGCTCCAGCATATCCCAATCTTTTCAAGAATGACGGTGCAAAGTGGTCATCGGTAGGCGGATATATGCCCCTTTTCTCCATGCTTGGAGTTATAACCTTTATGCGTACCCGAAAAAAGCATTGGGCTGTAAGGCTTTCGTGGATTTGCATTTTATGCGCATTTATCCCCATTCTCAATAGTATGTTCTATATGTTCAATTTCGCATACTATGCCCGCTGGTTCTATATGCCAATACTCATATTTGCCATGATGACAGCTCAGACGCTGGACGACGAGGAAGCGGATTTCAAGCCTGCTATATTCATAAATGTCGGAATGCTGCTGTTTTTCGGTCTTGTTTCACTTATTCCCGAGGAAAAGGACGGCAAGCTCAGCTGGTTTACATTCCCCGATGATTTCGGCTATTTCTGGCTTACTCTTGGAATTGCCGCAGTTATGCTCCTGCTGGCTGTATATATCATATCCCAGAAAAACAAGGGATATTACTATGGCGGAATTATGGTCTATGCCACGGCATTTGCAAGCCTTGTATGTGTGCTGACTACTGTTATTTATGGGGCAGTAACCCCTGAATCAGCCGCGGAATATACAGAAAAGGCACTCAACGGCAAGGAACAGGTTTACGAGGAAGTTTCCGAGGATAATTTCTTTCGTATGGATATTTCTGAAAACAGCGACAACTACTCTATGTTGTGGGGAATCCCCAATATGCGCGCTTTCCAGAGCGTTGTAAGTACTTCCATTATGGAGTTTTACGATTCTGTAGGCATACAGCGCGATGTTGCCTCTCGCGCAGATATAACTCACTATACTCTCCGCGGACTTTTTTCCGTGAAATATTTTTACCGTGAGAAATCTGAGGGTTACAGCTACGGAGAACTGAAAGCAGGCAAAATACCGAGCAACAGCGATAAAAGCTCAGAAAATGATGAATTATCGGCTATTGAATCCGATATAACACAATATCTGCACGGATTTGAGTATATCGGCGAAAACGAATACTATGAAATATACGAGAATAAGCTGTATATCCCCATGGGCTTTGGCTATGACACCTATGTTTCCGAAGAAACTGCGGAAAATCGCGGTAAATCCACACGGGAAAAGCTTCTTATAAAATCCCTTGTTCTGAATGATGAGCAGATTGCGAAATATTCTGATATTCTTGAACTTGCCTCACCTGCTGTATATAATTTTGATGAAGAGGATTATATATCCGCCTGCCGCGAAAAACAGCAGAATTGCGCCCGTTCTTTTGTGTGGGATTCCAAGGGATTTGAGGCTGAAATTACTCTTGACAAGCCCGAACTGGTATTTTTCAGCGTCCCCTACAGCGAAGGTTGGAGTGCGGAGGTAAACGGCAAGCCTGCCGATGTGGAAAAAGTTTCCTACGGATTTATGGCGGTAAAGGCAGACGAGGGCGAAAATGTTATAACATTCCGCTATCGCACTCCCGGACTTTTTGAGGGAATGATAATTTCGATAGGCTCGGCTGTTCTGCTTATTGCTTTTGTTCTTATTTGCAGAAAAGGCGATAAGAAGCTGAAATTCTGTAAAATTTCCCACAGCTATGACTATAACTCTTGCCAGAAAATAACAGCTGAGGAAATATACACAAGGAATTGTATAAAGAATAAATTTACAACGGAGGATTGAATTATGCATCTTGAAGAAAAAACAATCAAAAGTGAAACTGTATACGAGGGATTGATTTTCAACATTACCCACGATACTGTGCTTCTGGAGAACGAAAACACGGCTTTTCGCGATGTTCTCTGGCATAACGGCGGTGTCTGCGTTATTCCTGTAACTGATGACAACGAAATTTATCTTGTAAAGCAGTTCCGCTATCCCTTTGGCACGACCACAAGAGAAGTCCCCGCAGGCAAGCTTGAAAAGGGCGAATCCCCTGAAATATGCGGAAAACGTGAGCTTCTGGAAGAAACAGGCTTCACTTGCCGCGAATTTATTTATCTTGGTGAAATGCTCCCAATTCCAGCCTATAATTCGGAAATTACTCATATTTATCTTGCAAAGGGACTGGAATTCAAAAATCAGAACCTTGACGAAGATGAATTTCTTGATGTGGAAAAAATCCCACTTTCCGAAGCTGTTGAGCTTGTTATGAATGGCACTATCCGCGACGGAAAAACTCAGATTGCTATTCTTAAGGCGGCAAGAATACTTGAAATTTAAAAGGAGTTGTTATGGCTATTACTGTAAATATATATTATAACGGAAAAAACGGAAATGCCCGAAAATTCGCTGAGGAAATGATTTCTCTTGGCATAGTTGATGAAATAAGAGCAGAAAAAGGCAATATCAGATATGATTACTTTTTCCCTATTGATAATCCCGATACTCTCCTGCTTATTGACAGCTGGGAAAATCAGCAGGCTCTTGATATTCACCATAATACACCTATGATGCAGAAAATCATTGATTTACGGGAAAAATATGACCTGCATATGACTGTGGAAAGGTATGTTTCCGCCGAAACTGAAAATCCTGCCGATAATGACTTTATCAGAGAATAAAGGACATTTCGAAAAATCCCATAGGATAAAGCACAAAAAGTCGGGAATTTTTGCCGTTTCTGTGTTAGAATATAATTACCGCAGAGGAAAGGAAGTACATATATGAACAGCTGGACAGAGGGTATACAAAACGCTATACAGTATATTGAGGATAACCTGACAGGTGAACTGGAAATTGAAGATATTGCGGCTAAGGCTTACGTATCGCCTTTCTATTTCCAGAAAATTTTCAATGTGCTGTGCGGCTTTACTGTGGGAGAATATATCCGCAGCAGACGGCTTACTCTTGCCGCTGAGGAGCTTTCAACCCTTGATGTCAAGGTGATTGATATTGCTTTGAAATACGGCTATGACTCACCCGACAGCTTCACAAGAGCATTTATAAAATTTCATGGAATTTCTCCCTCTGCGGCAAAGAAAAAAGGTGCGAACATCAAAAGCTTTGCACCGCTGAAAATAAAATTAACACTGGAGGGCGGTACTATGATTGAGTACAAAATTGTTGAAAAGGCAGCTTTCACCATTATGGGCAAATGCAAAAGATTCAGCGCAGATACTTCCTACACGGAAATTCCAAAATTCTGGGCAGAGCATTATGCAAACGGCGGCGGTGAAGTAATCAAAGGTATGTTCGGCGCCTGCGTTGACGGAAATGACAAAGATTTCAATAACGGCAAGGAGTTCAATTATTTCATTGCTGATATATATTTTCCATGGAATGAAATTCCGGACGGATGTACAACACACACGTTTTCCGCAGGATTATGGGCAGTTTTCCCTTATCACGGAGAATGTCCCAAGGCTTTGCAGGAGGTCAATACTAAAATCTGGACTGAATGGCTCCCTAACTGTAAGGAATACGAACTTGACGGCAACTATAACCTTGAATTTTATGTTGAGAAGGAATATGGCGAAATCTGGGTGCCTGTAAGAAAAAAATAATCCAACAAAAAAACCTGTCCGAGAAAATCGGACAGGTTTTTCATATCGTTCAGTTTATCTTATAGCTTTCACAAGAAATAAACACGGGTTCTCTTCATCCCAATAGCTTGTGAATACTTCAAGAGGGATAAATCCTTCTTTTTTGTAAAATGCTCTTGTGCCGTTGTATGGCTCATAAACTGCTGATTCATCAAGGGTTTTTACTGTAAGAAATTGTTTTTTGTTCTTGATACAGTAATTTTTGCAGGCTTCCATAAGCAGATGTCCTGCTCCCTTTCTGTGAAATTCCTTTAGTACTCCTAAATTGTAAATTTCAGCAGTTTGCTCATTATGGATTTTCAATGCAGCAAACCCTATACAACTATCATTTTCATAGACTGCATAAAATGGATACTTCTTATGAATTTCTGCTTTTACAGGAATATCCTCCGGCGGACTGAACCATTCGGGAAGCTTACCCATAATTTCAATTGTGATTGCTTTCTTTAAACTTTCAGATATGATCTCTTTTACGGATAACATTTTTATTTCCTCCATATGTTTATATTCAAGGCTCGGTTAATAAATAATCAGAATAATAAAAAACCGCAGATTTCTCTGCGGTAAAACGTTGAATATGCAGAGCGAAAATCATTATTGCAACACAAACAAAGCTGCCATTCAACAGCTTTTCTGCGTATTAACTTTGATTTTCCACTCGTTCCGATTATACACTTGCCGACATTTCAGCAGTTATATCATCGGGCAAATCACTCCTTTTTTTATTTATTAACCTTGCCTTGTTTTCAATATTATTCAGCTGCAACCTCAGCTGTTTCCTCAACAGCTTCAACTGTTGCGGAATATGTAGCCTCTACAGCAGCCTCATATGCGTTTGCAGCTTCCTCCTCTGCTGCAATAAGAGCTGCCTGACGCTCATAAGCTTCAAGAATATTCTCCTCGATAGAACGTCTTGCATCTGGAGAAATTGGGTGAACGATATCACGGAAAATTCCGTTTTCATCCTTACGGCTGGGCATTGCAACGAATAATCTCTCATCGCCCTGTACTACCTTGATGTCGTGTACTGCAAGCATATCATCAATTGTGATTGATACTACAGCACGAAGTCTGCCACTCGACATCAGCTTTCTGATTTTTACGTCTGTGATCTGCATTGTTAAAAACCTCCTTATGACTGACATATATTATAATATACTCCAAAAAATAAGCATATCCTATTGATACGCTTCGAACCTTTCCACAGGTTCATATATGTCTTACTAATATTATAACCGATATTTCTAAAAAAAGCAATACATTTTTACAAAAAATTCATTATTTTTCAAATAATCAAGTTGCATAAAAGCAAAAGATAAAATTATTTACAAGAAATAAACGAAAACATTTTTAAATTCCGTCATATTTTTCCTTTTTAACTATTGAAATAATCGAAAAAATATAGTATAATAATAGAATAGGTTTACTATGGCTAATTGTACCTTATTCTAACTCAAGAAAGGTGATATACTTGGACAGAAACATTCTCAACGGAAAAAAACATATTCATTTTATCGGTATCGGCGGCTCCGGTATGTACCCTCTCGCTCAGATTCTTCACGGGCAGGGCTATTACCTCACAGGCTCCGATAATAACGAAACTGAAACTCTTGATGCTGTAAGAAATATGGGAATCCCTGTATTCATCGGTCAGAAAGCGGAAAATATAGAGGGCGCTGACCTTATCGTTCACACTGCCGCTATTATGGCGGATAATCCTGAGCTTATCGCTGCTAAGGAAAGCGGTGTTCCTGTTCTGGAGCGTGCGGATTTGCTTGGTATCGTCACAGGCTGGTATGACAGGGCTATCTGCGTTTCCGGTACTCATGGCAAGACTTCCACAACTTCCATGATTACTCAGATTATGTACACAGCAGGCATTGACCTCTCCGCTTATATCGGCGGAAAGCTCCCATGTATCGGTGGAAGCGGCAAGGCTGGTTCAAGCGATATCCTCGTGTGCGAATCCTGTGAATTTGAGGACCACTTCCTTAAATTCCTCCCCGATATTTCTGTTGTTCTTAATATTGACGCTGACCATTTGGATTATTTCGGCACGCTTGAAAATATTATCGAATCATTCCGTAAATTCAACAATAATACCACAAAGTGTATTATAATCAACGGTTCTGACGAAAATTCTATGAAATCCTTAGAGGGTGTCACAGGTAAGGAAATTATCACTTTCGGAAGCGATAACAGCTGTGATTACTACCCCGAAAATATCGTTCACAACGGACTTCTCACAACCTATGACGCTATGTACAAGGGTGAAAAACTGGGAGAAATCACGCTCCACGTTGCCGGAATCCACAATGTTCTCAATTCCCTTGCGGCTGTCGCGGCGGCTCGTTACTGCGGCGTTGAGTTTGAGCACATCGCTAAAGGTCTTGAAGATTTCCGCGGTGCAAAGCGCCGTTTCGATAAGCTTGGCGAAGTCAACGGAATTACCATTGTTGATGACTACGCTCACCACCCCACAGAGCTTGAAGCTACTCTCAAAGCGGCTATGGAAATGAATTTCCGCAAGGTTTGGGCGATTTTCCAGCCTTTCACATTCAGCCGTACAAAACTGCTCCTTGATGATTTTGTCCGCGTGTTGCAGATACCTGATTATACAGTGCTGACGGATATCATGGGAAGCCGTGAGAAAAACACCTACGGTATTTTTACCCGTCACCTTGCAGAGCAGATTCCCGATTGCATATGGTTCCCACAGGACGAAAATGCTGAATGGACTGACGAGAGAAAGTATTTCAACTTTGGTCAGATTTGCGATTATGTATGCGAAAACGCACAGTCAGGAGATTTGGTTATAACTCTCGGCTGTGGTGACGCTTACAAAATTGCAAAGATGATTATAAATAAATTATCAGAGAAATAAAACGGATAATATCCGTATAAGACTATCGGAAAATTAAATTTCGTTCCGAAATTGCGGGCGGATAATATCCGCCCCTACAAAAAAACAGACATAAACAGAAAGGAAACAAAAAAATGCTTAATGATGTAAAAGTTGTCATCTGCGGAAAGGAATATAAGCTGAGAACCGCAGAATCTCCCAATTACGTTTATTCCCTCGCCCGTGCCTTAGAAGCAAAAATCAATGAGCACATGAATTCAGGCAGCGGAACTTCTCCATATACTGCCGCTATTATGGTTGCTCTCAGCGTTCTTGATGACCTCAACAAAGCCAATATCAAGCTTGATAATATCCGCACTCAGACTAAGGAATATGTGGACGAGGCAGGAAAAAGCCGTATTGAGCGCGATTCCGCACAAAAGGAAATTGAGGCTCTCAAGGCTAAGATTATACAGCTTGAAAATATGGTAAAACTCAAGCAACTCAAGGAAAGTCTTGAATGAAGCTCCCTGAGATACTCGCACCGTCAGGAAGCCTTGAATCGCTGACTGCGGCTCTCCGTACAGGCGCAGATGCGGTATACATCGGCGGAAAAAAATTCTCTGCAAGAAATAATGCCGCGAATTTTGACGATTCTGAAATTGCCGAAGCCGTAAGGCTCTGCCATATTCACAATGCAAAGCTTTATCTCGCTGTAAATACAGTTATTTCCGACGACGAAGCCCGTGAATTTTGCAGATTCATAAAAAAAGCCGCAGAATACGGCGTTGACGGCTTTATTGTACAGGATACAGGCGCTGTTGATATCATACGCTCAGCAGTTCCCGACGCTGTGCTTCACGGTTCAACTCAGCTTTCAGTACATACCGCCGCAGGTGCGCGATTGCTCAAAGACATGGGATTTTCCCGTGTTGTGCCTGCCCGTGAGCTCTCCGCTGATACCCTCGAAAAGATATGCAAAGAGGATATCGAGGTTGAGGTTTTTGTACACGGCGCGCTTTGTATGTCAGTTTCAGGACAGTGCTATATGTCCGCTGTTATCGGCTCACGCTCCGCAAACCGCGGCTGCTGCGGACAAGCCTGCCGATTGCCGTTTTCCGCCGACGGAAACAAAAATTCCGCCGCTTTGTCCCTGAAAGACCTTTCGCTTCTTGAAGCTACGGATAAACTGCGTGAAATTGGTGTGGATTCGCTGAAAATTGAGGGACGCATGAAGCGCCCCGAATATATTGCTGCCGCTGTTTCGGAATTGAAAAAATCCCTTGACGGAACTGCTCCGGATATGAAAATGCTCCGCGGTATATTCTCACGAAGCGGCTTCACCGACGGCTATTTTTCGGGAAACAGACAAAATATGTTTGGCATCCGCGAAAAAGATGATGTCATTGCCGCAAAGGAGATTATTCCAACTCTCCATGAGCTTTACAGAAGCGAGCGCAAGGTGCATACTGTGGATTTCTACGGCATTATAAAAAACGGACAGCCTGTGAAAATCACGGCTGTATGCGGAAATCTCTCCGCAGAGGTTATGGGAGATATCCCCGATATTGCGCAGAAATCCCCGACGACAACTGAATCCCTTGAAAAACAGCTTTCCAAACTTGGAGATACTGTTTTTGCTCTTGGAAATATCACAGCAGATATTGACGACGGTCTTTTTGTCCCCGCAGGCAAATTAAACGAACTTCGCCGCGCTGTTGTTGAAAAATTAACAGATAAACTGATAGAGTATAATAAACCGCGGTATACAATCACGGATTATACTCCCGAAAAGCCGCAGAATATTCCGCCTCATGGGGATAATTACCCTGTAAGGACTTTCTGCCGCACTGCTGAACAGGCTGTTGCCGCCGCTGATTATTCTCAGTATGTGGTTGTTCCCGAAAATATAATTACTCAACAGCTTGCAGAGGCTATTTCCAAAGAAAAGCTTATTATTTCACCTCCGCGATTTATCGTTGATGAGGAAAAGTTAATCCTGCGCCTTGCTGAGCTGAAAAACATGGGATTAAGCCATATTCTCTGCCATACTCTTGATACGGCGGCTATTGGCAAATCTCTGGGATTCGCTCTCCACGGCAGCTTTACCATGAATCTGTTCAACTCATATTCCGCTGAACATCTGCATCGTCTGGACTTTGAGGATTGTATCATATCCCCTGAAATGACGCTGAATCAGCTGGAAAATATGCGGACAGATTTGCCACTTGGAGCGATAATATACGGCAGACTGCCACTTATGCTTACGCGCAACTGCCCCATTCAGAATGAAAAAGGCTGTAAAAACTGCACAGGCTGTCTGATTGACCGAACTGCGCGGAAGCTGCCTGTTGCCTGCTCCAAAGAGTATGTTGAGATTCTAAACTCCGATATTCTCTACATGGGCGACCGCATGGACAAGCTGAAAAATACTGCATTTTACGCTGTTCTTCTGCATGATGAGGACAAAGCGGAGACAATTGCCGCAGTATCGCGGAAAAAGCCCGATTTTAACATAACACGGGGATTATACTACAGAGGAGTATGCGAAAATATATGAAACTCACATTTAAAAAGCTTGACGAAAAAGCCATAATTCCCTCTCGGGCAACTGCCGCAAGTGCAGGACTTGATATCTGCGCACGAGTTGATGAGCCTGTTGTTCTCGCTCCCAATGAGATAAAAATGATTCCTACGGGACTTACTGCAATGACCGACTGCGATGATGTGGCACTGCTGATTTATCCCCGTTCGGGACTTTCTACAAAATACGGTGTAACCCTTGCAAACTGCGTTGGAGTTGTTGACAGCGACTACCGCGGCGCTTGGTTTATCCCCCTTATAAATCACGGAAAAGAGCCTTTTACCGTTGAGGACGGTATGAGAATCGCTCAGCTGATTCCCACCAAGGTGCTTTTCCCCGAAATTGAAGTAAGCGATACCCTTACAGAAACAGAACGAGGCGAAAAAGGCTTCGGCTCTTCGGGTATCTGAAGAGAACCTATACATAATAATAAACAAAAAGGAGATAAAAAATGAAAAAGCTTTATGTTGCATTCCTTCTCGGCACAGCTATAATGCTTGGTCACTATTTAGGAACCGCAGTTGTGGGAACAGAAGGTCTAAGCTGGCTCAGCTACGGCAGAGCATTTGGTTTTGAACCCACCCGCTTTACTTTCGGCGGTGTAATTGATTTTACTATAGGATTTATGTTTACAATGAATATCGCACAGGTATTTCTTATTGTAACTGCCATAATAATTTACACCAAAACAGCTCCAAAGATTTTTAAATAATTTAAAATAATGTGTAAAAATAAATTTAAGGAGCAAGAAAATGTTTACAAAAGATATTGGTATTGATTTAGGTACTGCAAATACCCTTGTATATCTCAGAGGCAAGGGAATAATCATAAGAGAACCCTCTGTTGTTGCCGTGAATACACGTACAGATAAAACACGCTATGTGGGCATGGAGGCTAAGGAAGTAATCGGCAGAACTCCCGGTTCTATCGTTGCCGTGCGTCCGCTGAAAGACGGCGTTATAGCAGATTTTGACATTGCTACAACTATGCTTCAGGAATTCATAAAAAAGGCTCTCAGGGGTACAATACTCACAAAGGCTAACGTTATTATTTGTATTCCCTCAGGCGTTACAGCCGTTGAAAGACGTGCTGTCCGTGAGGCTTGCAAAAAAGCAGGTGCAAATAACGTCCTTATTGTCGAGGAGCCTATGGCTGCCGCTATCGGCGCAGGTCTCCCTACACGTACTCCCTCAGGCAGTATGATTGTGGATATCGGCGGCGGTACAAGTGAGGTTGCCGTTATTTCTCTCGGAGGCATTGTTGCTTCACGCTCCCTCAGATGCGCCGGAGATGAATTTGATGCTTCAATCATCAACTACATCAAAAAGAAGTACAATCTTCTTATCGGTGAAAGAACTGCTGAGAATATAAAGGTTGAAATCGGCTCTGCATTCCCGGGCGAAAAAGAGGATACAATGGAAATTAAGGGACGCAATCTGCTTAACGGTCTCCCTGAAAATGTAACTGTAAATTCCGCCGAGATACGCGATGCTCTTGTTGAGCCTCTTGCAAAGGTTATAGACGCAGTAAAGGCTACTCTGGAAGAAACTCCCCCTGAGCTTTCAGCAGATATCATTGACCACGGAATCACCCTTACAGGCGGCGGTGCACTGCTGAGAGGTCTCGACAAGCTTATTTCCCGTGAGACAGGTATGCCTGTATATATCGCAGAATATCCTCTCGACTGTGTTGCCGAGGGTACGGGAAAAATACTGGAAAACATCAATGACTATCAGGATTCACTTACAGAAAACGTCAAGTATTACTAAGGAGGCACTAAATGGGCGAATTTTTGAAAAGCACACGTTTTAAAGTCCTGCTTGCCTTTCTCGCTTTTCTCGTGGGTATTATGATATACTCCGTAACAAAGGGCGGCTACTCTCTGTCGGGAGCTTCCTTTATAAACACCATAACAAAGCCTTTCCGCTTTGTTTCAAACAGCATTTCAATGAAGCTTGAAAAAAACGCCGACAGTATAAACAATGCCGACGCTTACTATGAAGAAAATCTGGAGCTGAAAAGACAAATCGGCGAACTGAATAAAAAGCTTACAAAATATGACGACCTTGTAGCAGAAGTTGAAGAGCTCCGAAAACTTGTCGTAATCAAAGAAGAGCACCCCGACAGCATTTTCTCTCAGCCTGCGGAAGTTATGGGATATGTGGCAAACGACCCATTCAAAGGCTTTACAATCGACAGAGGTTATGCCGACGGCATAGAGCCATATTCTCCTGTTATCACGCCCGAAGGAATTGTGGGAATCGTTATAGAAGTATCTCAGCACAGCTCAACAGTGCGTACACTTCTTTCTCCCGATTTGTCCATTGCAGCAATATGCTCATCAACAAATACGGATTTTGGTATCATAGAGGGCTCAGTTCTCACCGCCGAAAACGAAAAGACAAAGCTGACGCATCTCGACAAAAACCATAAAATCAAAGAGGGCGACCTCATGATAACATCAGGAAGCAGCGGACTTTTCCCGAAGGATTACGCCATAGGCACTGTTAAGGAAATTGGCATTGAGGCTAACGGTCTTTCCGCTTATGCAGAAATCGAGCCATGCGCTGATATTTCCCGTCTCCGTTCCGTATTTGTTATAACCGATTTTGAAGGAAAGGACGGCGAAGAAAAGGAGGATAACGATGAGGCTGAAAACACCCCGTGAAAAACGTATCCTCTACATTAAAACAACTATACGCTGGACGCTTTATTTCCTTATAATATTCGGCAGTTTCATCATAATGACCTCAGGTTCATGGACAAAACCCGTGCTTCTTGTTCCCGCAGCATTGCTTATCGCCGTAAACAACGACCTTATGGCGTCAGCATATACAGGAGCCTTCTGCGGCTTTCTTATTGATATAGCCTGCGGACGACTTTTAGGCTTCAACGCGGTTGTCATGACAGTATTCTGCGTTGCAACCACACTGATATATGAACTGTATCTGCGAAAAAAGTTTATTAATTATATGATAACCACCGCCGCAATGTCCTTTCTCCAATGCTGGCTTGACTATAAATTTTTCTATGAAATATGGGGATATGCCGACGTTGAAAGGATATTTACGGGAGTTACAATGAAAGTATGGCTTTATACCCTTATTTCCTCTGTTGTCCTCTATGTTATTTTCAGGATTATAAACAATCTCCTTATGCCTAAGGAACATCTGACAATTGAGGAAGTTATCCGCACAAGTTAGGAGGCAAAATGAAATCTGTTTCAGATACAATAAAATCTGTAGCTATCGTACTTTTAGTTATATGCCTCGGCGTACTTTCATCAATGAAGCTGATAAAGCTCCAGATTGTAGAGGGCGATAGTGCGATAACTGCTCCAAGATATGACAGCGATGCTGTAACATTTAAGCGTGAAGTAACCCCTACTCGTGGAGAAATCCTTGATTACCGCGGAAATACCATAATCGGCAACACGTCAGTCACTGATATAGTATTGCAGTACGCGTTTTTCCCGAAAGAGTATCAAGAGGGAAATGCTATTCTCCTGAGAGTATACAACGAATTATACGCTAAGGAATACATTTTTGAGGAAGTTCTTCCTATTACTATGACAAAACCCTATGAGTATACCGAAGAAAATACGGATACCGTAACAGAAAAACTGAATCTCAATGTATACGCTACTGCTGAAAACTGCGTTGATAAGCTTATTTCCGACTATGAAATTTCCGAAGAATATTCCGAAGAAGAAAAACGTATTATTGCAGGCTTGCGATATGCTATGCTTGCCAAGGATTTTTCATATAACAACGACCTTGTACTTGCCAAGAACGTAAAAAAATCAACTGTTATCAAATTAAAAGAGCTGAGCAGCGTACTTAAAGGCATAAACGCTGTTAAATCCGCTGACAGACAAATCGTAAGAGGAGATATCCTCCCCCACGAAATAGGAATGGTAGGTCCTATCTACGCTGAGGAATACGACGAACTGAAAGAAAAAGGCTACGCCATGAATGACGTAGTAGGCAAAAGCGGTATCGAATACGCTATGGAAACAGAACTAAGAGGACAAAACGGAATTGAAGAAGTAACAATTCTTAACGGCGCAATTGCCGATATCCGCACACTTGAAGAAACTGTTCCGGGTCAGACTGTAAAGCTTACCATTGACGGCAATTTCCAGATTAAAATTCAAGGAGTTCTTGACAATTTTCTCAACCGTTTCGGATATTACAATGGACAAAAGGTTGAAAAAGGCGCACTGACAGTCCTTGATGCTAAAACGGGAGCAGTTCTTGCAATGGCAACAGCTCCTACCTATAATCTTAAAGATTTTGAAGAAAACTACGATAAACTGCTGGAAGAGCCCAATTCTCCCATGTTCAACCGCTGCACATGGGGTCTGTATCTCCCCGGTTCTACATTCAAGACCATTACCGCAACAGCAGGTCTGAACGAGGGTATTGTAGACGGCTACACCTCATTTGACTGCCGTACAACTTATATGTTCTACGGTGGAAAATTCCAGTGTACAGGATATCATACAGGAATATCCGTCCGCCGCGCCATTGAGGTATCCTGCAACGTTTACTTTTACGAGGTATCACGCCAGCTTGGCATTGATAATATAACAAAATACGCAGAATTATATGGTCTTGGTTCTCCTCTTGGTCTTGAGACGGGAGATGCAGGCGGATTCCTTTGTAATCCCGAAACCTTTGCCGAACGCGGACAGACATGGTATATCGGTTATGTAATACAGGCAGGTATCGGTAACCAGGACTGCGGCTTCACTCCCCTACAGCTTGCAAATGTGGCAAGCACAATCGGCAACAGAGGTGTACGCTATAAGCCATATCTGGTAGACAGCCTTTACAACTACGGCACAAAGGAAATAACATCAAAGACAAAGCCTACTGTAGCTGAAAAAATAGAGCTCAATAACGATTATGTATATGATTATATCATTGGCGGTATGATTGACGCGTCAAGAAACGTTCCCTCTCCATATGGTCTGACGGGATTCGGATTTGATGTGGCTATCAAGACAGGTACTCCCCAGACGGATATGAACGACCTGAGAAAGCAGAACTCGGTATTTATCGGATTTGCACCTGCTCATGACCCACAGATTGCCTTTGCAGGAGTTATCGAGGGCGGTGAATATTCAAAGTATATGGTACATGATATAATTGACGCATACGAAGAATGTTTCGGATTCAGCGAGGAGAAAAAGGCAGCCGAACTTACTCCCGAAGTAAGAGGCGGAACAACAGCAAAGACTACTACAGTAACCACCACATCAACAGGAACAGGCACAAGTACAACAAATACCAACAGCACCACAACAGTTACAGTTGCAGCACAGTAATCAAAAAATCAGGCGAACCATTGCGGTTCGCCTTTTTTCACATCACTTCATCTTCCTTTTTAATGCGGAATATAACTCTCAGAAATCCTGAAAGAATTTTTGGACTTTTGATTACAATAATTTTCATATGTAACCCTCCTTTTCATATCCTATTATATTCCGCAGAATCATATTTGTTACTTCCTATTGCGAAATATTTTCATAATAAGAAATGATATTGTCATTCCTGTAATTCCGCCGCAGGTATCAATAAGCATATCAGCGAACATACATGACCTGCCCGGCACAAAATACTGATGTATCTCGTCAGAAACGGCATATATAAAGCAAAACAGCACAACTCCAAGTGAACCCTTACTGAAAAGCTTTCGCTGCCCAACAGTAAATGATGAAAAAAATCCCAGCGCGGCGTATATAGTAAAATGCGCAGTTTTACGTATAATATGACTAATCTGAGACATTATTTCTGTCTGCTCTGCCAATGTCATATTTTCAAAATTCCTGTAGAATATATTCAGAATAAGATTTACAATTATGCCGCTTGTATCTGAGGATTCATCTGCAGTTTCACAAGAAAAAAGGAATATGCAAACCATAACAGCCGCTGTCAGCACAGCGAAAACAAATTTTCTTTTATTAATCTTCTTATCTGCCATTGTTAAAAATCTCCTATGTTATCTCTTTATATTATATCATATTTTGTAGGACTTGTAAAGTGTTTGGAAATTGTAACCATTTAGTAATAAATAATTGAAAAAAGGACTTGTAACTTTAAGCGAAAAATGCTATAATAATATATATGTGTAAATAGAATTTATTTTCTTTAAAGATGTGACATTCGGAGGTTATAAATGAAAGCTTTTTTCTCAAACGTGTGGACAAAACGTTTTGTATCCATTATTGCAGTATTTTATACAGTTGCGGTATGTTTCCTGTGCTATTATTCCATATTCTATGATATTCATATTCAGTCCCGCTCATCTGTATGTATGCTTGTATCCGCAGTATCGGTAATTGCTCTGGTACTGATGCTCTATACAAGAAATCAACTTCTTACAAAAATTTCAAGCTTTGTGATACTTACAGCCATGGTACCTGTCGTACTGATGTACTTCGAAGAAAAAGTCCTGCTGATACCAATTATCGCAGTTGGAATCATCATACTCCTTTTCTCAGGCGCAGGCGAAGGAAAGAAAACCCTGCTGGGCACGCTTATACTCCTTATGTATATATTCGGTGCACTGGGATATTTCCTGTTCTCCTCGTTCTTCGTTACTCACGCAAAAACAGAAGTTCTTAAAAGCGGCGAATCTCCATCAGGACGTTATCGCTATGAACTTATAAATACAGAGGACACTTCCGGAGGAAGTACTTCCATCGTAATTGAACCCAATTATGCCGATGTGGTTTATCCCTTTGTTACTTTTACACTTAAAAATATGAAGCGTGTTTGCTATCAGGAACGCCCAATGCTCGAAACTGTAGAGCTCGAATGGTCCACAGGCACAAGAGCTGATATTACAAATGAGCTCAACGGCATTTCTGACAATATTCTTGTTACTCTCACAGATGCAGAATTTGATAAATATGGTATAGCCATTGACCACCGACTTCAGATATCGGGCATCAACCTCTACAAGCTTATAGAAATCGGCAAATCGGCTTCCGATGTTGACCCACTAAAACTTGACGACCTTAACGAAACACAGCTTGCTGCATTTGATATCGGCAAGGATTCATCAGGCAGATACTATGTCCTTGAACCCACAGCAGAGTTTTATGCAGCAATCGGACGTATGCAGGGCGAGAAAATATACCTTTCTGAACTTGACAGCAAGGGTTATAAGGCTTTCAGCGAATCTCACCTTGATGAATTCGGATATACACTGTATGACCTCGGAAAAGATAACACTATAGCTCTTACAGAGCTTACAGACGAACAGCTCAAAGATTTAGGAGTTTCTGACGAGGGTGATGTGCTTAAATTCAACGGAAAAACCTGTTTCCGTTACTATGTAGCTGAACTTGAAGACTACTTCAACACAGAAAAAAGAACATTTTCAATTGACTTATTAAACTAAGAATATAATGGGAGAGTATACAAATATGATGCTTTCCCATTAATTATATCGCAATATTGCACCCTCATATCAGCAGTATTGCTTTGGGATTTTTAATTAGCGGAGTTAAAATTCAATACGAATGGAGAAAAAAATATGTCTTATGTAATTGGAGTTGACTGCGGTACAAGCGGTACAAAAACAGTGCTTTTCGATGAAGCAGGAAGCGTTATTGCTTCAAAAACTATCGAATACCCAATGTATCAGCCTAAAAACGGCTACGCAGAACAGGACCCTGCTGATTGGTCCGCCGCTATGATTAACACTATCAAGGCTGTAATGGCTCAGAGTGGTGTGAAAAAAGAGGATGTTAAGGGAATCGGTATTTCAGGTCAGATGCATGGCCTTGTTATGCTTGATAAAGACAACAACGTCCTTAGAAAGTCTATTATTTGGTGCGACCAGCGTACAGCCGCAGAGGTTGAGGAAATGAACCGTATCGTTGGCAGAGAAAAACTCGTTGAAATCACAGCAAACCCTGCCCTTACAGGCTGGACAGCTGCAAAAATTCTCTGGGTAAAGAATAACGAACCCGAAATTTACAGCAAGGTTGCTCATATACTTCTGCCTAAGGATTACCTCAGATTTGTACTTACAAATGAGTATGCAACAGAGGTTTCCGACGCTTCCGGTATGCAGCTTCTTGACGTTCCTAACAGAAAGTGGTCTGATGAGCTGCTTACAGCATTTGAAATTGATAAGAACTGGCTTGGCAAGGTTTACGAATCCTGCGAGGTTACAGGCACGCTCACAAAGGCTATGGCTGATGAACTTGGTCTCTGCGAAGGTACTATCGTTGTAGGCGGTGCAGGCGATAATGCTGCTGCTGCCGTTGGTACAGGCGTAGTTGAGGACGGTAAGGCATTTACAACAATCGGCACTTCCGGAGTTGTATTTGCTCATACATCTGATATCGCCATTGATAAGCTTGGCAGAGTTCATACCTGCTGTGCCGCTGTACCGAACACTTGGCACGTAATGGGCGTAACACAGGGCGCAGGTCTTTCTCTGAAATGGTTCAGAGATAATTTCTGCATGACCGAAAAGGAAACAGCTAAGCTTATGGGAGTTGACGAATACTACCTTATGGATAAGCAGGCAGAGGCTGTTCCCGTTGGTTCAAACCGTCTGCTTTATCTTCCTTATCTTATGGGCGAGCGTACACCTCATCTCGACCCCGACGCAAGAGGCGTATTTTTCGGACTTTCCGCAATTCATACACGCCGTGATATGCTCCGTGCTGTTATGGAGGGCGTAAGCTATTCTCTCCGTGACTGCGTTGAGGTATTCCGTGAAATGGGCGTAAACGTAAGCGATATGATGGCTTGCGGCGGCGGCGGTTCATCGCCCCTCTGGAGAAGTATGCTTGCTGATTTGTTCAACAGCAATGTTAAAACAGCGGCTTCAAAGGAAGGTCCTGCTCTTGGTGTAGGAATCCTTGCGGCAGTAGGTGCAGGAATTTACAGCAGCGTTCCCGAGGCTTGCGGAGCAATTGTCAAGACAGACAAGATACAGGCACCTGTTGAGGCAAATGTAGGGGAATATGAGAAATATTATCAGCTTTACCGCGAGATTTATCCTGCATTAAAGGCACAGTTTGCAAAGCTTGCAGTATTATAATTACAGCTATTAGCCGTTAGCCGTTAGCAAAAAGCAATAAAAGTGCATAAGAAAGGATTCCAAAGGTGAAACCTTTGGCGGAGTCCAGAGGCAGAGCCTTTGGCAGAGTGTGGGACAGCGTCCCACGCAGAGCGAAGCTCTGCGTAGCATTTAAGCGCTCTGCAAGGGGTGAATTTTAAAACAGTCCCAAGGAATGTTTTAAAAGAGGGGACGCTCTGCAAGAGAGAGCGTCCCCTTTAATATATTGTAAACTTTTAATCGTAAAAAAGAAAAATATGCGTATAATTCCATTTTTTCCGTTAATAATATGATTGTTCACAGGAATTTACTATTTTAACAATTGTTATTAACGGAGGTATTATACGTGAAAAAGTTTTCAGAAAATCCAAAAGGCTCAAAAGGATTTTATGCTGCTCTCGGAATCAGCGCGGTAATGATTGGTTCTGCTTGCTATTTTGCATACGACCAGGGCGAAAAAATGACAAACGACCTTAACGCAAAACAGATTATTACCGAATCTGAAGCAGAAAAAGCTGTTGACAAGAGAGTAAACAATCTTCCCAAGGGAACATCCCCTGCCTACAGATTGACTACTCCCAACACAACTGCAAAGCCTGTTGCTACTGCACCACCTGTGGCAACACTGCCCGCTGAGGCAATAATCATCGACCCTGCTGAGCCTGTTGTTGAGGAAATACCAGAGGATTCTGCACCTGTTGCAGCGGCAAAGCTTGAAAATCTCAAAGCTCCTCTTGCGGAAATGGGCGATGTTATCGGAATTTTCAGCGGCGGTGAACTTGTAAAGAATCCTACTACTGGCTCATGGCAAACACATAACGGCTCCGATATCGCCGCAGAGGTGGGCGCAGAGGTTTATGCTGTTTCAAACGGCGAAGTTACAAAAGTTGAAAACGATTCAATCTGGGGCGTAACCGTAGTAATTGACCATCATAACGGCTATGTCACACGCTACTGCGGACTTTCTAACGGACTTTCTGTACAGCAGGGCGATATGCTTGTAAGCGGCGATTTAATCGGTACTGTAGGCGATACAGCAGATATTGAATCCGCTCTTGCACCTCATCTTCATATTGAAATGCTCCACAACGGCAATTATATTGACCCTATGGCAGAGCTTAACAAGTAATTCTACTCCCCTTATCAAAGGGGTACATACAACGGAGTGATAACGTGAATATATCCATAGACGAGATTAAAGCAACAACTGAAAAGGCTGAACTGAGCCTGCGGAAAAAATTCAAAAAGAGTATATGGTGCAAGTTCACCAAAAGTATAAACGAATACGACCTTGTTCAGCCCAACGATAAAATTGCCGTCTGTATTTCCGGCGGCAAGGATTCGATGCTTATGGCGAAGCTTTTTCAGGAACTAAAACGTCATGATAAATTCCCCTTTGAAGTGGTATTTCTTGTTATGGACCCCGGATATAACGAGGAAAACCGCCGCAGAATTGAGGAAAATGCCGCAAAGCTTTCTGTTCCCGTAAATATATTTGAGTCGGATATTTTCGGCTCTGTTGTACATATTGAAAAGAATCCATGCTATATTTGTGCAAGAATGAGACGCGGATATCTCTACAGCAAGGCTAAAGAGTTAGGCTGCAATAAAATCGCTTTAGGACATCATTTCGACGATGTAATCGAAACAATTCTCATGGGTATGCTCTACGGCGGACAGGTGCAGACAATGATGCCTAAGCTTCACAGCACCAACTTTGAGGGAATGGAGCTGATACGCCCCATGTATCTTGTCCGTGAAGCTGATATTAAGCATTGGTGTACGTATAATGAACTGGAATTTATACAATGTGCCTGCAAATTCACCGAAACCTGCTCAACCATTCACGAGGACGGCAGTTCCGCTTCAAAGCGTATGGAGGTGAAATCCCTTATTGCCGAGCTGAAAAAGATTAATCCACAGGTTGAGAAAAATATTTTCAGAAGCGTGGAAAATGTCAATCTCAACACGATTATCGCCTATAAGGACAATTCGGGAACTCATAATTTCCTTGATGATTATAATAATAAGAGATAAAAACAAATCCAGAGAAGATATATGTCTCCTCTGGATTTTATTTATGTTCGCATCGATCAATTGGAAATTAGCGATTTATCTCCATCTCTATGCTTTTCCATTTTTCGCCACACAAATTATAAATGGTAGTATTACCGTTTTCTTTGAATCCAATTGATTTATAACAATAATAAGCGTTTTGATTGTTTTCAAAAACTTCTAATAGGACTTTTGAAGCCCCATATAATTCAAATGCAAATTTTATGCCTAACTTCAACATTTGCTTTCCATAACCTTTTCCCCTTGCATGAGGACTAAGAATTACATAACCGAAGCTTAATTCATCGACCTTATCATACGGTTGACGAAGAGTAAAAAATCCTACAACACCAGTTTCATCGAATGCTGTAAATGGAAAATATCGTTCATTATCTATTCTTCCAGAAACAGCTTGTTCAATTCGATCAGGCGAAACTGGAAATTCTCCTAACCGTCCCTCACTCCATTTATAAAATGCTATCTTTTCCTTACACCAATTTGCTATTTTTTTGCTATCGTTTCTTCGATATGGTCTTATATTAAGCATAGTTCTCCCTCACGATACAATTTTTCTATTTATCAATCAATTAAGATATCATTATAAACAATGCAAAGCCGCTTTTGACTAAACATCAAAAACGGCTTTATCATATTTCTATACAATCATTACCTTAACCGCCACTCGTTATTTTTTTGATTCAATTACAAGAACAATTCCCGAATTAATCCGCAGATACGCTTTATCTGTCGTTATTTCGTTGCTTACACCGATAGGATAGGCAATGCTCATTTCGTAGCTTTCAAGGGGATATTTTACCCCTTTAAGCTCCCCTATTTCAGCCTTTTCAGTCAGGGCAAACAGAGAGAAATACCAGTCGTTTTTACGGGGGAACTCATACTCCCCTGCGCCACGGACAGTCAGTATATTGTCGCAATCGTAAATGGACATTTTACAGCCGTTTTCATAGGCGAAAATCAGCGTCTGGATATTGGCAAAACTGTGGTCAAATCTTGCACCAAGACCACCATAGAGCCTTATTTCGTCATATCCGCGGTCAATGGCGATTCTCACCGCCATAAGCGTATCAGTATCGTCCTTTTCGGGTACACTTCGGTATATCTCAATACCCTCGGGCAGAGTGCCTGTGTAGGAATCAAAATCTCCCACAATTAAATCAGGAGTGATACCAACCTTTTCAGCTATGCGAAGTCCGCTGTCAGCACAGATTATCAGTCCGCTTTTTTCACGAATTTCATGAGGATTTATAAAATCCGTGCCGCTGATTTTGCCCCCTGCAAAAATTGTACAGATACTCATTTCAGCTCCCACTCCTTAAGCTGTTTTGCCTCGTCATACATGGCGCAGTAGCTCTCATGCCGTATCTTCGGGATATCACCATTTTTTACAGCTTCAAGGACTGCACAGCCCTTTTCACAGGTATGAGAACAGTCGCGGAAACGGCAATTGTCTGTTATACCCTCAAATTCACGGAAACAGCCTGCCAGTTCTTCCTTGCGGATTATGTCATAGCGAGCCGTTTCAAAGGTGGAAAATCCGGGGGTATCAGCAATATATCCGCCGCCATTCAACTTGTACAGCTCTGCGTGGCGAGTAGTATGACGACCTCTGCCAAGCTTTTTGCTGATTTCTCCTGTGGGGATATTCAGAGATGAATCCACCGCATTTAGAAGCGTTGATTTTCCTGCCCCTGAGTTTCCGGTAAATGCGCTTATTTTTCCGCTTAGAAGCTCTCTGACGGCATCTATGGAGCTTTCATCAGAATAGTCAACTTCCATTATCTTAATGCCTATAGCGCCGTAAACCGCCTTCAAATCGCTGCTGTCGCCCAAATCTGTCTTTGTGATGACTACAACTGGCTCAATACCCTTGTACTCAGCGATTGCTATAAACTTGTCAAGTATGAGATAATTGGGACTTGGACTGACCGTTGACACTATAAATATAAGCTGGTCTAAATTAGCAAGAGGGGGTCTGATGAGATAATTTTTCCTCTCTCCTATTTCGGAGATTACTCCGCCGCTGACAGTAACCCTGTCACCAACAGAGGGACTTATCCCTTTACTGCGGAATATGCCCCTTGCTTTACACTCGAATATGCCGTCAGGGGACTCTACTGTATAGAGTCCCCCTAAGCATTTCAATATAATTCCGCTGAAAGATGATGTGTTTACCACAGCCACTGCCATGTCTGTGAACCGTACTCGTTTGTTATCCAGTTGCCGTTTACACCCGGTTCATACCATATCCACATATACTGTCCGTCTTCCTGCAGTACCCAGTCACCATTTGAGCCTATCTGATACCATACCCAATTACCGTCAATCCAAACACCTGTCTGTCCTTCTATTGGTTCTTCACCATTTGGACCAACAAGAACAGGTTCGTCACTAACAGGAGGATCTTCTACAACAGGAGGTGCTTCTGTTTCAGGCTCGGGGAATGCACCGATTGACTCAAATGCGCTGTAGATATCACCGCCTGAAAGACAAGTGTATGTGCCCTCTGCAAAATTGAAGCTGTAAGTTCCGATTGTAGCTCTCTTGTTGTTATCCTGATTTGTGATTGTAGCTGTAACACTTACATTTTCGCCTGAACCGATAACAGGATATGAAGCTGATGCAAATTCGGGACAGTAAATAGTACCTGTTTCCTGAACGTCACGAGTGCCATCTTCCTTCTGAACGATAAAGCCGATTACAAAACGTCCATTTGCTTCAGCTGGAAGGTCATATCCGATTGTAACTTCACCGTCAGGCTTTTTACCATTACTGAAAGTAAGTGTGATTTCAGTTCCCTTTTCAACTTTTTCGTTAGCCTCAATTGACTGTTCGATTACCTGACCCTCAGGCTCGTATGAAGCTGCACCCTTAGTCTTTACTTTAAGTCCCTTATAGTCAGCAAGCATTGAAGCTTCGTCAACAGACATACCAACCCAGTTGTCAATCTTAATCTGTCCTGCTTCTTCACCAAGGCTTACATAAATGATAATTGTAGAGCCCTTGTGAGCCATCTGACCTGCTTCGGGCTCAGTCTTGATAACATTACCCTTCTTTACCTCGGTGCTTGATGAATTTCTTATTTCGGGCTCAAATCCTGCCTGATAAATTATATCCTCGGCAAGCTGTGCGTTTTTGTCTGTTACATCGGGAACTTCCTCGGTTTCCATACCCTTACTGATTGTAACCTTAAGGATATCGCCTTTCTTGAATTCGCTTCCGAATGGGATAGACTGGTCAATAATTACACCGGGCTCAGCCTCGTTGTACTCCTGACCTTCCTGCTGGAACTGAATATTATTACCGTACATACTAACAGCGTCGTTGAAGTCCATACCAACAAAGTCAGGCATTGTCCAGTCATTTGTCTTTTTGGAATCCTTGAGCATATCAATGAAAAGTGATGATATGATAATAACGCCGACGATAATAACCGCAACGATTATAGCAGTAAGTACAGGAACAACCAGAGAAGCGCGCTCCTCTTCTTCCTCGTCCTCCTCATCGTCATAATCGTCATAGTAGTCGTTTATATTACCGTAAGGCTGATTTCTCTGTGGCTGGGGATATCTTCCGCTGCCAGCCGCTGCTGCAGCTGCTGCACCTGCATATGCAGGCTGATGTGCAACAGGAGCGTCATCAGCAGGAGGCAGGTCAATGCTGCCTGCATAGTGCTGTGTATCAGCGTTGTCATCAACAGTTTCCTCACGGTAGTAACCGAAAGTCATAGCAGGATTTGCCTTGAACTTTTCGATATCGGCAATCATCTCGCCTGTATTGCGGTATCTGTCCTCGGGAGCCTTTTCCATAGCTTTGAGCACAATTTCCTCAAGGCCGTCGGGAATAGCCGGATTAATAGCTCTTGGACGCTCGGGAATATCCTGCATATGCATAACAGCAATAGCAACAGGATTATCGCTATCGAAAGGCTTTCTGCCTGAGAGCATTTCGTACATCATTGCGCCTACTGAATAGATATCGCTCTTAGCGTCGGTAACAGCGCCGCTTGCCTGCTCCGGACTGATATAATGTACACTTCCGATAGCCTGGTCGGTAGCAGTTTTGCCTTCTTCACGAGCAAATTTAGCAATACCGAAATCCATGACCTTGATAGTGCCGTCGCTGAACATCATGATATTCTGAGGCTTTATGTCACGATGAACGATTCCCTTATCATGAGCATGCTGTAAAGCTCTGAGAATCTGGATAACGAAATGAACCGTATCCTTCCATGTAAGCACCTTTTCATCTTCGATATACTCTTTTAAAGTAATACCGTCGATATACTCCATAACGATATACTGGAGCTTCTCTGAGAAACCAACATCATATATCTTTACAATATTTGGGTGTGAAAGAACTGCGATAGCCTTTGATTCGTTACGGAAACGGCGGAGAAACTCCTCATTTTCCGCATACTCTTTTTTGAGTATCTTGATAGCCACAGGCTTATTATCGATGACATCAACGCCCTTATAAACCTCAGCCATACCGCCGACGCCGATAAGTTCGGTAATTTCGTATCTGCCGTCAAGCTTTTTGCCAATGTATTTATCCATTGCCTTATCCTTCCTTTTCCGACCCGACAGGTATCAGGTCTGATTATATTGAAATATTATTGCAACCTTTAATAATGTCAACTGTTTACAACTGCCACAGTCACATTATCCCTGCCGCCCTTGTTGAGAGCAAGCTGAATAAGGGAATCTGCCGCAGAATCAAAATCTGTCTGAGATAATACGTCATATATTTCATCGTCGCTGCAATATCCCGACAAGCCGTCGGAGCATAACAGCAGACTGATTTTATCTTCATAGGTCAATAAAAATGTATCGGTAAGGACTGTTTTTTCCACGCCAACAGCTCTTGTGAGCATATGCTTCTGGGGATGAACAGCCATTTCCTCCTCTGTAATCTTCCCCTGCTCATAAAGCAGAGAAGCAACGTTATGGTCTGTAGTGATACAGTAAAGCCCATTATCTGCAATGAGATACGCGCGGCTGTCGCCTACATTAGCGATATATGCGGTATCATCTGTCACAAAAGCCGCCACACAGGTTGTACCCATACCGAAATTTTTGAAATCCATACGTGCCCTTGTATATATAACGGAATTTGCAGCCGACATCGAAGAAATGAGAAGCTTTCTTATATCATCCTCAGTGAGACTTTCGCTGTATCCGTCGGAAAACCGCTGAAAAAATTCGTTGATAGCAATACTGCTTGCCTCTTTTCCTGCTCTTTCACCGCCCATGCCGTCGCAGACCACGGCAAGAACGTTATGCCCGAAATATTCGCATCTTACAGCGTCCTGATTTTCATCGCGCCGCAGACCGATATCCGTGCCGAATCTGAATCTCATTCGTATGCACCTCCTTTTCGGTGATATATCCTGTTTGTCAGGAAATATCCTCCGAATGCCTGCCGGCGTCACGCCGAAGCTGACCGCAGGCCGCTTCTATATCGCTGCCGAGAGTACGTCTGACGGTAGCGTTTATACCTCGCTTTTCCAGCCGTTTTGCAAAATCCGCTACAGCTGTTCTTGCGGTTGAATATTTTCTCTCTTTAACTTTATTGACGGGGATAAGATTCACATGGCAGTTAATGCCCCGAAGCAGTTCCGCCAGCCTGTCCGCGTCCTTATCGGAGGAATTGACATTGTCGATAACCGCATATTCAAAAGTAATCCGCCTGCCCGTCGCGGAAATATAGTGTTTACAGGCTTCAAGAAGCTCCTGTATATTATATGCCCGATTGACAGGCATTATTTCACTTCTTGCAGAATTTTCTGAGCTATGCAGGGAAATACACAGTGTAAGCCCCAGTTTCAGTTCGGCAAGATCATATATTTTCGGCACAATTCCACATGTTGACAGTGAAACGTGACGGAGACTGAAATTATTGCCGTCCTTGTGAGAAAGAAGTTCCAGAAATTTCAGCACATTGTCGTAGTTATCCAGCGGCTCACCGATACCCATGAGCACAAGCCCCGATATCTTAACTCCCGAATTAATTTCTGTCTCATAAATCTGCATAAGCATTTCCGAGGGAGTGAGGTTGCGGACGAATCCCGCAATAGCCGACGCACAGAAACGGCACCCCATTTTGCACCCCACCTGAGTGGAAATACAAAGGCTGTAACCGTAGCTGTATTCCATGAGAACAGTCTCCACAAAATTGCCGTCAGAAAGCCTATATAGATATTTTACCGTATTATCTATACAAGATTCAAGTCTTTTCTGCACAAATAGTCCATTTATACAAAATTTTTCTTTCAAAAGCCCTCTCAATTGGACAGAAATATCAGTCATTTTGTCGAAATCGAGAACTTTTTTTACGTGAAGCCATTGAAAAATCTGTTTTGCTCTGAATTTTTTCTCGCCCATTTCAACAAGAGCAGCTTCAAGCTCCTTTAAATCAAGGCTCAGAATATCAATTTTTTCCAATGGTTCACCTACTCACATCACTTGATTTTTTTTAATTTTGCCACAAAGAATCCGTCGCCGCTGAAATCGTCGGGGAAAAATGTTACGGGATTTTCGAATTTTTTACCATAAAATTCAGGCAGCTCCGCCAGTTCTATTTCAGGATGATTTTTCAGAAGTCTTTCAACAATCGCTTCATTCTCCGCTTTTCTGACAGTACATGTGGAATACACCATTTCTCCGCCTACAGCAAGATAGTTCAAAGCATTTTCCGCAATATTGTACTGGATTTCGGGAAGCCGTTCAAATTCCGACAAGCTCTTGTACTTAATTTCGGGCTTGTGGGAAATAACTCCAAAACCCGAACATGGTACATCGCAGAGTATCTTTGTGCATTTTGGAATATCCCCGTTGTACACCGAAGCATCTCCTGCTTTCGCCGATATATTGGCAAGCCCAAGACGCTCCGCACCCTCGCGGATAAGCTTCACACGCTTTTCGTGAAGGTCAAAAGCATGAATTTCCCCCTTGCCGTTCATCATCTCCGCCATGGTGAAAGTCTTGCCGCCGGGAGCAGCACATATATCGAGAACAATGTCATTTTCCGTAGGAGCAAGCGCCATACAGCAAAGCTGCGAAGAAATATCCTGAACGTGAAAATATCCCGATTTAAAAGCATCTGTGCTTATAACTGCACCACCTTCAAGCCAATAGCAAAGCTCATCTTCGGTGAAGATTTCCACCCCATTCAAAGCCTTTAAAAGCTCCTCATGAGTACATTTCAGAGGATTTCTGCGGATATAAGTCCGCTTTTCACCCTCTGCGGAAAACTCCGCAAAACGACGTGCAACTTCCTTCCCATAGTCACGGATAAGACTTTCTGACAATTCCTCGGAAATGGAGTACATTACGGAAAATTCCTTAATTTTGTTATTTACAGGCTTGGAAAAAATCTTTTTTCCGCCCCGTATAAAATTTCTCAGCACGGCATTTACCATTCCCGACGCACTAGTTTTGCCGAACTGCTTTGCAAGTCGGACGCTTTCATTAACCGCCGCATTGTCGGGGATGCTGTCCATATATAGTATCTGATAAACTCCGCACCGCAATATAGTTACAATTATGCTGTCCATTTTACCAAGCGGACGAGAGCAATATTGTGCTAAAATATAATCGAGAGTTATCTTTCGCTGAATTACACCGTAATATATAGCAGTGCACAGTCTCTTACCCTGAGCGTCAAGGTCGGAGCGTTCAAGACCGCTATTCAGCTGTATATTTGAATAACTTTCATTTTTCAGTGTTTTGTCAAGCAGCTTTGCCGCTGTATATCTTGCATCTGCCATTAGTCGTCACTTCTCACTCTCAGTACAAGTCGGAGCAGCTGCATAATTGAAGTAACAAGAGCAGTTACATAAGTCATAGCCGCAGCAGTAAGAACCTTTCTTGCCTTTGGTATTTCATCAGCTTCAAGGAGATACTGGCTTTCAAGAGTTTTAAGCGCCCTATGGCTTGCATCAAGTTCTGTAGGAAGCGTTACGAGCTGAAATAAAACAACAGCGCCGAACATAGCAATTCCCACATACATCAATGCAGGACTTTGAAAAAGCACGATACCAAGAACAAAAACAAGATACCAGAACTGTGAGCATATATTCACCGCAGGAACAATAGCAGAACGGATAACGATGGGCGCATACTGTTCAGCATGCTGACAGGCATGACCGCACTCATGAGCCGCAACACCGATTGCCGCAACAGAAGTACTGCTGTAAACGGAATCAGAAAGTCTCACCACATTTTCCTTAGGGGAAAAATGGTCACTGAGATGTCCCGAAACGCGCTCAATTCTTATATTATATAATCCATTGCTGTCAAGAATCTTTCTTGCAACCTGTGCCGCAGTCATTCCACGGGATGTGTGAACGGCACTGTATTTGTTGAAAGTGCTTGTAACGCCAATCTGCGCAATAATTGGAAGTATAAGCATTGCAAGCAAAAGAAAAATATCTGTCATTATAATACTCCTTATTTAGCCAAGCTTTGCGCCCTTTTCAAGCTTTCTTCCGCGGAGAAAATCCGCAGTTTTCATACGTTTTGCACCCTCCAGCTGAATTTCAGTAAACAGTACAACTCCGTCACTGCAGCTGACAGCAAACTTATCAGCATCCACAATAGTCCCCGCTTCGCCAAGAGCAACATTGTGCGAAATCTCAGACGCAAACACTTTAAGACGCTTACCGTTCATCATAGTGAACCCTGTAACGCCTCTGATTGTATTGTGTATCTCCTGCGCTGATTTTGTGAAATCAAGGTTACTCATTTCCTTTTTAATCATGGGAGAGTAACAACTGAGAGAATCGTCCTGCTTTTCAGGAGAAAGCTCACCCTTTTCGATTGCTGCAACAGTCTCGGAAAGCACCTCTCCGCCCATAACAGCAAGTCGGCTGTAAAGCTCGGAATAAGTCTCATTTTCGCCTATTTCTGTAGATTTCTTAATCAGCATATCTCCTGTGTCAAGCCCCTCGCTCATCTGCATGGAGGTGACACCCGTTGTCTTTTCACCGTTGAGCAGTACCCAGTTGATAGGAGCTGCACCGCGGTACTTCGGCAAAAGTGAAGCGTGGATATTGATACAGCCATATTTTGGCAGTTCCAGAATCTCTTTCGGGAGAATCTGTCCGTAAGCTGTAACAACGATAAGGTCGGGAGCAATATTATTCAAAACCTTCATAGATTCCTCAGCATCCTCGCCCTTTCTCAATGACAATGGCTGATAAACAGGAATATTATATTCCTCTGCTGCCGCTTTTACGGGAGTGGGAATCATTTTATATCCTCTGCCCTTTGGCTTGTCGGGCTGAGTAAAAACTGCCGCAATCTCGTGTTCTGATTCTGCAAGCACTCTTAGACAGGGCACAGCAAAATCCGGAGTTCCCATAAATACTATTTTCAAGGTTAGTCCTCCTCGGGTACGAAAAATTCCTCAACGATTTCAGTAAATACATGACCGTCCAGGTGGTCGCTTTCGTGGCAGACGCACTGTGCGCCAAGTCCCGTAAATTCGCGGGTATACCAGTTTCCGTTTCTATCCTGAGCTTTCAGAACAACTTTTTCGGGACGGGTAACATATCCCCACACATTAGGGCATGAAAGACAGCCCTCCTGTACGCGCTGTTTGCCGCTTCTGGAGATTATTTCGGGATTTATAGCCTCGATTTTCTCATCTTCAAGATGCATGATAAATAAACGTCTGCAAACGCCAACCTGCGGACCTGCAAGACCGACTCCCTGAGCCTTTTCGAGAGTTTCCTGCATATCGTCAAGGAGTATAGCAAGCTTTTCGTCAAATTTTTCCACAGGTCTGCAAACTCTGTGAAGTGCTTCGTCTTTATCTGTTAAAATTTTTCTGTATGCCATTATTTTTTCCTCTTTACACGCCTACATCGCCGTTTATATCGGCGTAAAAGGCAATTTTTTTCATTTCCTTCAGCTTTGCTCCTTCAGTGAGGATTCCGCTGATAAATCCGCGCATTTCCGCGGTATTTTTAAATTTCATGATAATCCGCCAACGGAATTTTCTGTTTAGCCTGCCATAAGATGCACGAACAGGACCAAGGACACGGACAGGGGTTTTTGGCTGCAATTGGCTGAGACGTTCATTCATCAGCTTAATTATTGCCTCTGTTCCAAGTCTGACATTTTCCTCGTCATCTCCTGCAAAGCAGAAAATGCACATATCGCACAATGGCGGAAATATAAGTGTGCGGCGAATAGAAATTTCCTCATTATAGAAGCTTTTGTAATCCTGAGCCGCCGCTAAATTCATAATGTAATGGTCGGGCATAAAAGTCTGCAAAATTGCTCTGCCTTTGCGATTTCCACGACCTCCGCGCCCTACAACCTGAGTTATAAGGGAAAAGGTACGCTCATAGCTTCGGAAATCACCTGCATAAAGCGCTTTATCAATGGAAAGCACGCCAACAAGGGTTACATTTGGGAAATCAAGCCCCTTGCCAATCATCTGAGTTCCCACCATTATGTCATATTCGCCGTTTTTGAATTCAGCAAAACCTTTTTCGTATGAATATCGCGAAAAAGTGGTATCTGCGTCCATTCGCAGAATACGTGCCGATGGGAAGAACATTTTTAATTCTTCTTCAAGGCGCTGAGTACCGAATCCCATACTTTTCAGCCTTTCGGAGTTGCACACGGGGCATTTTTTCACAGGCTCCTGAGCAAATCCGCAATAGTGGCACATAAGCTTGCCATTTTTCTTGTGAAAAGTCAACGGCACGGAACAATTTGGGCAGTAAATTGGCTGAAAGCAGTCCACACAGCTTATGATTGTATGGAATCCGCGGCGGTTCAGCAGAAGAATACTCTGCTCCCCGTTTCTGAGATTTGTATTAACCTCGTCCACAAGCCGCTGGCTGAATTCAGAGGGATTACCTGCCATTCGTTCCTCGTTCATATCCACAATTTCCACATCAGGCAAAGCCGACGCGTTATATCGCTTTTTCATTTCAAGGAGCTTGTATACTCCCCTTTCCGCAAGGTAGTAACTCTCAACAGAGGGAGTTGCGGAAGCTAAAAGCAGGGTTGCGCCATGATATGCGCATCTTTGCTTAGCGATATCGTGAGCATGGTATCGGGGAGAACTGTCAGATTTATACGACCTCTCGCCTTCTTCGTCAATTATAATAAGTCCTATATTTTTAGCAGGGGCAAAAACGGCACTCCGTGTACCGATTATGATGTCCGCATCGCCCCGTTTTATTCTTTTGTATTCGTCAAGTCTCTGACCGAGTGAAAGACCGCTGTGAATAACAGCAACCCTGTCTCCGAAAAGAGCCCTGAATCTTTTCAGAACCTGCGGAGTGAGTCCGATTTCGGGGATAAGGAGTATAGCACATCGTCCGAGATTGACAGTATTATGAATAAGCTTCTCAAAAACCGATGTCTTACCGCTTCCCGTTACTCCGTGAAGCAAAAATACAGACGGTTTTCTTTCGGTAATCCGTGAAATCACTTCATCGTGAACAGCCTGCTGTTCCTCTGAAAGCACCGTAGAATCTGGATTAACAGATTCTTCCGCACCGTCCTCCACAGAACGCAGAAGCTCCATATCGTATTCCTCAGCGACTCCGTTAGCCACAAGCCGCTTGAAAACAGATTCGGTAAATCCGCACATATATGCCGCTTCTTTCACCGAAGCCGTTCCCCATTCCCGAAGAAAATCCGCAGCTCGCTCCTGTTTAGGAGTGAGCCTGAACGCCGTAGGATTGCACAGAAAATCGTAGCTGAGACGAATCATTCTCACCGTAGAATCCCCCACGGTCTGCCTGAAAGAATTTTCGGAGCTCAGTGCCCCAGCTTCAAGCAATTCGTCAATATACAACCTGCCGTTATCCGTGATATAATTTTTCAGCAGTTCAGTGATAATGCTTTTATCTTCAAATGAATTCAGAACATCGAGAAGCTCTCCCGCCTGCTTTGAAAGTGACGCTTTATCCGCAAAGCCCTTCACAAGTCGAAAGCTTTCATCAGCCCTTATGCTCATAGCAGGGGGAAGCATAGCTTTTATCCCGTCATACCATGTGCAGAATGTATGGCTGTGAAGATATTCCGCAAGTTTAAGCAATTCCTCATTGAGCACAGGCTCGGAATCAATCTGAGCCGCAAGGGGTTTCAGGGAGGATTCGTCACCCTCAGAAAGTCCAATTACGATTCCGATTCTCCGCCGATTACCTCTGCCAAAAGGAACAAGAACGCGGCAGCCTCTTTTCAGCCTCATTTCCGCAGGAACACGGTAACTGAAAAGCGTATCAAAGGAATAGGCAGTGCCGCTGACAGCGATTTCCGCTATCAAGAGATTATTCCTCGCCGAGAGTGCTTACGATTTTGCTCTTGCCGCTTGCAAGCTCCTCAACAGCAGTCTTAACGGGCTTTTCTTCGAGAGTCTCGCCGTTCTTGTACAGCTCCTCGGAGATTTCTCTTGCGCGCTTTGCAACGGCAATTACGAGAGAATAACAGCTCTCATTCTTTGAAATTATCTGGTTTACTGCAGGTCTAAGCATTTTTGATAACCTCCTCTATAAATTCAGCCTGTGCAGATGTTTTAAGCTTTTCGGAGCGGATAACCGCAAAGAAATCGCTTACAGCATCTTCCAGAGCATCATTAATAATAATATAATCATATTTATCCATATACGGCAATTCTGTAACCGCCGCAGCAACACGCTTTTCAATAACCTCCTGAGTTTCCGTACCTCTCTTATTAAGGCGGCGGCGAAGCTCATTCACAGAGGGGGGAGCGATAAACACAAACAGAGCGTCGGGACGAAGCTCACGAACTTTCATAGCGCCCTGCACCTCAATTTCGAGGATAACATTAACTCCTTTTTCAAGATAGCTGTCAACCTCTGTTTTAAGAGTTCCGTAAAAGTTCTCACAATATTCAGCATGCTCCAGAAATTCATCATTTGAAATCTTCTGTTCAAATTCCTCTTTTGAGATAAAGAAGTAATTCACACCGTCGATTTCTCCCTCTCTGGGCTGTCTTGTAGTTGTGGAAACTGAGCAGCGGAAGCTGTTATCCTTTAAGATTTCGGCAAGCATTGTGCCTTTTCCGCAGCCTGAGGGAGCTGAAAATACAATAAGTCTGCCTTTATTCATCTGCCTCTAAACCTCCGTTTTCGTTTATTCTTGAAGCAAGAGTGTCTGTAATAAGGGATGAAAGGACAATATGTCCGCTGTCCATTACAATAACTGCTCTTGTTTTTCTTCCATATGTAGCGTCAATCGCCCTGCCGTCGTCCTTAGCCTCTTGAATTAGACGCTTTATAGGAGCGGAATCCGGACTTATGACGGAAACAATTCTCTCCGCGGAAATCATATTTCCGTAGCCTATATTTATCATTCTCATAGCTTACTCTATATTCTGAATCTGTTCGCGGATTTTTTCAAGCTCAGCTTTCATATCCACAACAAGTCTGGTGATATTCAAATCCTGAGCCTTTGAGCCGATTGTGTTTACCTCACGGTTCATCTCCTGTACAATGAAGTCAAGCTTTCTGCCGATAGTTTCATCAGAATTCACAAGTTCACGAAGCTGTGAGATATGGCTTCTCAGGCGGACAGTCTCCTCATCCACAGCAATTTTCTCAGAGAATATAGCCGCTTCTGTGACGATTCTCTGCTGGTCGATATCCTTACTCTCCAGCACTTCACTGAGCTTTCTATAAAGACGCTCACGGTAATTTTCAACAGTCTGAGGGGATAATTCCTCTACCTTTGCGACCATTTCAAGAATAAAATCAGCCTTTGCAAGAACGTCACTGCGCATCTTTTCGCCTTCAGTTTCGCGCATAGCAACAAAACGCTCCAGAGCCTCATCAGCTACTTTTGAAACATCAGCCCACACTTCGTCCTCATCATCAACAGCTTTCTGAACGATGAAAACATCGGGAAGTCTAATAAGGTTTGACAGTGTAAGGTCATCAGCCACACAAAACTCATCTGCAACACCTCTAAGAGCATTGATATAGCCCTCTGCAACGCCCTTGTTGATAGCAACCTCAGTATCTC
Organism: Ruminococcus sp.; assembly: GCA_045594905.1. Lineage (GTDB taxonomy): Bacteria > Bacillota > Clostridia > Oscillospirales > Ruminococcaceae > Ruminococcus. Next base: position 85,586 of record JAZNZK010000015.1, read on the forward strand.
TGCCCTCAATATTGCTGATAGAAACTGAAACATCAACTTTTCCGCGGGATATCTTAGATTTGAGAAGAACCTTGAGTTTTTCATCAATATAATTATATGACCTTGGAATACGGGAATTGTATTCATAATATCTATGATTAACGGAACGGATTTCAACAAGAATATCCCTGCCGTTAAGAATCATCTGAGACCTGCCGTAGCCTGTCATACTTTTAATCACCGAATCGCCTTCTTTCATAGTAAAATAAGTAATACATAAATTTACGCATAACTACACTATTTTATTATACCACTTTTCAGTGAAAAATGCAAGGGCTTGGCAGAAAACAAATCGCACAAAAAGAGCAGTCGAAGCGCCGCGTATTTTAAACAATTTTCAAGATATTAGATACTACAAAAAAGGGACGCCGAAGCGTCCCTTTAATATAGCTATTCAGTAATTATTCAATTACTTAGAAAGAGCAGCGTAGTCATCAGAAGTCATGGGGAACTGTGATGTCTTTACGATGCCAGCATCAACGCCCTTGATAGCGATAGCGTCAGCAGTTGTGATACCGCCCTTGTTATCGATAACATCGCCGTTGAGTGCGCCCTGTGCAGAAAGTGCATACTTATCAGGGTTACCAATTGACTGGAGGATAGCTGTAGAGTCAGCAATTGTTACCTTGCCGTCACAGTTAGCGTCACCCCAGAGAACATCACCTGTTGGAGGCTCTGTCGTATCATCCTCACCAGGACCACCAATATCAGGACCACCAATGTCGCCGCCTTCACCCATAGGAATGTTAGGTGTGCCAGCTGTATCGTCAGCAAGGTGAGCCTCATCCTGCATGAAGGAAGCAATCCAAGCAAGAGGTGAGTTCCAGTTGATTGTTACCTCGTTTGTAGACCAAGCTTCGATAGAGTCAACGAAACATCTCTGTGAGGGGTTGCCCTCCTTACCGGGAACGAATCCGAGAGCACGAACGTATGGATCCTGGAGACCTGCGTTAGGACCGCCTGAGAGAACTCCGTCAGGAGCAAGAGGCAGAGTCTTATCAAGCTCGTAAGACCAATATCTGTGGTGAGGATTCTTTTCCTTGTACTGACCATAACCGGTTACGAATGAGAATGACAGCGGGTTGTTACCAAGGAGGTAGTCAAGAGCTGTAGATACACCATTCATGTACTTGATATCGTCTGTGATATCGTAAGCGTAAGCCATTACGATACAGTTGTTGATAACCATGGAGTTTGAACCCCACTCATAACCCTTGATGATAATCTCAGGATTGAGGTTGTTAGGATCGTTGTATCCAGGTCCGTCATATGTGTAAGGAATTCCGTAACCCTGGCTGTCTTCCATATCAATGTATGTATCAGCAGCCTTGAGGATAGAAGACTTAAGTGTAGAAATTTCACTATCAGAAAGGAGATCGCTGTGGAGAGCGAGTGCGAGTGAACCAGCAGAAGCTGTATTACCCCAGTTGAATGATGTGAATGAACCGTCCTTGTTCTCACCACCAACCATTCTTGTCTCTACCTTGTAAGCGTAATCGGACTCATCAATAACCTTCTTGAATGTTGCAGCATCTGCATCGCCCATTCTTGAAGCAGAAATGAAGATTTCACAAGCTGCCCAGTAAGCGTCATCAAGAACGTTGTTATCACCGTAAGGTCCGCCGCCCTTTGCCTGCCACATAGGAGCATAGAGTGAATCCTCTTTGATTTCTTCCTTAGGACACTCACAGTTAAGTGTAGGATGAGTTGTCTTGGAATCATCATATGCATACCAGTGCTTTTCGTAAGCAGCGAAAGCTTCCTTAGCTGTCTCAAGGTATGTAGCAGCCTTATCAGCGTCATAATCAGCCCAAAGTCTTGCAGCCTGAGCAGCACAAGCAGCGTAGTTCAGTGTAGCAGCGAACGTAGGAGGCTTAACGATACGTGTTGTCTCCCACTCTGTCTCGTAGTCGTAAGGTCTTGTAGCAAGTCCTGTCCACTTGTGGTCGTGGAGCTTGTGATAGTAGAGACCACCAGCAACCTTGCCCCATGTAGGCTCAGAATCTTCAACCTTCATGTCTGCGATCCAGTCAAGCTCTACAGCAGCTTCGTCAAGAACGTCAGGAATATCGTTTCCAGCCTCAGGAATTACAACAACGCCTGAGTTATCAGCAAACTTCTTCTTATCCTTACCATAAAGAGCAGATCTCTCATACATGTTCTGAAGTGTCCAGATAGAGATACCGCCGTTTACAACGTACTTACCGTGGTCACCGGCATCGTACCAACCGCCGTTAGCAGTAATCTTGGATGATGAATATGTACCTGTAGCTTCTTCCTTGCTTGCGTACTCATTCTTCCAGATCTTCTGAACTGCAGCTGTATCTGTCTTATGACCGCCCTTATGAGCGAGTGTAGATGTATCACCTGATGTGATGTATGAACCCTCAATATCAATACCTGAACGGTTCTGATAGAAGTAGTTCATAGCGTTTGTGAGCATGTTGTGTTTCTCATCGTAGTAGATGTTGTCGCCGATGTTGAAGTCGAAGGATCTCCACTTCTCGCCTGCGATACGAAGGAAGTATCTACCGGGAGTTGTGTACTCGGAGAAATCGAGCTTGCAAACGTTATCGTCTGAATCAGCATCATACTGCTTAGGCTCTGATGTACCTGTGTAAACAACCTTACCGGATGCAGAATCAACGAGCTCGAAATCATATGTATTGCTGCTCAGGTCGATCTTGGATGCACCGTAAAGGATATCACCGTTGTTATCAGAGAATGTAGCAACCTTCTTGAGGTTAGAATAGTAACCAATCTGGTTTACAGAAATATAGTTAAGAATTGTATCGCCGTCCATAAGGATGTCGGGATTCTGCTTAGAAGCGTAGTCACGGTTTACAGCACCGAATGAGTTAGCAGGGTCAGCATTACATGAACCCTCTGTGTAAGCATCACCGCAGTCTGTACATACGATAGACATTTCCTCAAACCAGAGCTCATCGCCTTCCTTAGCGTTACCCTCATACTGAGTACCGTCAGCATAGTGGAATGCCCACTCTACGCCTTCGAGATCCTGTGTAGGCTTGAATGTACCCTTGAATGTCTGTGAAGAAGTAGACATAGTAGCTGCCTTACCCCAGTTACCGCCCATGCTTGGTCCCATGGAGAATTCTGTACCATTAAGAACGAAGTACTCCTCGTCACCCTTGATGTTACCGATCTTAGAGCAAAGCTCCATACCGGATCTGCCAGCCTTAGCTGTAAAGCTTACCTCATAAGTATGGCCAGCCTTGAAGTTAAGGTTTCTGTGTCTGAACTGAAGGTCCCACTTCTCGCCGTCACCGCCCTGAGGAACAGTAACTGTGATGTGGAAAGCTCCGTCTTCGATTGCGAAGTCCTGCTTAGCAGGGCTTGTTTCGCAAGTGTGCCAAGGAAGTGCCTTGTAGTCAAAAGATGTCTCACCGAGAACCTGACCAGCAGAAGCACTCATTGTTACAACATTTGCAACTGTGGGTGCAACCATTGTAGCAGCCATAAGGCTTGCAACGATTGCGCTTTTAATTTTCTTGTGCATTTTTATACCCTCCCAAAAGAATTAAAAATATTTTTCTATAACGCAGTATCAGTGCATATACCGCGATTATAAGTATGAATTAACGAGGACAGTTAATCCACATGGATATAACTTGCACCTGTCCCTACCCGTTATCCTAATTATAGTATATAACGGCAAAAAAGTAAATAGCTTTTTGAAATTTCGTTTATTTCTATAATACCGCAAAGCACTTTTTGTTCATTTTTAACAATTGACAGTAAAAAACAAAGAGGGCGCGCACCCTCTTTGTTGCCAAATTATTAATTTGTTATTTTTTCAGTGGAAGTTCCTTTACGTCAATGAGTTTTGCGTCTACTTTGAGGATTGTAATTGCGTCATCAGCAGTAATTCCGGATTCGCCGTTTACGTCCGCATTTGCAGCTCCCTGTGCAGAAAGCGCGTATTTATCAGGATTTCCGAGAGACTGGAGAATCGCTGTAGAATCGGCAATTGTAACCTTGCCGTCGCAGTTTGCATCACCGTAAAGAACATCACCGACAGGCTCTGTAGGCTCATCAGTAGGCTCAACCACAGGGTCAGTGGGATCAACAACAGGTTCTGTTGGAGTAACAACAGGAGGCTCAGTAGCGCCAATATCAGCACCGGGAACAGCCTTTGTGCCGTCGGGTTCTTCACCCCATACAAGCGCACCGTTTACATACATAGGGATATGCTTATTATAAGAAGCAGGGTCTTTAAGGCTGTCTGTAGCTGTTACGCCCTCGAATGACCAGTCATTTGCAGGATCCCATGCACCCTTTGTAGGAGTACCGTCAATAGCGTCAGGAATTGAAACTCTGAACTGAACCTCATCTCTGTGCTCGCTCTGTCCTGTAGGCTGAATAGCTCTGCCGTCCTCGAACTTAACCTCTGCGTAGTATGTGTTTCCTGTAGGATCTCCCTCATACTTATAAGGACCTGAAACAGTACCGTAGCCCTGTTCGCCCTCCTTATACTGCTGAGCCTTACCCTCAACCTTAACTATATCAACAGAATATCCTGCTTCGAGGAGCTCTGAAACGTCGAAATAGTAGCGGTAGGAGATATCTTTCTGAACTCTTGCAGGCCATGCCGTGTGGTTCATAGCCCAAGCCTTGATTTCTGTGTAGCTGTCGCCGCTTCCATTAAGAACTGCACCAACTTTCCACTCGTCCCACTTAGGAGTTTCAACAGGTGGGAAGTTTGCAAGCTTTTCGCCGCCCTTATCAGCAACCATAGCGCACATTGCAGCTGTAAAGCCTGCGTTATAGTCGATAGCAACTTCTGAATACTCATACTGAGCAACGCTGTTTGTATACTCGCCTGAGCTGTTAGGTCCGCCTACAAGAGCACCGTAAAGAGTATGAGCATACTCTGTCTGCCAGCCCTCATTGCTTCCCTCCTGACCAAGATCATTCCAGTGGTCATCGTGAACGCCTGATGTTGTTCTGTGGTGGATAGCTGTAGGATTCTTTTCGCCCATACCGAGAACATAGCAAAGACCAAGGTCATTATCACCGAACATATAGTCAAGCTGACCCTGTGCCCAGTTATTGTACTTATCAGCAAGTGCAGCATTATCCTTGAAAATAGTATCAGCTGCAAGCTTCGCAATCCATACAGTATTTGCAGAGTGACGGTTTGCGCCCCAGTTCATGAGCCAAGCAAGTCCGTCGGGAGTATATGTTACTCTCTTTCCGCCGTATCCCTCATCCCAGTAGTCAAGGTGGTGAGCGATGTGGTCAATCCACTCCTGCTTGCCTGTATTCATAGCATAGAGGAGAGCAGCAGCCTGTGTTGTATCATCCCAGCAGAAGCCCCATGTATACTTCCAGTCTGTAGACTGACTCTCAGTTGGGAACTGAGGGATATAATCGGATTCAATCTTATCAAGATAGCTCTTGTCGCCTGTAGCCATATAGAGCCAGTTTGCAGCGTACATACAATCGTCTACCCATGAGCTTGGATTGTACATACTGCCCATAGCGCCGTTTTCGTTATCTCTGATTGAATCAGCTGTCTTGAAATATTTTTCAGCCTGTGCAAGATAAGCAGCAGCCTTATCGGGCTGGTCGTCCTTGAAGATAATATATCCCTGTGCAAGAGCAGCTGCGCAGAGTGCAATTGTACAGGAGTCAGCAATTTCGTCGTAAGGACGCTCCCAATCACCGTTGTTGAGGTGATGCTTTCTGAGATATACCTCAGCACTGCACCAGATGTTATGGTCAGTAGAGCCGCCTGTGAAGTCACCGATTGTACCGATAACCTTGCCGTCTCTGTCTGCCTGCATAACGTAATCAAGTCCCCACTGTACGTTGTTGCGGTACATTTCGCCAAGACCTGCCTTATCTACAGCGTCCTTGTACTGGATATAACCCCATGCAAGAACAGATGCAGAATATGCATTTGTCAAAGTAAACTTGAAGTGGTCGCCTGCATCGAACCAACCGCCGGGGATGATGTCAGTTTCAACACCCTCCTCGTTAATCATTGAGTCTGCTCTCCACGGAACACAGTTCCACTCAGGAAGAATACCTGACTGCTGTACCTCGTAGAAGAACAAGGATTTCTGGAGAGCTTCTGCATAGTTGACATCAACTGCAGCCGAGGACTGCGCCAACGGAAGCGCTGACAGCATACCTGCGGAAACTGCCATAGCAGAAAGAGCCGCTGTGATTTTCTTAAAATTCATTATTAACTACCCCTCTCGTTTTTTTGATATACTTTCCAGCATACCATTACACATTAAATATACACCATTTTCGAACTTTTGTCAAGGTTTAAGGCGTTTTTAAGCTGTTTTAACAATACAAAGATTTTATTTTCAGCAATTTGCACAGAAAAATCATCATTCAGAAAGCTATTGATATTTTTCCATTGGTATTATTCCGCATCAGAAGCAAAATCAACCAACTCGCAGTACATATCGTCAACATTTTTATTTTTAGCCATTTGCAGTCTGATAAATTCAGCAGGAAAAAAGCACCCATTTTCTTTGCAGTCAGTAAATGCAAACAACGCATAATCAGCATCTTCCTCGTCTATCGCCCATATAATTCCGTCATCTGATTTATAAAACACAGAGCTTTTTATACTGTTGTCAATTACAATTGTAACTGATTTTAACTGTAAATTACCCTTTTTCATATTTATGACAGATAAATCAAATGAAATATCCAATTCTTGTGACTGCCCATTCAGAACAGCTTTAAAAGCAGATATTAATTTATCATTTCCAACTCTGTCAAAAGTCATATAAACCGACATTTTATCCTGTCTGACAATTTTAATCATATTCAATCACCTCGATATAAAATTCGGTAAAATAACAATTGTGTTCAAATGGTGATAATCCGCGCGATATCACCATTTGAACACAATTCAAACACTGTTTCTTCACCAAAAAACAGGCTTTTTATCAATCATATTTTTTAAAAATAAAAGAATATGTTGTTTTCACACATTTTCACACAATCTTCACGCTCTCAACACAATTAACATTCTATTTTGCAAGTACACAATGAAACAGTTCAAGATACTGCCCGTCCTCAAGAGTAACTATTTTTTCTTCTGTGTAATTCTCACGGAAAAATTCATACATTGCGTCATCGTCGAAATCTTCAAGACTGTCATGTACATAATAGAAATACATATCACTATCATCAATGGTTTTAACCTTATAAGTGCCTGCTTCGACATCAACTCCTACTTTAAACATACCCGAATGTTCAAAGGGATTATTCTCTATTGTATGCATTGAAGTATCATAGGCACTGCACCACGCTAAATCCAGATATTGTCCGTCCTCCAGTTTTGCATATCGGGAATATTCAAACCACGAACCGAAAATTTCTTCTTCATCATCTGAAAGTGAAGCATAAGCCTCACAGAACCCCTCAGGCACATTATTGCCTAAATCATCGGAGTAAAAAAGATATTCTCCGGCAGGAATATCCTCGCCTACAACGTATTCTCCTCTTGGGTACACTCCCACGTTTTCATCATCTTCCACATGGTCTTCAGAAAAATCAATTTCAGGTACTTCAATATCAGATACTTCAATTTCAGGTACTTCAATATCAGGTATCTCAATATCGGGAATACTTATCTCAGGCATACTGATTTCGGGGATTTCTATAGAAATTTGCTCTTTATTTCTTCTCTCATTTTCGTCTAATATATTGTGCAAAACAGAGAAAATCACCATAATTACCGTAATAATAATGACCAGTATAATAAATACCAAAAGATTATTTGAATTTTTTACGTTTACTTTATTTTTATCTTTTATTATTCCCTTTTTAAAGTCCTCGCCGCAGTGAGTGCAGAATTTATTAGTCGCCGGCTGTATGGTTCCGCAGACTTCGCACATTACCTCGTCCAATTCCTTTTCGCTATGAATATCTTCTGTATCGTATCCGCAATATTCATCTTTCATATAATCGCCACCTTTACAAAAAAGGCTATACCTTGCGGTACAGCCTTTTAAATCTCAATTTACGGGATTATTCCTCGTCCTCGTAATCCTCTTCCTCAGCAGCGTCCTCAAGGAGAGCGCGCATTGAAATGCTGATTCTCTTAGACTCGTCGTCGATATCGATAATCTTAACATCAACAACATCGCCAACAGAAACGATATCCTTAACATTCTCAACCTTCTTGTCAGCAAGCTGTGAAATGTGGATAAGACCGTCTACACCGTCGATAATCTGTGCAAATGCACCGAAGCTTGTTGTAGAAACGATTGTAGCCTTGACAACATCGTCGATAGCGTACTGTGACTTGAAGATTTCCCAAGGATTGTCCTCAGCCTTCTTGAAGCCGAGAGAAATTCTGTTCTCCTCAGCGTTGAGATCCTTGATGTATACTTCAAGAGTATCGCCAACAGATACAACTTCGCTGGGGTGCTTAATACGCTTCCATGAGAGCTCAGAAATATGAACCATACCGTCGATACCGCCGAGATCAACGAATGCGCCGAAGCTTGTAAGGGACTTAACCTTACCTACGTATGTCTTGCCGATTTCAGCATCAGCCCAGAATGCAGCCTTTGCTTCTTCCTTCTTAGCGGAATCTACAGCCTTGATAGAACCAACAGCTCTCTTCTTGCCGCCCTCGTCTACCTCGATAATCTTGAACTGAACCTTCTGCTTGTTGAGCTGGTCAAGCTCTGCTCCTCTTGGGAGACCTGTCTGTGAAGCGGGGATAAAGATTCTTACGCCCATATAGCTGAGTGTAACGCCCTTGTTTACTACACGGCTGATTGTTCCCTCAAGAACTGTACCCTCTTCCTTAGCCTTAACAACAGTGTCATAGCCAGCCTGCTCGTCAACCTTTCTCTTGGAAAGAGCAACAGTACCCTCGCTGTCGTTTACCTTAATAACGATGAGCTCAATCTTATCGCCAACGGAAACGATATCCTCAGGCTTCTTTGTGGAATCATCAGTAAGATCCTCAAGCTTAACATAGCCTGTGTGCTTTGTACCGAGGTCTACAGTAATCTCAGCGTTATCAACGCTAACTACGTAACCTTCTACCTTCTCTCCTGTATGTATTTTCTTGAAAGACTGATCGAGAGCTTCCGCAAAATCGATCTCCTCATCAATTGCATTGAGATTTACATTCTCTGTCATGGTTGTTTGTACCTCCTCGATTATATATGCCGGCGTGGATGCCCCGGCTGTTATGCCGATTTTGCCGGCACAGGGCAGCATCAAAGATGAAAGCTCGTCCGAATTTTCTATGTGATACGTTTTACAATAACGGCTGCACACCTCGTAGAGTTTCACGGTGTTTGAGCTGTGTTTACCGCCCACAACGAGCATAACGTCAGAACTTTTTGCAAGCTCAGCCGCGTCTGACTGTCTCGTATCTGTAGCACTGCATATTGTATCGAATATAACAATATCGGGATTATCTTTAGGAATCACCTTTAAACATTCTTCCCATTCTATTATATTATACGTTGTTTGTGCGACAAAAGCAAGCTTTTTTTGCAAAAAATTCTCGTTTTTTTCAAAAACGTGTTTTAGCTCAACATTATCCTTAAAAACGTAGTATTTTTGTTCACAATGACCAATAATTCCCTGTATCTCAGGATGATTTACATCACCTGCAATGAGAATCATGTATCCCTCTTTTGATTTTTCCGCAACTATCTTGTGAATTTTCGCGACAAAAGGACACGTAGCGTCGAGCATACGACAGCCTTTTTCCCTGATTTTATCGTACACATCCCGTCCTACACCGTGGGAACGGATAACAACTGTCTCATCGGGAAGAAGCTCGTCAACGGAATTTACCACTCTTGCGCCCTTTGCATTCATATCGTTCACAACGTCCTGATTATGAATTATAGGTCCAAGAGTAGCCACCTTCGTGTTGCTTTCCAATTCATTATACACCATTTTTACGGCTCTGTCAACCCCGAAACAGAAACCCGCTGATTTTGCCACAGTAACTTTATTCATCTGCCTGCTCCTTTTCAGCGTTATCAGTAAGCTTTTCAGGCTCCGGCTCACCCTCCGCAAGCAGCTTTATATCCGCCATATAGCGATTTTTCAGCTTTACAAGCTGTCTGGGATTTGGCGTATCGCAGATTTCCACATATTCCGCAGGATCAATGGGCGCACCGTACTTTATTGTAATTTTTGTACGGAATTTCAACTTTTCGCCGAAAATAAGTCCTATTGGAACTATGGGCTTATTTGCGCGGACAGCAATAACAGCCGCGCCAGAATGTCCGCGGTGCACCTTGCCGTCCTTGGAGCGTGTACCCTCAGGGAAAATTACAAGATTCTGTCCGCTTTCCAGTCTTTCAACGGCTGTGTCGAGAACTCCTGTATCGCCCTTGCCGCGAGATACGGGAAATGCACCCAGATTTCTAATAAGCCAGCCGAAAATCTTGTTTTTAAACAGTTCCTCCTTTGCCATAAAGGAGTGCTTGCCCTTTATGCCGCAGCTTACAAGGGGCGGATCCGCATTTGTGCGATGATTTGAAGCAAAAATCACATTTGTATCCTTTGGAATATTTTCTTTGCCCTCCAGCTTTATGCTGAATGCTATGTTCATGGCAATCCATACAAGCCATTTACAAATATAAAACATACTACACTCTCTCCTTAATTATTTCAGCAATTTTTGCCGCAGACTGCTCCAGTGTCAGCTCTGTTGTATCTACAAGAACAGCGTCCTCTGCCTGTTTCAGCGGAGCTGTTTCGCGGTTCATGTCGTTATAATCGCGCTGTATGATATCCTTGAGTATCTCCTCATAGGTCGGGCAGTCAGGCTTTTCTGAAAGTTCTTTGTATCGGCGGTTTGCTCGTTCCTCTGCTGAGGCTGTGAGAAATATCTTTACATCGGCATTTGGAAGCACAACTGTTCCGATATCCCTGCCGTCCATAATTATATTATTCTCACGGGCAAGCTTCTGCTGTAAATCGAAAAGTCTTGCTCTTACCGCAGGAATTGCGGAAGTTCTCGAAGCTGCCATAGATATTTCGGGAGTGCGGATAAGTTCAGATACGTCTCTGTCTCCCAGATATACACGCTGTGCCCCGTCAATGAATTTAAGGGATACGTCAACATCTCCCAGAACCTTTTCAATATCCTCGTCGGGTATATTATTCTCTGTAAGATAAAGGGCTACAGCGCGATACATTGCGCCTGTGTCCACATAGATATACCCCATATCCGCGGAAACCATTTTCGCAATGGTACTTTTTCCTGCACCTGCAGGACCGTCAATAGCTATATTTATTGTTTTCATAATTTATCTCCATTCTGTAAATGAAATTACTGCGTCCACAGCAACAGCCGCCGCTGTAAGTACTGCAAATCCTATACATACCCACTTCGGAAGCTTTTCGCTGAGTTTTCCCGAAAGCGGATGAACTGCAAAGAGATACAGCAGGGCGAATAAGCCGAATATTACGCTTGAAATCAGGCTTGCTCGGTCAAGTATTGAAAAATACCAGTCCTCATATGTCCAGAAATGTCTGCCGAATATGAAATCGAGCAGATATGACGCGCCAAGTTCAAAAACCGTTGTGATTACCGCCGAAACAGTAAACACGAATAAAGGACTGTGCTTTTTTCTGCCGAGAACAGCAAGGAGAATAAACGCTCCCACGGCATATATCGGCACAATTGGCATATGAAGCATTCCCCTGTTGTAGACATACCCGTACATTATCCACACAACCGCGACCTCGTAAAGCCAGCCCACAAAGCCTGCAAGCATAAACTCAAATGAATATCGGAAAAAGTTTCTGAAAAAGTTCTCCATAATCAACTGCATATCTCCGCACCAAAAGGTAAAAGTGCAAGCTTAGCAAGCTTGAAGAATTGTAATCCGAAAGGTATGCCGATTATTGTAATGCAAAGGGAAATTCCCCATATACCAAAGGCAACCGCCATTTCAAGACCGCCGAAAATCAGCCATAAAATGTTTATTAATGTGGAAACTGCACCGCCCTTGTATTCAACTTCCTTGCCAAAGGGCATAAAGGAAAGCCCTGCAAACTTGAAGCATTGCACACCCACAGGAATTCCCACAATGGTTATGCACCACAAAACTCCCACAATTATCCAGCTTAATGCACTGAATAAACCGCCGAAAATAATCCATAAAATATTACCAATACATCCCATATCTGTCTCTCCTTATAAGTATAAAGCCGCTGAATACGCGGTAGAGAATGCAATCTGTAAATTAAATCCCCCTGTGTATGCGTCAACGTCTATAACCTCTCCTGCAAAGAAAAGTCCGCTTACAAGCTTGGATTCCATAGTTTTCGGGTCTATTTCTTTTACGCTTACTCCGCCGCTGGTGATTATCGCCTCGTCAATGGGGCGGAATCCTGATATTCTCACGGGGAAAGCCTTTATTAATTCCCCGAATTTCCGCCGTTCCTCTTTGGTAATGCTGTTAATCTTCCTTTCGGGAGCGATTCCCGAAAGCTTCACTATTACGGGGATAAGCTTTGCAGGGAGAAGCTTACGTATGCCATTCTGGAAATCTCGGTTTAGATTTTCCGCGAAATCACGCTGAATACGCGCGTCAAGCTGTTCAGCAGTGAGGGCAGGTTTCAGGTCGATAACAGCCTTGAAGCGATTTGGTTTCATCTCTTTGATGTGACTGCTTGCGGATAATACAAGTGGTCCGCTCATGCCGAAATGAGTGAACAGCATTTCTCCCATTTCGCTGTATATCGTCTTTTCGCCCTCCATAAGCTTCAATGTGACATTGCGGAGAGAAAGTCCCATAAGTTCACCGCAGAATTTATCGGGAGAAGTAAGCGGCACAAGGCTGGGTTTCAGTTCCGTTACGGTATGACCTGCCTGTTCCGCGAAAATATAGCCGTCCCCTGTTGAGCCTGTCGCAGGATAGGATTTTCCGCCGCAGGCAACAAGAACGCTCTGACTGCGATATTCCTTGCCGTCGGCAATTACTCCCTTGCATACTCCGTCCACAATAATCAGCGATTTCACCGCTTTTCTCACGATTTTTACCCCGAGATTTTTCAACTCGCGGTCAAGGGCGTTTACGATATCCTCTGCGTTGTCGCTGACAGGAAATACTCTGTTACCCCTTTCGGTTTTCAGAGGCACTCCAAGTTCCTCAAAGAAAGCCATAGTTTCCTCTGCGCCGTACATTGCAAAGGAACTGTACATAAATCGGCTGTTTACAGGGATATTCTCCATATGCTCACGAGTAGGGGAATTATTGGTAACGTTGCAGCGTCCCTTGCCCGTTATGCGCAGTTTTCTGCCGATGCGCTCATTTTTTTCAAAGAGCATAACGCTCTTTCCCCAGCGCGCCGCATATATAGCCGCAACACATCCTGCCGCGCCGCCGCCTATTATAATAGTATCTGTCATTTTTATTTCCTTTTAAATAAGTTTTCAAGCCTTGCCGATATTTTTTCCCTGTGTTCTGCGGCGGCGAGTTCATCTCTGAAATATATTCCGTTTTCAAAGGTGAGCACATCGCCCTCCTTTACGCCGTCGGGAAGCTGTGAAAGGGGGATATCAAGCATTATTCCCTCGTTTTCAATTACGGCATAGCCATTTTCTATGCGGTCGATTACCATGAATTTTTCCTTTCCGTTGACACTTCAAGCTCTTTTCCGTCGGAGGATATAACAACAGTTCCGTCAAGGTCTGTGCGGTATATCTGGTCGGCAAATTTATCAAAGCGCTTCATTATGGAATCTACAGGATGACCGTAGCTGTTCCCTGCACCGCAGGAAACCACAACAATTTCAGGCGAAAGTGCTGTGAGAAACAAATCCGTATTTGATGTATCGCTTCCGTGGTGCGCCGCCTTGTATACGTCTACATTTTCGGTTACTCCCGAAAGAACCATTTTTTCCTCAGCCTCTGCCTCGGCATCTCCTGTAAAGCAGAAATTATTCTTGCCGTGTTTCAATATTACTCCCACAGAGCAGTTATTGAGATTTTCACTGTCGCACTGCCACGGAGAGATTATACGGAATTCCGCGTCGCCCATTTGCTTTTTCATTCCCACTTCCGCTTTTACAAGGTCTGTTTTGGTATCCTCCACAGCGTCGAGAAATTTTTCAAAATATACGGAAACGGGTATAGCCTCTGTTGTGAGCGGTGGAATTATTACCTCTCCAACGTCAAAACAGCTGATTATATCACTCATTCCGCCCATATGGTCGGAGTGAGGGTGAGTCGCTATGACATAATCGAGAGTTTCAACGCCCTCTCGGTAGAGATAGCCGATAACCTTATCAGCCTCAGAATGTTCACCGCAGTCTATGAGCATATTTTCGCCGCCGCAGCTGATGTAAATGCAGTCCCCTTGCCCTACATCGATGAAATGAACTCTGAGATTGTTGTCAGCAGGCTTGTGAATACTGCCTCTTACGCTGTTCCATACAATTATCACTATCAGCAGGAAAATACTGAGTATTACTGTGCCGATTCCGCCTAAATTCTGGGTTTTCCGCTCTGTTTCTTTCCTGTTGCTCTGCCTTTTGATTTTATATCTTTTCGGTGCTGAGACTTTGGTTGATGTCCTGAACCTCGTTTTTTCTGATTTCTGCCGTCTTGCCATTGTTTTTCACCGCCCTTACTGCGTGATTTCGGCTTGTCGTCCTCAACAAGACAATTTGGCGAACTGCCTATGAGGTCATAACGTCCTGCTTTTTTCAGCGCTTCAAGGACGATTTCTTTATTCTGAGGGCGGAAATACTGCAAAAGTGCCCTCTGCATTGCCTTTTCCTTTGGAGTTTTCGGCACATACACCTTTTCCATGGTGTAAGGGTCAAGCTCCGTGTAGAACATACAAGTTGAAATCGTTCCCGGTGTGGGGTAGAAATCCTGCACCTGCTCTGGACGGATTTTGTTGTCACGGAGGAAAAGTGCAAGGTCTATAGCCTCGTTCAGCGTACTTCCCGGGTGAGAGGACATGAGATATGGCACAAGATACTGCTCCTTGCCGATTCCCTTTGTTATCTCGTAGAATCGCTTCTGAAATGCCTTGTATGCTTCAATATGAGGCTTACCCATTTTATCCAGAACAACGGCTGAACAATGCTCGGGAGCAACTTTAAGCTGTCCGCTTACGTGATGTTTTATCAACTCACGGATAAATTCGTCGTTTTTATCCTCCATAAGATAATCATAACGGATTCCTGAACGGATAAATACCTTTTTGATGCCCTTGATTGCTCTGATTTTGCGCAGCATAGCCAGATATTCGCTGTGGTCTGCCTTTAATGCAGGGCATGGTGTGGGAGCAAGGCATTTTTTACCCATGCAAAGCCCCTTTTCAATCTGCTTTTCACATGAAGTGTGACGGAAATTTGCCGTTGGACCGCCTACATCGTGAATATATCCCTTGAAATCGGGCATTTTTGTAATTCTCTCTGCCTCCGCAAGAACTGATTCCTCGCTTCTTACGGTGATTTTTCGCCCCTGATGAAGCGCAATTGAGCAGAAATTACAGTATCCGAAACAGCCGCGGTTATGAGTGATTGAAAAGCGTACTTCCTCAATTCCCGGAACACCGCCCAAAGCCTCATATGACGGGTGATACCGCCGTGTATAAGGCAAACTGTATATGTAATCCAGCTCCTCTGTTGTAAGGCTCTTTGCAGGGGGATTTTGCACAAGCATCATGTTTCCGTGGCGCTGTATGACTGTTTTGCCGTATACCTCGTCCTGCCAGTCGTACTGGATTTTCGTAGCCTTTGCGTATTCCCTCTTATTGTCACGTACCTGTTCAAAAGATGGGCATTGTGCCGCACCTAAAGGAGTATTCACAGGCTCTGTCATGTAGCAAGTACCGCGTATATCGTGGATTTCACGTATGTTTTCGCCATTTGCAAGGCGCGTGCAAAGCTCCTGTATCTGATGCTCGCCCATGCCGAACATAAGCAAATCTGCGCCGCTGTCTGCAAGAACAGAGGGGCGGACAGCATCGTCCCAGTAATCATAATGGGCGAAACGTCGGAGAGAGGCTTCAAGTCCGCCTATAGCTATAGGAATATCCCCGAAATACTCGCGGAGCTTCTGACAGTAGACAATAACAGCTCTGTCAGGGCGTTTTCCTGCTACTCCTCCTGCGGTATAGGCATCGTCGGAGCGCTTGCGCTTTGCCGCTGTATAATGTGCAACCATGGAATCTATATTTCCCGATGTTACCAGAAAAGCATATTTAGGTCTGCCGAATTTGCGGAAATCCATGTCGCTGTGCCAGTCCGGCTGAGAGATAATTCCCACTGTATATCCCATAGCTTCAATAAGACGGGTAACAATTGCCGCACCAAAGCTTGGGTGGTCAACGTAGGCATCTCCTGTTATGTAAATGAAATCAAACTGCTCAATGCCGTTTTCTTCCATTTCTTTTCTTGTTAATGGTATAAACTTGTCATACATATAATTATCTCACCAATCAATTAATTCTTGAAAAGAACAGACGGGTGCAGGCACTGCCTGCTATTCTTCTAATTTACGCATTTTCCACTCGTCAAACTGCATCTTTGACATGAGCACCTTTCGGGGTTTTGAACCCTCTGCTTCGCTGACTATGCCGCGTTCCTCCAGCTCGTCCATGATACGTGAAGCCCTTGCGTATCCCAGTTTCAACTTTCTCTGGAGCATTGTTGTGGATATCTGTCCGTTGTTTACCGCAACCTCTGCCGCTCTGACAATATAATCCTCGTCGGTACCTGCCTCAAATCCACTGTCAGCTGAACCGCCTTTATCGCCCTTGGTCTGCGGCACGAAGTTTTCAACAGCTTCGACAATGCGGCTGTCGTACTCTCCTGTAGCCTGTGCGCGTATGAAATCCAGAGTTTTGTTTATGTCCTTTGCCGAAGCAAAACAGCCCTGTATACGTATAGGCTTACTTGTACCAATGGGCATATACAGCATATCGCCGTTGCCGAGAAGCTTATCCGCGCCTGCCATATCAATAATTGTTCTGGAATCCACCTGCGACATAACCGAAAGCGCAATACGGCTGGGGATATTCGCCTTGATAAGTCCTGTGATTACATCTGTAGTCGGACGCTGAGTTGCTACAACAAGATGCATACCTGCCGCACGTCCCATTTGGGCAAGACGGCATATGGAATCTTCAACTTCCTTACCCGCCACAAGCATCATATCTGCAAGCTCGTCAATGAATATAACTATCTGGGGCATACGCTGTATTCCGCCGTCCTCATCAGCTATTTCGTTATAAGATTTTATGTCGTTTGCTCCTATTTCCGCAAAGGTATTATAGCGGCGCATCATCTCGTTTACTGCCCAATTCAGCGCGCCTGCCGCTTTTTTAGCCTCAGTTACTATGGGAATAAGCAAATGCGGTATGCCCTCGAAAACCTTGAATTCAACAACTTTGGGGTCGATAAGTATTATTTTTACTTCGTCAGGCTTTGCCTTATAGAGTATGCTCATGATTATGGAACGTGTGCAGACTGATTTACCTGAACCTGTCGTTCCTGCAATAATAACATGAGGCATCTTTGTAATATCGCCTACAATTGCGTCGCCTGTGATATCCTTTCCTACTGCAAAAGCAAGCTTGCTCTCGGCATTGCTGAATTCAGGAGATGCCAGAATTTCGCGGAGAGTAACAGTATCTTTGTTGATATTCGGTACCTCGATACCAACTACTGATTTTCCGGGCACAGGGGCTTCAAGACGTACTCCCTGTGCCGCAAGACTGAGGGCTATATCGTCTTCAAGTCCGCGGATTTTCGATACCTTTACTCCTGCTCCAGGCTTGATTTCATAGCGTGTGATTGACGGGCCTCTGCATACGTTGTCGATTGCTACCTCAACTCCGAAACTTTTGAAAGTATTTACAATTTTTGCCGCCTTTTCTTTCATTTCATCAATTGCTTCCCTGCTGGTCTTTCTTGCTGTGGAAAGAGAAAGCAGGTCAAGTCCCGGAAGTATGTACATGGGCAGCTGCGGTTCCTCTTTTTTCACCTCCGCTGCCATGCCCTGTGACATTCTGTCATGGCGTTCTTTATCCTCTGCGGCTTTTAATACCAGTTCGTCAATATTTCCCTGTAAGCCGCTGTTTTCACTCTGACTGACTGTCTGCGGCGCTTCTTCGCTGCTTTCTGCTCCTGTACCGCTTACTATCATGCCATTGTCGTGAATGGGAATATCAAATTCACGGCTGAATTCATCGAGTATCTGTTTTTCCTCTGGATTTACAGGAACTTTTTCCAACCTTGGAAGTTTTCTGCTGACCTGCTTAATATCATCCATTGCTATGGATATACCGCTGTTCTGCTCTACTGTATCTTCCTCGTAATCTTCTTCATCATCGTAATAGTCATATTCGCCGTCAAAGAGATTTCGTACTCCCTCTACCCATTTCCCAAAAGATTTAAAGGGCATGGTCAGCATCTTGAAGAAATCCTCCACATTTTTTCCTGTAGTTATGAGAAGCATTACAAATATTGTAAGTATCATCACAATAACCGCTCCGCCTCTGCCAAGGAGGTTTAAAAGGAAGTAGGAGATAAAGGAACCAAGTATTCCGCCGCCGCTGTAATCTGCGCCTGTCTTGAATGCTTTGCCAATAAATTCACCAAGTCCGTTTTCAGGCATAAATCTGCCGAAAAATACCTGAACAGCGGAGCAGGCAATTACAGTCCAGAAAAACATTGACGCAATTTTCCCTGCGGCTTTGTCGTCGCGCTTTCCTATCAGATAGGAGGAATATACAACTCCTACAGGTACTGCAAGAGAAACAATTCCGAATCCGCCTAATATGTAATTGTGGAAGCTCTGCCAACCGTCAGTTCCCTTGAACAGTACTGCCATGCCAAGAAGTATGCCTATAGCAAAGGTAACTATGGACACGATTCTTGCCTGGTCATCGGTAAAGATTTCGTCTTCTCCCAATTTGTTTGAATCATTGGTTTGCTTGGCAGAAGATGTTCTCTGAGTATTTGCATAGGGCTTCTCGTCCTGAGCTTTTACATATTTAACACTTTTTTTGGCAGCTGTATTGTTTTCAGCATTTTCAATTCTTTCCATGAGCTTTTCTTTTTCGTTTTCGGGCATCGCCTTTGCGCTCATTATGTCAAGCTCCTGTGTGTTATCCGCGTCGTCAGATGAGCCTTTGGCTTTAGGCTTACCGTCGCGGGTAAGATTTTCGTCTATAAAGTCAGCTCCTAAAAGAAATTTTTTTCTTTTACCTGCCATAATTGCCTCCGATTTTCTTTATCATTTACAATTAATAGATTTGCAAAAAAAATGTTTCTTGCGGACTGCCAAAGGCAGCCCCTACAAATTGGCTATTTTGCAATAATTCACGCAGGGGCGATGTGGGCATCGTCCCCTACGCCGTGTTTTCTGCTTTCTGTATCAATCGTATCTGATTTTTGTATTCTCTATCATATCATAAAGACATTCAACTGCATCCGAAAGACTTCCAAGGTGGTCGATAAGTCCAAGCTCTACCGCCTTTTCGCCGTCCGCCACTGAGCCTACATCAAGTACAAGCTCCTGTGTATTCATCATCATATTGCGGAATACATCCTCTTTTATGCGGCTGTTTTTTTTGACAAAATCAATTATTCTATCCTGCATTTTATCAAAATAGGCAAGCGTCTGCGGTACGCCCAATACTGTGCCGTTCATGCGTACAGGATGTATCGTCATGGACGCTGAGGGCACAATAAAGGACTTTTTCGCTGATACCGCAAGAGGTACACCGATAGAATGTCCGCCTCCTACTACAAGGGAAACTGTAGGCGTTTTCATGCCTGCGATTAGCTCCGCAATGGCAAGACCTGCTTCCACGTCGCCGCCTATAGTATTGAGGATTATTATAAGCCCCTCTACGCTTCTGTCCTGCTCTATTGCTACAAGAGCGGGGATAATATGCTCGTATTTCGTCGTTTTGTTCTGCTCGCTGAGGATATAATGTCCCTCTATCTGCCCTATAATATTAAGGCAGTGTATAATATGCTTGCAATTGTTTGGCTTTGATATGCCGTTATCCGCTATCTCATTTTTTTCATCAGCCATAATAATAATTCCTTTCGGGTAATCCTTTAACTTTTATTATTATAACCAATCTGAAAATGAGTATACACATTAATTATATATCATTTCCTGTTCAAAGTCAAGAAAAATATTGAGGTTTCGGGCGGATTCAGCGGTAATTCGGCAAACTCATTG
Source organism: Ruminococcus sp. (assembly GCA_045594905.1). Classification (GTDB taxonomy): domain Bacteria; phylum Bacillota; class Clostridia; order Oscillospirales; family Ruminococcaceae; genus Ruminococcus. The sequence continues at coordinate 105,834 of JAZNZK010000015.1, forward strand.
AAAATACAATTTTCACACAATATAATAATATTAATTAAATAAGTAATAAAAAATTCATCTACAAACTACCTAAAACCATTGACAAATTCACGCCTTTTTGATATAATATGCATATAGATAAAGTTTATATAACAAATTAAGGAGGATTAAAATATGGCATACTGTACAAAATGCGGAAAAGAATTACCAGAAAACGGAGTATGTGAGTGTAATAACTCTATTTCAAGCAACACCAAACATTTAGTACAAAGAAATAATACAAACGAATTAAAAAAGCAGGGAAATAATAAACTCATTTTAGCTCTCGTCGCTGTCTTTGTTCTTATTATTGTGTCGTTCTCATTTTTCACAGTCGGTGGATACAAAAAACCAATTAACGCTTTTTTTAAATCTATTCAAAAATCAAATATAGATATGTTTTGTTCCTCGTTTACTGAAGAAAACGAAGCAGAAGCTAAACGAACCATAGCTTATTATTATGAGGATGATTATGATAGTTTTTTTGAAGAATTCTTTTTAGAAGAACTTGAAGATAGTCTGGGTAAAAATATTAAATTCAAAATTTCATACGATGAAAAGTACAAATTGAAAAAAAGTGAAATCAAAGAATATGAAGATGACCTTTCTGTTGATATATCTAAAGCATACCAAGTTGAATTAACTGTTACTGCCAAAGGAAAGAAAAAAAGTAAAGAATTAGATTATACGGCATACGTTGGAAAAGTTGACGGAGAAGGTTGGAAAATGATAGACTTTCCTTATGAAGACTGAGATTTTATATATAAATAAAACCGAATAATCTTAGTTGCCGCGGAAGTGATTCTGCGGCAATTTTAATGCCTTTTGTAAATCTGTTGACAACTAAATTTATATGTGCTATAATCTTGTTACTGAGGTGATATGCGATATGCTTATAAATGAAACAGAAAAATATAATGAGATATGGGACAAGGTTTATGATTTACTTAAATTCGCGCCCTCATACGAGTACAGAGGTCATTCCTTTAATGTTCATTTGCCCTTTCAAATCAGCGTTGATTATTCGGTATACGCCATTGACGATATGACTGATGAACAAATTGATTTGATTAATGATACCATGAGGCAAATTTTCATTGACATTACAAAGGCAGGTCAGAAAATTTATGCTCTTGACTGGCATCATTCTGCTTTCCTTTACGACCCGAGAAATATTTCCGAACAAAAAAGCCTGATAATACACGACGAAGGATATAACAACGGTGAATATCTTGCCGATTTTCCTTCATTCTACCCCGACGGAGATTATTATTTCTTTATCGCTGAGGATTTCAGCTTCGGCTATTTAGGTCACCCATGGAGACAAGAAATCTGGGTTTTCGGTGCTGATTTGATGAGTGAAATTGAAGCCGTTCACAAAAGCTTTGGTTGGAGAAAGTTGAGGTAATCTATGGATAACCACATTAAAATGCTGGGTAATATAAAATGCAAAGAAGATTTTACAAAATTTATGCAGCTGTTTATTTCTACTGTCGAAGATTCTTCAATTAACTACTATCTGGAAGCCGTTGCTGCATGGGCTGAGGATATGGACGGTTACTATAAAAATAGCGGAGAACAAATGCCCGAAAATATTAACTGGGATTTCATTGCTACTCTGCTTTATGCAGGCAGTATTTATGAGTGATTCTGCGGAAATTATTTTACAACCCCCTCCATATATGGGTCAAAACGGGCACTTTTCCAACGGAAAAATGTTGATTATTGAAAAATAATTTTAAAGTTCGGATACATGAACAATCACAAACATTTATTTTTTTGCAATAATTATATATTATTTTCGATAATTTAAGTAAATTAATCCGCGTGCTTTGTAAATACATTTTTGTTTATTCTATGACAAAAAAGCCTTGACAAACGCATATCAATAAGATATAATATATTGTATCAGTTATATTTGAAAAGGGTGAAATTTTAAATGGACAGTTGCCCCGACGGGTGTCATATTAACAAAATTGAATATCGCTTTTCAGGGCATGGTCTGTACTATTTTTTATGTTAGTACAGGTTATGCCTTTTAGTGCGTGTATCGAAAAAATTTTTTCAAAATATTAAAGTGAGGTATTTTTTATGTTAGGGCAGATTATTCTGCAAATTGTACTTATTGCATTAAACGCGGTTTTCGCCTGTGCGGAAATTGCTGTGATTTCCGCGAATCCTGCAAAAATTGACAAAATGGCCGAGGACGGAAACAAAAAAGCCCGCAAACTTCAAAAGCTTACAGATGAGCCTGCACGATTCTTAGCTACAATTCAGGTTGCTATTACCCTTTCAGGCTTCATCGGTGCCGCTTTTGCTGCTGATAACTTCGCAGACAGACTTATCAATCTTACAAAGAATACAGGTCTTGCGGATTATTCCGATATACTGCGCCCTGTGGCTGTTGTTATCGTTACTCTTATACTTTCTTACATCACGCTTGTTTTCGGCGAACTCGTTCCTAAGCGTGCGGCGATGAAAAATCCCGAAAAACTGGCTCTTTCTATGGCTGGGGGAATTTCAGCTGTTCAGAAAATTTTTGCTCCTCTTGTGTGGATGCTCAATATCTCCACAAATGGCGTTCTGAAGCTTATGGGGATAAATCCCGAGGACGAGGAAGAAATCGTTACCGAGGAAGAAATTATTATGATGTCTGACGCAGGTGCTGAAAAGGGTACTATCGACGAGGATGACAGCAGAATTATCAAGAATATCTTTGAGTTTGACGATTTGACAGCCGAGCAGGTCTGCACTCACCGTACTGATGTGGAAATGCTTTGGGAAGAGGATTCTGTGGAAACATGGGAAAAGACAATCCACCGCACACGTCACTCACTTTTCCCCATTTGCGGCGAAAGTGTTGATAATATCATCGGTATTCTCAATGCAAAGGATTATTTCCGCCTTGCTGACAAAAGCCGTGAGAATATCATGAAAAATGCTGTCCGTGAGCCTTATTTCGTTCACGAAAATATGAAAGCCGATGTGCTTTTTGCTCAGATGAAAAAGCGAGGCGCTCACCATTTTGCCGTTGTTGTTGACGAATACGGCGGTATGACCGGTATTATCACTGTTACTGACCTTGTTGAAGAGCTTGTGGGAGAATTCGACGACGATGAACTGAATACTCCTGAGCCTGTATTGAAGCAGATTGGCGATAACTGCTGGATAATCCCAGGCATAACCGATTTAGGCGAGGTAAACGAGAAACTGGATATCGAACTGCCCACCGATGATTACGATACCTTCGGCGGCTATGTTATTGCAGGTCTGGGTGAAATCCCCAAAGACGGTCTTACTGCTGAGCTTGACTGCGACGGACTTCATATCGAAGTGCTGAAAATTTACCACCACCGTGTTGAAATCTGCCGTGTGACAAAGGTTGATGCGTAATTAAGCAGCGTGTAGAAAAAGCATATTTTATATCGGACACGGCACGCCGTGTCCCTACGAAACGGCTATTCTACTTTTGCCATAAAAAATCCGCAGAGGTCAACCTGCGGATTTTTGCAATTATTTGAATTTTATTTCTAATACTAATCCCTAAAATGTTAGTAGACAAAGATGATGAGCAAAAATGCAGTATGTCAAGGCGGACGACGAAAGCATACTGTCGTATGGTGAGGAAGTCCAACGATGACATACGGCATTTTTGCCATTAGATTTGTCTACTGTTGTTTTAGGGGTTAGTATAAGCTAACAGCTAATAACTTGCAAAAAATAATTACGAATTATCTCCTGCACTGAAATCCTTGAAGCTGATGTTCATATCCACATTGCCCTCGATTCCAGGTACTTTTCCCTCGGAGGTGTACTGCCACATATCATATTCATAATAAAATGTGGGGAAGTCCGTATACTCTGCAAGCCAGAAATCATAGTCCTTTATTCTCGGCAAGTCAAGCTTATATGTGGAGGTTGATGCGTTCTGATATACCATAGGCGTATACCCTGCGGATTTTACACGCTCGCAGAACGCTACACAGCAATCAGCAAGCCCCTCAACTGTCATTTTATCAGTACGCGCTGTATCGTCGTATATTATCTCCCAGTCAAATACAATGGGATATGTAATCTTTCTTCCTGCAACGGCATTGAGAATAGCGTCAGCTTCCTCGATAGCTTCCTCTGTTGTAATCGCTTGTGAGAAGAAGTATACTCCAACATCAATTCCTGCGGCATTTGCACCGTCTATATTGGTGATAAGGCTGTTATCCAGTGTTATTACTCCGCCGCCGTATGTGCGATAGCCTGCGCGGATTATGGCAAATTCCACACCTGCGCCCTTTACCTTTTCCCAGTCAATAACTCCCTGATATTCGGATACATCAATGCCTATTTTCGATTCAAGTCCGTCATTTCCCACGTATTTAACAAATCCGCTGCCGTCCTTGACTATCTCAGATGGCTCAATGGGACTTTTAGGAACATCTGAAAATACAGGTATGAAAGTCTCCCCCATTGTGTCGTTGTGGACGAGTATCTTTTCGCCATTGAGCTGGTAAAATGTCTCCTCTTTGTCAATATACGGACGTATTCTGATATCCGAATCTGCGTTTGCCGGAACGGTTTTATTGTACTTAGAGGCGAAAATTCCCGTGCTGACTGCAAGCCCCACGATAACAAATCCCTCTAAAATGGAAATTGCTTTAAAAAAATTTGCTTTGTTCAGTTTCATTTTATGTCCTCCGTTGTAATGATATATACATTATATCATATTTTTCGACTTTTGTAAACATAATTTTAGAATTTTCGGCTTGAAATTAATGGCGTGAAATGATATAATATTATATATTGTTTTTTGGAGGAAAATTATGAATTTTGAACGTCTTGAAAAAAATCTCATTGACAATATAAAAGAGGCTCAACTGAAATTAGGCTTCGATAACCGCCCTATGAGCTTGAATTATATGAATTCCTCGCTGAAAAATCTTCTCGGCGCAGAGGTTACAGATGACTTATTATCTTCATTTTCTGACTTCGCTTCGTCAAGGCTCGGTGCGCTTGCTTTTCACAGGATAAAGGGCGGATTCTGTATCACGGTATCTGCTGAGGGTACGGCATATGTCAACAGCCTTACAGGATATGATTTTATTGCTGAACTTGTAAAAAAAGTCAGCGGTCACGCTCCTCTGGAGGAAGTAACCGCTGTTTTCCACAAATATTCCGATAATGTTGTAATCGAGGAAAGCAATAGCGAGGAGTTCGACCTGCTTGCATATTTCCCCGATAAATGCCCCGACGAATACTACTACTGCCTTGCCGCAGAGCCCTGTATAAGCGGCGGTTGTCATGCTATGTATCACCGTTTTATACGAGAGGATTATGAGGAAATGTTTTCAAATTAAGAATTAAGAATTTTGATTATTATAGAGGTGTTTGGAGTAAATTTATGAAAAATATAATAACTTTATGCGGAGATGATTGCAGTAAATGTCCCCGATATCTTGCACAGACTGAGGCAGAACTGAAAGCCGTGGCTGAATTGTGGTACAGGATAGGTTGGCGAAATACCGTGGTTTCTGTTGAGGAAATACGCTGTAATGGCTGTTCCGCTGATAAAAAATGTACATATGGTCTTGTAGACTGCACAAAAGAACATAAGGTTGATAATTGCAGTCAATGCGTAAATTTTCCCTGTAATACAATAAATAATATGCTCCGTCGCTCTGAGGAATACAGGGAAATATGCAGAAAAGTCTGTACAGATGAAGAATACAGCCGCATTTCAAAGGCTTTTTTCAACAAATTTGAGAATATGACGAAAAATTAAGGGCGGTTTATTTCACCGCCCAAAAAATTTTTAATTCATAATTCTTAATTCATAATTCTTAATTTCCTGACGGAACTCACCATACATATAAAGCGAACCCAGCACAATCAACGGTATATTGCGATTTTTCGCATATTCCAATGCCTGTGCAAATCCATTTTCTACCGAGCCGCAGGAAAGTGCATCAATTCCCTTTTCCTCAAAGGCGGCGGCAAGGGTATCGCTGTCAAGAGAACGCGGATTGTCGGGAATAACTGTAAATGCCTTATCAATGAATTTTCCCAATATTTCGGGATAAAGTCCGTATTCCTTATCTGCCATAACTCCGATTAACAAGGCAATTTTTCCGCTGATATATCTGCTGATACTTTCAGCAGCCTGAATTATTCCGTCGGGATTGTGTGCACCGTCGTATATTATAAGAGGATTTCGGCTTACAACCTCAAATCTGCCGTGCCATACAGCCTTTTCTATGCCAGATTTTACGGCATTATCAGGTATTTTCATCCCCTCGTTACGCAAAATCTCAACAGCTGTCAGCACATTGGCAAGGTTGTATTTCTGATATGAGCCGATAAGCCGTGATTTCAGCCTGCCAAAAGCCTTATCGCTGTAAAGCACACCATTAATATCACTTTCAAGAACGGTTACACGGTCTTTATCCGCAAGGGTGAGCTGTGAGCCGTTTTTCTGCGATATACTGCGGATTATTTCAAGTGCTTCGTCAGCGTTTCCGCCGTAGAGAACAGGTCTTGTCCTTTTGATTATACCTGCCTTGCATTTTGCAATTTCTTCAATAGTACCGCCTAAAAAGGCCGTATGGTCAAGAGCGATATTCGTTATAACCGAAAGCACAGGATATTCTACCACATTTGTGGAATCCGTTTCGCCACCCATTCCGCACTCAATCAACACTATATCGCAGTTTTTACGGCGAAAAAGCTCATATGCGACGGCTGTCAGGACTTCAAATTCCGTAGGCTTATCTGCCATATCCTCGCAAATCGGGATAATATCAGCCATGACTTCGTTAAAATCATCAGCAGATATATTTTCGCCGTTTATACGAAAACTGTCGGTTAAATCTGTGAGAGCAGGTGAAGAAAAGCTTCCCACTGTATAGCCCGAATCCCCTAAAATTGCCGAAAGCATTGCACCAAAAGAGCCTTTGCCGTTTGTGCCTGCAATATGGATTATATGCGTCTTATTCTGTGGATTATCAAGCCTTTTGCAAAGCTCTTTTATACGCTCTAAACCAAGCTTACTGCCGCGTTCAGCGGCAATTTTTATATACTCGAAACCATTCATAATATCACCGATTACTGCATATTTTGCTGAGCTGTGTGGAAAATGCTTTGTTTTTCAACAGGAGAGTGATTATTACGAATTCAATCGCTCCTGTTGCGATATATGTGGGAATACGGAATGCAAGAACTTCCAGCGGAGTGCCGAAATAGATATAAAGTCCAATGGATTTGATAAGAATTGAGCCGACAATATGCGCAACTGCAATAGAAACTGCAATGTTCAGCGTCATATTCTTGTTTCTGAGATATGTTGAAACAACTCCCGAAAGAATACCGATACTTGCCGCGCCAATTGTGATAATCGGGTTTATTGCGTATCCCTTTAACAGACAGCCCACAAGGTCAGCCACAACTGCAACCGCGCCGCCTACGAATGGACCGAAGAAAATACCCGCCATAAGAATTGTAAGATTCTCAAGGCTTATGCGTATACTGTCGCCAATGGGGATTTGCAGGAATTTTCCCAGTGTGAAGCTCATAGCCACGAAAAGAGCTGAAATAATCATAACTCTTGTGTTGCCGAAAAGCTTTAAGTTTTCAGTGGGTGTGTTTGCTGTTTTACTTGTAATCATAAAAAATCCTCCTTTTCCACATCATAGGACACGAAAAAAGAGGCTATTCTCCATTATATGTCTTATGAAGCGGGATGCAAAATGTGAACCGCAGACAATGTCTTTCGTCCCATGGACAACTCCCCGTCCCACAGGCACTCGATACCGCATATAACGCTATATCGGCATCACGAACACATTTTTACTCTTCAAAATCGTATTGTGCAGATTTCTCTGCCATAATTATTATATATCTATGATGTGGATATGTCAATAGCATTTTAAAGCGTGAAATCAAGTTTATAACTTTTCCACATATTCCACAGAGTTTTCAACATTATTTTATTGAAATAGCGGAAATAATTTCCTTGCTCGTCAATTACTTTTGTTTAGTCAATTTGTACATCAACAGCATATATATTTTGTAGCTGTTCACAAAATTTTATAAATAGTAATTAAATTCTTCACTTTTTAAAGATTTTATGTTATAATTATAAGTAACCTCTTTTGTACTATAAAGCAATAGAGTATAGAGGTTCCCTATATTTATCATTTGGAGTGAAGTAATTGGGCAAAACCTTGTTTATTACCGACCTTGACGGAACTCTGCTGAATTCGCAGGCGGAGTTGTCAGATTATACGGTGAATACTATAAATTCCCTCATTGAAAAGGGTATGTATTTCACCTATGCCACCGCAAGAACCGAATATTCCGCAGGAAGTATCACGGAAAGGCTGAATATCAACGTCCCCTGCATTGTCAATAACGGGGCGGAGATATATGACAGGAAAAGCGGCAGATATGTCCGTAAATCCGATATTCCCATTGATGCTGCTGCAAGAATAATCGACGCATTTGCGGAAAATAACGTGGGAATGTTTATGTTCAAGTTCAGGGGTGAAAAGTTCGGGACTTGCTACAGCGACAATCTCAACGAACATATGCGGGAATATGTAAGAACCCGCAGCAAAACAGGTCAGCCACTATGGAAATGCGCTGATTTGCACAGCGAAAATGACGGAAGTGTGGTTTATCTCACTTCAACGGGGGATTATGAAAAGCTTCTCCCCATTGAGAGAATTGCCGCTTCTGTGAAAGGTCTTGACCACGTTTTCTATGAGGATACATATACGGGAAAGTATTATCTTGAAATTTTCTCGGAAAATGCTTCAAAGGCTAACGGATTGAAATTTCTCCGTGAGGAATACGGCTTTGAAAAAATTGTGGCATTCGGGGACAATCTCAACGATTTGTCAATGTTTAAGGTTGCCGATGTTAAAATCGCCGTGGGCAATGCAAAAGATGAGCTGAAAAATAAGGCTGATATGATAATCGGCACAAATGATGAAAACGGCGTTGCTGAATATCTTTCAAAATTATTTTGAAAAATTTTAATATCGCTTAATTTAGATGTTTTCACAAACTCTTATATAATATAGAAAGGAAATGTAAAAAAAATGAAGAAACTTATGTTAGGAAACGAGGCTTTCGCAAGAGGTCTTTACGAAGCAGGCTGTAAGGTGGTTTCAAGCTACCCCGGTACTCCTTCAACTGAAATTACAGAGGAAGTCGCAAAGTATGACGAAATCTACGCTGAATGGGCTCCCAACGAAAAGGTTGCTATGGAGGCAGCTCTCGGAGCTTCTATTGCAGGTGCAAGAGCATTCTGCGGAATGAAGCACGTTGGACTCAATGTTGCCGCTGACCCTCTTTATACTGCGGCTTACACAGGCGTAAACGGCGGACTTGTTATCGCTGTTGCTGATGACCAGGGTATGCACTCCTCTCAGAATGAGCAGGACAGCCGTCACCACGCAATTGCGTCAAAGGTTCCTATGCTTGAACCCTCAGACTCCACAGAGTGCCGCGATTTCGTAAAGCTTGCTTACGATATTTCGGAGGAATTTGACACTCCCGTTATTGTAAGAATGTCAACTCGTGTTGCTCATTCTCAGAGCATTGTTGAAACATTTGACAGACAGGAACTTGAATTAAAGGAATATACAAAGAATCCCCAGAAATATGTCATGATGCCTGCATTTGCAAGAGGCAGACACGTATTCGTTGAGGAGCGTACAGCAAAGCTTACAGAGTATGCTGAAACATCGCCTCTCAACCGCGTTGAGATTTCCGACAAGGCTGAATTCGGCGTTATTACAAACGGTGCGGCTTATCAGTACGTCAAGGAGGCTCTCGGCGAAAAGGCTTCCGTATTAAAGCTTGGTATGGTTAATCCTATGCCTGTACAGCTTATCCGCGACTTTGCGGCTAAATATGACCGTATTGTTGTTGTAGAAGAGCTTGACGGTATTATCGAATCACACTGCCGCAATATTGGTGTTACAAATGTTGAGGGCAAGGAGATTTTCGGCTGTATCGGCGAAATTAACCAGTCTGCAATTGCTGAAAAGCTTCTGGGCGAGAAAAAGGAGTTTGCAGCTCTTGAAGATGCAATCCCTGTTCGTCCTCCCGTTATGTGCGCAGGCTGTCCTCACCGCGGACTTTTCTACAACCTGAAAAAACTCGGCGTTACAGTTTCGGGCGATATCGGCTGTTATACTCTCGGTGCGGCTGCTCCCCTTAATGCTATGGATACTACAATCTGTATGGGCGCTTCAATTTCCGCGCTCCACGGCTTCAACAAGGCAAGAGGCGCTGAAAGCGAGCACAAGAGCGTTGCTGTTATCGGTGATTCTACATTCATGCACAGCGGTATGACAGGTCTTGTAAATATCGCTTACAATAATTCAAATTCAACTGTTATCATCGTTGATAACTCTATCACAGGTATGACAGGACATCAGCAGAATCCCACAACAGGAAAGAATCTCAAGGGCGATCCTGCTGCCGCTGTTAATCTTGAAGAACTCTGCAAGGCTATCGGAATCAAGCGTGTGCGCGTTGTTGACCCCTATAAGCTTGCTGAAACTGAGGCTGTTATTAAGGAAGAATTAGCCGCTGATGAGGCATCTGTTATCATCTCTCGCAGACCTTGTGCACTTCTTAAATATGTTAAGCACAACGCTCCTTTCAAGGTTGAAGCTGACAAGTGTGTAGGCTGTAAGATGTGTATGAAGCTTGGATGTCCCGCAATTTCAATGAAGGACGGCAAGGCTGTTATTGACCATACTCAGTGCGTAGGTTGCGGCATCTGCAAGGAGCAGTGCAAGATTGGCGCAATAATCTGATTGGAGATAATGATTATGGATATTTACAGCGAGTTTGTCAATTGGCTTGACAATATTCTTGAAAATAACGATATGCCCGATGAAACAGTTTCTTTCTGCTTCAATCTTTATGAAGAATCTATTGAGGACTGTGTTTATGCAGTACAACTTGTAGCTTGTGAGGCATTTGATGAAAATGACCCCGACTGGGCTTGCGAAGAATGTTGGTCATCGGAAGAAGATATATTCTGCGTGGAGCTTTCCGACGAAGCCGAAAAGGACTGGAAAGCCGCACAGAAGCTTATAACAAACTGGATTGAGGAATATCTCGGAAACGGAAAACATGCAGATATACTCAATTCAAAGCCTGTAGGCATAGGATTTGTTGACGGAGATGTGGAGATTATCCGCAAATAAAAACGGTGATTCTTATGAAGCTAAAAATATTATATTTCATATACAGGTTCATTCAGATTTTTACCGTGATATTTATTACAGACAGGCTCGATATTAATTTCTGGGCAAAATTTGGTATACTCCTTGTGCTGTTCCTCATATTTGACGAAACTGAGGAGTATGTTCAACACTTTTTCAACATCGAACCGGATTTGTCTGAAAATGAACTGTCTGATAATCAAGGGGAATAATAATGAAATCAAAAATTTTGAGTTTTTTATATGAAGTATTCAGATTTTTTGTTGCGTTCAATATAAGCGAAAGATTCGAATTCGGTTTATGGGGAAAAATAGGCGTTATAGCTGTGGTAGTGGCTGTATTCGGCATTATCGAAGCCTTTGCCGAAAAAATCTCGGTAAAGAAAACTGCACAAGATGCCTTGGAGCAGAAGTATACGTCAAATGAAAATAATTAAGGAGAAAATTTAAATATGGAAACTAAATCAATTATGATAGTCGGTGTCGGCGGACAGGGTTCTCTGCTTGCTTCAAGACTTCTGGGAAATGTGCTTCTTGCACAGGGATATGATGTAAAAGTAAGCGAAGTTCACGGAATGAGCCAGCGCGGCGGTTCTGTTGTTACATACGTAAAATACGGCGATAAGGTATACTCCCCTGTTGTTGAAAAGGGTGAGGCTGACGCTGTAATTTCCTTTGAGCTTCTCGAAGCGGCTCGCTGTCTGCCATATCTGAAAAAGGGCGGTACTCTTATCACTTCCACACAGCAGATTGACCCCATGCCTGTTATCACAGGTGCTATGGAATATCCTGCTGACCTCGTAAGCAAGCTTGCTGAGGCAGGTGCTGATATTACAGCTGTTGACGCTCTTTCTCTCGCAGAGGAGGCAGGTACAGCCAAAGCTTCAAACGTTGTTCTTATGGGCGTACTTTCTGCAAAGACAGATTTCCCTGAGGAACTCTGGCAGAATGCTCTTGAACAGTGCGTACCTCCAAAATTCCTTGAACTCAACAAAAAGGCATTTGAACTTGGCAGAAACGCTGCTGTAAAGTAAAAACAGGTTGCATTTTTTGAACGGGAGGGATAACTTTGAAAAAGCTTTTAGCGGCGCTTGCCCTTTTATCCATGGCAATTTCCTGCACTTCCTGCGGTTTGTATTCAACCTACGAAGCAGATGTGGAATTATCTGAAATATCAGGTACTGACGTTCCGACTTCTGACGCTTCAATTTCTACCGAAGCAGAAACGGAAAAGCTTACCGAAGCTGACCCTACCCGTCAGGAATGTCACAAAACCATACATAATGAGGAAAAGCCCGAAGTCGTGAAAATATCCTTTGAGGGTGTCTGCTCAGGTGATATCCGCAGACACGCTAAAGTTGAGGATTTGTATAATATTGATATACTCCACAGCGGAGTTGTGGGACTTGTGGGTATTCCTGTTGAACTGGAATATGACAACGAAGTAAAAAATCCTCGTCTGACCTTTACATATGATACCTCAGAGCTGAGAGGTATTCCCGAAAAGAATCTCATAATGCTCCATTATTCCGAATCTGATGCTTTTTATAATACAGTTGAGAATTTCAAGCTTGATACGGATAATTGCACCGTATCTGCTGATATTGAGGAGCAGGGAGTATATCTTCTTGCTGACGCTTATCAGTGGTACGACTGCTGGGGCATTGACGTATCTGATTACGCCTATGAAAGAGATTTAACCCAATACAAGACCGACTGGGAGCGCGAGGAAGATACAGGAAGCATTATAGCTCTTGCAAACAAGGAATGGGCTATGGAAAACGCTCCCGATTTCCACGTATCTAACGCGGAACAGCTTGCTTCTGTGGTCTGGTATGTCAACGGTATAGACGGTAATGCAAATGTAACTCTTGAAAAGGATATTGACCTTTCCGACTACGATTGGAAGCCTATGGGCTGGGGAAAAGGCATGGGCAGCGGATTTTCTGGAACTGTGGACGGTCAGGGACATACTATCTACGGTATGACTATTATGGAGGATTATCTCCAATCAGGCTTTATCGGCTATGGACTTGGCGTTTCTGTGAAAAATATCAATTTTGAGGACGCTTATGTTTCCTCTGCACACTGCACAGGCATTGTAGGCGGTGAACTGTATATGTCCGGTGCATGGGAGAATATTCACGTGCAGGGCACTGTTCGCGGCGGAGATGACGACTACGCGGCTATAGTGGGCAGAGAAGGTGATATAAACTTCAAAAACTGTTCCGCTGATGTTACTGTAAACGGCGAGCCTTTCGAGTATCTTTCCTATCGTCAGAAGCGTGAGGCTGAGGTTGAAATTGTGGAAACCTTTACACTTACCCTTAACGATGATTACACAATTACCCGTGACGAATACGAGGGATTTCACAACCTCTGCTGGAATATATTGATTAATGATGAGCAAAGGCTTCAAAGAGGCACTGAAGACCCCTATACAAGAGAACCTGAACTTGTTCTCGATACTCATAACTGGGTAGGAGATTCCCCTGCAAAGTATACCATATATCTTGTGGCATATATAAATGGCACGTATATCCGTGTCAGCAATATCATTGAATATACGCTGACATAAAATAACGACTAGAATTGACTAACGTCAATAATTTATAAATAAGGAGATAAAGCCAATGGCAAATTATTGGAATCAGGAAATTGAATGTATGTCCTATGAGGATATGAAAAAGCTTCAGAGTGAGCGTCTTGTTGCGCAGGTGAAGCACGTTTACGAAAATGTTGAATATTATCGTAACCTCATGGACGAAAAGGGAGTAAAGCCCGAAGATATTCAGTCTGTTGACGACCTTCACAAGCTTCCTTTTCTCTCTAAGGCTGACCTCCGTGATGCATACCCCTATGGACTTCTTGCTAAGCCCCTCAATGAATGTGTCCGTATTCATTCAACAAGCGGCACTACAGGCAAGCGTGTAGTTGCATTTTATACACAGAATGATATCGACCTCTGGGATGACTGCTGTGCAAGAGCTATAGTTGCGGCTGGCGGCACAAAAGACGATGTATGTCAGGTAGCTTACGGATTCGGACTTTTCACAGGCGGTGCAGGTCTCAACGGCGGTTCACACAAAGTTGGATGTCTTACACTTCCCATGTCAAGCGGAAATACAGACCGTCAGATTGAATTTATGCGCGACCTTGGCTCAACTATTCTCTGCTGTACTCCCTCATATGCCGCATATATCGGCGAGACACTTCACGAAATGGGACTTACTCCCGACGATATCAGCCTTAAAGCAGGTATTTTCGGCGCAGAGCCTTGGACAGAGGAAATGAGAAGGTCTATTGAAGCATCTCTTGGAATCAAGGCATACGATATCTACGGTCTTACCGAGACAAGCGGTCCGGGCGTAGCTTTTGAGTGCTGTGAGCAGACAGGTATGCATATCAATGAGGATAACTTTATCCCTGAGATTATAAATCCCGATACAGGAGAAGTTCTCCCTGAGGGCGAAGTGGGCGAGCTTGTATTTACAAGTATTACAAAAGAGGCATTCCCACTGCTCCGCTACAGAACAAGAGATTTATGCGTTCTCAGCCGCAAAAAGTGCTCCTGCGGACGTACACTCATCAAGATGAGAAAGCCCATGGGAAGAAGCGACGATATGCTTATTATCCGCGGCGTAAACGTATTCCCCTCACAGATTGAAACTGTACTTATTGAGCAGGGATACTCCCCCAACTATCTCATTGAGGTTGACAGAAAGAACAATACAGATACTCTTGATATCAGCGTTGAGATGAATCCCGACCAGTTCTCAGATAAGATGAAGGTAATGCAGGAGCAGGAAAAGGCTCTGGCACTTGCTATAAAGACAATGCTGGGAATCAACCCCAAGGTACACCTTGTAAGTCCCAAATCTATTACAAGAAGCGAGGGCAAGGCTGTACGAGTTATCGACAGAAGAAAGCTTCACGATTAAAAGGAGGAAAGAACTATGGCAAACGCAAAACAGATTTCAGTATTCGTTGACAACAAGCCCAATCAGCTTACAGGCGTTATGGCTCTGCTGAAAGACAGCGGAATTAATATCCGCGCTCTCAGCCTTGCTGATACGTCCGATTTCGGTATTCTCCGTATGGTTGTAAATGATACGGATAAGGCTGAAAAGGTGCTGAAAAACGCTTCATATGCCGTTACTGTAACGGAAATTGTAGCAATCACAATCCCCGATTCACCAGGACAGCTCAGCCGAGTTCTTGATATCCTCGGCGCTGAAAATGTAAATCTGGAATACCTCTACGCTTTTACAGGAGCTTCTGACAAGTCTGTTTCCTTTGTTATCCGTGTGGACGATATAAAACTCGCTTCCGACGCGCTTACAAAGGGCGGTATTATTCAGCTTACGGAGCAGGATTTGTCTGAATAATGCGTAATTATTTCGTAGGGGCTGCCTTGGGCAGTCCGCACGACAGAATGTCGTGGAAAGCTAACGGCTCATAGCTTTCTTTGTACAGCAAAGCATAGCCAAAGGCTATAAAAGTAATTTATTGGATTAAATATACAAAGACTTGACAAATTGTACAAAAAATTGTATAATATAAGTACTGTATAATGGTTGCAGACGAAGTGTGTCATCTTGTGATGATGAAGCTTCACTGCAATACGCAATATGAAAATGGAGTTGATAGGAATGGGTATTCTCGATAAAATCGGCGATGTCTCCAAGGGCGTTTCCGACAAGACCAAGAGTATGTCCGAGGCTAATAACCTCAAAAGAAAAATCCTCTACGAAGAGGAAAGAATTATGGAGATTTTCACAGATCTCGGTAAAAAATATTACAAGAATCCCAACGAGGATCCTGCAAGTCTCAAGGTTCTCTGCGATGATATCGATACTCGCCGCAGACGTATCAAGAAGATGAGATTTGAGCTCAATGGTATCAGAGGCTATAAGATTTGCCCTAAGTGCGACGCTGAGGTAAACGACCGTTTCCAGTTCTGCGGACGCTGCGGTGCAAGACTTCCTGAAATGGAAGACGACGACTTTATGTCACTTGAGCCCAACGACTACTACACAGAGAGCAGCAATCAGTTCTTCAACGCTGATTCCAATAAGAATTATTAATCTTTAAAAACAAGGGCGGCGGTTTGTCGCTCTTGTTTTGTTTTTGAGATAAAGTATACTATATGAAGATAATTGAATTAATTTTACTCATCGTTTTTTGTAATATTATCCCGCTTTGGACTGAAACGGATTTTTCAGCAGCCGTAAAGATAATTGGTACTATTGCCCTATCTGTCGCTTTTATCTATATCCTCATACGTGGTGAGAAATCATCTGTAAACAGCCGCCATCTTAACTCACTAAAACGGGGAAATACTCTGCTCTGGCTGTCGGGAATGACTATAATTCCAGAAATAATCATTATAACCCTGTATTTCATTAAATCAGATACAGGCGTTTTACCCCGTATATTTTCCATTGTTATGCCATTGCTTGCTGTGGGAATAACATTTCTGGACGGCTTTATCCGCACTGCTGTAGGCTCAAAGCAGATTAAAGCATCAAACTATATCCTATTGCTGATTTTCTGGTGGATTCCCGTTGTGAATGTTGTGCTTATCCGCAGATTCTATAAAATCGCAAAACGTGAATATTTCTTTGAGCTTTCAAAAGCCGAACTTGAATCCGCACGAGCCGAAAATGAAATATGCAAAACGAAATATCCCATTGTTATGGTTCACGGCATATTCTTCCGCGATTGGCAGTATATGAACTACTGGGGGCGCGTTCCTGCTACGCTTATACGCAACGGTGCTAAGGTATACTACGGGAATCAGCAATCTGCAAAATCTATCCCCGAAAGCGCCGCAGAGGTGAAAAAACAAATTGAAGCCGTTCTTGCGGAAACAGGAGCGGAAAAAGTCAATATCATTGCTCACTCAAAAGGCGGTCTTGACAGCCGCTATGCCATAAGCTCTCTCGGTCTGGGCGGACGCGTGGCAACGCTTACAACCATAAATACTCCCCACATGGGCTGTGATATGGTTGACTATCTGCTTGAAAAAATCCCCGACGGCATGGTTAAATGGATTGCTGATAAATACAACTCCATTTTCCGCAAATTAGGCGATAAAGAGCCGGATTTCCTTGCAGGTGTGAAAGACCTTAGCCCTTCTCGGCTGAAAGAGCTTGCACCTGATATGGAGGACTGCCCCGACGTCTCCTATAGAAGCTGTATGTCGGTGATGAAAAATGTGTTTTCCGCAGGTATTCCCCTTAATATCGGCTATCTGCTTATAAAAAAGCTCAACGGCAGAAGTGACGGTCTTGTGTGGGAGAAATCCGCTGAACACGGAGAATTCCGCATGATAACGGCAAGCGGTGTACGCGGCATCAGTCACGGTGATACTATCGACCTTTTCCGTGAAAATATTGAGGGTTACGACGTAAGAGAGTTCTATGCAGGACTTGTGGCTGATTTGAAAAATCAGGGATTCTGATTATTGCTTAATTATTGCACATCAGCTGAATTTTCTTCGGATAAAACGGCATACATAAAAGGCAGGTATGCAGAGTATGCCCCATAAAAAGCTGAAAATCGGGCATATCTGTCCCATTATATTAAAGGGCAGTTCGGAATAATCCCACACCTGCCAGCCCATTATTATATTGTCGAATATCCCCACTGCAAACTCTATTGCGGTTATTATTGCCGCACCAATAACACAGCAGCGAATCAGTGTCATGGCAGGACGGCTGCTTATAATGTAGATAACTGTCAGGGCAAGACCGCCTGTAAGGCACATTGTCCAGTGAGTATAGCCTCGACCTGCCACTTCCACGAAGGCATACAGGAAATATCCCATAAGAAATGTAAATATATATTGATAAAATTTCATTTTGCTCACCTCATATTTATTATGAAGCGCAGAAAAATAAATATTCAGACAACCTATAGAAACGGAGTTGTGACATATGCGTAAAAGCTGCATAATTTTTCATATTTCAAGCCTGCCCTCTGAATACGGTATCGGAAAAATGGGCAGACACGCTTTTGAATTCGTGGATTTTCTCGTGAAATCAGGCGTTAAATGCTGGCAGATTCTCCCACTCTCACCCACAAGCTACGGCGATTCCCCTTATCAGTCCTTTTCTGTCAATGCAGGGAATCCCTACTTCATCGACTTTGAAATTTTAGAGGGTGACGGACTTCTTGAATCTGCGGAATACAAGGACATAATCTGGGAAAGCACTCCCGATAAAGTTGACTATAGTATAATATACGACAAATGTTTCGACGTTTTACGCGTTGCTTATTCTCGCTTTAAGCCCTCAAAATTCCCTGCATATAAGCAATTCTGCGAGGATAATAAATCATGGCTTGATGAATACGCTTTGTTTATGGCGCTGAAATTCAAGAACAACGGCAAGCCTTGGTATGAATGGGAAGCTGATATATCAATGCATCGTCCTAAGGCTGTATCCGCCTGCAAAAAGGACTTGAAAAAAGATATCGGATTCTATAAATTTTTGCAGTTTCAGTTCAGCAGACAGTGGACTGAACTGAAAAAATATGCCAACGATAATGGCATTGAAATCGTGGGAGATATCCCGATTTACTGTGCTTTGGATAGTGTTGAGGCTTGGGCTGACCACAAGCTGTTTCAGTTCGACCGCAAACGCCGTCCCGTATGCGTGGCTGGCTGTCCTCCCGATGAATTCTCACCTACGGGACAGCTTTGGGGAAATCCCGTATACGACTGGGACTATCACGCTAAAACAGGCTATAAATGGTGGATTGACCGCATATCTGCCGCTACAAAGCTTTATGATATTGTGCGTATCGACCATTTCCGCGGATTTGAAAGTTATTACACTATCCCCTACGGCAACGAAGACGCAACGGTGGGCGAATGGAAAAAAGGGCCCAATTGTCCGCTGTTTTATGCCGCAGAGGAAAAACTGGGCAGGCTGAATATTATCGCTGAGGATTTAGGCTTTATCACTCCCGAAGTTCGCGAAATGCTGGATTTATGCGGCTATCCCGGCATGAAAGTGTTGCAGTTCGGATTCAGCGGCGGAGATAATGAACATCTGCCCCATAATTTCACGACTACAAATTGCTTTGCTTATACGGGTACTCACGACAATGAAACTCTCAACGGCTGGGTTGCAGCTATGGATAAGAATACCCTGAAATTCGCTAAAAAATATCTCAATGTAAAGAGAAAAAGCGAAATTCCCATGGCTGTGATACGTGCCGCATGGGGAAGCATTGCAGAGGTTGCGGCGGCGCAGATGCAGGATTTCCTTGACAGTCCTAAAGAGGCGCGTATGAATACTCCCTCCACTTTAGGCTGTAACTGGCAGTTCAGAGCGAAATCTGAGCAGTTTACTCCTGAACTGGCGAAAAAGATAAAGAAATTAAATAAAATTTATAACAGATAATAGCTGTTAGCTACAAAGGACAGTCATTTTTGACTGCCCGAGACTGTCGAAAAATTGCAATAAGATAATTTTTTAAGGGGACGCTCTCTCTTGCAGAGCGCTTAAACGCATCGCAGAGCTTTGCTCTGCGTGGGACCAGTCCCACACCCTGCAAGAGACGCTGTCTCTTGACTCTGCTAAAGGGCTTCGCCCTTTAGAATCCCATTTTATATAAAATTTGGGCGGTCAATATGACCGCCCTTGCTTTATTTTATGAATGTTTAATTATTTAAGTCCGCCTACTGCTGCAAATGCGTATTCTATCGCTTCTTCCTCTGTCTGTGCGTTTCTTGGATTGATTACAAAATTATACACGCCTATTTTCGCTCTCTTGGATGTGTTGAGATTTGTGACGTACAATTCAGCTGTAAAGTGGTTTGTATCAGCTGTGAGCATTGTTATAACCTGACCTATATCAGCGGATTCAATAACAGGTGTTGTAACCAGTCTCTTTTTGCCGTTAGCGTCTGTAATGAAATAGTCGAAGATAAACAATCCGTCAGCATTTGCAGGGAATGGTGTAAGGAACGCGATTTCCTTTGCTGTGGACTTTCCGGGAGCTATCTGACTAAATGTGTATACAGGAGGCTCAACAGGCTCATCCGTTACTGTTACCTTGATTTCAGCCTTTACATTGTGATTGTCCATGCTGTATACAGTTACAATACATTCGCCCTTGCCTACACCATATACCCAGCCGAATTCATCAACTGTAGCAACTGTGGGGTCAGATGATGTCCAGAATTCATCCTTATTTGGAGCGTCAGCAGGAAGCATTGTCACAATTGAGATATCAGATGAACCGATAGAAAGCTTCATTTCATACTTTGAAAGTTTGATTTCAGTAACAGTGCTTGCGCTTTTTGTAACATTTACGATTGCAACTGCCATTACAGCAGGATTTGAAGCGCTTGATACTGTAATATAGCAGGTACCCTCGCTAACAGCTGTAATAACGCCTTTTTCGCTTACGGTAGCCACGGAATTGTTGGAACTTGCCCACATGAGCGTTTTATTTGTTACATTCAAAGGAGATATTGCAAGAATTGGAACATAAGTTGTTCCGGCTTCAAGAGTAATATCAGAATTACCAAATTTGATTTCCTCAATATCTACAGAAGATGTAGTTGTTGTAGTTACAGGAGTTGTTGTAGTAGTTGTTGTGGTAGTCGTGGTTGCTGCTGTAGCTGTTGAAGTAGTAACTGTCGGCACAGTACTATCTGTAACTGTTACAAGAATAACAGCGAATACAGAAGGGTTATCCTCGCTCTTTACAGTAATGATTGTATTTCCTGCCTTATGACCGATTACCCAGCCCTCATTGTCAACTGTTGCAACATCGGGCTGTGAGCTTGTCCATATCTCATTTTTATTTACAGCTGTGTCGGGAAGCATTGTAACTCTTGCGGCTAAATCTCCTGTGCCGACTTTAAGTGTCATAGCCTCTCTTGAAAGTCTTATATCACGAACGCTTCTGGTGTCCTTTACAGTTACCTTTATTTCAGCAAAAATTTCGGGATTGTCTTCACTTTTAACAGTTACAACACATTCGCCCTCTTTTTTACCGATTACCCAGCCCTCATTATCAACAATGGCTATGGATTCATCAGAGCTGGACCATATTTCACGCTTATTCCGTGCGTCAACCGGAAGCATTGTAACGTATGCGGATAAATCTCCTTCGCCTACATTTACAATCATTTCATTTCTTGTTACGCGGATTGAAGAAACTTTAACTTCTGTTGCTGTTGTTGTAACAGGCTTTGTAGTAGTTGTTGCAGTTGTTGTCTTTTTTGTTGTAGTCTTTTTTGCTGTAGTTGCAGGGTCTGTAATTACAGTTGTTTTCTTTGCGGTTGTTGTTGTAGTCTTTTTCTTAGTAGTTGTTACTTTAGTAGTTGTAGTTGTTGTCACAGGCTGCTGATATCCCATAAATTCTTCAATGGATTTATCACCGCCTGTGGAAAGATATGCATAATATGCAAGGATAAGTGAAGCATCGGAAGAATCTATAACACCGTCCTTGTTTACATCCGCACTTTTCTTCTGTGCAGCTGTGAATTTTGATGTTCCGCCTGTGGATACAATTGAATAATCCCCAAGAACTGCGGAAGCGTCTGCTGCATCTACTGTACTGCTGCCGTCAACGTCTCCAAGTCCTGCAGCCTTATCCGCAACAACAGAAATACCGCCTATATCCTCTGTTTCTACGGCAAATGAATTGCCCATTGGTGATGCGGCATATGTAAAGCAGATTGCTGAGGCTAATACGGCGGAGATAAATTTTTTTGTGTTCATAATAACTCCCTCAAAACAAAATAAATTATATAAAGTATACATCTTTATTATACACCATTATACACCTTTTTTCGCTGAATTGCAATATAATCCCATGCATTTTGTAAAATCATACAAAAAAATGGCAAATCCCTACAGTCCTTTCATATGCAATTCTGTAAAAAACGGCAAAATACCGCACAAAATCAAGCTTTGTACGGTATTTATTCACTATTTATTCATATTTCTCCTGAACCTTGGTTGCTGCTGATTTATTCTTGTCTGCCTTTGTTCGCTGAATTGCTACCTTTGCATTTGTGGCTATCCATACATTGTCAAATGAGGGACATGAAAATATTACACTCTGGTTGAACTGGTCCTCTGTAATGGTGGTATTAAGCAGATTCACCTCTCCGATTATATCCTCTGCGGTTATCTCCGCAAGAGCTTCCTCAGAGCCTACAACTGTTACATCCGTTTGCTGTGTCAGGATAGAGTAATCATAGGAGTTATCGGGGGGATTGCTTATCTGGATATGGTCGCTGTAAATCGTCATAGGCTTTTCTTTGAGCTCTGTTTCGTCTATTGTCACAACAACAGATTCAAGGTCTGAGACATTTACAAGTTCTGTTCCCTCAAGTCTCTTGCTGATAGAGAAAGTCCTTGAGAAGCCCGGTTTCAGCTCATACAAAGGTATAAGTCCCAAGTCTATTGAATCGGGGATTTCAACCTGACTATTGTTGCAGGCAAGGGTTACGGAATCAGAGGAAAGCTTGAATTTTATAGTGCTCGCGTCAAAATTTGCGGGAGCATTGGCTATAGCCGCTGAAAGCTTAACTTTCTTCTGAGTGCGAACGGCTATGTTAATATCAAAACTTGTATTACTGCTTGTCAGGGATGACTGGTCAATCAGTACGTTATCCTTGGTATACAGCTGCAGCTCCGCACCGCTTAAAACATATGATGTATCAAGGCTCATTTCCTTGTTGGAAACGGCATAGCACTTGTCTATACTGTCAAGCTTTGTTGACGGGCCTGTAATGCGGATTTCAGAGGGTATACACATGTATTCATCAGGATTTTTTGCCTTTCCCTCAACAATGTCAACATTTGGAGTAAGGGGTACAACGTCGAAATCACGGGTATCCATTTTATCGAAAACTACCGTAGCCTTTGAGGGATATATTGACTTTACCTCATAATTCACGCCGTTGCTGCTCTTTATTTTCAGAGAAAGCTTCTTTGTGCCTGTATTGCTTACGGAATCCGCATCAAAATAGGCTGTAAGACTTTCATTGTTGAGATATCCTATCTGTGTACGGCTTCCAAGCAGTTCCACTTTGACTTCCTTGACATCGCAGGAGATAACGCTGAGCCCGTTCTGACTGGCTACAGAGCCTGATATATCGATATTTACAGGGATATTCTCAACAGTTTTCTGCACTGAGGGATACTGTGTAAGGGATATGACAAGCCAGAGGATAACCGCAATGATTATTGCAAGTATTCCAAGAAAAAAATTGCTTGACATATATTTTTCTCTTAGATTTTTGAAATAGTTCACTTTTTCTTCCTCCTTCCGAGTATAGAGGAGATAACTGTCTTGTTTTCCTTGTTATCATCGGAAATCTCGTTGAATATTTCCTTTTCCAGCGCATATTTAAGCTTTGTGCGGGTATAATCACGGGTGAGAACGCCGTTTATGGCAATGGATATCTGTCCTGTTTCCTCGGAAACGGCAATAACTACAGCGTCTGAATTCTCGCTCATGCCAATAGCCGCACGATGTCTCGAACCAAGACTCTTATCAATTGTCACATCGCTTTTCGGACGGGGCAGAAAACAAGCGGCGGCAAGAATAAGACCGTCGCGCATTATAACAGCGCCGTCGTGAAGTGGCGTTTTGGGATAGAAAATATTCCCAAAAACCTCCTTGCTTGGTATGGCATTCATAAGAGTACCTGTTTCAATCTGTTCGCCCAGACGGGTTTTCCTCTCGATGACGATAAGTGCGCCTGTACAGCTTGCAGAAAGCTCCACGCAGGAATCACATATAGCGTCGATTGCATTACTCCAGCGGTGTTTTATATCGTTTGAGGAATTTCCTATACCGATGAGATTAATGCCGAATTTAGTTTGTCCGAACTGCTCAAGAGCACGGCGAATTTCCGGCTGAAAGAGTATCAGCATGGCAAGAAGTCCTACATCGAGGGCGTTGCCGAGGATATACTCCATTACATCAAGCTTGAAAACCATGCTTACGAGGTAAGCTGCAACAAGCAGCAAAACTCCCTTGATAAGCTGTCCTGCACGGGTTTCACGCATGAGTTTCAGAAGCAGGTATACTATGTAGGAAAGAGCCAGTATGTCGAGGATATCGTTGAATTCGATAGTTGACATAAGGCTGAAAAAAGCATATTTTATATCCTGAAATGAAGGCATAATATCACAACCTGTTTGTTAGTCGGGAACAAAAATCCCCTATATATATTGTACCACAAATTCAGATAATTTCAATAGCTTTTTATCAATTTCCTGAAAATTTTATATTTTTACTTCTAAATTTTCACATTTGGATAATTTTGTGAAAGATAATGTCGAATACTTTGGAAATTAAGAATTAAAAATTAATGTGTAATTATTTTGCTCCTACATATTGGCTATATACCGTAATTCTGCGTAGGGGCGGATATTATCCGCCCTCACAAAAATTACGCATTATGAATTACACATTAGGGATTCCCATTGTTAATTATCCTTGCCAGTCTTACCGCGTCCTCCTCCCTGCTGAAAACAGAGGGGGAAAAACGCACAGTTCCATTTTCTGTGCAAAGTGAACGATGTGCAAGAGCGGCACAGTGATACCCTGCACGGAGGCAGAAGCCCTCCTTTGCAAGAGCCGCCGCCGCTGATTCCGAAGCAATACCCTCTATATTAAAGGATACTATGGGTACATACTCAGCCTTTCCTGAGCGATATACCGTCACTTTCGGATTCTTTGACAGCTCTGCTATAAATCGGCGGCATATTCTGTCCTCATGGGCAAAGATTTTATTTATGCCTACTTTTTTAACAAATTCCATACCTGCTTTCATGGACATAATCCCCACAGCGCCTACAGTTCCGCTTTCCAGTGCCTCGGGGAGCAATACAGGCTGTTCCAGATTCCGCGAGCCGCTGCCTGTGCCGCCCTGCATAATCGGCTCAATTGGAAATTTTCCGTCGCTGATAAGCATACCCGTACCTGTTATGCCGTACAAGCCCTTGTGCCCTGCGGTGCAGAGAATATTAATCCCCTGTGAAAGCTTTATATCCATAACGCCAACGCCCTGCGCTCCGTCGACTATAAGGGCGATATTCCGCGATTTACAGAGCTTCCCCAGTTCCTCAACGGGCATAATCTGACCTGTGACGTTGCTTGCTATGGTGCATACTATAGCCCTTGTATCCTTGCGGATAAGGCTGCGGAAGCTTTCAACGGTGCGCTCTTTTTCGGGGTATACCTCCGCAATAGAAAGGCTTATTTTCCCCGATTCTGCAAGCTTTGCGGCTGGTCTTGCTACGGAGTTGTGCTCCATTCCGCTGATGATGAGATGTCCGCCGTTTTTCATAATTCCCTGAATCGCCATATTGAGAGCATGGGTGCAATTCAGGGTAAATACCACGTTTTCAGGCTCTGCGCCAAAGAATTCCGCGGCTGTTTCACGGGCGGAATATACCGCCTCGGAGGTTTTCATGCCCAACGGGTGTCCGCCTCTGCCCGGACTTGTAAGGGATTCCATAGCCGCTGCTGCCGCCTTTTTTACGGCAACAGGCTTTGGAAAAGTCGTTGCAGCATTATCAAAATTAACAATCAAGAATATCCCTCCTCATGCAAGGTGTATGGTATCTTGTATTTACTGAGAAGCCGCGGTATATCGGGGTTCTGGGCGGTATACAAATCATAGCCGCACTCCCCCTCACGCCGTTTTAGTTCGCACTTATAGCCAAAAGCCACAAGAAGCCTCACGGCTTTCTGGGCGTAGGTATACGACGGCATTTGTAAAATATATTTCATAGAAAATCATTCCTTTTAAAGGTTCACTTTATATATTACAGCATAAATGCTGACGGGCATTTCTAAAAAACGTAACACGAGCAGAATTTCGTACATGCCATAGAAAGTCAGCTGCGAGGGAGTTTTTAGAGATGACCTAATATTATTGTATGCGGAATAAGGGGAAGTGGTTAGGAACGTCTGTATGCAATGTAAAATCTATGTAAAATTTATCGAAAAGTGCTTGACTATGTCGGACAAGGTATGTTATAATAAAACATAAATATATGAAGGGGCTTTCGGAATATTCTTTTGGTGCAGACTTGAAGTATTTCGGAGCCCTTTTAGTTTCGAGGTGTAAAAACATGGGCGATTTTTCAATTTTCAACATCTTCACCATGCTTGGCGGACTTGCTTTCTTCCTCTACGGTATGAACGTTATGTCCACAGGTCTGGAGAAGCTCGCAGGCGGCAAAATGGAGGCTGCGCTAAAAAAGATGACAGCCAATCCCTTTATGGCACTGATTCTGGGTACAGTTATCACCATTGCTATTCAGTCCTCCTCCGCTATGACAGTAATGACCGTAGGCTTCGTAAACTCAGGAATTATGGCACTTATTGATACCGTTGCAGTGAGCTTCGGTGCAAACATCGGCACGACATTTACAGCATGGCTTCTCTGCCTTAACGATATCGGCGACGGCGGCGGCATCGGCGGCATTGGCGGATTTCTGCTGAAACTGCTCAAACCAGATTCATTCTCCCCCATTCTTGCTCTTATTGGTATACTTATGATTATGGGTTGCAAAAAGGCAAAGAAAAAGGATATCGGACGCATTTTCGTAGGATTTGCTGTACTTATGACAGGTATGGACCTTATGCAGGGCGCTATCGACCCCATTGCAAATTCTCCTGAATTTCAGGACGTTCTTGTTGCGTTCAACAATCCCCTGATTGGCGTTCTGGTAGGCGCTGTATTTACAGGAATCATTCAGAGCTCAGCCGCTTCAATCGGTATACTTATGACATTTACAGCCGGCGGTGCTATAAGCTTTGAAATGGCTCTTCCGCTTATCATGGGCTTCAATATCGGTACTTGTGTTACTGCTCTTATTTCTTCAATTGGTGTTAATAAGGATGCTAAGAGAGTTTCTGTTATCCACGTTGCTATCAACTGTCTCGGTACTTTGATTTTCCTGCCTATTGCTCTTATACTTGCAGGAACAATACCTTCTTTCGGTGAGTTTATGTCACAGTCTACAGGATATGTGGGAATTGCCGCAATGCATACAGTATTCAATGTTCTTGCAACAGCTGTTCTTATGCCTTTCTCAAAACAGCTTGTTAAATTCTCACAGTTCGTTATCCGTGATAAAGAGGGCGAACCCGTTGAGAAAATTGATATATTTGCTGCACTGGACGGAAGATTTATGTCAACCCCAAGTATTGCCATTGAAGCCTGCCGTACAGTTGCCGTTGATATGGCAGAACTTACACAGAAATCCATAAACGAGGCTATCGGACTTCTTATTACAGGCTATGATGAAAAGTCAGTACAGAATGTTATTGACGACGAGGATTTAATCGACAAGTACGAGGATAAAATCAACAGCTACCTCGTAAGAGTTGCAAAATACAGCGTCACAGGCAAGGACAGCCGTACAATGTCAAAGATGATGCACTGTGTAGGCAATTTCGAGAGAATTTCCGACCACGCTGTAAATCTTATTGAATCAGTTGTTGAGATGAAAGAAAAAGGAATAAAGTTCTCTGATGAATGTATCAACGAAATTACCATTATTTCCGACGCTATCAAAGAAAATATCCGCACAGCCTTTGAATCCTATATCTCCGGCGACCTTGCAACTGCACACAAAGTTGAGCCTCTGGAAGAAGTGGTTGACAACCTCAGCACAGAGCTGAAAAACCGTCATATCCGCAGATTGCAGAACGATGAATGTACAGTTGAGCTGGGTTATATTTTCCAGGATGTTCTCACAAATCTGGAGCGTATTTCCGACCATTGCTCAAATATTGCAGGCTGTCTTATCGAAACTGACGAAAAGACAAATATTCATGCATATTTCAGCGATGTAAAGGCAAATGACGAAACTTTCCGCAATGAATTCAAGGCATACTCAGAGCTTTATTTTGCAAGACTTGAAAAATAAAAAAGCATATAAAAATCCGCAGATTTTGGTCTGCGGATTTTTTGGCCTTAATCATCGGCTAAAAGCATATTGTTTTATGAATTGAGATATTCCTCAAGTGTGCCTGTGCCGCCTGTAGAGATATATGCGTAATATGCAAGTATCAGTGATGCGTCAGAAGCGTCGATTGAGCCGTCTTTGTTGACATCTGCGGCGGCTATCTGCTCAGCTGTCAGCTCGGATTCCTTGCCTGTTGATACAAGTGCGTATACTGCAAGAACATTTGAAGCGTCGCTGGCATCTACTGTGTTGTCGCCGTTTATATCGCCGAGGGGGAGGGTGGGTTCGTCAATTGGTGCATCACCGAGGCTAACGAATTTTCTGTTGTATTTTTCTGCGTATGCTTGTGCAGTAGAATTTTCATAGCCGTAGACTGTACCGATAAAAGCATAATGTTCATCAAAATAATCATTTGTATATGGTCCATTGTTCGTAATAGTAGACATTCCCCAATCATATGTTAAATCAAGTAAATATTCTTCAAAAGTTTCATTTGTTGGTTCACCAATTGCTTCACAATAATCAAGATAACCTGCATATTCGCTTTGTACCATGTTTAATAATTCTTCGTCTGACATTATATTTTCATATGCAGTATGGTCGTCGAATATTTTACAATCTGAATTTAATATAGTGATATTTTTTAGAGAACGACACGAAGAAAATGCGCTATCTCCGATATATTCAACACTTTTAGGTAATGTAATTTCTTCTAAAAAATAACAATTTAAAAAAGCTGCACGCTTTATGATTTTTATTGAATCGGGAATGATTATTTTAGTAACTAACGTTTCCATATAGCCATCTTCTGACCAATTATTAAGATAGAAAGCAGAATCTCCAATAACAGTTACAGGAATATTTGTAATTTCAGAGGGGATTTCAATTTCTTTTGCCAAAGGATTACAACCCGAAATTTCAATATAGTCACCATAATTCTTGTATTTTAAGTCACCATATGTTCCTTCGGTATATTCCTTATCTTCTGTTGATTCTCCTATTGCATATGCAGAATACTTATTAGTAATATTGTTGTTAAACGGAACTAAACCACCAACAAGAATTAATGCCAATAAACCTGCAATAATTTCTTTCATATAAAAGCACTCCTTTAGTTTCAAAAATTTCAATAAATAATATCGAACACTTATATTATACAGGAAATAATGCCAAAATTCAATGATTTTATATAAAATTAACAATTTTCCGTCTCTTTATCCAAATTAAACCATAAAATTACAGCGATATACACAAAGAAATCTACCGAAAAATAAAAGGCGGAAGAAACCCTCCGCCTTAATTATTATAATTTCAACTGATAGCTAATGGCTAACAGCTCAATACTCAATAATTATGCATTACGCATTAATTCTTAATTCTGAATTAATACATTCCGCCCATACCGCCTGCTGGCATTGCAGGTGCAGGATTAGCCTCGGGGATATCTGCTACAAGGCTCTCTGTTGTGAGCACCATAGCTGCTACAGATGCGGCATTCTGGAGTGCTGAACGTGTTACCTTTGTAGGATCAACGATACCTGCGGGAATCATATCTGTGTAAACCTCGTTGTAAGCGTCGAAGCCGTAGCCTGCCTTGCGTGAACGGCGAATCTTGTCAACGATTACACTGCCCTCAAGACCTGCATTTGCGGCAATCTGGCGTACAGGTGCTTCAAGTGTTTTGAGGATAATTCTTGCGCCTGTCTTTTCGTCGCCGTCAAGAGTGTTAATCATCTTTTCAACAGCAGGAATAGCGTTGATATATGCAGTACCGCCGCCTGCTACGATACCCTCCTCAACAGCTGCCTTTGTAGCTGCAAGAGCGTCCTCAATGCGAAGCTTCTTTTCTTTCATCTCGATTTCAGTAGCAGCGCCAACCTTGATAACAGCTACGCCGCCTGCAAGCTTAGCAAGTCTTTCCTGAAGCTTTTCACGGTCGAAATCAGATGTTGTAGTCTCGATAGATGCGCGAATCTGAGCAACTCTGCCCTTGATAGCATCCTTATCGCCTGCGCCGTCAACGATGATTGTATTCTCTTTCTGAATAACAACCTGCTTAGCCATACCAAGCTGGTCGATAGTTGTCTCTGTGAGTTCAAGACCAAGCTCAGAAGAAATAACCTCACCGCCTGTGAGAACTGCGATATCCTTTAACATCTCCTTACGTCTGTCACCGAATCCGGGAGCCTTAACAGCTGCAACCTTGAATGTTCCACGGAGATTGTTGAGGATAATTGTTGTAAGAGCCTCGCCCTCAACGTCCTCAGCAATGATAACAAGCTTCTTGCCCATTTTTACAATCTGCTCGAGGAGAGGGAGAATTTCCTGAATTGAAGAAATCTTCTTGTCTGTGATGAGAACGAAAGCGTCATCGTAGATAGCTTCCATTTTGTCTGTATCAGTTACCATGTAGGGAGAAATGTAACCTCTGTCGAACTGCATACCCTCTACAACTTCGCTGTATGTTTCAGCAGTCTTGCTTTCCTCGATAGTGATAACACCGTCAGCTGTAACCTTTTCCATAGCCTCAGCGATAAGCTTACCTACAGCTTCGTCAGCAGAGGAAACAGTACCAACTCTTGCGATATCCTCAGAACCCTCAACAGCCTTTGAGTTGTCGATGATATTCTTTACAGCAACGTCAACAGCCTTTGCGATACCCTTTTTGAGAATCATGGGGTTAGCACCTGCTGCGATGTTCTTCATACCCTCGTGAATAATTGTCTGTGCAAGGAGAGTAGCAGTAGTTGTACCGTCACCTGCTGCATCGTTTGTCTTTGTAGCAACTTCCTTAACGAGCTGAGCGCCCATATTCTCGAAAGCGTCTTCTAACTCAATATCCTTTGCGATTGTAACACCGTCGTTTGTGATAAGGGGAGCGCCGAATTTTCTGTCAAGAACTACATTTCTACCCTTGGGTCCCATTGTAATTCTTACTGTATCAGCAAGCTTATCGATACCTGCCTGCAAAGCTTTTCTTGCGTCCTCGCCGTATTTAATATCTTTAGCCATAGTAAATTTCTCCTTTAATTCTTAATCTAAGCTGTTAGCTTTTTCATTATGCGGACACAGCACAACCTGTTCCTGCATAGTTTAATGTTTAATCAACAATTGCAAGAATATCTTCCATACGAACGATGATGAACTCCTCGCCCTCTAACTTCACGTTAGTTCCTGCATATTTAGAAATAAGAACCTTATCGTTCTTCTTAACTTCCATTTTAACCTCAGATGTACCGGGGCCTACCTCTAAAACGATAGCTACCTCAGGCTTTTCCTTAGCTGAACCTGAAAGAATAATTCCGCTTTTTGTAGTTTCCTCAGCCTCTGCCATTTTAACAACTACTCTATCCTGTAAGGGTTTAATGTTCATAAATGTACCTCCTGTTTTTCTTTTATGTTAGCACTCCTATGATATGAGTGCTAATTATATTTTACCACCTTTTTCTATAAAATCAAGGGGTATTGCACATTTTCAGAATGTTGCACAAAAGTGTTGATGAAATGTGGAAAGCGGTTGCAGTGCTGTAACGTGCAGTTTTTTTGAATAATTACGGCATAAAAACGCATAATAATTATAAATTTTCCTTGACTTATTGCTCGCGATGTGGTAAAATTATAATGTATTGATTTGAAAGGAAATGGAGTGATTTTATGATTTTTGAGTTAAAAAATTTTGGTAAGATTTCTAAGGCTAATGTTAAACTTGACGGAATAACAGTTATCTGTGGGAATAATAACACAGGAAAAAGTACTGTGGGAAAGGCTCTGTTTTCTTTTTACAATTCTTTGTATGATTATAAAGCAAGAATAGCTGAGTATAAATTATCAGAAATACGGAATTATATATCAAAATTCAGCGATATGCGTGTTAATGATATTTCCAAAGAAACTTTAACCAAAGGAAAAAGTTTTTTAGAAGCATATTTAAGTAAAGATGTGATAGCTGAAATTGAAAACAAATATTCCGTATCTGAAGATAAAATCCTGAGCGAACTTGTTTATCGTTATTTTGATTTAATTATGAACAAGGAAGTAGCAAGAAAAAGAAAGAGAACAACATCTAAAGAATGTGTAGTAAAGGCAATATTTAAAGGAAATATTATTGACGAACTGAAATTTACAGACCAGAAATGGCACTGTAATATAAGCGAGCCTATTGCTCACAAAGCATACTATATCAACAGTCCTTATGTGTTGGATTATTTGAATAATCAGGAGATTGATATATCATCTTTATCAATGCTTGAAAGAAATGTTATTGAAGCTATACAGAAAGCACAGGCACAATTAAAGGCTAACTCAATGTCAAATATTCTTGATGCTGTAAGTAATAAAGACGACCTTAGTGAGGTCATGAAAGTTCTTGAAAATGCATATGATGGCGAAACACATATTGATAACGGATTGTATGTCTATAAAGAGAAAAACGGAATACAGATTGATTTCAGAAACATTTCAGCCGGACTTAAAGCCTTTGCTCTTATTGAAAGACTTCTCAAAGGCGGTGTATTAAAGAAAAAGGATGTTCTTATTCTTGATGAGCCTGAAATACATCTCCATTCTGAATGGCAGATATACTATGCAGAACTTATTGTGGCTTTACAGAAAAAATTCGACCTTACTATTTTGCTTGTAACTCACAGCTTTCAGTTTCTTGAATCCCTCAATTTCTTTATGAAGACATACGGAATTTCTGACAGAGGAAATTATTATATTCCTGAGGAAACGAAGAATGGGTATGTTTTGCGTAGTGATGATGAAAACCTGAAAAAAATAAAGCATAATCTCTCAACGGGTACATTTCATATAGCTGATTTGGAATTTGAGTATGATATGGAGCATGATAATGGCTGAGATTATAAAGAATAATACGGAATATTTTAAGAATTTTCGTGAGATGCTTCATAATTTTTTGAAATTGGAAGAAAGTAAAATTGCGTCTGATATGAGAGAAGCGTCCTTTGACGATAAGGAAAAATTTTATCTTTACAGCAACGAGGATAAGTTGTTGAATATGGAAGTTGTGAAACTTGATGATATGACGGAACAGTTTTTTCATTATATGCAGAAAGAACGTAAACTTAAAGAATTTATGCAACCACAAGCTGTAGACGCTGTTTGTATAAACAATAAAAATGATTGGTTTTTTATTGAATTTAAAAATAGAGAATATGATAAAAACGTTATCAGTGATGTAAAGAAGAAAATTTTTAAAAGTTTATGGTTTGTTTCTTCGATGAATTCATTTGCAGGAACAAATTTATTTGCAGATATCGATTTTGCCGATTTTGCAAGACGGCATATAACCTATATTATTGTTATAAGTCGAAAACAAAACCCCGATGAATATCGTAGAATTCACGAAAGTTACAATAATCTTTACACCCCTGATAACTTCAAAAAATACATTGGTTATTATTTTAAAGATGTGTATTTGTTTACAGAACAGGAATTGTATAAGTTTGTTAAGAATTTTAATCGATAGATACATAAAAATTGAAATCCGCCGAGAAAAAAACTCGGCGGTTATTTTTTTGAAAAAATCTTGCATAATCCCTGTAAATATGTTATAATAAATGTGTATTGCTAAAATTCAACACAAGGAGTTGATGAAATGAATACATATATTGAAGAAATACGAAAATACACCTCCGCTGACGCGAAAAAAGCCTATGTCCGCAGTTTCGGCTGTCAGCTTAATATATCAGACGGAGAAAAGATTAAAGGTCTGCTGAAAAATGCAGGATATTTCTTTACAGAGGACGAGAATGAGGCTGATTTGATTATCCTCAACACCTGCGCGGTCCGCGAAAATGCCGAGGACAGAGTATTCGGAATCGTAGGCAGTATGAAGAAGCTGAAAGAGCAGAAGCCCTCCCTGATTATCGGTATATCCGGCTGTATGACGGCTCAGGAGCATATTGCGGAGCGCATAAAAAAGTCATATCCGCAGGTTGATATCGTGGTGGGAACATCAGCGCTGAACAGTCTGCCTAAGCTTCTCGCAGACTGCATAAGAGGACAGAAATTCGGTATGGATATTGCGGAATATGCCGATTTTTCACAGGCTGTTGAACAGGTGCGCGAAAGCACATTCAGAGCAAGTGTGCCGATTATGTTCGGCTGCAACAACTTCTGCACATACTGCATTGTTCCCTACGTCAGAGGACGTGAACGCAGCAGAAAACAGGAGGATATCATCGCAGAGGTGCGCGAGCTTGTGCATAGCGGTTACAAGGAGATTATGCTTCTCGGTCAGAATGTCAACAGCTATGGCAATGATTTTGGCGAAACAGAGGCATTTCCGCGGCTTCTCCGTGAGCTTGACAAAATCGAGGGGGATTTCATAATCCGCTTTATGTCCTCACATCCAAAGGACGCTACACGAGAGCTTATCGACGCTATTTTCGACTGCAAAAAGGTTGCAAAGCATTTGCATTTACCTCTGCAAAGCGGCAGCAGCAACGTTTTAGAGCGTATGAACCGCAGATATACCGCTGAAAAGTATCTGGAGATAGTAGACTATATCCGTGAAAAAGACGAGAACTTCTCCCTCACAACTGATATAATTGTGGGATTCCCAAACGAAAGCGACGAGGAATTTGAGGCTACGCTTGATATGATGAAACGTGTGAAATACGACAATATTTACTCATTTATCTATTCAAGACGGACAGGCACAAAGGCGGCTGAAATGGAGGATTTAACGCCCGAGGACGTAAAGGGAAAGCGCATGAGGCGGCTTTTAGAGGTTCAGCGTGAGATTTCCACAGAGCATTACAAGCGGTTTATCGGCAAGAAAATGCGAGTCCTTGCAGACGATGTGTCAAAGAAGAAAAAAGGCTGTATATCGGGAAAATCCGAGGAATTTATAATAGTAGAATTTGAGGGTGACGAATCCCTTATCGGTCAGTTTGCAGATGTTGAAATCACCGACGCAATGAATTGGGCGGTGTTTGGTAAGTTAATAAAATAAATTTATATATTAAGGAGAAAATTACAATGGATATTATGGAAATGACAAGAGAATTAGGTAAGGCTTTACAGGCAGATGACCGCTATATTGCGTACAATCTGGCAAAGCAGGTAAACGACAACGATGCTGAATTACAGCAGCAGATTAACGATTTTGACAGAATGAGAAACGAGCTCAACGCTGAACTTTGCAAGGAAAACAAGGATACAGACAAAATCAAGGAACTTGACGAGGGTATAAAAGACAACTACAAGAAGATTATGTCTAACAAGAATATGGTTGTATTTTCTGCGGCACAGGGCGCATTAGAGGCTCTTGTGAACAACATCAACCAGATTATTACACTCTGCGCAAACGGTGAGGACCCCGATACCTGCCAGCCATCACAGGGATGCACAGGCAGCTGCGAATCCTGCGGAGGATGCCACTAAATTAATTATGAATGCAGAATTAAGAATTAATTCGTAATGCGTAATTATTGTGTGCGGCAAATTATATGATTACACATTAATTTGTACGGACACGGCATGCCGTGTCCCTACAATATTATATTTTCACTAACAAAATAAGGAGAAATCTTATGGAAATCGAAATTGACAGAAAAAAATTATCACCTATGATGCAGCAGTATTTCGAGGTGAAAGACAAATATAAGGACTGTATTCTGTTCTTCCGTCTGGGAGATTTCTATGAGATGTTCTTCGACGATGCTGTTACAGTGTCAAAAATGTTGGAACTCACTCTTACAGGACGTGACTGCGGACTGCCCGAAAGAGCCCCAATGTGCGGAATCCCCTATCATTCGGCTGATATGTACATAAAGCGCCTTATAGATATGGGCAAAAAGGTAGCTGTATGCGAACAGCTTACCGACCCTGCGGAAACCAAGGGAATTGTTGTCCGCGATGTTATCCGCGTTGTAACTCCCGGTACAATTACAGAATCGGGTATGCTTGACGACGGCGAAAACAACTATATATGCAGCATTTTCTACGATGAATACAATAAAACCTGCGGCATAGCCTCTGCGGATATTTCCACCGGTGAAGCTGATATAAGCTTTTACGAGGGAAAAGAAATGGAGCAGGGCGTTATCAACGAGCTGTCACGCTGTCAGCCTGCGGAAGTAATTTTCCCCGAAAGCTTTCTTTCTCTTAAAACAGTTGCGGATTTCATCAAGACACGATTAAACTGCGCTGTAACTCTCCGTGATACAGACTGCTTTTCCCCCGAAAAACAGCGGGATTATATATGCGAGGTATTTAATGTAAGCTCCGTTGCAGAGCTTGGCATATCTGAAAATGGTGCTGATTGTGCCGCTGTATGCGGTCTTTTCGACTATATCCGCGATACGCAGAAAACCTCTGTTTCACGATTTACAGCCCTTAATCCCCTCAATGGCGATGCCTTTATGGGACTTGACCTCAACGCGCGCCGAAATCTCGAATTGACGGAAACTCTGCGAAATAAGGAGAAAAAAGGCTCTCTGCTGTGGGTACTGGATTCCACACGCACCTCAATGGGCAGACGTATGCTGAAAAGCTGGATTGAACAGCCGCTGAAAAGTCCTGCACGTATCATTGAGCGACTTGACGCTGTGGACGCACTTTATAAAAAGAGCGTAGTTCTTTCCGATATAGGCGAACTTCTCGACCGCACATACGACCTTGAACGACTTATGACGAAAATCATGTATAAGTCGGCAAATCCCCGTGATGTGAAGTCCCTGTCGGCTACGGCAATGCAGCTTCCCTTGCTGAAACAGGAGCTTTCAAAGCTTGAAAACTCAAAGCTTTTAGCGCGTTATAACAGCGAAATTTCCGACTTGGGCGAAATCGTCCGCCTTGTTGAAAATGCAATTATGGACGAGCCGCCTGTTTCTGTCAAGGACGGCGGAGTTATCAAGGACGGCTTCAATAAGGAATTGGACGACCTGCGTCATATTATGACACACGGCAAGGAGATTATAGACGAAATTGAACAGCGTGAAAAAGAAGCTACAGGTATCAAGAATTTGAAAATCGGCTTTAACCGTGTATTCGGCTATTATCTCGAAGTCACACGCTCCTATTATGACCTTATCCCTGACGGTTGGATTCGCAAGCAGACACTTGCCAATGCGGAGCGATTTATCACCGAGGAGCTGAAAAATGCCGAAAATTCCATTCTCGGAGCAAAGGACAAGGCGCTTTCATTAGAGGCTGAAATTTTCAGCGAAGTCCGTGATTTCCTTGCAACAAAGCTTGCCTCGGTTCAGCAGACGGCATCAGCGGTTGCGGCTGTGGACGTATTATGCGCCTTTGCGGAGACTTCCCTGCGGAATATGTACGTAAAGCCCGACATCGCCATTGATGGCGCAGTTGATATAAAGGGTGGCAGACACCCCGTTGTAGAGCTTATGCTCAAAGACGAAATGTTTGTCCCAAACGATATATACATAGACAACAAATCAAATCGTATGTCGATTATTACAGGTCCCAATATGTCTGGTAAATCCACGTATATGCGACAGACGGCGCTTATTGTGCTTATGGCGCAGATTGGCTGTTTTGTTCCTGCGGATTCCGCAAAAATCTCTGTAGTGGATAAGATTTTCACACGTGTGGGAGCGTCCGACGATTTAACGGCAGGACAGTCAACCTTTATGGTGGAAATGAGCGAGGTTTCGGATATACTTAAAAATGCAACGCCAAACAGCCTTGTTATTCTTGACGAGGTAGGACGAGGAACATCTACCTTTGACGGTGTAAGCATCGCCCGCGCTGTTGCAGAGCATATCTGCGGCAGTAAAAAGCTTGGCTGTAAAACTCTTTTTGCTACCCATTATCACGAGCTTATCGGCTTGGAAAATGAGCTTGAGGGCGTTAAGAATTACAGTATTGCCGTAAATAAGCACGGCGGAAATATCCGCTTCCTGCGAAAAATTGTCCGCGGCGGAGTTGATGAAAGCTACGGTATAGACGTTGCAAAGCTTGCAGGACTTCCTGCAAAGGTGGTAAGCCGCGCAAGAGAGCTTCTTGCGGAAATGGAGATTTCACACAAGGCTGAAAATGCAGTACAGCCTGAAAGCGATAACCAGATAAGCTTCGGCAGTATGAATCGTGAAGCGGCTCTGGATATGCTTGAACGCACAAATATAGATGAATTGACAGACAGCGAATGCCGTGATTTATTGCGTGATATGGCAGGTTTGTTGAATTAAGAATGCAGAATTAAGAATTAATGCGTAATTCATAATTATTCTGTAAGGGAGGTTGCACACGACGTCCCGTGTCCGATGTAAAATATGACTTTTCATAACAGACTGAATTAAGAATTAATTCATAATTCTTAATTAAAAAAGTGGGGTTAGTATGCCGCAGATTAATGTATTAAGCAAGGAAATATCAGAGCTTATCGCCGCAGGAGAGGTTATTGAACGTCCCTCCTCGGTTATAAAGGAGCTTGTGGAAAATTCAATAGATTCGGGAGCAAGGCATATCACCGTTGAGATAAAAAACGGCGGTACGACCTATATGCGTGTTACCGACGACGGCTGCGGAATTGCCTTTGATGATGTTCCAAAAGCCTTTCTTCGTCATGCCACAAGCAAGATTTCCGAAAAAGACGACCTTGACAACATCTTCACCCTCGGATTCAGAGGTGAGGCTCTTGCCTCCGTCTGTGCCGTTTCAAAGGTGGAGCTTATGACAAAGCAGAAAGATGATGTCTACGGCACGCGATACACAATCGAGGGCAGTGTGGAAGTTTCCCACGAGGAAAGCGGCTGTCCCGACGGTACAACTGTAATTATCCGCGATATTTTCTATAACGTTCCTGCACGTGCAAAGTTCATGAAAAAGGACGTTACAGAGGCTAATGCGGTGAGCAGTATCGTCCAGAAAATTGCCCTTTCCCACCCCGATATCGCCATAAAAATGATACGCGATAACCGTGTGGAGTTCAACTCCAGTGGTGATGGAGAGCTGTATTCCGCAGTATACGCCATTTTTGGCAAGGATTTCGTCCGTGACCTACTCCCCGTTGACTACGAGGAAAACGGCATTAAAATAAGCGGATACATCATAAAGCCGCTGTATGCCAAGTTCAACCGTTCATTCCAGAATTTCTTCGTAAACGGCAGATTTGTGAAGTCTAAGCTGTGTTCCGTTGCACTTGAAAATTCCTATGAAAATATGATAATGACGGGGAAATTCCCTGCCTGCGTTTTAATGATAGATATGCACCCCTCACAAATGGACGTAAATATCCACCCCACAAAAGCGGAGGTGCGGTTCATCAACGAAAAGCAGGTGACAAATGCCATATATTTCGCTGTGAAAAACACATTTTCACAAAGCGGACTTATATACGAATTCGAGACAAAACAACAGCGTGACTGGTTCAAACAGCCTGAACATGAACCTGTTGTACAGCAGGAGTTTATGTTCACTCCCATTGCGGATATTGCCAAAAAAGAGGAGGAACTGCGTAAAGCTGAGGATATCCCACAGCCTGCCTCAGCTCCGATTATAAAACCTGATATCCCGATTGTCAAGCCTGATACATCGCGTGAATGGGCTGAGCTTGACAAAAAGCCTGAGGAAAAATCGGAATACGCTGTATTCAAAAGTGAGCCTGCGGAAGAAAAGCCTCTCCTTGACAGGAAAAATCTGGATTTGGAAGCTGTGAAATCTGCGGCAGAGGCGGCTGAAGAAGGGTTCAAATACCTTGATGTAAAGGCTTTTGAAAAGAAAAAAGAGCCTGAGATTGTACAACCCACAGTTCAGCAGGAAAAGCCTACAATCCCTGAAATAAAAGTAATTGGCGAAGCTTTTGGGCTTTACGTCATTATTGAATCCGAGGGCAAGCTGATTATGATTGACAAGCATGCCGCCCATGAGCGCATAATATTTGAACGTCTGAAAAGCAGAAATTGCCGCCAGTACAGCCAGAAACTCCTTGTGGGGATAAAGCTTCTGCTGACAGCGGAGGAAATCGACGTACTTGAAAATAACAGCGAACTTCTTGAAGATATGGGATTTGCCTTTGATTTCAGCGAAAAGCCCTATATCACTGCAACGGCGATTCCCACTTTCCTCATGGATTGCGACGCAGAGGCAATGATATGCGAGGTTGCGGAGAATCTCCGCCGCCATAAGCTGAATCCTCAATCCTCCTATCTTGATGATGTATTGCACAATATGGCTTGCAAGGCGGCTATAAAGGCGAATGACAAAAATACTCCCGAAGAAATGAAAGCTCTTGCGGAGCAGGTTTTTGCAGATGAAAAAATCCGCCATTGTCCCCACGGCAGACCTGTTATGTTTACTATGACAAAGGCAAATATTGACCACCAGTTTAAACGGACTTAAAAGCTTGTAGGGACGGATATTATCCGCCTCTGCACAAAACAACAAAAAGGAGGGATATTTTGATACAAAACAAACCAAAAGTCCTTGCTGTATGCGGACCGACGGCAAGTGGTAAAACATGGCTTGGCGTGGAGCTTGCGCTTCTCCTTGACGGCGAAATTGTCTCCGCCGATTCCATGCAGATTTATAAAGGTATGGATATCGCCTCCGCAAAGCCCACAGAGGCTGAAAAAAAGGGAGTACCGCATCATCTTATGGATTTCCTTGACCGTGATGTAACATTCAGCGCCGCTGATTACGTCCGACTTGCCCACGAGAAAATCAAGGATATCCTCAGCAGAGGGAAAATGCCCATTATTGTAGGCGGCACGGGACTTTATATTGATTCACTGCTCAACAATGTGAATTTTTCCGAGGTAAAAAGCGATGAGGAATACAGAAAAAGTCTGTACGATTTCGCCGCTGAAAATGGCAACGAAGCGCTTTATGAGCGACTTTTGAAAGCTGACCCCGAAGCCGCCGAACAGATACATATGAATAATCTTGTCCGAGTTATACGCGCTCTTGAGGTTATACACGTTACAGGCAGAAAATTCAGCGAACTAAAAACTGAAAGCCGTCTTGTTGAAAGTCCTTACGATTCGTTTATAATCGGGCTTAATGCTGCTGACCGTTCTGTTTTGTACGACAGAATCAATCAGAGAGTTGATGAAATGGTGAAAGCAGGACTTGTTGATGAAGCGCGCGAACTCTGGCGGTCTCCCCCTATGAAAACAGCGGCAAACGCTATCGGCTACAAGGAGCTTATCCCATATTTTGAAAATGAAATGGCTTTAGGCGAGTGTATAGATAAAATCAAGCAGGAAACACGGCGTTATGCCAAAAGACAGCT
The DNA here is from genome assembly GCA_045594905.1 of Ruminococcus sp. Taxonomy (GTDB): domain Bacteria; phylum Bacillota; class Clostridia; order Oscillospirales; family Ruminococcaceae; genus Ruminococcus. Next base: position 147,283 of record JAZNZK010000015.1, read on the forward strand.
TACATGGTTTAGAAAAAATGACAGTATTCAGTGGATTATTATAGATGATTTTAGTAAAAAATGTGAAATTTTTGAAAAATGCAAAAAAGCTATAGCAAAATACGGAATAATGTGATATAATGTATAGTGTGTATTTTTATCCATGGGTAAATTATGGATAATCAGACACACGATGTAGAACAAAATAACCCGTTTCGCCGCAAATCTGCGGAACAGGAATAAAAAAAGAATGGAGAATTATTATGAACAAGGCTATCAACTTACAGGATGTTTTCCTTAATCAGTGCCGTAAAGGTAAAATTGCTGTTACTATAATCCTTACAAATGGATTTCAATTCAAGGGACTGGTAAAAGGCTTCGATAATTACGTTGCTATCTTCGACTGCGACGGCAAACAGCAGCTTGTGTACAAGCACGCTATTTCTACAATTATCCCTGCAAAAGCAGTTTCTATCCTCGATACAGCCGATAAGGCAGAGTAAGCGGTGATATAATGCATTCAAACAAATCCGGCGGCAAAACGGAAAGCAGCTTTATTGTAAAATCCCTGAGAAATCTGGTGCTTGTACTTCTTTTTGTAGTGTTTATAAGCATTATGTACAACTTCCAGAATAAGGGTGTTACTACAGAAACTGCTCTGCTCTCCGAAGCTGTCTTTTCCGAGGAGATTCAGGGAGTATTTATCCGCAGGGAAACTCCTGTGACCTACAGCGGAAACGGAGTTCTCAGCTACAGAGTCGAGGACGGCGGCAAGGTCGGAAAAAACGAAGTCATTGCCGATGTCTATGCAAACGATGAACAGATAACCCGCAACCGCGAAATCGCTAAGCTTGAACGTGAGCTGTCGATTCTCGAAAAGATACAGAATCCGGGTACTCTTGAATCTGCTCAGCCTACGGGGCTCTCCGTGAATATCAGTGAAAGCTACCGCAGTCTGCTCTACAGCAGAGATATGAAAGACTATGATACTCTCCGCGAGGAAATGGAAAATCTCATTATCGGAATGAGTACATACCAGATTATAACCCAGCAGGTTTCTGGCTTTAATCAGGAAATAATCGACATCAATGCAAAGCTTGCAGAGCTGAAAGCTGCTTCATCAGCGCCCATCGAGTCGGTTAAATCAAAAGATTCAGCCTATTTTGTAAGCTACTGCGACGGCTATGAATCGGAGCTTACCCCCGATAATCTGGACAAGCTGACAATAGGTCAGCTAAACAGCATTACCGATAGAAAAAGCGATGAGCCTTCAATCGTAGGAAAAATGGTTGATGGATATGAATGGTATCTTGCAGGAGTAATAAACAACAGCAGAAAGCTTTATTCAATCGGTGATTATATCTATATCAGCTTCGATTATTCCGACGAAAAATATGACGCGGAAATCGTTGATATACGGGACGAAGGCAATCCCGAAAAAAGCATAGTTATCTTGAAATGCAGCCATTTCAATGCAAATTTCGTTGAACACCGCGTTCAGAGATGTAACCTCATAAAAGGCGAATACAGCGGTCTTAAAGTTCCGCGAGAAGCTATACGCTTTGACGATGTGGAAACTCGGACTACCAATGCCGAGGGCGAACCCGACGGCATGACTATTGTCAATACCAAAGGCGTTTACATCACAAAGGGCGAACAGGTAATGTTCAAAAAAATAGATGTTATTTATGAGGGTACAGATTATGTACTGTCAAAGATACATGAAAACGACTCCTCATATCTTGCACTCTATGATGATATTTTAATGGAAACCGAGGGAGAATTCAATGGATAATTACAGCTTCGAGACCGTTAAAGAGAATATCAGGATAATTATTGAAAATATCCGTGAAACTCAGGAAAAATATGGCTGCAGTCACAACACGGAGCTTATGGCTGTTACAAAAACAGTTCCCCCCGAGGTTGTAAATTGGGTGTTCAGCGAAGGAATAAATCTTCTGGGCGAAAACAGAGTTCAGGAATTCCTCTCAAAAAAGGACAGCTATGATATGAGTGCATCCCCGAAGATTCATTTCATCGGACATCTACAAACAAATAAAGTGAAGTATATTATCGATGATATCGATATGATACAATCTGTTGACAGCTTAAAACTGGCACAGGAAATAAACCGCCTCGCACTTGCCCATAATAAAACTATGGACATACTCTGCGAGGTAAACATCGGCGGAGAGGAAAGCAAAAGCGGAATTTCCCCCGATGAAACCGCAAATCTCCTTGAACAGCTCAGCGTTATGGAGGGAATAAGGGTAAAGGGACTTATGACTATACCTCCTCCCATTGACAGCGATATTTATTTCGGAAGAATGGCAGAGCTGTTTAATAAGATAAAGGACAGAAATATTGAGAGTATCGCTATGGATACTCTTTCAATGGGTATGACCCACGATTATGCCGCCGCTGTGAAGTATGGCTCAACCATAGTCAGAGTTGGTACGGGCATTTTCGGAAAAAGGGATTACAGATAACAACGTTTATACGTAAAATAGGCAATTAAGGGATTTTCCGCATTATTCCCCCAAAGCCAACTAAGGTAAATGCGGAGAATGGAGTATACTATGAAATTATTTGATTTTGCCAAGGATTTCTTTTTTTCATCCGATGAGGAAGAAGAACTGAACGAAAGCGCAGCATATGAGGACGAGCCTGCTCAGGAAAGACCTGCAAGAAGCTCCTCATCTGCATCATCTTCTTACTCTTCAGCAGCTTCATCTTCTTCATCCTACGGCACAACAGCTCAGGAACGCGAGGAGGCTATGGCTGAGATTAACAGAAGAAACAAGGTAGTGAACATTCAGGCAACTGCACAGCTTCAGGTTGTTCTTGTAAAGCCTTCCGCTTTCACAGACGCAAAGCAGATTGCAGACCACCTTATTTCAAAAAAGACTGTTGTCCTCAATCTTGAGACTGCTTCTCCTGATAACAAGAGAAGAATCATCGACTTCCTCGGCGGTGTTGCTTATGCAAACGGCGGAAGCCTCAAGCCCGTTGCAAACCTCACATACATCATCACTCCCTACAACGTAGGCTTCATCGGTGAAGATTTAGTGGGAGAGCTTGAAAACAACGGCGTATTCATCTGATGAATAATTCATCTGATACGCTTTTAGCTCCGAAAATAGCCGATATGATACGTCGGTGCGAAAGGGACGGATGCAGTATATTCTCCCGTTTTCTCGATGAAAGAGAATGTGCGGAAGCTGAAATCTATTGCAGAAAAAATGCCGGAGAACTTAAATACGGCTTCTTCGGCGGATTTTCCGATGCCCAGCGGCGTATCCTCTCACTGTATCACGATTATTCCGCTGACTATATCAGCGAGGAGCTTCCAATAAGCTGTCTGACCTTTACCTTTCGCAGTGAGGACAAGCTTTCACATCGTGATTTTCTCGGCTCATTCATGGCGCTGAGATTAAAGCGTGATACAATTGGCGATATTGTTATAAAAGACGGTATGGCTCAGGCAGCAGTAACAGAAACTGCGGCAAGAGATATTACCGCAAGCGTGTCAAAGATAGGCAGAGTAGGTGTAAAAATCACTGACAGCCGCCCATTTGAGCTTACCATTGAAGAAACAAGACAATTCAAGGAAATCGGCTGCACCGTCGCTTCCCTGCGTCTTGATTGTATAGTTGCCGCTGCGGCTAATATAAGCCGTGAAAAAGCGGCATCGCTTATCCGCACTGAAAAGGCAGAGGTCAATCATTTTCCCGCTCTGTCCCTCTCCCGTGAACTCAGCGAGGGAGATACGCTTTCAATCCGCGGATACGGCAGATTTATTCTATCGGGTATAAACGGCACAACAAAAAAAGGCCGTATACACATAATTCTGAAAAAATATATTTAGAGGTGAATGGTATGATTACTTCAAAAGATGTAAGAAATAAACGATTTGAAAAAGCTGCTTTCGGCTATAAGCAGGAGGAAATTGACGAATTTCTCTCACAGCTCGAGGCTGAGCTTGATGAAATGGAACGTGATCGTCAGGAAGCAAACAACAAGATTCAGATTCTTGCTGACAAGGTAAGAGAGTATATGAAGGACGAGGACGCACTCAAGGACGCTCTCCTCGGCGCTCAGAAGCAGGGACATCTCGTTATCAACGAAGCCAACGCAAAGGCTGAGGAAATTCTCGCAGCTGCACAGGCTAAGGCTGCTGAACTTGAAGATGAAGCTGTACGTCAGCACGCTGAGGCTATGGAAAAGAACAGAATCGAGATTGCAAAGGAAAAGGACAGCCTTACAGAAGCTCGCCGTCAGGTTGCTGAGTTCAAAAAGACACTTTTCGATATGTATAAAACTCACCTCGAAATGATTTCCACAATGCCCGACGCATTTGATGAGGATTTTGAAACAGAAACAGCTGAGGAAATCGCTGCCGCTGTTGCTGCTGAAAACGAAGTATGAAAGGAGAATCATCGCATTTGCGATGATCGGTGATACCAATGGCACAGGATTATAACGCAACCCTTAATTTACCGAAAACAGATTTCCCCATGCGTGGAAATCTGCCAAAAAGAGAGCCTGAAACCCTTGAAAAATGGGAAAATGAAAGACTCTATTACAAGATAATAGAAAAAAATGAGGGAAAGCCTGATTTTATTCTTCACGACGGCCCTCCCTACGCTAACGGTGACATTCACCTCGGTCACGCTCTCAATAAATCCCTCAAGGATTTTATTGTAAAGTATAAGAATATGAGCGGATTCCGTGCACCTTACGTTCCCGGCTGGGATACCCATGGTCTGCCTATCGAGTTAAAGGCTATGAAGGAAATCGGCGTTGAGAACGGCGCAATTCCTCCTGTTGAGCTGAGAAAGCACTGCCACGACTATGCAATGACACAGGTTGAAAAGCAGATGAACGGCTTCAAGAGAATGGGCGCACTTGGCGATTACGACTATCCTTACCTCACTCTCCGTCCCGAATACGAGGCAAGACAGGTTGAAGTATTTGGCGAAATGGCTAAGAAAGGCTATATGTACAAGGGTCTGAAGCCTGTTTACTGGTGCCCCGACTGTAATACAGCTCTTGCTGAGGCTGAGATTGAGTATTCAAATGACCCCTGCTATTCTATCTATGTAAAGTTCAACGTTACAGATGATAAGGGCATTTTCGCAAATCTCGGACTTGACCTTTCCAAGATTTATTTCGTAATCTGGACAACAACTACATGGACAATTCCCGGAAATTTGGCTATCTGCCTCGGTCCCGAATATAACTATACCCTCGTAAATGCCAACGGCGAATACTACGTTATGGCTGAGGAGCTTGTAAAGACTACTATGGAAACTGCCGGTATAACAGAGTATACCACAGAGCATATCTTTACAGGTGCTGAGCTTGAGGGCATGAAAACAAAGCATCCTCTTTATGACCGTCCCTCTCCAATTATCGTAGGCGACCACGTAACACTTGAAAGCGGTACAGGCTGTGTTCATACAGCTCCCGGCTACGGTGTTGAGGACTTTGAGGTATGCAAGAAGTACGATGATATCGGCATTATCGTTTGCGTTGACGCAAAGGGCAAGCAGACTGCCGAAGCAGGCGAGTTTGAGGGTATGGATACAGATACCGCAAACAAGGCTATTGCCGCTAAGCTTGTTGAGCTTAATGCTATGCTTGCTACACAGAAAATCGTTCACCAGTATCCACACTGTTGGAGATGCCACAATCCGATTATCTACAGAGCAACTGAACAGTGGTTCTGCTCTGTAAGCGGATTCAAGGACGAGGCTATTAAGGCTATTGAGGAAGTACAGTGGATTCCCGAATGGGGCGAGGAGCGTATCAAGGGTATGGTACGCGACAGAAGTGACTGGTGTATCAGCCGTCAGAGAACATGGGGTGTGCCTATCCCTGTTATCTACTGTAAGGATTGCGGAAAGCCTATCTTCACAGATGAAACAATCAAGGCAATTGCTGATTTGTTCCGTGCAGAAGGCTCTGACGCATGGTGGATTAAGGAGGCAAGCGAGTTCATTCCTGCTTCTGTTAAGTGTGAATGTGGCTGCGGCGAATTCACCAAGGAATACGATATCATGGACGTATGGTTCGACAGCGGCGTATCACATACTGCTGTTATGGACGATTTTGACAGCCTTACATGGCCTGCTGACCTCTATCTTGAGGGTGCTGACCAGTACAGAGGCTGGTTCCAGTCCGCACTTCTTACATCTGTTGTATACAAGGGAACTGCACCCTATAAGGCAGTTTGTACTCATGGTTGGGTAGTTGACGGCGAGGGCAAGGTTATGCACAAATCCCTCGGAAACGGTATTGACCCTAAGGAAGTTATTGACCAGTACGGCGCTGATATTCTTCGTCTCTGGGTTGCTTCCTCCGATTACCACAGCGATATCAGAATGTCTAAGACAATTCTGGGACAGCTTTCTGACGCTTACAAGAAAATCAGAAATACCGCAAGATATATACTCGGAAACCTCGGAAACGGCGAGGGCTTCAAGCCTGATACCGACTGCGTTTCCTATGATAAGCTTACAGAGCTTGACAAGTGGGCAATGATGAAGCTTGACGCTCTCATTGATACAGTTAAGGAAGGCTATGAAAAGTACGATTTCCATATTGCATTCCACGCAATTCATAACTTCTGCGTTGTTGATATGTCAAACTTCTACCTTGACATCATCAAGGACAGACTTTACTGCGAAAAGGAAAATTCCGAACTCCGTCGTGCAGCTCAGACTGTAATGTACAGAATTCTCAGCGCACTTACAAGACTTATGGCTCCTATTATCACCTACACAGCCGAGGAAATCTGGCAGTTCATGCCCCACGGCTCCGAGGACGATACACAGAGCGTATTCCTCAACATGATGCCCGAAAAGTCAGGTATCGAGTACAGCGATGAATTCGTTGAAAAGTGGAGCTTTATCTACAGCACACGTGAGGCTGCAAACAAGGCTCTCGAAGAAGCACGTAACGCAAAGACAATCGGTAAATCACTTGAAGCTAAGGTGATTATTAAGGCTGATGCTGACTATGACCGCTATGCAGAGCTTGCACAGCAGCTTACAGAGGTACTTATCGTATCAGATGTTGCTGTTGAAAAGGCTGAGGGCGAAACTGTATTCGCTATCGAGACAGCCGAGGGCGGCAAGTGCGAGAGATGCTGGTGCTACTCCACAACAGTAGGCACAGACTGCAATCACCCAACACTCTGCAAGAGATGTGCTGTTGCAATTGAATTATAATTAGCACTATATTGCCTGCTGTATCAATGCAGCAGGCAATATTTGCGAAAGGAAAAAACAGATGATTATTCTGCTTATTGCGGCAATTATTATTCTTATTGGTGCTGACCAGCTTGTTAAATACTGGGCAGTGGAAAAGCTTGAACCCGTGGGCAATATGGATTTTATCCGTATTGGAGATTTTGAAATCCTTGACCTTACCTATGTTGAAAATACAGGCGCTATATTCGGCAGTATGGCAGGACAGCGGTGGTTTCTTGTTGGTCTGACTTCATTGCTTATAATTGCGGCGGCGGTATTTATGTTTTATATTGCGAAAAAGTCGAAATTTATTGCATGGGTATGTGCTCTTTTTGTGGCAGGAGGAATCGGCAATCTCATTGACCGCCTCCGCTTTGGTTATGTTGTTGATATGTTTGATATCCAGCTTTTTGACTTTGCTGTGTTCAATGTTGCTGATATATGTATAACGGTTGCAGAGGGCTTTATGATTGTTTATCTGCTTCTTGAAATCAAAAGGGATATGGCAAAGAAAAAGGCTGAAAAAGCCGCTGTGGAGGTAAAGGAAAATGAGTGAAATTCTCACTCTTATATGTACCGCCGAGGACAGCGGAAAGCGTATTGACAAGTATATTTCGGACAATATTGCAGAGCTTACACGTTCCGCAGTACAGGGAATAATTGCTAAAAACGGCATAACCGCCGACGGAAAAGCCGTCAGCAAGAATTATAAAATCAAGGGGACGGAAACCATAGAGGTGGAAATTCCCGAAGCTGAGCCAATGGACGCTGTTCCTGAAGATATCCCCATAGAAATAGTTTATGAGGATGATGACCTGCTCGTTGTGAATAAACCCAAAGGCATGGTTGTACACCCTGCTCACGGAAATTATCACGGAACCCTTGTAAATGCGCTGCTTTTTCACTGCGGAGAAAGCCTTTCGGGGATAAACGGTGTTATCCGCCCCGGAATAGTACACCGAATTGATAAGAATACAAGCGGTCTGCTTATTGTGGCGAAAAATGATAAATCTCATCTTCACCTTGCGGAGCAGATTAAGGCTCACAGCTTTACCCGCGAATACGAGGCAATTGTCAGCGGCTCTCTCAAACAGGAATCGGGAACCGTTGACGCTCCAATCGGACGGCATAAGACCGACCGCAAAAAAATGTGTGTCACTGCGGAAAATTCGCGAAATGCTGTCACCCACTATTCTCTAATAAAGCAATACGGAGGATATGCCCATATAAAATGCCGTCTTGAAACGGGACGCACCCACCAGATACGTGTGCATATGGCGTATATCGGCAATGCTGTACTTGGTGATGATGTTTATGGCAAGGCATACAAAGGCATTGAGGGGCAGTGTCTCCACGCACGTAAAATCGGCTTTATTCATCCCTCAACAGAGGAATATATGGAGTTCACAAGCGAGCTCCCCGACTATTTCAAGAGCATTATAAACAAGCTTGAAAAGCAATAGGAGGTTTTGTTTTGGATATCAGAAATGTTATTATTCTCAGCGATATGGACGGAACTCTCCTGAATTCAAAAAAACAGATAAGCGATACTGACAGGGAGGCTATTGAAAGATTTACCGCCATGGGCGGAAAATTCACTGTTGCTACGGGGCGGACGCTCCAGTCATTTGAGCAGTATCGCAGTATGATTGACCTGCCTATGCCCGTTGTGATGTACAACGGCGGCGGTATATACGACTATGCCAACGAAAAAATGCTGTACAGCCGTTTTCTTCCATGCAATGCAAGGGAAATAGCCGCTGAACTGCTCAGGCTTATGCCTGAATTGGGCGGCGAGGTGCTTACATCTGACGGCACATACGTTTTCAGCAACACGGACTATATGCAGTATCACACAAGGATATGCGGCATAACTCCAGAATTTGCGGATATTGACGATATCCCCGACAATGGCTGGTTCAAGGTGCTGTTTACAATTGCGCCCGAGGAGATACCTAATCTTGAGTTGCTTGTGAAACATCTTGGCTATGATATGGAAGCGGATTTTGTTAAATCCTCTGATATCTTCCTTGAAATGCTCCCAAAGGGAAGCAGTAAGGGTTCGGCGCTCAATGAATACCGCAGAATTGAGGGTATGGAGGATATGACCTTTGTTGCTATCGGCGATTTCAACAATGATATTGAAATGCTAAAGGCAGCGGATATAGGTGCCTGCCCTGCAAATGCAGAGGAGGAAGTAAAGCAATCTGCTGATATTATCCTTGAACAAACCAACGACGAGGGCGCTGTGGCTGAGCTTATTGAGTACATAATAAGCCGCAGCAATATAATCTTAGGCGGAGATAATACAGCAATTTCCGCATATAATTAAGGCAAGTATTGTATTGACATAAAGCTTTTTTAGTGTTAAAATTAAAATATAAGAAAATTCTTAACGGAGGTTATTTATGGACGTTACAATCAAAAAGAATTTGCAGAAAACAGCCTGCAAGGTAAGAATGGGCGTTATCGAGGGAACTTTCAACGCTAAATCGGGACATCCTGGCGGCTCTCTCTCAATCAGCGATACACTCACATATCTCTACTTCAACAAGATGAATGTGAATCCCGCTGACGCTGAAAATCCTGACAGAGACAGACTTGTTCTTTCAAAGGGACACACTGCACCTGCACTTTACTCCGTTCTTGCACAGAAGGGCTATTTTGCTGAGGAGGAGCTGAAATCCCTCCGTCACATCGGTGCACTTTTACAGGGACATCCCTGCATTCATATCCCCGGAGTTGATATGTCCAGCGGCTCTCTCGGACAGGGTATCTCTGCAGCTGCTGGTATGGCTCTTGCAGGAAAGCTTGATAACAAATCCTATAAGGTATACACAATCTTAGGCGACGGCGAAATTGAGGAAGGTCAGGTTTGGGAGGCTGCTATGTTTGCGGCTCACTATAAGCTTGACAATCTCGTTGCAATCGTTGACAACAACGGTCTCCAGATTGACGGACCTATCACAGAGGTATGCTCACCTGAGCCTATCACAGATAAATTTGCAGCATTCGGCTGGCACGTTATCACTATGGACGCTCACGATTTCGACAGCATTGACGCGGCTTTTGCTGAGGCTGAAACAGTTACAGGCAAGCCTGTTGCAATTATTCAGAAATCTACAAAGGGCAAGGGCGTATCCTTTATGGAAAATCAGGTAAGCTGGCACGGAACAGCTCCCAATAAGGAGCAGTACGATCAGGCAATGGCAGAGCTCAGCGCGCAGTTAAAGGAATTGGAGGACTAAGACTATGGCAGATGTAATCAAAAAGGCTACAAGAGAAAGCTATGGCGAGGCTCTGAGAGACCTTGCAGGAGAATACAAGGATTTAATCGTACTGGACGCTGACCTTGCGGCAGCTACAAAGACAGGCGTATTCAAGAAAGCTTGTCCCGAGCGTTTCTTTGACTGCGGTATTGCAGAGGCAAATATGATGGGCGTTGCGGCAGGTCTTGCGGCTTGCGGAAAGATTCCTTTTGCAAGCACATTCGCAATGTTTGCGGCTGGCAGAGCATATGAAATCGTAAGAAACTCTATCGGATATCCCCACCTCAACGTAAAAATCGGCGCTACACACGCTGGTATTTCCGTAGGTGAGGACGGTGCAACACACCAGTGCAACGAAGATATCGCTCTTATGAGAACTATCCCCGGAATGACAATCATCAACCCCAGCGATGACGTTGAGGCTAAGGCTGCTGTAAAGGCTGCTCTCGACTTTGAGGGCCCTGTGTATATGCGTTTTGGCAGACTTGCAGTTCCCGTAATTAACGATGCTGAGACATATAAGTTTGAGCTTGGCAAGGGCGTTGTATTAAAGGACGGAAGCGATGTAACAATCGTTGCAACAGGACTTCTTGTAAACGAGGCTGTTGAAGCTGCAAAGGTTCTTGAAGCTGAGGGAATTTCCGCAAGAGTTGTAAATATCCACACAATCAAGCCTCTTGATAAGGAGCTTATCTGCAAGTGTGCTAAGGAAACAGGCGTAATTGTTACAGCTGAGGAACACAGCGTAATCGGCGGACTTGGTTCTGCTGTAGCTGAGGCAGTTACAGAGTGCTGCCCTGTTCCCGTTGTGAAGATTGGTGTAAACGACGAATATGGTCATTCAGGTCCTGCCGTTGACCTGCTTAAAGAATTCGGACTTTGTGCTGATAACATTGTTGCTAAGGTTAAGGAAGCTGTTAAGCTTAAGTAATATATGATTTCAAGCACCGTGGATTGTTCTGCGGTGCTTTTACTATATGGTCAAGTTTTATGCGTTATCAATAATTGGGGTTGTGGAATTTTGTAAGATTTTTCTATTGACGGCTATGAAAGCTTTTGTTATAATGTAAGTAAGGAAAGTTTTGGTATTTCGCTATTTCTATGAGGTGTGAATTATGAATACTTAAAGTTGTATACATGATTGCGAAAATATCAAAGGAGGATTCTCTATGAAAAAGAAAATAATTTCAACCGTCCTTGCGGCAGTTACAGCTTTTTCAACAGTTTCAGCTTTAAATACCAATGCGATACATTGTTGGGGAACACTTAAAGAATCTGAGATAGATGAGCAGCTTGCTGACTGGACAAAAATCGAGAAAACTATGAATTATTTTCAGTATTTGGCTCCCAGCAAACCACCCCTCCCGACTTAATATATTTTAGACACACTATCGACCCTCGCTCTGATTCTGATGTATTTATGTTTCTTACCTTAGAAAGGCAAAAAGATTGTATATACATTACTTTTCCTGCTTTTTTTGATATTGATACATTCGAAGAAAAAATATCTGATATCAGCGAAGAATTGAATATAAGCATACTACCAACTAACGGCTACGAAGTAAGAATTAGCATATCCAATCCGGAAATCAATATTGAGATATTAAAAAAAATTCGCCATATTGCAGGTGATACAACTACAAGCTTTGTTTTTTATGATGATAATTATTGGTATCAAGAAATCTGTGCCTATAGCATGGCAGGTTTTTCATTTAGCTATGACTCCAAAGTAGATGATGAACGAAATGTCAAGCTTCAAGAATATCTTGATGAAAATAATATAGAAGCCGAAGTATATGTAGGTATGGAAGATTGGGAAACAGTACTTAAAATTGAGCCCCAAAAAGACCTTACACCTTTGGAACGTATTGAATTTGCAAATGAAATATACTTAGCTTCTGGCTATTCTCCCTTCTTCACTGGTAACGAAAGCTCCAGCAGTAAAATAAAAAACTTAAGCTATGACCTTACAGACTACCTCAACGGCGACGCAAACTGCGACCGGAAATATTCTATCGCAGATTCCACAGCAATATTGCAGGCGCTTGGCAATCCCGACAAATACGGCTTATCCAACCTCGGTCTTTTCAACGCTGATTCCACAGGCAACGGCTTGACTGTTGAAGATGCAGTCGCAATAAAAACAGCGCTTGCAAAGGGTTTATAAATTACAAATTGAGAGGCAGGACACCCCTGCCTCTTTTCAAGGTGAGAATATGAAAATAACAAAAATAAAAATTGCAGAAAAAAATCCCGTAGAAATAAAAAGCGGGGAAATGTCAGATTATTGCTTGTATTTATTCAGAAGTCCCGTAAGTATAACTCTCAGCGGCATTGAAAGAATATTCCAGAAAAATACGGTGATTCTCTACGAAGGAGGCATAAGCCGCTGTTTCAGCAGTACAGGCAATTCAGAGCTGAAATATGATATGGTGAAGTTCAGCCCCTCCTCCGCAGATAAGCAGTATATCGAAAGTCTGGATATCCCTATGAACAAGCCATTTGCTGTTAAAGATGATTATATTTTGTCTTCCACAATTAGAAATCTTGATTTGCATGGCTGTACCGCCGGAAAACGTTCAAAGGAGCTTATAGAGCTTTATATGCGGATTATATTCATAGTCCTTGAAGAAGCCGGTACCGGCGACGAAAAGGTTATCAGCGATATTCCGAGATTTCCTCAGTTAAAGGAGATAAGGCGGGAAATGTATGATAATCCTCAGCAGCGTATGTCAATTGATAAGCTTTGCAGACGGCTTGCGGTAAGCCGCACATACTTCCATAGAATATACCATGCGGCATTTGGAGTAACCTTTCGGCAGGATGAGATAAAAAGCAGGCTTATACACGCATGTCGGCTTCTTACTGAAACGGAGGTTTCAGTAAGCGTTATAGCCGAAAAATGCGGATACGAATCTGAAACCTTTTTTATGAGGCAGTTTCGTCAGCACATGGGCTGTACCCCCAGCGAATACAGAAGAAAAGGATAATGATTTTAAGGACGATAATTCATCGTCCTTTCTGCTTGTCAATAAACTAAATAATGGAATTCTAAAGGGTGATTTTTAAAACAGTCCTTGTGGACTGTTTTAAAAGAGGGGACGCTCTGCAAGTTAAGCAGCACACCAAATCTTTGATTTGGATTATGATGCTATATGCTGTGCTAAGAGCGTCCCCTTAAAATTTATATTATTGTAACTTTTTCGACAGACTGACGCAGTCCTAAACAGGCTGCGTTTTATTATTGCTCCACCAATTATACCTTGTCCAAAAGACGAAAGCAGAAAAGAAATTTATCAAGAAAGAAAAACGTAGTAATACTGTTGCATTTCAAGTTTTTCTGACGCAGAGAAATTTTCTTTATGTCAAGTATTTGATGGCAAGGTTTAGTTTGGGGAGATTCACATCAGCTATAATTCTGGGCTATGCGATAATCTACAGCCTCTGTAAACGGGTCGTATATGATATCTTCATTTTCACTATCGGCTATAAGATAGGAATTCTTATAGAACAGCGGTATAAATCTATAACTCTGTATGATAAACTGCTCGGCTTCGGAATACTTTTCAACAAGACCGTCAACAGTTCCGCAGGCTGTAAGTTCCTCTGTCAGACTTCCCTCTGACAAGAAACCTTTGCATACAGGACTGTTTTCAAGCTCTCGTATAACAGAACTGCCTGCCGCTATCTGTCCTTTCAGTGCATACAGCGCTATTGTATAATTTCCGCTGTTTATACACTGGCTGAATTCATCAGCGGATACATCTTCGATGCCAATATGGAAGCCGAAAAGTTCCTGCCATTTCTGCGTTACTATGTGAAGATAGGAAGAATCAATAGTTTCCGCATTTACAAGTATTTTCATTTCTCCGAGAGATGCGAAGTTCTTGCTGTTTTTTGCCGTATCGTAGCAGGTTTTAGCTGTTTCGCCGTCGTAGATGCAGAAAGGCTTATCCGAGATAAGTTCACGGTAGCTTCTGCCGTGAACCATAACTGCAGGGGGAATTATTCCGCTTGCTGTTATTACATCATCGCTTATTTTTTCTTCTAAGCTTTCACGGTCAATGGAAAGGGCAAACGCCTTTCTGAGGTTGATGTCTGAAAAATATTCGTTCTCAGGATTGAACACAATACCCAACGTTGTTGCGGGAATTCCCTGTACAAGATATTTTCCTGTATTATACGGGCTGCTGTTCAGTGTGGTAAAGCACTCAACATCGCCCTCCTTGAAAACCTGACGTATAGCTTCTTCATCATTTTCGATTGTGAAGCTGAGGAATGAGGGCATAATATCGTAAACCTCGCTCCAGTTTGCGTCGTTTCGCTTCATATACAGGATATTGTTGCTTCCATAGGGATCATAAAACCACTGCCGCACGAAAAATGCTCCGTTTGACATTACAGAACGGTCGTCAAGCCCGTATCGTCCCTTAGTGGAGTTGAAAAATTCCTCGTTGCATGGATAAGCTGCCGCTGTTGCCATTATACGCAGGAATTCCGCATTTGGCGCATTGAGAACGATTTTCAGTGTTTTTTCGTCCTCTGCGTGTATCTCTGCAAAATCGGTGGATTCAAGACCATTCATTACCTCATATGCGCCTACTATGCAAGAGAATTCCTCGCGGTAGGGTGATTTCATTCTCGGGTCAAGAACACGTTTCAATGCAAATGCATAGTCATATGCGGTTACGGGAAAATATTCTTCCTCGGTTATAACATCATCGTCGTTTACATCGTAAAACCAGAAATTGTCATCTCTAAGGGTAAAGGTATAAACCATACCATTAGCCGATACTTTATAATTTTCTGCGTTGCAGCAGACTACATTTCCCGATTCGTCCACGCGCATAAGACCGCTGTAAAGGTTCTTTATAACGGTATTTGACGCAGAATCATAGGCAAACTGAGGGTCAAGGCTCTGGGGATTTCCGCTGAGTGCAACGTCAAACATATGTCCTGAGCCATCCTCTTTATCGTTGCTGCCGCAGGAAGAAAATACTGCGGCACACATAACAAGACTTAAAAGAAATGCTGTTTTTTTCACTTTTGTCTCCATTTATCAGCTGATTGTTACAGTTACAATGAATCCGCCTGCATTGCAGCCTGAAATAGTGTATGCCATTCCGTCGGGAACGGGAACGGCGGTATTTCCGCTTTCTGCCGCAGGAACATAGTACACGTTATAAGTGCTGCCGCCTGCTGTTATTTCAAGGGGGTTATCGTTAGTATGTCTCTTAACTTCCTCGATATACTCCTCAAGGCAGAGCTGATTGAAATTGATGTATGAAGCGTGAGGGATTCCAACATAACGATATGTATACGTTCTTGGATTTTCCCCTGTCTTTTCTTGTTTGCCCTCGGGATATCTGAGAATGAATCCGTAACTGCCTGCATTCTGATTAAACCAGTCATCAGCTGCAAAATAAGAATATCCTGTACTGCTATCGCTGTTCATAAGGAACATATCAAAGGTACGTCCCGTGTGGTAATCGGTATGGCCTGCGCTGAATGTCTTGGACTTACCGCTGCTGTGACGGTCTACCTGCTCATCATATGTTCTGAATCCGTCCTGAACGAATACATCTGTAGTATCTGCATTCTTTGAAGCGGCATATGCCTCCATGAGTGCGTTAAGCTGAATAATTACTTCCTTATCAAGCTTTGTAACGTAGTCGCCAGCCTGATAGAAGTCGTTTCTGTTGCCCACAATTGTGATAGGCTCAATATCTCCTTCGGGGAATGTGTACTCATAATCAGCATTTACAAGTACAAGGTCACCCTTGTGAACATCCTCAGCCGCAACGGGGACTGTTGAGCCTGCAACAGCAGTTGTTGCGGTTTCTGTTGGTTTTTCGGAATTTTGCGGATTTGCTTCTGTTTCTGCTGCCTCAGTAGTTGTCTGTATATCCTTTGGAGCAGTTGTGATATTTTTTGAAAGCTCCGGAACTGAGCCTATATTTTTCTTGCCTTTTATGCCGTTTACACATGATGATATAAGTACTGCAATTGTGATAATAACAAGTGCAAGCACAACAATTCTGTCATATCTCACACGATATTTTTTTCGTCCTCTTCTGTTTCCGCCATTTGCCATAATTTTTCTCCTTGTCTTTTTCTTTTTGTATCTCCTGCGGTATTTTACCGCTTTTTAATTATATCACAATTATTACCATATGTAAAGAGCTTTTTTAAATTTCACAAAAGAATCAAAAAGGACGAGAAATTATCGTCCTTACAGTCTGTCGAAAAAGTTACAATAATATAATCAAGTAGGGCGGAAATTCTTCGCCCTCTCACACCTACGATTTCGCTATTGCCTTTTCTCTCCCACATCTCACGTTGTGAAACTTGCAAGTCGCTTTTGAGTTCGTCGGTAACTACACATCGGTGGACTTTCACCACATAGCATTGATATACCCATCATACCACAAAAAGCGGATATTTTCATCCGCTTTTTTTATATTTCCATTATCATTTTGTCATATAAATGTTTTACCTGTGACCAATCGATATTTGTTTCTTTTTCAGAATAAAGTGTCTCAACTTTCTCAGCAAATATTTCTTTGCGTGATTCATTTTCTTTGCCAAGCCTGTCAATATCCACAAATACGCCTTTTATACCGTTTTTCTGAACATCGGCTACCTGTTTATCCATATCACATGCAAAAGATTCAAAAAAATGGGATACCTCCAAAACAAAATCATTATATTTCATTTCATATAATCCTTTTGGATTCTTCCATATACTGCTGCCGTCTTTTAATGAATAGTCACTTTCCCAATATATTTTTATATTGTCGCCGCATCTGAAACAGCCAATAAGAGGTCCTCCTATAAGATGTCCTGAATCAAATGTCCGCTCATAAAACCATTTATCCAGAGGTTCATATAAAACATCGAAGAAATAGTCATATTCTTCATCTGACTTTTCGACGTACTGCAAATTCCATTTACGGATATTTTCCGAAAAAGTCTCCACGGAATTATACAGGAATTCGGGAAGTGATTCTGAAACATATGGAAGAATATCTGAAAAATCTTCTAAAAATCGTGAAAGCTGATAATCATTATATTTTATCGGAATACCAAATTCTTTCATAGCTTCTTCCGAATGTTCGTATATTACAGAATCACCAACATCTATCCATAGCAAACTATCCGTCAAACCGAACCAATGCAGAACATTTTCAATTTCTCCCCATGGCTCAATTTCTTGCGGTTTCTTTAGCTGATAATTTATTTTGAACATATTTTTTCCTTTAATTATTAAATTGCTTGCGGATAATATCCGCATCCTACATCTTATTTTTAAAAAAATGTGCGGCAAATTTACCGCACATTTTAGTTTAATTCTGAATTCTTAATTCATAATTCTTAATTTAAACTCATTCCGCGTCGCCGAATGTTCTTGCCGCTTTCAGCATAATTGCACACTCAAGACGCTTCTTTTCAAGCTCGCAGGAAATCTTGTGTGCTGAACGCACATCGCCCATATACTGATAATTATTGGCGTTACAGCCGCCGCTGCAATAGAACTTTGCCCAGCACTTGCGGCACTCAGGCTTGGAGTAAACGTGGCAGTTTGCAAAATCCGCTTTCATCTCCTGATTGAAAGTGCCCTCGTCGATATTGCCCATTTTGTACTCTTCCATGCCTACAAACTGGTGGCAGGGGTAAATATCACCGTCGGGAGTGATTGCAACATAGTCGTTACCGCAGCCGCATCCTCTCAGACGCTTGATTGCGCATGGTCCTTGGTCAAGGTCTATCATAAAATGGAAGAAATTGAACTTTCCGCCCTTTTTCTCGTTTTCAAGAATACGGTTTGCAAGATTCTCATACTCCTTGAATACTGCGTGAAGCTCCTTTTCAGTAAGAGCGTATTCGTCTCCCTCGCCTACAACGGGCTCAATGGAAATCTGGTCAAAACCTGCTTCGTACAGCGCAAATACGTCGTTGGAGAAGTCAAGGTTTTTATTTGTAAAAGTACCTCTTACGTAGTACTCCTTGTCGCCTCTGCCCTCCACAAGCTTCTTATACTTTGGAAGAATCATGTCGTAACAGCCCTGTCCGTTGGGAAGTACGCGGAAATAATCGTTGATTTCCTTACGTCCGTCTATGGAAAGAACGACATTTGACATCTCTTTGTTGATAAACTCAATCTTGTCATCGTCAAGGAGAAGTCCGTTTGTTGTGATTGTAAAGCGGAATTTCTTGTTATATTCAGCCTCGCGGGAACGGGCATACTCTACAATCTGCTTTACTACCTTGAAATTCATCAGAGGCTCACCGCCGAAGAAATCAAGCTCCAGATTTGTACGGTCTCCCGAATTTTCAAGGAGAAAGTCGATAGCGTGCTTACCTGTTTCAAGGGTCATAAGCTTGCGTCCCTGACCAAAATCGCCTGTTGAAGCAAAGCAGTATTTGCATCTCAGCTGGCAGTCGTGGGCGATATTAAGGCACATTGCCTTTACGGGAGAAGCTACGGAATACTTGGCATACTTCTCGTAATCGTCCTCAGAAAAGAGGATTTTTTCATTGTAAAGCTCTACAATTTCATCATAGCAGGATTCGATATCTTCCACGGAATACACCTTTGAAAGCTTGTCCACAACTTTCTCAGGACACTTTTCATCAAAAGGCG
Source organism: Ruminococcus sp. (assembly GCA_045594905.1). Classification (GTDB taxonomy): domain Bacteria; phylum Bacillota; class Clostridia; order Oscillospirales; family Ruminococcaceae; genus Ruminococcus. The sequence goes on from JAZNZK010000015.1 coordinate 166,431, forward strand.
GCTCAATATTGTCAAGCAGGTCATATGTAAGTTCATCAACGATATGAACTCCGCCGCTGTTGACATCGAGTACTATATTAAATCCATTTAATTTATACTTATGTATCATACAAACACACTCCTCTAAGTAAAAAAACAGGGCAGCATAACACTGCCCTTAAAGATTTCTGAAAAATCTTCTTATCTCTCGCACTTCTGGTTAGCAACAGTGCATGAAGTCTTGCAAGCTGACTGGCATGAAGCCTGGCACTTGCCGCAGCCGCCCTTCTGAGCTGACTCCTTAAGATTAGCCTTGTTCATTGTCTTGATATGTTTCATTACAGAAACCTCCTTTTTTTCGAAAATAGCTTGTATTTATTATAGCATATCTGCAACTATTTTTCAATAGTTTTTTTTCGCAATCGCAATTTTTGGCATTTCAGACAATTTATGACAAAAAAACATGTTGAAATAGCACTACATAGCAAAAAATGATTATTCATCAAGCTCAATCAGCTTTTCAAAATTCTCATCGATTTTTCCCTTTAATTCGTCTATTTCGCGGCATTTCGCGTTCATCAGTTCATAATCAGAATATACTTCCTCATGGGTGATTTCCTCGCTTAGAACGTCGATTTTGGCCTGAAATTCGTCGATTTCCTTTTCCAGACGGCGCATTTCATTTTTACGTGCGGCATCGGCGCTTCTCTGCTGTTTATTGCGGTATGTCTTAGCCTGCTTCTCCTTTGCGGCTTCGGCGGCTTTTGCAAATTTTTCCGCATCAGCGGCGCGTTTTTCCTCTGCCTGCTCGGCACGTAAAACATCCAGATATTTCTCGAATCCGTAGTTGTGCTCGCGGTATGAGCCGTCAGTCAGTTCAATAAGCCTGTCAGCGATTTTGCTGAGAAGATAGCGGTCATGAGATACAAATATAATAGTTCCTGTGTATTCCTCCAGAGCCGTTTCTATAGCCTCCTTGGAGCTCAAATCAAGGTGGTTTGTGGGCTCGTCAAGGATAAGTACATTGCCGTGCTCCTGCATCATAATGGCGAAACAAAGCTTTGCACGCTCGCCGCCGCTGATTACTCCCGTTTCCTTGAAAACATTTTCACCAACAAAGCGAACCTGCGCTAAAAGATTACGGACTTCCAAATCAGAAAGTGAGGGATATCGACTGTGGAGCTCCTCCATAACCGTCAACTCACGGTTGAGATTGGTGCTTTCCTGCTCAAAGTAGGATATCTTGATATTTGTATTCCAGCGGACTGTTCCCTCGTGGGCGTGAAGTCCCTGTATAATTTTCAGCAAAGTTGATTTTCCTATGCCATTATCGCCGATAATACCGATTTTTTCGCCTCTGCGAACATCAAAGCTTACACTGTCAACGAGGGTTTTGCGGTTTGCGCCCTCTCCTACAGAGATATCAGTATTCTTGACTTTGAGCACATCAAGAGGCGGCTCAACGGCATATGTAAACTTGATTTTAGCATGCTTTTCCTCATGGAAAGGCTTTTCAATACGCTCAATTTTTTCAAGCTGTTTTCTGCGGCTCTGTGCCATTTTCGTAGTGGAGGCACGGACAAGATTTCTCGCCACATAGTCCTCCATTTTGGCAATCTGCTTCTGCTGCTGTTCGTACTCTTTTTCGCGGCGGGCGGTGTTTTCCTCGCGCTGACGGACAAAGGCTGAATAATTGCCCTTATAGCGTGTAAGGATTCCCCTTTCAATTTCACAGACAGATGTACACAGCCTGTCCAGAAAATATCTGTCGTGGCTTACAATAAGCACTGCACCGCGGTAATTGCGGAGATAATCTTCAAGCCACATAATCGTTTTGAAATCAAGGTGGTTGGTCGGCTCGTCCAGAATAAGCAGATTCGGTTCTTCAAGGAGCAGTTTTGCAATACAAAGACGGGTTTTCTCGCCGCCGCTGAAGCCTGATACAGTTCGTTTCAGCTGTTCGCCCGAAAATCCCATACCGTTGAGGACTGTGCGGATTTTTACGTCAGTATTATAGCCGTCGTTGGCTTCAATCCATGAGGAAAGCTGCTGATATTCGTCAGCGGAGGAGTTATCCCCCAGCTCAATTTCAAGCTCAATGTCACGGAGACGTTCAATTGCCTTATGTATGGGCTCAAAGACCTTGTTCATTTCCTCCATAACGGTACTTTCAGAATCCAGACCGCCCATTTGCTCCAGATAGCCTATGGTTGTTTTTGCGGCAAATGAAATAATACCGTCTTTTTCGCTGAAACGGTCGGGCTCAACTGAACCTGTTAAAATTTTCAGCAAAGTGGACTTGCCGCAGCCGTTATTGCCCACAAGTCCGATTTTATCATTTTCGTCAATGGTCAGAGATACATTTGTAAGCACCTGTTTTCCGTTGTAAAATTTGTTTATATTATTAAGGCTGACAAGCATAATATCTTCCTTTACACATTAATACTATTATGATACCATATTTTTATTTTCCTGTCAACACAAATATAAATGCGGCGTCAGACCATTGCCCGCACTTGACAAAAAGCTGAATTTTTGCTATAATATACTATGTACAATTATGCAGTTTTGCTATGAAGTTTATTTAGAAAGGCGTGAGCTTATGTACGGAAAAAATCCCCTGAAACGTGTTATATCAACAATTATTGCCGGTCTCGCGCCTCTCTCTCTTTTTAACAGCTCAACCGCTTATGCAGAACTCCACTCTTTTTCGGATTTTAACAGCAATTATTCCGATTTATATTACCCGATTTCAACAGAAAATTCAGATATTCCCTCATATAGCCAATACTATGATATGTATTCGGCAGAAAATCGCCCCGATGCTGAAATTTTTCTCAGCGGTACGGACTTCTCCCATGCTGAAAACGGCACTTTTTCCACGGGAAGCTACGGCTCAGAGGGAAATATCCGCGACAATGTCTTAATCTGGGAAAGCGCCGAGGGTGTACTCTCCTATGATATAACTGTTGCAGAATCGGGTGTATATGCCCTTGGAATCGGCTATTTTCCCATAGAATCCAACAGCAGCCGAATTGAACTTGCAATGAAAATCGACGGTGAAACGCCCTTTGATACAGCTTCCAGAATTACACTTAATAAAACATGGGTAAATGAACACGACATTTACATAGATTCAAGGGGAAATCAGATTCGCCCCTCTCAGATTCAGCAGGGTATGTGGCTTGAAACCGTTATCGGCGACAGCGACGGTCTTTTCAATACGCCCCTTTTGTTCTATCTGGAAAAGGGAACTCATGAAATCAGCTTTACCTCTGAACGGGCGCAGTTTGCCATAGAATATCTGAAATTCTTCACTCCCGAAAAGCTCCCGAATTACGCGGAATACCGCGGTTCAGCTGATATATCCGACGGCGGCGAAGCCCGCGTTATCCGCATAGAAGCGGAAAATGCGGTGTATAAATCGGACGCGTCACTCTGCCCCTCTGCTGATAATTCGAGCTATCTTACATCTCCCTCTGACCCTGTAAAAGTGGTATACAACACTCTCGGCGCTGACAGCTGGAAAAAGGCTCTGCAGACGGTTACATGGGAAATTCCAGCGGCTGAAACGGGAAATGGCGGCTGGTTCAGACTCGGCATAAAAGCAAAGCAGGATACCATGAGAGGTCTTGCCTCAAATCGCCGTATATATATCGACGGAAAAGTGCCTTGCCGTGAACTTGACTGCGTGCAGTTTCCTTATGATAACCACTGGAACAGAATAACTCCACAAACTGAAACAGGCGATGATGTATATGTGTATCTGGAGGGCGGACAGGCTCACACTATAACAATGGAATGTGTTCCCGGCGAAATCGGAAACTCTCTCCGACGGCTTGATGACGCTGTTGCAGAGCTTAACGGCTATTACCGTCAGATTCTGATGATAACAGGTCCCTCTCCCGATAAATACACCGATTACTACGTTCACGAAAAAATCGACGGTCTTACCGAGGGGTTTGCCCGTCTTTCCGCAGAGCTGAAAAGTACTCAGCAGGAAATTGAAGCTATTACAGGCTCATCCGGCTCGGAGGCGGCGGCTCTTGAAAATATGACGGTAATTCTTGACAAATGCGTTGATAAACCGCTGAAAATCCCCACATATCTCAATCAGATAAAAAATAATACTGCTTCAATTTCTGCGTGGATTCTGGAATACCGCGACCAGCCCCTTGAAGTCGATTATATAGAACTTGCAACGGAAAACGGAGAATTCACAAGCTGCAAAGAAAAGCTGGGTAAAGCAATTGGCTTCGGTCTGAAAAGCTTTTTCGGCTCATTCTTTGAGGATTATACAACACTTTCCGATGTAACAGGGGAAGAAGCTGTGGAGGTCTGGGTTGCTCTGGGACGGGATCAAGCTCAGATTATCAAGGAAATGACAGAAAATGAATTTATCCCCGAATACAATATCCCCATATCTATAAATCTTGTGACAGGAGGCATTGTGGAGGCCTCTCTTGCGGGAAAAGGTCCTGACGCGGCGCTTTTCCTCGGCGGTGAATTTCCTGTAAATCTTGCAGCCCGTGATATGCTCGTGGATATATCACAGTTTCCGGAATTCAACTCAACTGTAACTCAATTCCAGAAAAATGCGCTTACCCCGTACCAGTACAATGGCGGAACTTATGGTCTCCCTGTCAGTCAGAGTTTCCCTATGATGTTCTACAGAACCGATGTTCTGACGGAGCTTGGCTTTACATCTCCACCTGAAACGTGGACGGAACTTGTTGATATGCTCCCTGCAATTCAGCGGAATTATATGAATGTGGGACTTGTTCTGCCGCCTGCAAATATATCCCCTGCGACTGAATCGGGACATACCTTTGCAATGCTCCTGCTCCAGAAAGGTCAGAACTACTACAACGAGGATTTGACGGAATCCACCTTTGATTCTATCGAAGCTGTTCAGGCTTTTGAGGAATGGACGGATTTCTATACTCAATACAGCTTCGACCAGAATTACGACGCTTTCAGCCGATTCAGAACAGGCGAATACCCGATTATTATACAGAATTATACCTTTGCGAATCAGCTTTCGGCGGCGGCTCCCGAAATTACGGGATTGTGGGATTTCTGCCCCGTCCCCGGAACTGAACAGGCTGACGGTACTATATCCCACGCCGCAAACTCCAGTGGCTCAGGTGCTGTAATCTTCAAGCAGGTGGAAAATGCAGAAAATGCATGGCAGTTTATAAAATGGTTTACATCTGCCGAAACTCAGGCGGAATATGCCGCACGTACAGAGGGACTTCTTGGAACTCTCGGCAGATTCGATACCGCAAATATTCAGGCACTTTCTCAGCTTTCATGGTCTGCGGAGGAGCTGCGGCGGCTCTACGCTCAGCAGGCGGAGCTTGTAGAAATCCCTGTTATTCCCTCCTCTTATGCCGTTACTCGAAATATTATGAACGCTTTCAGAGAAACGGTAAACGAAAGAGAAAACCCTCGTGATACGCTGATTTGGTACAACCGTGATATAAATGATGAAATTGAACGAAAACGAAAAACTCTTGAAAAATATGGGAATTAAAAACAAATATTCTCTGTTCAAACGGTGATTTACTATCGGACACGGCTCGCCGTGTCCCTACAAAAAAATAATAACTCATAACGAAAGGAGAAACTATGGCACATCTTACAGCCGAAGAAATCGGCAAACGTACAAAAAAAGAAAAACAGGCAGAGCTGTGGCAGTCCGTGAAGAAAAACAAAGCCTGCTATGCCATGCTTGCTCCTTTTATGCTATTTTTCACCGTATTTACCATAATTCCCGTTATTATGTCTCTGCCTATGGGATTTACGGATTTCAACATGGCGCAGGCTCCCGAATTTGTGGGGCTTTCCAACTATACCGCGCTTTTCCTTTCGGATAAGGTGTTTATCCAATCCATTCGAGTAACCCTTGTGTTCGCTTTGTTTACAGGCCCTGTCAGCTATATTATGTGTTTTCTCCTTGCGTGGCTTATAAATGAGCTTCACCCTAAGCTGAAAACCGTATTCACACTGATTTTCTACGCGCCCTCTATGGCAAACGTTTACACCGTCTGGCAGCTTATTTTCAGCGGCGATATGAACGGATATGTAAATTCATTCCTTATGAATTTAGGCATTATAAATGCCCCTGTTCAGTGGCTGACCGATTCCCGTTATGTTCTGGGAATATGTATAATCGTTCAGCTGTGGATTTCCCTTGGCGCTGGCTTTCTCGCTCTGAGAGCAGGATTCCAGAATATCGACCGCACTATGTACGAAGCAGGGGCTATCGAGGGAATCCGCACAAAATGGCAGGAACTCATATATATTGTAATTCCCTCAATGGCGCCGCAGCTTATGTTTGCGGCTGTAATGCAGATTGTAAGCTCATTTACCGCAGGCACGGCAGCTCAGAATCTTGTGGGATTCCCCAGCACTGACTACAAAGCCCACACAATTATGACTCATGCCTACGACTACGGCTGGGTACGTTTCGAAATGGGCTATGCTTCGGCAATATGTATGATTCTTTTCCTTGCCATGTTCATATGCAATAAGATTATAAATAAGGTTCTTGGAAAATATATGGATTAATTTTCAGCTATCAGCCTATAGCCTTTAGCTAAAGGCTAAGAGTTCAACTAAAAAGGAGGTGGAAGCGTGAAAAATATCAGCACGGATAAATTAAAAGGTACAAACCGTCAGGCAGGCAGAAAAAAAGGCGGTACTATCGCTATAGGATTTTTTCTTGCAATACTGGGACTTTTTATGCTTCTGCCTATTTATCTCACCATTGTTATGGCAGTGAAGCCTGTGGAAGAATTGTTTATTTTCCCTCCTCAGCTTTACACTCTCAGACCTACCCTCGATAATTTCAGCGATATGTTTGACGCACTCAGAAGCAATCGCGTGCCATTTTCTCGCTATGTTTTCAACTCTGTGGCTGTAACGGTTACTGTTACTGTACTGCAATGCTGTTTCGCCTCTATGGCGGCTTTTGTCCTTGCAAAATGCAGATTCCCCGGAAGCAAGCTTATCAACGGAATTATCGTTACATCGCTCCTTTATCAGAGCAATGTAATTTACATAATGCAATATATCGTTATGTCTAAAATGGGAATAATTGATAACCCTCTTGCGCTTATTCTTCCTGCTGTAGCGTCGCCTATGGGGCTTTTTCTCATGCGTCAGTCTATAAGTCAGATTCCCGATTCCATGATTGAAGCCGCTAAGGTTGACGGCGCAGGACTTTTCCGCATATGCTGGCAGATTGTTATGCCAAATCAGAAGCCTGCTCTCATGACGCTTATAATTTTCGCTTTTCAGGCGGCTTGGAATATTCAGGCAGGCTCTGTGGTGTTTCAGGAGCAGTACAAAACTTTGCCTACCGTCGTATCTCAGGCGGCGGCTTCGGGACTTGCCCGTGCAGGTGTTGCCATGGCGGCGGCAGTATTTATGCTGATTCCGCCTATTGTTGTGTTTATGTTCGCTCAACGTCAGGTTATTGAAACTATGGCACACTCGGGCATAAAGGAGTGAGGTGACGCTATGAAAAAATGTACGAAAAAATTTATAACTGCGGCTCTCTCTCTGATTTTTTGCGGATATACTGCGGTACTTTCAGCATCTGCAAAAGAACCCTATGACGTGTACAACTACGACCGCTGGGGTGAACCCGTGCCCTCTCAGGCAGGATATACCGCTGAACGCTCGGTTTCGGGCTATGACTTAGGCGTTGGCGCAATGGATTTTCCGTCGGATATTTTTTACGCTTATGACGGCAATTTCTATATTGTAGATTCGGGAAATAACCGTATTATCGCTGTAAACAGCGATTTTGACAAGGCTGTAAAGGTTTACGAAAGCTTTATTATGCCCGACGGTTCAAGAACTCAGCTGAAAAAGCCCTCGGGAATATTCATCTCCGAGGAAAATCAGCTTATATATATCGCAGATACGGAAAATTCCCGTGTGCTTGTAGCTGACCTTGCAGGCTATGTTGTAAGAGAAATAACAAAGCCTGATTCTGAAATATACGATACTCGCCGCACATTCAACCCTCAGCGCGTTATCGCTGACAAGGCAGGAAATGTCTATGTTGTGCTGAATAATATTACTACAGGCGCGGCCATGTTCTCCCCAGACGGCGAATTCACGGGATTCTACGGCGCTAACCGCGTTCAGCCTACTGCTGAAATAATCGGGGACTACTTTTCAGGACTTTTCATGTCCGAGGAAAAACGTGCAAGACGTACCCGAAACGTCCCCTCGGGTATTACAAGTTTTGACATTGACGGAGATTTCATCTTCACCTGTACATCTTCCTCAACTCAGAGTACTGATACGGTGAAAAAACTAAACGCGGCAGGAAAAAATATATTTACCGACGACGAGGTGGTTTTCGGCGATTATTCCCCTATGTATGATACTACTCAGAATACGCTTCTTGCCTCTGCTATTGTGGATATCGATATTGCGGAGGACGGCAATATAAACTGCCTTGATACTACTATGGGACGTATTTTCCAATACGACGAGGACTGCAATCTGCTGTTCATCACCGGCACAAAAGCCAATCAGGTGGGCGGATTCAAGCAGGCGGCGGCTCTGGAATCCTGCGGTGAAAGGCTCTATGTAACTGATACCATGAAAAATACCGTTACCATTTTCAAGGAAACGGATTTCGGAAAAATCGTCCATAAGGCTTCTGCGCTCCACAATGGCGGATACTACGAGGAGGCACTGAATCCATGGCTTGAAGTCCTTGAACGTGACGGAAACTATCGCCGCGCATATCTTGGGGTAGCCGCCGCAAAGCTCCGCTCGGGTGACTACGAGGAGGCTATGGAATATGCTAAGATTGCGGACGCAGGGAAAATATACGACAAGGCTTTTGAGGGTTATCGCATGGACTTCATAAAGCAGAATTTTGAACTGATAATTCTTGTGATTATCCTCAGCACAATTGCTGTTGCAGGCACTATAAAAAGCCGTAAGGACAAAAAAGCTGCTCTTGCCGCTGAAAAAGCGTCAAAAACTGAAAAAATTGTGGAAAAGGAGGAATAGCATATGTTGGATTTAACGCCTGCACAGTGGGTATCTCACGCAATAACTCATCCCGTTGAGGGCTTTGAGGATATGCGGTGGAAAAAATCAGGCTCGCTGAAAATTGCTTTTTTTATCGTATTTATGCTGTTCCTTGCCAATATTGCAAATGAGCGTCTTTACGGTTTCCAGTTCTATACCCCATATGACAGAATTTTCAATGTTGTACCGTATATCGTTAAAAGTTTCATATTATTCGGCGCGTGGACGGTGGGTAACTGGGCTGTATGCACTCTCCTTGAGGGCGAGGGCACTATGAAAAATATCTGCATTTACAGCGCTTATGCCCTTGTTCCCTATGTGGCGCAGATGTTTATAAATACCTTTCTCTCCCATTTTCTCATACGGGACGAGCAAATTTTCATTACCCTGATTTCAATAATCGGTACAGGGTGGTCGGTGATACTCCTGTTTTCAGCTATAAAATCAGTTCATCAGTACTCCGCAGGCAAAACGGTACTGGCTATAATCCTGACAATTGCCGCAATGCTGATTATGCTTGCTCTGCTTATACTTCTCCTCTCTCTGATTCAGCATGTGTTTATATTCTTCTCCTCGCTGTTTACGGAGATTTCCTACAGGGTAAAGTCCTGAAAGGCGGTGGAATATGAAGAAAAAACTGAAAATATTCCTCCTTTGCCTCCTTGCCGTTTCAGCTTCCGCAGTTACGGGAAATTCCCTTGCTGATGAGGATATTCCTGCTCCTGATACCGAAATTTCCGAACAGGAGGGAGAAAAATCCTCTGTTTCCGCAAAGCTTTCTGAATCTGTTGAAAAGGTCGATGTGCCCTATACGGATATTGCGGAATATCTGCAAAAAATCGGCACTGTTGAGGGCGTTGACATATACTTCAAGGCTAAGGATATTGATGATATCATATGGAACAAAAACGGCGGCAAACCTGAAAAGAAATCAGATTATACTCCTGCACAGGATGCTCTCGACGACAAAATCAGCGATATAAAAAAGCTCGGGGATTTTGTTGCTGTTGACAGCAAATCCAAAAAAGTCATTGCGGATTTCGACGAAAGCAATAAGTGCGACGAGGGGAAAATATATGTCAGCGGCGGCGGTCGGTATCTTCTCTATGTAGATGAGGATATGACAAAGCCTCTGCGAATCCGTCAGGTGATTTCTACCATTGACAATCCTCTACTTTTCAGCTCCCTTGACGGAAAAACGCTGGAGCTTATGGATTCTGATTATAAAAATATCCTGTTTGCCTACAAAAAAAGCGGCATTGAGAATGGAAATGCCGTATATTATACTGATGACAAAAAAAGCTTTGTATGGCTTACTTCTGATAATAAACAGGTAATTGCGGTTTCAAGAGTTTGTGCTGAAAATGCTGATTTCCGACTTCTTGTTGATGACCGTCTCGGAAACATTGCTCTCGAAAATAAGAAAACAGGCTATATATGGTGGTCTGCTCCCCTTGGTGCTCCACGGGACGAAAAGGCTACTCCTTTGCTTATAAATGAACTTCGTTCATCAAACAAGCTGACTTATGGCACTCCCTCAAAACATTCCACGGAAAATCTTCGTTCAGCTACAGAGGATTGCGAAATATCCGTAAAGGAGATCGAGGGCGGTGTGCGCGTCACCTACAGCTACAAAAAGGGATTTGAAATTCCTGTGGAATATACCCTTGAAAGCGACTATATAAAAGCAACGCTGAAAATCAGCGATATAAAAGAGCCTGACAACGAAAATATCATCACGGAAATGAATATAATGAACAGCTTCGGGGCGGCGGATATGTCCGAAAACGGCTATTTCATAATTCCCGACGGCTGCGGCGCTCTTGTGCGGTTCAACAATAAAAAAACTACAGAATCCGACGCATATTCTCAAAATGTCTATGGCAGGGATATCACTGCTGTTCCCACTCACAAGGGCTCTGTTACGGAGCAGATATATCTCCCTATGTATGCCATAGTCAAGGAGGATAACGCTATGCTGGTAATCGCTGAAAAGGGCGATACCAACGCAAAACTTTCCGTCAGCGTGTCTGAGCAGTCAAACAGCAGCTATAATATGTGCGGATTCAGCTTCACTCTGCGCGGTACAGATACTTTCTATATGTCGGGCAGCAACGATAAATTTACGGTATTCGAAACAGGTGATATAAAAACTGACGATATCGAACTGCGATATTACCCCATATCTGCGGAAAATGCGGATTATACCCACGTTGCTGAAAGATACCGCAGATACCTTACAGAAGAAAAGGGTCTGACGAAAAAGACGGAATCGGGACAAAATCCCGTGTATGTCTCCCTTTACGGCGGAGTGCAGATGAAAAAGGCTGTTTTCGGTATACCCGTAACTATGAAATCCCCCGTTACAAGCTTCGGACAGGGATTGGAAATACTCACTGACCTTACCGAAAGCGGTGTTGAGGATATTGTTGTTTCCTACAAAAACTGGACAGATGACGGAATCGAAAACAAGGTTGATACATCAGCCACCCCTTCCGATACCCTTGGAGGAAAAACGGGATTTTCCGCTCTGACAGATTTCATTGATGAAAATGGCTATGAGCTTTATCCCATATCCGACAACCGCGATTTTTATTCGGGGAATGGCTATAATTCCATAAATAACACCTGTGTGCGCATATCCGGCTCATACTCGCGCATTGTCAGCTATGACCGCGCTTATGATATCCCCGACGGCTTCAAGGATAATATGTCCCTGCTGTCGCCTCATTATTACAATGAAGTTTTCGGCGATATTGCGGAAAGCTACAGCAAGGCAGGCTTATCAGGGGTATGTATAGGGAATCTCACATCGTCCCTTTACGGCGACTACGGCAAAAAGGAAATATCCCGTGCTGACGCAAAAAACCTCGCTGTTGATGGATATGAGATACTGTCGGAAAAGCTTGACAATGGCATACTTGCAGATACTGCAAATGCTTATGCTGTTCCCTACGCAAGCCATATAACCAATGTGCCACTCAGTTCAAGCAGATTTGATATATTCAATGAAGATATACCATTTTATCAAATGGTTTTCCACGGAATTGTGCCATATTCCACAACGGCTGTCAACGGCGATACTGACCCTGATACTCTGATTCTCAAAGCGGCGGCTACGGGCAGTTACCTCAACTACGATATGCTCTATGAAAAAACAAGCGAGCTGAAAGATACGGAATTCGATGTATATTTCTACGCAAATTATGAAAATCAGATAATACCTGCCGCTGAGGAATATGAACTGCTAAAACCCATATATTCCGATATTTCAGAGGCTTTCATAACAGGCTATGAAACGAAACGGGACGGAAATTTCATCACTGTTTCATATTCCAACGGTACGGTTATAAAATCTGACCTTGAAGAAAAAACCATAGATTTCAACGGTCAGCTTATTGACCTCGGAGCAATCAGGGAGGGAGGCTACGGTCTGCGATGAAAAATAATAAAAAATCCTCCCGTATTTCCTACGAAAAAAGAAAGGCACTATATGGCTACGGCTTTATTGGCTTGTGGCTTGTGGGAACTGTTATCTTCTTCCTTGTGCCCCTTTTGACCTCTTTTATCTGGTCTTTCTGCGATGTTACCATAGATACGGGAAATTCTACGCTGAAATGGGTGGGATTTGAAAATTTTGTATATTCCCTTACCACTGATCCGAAATATACAGAATGTCTTAAATCAACACTTCTTGAAACTTTGTGGAAAACTCCGCTGATTGTAACATTTTCACTGTTTATTGCGGTTATTCTCAATCAGAAATTCCGCGGCAGAGCCCTTGCAAGAGCTATATTCTTTCTCCCTGTAATTATAGCTACAGGACCTGTTTACGCTATTATCAGCGGCGATATCAGTTCTACGGGCAATACAGGGGCAGGACAGTTTTCAACTATGTTTTCAACTAATATGGTCGGCGAATTACTGCAATTTCTGGGAATCTACGGCATTAGCGAGGATATGGGAACCATGATTTCCACTATCTCCGACAATATTTTCGGAATCGTATGGTCAAGCGGCATACAGATTCTCCTTTTCCTTGCGGCTTTACAGACAATTCCCACATCAGCAAGGGAAGCGGCTCAGCTGGAGGGCGCTACGGCTTGGGAATACTTTTGGAAAATCACATTCCCCTACGTCAGCCCATTTATATTGGTGAATTTTATATTCACTGTCATTGATTCCTTTACAAATCCCACAAACGCTGTAATGAAGCGAATACTTGCTCTCCGCGATGACTGGGAATTCGGAATTATTTCCTCAATGGCATGGCTTTATTTCGGAATAATTCTCGCCGCTATAGGCATTGTTACTTTTATTGCAAATAAAATGATTTACTATGAAACAGAATAGGAGGTGCGGAATATGGCGGATAATTCTCCGAAAGAGCATAGGAGTATAAGCAAAAAAGAAGCTCGCCGCATACGTATGCAAACTATGTCAAAGACAGAAATAAGCTATCTTCGACGAAAAGAAGCGGCTGAAAGAATTTTCCCCGTCTTCCGCTTTGTCATACTTTTCGGACTTGGCTTTGTAATTCTCTATCCTCTTATTTATATGATAAGCTGCACATTCCGCGAAAGAGGCGATATGAACGACCCCACTGTTATGTGGATTCCGAGGAATTTTACGCTGAACGTACTGAAAGAAACCCTTGACGCTATGGGATTCCCCAAAACGCTTATAACAACGCTGTTTCTCAATGTTGGCTGTGCTCTGGTGCAGGTGATATCCTGCGCAGTGACAGGCTACGGCTTTGCGCGGTTTAAATTCCGCGGACAAAAACTGCTGTTTGCGGTTGTGATAATGATGATTCTCGTACCGCCGCAGGTTATCGCTCTGCCGCTGTACTCACAATTCAGAAACTTTGGCATAGGCAAATTTTCCGTGAATCTCATAGATACTATATTTACCATGTATCTCCCTGCACTGACGGGAAACGGAATACGGGCAGGTCTTATGATACTCATATTCCGACAGTTTTTCAAGGGACTGCCACGAGAATTAGAGGATGCGGCATACATCGACGGCTGCGGTCCTTTCAGAACCTTTGTGCAGGTTATGGTGCCCAATGCTGCTGCGGCATTTCTCACGGTATTCCTTTTCTCTGTTGTATGGTACTGGAATGATTATTACGTAAGCGCTACGTTTTTCACTGATACCCGTACAATATCACTTATGCTCCGTAATCTTGACACGGAACTGAAACGGAGACTGTTTGACACGGTATCTGCTGAAATTTCTGTCCGTGAGCAGATAGTCTGGAAAGAGGCAGGCTGTCTTATATCAATCACTCCCCTGCTGATAATGTATATATTCTTACAGAAACATTTCATCGAGGGTATTGAACGCTCAGGAATTGTGGGATGATTATTTAATGAATAATTATTATAGTTTTAAGGGGACGCTCTCTCTTGCAGAGCGTCCCCTTAGTCTGTAGAAAAAATCATTATTTCAATGCGGAACGAAATTCAGTTTTTTATTGGCAATTCCACAATAAACACCATGCCATTCCCCGAATTTACCGCCCTAATACTGCCCTTGTGATAGCTTACACCATGCTTTACAATAGACAAGCCCAGTCCCGTTCCCTCTATTTTTCGGGAGCGGCTTTTGTCCACACGATAAAATCGCTCAAATATACGGTCCATATGCTCCTCAGGAATACCAATTCCCGTATCAGTAACAGTAATAACCGCTTTCATGGGAATATGTGATATGCGGACGGTATATTTTCCGCCGTTTTTGTTATATTTTATAGCATTTTCGCAGAGATTGTATATAATCTCACTGAGAATTGTCCTGTCTCCCGTTACAGTTACAGGCTCACCTATAAGCTCCGCAGAAACATTTTTATTGGAAGCTGCACCCGAAAGTCTGCCGATTATTTCTTCCGCAAGACAGTAAAGCTCCACATCTTCGGGCTGTCTCGGGATATCCTTTTCGTCAAGTCTTGAAAGAGATACAATGTCATTTATAAGAGTTATGAGCCTTTGAGCTTCACGGCGTATATTTCCGCTGAATTCTACAACATTTTCCGCCTTAACAATGCCGCTTGCAAGCATATCCGCTGTGCCGTAAATGGTTGTCAGGGGAGTTTTCAGCTCATGAGATACATTTGATGTGAACTCGCGGCGCATTTTCTCCAAAGCCTGTTCCTCTGTTACGTCCATGATAAATACGACGATTCCGTTGAGAGTGTCGGATATACTTGCGGGACTTGCAATTATTTTTCTGTCGCCCATTTCCGTTGATATTATAATATCCGACCGCAGACCGCCCATAGCGTCCTGTATACATCGTCTGAACGGCTCGGCATTGCTAAGAGCGTAGATACTCTGCCCCTCGGTCAGCGGCTGAACTCCCAGAAGCTGATATGCGGCAGAATTGCAGGAGAGAATTGTTGTTTTCGGATCTGCAATAACAATACCGTCTTTCATATTTTCTGTGATGAGACTGAATTGCTCGCGGCTGTCGGTAAGCTCCGTCATATAGCGGTTTGCCCTGCCTGTCTGCTTTCTGAGACGGTCAAGAATAGGTGAAAGTTCGTTGTAAGCTTTCTTGGAATCAGGATTTGCTGTGTCAATATTCTTTATTGGCTGAACGATTTTTTTTGCCGCTAAAAAGGAAATCCCCACAAGAAGAATAATCATAACAGCCGCCGCTGCAATAATAAAACCGATATGTTCAAGATTCTTTTTTCCGATGAGCAGCAAAGTGATGATTATAGCTGATATAAGCGAAATAACTGATGTAATAAATATGCTGAGAAAAATTCTTTTAATCATTTTTTTCTCCTATCCTGTAACCAACGCCGCGCACTGTTTCTATAAGCTCACCACATGAGCCAAGCTTTGAACGGAGTGTACGGATATGAACGTCAACGGTTCGGCTTTCGCCTGAAAAATCATATCCCCAGATAAGACTGAGCAGCTCATCACGGGTATAAACTCTGTCCTTTTTCTTCATAAGCAGGCACAGCAGGTCGTACTCTTTAAGGGTGAGGAGAACTTTTTTCCCGTCAGCTATAACCTCGTGTTTATCCTGATTTATTGTGAGATTTCCAACAGAAATTGAATTATCAGGAATCTGCACAGGCTTCGACACACGGCGCAAAAGTGCTTTTATTCGCGATATAAGCTCCATAGTGCCGAATGGCTTTGATATGTAATCGTCAGCACCGCTGTCAAGTCCAAGAACTTTGTCAAATTCCGTACCCTTAGCCGTCAGGAGTATTACAGGCAGATTTGCGGTTTCGGGGTTGGAGCGGAGTTTTTTCAGAATTGAGATTCCGTCCTCTTCGGGAAGCATAATATCCAGCAGAAGCAATTCAGGGATATTTTCGGAAAGCGCTGCAAAAAATTCCGAGGGCAGTTCAAATCCGACAGCTTCAAATCCCGAATTATTCAGCGCATAGAGGACAAAATCGCGGATTCCGCTTTCATCTTCAAGCATATAAATCATAGTTTCACCTACTCAAAAGAATTACAATATATTAATTATAATCCATTTCCTGAAAAAATGCAAGAGAAAAACAGACCAACGTAAAATTTTCACGTTGGTCTGTTGATGTTGCTTATTAGTGTTTGAGATTGTAAATAAATTCGCCTAAATCCTCTCCAATATTTGTTCCTGCATAATTAGAAAAAAAGACTAATAAAGCAAATAACAGAACAGATGCACCGATGCTTATACCTTTTAATTTTTTCTCCATATATTAATTCCTCCATTAGTAAAGTTAATATATTTTTATTATACCATATCCAACAGTGAAATGCAATATGTTTTTACAGATTAAGCGCAAATCCCGCAATAATACCCACAACCGCCGATGAAGCGATTATAATAATCGGGCTGATTTTTTTCTTTAATGTGAAGAAAAGTGCCGCCGCGAATATTGCAAGAGATACATAGAATGAAATTCCTGTAAATACCGCAGTTGTGAGCCCTGAGGGAAAGAATACCGTAAGTCCGATAGACACAACAGCAGAGCCAATCATTCCGATAACAGCAGGTTTCAAGCCTGTCATACAGCCCTCTACCGCCTTGCTTTTACGGAATTTGTCAAAGCATTTTGCAACAATGAGTATCACTATAAACGAAGGAAGAACAACGCCGAGGGTTGCACATATTCCGCCGATTATTCCGCCTGTTTCGTTTCCAACATATGTTGAAATGTTTATGGCAAAAGGTCCGGGAGTACTCTCGCTGACAGCGATAAAATCAACTATCTGCTCATTTGTCATCCAGCCTTTCTTAACAACAGCCTCCTGCACTAGAGGAAGCATAGCATAGCCGCCGCCGAATGTGAAAAGTCCTATTCTGAAAAAGGTGATAAAAAGTTCGAGTAAAATCATTTGCCTGCCTCCTTTGCCTTATTTGCAGTTGTAAAGAAGTAGATAAGACCAGCAACAGCACAGCCGATTATTATAAATACCGCGTTTATGTCCGTGAATGCGGCAAAAACAAATGCTGCTGCCGCTATGCAGTAGGCGAAAATATTTTTTGGACATTTCTTGTACATGGAAATCAAAGCCTTTATAATAAGCGCAAGAACTCCTGCACGTATGCCGAAAAATGCATATTTTACTGCCCTGTAGCTGCTGAATTCACGGAGTACCATTGAAATTATGGTGATTATCAGAAACGAGGGCAGAACGACTCCCAGAGTTGCGCACATTGCTCCCAGAATGCCTGCTGTGCGGTATCCCACAAATGTTGCGGAATTTATGGCAATAGGTCCCGGAGTGGATTCCGCAATTGCCACGATTTCAAGGATATCGTCATCGGTAAGCCATTTTTTATTTTCGCATACTTCTTTTTGAATCAGCGGAATCATGGCATAACCGCCGCCAAATGTAAATGCTCCTATCTTGAAAAAAGTGAGGAACAAATCAAGTTTTCTGTTTTCTTTTTTTGCCATAAATAAATCTCCTTAATTTATTAACAGATGCACGGAAACAGCCGAACTGTTAAAAAGTTCGGCTGCCTCCGCATTAGGTGGTTTATATGAAATTTGAGGATGTCATTAATTATTGCGGCATTTCTCTGTCACTTCCGAATGAGAATTCAGGTCTTTCTGGAATTACAAAATTACCGCTTTCGTCAGTTGTTGGCTGAAAATCGCCCTTGTTAAAAGGCATATCCGGCTTTTCAGGCATTATCATATTTCCGTTTTCGTCCGTAGTTGGCTGGAAATCCTCCATACCGTGACCGCGTCCGCCAAATTGACCTTTATTTCCGCGGCCGCCGCCTCCGAAGCCGCCGCCCATATGGGACTGCTCTCCGATATAGCTTATGGTATTTTCAGCGGTAAAACTGCCGATTTCCGAGCCTTTTCCGTCATAGCCGCCGATTTCGTATAGTCCAAATTTATTTTCGGAGGAAGAACCGCCGCCGATTTTTATGCTATATGTCTTTCCCTTTTCAATTTCGGGAGAACTGATAACTATATGGTCAAAAGTTTTTGTCGGAGCAAAGCTGATTATCTCGTTGCCATTTTCATCGGCAAGAGTAACAAGAGTATCGGGCTGCTGAGTTGAACCAATAGCCGCAGATACGCAATTCTGCGCTGAATTTGCGGAGGGAGCTTCTGCCATTCCCGAACTGCCTGCCGCAATAAGCAGACCGCCGTTGACAGTCATTTCTCCGTTTCCGTCAAGAGCACCGTTTCCGCTGTTTGTAGGACCGTTTACAAGAACTGTACCGCCGCTTATAGTCATATTTCCGTTGGAATCCAGACCGTCACCCTGAGAATCAACATACACCAGACCGCCGCTTATATTAAGCTCCACGCCCTGAGAATATGTCCCCATGCCGCCCTGCTGAGTTGTTCCGTCGGTAGCATTAAAGCCGTCATCAGAAGATGTGAGAGCAGTTTCGCCGCCGCTGATATTTATAACAGCGCCCTCAATTCCCTCATAAGATTCGGAAATCGTAACAGAGCCGCCTGTGATATCAATTGTATTGTCGGCATGAATTCCGTCATCACCTGCGGTCAGAATGGCTGTGCCGCCGCTTATTATCACATTGCTGTTTGAATGAAGCGCGTCGTCTGCGGAATCTACGGTTATAACTCCGCCTGTAATTTCAACAGAACTACCGCCTTTCAGCCCTTTCATGCTGTCGGATGCTGTATTTTCCGTTTCGGTTTCAGTTGTAAGATTTGCTGTTTGTTCAGGCGCAGGCGGTGTCATACCGCCGCCGAAATTATCAGGAGGTGTCATGTTTCCAAAGTTGTCAGGTGGAGTAAAATCTCCGCGGAATCCGCCGAAATCTCTGCCTTCAAAGCCCATATCGTTTTGTTTAGGTGCGGCATTTTCAGAACCGCCACCGCTTACGATATTTATATTGCCATCAACAGCAATAAGGTCAGTTTCTGCCTGTATTCCGTCATTTGCGGCATTTATTGAAATATTGCCGCCCTCGATATAAACAAATCCTAAAGCAGTATCGTCAGCCTCAGTTGATTTTATGCCGTCCTGACCGCTTTTTATGTCAATTTTTCCGCCGCAAATTGCTGTATAGTCCTTGCCCTTGATACCGTCAGCGGCAGAATTTATTGTGATATTTCCGCCTGTAATGACAATATCGTCCTTGGAGTGAATACCGTCTGCAAAATTGGCATTTATGTTGAGAGAGCCTTTGCCGTTTATGGTTATGCTGTCACTGCTGAAAATGCAGGCATCAGGCTCACTGTTCTGTTCGTCCGCAAAGGTGTAATTACTGCCGTCTGTCAGTGAATTTACGCTGTTTTCGGCAAGAGTAACAAATATTTTGTCGGAATCCGCCCCGTATATTGCCGAGGAGGTTTTGCAGGTAATATCTGCATTGTCGAGAACAAGCTGAACTTTAGCCTTATCAGCATTGACAATAATCTGCCCGTCGTCGAGCTTTCCCGAGATACGATATATACCCTCTTTAGAAATAGTAACAGCAGACCCTTCAACAGATACACCGTTGCCCTTAGCCTTGGCAGAAGTGCCATTAAGTGTAATTTCAGCGGTGAAATCGCCGTATTCCGCAGATTTGTCCCTATCGGAGAAAAGTTCATTGTAGGGCTTTCTGACAGTAGATGCCGGAATTGCTTTTTCTTCGGGAACTGTCACAGCTTCGGTAGGTTCTGCCTTAGTGCTTTCAGTGACAATATTTTCCGTGGGAGCTGTTGGCAGTGGAGCTGCTTTTTCTCCACTGCATCCTGCAAGAGATGCAGAAAGCAGAGCTGCTGTAAGGAAACCAATGGATTTTTTTGATTTTTCTGAATATTTCATTTTATCACCCTTTTAAACGGTTTCCCAATTCCTTTTTCTATGATTTTATTCTACATTATTTTTATGACAGTTTCGTGAAAATACAACGAAAACGCAGTAAATTCTTTGTGTATGGTTTTTTCTGTGAGAATTTTAAAAAATCTCTTTACAAATTAGAAAAAATAGTGTATAATAATTATATCAGATTAAACAAATCTGAAAACATTTAGATATAGGGAGTAAATTATGTACACAATCAAAAATTTCACAGACAATGACGATATTAATATTATCGCACAGGCAGGAGCCTTCACAGTTATTGAGTATAAGCGTGACCTCAGCGTAACGCCTCAGACAGCGGCTACAGCATTTTTCAGCGCTCACATGAACGTCCGCAAGCGTCAGGTTATTTGCGACCTTAAAAAAGCAAATATTACAACTCAGGCAGGAGCAATGCAGTGGATGCTTGGCGATGTTAACGCTACAACAGGTGTTAAGGGCGTTGGTGACTTTTTCGGTAAAGCTGTACGCGGAAAAATGACAGGTGAATCCGCAATAAAGCCCGAATATACAGGAAGCGGCGTGCTTGTATTAGAGCCTACATACCGCTATCCTATTCTTCTTGATGCGGCAGAGTGGAACGGCTCGGTTGTACTTGATGATGGTCTTTTCCTTGCTTGCGATTCTGCATTGCAGCACAAGGCTGTTATGAGAACAAATCTTTCATCTGCGGTTGCAGGTGGTGAGGGACTTTTCAACCTCAGCCTTAACGGTTCAGGAATTTTCTGTATTGAATCTGAATGTCCCAGAGAGGAACTTATAGAAATTACTCTCCAGAACGACGTGCTCAAGGTTGACGGTAATTTCGTTATTGCATGGAGCAATACGCTGAATTTCACAGTTGAGCGTTCAGGAAAGAGCCTCCTCGGTTCTGCGGCTTCCGGAGAGGGACTTGTAAACGTATACCGCGGCACAGGTAAGGTTCTTATGATGCCTGTTAAGGGTGTAAGTTTACGTAATCAGCTTGTACTTTCAACATGATTAAGCAGATATAAAACATAAAAAGTCTGGACCGCCTTGTGCGGTCCGATTTTTTACACTTTACATTTTCAGTATAATGATGTATAATGTAATTACAAGGGCGGTGATAAAATGACAGCATATCTGAAAAAATACATGGAAGAATTACAGCGGCGGCTTGAAGGATATGCAGACAAAGCCGAACTGGAGGAAATATTTCAGGAGCATAAAGACAAGATAGCTTTCATGCAGCATGAAAGAATTGTCCATTTTCTTGTGACGATGATGTTTGCCATAGTCCTTGCAATATTCGTATGCGCCTTTTTATTTACCGAAAATCCTGCGCTTATGCTTCTTGTAGTTATAATAATGGTGCTGTTAGGATTCTACATAAAACATTATTATTTCCTTGAAAACACCGTTCAGGAGATGTATAAAATATACGATAAAATGCTGATTCTGCGCAGAAAGGAGGCTGACAGCAATGACGAAAAAGGAAATAGCACGGCTTGCCTGTGAGGAGTTACAGAAGATTTACCCCGATGTGAAATGCTCCCTTGACTACACAAAGCCCTATGAGCTTATGATAGGGGCGCGGCTTGCAGCACAGTGCACTGATGCAAGGGTGAATATCGTCACAAAAACGCTTTTTAAGAAATATCCCGATTTGCAGTCTTTTGCCGATGCAGACCTTGAAGAACTCGAACAGGACGTAAAGCCCTGCGGATTTTATCACACTAAAGCAAAGAGCATTAAAGAAATGGCAAATCAGCTTATAAATAACTTCGGCGGCGAAGTCCCCGACACTATGGAAGAACTGTTGACGCTGTCGGGAATTGGCAGAAAAACGGCAAATCTTATGCTTGGGGATATCTTCGGTAAGCCTGCGATTGTTACAGATACCCACTGCATACGCATAACAGGGCGGCTTGGACTAACCAAAAACAAAGAGCCTGCAAAGGTTGAAGCGGATTTGGTCAAGCTGATTCCTCCCGAAAATTCAAGCCATTTCTGTCATCAGATTGTAGAATTCGGCAGGGATATATGCAGTGCAAGAAACCCAAAATGCGATAAATGTCCGTTAAACTATTTCTGCAAATATTATAATGGAGGTAAAAAATAATGCTATTTACATTTCAGCTTAAAACTCCCGCACAGGGACTTATAAACATTACTCCTGAAATAAGGGAGGCTATCAAGGAAAGCGGCGTGCTGGAGGGAATATGCGTGGTATTCTGTCCTCATACCACTGCGGCAATAACTATAAATGAAAACGCTGACCCCGATGTTAAATCTGATTTTATTAAAGGAATGGATAAATTCTTTCCCGATTTAAACGAATTTCAGCACTGCGAAGGCAATTCTGACGCTCATATAAAATCCTCAGCAGTTGGAGCAAGCGAGACGATTATAATAACAGGCGGAAATCTTCTTCTTGGCACATGGCAGGATATTTATTTCTGTGAATTCGACGGACCACGTAACCGTAAATTTTATGTAAAGATTATGTAACAGATTATTAGTTAAGCAATATAACACCGTAACATAAAATTAAAACATTCTAAACCACTTAACAGATATGTCTATTAATTTAAAAGGAATTTAAGTTGAGTTTAAGCTGTCTTTCTGCAAAATTGCCAAAAGGACAGCTTTTTATTTGTGTAGTTATACAAAGTTTCACTTCGAAATAAAAATTAAGTTGAAATTACTTGATTTTTACCTAAATGAAGAGTATAATTAAAGTTAGGAAGTAAAGAACATCAATGGGATATGATGTTCGAATGTAGGAACAGCTGCATAAATATCAAGCGGCGTTACTATCAACTTATGGAGGGAATTAACATGCACAAATTATTTATGAAAAAGGCAGGAGCTGCTGTTATGGCTGCTGCTATGGCATTAAACAGCGCGGTTATTACTGCTGTTTCTGTTAATGCCGCCGACTCAGAAAAGTACGAGTTTGAAAACGGAACTCTGACCGAAACTGTTGAGGCAGTTACAGAGTCAGGCGCAAGCGGCGGTAAAGTTGCTTACATGCAGGACGACGGAACAGTTTCCGTTGATGTGGAAGTTGCTTCTGCAGGTATGTACAAGCTCACAATCTACGCTTACGGTGTTGGCGGTTCTAAAGTTCAGAATCTTGCTATCAACGGCGTTGACCAGGCACAAATCAGTATTCCTGAGGGTGATTTTGCACCTATTTCTACAACTGCAAAGCTCAATGCAGGTAAAAATACAATTACTATCAGCAAATCATGGGGCTGGACAAAGTTCGACTACATGACAGTTGAGGAAGCAACTCTTTCTCCTATAAAGGCTCTTGAAACAACTCCTTGCGATATCAATGCCACAGCTGAGACACGTTCTCTCATGGCTTATCTTGCAAGCGTATATGGAAAAAATATTATCTCAGGTCAGCAGGAAATCTACTCAGGCGGCCCTCACGGTCTTGAAACTGAGTTTGAGTATCTCAAGGACCTTACAGGTGAGTATCCTGCTATCAGAGGTTTCGACTACGGTAACTTCTGCTGTCCTGCTTTCGGCAGCGATGACGGCTCAACTGACCGTATCATTGAGTGGGTAAAGGATAGAAAGGGTATTGCTACTGCTTCTTTCCACTACAACGTTCCTAAGGATTTCGCAAGCTATGAAATCGGTCAGAAGATTGACTGGGCTCAGACAACATACACAGCTAAGGATACAGACTTCTCACCTTCAAAGGCTGCTACACCCGGCACAAAGGAAAACGAGTACTATATGCAGGGACTTAAAACTCTTGCTAAGGAGTTCAAGGAACTTGAAGCTCAAGGAATCCCTGTTCTCTGGCGACCTCTCCACGAAGCAGAGGGCTCAGGCGGCGAGTCTGGTTCTTGGTTCTGGTGGGGCAGAGAGGGTTCAGAGGCTTACAAGAAACTCTGGATTTATACATATGAAACACTTACAAATGAGTTCGACTGCCACAATCTCATCTGGGAGTGGAACAGCTATAACTATGAATATTCAGATGATTGGTATCCGGGAGATGCATACGTTGACATTATCGGCTATGATAAGTACAACTGTACAGACTGGTCCACAGGTTCTGCTGTTCTGAAGCACAATGACAGCGCTATCGGTTCAACATTCTACGGAATCATGGACAGATACGACAGTGTTAAAATGGTTGCTATGACAGAGAACGACAGCTTCTCTACTGTTGATAATCTTATTGACGAAAAGGCTGGCTGGCTCTATTTCTGTACATGGTATGACGGTGGAAGCCCTGATACAAACTTCCTTTCAAATCCTGCATTCAATACAAAGGAAGACACAATCGAGATGTATCAGAGTGATTACTGCATTACTCTTGATGAACTTCCGGCAGACCTCTATTCAAAGGACATAGCACCTGTAGATCCTTCAAAGACAACAACAAGACCTACAACAAAGCCTACTACAACTACAACTCGTGCTACAACAGAGGCTGATCCTAACAAGGATTACGGTACAGTTAAGTACGACAAGACAACAAAGAATTTCAAGATTACTCTCCCTGAGGCTGCTAAGGAATTCTACATAAATGTAGAGCTTCCAAAGAATGTTACATATGCTAACGGCGGTATGGGCGTTTCAATTCCTCTTGACGGCGAATACTACTGGGTAAATCTCCAGTGGGAAGCTAAGAGCAGCGGCTCTATCAAGATTAATGTAGAAGATAACTTCCTCAACTGCTCACTGGGAACAGAAGTTATTGAGGACGAGGCTCTTATCGAAAAGATCAAAGCAGAGCTTGGCAAATCTGATACATATGAGGGACAGATTTGGTATGCTGAGGCAGACGGTGAGGCTCTTACAGATAAGTCAGGAATCCAGATTCTTGATGCATATCTCTTAAAGGGCGGTTCTTCTACAACAACTCCCACAACTCCCGTACTTCCTCCCACACAGTATGACGGTTTCTATGTAGACGGTCAGACTATTCGTGACGCTAACGGAAACGAGTTTGAAATGCGCGGTGTAAATATCGCACACGCTTGGTATAAGGACAAGACAGAGCAGTCTATCAAGGCAGCTGCTGAGCTTGGTACAAACTGTGTACGTATTGTATGCTCTGACGGTGTGAAGTGGGATAAGACAACAAAGTCTGAAATCGAAAAGATTATCGGCTGGTGTAAGGCTAACAAGCAGATTTGTATTCTTGAAGCACACGACGCTACAGGAAGCAATAATATTGCAGATATCGTAACAGCTGCTGAATACTGGGCAACAATGACTGACCTCCTCAATGACAACGCTGAGTATGTTATCCTCAACATTGCTAACGAGTGGTACGGCGAGTGGAACAGTGCTACATGGGCTGACGGATGCAAGCAGGCTATCAAGGTAGTTCGTGATGCAGGCATCAAGAACATGATTATGATTGACTGTGCAGGCTGGGGACAGTATCCCACATCAATCAAGGAGGAGGGTGCATCTGTATTTGCATCTGACCCTGATAAGAACACTGTATTCTCAATGCATATGTATGAGTATGCAGGCGGCACAGCTGACATGGTAAAGAATAACATTGACGGCGCTCTTCAGTGCGGTGCACCTGTACTCGTAGGTGAGTTTGGACTTAAGCACACTGACGGTGATGTAGATGAAGCAACAGTTATGAGCTACTGTGAGCAGAACGATATGGGTTATATCGCATGGTCATGGATGGGTAACAGCGGCGGCGTTGAGTATCTCGACCTCGTAAGCAGCTGGGACGGCTCAAAGCTCACAGAGTGGGGCGACATTTACTTCAACAAGATCAAGAATAATTCCGCACTTGCATCTGTATACACAGAGGGCGTAACACCTCCTTCAGCAAATGTTACACTTATAGGTGACGCAAACTGCGACGGCAAAGTAACAATCGCAGATGCTACAGCAATTCTCCAGGCTGTAGGAAATCCTGATAAGTATGGACTTTCAGAGCAGGGTGTTGCCAATGCAGACTGCTCAAATCCCGGAGACGGCGTAACAGCTGCCGACGCTCTCGCAATCAAGAGACTTGATGCAAAGCTTATTAGTAAACTGCCAGAACTTACAGCATAATTCCTATACCCCCTATTCATAAAAAAACGAGCCTGAGAAATCGGGCTCGTTTTTGCATGTTATTTTTTATTTTTCCTATAAATAATAGTAAGACCACGAATAAGGAGATTATTGTCAACGTGCACCGTTTTTTTGCAAAGGGGAATTACAGTTGATGCAAGTCCGCCTGTAGCAACGGCAGTACACGGCTCACCAAGTTCTTCCTCAATACGCTCAATTATGCCGTCAATAGCACAAGCATTTGAAAACAGCGCACCGCTTTTCATACAGTCAATTGTGTTTCGTCCGATAATGTTCGGCGGCATCTCAAAATCAATTTTCGGCAGCTGTGCCGTGCGGTTAATAAGGGCATCAGCGGCAACTCCCATACCCGTCATAATAAGTCCGCCAAGATAATTTTTGTTGCTGTCAACAACAGAAATGGTTGTGGCAGTTCCCATATCAATGATAATCAGTGGAACGGGATATGAATTTATAGCCGCAACAGCATCAACAGCCTGGTCGCAGCCAAGCTGTCTTGGATTATCAATAAGTATATTCAGACCTGTTTTCACTCCAGGACCTGCTACCATAACATCAACCTTGAAAAGCTTTTTTATAGCTTCTTTTACGGTATTTGTCACCGAGGGGACTACAGATGACATAACAGCGTCGGTTATTTCCTCGCATCTGAAATTGTTCATTTCAAGGAGCGTCTTGATAAGTACCGCATATTCAGCGGCGGTTGCATTGTGATTTGTGGAAATTCGCTCAAATACTACAATTTCATCATTATCGTTTACACAACCGAAAACAATATTTGTATTGCCAATATCAGCAGCTAAAAGCATAAATTTGTACCTCCCATTTTGAGTATAACTACATTATACCATATTTTCACCCTAAAATCTATAGATTTTGAAATTATTTTGAGCTATGACAGCATAATATTATTGACGAATTTACACAGCATTTATTGTGCAATGTGTACATTGTGGGAAGTCTGATAATATGATATAATTAAGATAGGAATATATGCTGACAGAGGAGGAAATTATAATGCCTGAAATAAGTTTATTCTATGGAATAAGAGTAACAATGTACTATACAGACCATAATCCACCTCATTTTCACGTTGAATATGCTGGAATGAAGGCGATGATTGATATATTAAACGGTTATGTAATGCGTGGCAGTCTGCCTAATAAACAAATAAAATTGATACTTGCATGGTGTGAAATACATCGTGATGAGCTTATGCAGAACTGGGAACTTGCCAAAAGCAATCAGCCATTAAATAGGATAAATCCATTAATTTAAACAAAAGGAGAACAATTATGCAGAACGATATATTTCCTGTGGTTGTTCAGACATTTGCAGGCGAAGATTATACCGTATATGCCTATATGCTTGACGGAACAATCAGAAAATTATCCGTTAAACATCTTGTAGAACAGGGCGGTGTATGGGAAAAGCTGAAAGACTACGATTTTTTCCGCAATGCTCTCACCGTTATGAATGATACGGTAGCATGGGATTTGTCAGGCTGCTTTGACCCTGCAAACTGTATAGATATTGACCCATTTATTGTTGCCGAGAGTGAGGCTGTTTCAGACCCTCTTAGTGCGGCATAAAACTTTTTCAAGGAGAATAAATATGCTCAAAGGAAAAACAATACTGCTTGGAGTTTCAAGCTCCATAGCCGCTTATAAAATGTGCAATGTGGCAAGAATGCTGACAAAGCTTGGTGCTGAGGTACACGTATCAATGACGCAGAATGCCACAAATTTTGTGCATCCTCTCACATTTGAAACCCTTACACAGAACAAGTGCCTTATTGACACATTTGACCGTAATTTCCAGTACAGCGTGGAACACGTTGCAATTGCCAAAAAGGCTGATTTGGTGCTTATCGCTCCTGCAACGGCAAATGTAATCGGCAAAATCGCAAACGGAATTGCCGATGATATGCTGACTACAACAGTTATGGCTTGTACTTGCCCCATTCTCGTTTCACCTGCTATGAATCACAATATGCTCCACAATTCAATTGTTCAGGAGAATATTGAAAAGCTGAAACGTCACGGCTACAAGATTATCGAGCCTGTAAAGGGTATGCTTGCAAATCGTGACATCGGCGACGGAAAGCTCCCCGATGAAGATACGCTGGTGGAGTATATTCTCCGTGAAATTGCCTTTGAAAAGGATCTGGCAGGAAAAAAAGTTCTCGTGACAGCAGGTGCAACCCGTGAGAGCATTGACCCTGTGCGTTTTATCACAAACCATTCCAGCGGAAAAATGGGATTTGCTATGGCAAAAGCGGCTATGCTCCGTGGTGCGGAGGTAACTGTAGTTGCGGCACATACCGAAGTTGAACCGCCTATGTTTGTTGATGTGGTGAAAGTTCAGTCTGCGGAGGATATGTTCAACGCTGTAAAGAGCCGTTTAAATGATACGGATATTGTTATAAAGGCGGCGGCTGTGGCAGATTATACCCCAGTTTCAACTGCTGACCATAAAATAAAAAAATCCGACAGCGATATGAGCATATCGTTAAAGCGGACTACGGATATTCTGAAATATATCGGTGAAAACAGACGTGAGGGACAGGTTATCTGCGGATTTTCAATGGAAACTGACAACGTGATTGAAAATTCACGGAAAAAGCTGATTTCCAAGAACTGTGATATGATATGTGCCAATTCCCTTAAAAAAGACGGTGCAGGCTTTGGCACTGATACAAATATTATCACTATGATAACAGCTGATTGCGATGAAGAACTGGAGCTTATGAGCAAATTCGATGCGGCGAATGTTATTCTGACGAAGATAAAAACGCCTTTATAATTTTTAAGGCGGAGGAATTATAATGACTATCAAAGATATGCAAAATCTGAATCGTGATACAATAGCATATATTTCGTCAATAATAGAAACCGGAATGAATTTAAGCGAGATAAGAACTCTTTGTGAAAAATATCTGCTTACTCACGGTGCAGATTCGTTTTGGTACTGGGACGTTGGTGCATTTGTATTTTGCGGAAAGGAAACTGCTGTTTCAATATCGGGCAGGGAATACAAAACTTCTGATATAAAAATTGAGGAAAACGACATAATCACGATTGATTTAAGCCCACAAAACAATAATATATGGGGTGATTACGCCCGAACTATTATAATAGAGAATGGCAATGTTGTTACAGAAGTTGAAAAAATTCAAAATGATGAGTGGCGAAATGGTTTGATTATGGAAAAACACCTCCATAAAGCAATGCAGGAGTATGTAACAGTTGATACTACTTTTGAGGAGTTGTATTATCACATAAATAAGATAATTGCTGAAAAAGGTTATGTAAACCTCGATTTTATGGGAAATCTCGGACATTCAATTGTTATGGATAAAAATGACAGAATTTATATTGAAAAGGGCAACAAAGCAAAGCTTTCGTCTGTAAAAGCTTTTACCTTTGAACCTCACATCAGCGTACCAAATTCCTCATATGGGTACAAAATGGAAAATATTTACTCTTTTAATAATGGCAAATTAATTGAGGAATGATTTATATTAAAGAAAACGGGCGGTCAGTTCAAAATTGAATTGACCGCCCATTTTTATATCATTTTTAGTTATATTTCGGCTCGCAGGTGAGATTAATTCCCAATCTCTTGAAAATACGCTCATCAACAGGAGAGAGAATAACGGTGGAATGAACCTCACAGCCACGGAGATTTGAAATCTGCTCCATAGCACGTTTTGCGTTGTCATCGGTAGTTGCGCAGATTGAAAGCGCAAGGAGAGTTTCGTCAGTATGTATACGGGGATTGTTATTACCCAGATGATTAACCTTTAAATCCATAATCGGCTCAATAACGTGGGGCGACATAAGGAGAATACTGTCGTCCAGTCCAGCCATATGCTTTAAGGCATTGAGAAGAAGTCCCGATGCCGCACCGAGAAGTTCCGATGTTCTGCCTGTGAGAAGTGTTCCGTCGGGAAGTTCCATAGCAGCGGCAGGTGCGCCTGTTTCAGCCTCTTTCTTCAATGCAGCTTCAACGGTTTTTCTGCTTTCGGGATTGATATTTGCCTGCTTCATAAGCAGCGAAAGCTTAGTAACTTCATCGTCGGAAATAAGTCCCTTACGGCGGTCACAAAGTCCCACATAATAGCGGCGGATAATCTCATCAGATGCCGCCTTACAGGTGATTTCGTCGTCAACAATACAGTTTCCAGCCATATTTACGCCCATATCTGTAGGGGATTTGTAAGGTGACTCCCCTAAAATATTCTCAAACATAGCATTGAGAACAGGGAAAATTTCAATATCTCTGTTGTAGTTTACCGTAGTTTCGCCATAAGCTTCGAGGTGGAATGGGTCAATCATATTCACATCGTTGAGGTCGGAAGTTGCCGCCTCGTATGCAATATTTACAGGATGACGGAGGGGAAGATTCCATATTGGGAATGTTTCAAATTTAGCATAGCCTGCATTAAGTCCGCGTTTATGTTCATGATAAAGCTGTGAAAGGCAGGTCGCCATTTTTCCGCTGCCGGGACCGGGAGCAGTTACAATAACAAGCTTTCGTGAAGTTTCGATATATTCGTTTTTGCCGAAGCCGTCCTCGCTGATAATGCGCTGTAAATCTGAGGGGTAGCCCTTGATATTGTAGTGGTGATACACCTTAACGCCGAGAGCTTCAAGACGTGCGGCAAAAGCATCGGCGGTAGGTTGATTGTCATAGCGGGTAAGAACTACAGAACTTACAAGAAGTCCAATTTTTCTGAAAATATTCAGCAGACGTATAACATCTACATCGTATGTAATACCCAAATCTCCGCGAATTTTATTTTTTTCAATATCATCGGAGTTGATTACGATAACAATTTCCGAATCATCTTTCAGCTCCAGAAGCAGCTGCAATTTACTGTCGGGTTTGAATCCCGGCAGAACACGTGATGCGTGAAAATCGTCAAAGAGCTTGCCGCCAAATTCCAGATAAAGCTTGTCTCCGAATTGGTCAATACGCTGACGGATATGCTCTGACTGCAATTTAAGATATTTTTCGTTATCAAAACCGATTTTACTATTCATAGTTATTTCCTCCGTTAATTACGCTATTACTATTATATAGCAAAATCAAAAAAAAAGCAAGGGGAAATTTGTGATTTAACAAAAAAATGCTCTCCTATTTTGGAGAGCATGAGATTGTCGAAAAACGTGAATTTTGTTTCGAAATTGCATTCACGGCACGCCGAACTTTACATCATCCCTACAGAATCAACGATATACTGTAAAACTTACTGCTCACGTTAATTCTTAATCGACTATGTCCTCGTCATCATCAATAAATTCGAGGATATCCCCCGGCTGACAGGAAAGCGCCTTGCATATAGCGTTGAGCGTGGAAAAGCGGATTGCGCTGACCTTGCCCGTTTTCAGCTTCGAGAGGTTTACGTTGCTTACACCCACACGCTCGCTAAGCTCGTTAAGGCTGATTTTTCTGTCTGCCATTACTCTGTCAAGTCTTAGTATAATCGACATATTTCCCCCTCCTTAAAGCGTTTCGTCCGATTCCTGCTGTAATTTTGCACCGTAGCTGAAAATATAAGAGAAAATAATAACTGCAAGAATGATAAGCACCATAGTAAGATTCAAAGAACCATCTGTTACAAAAGTAAATCCCGCAGGGATAAGTGAAAACGCAAAATGTTTCATAGCCTTTGTAACGCTTTCCTCAAAGGGTGACTGACAGGTTTCCAACGCCTTTGCAAGCTTTCCGGCGAAAATTACAACAATAAGTGTAAAAGTAGCATATAAAGCCATACCGAAGCACGCACCTACTGCACCATATTTTAACAATGTGCTGTTGGGAGAATCAAATTCAGCATTCATTGTGTATGTCTGGATTCCGTCATTGTCTGTAATATTATCTTTCAGTGTGAATTTTGTTCCGAAAAGTTTAAATGATTCGTTTGTAATATCTTCATCCTCAAAAAACGAAATGCTTGGGAGCCTGTTTGTATCGACAACCATTTCAAAAGAAGCATTTCCGTTTGATGTAATTGCGGTGCTGCCTGTTGGGAATACGGCAAGTACAATGATACCGCTCACAATCGTTGCAACAATAGCCACAATGCAGACTATACGCATAATCATAAGAATAATCTTGCTCACCTTGCCAAGTGTGTTGATTCTCTTTACATAGTCAATATTTTTTGTGCTGTTCATAAATAAACCCTCCAATAATTCTTTACGGAACTTATATGAGCGCTCTTTTGTTCCTTTTTTTCGGGGAAGTTTTTCCATTCCCCTTGCTGTGATTATATAATACCACAATATTTTACGTTTGTCAATAGCTTTTTAACGTTTATCATTAAATATTATATGTTTGCACAACCCCAACGTAACATTCGCAATCAATATTTGTGTAATTTTACCGATAATTTTTTAATGTTTATCATTAAAAACCTATATACATATGCAAAAACGAGGTCTGCCAATGCGGCAGACCTCGCTTTGTTATGTCTTATTCAGAGATGAAATAGGAATTATTCCTCATCTTCTCTCTTTTTTCTGAGAACGAATGCTGTAGCTGCTGCCATTGCCAGAGTAAGTACAGGAATTGCTGTTCCTGCGTCACCTGTCTTAGGAGCGTCGTCCTTCTTAGCAGTTGTCTTCTTTGTTGTTGTGTTCTTCTTTGTAGTTGTATTCTTCTTTGTTGTTGTAGCCTTTTCTGTAGTTGTTGTATCTGTTGTTTCTGTAACGCCGCCATCAGCTGTTACTGTAGTAGTTGTTGTAGTTGTTGCAGAAGATGTAGTTGTAGTAGTTGTTGTTGTAACAATCATCTCATCAATCATTGTTACTGTATCGCTTGTAACGCCAACGTCACCGCTGAGCTTACCGTCCTCAATTGTGAATGTGATGTCTGTTGCTACTTCGTAGCCGTTAGGAGCTGCAACCTCGTGGAGTACATATGTACCGTCAGGGAGATTCTTAACAAGTGAAGGAGCTGTTCCGGAAATCCATGTAAGTGCCTCGCCTTCGGATACAAATTCTGCACCGCTGCCGAATACTACATTGTTCTTGCTGAACTGAACCTTGTTGCCTTCGAAGTCTGTACCTGTAAGTGTAAGAGTTGCACCGAGAACTTCCTTGCTGAATACATCCTGCTTGCTGATGTAAACATCAGTAGCTGTCATGTCATCCATCATTGTTACGGAATCACTGTCAACGCCTACATCGCCTGCAAGCTTGCCGTCCTTGATTGTGAATGTAATGTCTGTTGCTACCTCATATCCGCTTGGAGCTGCTGCTTCGTGGAGTACATATGTACCGTCAGGAAGTGACTTCACGATTGAAGCTGTTGTTCCTGATACCCATGTAAGAGCGTTGCCGTCAGATACAAACTTAGCGCCTTCTCCGAGAACGAGTGCATTCTCATTGAAGTTAATCTTGTTTCCTGCGAAATCTGTACCTGTAAGAGTAAGTGTAGCGCCTGCAATTTCCTTGCCGTATACGTTCTGCTTGCTGAGTGCAACGTCTGTAACGCGCATATCATCAACCATTGTTACGGAATTGCTTTCAACGCCTACTTCGCCCTTAACCTCGCCGTTCTCAATTGTGAACTCGATGTCTGTAGTAACGAGATATCCGCTGGGAGCTGCCTCCTCATGAAGTACATATGTACCGTCGGGGAGATTCTTAATGTTTGTGCCTGATGTGCCGGAAATCCATGTAAGTGTTCTTCCGTCAGATACAAGCTCTGCGCCTGTACCGAGTGTAACGTCTGAGCTGTCGAAGCTTACAGGTCTTCCTGTGAAGTCCTTACCTGTGAGAGTAAGTGTAGCGCCGGGAATTTCCTGACTAAAGATATTTTCCTTACTGATTGTTACATCAGTTTTAATCATATCATCCATCATAGTAACGCTTGTGCTATCAACACCGATTTCGCCGCTGAGAGCTCCGTTTTCAACAGTAAATGTCATATCTGTTGCCACTTCATAACCGCTTGGAGCTGCTACTTCGTGAAGCACATATGTACCATCGGGAAGATTCTTAACGTATGTAGGAGTTGAACCGCTGAGCCATGTAAGCTCTGTTCCGTCCTCTGATGTGATAAGCTCTGCATTCTGACCGGGCATTACGTTTGCAAGTTTGAATTCGATATCGTTTCCGTCAGCGTCCTTACCTGTGAGAGTAAGCTCTGCACCGACAATTTCTTCGCCGTATACATTCTGCTTGCTGATTTCAACCTCGCCAAGTTTTGCAGCGGGAAGAACTACTGTATTAGTGGTATTATTTACAACTGTACCACCGGAAATAACAAAGTGAATATCATCTGTAGGCTCATATCCATCGGGAGTTACTACCTCCTGAAGAACGTATTCGCCGTCAGGGAGATTTTTGATGAATGTAGGCTCATTACCTGTTACCCACTTAAGCTGTTCGCCATCACCGATAAAGTCTGTTCCTGAACCGAATGTTACATTATTCTTATTGAAGATGATAGGCTTACCTTCTTCATCAGTACCATTGAGTACGACTACAGCGCCTGCAACCTCTGTGTTTGTGGAATCAACCTTATTTATAGCGATATCAGCCAGAACAATCATAGGTCTTGTTGTTGTCGTAGTAGTTGTTGTGGGCTTAGCTGTAGTTGTTGTAGTAGTTGTGGTAGTTGTAGTTGTTGTGGTTGTTGTGGTTGTTGTGGTTGTTGTGGTTGTTGTAGTAGTTGTGGTAGTTGTAGTTGTTGTAGTAGTTGTAGTTGTTGTGGTTGTTGTGGTTGTAGTAGTTGTTGTGGTTGTTGTGGTTGTAGTAGCTGTTGTTGTAGTAGTAGTTGTTGTTGTTGTAGTTGTGGTAGTTGTGGTAGTTGTAGTTGTTGTTGTTGTCGTAGTTGTTGTGGTTGTGGTTGTAGTGGTTGTTGTAGTTGTAGTTGTTGGCTTAGCTGTTGTTGTAGTTGTTGTGGTTGTTGGCTTAGCTGTTGTTGTAGTTGTAGTGGTTGTAGTTGTTGTGGTTGTTGGCTTAGCTGTTGTTGTAGTTGTTGTAGTTGTAGTGGTTGTAGTTGTAGTGGTTGTAGTTGTAGTTGTGGTAGTTGTAGTTGTAGTTGTAGTTGTTATCCTCTCATCAACCATATCGATTGAATCAACAACCTTACCGTCAACTGTCACAATTCCGTCCTTAACCTCGAATGTTATATCTGTAGCCTTGAGATAACCATTTGGAGCTGCTTCTTCATGAAGTGTATATGTACCGTTTTCAACGATAACAATCGTAGCTTCTGTTCCGCTTATCCAAACAAGCTTTTCGCCAACGCCGTTTACAAGTTCGCCATCCTTGCCGACTGTGATTGAACCCTTGCCAAATGTGATAGCCTTTCCGTCCTCGTCAACTCCGCTGAGTTCAAGTCTTGCACCAACTACTTCTGTTCCGCCAACGTCAACCTTGTTGATATTTACAACATAAGTAGTAGTTGTTGTGGGCTGAGTTGTAGTTGTAGTAGTTGTAGTTGTTGTAGATGTTGTAGTAGTAGGCTTCTTGGTTGTTGTTGTAGATGTAGTTGTTGTAGTAGTAGGCTTCTTGGTTGTTGTTATAGATGTAGTTGTTGTAGTTGTAGGCTTCTTGGTTGTTGTTGTAGATGTAGTTGTGGTAGTAGTAGGCTTCTTGGTTGTTGTTGTAGATGTAGTTGTTGTAGTTGTTGTAGTAGTAGTTGTAGTTGTAGTTGTAGTTGTAGTTGTGGTTGTAGATGTTGTAGTTGTTGTAGTAGTTGTTGTGGTTGTAGATGTTGTAGTTGTAGTAGTTGTAGTTGTAGTTGTAGTAGTTGTGGTTGTAGATGTTGTAGTTGTTGTAGTTGTTGTTGTGGTTGTAGTAGTTGTTGTGGTTGTAGATGTTGTAGTTGTTGTAGTAGTTGTTGTAGTTGTTATCTTTTCATCAACCATATCGATTGAATCAACAACCTTACCGTCAACTGTTACCTTTCCATCCTTAACCTCAAATGTTATGTCTGTGGCTACTTCATAGCCGTTTGGAGCTGCTACTTCATGAAGTTTATATGTTCCGTTTTCAACGATAACAATTGTTGCTTCTGTTCCGCTTATCCAAACGAGAGTTTCACCAACGCCATTTACAAGTTCGCCGTCCTTGCCGACTGTGATTGAACCCTTGCCAAATGTGATAACCTCGCCGTCCTTGTCAACTCCGCTGAGTTCAAGTCTTGCGCCGACTACCTCTGTTCCGCCAACGTCAACCTTGTTGATATTTACAACGTAAGTAGTCGTTGTAGGCTGAGTTGTAGTTGTAGTGGATGTTGTTGTAGTGGTTGTAGATGTGGATGTCTTTGTCTCTGTTGTTGATGTGGATGTGGATGTCTTTGTCTCTGTTGTTGATGTGGATGTCTTTGTCTCTGTTGTTGATGTTGATGTAGATGTCTTTGTCTCTGTTGTTGATGTAGATGTAGATGTGTTTGTCTCTGATGTAGAAGTATCTGTTTCTGATGTGGATGAAGAAGATGTAACTGTAGTAGTTGTTGTTGTGTTGTCACGCATAACAATACCTGTTACAGTTGTTCCCTTAGCAATTACATTTTCGCCATCAAGGTAATTATCCTTATCCTTGTCGGACATTGTAATTGTCTTAACTTCGCCATTCTTTACAGTAAAGCCGATGCTTTCTGCCTTAAGATGACTGTCTTTTCCGTCCTTATCCTTAGGTGTCTGGAACTCAATAAGAGTGTACTTACCGTCGGGGAGCTTTGAGATAACTGTTTCAGCCTCTGCAATCGATGTAAATTCAATTGACATCTTGTCGTCGCTGATTGCGAATCCCTTAGCCTTCTCGCCCTTCTGAGTTGCCTTTACTCCGCTGAGGTCTGCGCCGTCCTTATCTGCTTCTTCAAGAACAACTTTGAGAATTGCTCCAGGAAGTTCAGCGGACTTAGCAATTTCCTTCTTGGAAATATGAATTTCAGAAGGCTTGTCCTTCATAACAACAATACCGTTTTCAACTGTATCGTAGTGAGTATTGCCGTTCTTGTCTTCTCCGTTTGCAACCTTAATTGTGCCGTCAGGCTCGATTACAAACTTAATTGTTTCTGCTATTTCATATCCGTCAGGAGCTGTAACCTCTGTGAGAGTGTACATTCCAGCTGGAAGCATTGAAAGTACCGTTGGCTCATTTCCGGATACAAAGCTGATTTCGTTTTTCTTTTCGATATCTGCAAATGTAAACTCCTTATCGCCCTGTTTAGCTGTTACCTTGGAAAGGTCAGCCTTTTCATCAAGAGCTGTGATAACAAGTTTTGCACCGGGAAGCTCTGTACCTGCGCCAAGTTCCTGTTTGCTGATAGTAGCCTTTGTCATTTCGTCCTTAACAACGATTCTGTCTCCGTCCTTAGAAACTTCAACTTCACCGTTTGTTACAGCTGAATTTTCTGTTACAATACCGTTTTCAACAGTAAACGCAAATTCAGAAACTACTGTGTAACCGTCGGGAGCTACTGTTTCCTTAAGTACGTATGTACCGTCCTTAAGTCCTGTGATTTTCTGGTTGCCGTCGAATTCTACTGATGTAACCTTTCCGAGAGCATCTCCCTCACCGATTTTTACACCGCTAAGATCAATTGTCTGCTCTGTCTTTTCGTCTACTCTCAGTTCAAACTTCGCACCGTCGATAAGTTCGGAATTACCAACTGCTGTCTTATCAATTTTGATTTCACTGATATCGTCAGTAATTGTAATTGTCTTTCCGTCCTTAGAAACTTCAACTTCACCGTTTGTTACAGCTGAATTTTCTGTTACAATACCGTTTTCAACAGTAAATGTAAATTCAGAAACTACTGTGTAACCGTCGGGAGCTACTGTTTCCTTAAGTACGTATGTACCGTCCTTAAGTCCTGTGATTTTCTGGTTGCCGTCGAATTCTACTGATGTAACCTTTCCAAGAGCATCTCCCTCACCGATTACTACACCGCTAAGATCAATTGTCTGCTCTGTCTTTTCGTCTACTCTCAGTTCAAACTTCGCACCGTCGATTTCTTCTGCCTTATCGCCTGAAATTATCTGCTTGTTGATTGTGATTACTGATTCAGGCTTTTCTGCCTCTGCGTCACATACAACAATTGTGTCGGGATTTGCTGATTCATATAAATAGTATCCCTTACCGCCTGCTGCTTCTTCGGTCTTAGGCTTGGATTCAGCACCATCAATTGTCTTATTTTCCTTTGTTACGATAACACCGTTTTTAATTTCAAATGTAAGACTGCTTTCAACAATTGTATATGTCTTTCCGTCCTTAGCTACAAATGTTCCTTCATCGTTTGCTGCTGTCTCGGATAATGTATACTTACCGTCGGGAAGTCCAACAATTTCAACTGCTTTATCAGTAGATGTCCATGTTACACCGTGCTCAACAGCTGTAAGTGCGGAATTTTCTTCAAGAATCTTATTCCACTGTGCTTCGCTCAGGTCTTTGTTTGTAAGTGTAAGTGTTGCTCCTACAACCTCGTTCTCACCTGTGATATCTTTCTTATCAATTGAGATACGTGAGATATCGTCCTTAACAGTAATTGTTCCGTCTTTTTCTACAACCTGTTCGCCTGTTGTATTTGATTCATCCAGTGTTACTTTACCGTCAGTTACTGTAAATTTAAACTTGGATACTACTGTGTAACC
Source organism: Ruminococcus sp. (assembly GCA_045594905.1). Taxonomy (GTDB): domain Bacteria; phylum Bacillota; class Clostridia; order Oscillospirales; family Ruminococcaceae; genus Ruminococcus. The sequence continues at coordinate 205,452 of JAZNZK010000015.1, forward strand.
GTCAGGAGCTACTGTTTCTTCAAGTTCATATGTTCCATTTTTAAGACCTGAAATTGTCTTATTACCCTTGAATTCAATAACTTCAGTATTAGCGGTATACTCTGTATTGTCTACCTTAACGCCTGCAAAATCAGCAGATTCGTCTACTATTGTAAGTTTAAATTCTGCATCATTAAGAGGTGTATCTCCGTTAATATCTGTTTTGTTAATTGAAACATCTGTTCTTGATTCAGGCTTTTCTGCCTCTGCGTCACATACAACAATTGTGTCGGGATTTGCTGATTCATATAAATAGTATCCCTTACCGTCTGCTTCTTCTTCGGTCTTAGGCTTGGATTCAGCACCATCAATTGTCTTATCTTCCTTTGTTACGATAACACCGTTTTTAATTTCAAATGTAAGGTCACTTTCAACAATTGTATATGTCTTTCCGTCCTTAGCTACGAATGTTCCTTCATCGTTTGCTGCTGTTTCGGATAACGTATACTCACCGTCCAGAAGTCCAACAATTTCAACTGCTTTATCAGTAGATGTCCATGTTACACCGTGCTCAGCAGCTGTAAGTGCGGAATTTTCTTCAAGAATCTTATTCCACTGTGCTTCACTTAGTTCCTTGTTTGTAAGTGTAAGTGTTGCTCCTACTACTTCTTTTTTACCTGTGATATCTTTCTTATCAATTGAAATACGTGAGATATCGTCAGTAATTGTGATTGTTCCGTCCTTTTCTACAACCTTATCGCCTGTAGTATTTGCTTCATCCAGTGTTACTTTACCGTCAGTTACAGTAAATTTAAACTTTGATACTACTGTGTAACCGTCGGGAGCTGCTGTTTCTTCAAGTTCATATGTTCCATTTTTAAGACCTTTGAGCACTGTATTTGCGCCGCTGAATGTCAGTTCTTCTTTATCCTTGCCAGCGTCAACATCATTAATCTTAACACCGTCAAAGTTATCAGGTTTGTCTCCGATGATTGTCAGCTTGAACTCAGCTCCGTCAACTTCTTCTGCCTTATCGCCTGAAATTATCTGCTTGCTGATTGTAATTTCATTTTTTTCAGCAGGCTTAGGAGGTTCCGGATTTGTTCCTTCAGGCTTAATGTTCTGAACTGTAATCTTCATTTCGTCGCCGCATGAAGTACCATTGTTTACATATGAAGTATCATAGCCCTTAACATTTTCTTCAACAATATAATAGAAATATGTAGAACCTGTTTCGTTCATTTTAGGAAGGTCTTCCCACTTATATTTCCATTCATTAGCAGAACTAAGCTCTACAGTCTCAACCCTTTCGTACTGACGGCCAATAATATCATTAACAGGCTGTCCGTTGATTTTTGTTATTTTTCGTTTAGTGATTTTAGTTGGACGTCCCCAAATATCAGTTCCGTCTCCTTCATATTCTTCAATTGTTGCTTCAAAACCATTGCTATAATCGTTACCGTTAGGAATACATATCCACACTGTATTGTTATAAGTATTACTCAAGTTGGAAGTTGTATCATTGTAATGTATGGTTTTAGTTTCTTCATCTATGGTTATGAGGTCTTTATACATCCAGAACATGTCTTTATTCCACATATCTTTCATCGTCATTACAGATGATAAAACATAATCTTCATACACATATGTAGAATACTGTTCTCCCCACATACCATCATTAAATGCATTATTATCATCTACCAACAGGTTACTATTCATGTCATAGTCACCTACATCATTGCCTGTATTCTGCAACTTTTTAACCTGAATAACAGGCAGTTTTTCACCTGTTGGAACTGTATTATTTTTAGCTAAAGCATTCATACCTGAAGCTTCAATCATCGCATCAAATGCATTTTGATAAGCTGTTATAAGATTTTCTTGATATTTTTCCTCAAAATCCTTTGCTTCTTTATTATATCGTTCCTCATCTTCTGTTGCAAGTTTATCCAATTCTTTAATATCAGCATCTGACTTTACAGAACGATAAAGCGTTACTCTTACTTTATCATTTCCAGTGCTGTTAATCCATTCTTTAGCAGCAATTATATCACCTATTTTTGCATCAGTAAGAGGTTGCATAAAGAATGCCATATGAGTTTCACCAGCAACCTTAACATCCTCAGCAATAAAAGTACCATTTGTACTTTCCAAATGCAAATATACATCAGGAGCGAGGGCAGACATTGTTGCTTTACCAAGTTTTACAAGCATCTGTTCACTTTCACGTTCTGATGATGAAGCTGTGCTTGTAAATGAAGGTGCATTTGCAATATTCAAAAGAATATTTGTACCATTAGTTACCGTTCCTTCACCATTCTCAATAGCAAGTGTTGACTGGTTGCCCAAATCGTCCCACATTTTTTTATAATCAGTTTTGTCAGCCGTTTTTGCTAAATCATCAATTCCGTAATAAGTAATATTGCCACAGAGAGTTATTAAGTCAATTTCTTTCTCTGTACCTTCATAGTCGCTCATATCAAGATTGATTACAACAGACTGATTGCCATTAATTCTTGTAGCATTGATTTTCTTAACAGAAACGGTGTCTCCATTTTGAACTGTCATTTCAGTTTCATAACTTTCAAGATTCAATCCAACAATTTTTATCTTGCAATTATTAGGAGTATTTGTTATTTTCTTTTCTGTTTCACCAGCCTCTGTTTTAGGCTCTGGAAATAAATCTGAATATTTCAGATTTATAACATTCTCGCCCTCAGGATTGAGTTCAATCAAAATACACTGGTCATCAGCTATTTTCTGCATTGTAACAGCAGCATTAGTATCCTTAGCAGCATATTCCTGAGATTTTGCCGCATAAGTTTCTTTCAAACTCTCAAAATCAATGAAATTTTCAGTCCAATGTCCGACATATGAGCTATCGAGTGTCGTTTTACGTTCGATTGAAATGCCATTTACATTAAATTTATTTTTTGGTGTAGGATAACTTAACTTTTTGCCATTGTTATCATACGCTTCATAATCAGCAGGAATAATTACATCAGAAATATTATTCATATTAGCGGAGCTTGTATTCCATTCTTTTCCGATTACATTGAGAAGTCGTCCGATATACTGGTTAGGAGACGCTGTACCACCATATACATAAGGTGCGGCAACATTACCATTAGCATGAGGACCAACATCCGCCGTATCGAATGCAAAGATATGGAAATCACCTGCTACACCGAGAGGGCCGCCTCTGTACCACATAGATTCCTCATAAGGCTTGTCCATTATGGGAAGTCCGTCGTTTTCATTGTTCGCCGCCATAGCTTTCAACAGACCGCCATTATTGAGGGGGACAGCCTGCGTGAGAGCAGAAATGCCGAGTAAAGCCGAGGTAACACCGCTTAGGATGCGTTTCCCCAAAGATTTTTTCATAAAAAATCACCCTTTCTTTAAATATAAAATATAGAAATATATATTAAAAAACGAGGACTACGAAACTCCATTTTCTCAAAACATAGCCTCTCATTTTATTACAATTTATTATAACATATATTTTATTGTCGTGCAATACCTTTTCAAAACTATCAGTATAGAATATTTTTCTTATATTTTAGCAATTTTATACAAAAGTTACACCTTTTCGTACTTATTCGATACTTCATGACTAAAATTCGCATAACCTTAATGCGTTTAAAATCAAAAAGAATACTTAATAGATAGTATATTTAACATCGATTTATACTTTTGGTATATAACCTTGATAAAAAAAGCCCCCGAAACTAATCGGGAGCATTTCATATCGATTATAACAGCCTTAAAGCAGAATTATGCAAGGACAAATCCGCCAACCTTTTCATCAATAACATAGTAAACCATGTTATCCTCAGGCTTTACATAAAGGTTAATGTTCTTAGGAGCCTCAACTCCTGCGTCAGCCTTTGCCTTTTCTATGAGATCTGCATATGAAACCTCAGCGCCCTGATACTGAATGAACAGATTTGTCTTGGGAGCTGTTTTTCTTGTAGAAGTCTTCTTTTCAGCAGGCTTCTTCTCAGCAGTTTTCTTTGCAGCGGGCTTTTTTACAGCAGCTTTCTCGGGAGCTTCCACAACAGTAGCTTCTACAGCAGGCGCAGCCTCAGCCACAACCTCCGCTGTAACAACCTCAGCCTCTGTCTTAACCTGTGCAGCTTTAGTGTTAGCTTTTTTCTTTGCCATTACTATTCCTCCGTATTATGCTATTACTTGTTTACAGCGTTCTTGAGCGCCTGACCTGCCTTGAATGCAGGAGCCTTTGAAGCGGGAGCAATCATCATCTTCTTTGTCTGAGGATTGATAACCTGCTTTTCCTTTCTGTCGCGAACCTCAAAAGTACCGAAGCCAACGAGAGATACCTTCTCACCGTTTACAAGAGCGTCAGTAACAGCTTCGAGCATTGCGTTTACAGCAGCCTCAGCGTTCTTCTTAGTTGTCTCTGTCTTAGCAGCAACAACATTGATAAGTTCAGATTTAGTCATTTCATATTTCCTCCATTTCTTAAGATAATTGCATTATATACCTATTTTCGCCATTTGTCAAGCTATTTGCAAAAAAATGACATTTTGACCGATTCTACGGCAAAAACAATTTCGTTTTTAGAGATTCCGACTATAGAAATCCGCAATTTTTCCCGATTATTCCGCAATCAGTTTATCTCCGTCAACATCTATTGTTATCGTATCTCCGGCAGATATACCTCCGCCAAGAATACATTTTGCCGCAAGAGTTTCAACGGTACGCTGAATATAGCGTCTCAAAGGTCTTGCGCCGAAATTCACATCATATCCGCAATCAACAATATGCTTTTTGGCGGCATCAGTTACATTTATACGGATATGCTTATCATCAAGGCGCTTTTGCAGTTCTCCGAGCATTAGGTCAACAATTCTGATAATTTCAGTTTTGGCAAGAGGCTTATAGAAGATTATCTCGTCAAGACGATTGAGGAATTCTGGGCGGAACTGCTGTTTAAGCAGATTTTCAACCATTTCTCTTGCCTCCGCCGTGATTTCCCCGTCAGAGCCGATACCGTCAAGGATATAAGGTGAACCGAGATTTGAAGTGAGTATAATAATAGTATTCTTGAAATCAACTGTTCTTCCCTGAGAATCGGTTATACGTCCGTCATCAAGTATCTGGAGCAGAACATTGAAAACATCGGGGTGAGCCTTTTCAATCTCATCAAAAAGCACAACAGAATAGGGCTTTCTGCGAACAGCTTCCGTAAGCTGACCGCCCTCGTCGTAACCCACATATCCGGGAGGCGCACCGATAAGGCGGCTTACGCTGAATTTCTCCATATATTCGCTCATATCTATGCGGACGATATTCTTTTCATCATCAAAAAGTATTTCAGAAAGCGCCTTCGCAAGCTCCGTTTTTCCCACACCGGTAGGTCCGAGGAAAAGGAATGAGCCGATAGGTCTGTCAGGGGACTGTATGCCTGCTCTTGAACGGATAATAGCCTCACTTACCTTAGTTACAGCCTCGTCCTGCCCGATAACACGCTTATGCAGAAGTGCTTCAAGTCCCAGAATCTTTTCCTTTTCGCCCTCCATAAGCTTTGAAACGGGAATACCTGTCCAACGGCAGACAATTTTCGCTATTTCGTCCTCCGTTACTCTGTCGCGGAGGAGACGATTCTCCTCATTTTTATTTTCAGCCTGAGATTCAAGCTCTGCAAGCTTATTTTTCAACTTAGGCATAGTGCCGTATTTCAGTTCAGCGGCTTTGTTAAGGTCGTATTCACGTTCTGCCTGTTCAATCTGTCCGCTGACGTTTTCAATTTCCTCACGGAGCTTCTGAACAGCAGAAATATCTGTTTTTTCATTCTCCCACTGCGCTTTCATAGCATTGAACTGCTCACGGAGTTCTGAAAGTTCTTTCTGAATTTCCTCCAGATGTTCTTTTGAAATAGTGTCACTTTCCTTTTTCAGAGCAGTTTCCTCGATTTCAAGGCGGACAATTTTTCTTGATATGATATCAAGTTCAGTAGGCATAGAATCCATTTCCGTGCGGATAGTTGCACAGGCTTCATCAATAAGGTCAATCGCCTTATCGGGCAGGAATCTGTCGCTGATATATCTGTTTGACAGTACAGCCGCAGATATAAGGGCATTGTCGCTGATTTTCACGCCATGAAAAACCTCATATCTCTCTTTAAGTCCGCGGAGAATTGAAATAGTATCTTCAACTGTAGGCTCATCAACCATAACAGGCTGAAAACGACGTTCCAGAGCCGCGTCCTTTTCAATATATTTACGGTATTCATCAAGAGTTGTAGCACCTATACAGTGGAGTTCGCCGCGTGCAAGCATAGGTTTAAGCAGATTTCCAGCGTCCATAGCGCCGTCATTTTTGCCTGCCCCAACGATTGTATGAAGCTCGTCAATAAAAAGTATAATCTGACCGTTGCTGTTCTTTATCTCATTGAGAACAGCTTTCAGACGTTCCTCAAATTCTCCGCGGTATTTCGCACCTGCAATAAGAGCGCCCATATCAAGAGAAAATACCTTTCTGTCTTTCAGGCTGTCAGGCACATCTCCTGCCACAATACGCAGAGCAAGTCCCTCAGCAATAGCGGTCTTACCAACTCCCGGCTCACCGATAAGAACGGGATTATTTTTTGTTTTTCTGGAAAGTATGCGTATAACATTGCGGATTTCGCTGTCTCTGCCTACAACAGGGTCAAGCTTGTTCTGTCGGGCAAGTCCTACAAGTTCCTGCCCGTATTTTGCAAGAACATCATATGTTTCCTCGGGATTTTCCCCTGTAACACGGGTATTTCCGCGGACAGACATAAGCGCAGTAAGGAATCTGTCGCGGTCAATTCCGAACATTCCAAGAATTGCTGAAACGTCCCTGTCTTTGCTTTCGATGAGTGCAAGCATGATATGCTCAACGGAGATGTACTCGTCTTTCATATTTGCGGCAATTTCCTCCGCAGAAACAAGAACCCTGTCACATTCCGCAGATATCCCCATATTGCTGCTTCTGCCGCTTCCTGTCACTTTCGGCAGACAATCAAGCTTTTTATCCGTCTCCCTTTCAAGCATATCGGAATCTATGCCCATTTTCTTGATAAGCTGCGGAATAAGTCCGCTTTCCTGTTTGAGAAGTCCTCCTAAGAGATGAACAGGCTCAATAACAGAATTTGCACGCATAACAGCGATACTCTGAGCCTTTCTTACAGCATCCAGTGATTTCTGAGTAAATTTTTCTCCATTCATAATCCAATCCCCCTATATTATATTTTCATTGATAAATGCCGCAAAATCGGCACTATATGCACTTATTGCAAATTGCAGGTCATCAGGAGCAGAAAAGTAATTTCTGACCGCCTTGTTGAGCATATTCAGATATTCCCCGATTACCGCGCCTTTTTTCTCCTCATTAAGCTGAGGATTATTTATAAGAAGCCTTGTAAAGCAATCCCGCGTGACCGCAGATTTATAGCCTCTTATTCCGAAAGCCGCGAACAGCGATTCCTCAGCAGTGGAAATCACCTCAAAAAACTGATTGAAGCAGTTCACAAGAGCCATATTCTGCGTTCTTATCTGCACTTTCAGCCTGCCCATATACTCTTTAGGTTCGCGTTCCAGTTCGACTTTATAATTGACCGTAGGACGATATTTATACTGCAAAGCTGTCCTGAGCATAAGCACCGAGGGCGAATTCTGCTGTATCAGGAGCATTTCGCCATGCAAAAGCATTTCAGCGGCATCGAAAATTTCCCGCATCTGCATTTCAGGCGTAACGCAGGACAAATGCTCTGCAAGAATCTGATTTATAAGATTTGAACGATTTGTCCCCAATCTATAGGCTTCCGCATCAACAGCGCGGATAACGTTATCTGTCAGCACTATACTGTATATATTCTTCTTCATCTTATTGCCCCCTATTGTTCCTTTAAATATATTATATCATGATTTAAATAACTCGTCAATAGATTTATATAAAATTTCACACAAGTTTCACAGAATAAAAAAATACACCTCTTTTGAGGTGTCGGTTTCACTCCATACGATTCTCATCGTTTAGCACTGAGGAGTAAGCCATAAATAATAAGTTAAAATAAGTTATTGAGAATAGAAAACATGAAAAAATCACAAATGAAAGGAATTAGTTCAATAATTAACCAATTCAACTTCTGCAGTAAGCAGTTGTTCAACATTCTGAACCGAGCACATGAGAGGGAAGGATGTTCGCCTCAGAACGTCAATATTCTCAATTGCTGATTCTATTATATTGCAAATAGCGATTATTATCAATAGACAATTATACACAAAACTATACTATAATACACTATCATCAAAATCTCTTCAAAATTTTCTTAATTTATTTTTAATATGTATTTTATATTTACATATTAAATCTTTCGCAATTTATTAACAAAGTTGTAATTGTTTCAAAAATGCACCGTATTATATTTTACACTAAACTGAATAGCAAAAATGATTTATACATAAAGGGCATCTCTAAAGATACATTGCACAACAAAGGGCGCATTTAGCGCCCTTTTATTAGCAAACGACAAAATCTTTTGGCGTTTGCTATTTGCCGATCCGCACGGAGCAAACTTTAGTTTGCGGATGTGCGAGGCACTTTAAATCATTAATTATAGTGAATGTCAAATTATATTTGACGTTCACTATAATTATTCAATCACATAGAGATTCTGCCCCTCTGCAACAGTGAAATCACCATTTCCCTCACCATTGACAAAAGGCGTAAAGCCGTCACCAATAAGAATATCAGGAGCAAGCATCATAACACATCTGAAATTTGTCTTTGGAGTAAGCGTTGCAAACTCAGTTCCGCCGAGAACGAATCCGACTGTACTCTCAGCAGGCAGTCCCTTTGTCCAATTCACAACAATATAAGGATTAGGCGTTTCTGTGGGAGGTGTTACCATATTTCCTGCCGCATAGACATATCCGCCTGTGTAATACAGCCCTGCTGCCGCATAAATTGAGCTTTTTTCCTCCTTACTTCCGCCGCAAATCCACGCTGTACCGCCGTTGATGTACATGGTACCCTTTGACTTCATACCATTAGTGCCGCCGAATATAGTCAGTTCGCCGCCGTTTATTGTTATATTATCGTTTGCAATAATTCCTGATTTTATGGAATTTATATGGTATTCGCCGCTTTCGATGATAACATCGTCATCACTTGCGATTCCGTGTGCATTTCCTGCATTGATTTCGAGATATCCCTCACCCTTTATTCTAAGAGTATCATTTGAGAAAATAACGCCGTCGTTTATTTTATCGTTTCCGCCGTCGCTGAGATAGTTTACACTTCCCTCAGCAAGTTTCAGAACGCATCTTTTAGCCTCATTTACAAATATAGCAGGACCGCCGCCGCAGGAAATATTCACATTATCAAGGGTGATTTCAACCTTTTCCTCAGTTGCAGTGCTTATGTAAATCTGACCGTTTGAAGTGTTTCCTCTTACGATATAATCGCCGCCTGCCGTAATTTTAACAACAGAGCCGCTTGCTTCAGCATTGATTCCGTCAACTGTTACTGTCTCATCAAAAGTAATTTCAGCGTCAAAAGTCTTAACAGGTTCAGTTACAGCAGTCGTAACAACGGTAGCAGCAGGCTTCTTTGCCGCTGTAGTCTGCGGAGCTTCTTCATTATTTCCGCTGTTCTCCTCAGAATTATTCTCCTCATTGTTTTCCTCGGAATTGCTTTCCTCAGAAGAATCATTATTTTCTGTTTTTTTAGCAGTCACTTTTGCGGTTGTTGTCGTTTTTTTCTTATCAGCAGTTGTTTTCTCTGCTTTCTCTGTAGTTTTATCCGAATTTTTTTCGGTTGAATTCTCTGTTTTCACAGGCTTTGTTTCAGTTTTTTCGCTCTCCTTAGGCGCTGTGGTTTCCACTGTACCCAGTGGAGATTCCCAATCACTGACAATTTCCTTGTCATTTCCACAGCTTGTTACAGCTGTCATCATAATCATTGACATTGCCGCCGCAATAATTCTTTTATAATTCATAAATATTCCCCGCCTTAATAATTTTAGGATTTCCCTTTAGAAGTTTTCCTTTATTTTCATTTATTGTATCATAAAACCTTAACATTGTCAAAGGGGACGTTCCACAATATCGGATTGTCCCCCTTACAAACTTAACCCTCGTAAATCTTATCGTCGTATTTAAAGAATACGAGATTGATAGTCATATTTCCGTTAAGTGCGCGAAGCTCGTCAATAAACTTCTTCTGGTCGATATCCTCAGATACATCAACGGAATAAATAAGTTCAAAAAGTGTGCCGAAGTTAGTTGTCTTAACACGTCTCAGCTTATGAAATCTTGTGTACTTTGAAAGCACAGGGTCGAAAACTCCCTGATAATCAAGGTTTTCAGGAATAGTAATCTTCAACGTCATATGTCTTGTCTTACATCCGCCAAAGTTGATTTCAGAAAGAATATACATTACAACGCCAAGAACGATGAAGAATACAACGGCAAATCCGATATATCCTATACCGCAGGCAACACCTGCTGCCATTGCAAAGAAGATATAAGCTATATCCTTCGGGTCGCCTGGCACGCTTCGGAATCGCACAAGGGTAAATGCACCTGCAAGGCTGAGAGCTCCTGCTGTTGTATTAATCAGTAGAAGTATCAGCGATACGATAGTGGGAAGCATTATAATTGTGAATACATAGCTCTGTGAATAACCCTCTTTCCTGTGGCAGAATATGTACACAAGGCTGATAAGAAAGCCTATAACGAGAGCCGCACCGACGCAAAGTCCGAACTGCCCGAAAGTAATCTCGCTGACAGCCTGCGCTGAGGGAGAAGCGAAAATATCCGTTCCGCCTGTTTCAGCTTCATTTTTTAAAACATTTCCAAAAAAATTAATTGCCGCTAACATTTTATACACTCCTGTTAATTAAAATTTTATTATTTACCATTGATATACCCGATATCTGTATACGGCTTTTTGCTGCCTGCTCCTGAACATAGGACATATAAGCCCTGCCGTATTTCGAGAAGCTTGTTTTGTATATTTTCAGCTCCGAAAGCTTGTGGAGAAGCCAATCGGGCATTGAATCGGATATTTTAACCTCCATGATACGCTGGTCAGCTTCGATTATAAAATTTCCGTAGCTGCTGCAATCAAGTCCAAGGTCGTATCTGCGTTCTGTAAGCTTACGGTCAAAGGTAAGTCGGAAATCCTTGTTATCCTTGCCGAAAAAAGCTTCACGCTGATAGCTTATGTACTGCTTCGGTGAAACAGGGTAATGGTCAAGGAAAGCGTCAAGCTCCTTGAAAACCTGATTCTGAATATATTTTTCAGACTGAGGTTTTTTTCGCGTTGCAAGATATTCGCGACTTTCACCCAAAGTCATTGAAACACGTCTTTTTGTAACTATTCCACCGATTTTCTTCTTTATTTCAAGAAATACGGGGGAATCGTCATCAGCTGGAGAATAATAGCTTCTTAGGCGTATTTTCTCTTTATAATACGGCTTTGCAAGGGATTCTCTTATGAGAAAATCGTCGGGGGTATCATAATAAATATTATAAATACCGTATTCCTTACCACCGACACAGTACTTATCAGGGTTCATATGTTCGCCGATAACTTCCATAAGACCGTGATACTGCTCCATATTAAGCAAAAACTTTATTTCCTTACGGGCAAAACTGCATATAGCCATAAAAACAACTCCTTTCATTTATTATACAATATTCTACAATATTTTCACTCTATTTACATTATAATCCTATTATCTTAAAATAACCTTAAAATTCACTGTATATTCACACTTTCTTTATATATTATAGCATAATATATTGCTGTTTACAATTCAGAAATTGCTTAAATTCACTGGTAACATTGACAAAATTTGATATTGCCATAAAATAATCACCAAATTTTCATCTGACAAAATATAAAAAACTATAGACAAATAATATAGAATGTGTTATAATTAGACAAAAGGATTAAATTATACATTATAATTGAAACTATAACTTTAAACAAATTCAAAAGGCGGTGTTTACTATTATGAAAATGATGTTTATTGGTGCAACTCATGAGGTTACAGGAAGCTGCACATATGTTGAAGCCTGTGGAAAGAAATTCCTTGTGGATTTTGGTATGCAGCAGGGACAGGATATGTTTGAGAATGTGGAGCTTCCCGTTGCTCCCGGAGATATTGACTTTGTATTTCTCACCCACGCGCATATTGACCATTCCGGCTTGCTTCCAAAGCTGTTTGCAGAGGGCTTCAAGGGCGAGATACACTCCACAGCGGCTACGGCAAATCTTTGCAGCGTTATGCTCCGAGATTCCGCACATATCCAGGAATTTGAAGCTGAATGGCGCAGCCGTAAGGCAAAGCGCCGCGGCGAGCCTGACTATAAACCGCTGTACACAATGGACGACGCAATCGGTGCAATAAGTCTGTTTGTACCCCACCCCTATGATGTCACAGACGAAATCTGCGAGGGTATCTCCGTTTATTTCCGAGATGCAGGACATCTTCTCGGTTCGTCAAGCATAGTTATCACAATGACGGAAAACGGCGAAAAACGCTCCGTTGTATTCTCAGGAGATATCGGCAACATTGACCAGCCCCTTATACGTGACCCTCAGTATATTGAAAAAGCGGATTATGTTGTTATGGAATCTACATACGGCGACCGCACTCACAACCGCCCAACAGACTACGTAACGGCTCTTGCTGACGTTTTACAGCGAACCTTTGACCGCGGAGGAAATGTTATTATCCCCTCTTTTGCTGTCGGCAGAACTCAGGAAATGCTCTATTTTATCCGTCAGATTAAGGACGAGGGACTGCTTAAAGGGCATGAGGGATTCCCTGTGTATGTAGACAGTCCTCTTGCTATTGAGGCTACAAATATATTTGTCAGCAACCGCGAAAGCTGCTATGACGAAGAAGCTTTAAGCTATATCCGCGAGGGTATAAATCCCCTTGTATTTGACGGTCTTATACGTGCTGTTTCAAGCGATGAATCTAAGGCTATCAACTCAGATTCAAGACCAAAGGTTATTATCTCTGCCAGCGGTATGTGCGAAGCCGGACGTATCAAACACCACTTGAAACACAACCTCTGGGGCGCACAGAATACAGTGCTTTTCGTAGGATATCAGTCAACTAATACTCTCGGAAGAAGTCTTGTTGAGGGCGCAAAGAATGTTAAGCTATTCGGCGAATCCATTACTGTTTCCGCTGAAATCTTACAGCTGCCGGGCGTCAGCGGCCATGCAGACGTAAAAGGACTTATGGCATGGGCAAAGGCTGTTTCCGACGTAAAGAAATATTTCGTAGTACATGGTGACGCACCCTCTGCAGATAGTCTTGCACAGCGAATCCGCGAAGAACTTGGCGGCGATTCCTATGCTCCCTACAGCGGCGCGGAATTTGACCTTATATCCGGAAAAATTACCGTTGACGCTCAGCCTAAACCTATTGCAAAGAAAAAGACATCAGGCGGAAATATCAGCCCCACCTACAGCGACCTTGTATCTGCCGCAGACCGTCTCAGCCGTCTTATCAAAATTTCAGACGGCAGAGCAAATGCCGATATGCGCAAGCTTACAGAAGCTATCAACCGGCTTTGCGACGATTGGGAAATATAATACCAATCCTGAAACAACAGCAGGCATCTAATAACATAGCAAAAGAACTCCCCGAAAAAAGATTTCGGGGAGTTCTCTGCTTATCGCAAATAATATCACATTAATTAACTCAGCTTCCTGTACGCTTGTTGATATATTTCATACGTTTCTTTGAATAGAGAATTTTCTGCTCGCTGTACAATCCGCCGTATCCTGACAGCATATAGCTGACAGCACATACAAGGACATACATACCAATACCCTCACTGCCGAAAAGCTCAATACTAAGCAAAATTGAAGCTATAGGGCAGTTCGTCACACCGCAGAAAAGCGCTGCCATTCCCAATGCCGCACCAACGGAGCAGTCAAGTCCCAGCAAGGGAGCGAATACACTTCCGAAAGATGAACCTATAAAGAACACAGGAAATATTTCTCCGCCCTTGAAACCAGAGCCGAGAGTTACGGCAGTAAACACCATTTTTATGAGGAATGCGGCGAAAAACGGACTTTCCGTAAAGGCAGAAACAATCATATCACCGCCTGTGCCGTTGTAGGTGTAATCTCCTGCAATAAGCGTCAGCAGGACAACAATAACACCGCCAACAGCGGCACGTATTGCGTGATTCTTTATCTTTTTGAAAAGCTTGTGGATTCTGCCGAGCACAAAGCAGAAAAATACACTTATAGCCGCACACAGCGCACCTATGAGAGCAACTTTCAGATACAGAATCATATCAATTTCAGGAACGTTTACGCTGACTTGAATATGCGTATTCCCGAAAAGTGAGGAAATATAGCTTGCGGTCAAAGCAGATGTAACGCAGGGAATTATCGCAGAATAGTAAAAAATTCCCACGCTTACAACCTCCATTGAGAATATTGCCGCAGTTACAGGAGTTCCGAAAACTGCCGCAAACATAGCGCTCATGCCGCACATTGTCATGATTCGCTTATCGTCGTCCCCGAATTTCAGTTTGCGTCCCGAAAAAGAGCCGAGAGCCGCACCAATCTGCAAGGAAGCACCCTCTCTGCCGCTTGAACCGCCGCAGAGATGAGTTAAAACAGTTGCAACGAATATACACGCAGCATGATGTATACCCATAATTTTGTTGTCACGGACGGCAAGAAGCACCAGATTCGTGCCCTTGTCGTGACTGTATTTCAGCGCGTCGTAAAAATAGGCAATTGCCGCGCCAGCCAATGGAAGCAGATATATCAGCCATGAGTTATCGCCGCGAAAATGCTCTGCCTCTGCGGAACAGAAGTGGAAAAAAGCTCCCACAAGACCAACGGTTACGCCCATGATAACGCCGATAAACAGCCATTTCAGAAAGAATTTTGTCTCTTTCACATGTTCATTTTTAAGTATATTATCCATTTCAACCATAACAATCAGCCAACAGGTACAGCCTCCGCATCATTTGCCTTTTCTTCAAGTCGTACAGGCAAACCGTTAATCTCAATAGTTGGGTCGTCAAGGTCGATGAGCAGGCATCTTCTGCCGCCTACCACGCTTGTACGCACCTTGTCAGCGGCTGAGGGCTTGATATTCACCGTAATTCCGGGAGATGTGAGAACAGTTTTTGTCTCGATAAGATTTGCCGCAGTAAGAGGTGCATCACCGCAGAATTTCTCATATACAGGGTCAGTCATAGCAACGCGCTCCTGCGGTATGCCAATATCTGTAAGAATATCTTTTAACTTTGTGTTGTCAATAATAGTCTTGTCGGTATCGTCCTTATTTTCCTCAACAACTTCCTGTATTTTCTCATTAACAGTTTTGATAACCATATAATCAAGGTCATCACCCACCACATTTTTAAGGATATTCTGGAAGCTTGCCTTTTCATTTTCAGCGGACATTACAAATGTACATCCGAGAACGTCCTCAATCAGCGATATATTGGGTTTTGAAGCAGTTTTCATATATGCCATAACATGATTTATGTCAGGACTTCTGTTGCTGAAAACGGGGTATAAAAAGCCCTCTGATGGAGCCTTGCTGATAATCAGCTCTGTGTTGATTTTCTTTGTTATCTCGTTGTTGAAGCTGTCAAAAACAAATCCGTCGCTGCCTGTATTTACGGGGCAAATCGCCGTGAGAATATAACGATACAGTTCATCTTCGCCGTTGGAAAATTCGTCATTTTTGTCTTTGCGGCGGATAGTGTAGGTACAATATGCTGTGATTACGGCATAAGGTCCTTCATGAGCGAAATTATTTGCGATATGGTTCATGAAATTCTCGCAGATAAGCTCGTCTTTAAGCTCTGAACGGAGTAGACTATAGAGAATCTCCTGAGGCTGTCCCTCCTCGTATGCTTCATTTGGGAACTGATACTCGCAGAAATTCTTTCCCACATTGGTATTGAGGACTTTTTTCAGCGTTTCATCGTATACATCATGTTCCTCAACTGACATTGTCAGGCAGGAGAAAGTTTTCACAAAACGGACGTTTTTTTCAGCGTCCACAAAGCCTGTAAGCACTCTGTCCATTATGAAAAATCCGCTTTTATCGGAAAAATTCTTTTTTATCTCTGCTGTTTCCTTTTTGTTCATATGTATTTCCTCCTGTAGAATATATCTTTATTCGTGCAGGATTTATTATATCATATTTCCGAAGATTTGTCCAGTACGAATTATGTCCACTCTGCAAAAAAATCCTGCAAAAAAACAAAAAATTCCTTATAATATATTGACTTCTTATTATAAAAGGAGTATAATATTTATGTACGGCAAATGCTGTTTTTAATTGTTGATTGGATTGTCAAAATTATGTCACTCCTTTCAATACTATATATTATGGAGGTTTTTACAATGAGCAGAGTTTACAATTTCAGTGCAGGTCCTGCTGTTCTTCCTGAGGAAGTACTCAGAGAAGCAGCAGAGGAAATGATGGATTACCAGGGTTGCGGTATGTCCGTAATGGAGATGTCCCACCGTTCAAAGGTATATGATAACATCATCAAGGAAGCTGAACAGGATCTCCGCGATCTTATGAATATTCCTGACAACTACAAGGTACTTTTCCTTCAGGGCGGTGCTTCTCAGCAGTTCGCAGCTGTTCCTATGAACCTTATGAAGAACAAGAAGGCTGCTTACATTATCACAGGTCAGTGGGCTAAGAAGGCTTATCAGGAAGCTCAGATGTACGGCGAGGCTGTTGCAGTAGCTTCTTCCGCTGATAAGACATTCTCATATATTCCCGATTGCTCAAACCTTGATATCCCCGAGGATGCTGACTACGTTTACATCTGTGAGAACAACACAATCTATGGTACAAAGTTCTGGGAGCTCCCAAATACAAAGGGCAAGGACCTCGTTTCTGACGTATCTTCATGCTTCCTTTCAGAGCCTGTTGACGTTAGCAAGTACGCTGTAATCTACGGCGGTGTTCAGAAGAACATCGGACCTGCAGGCGTTGTTATCGCTATTATCCGTGAGGACCTCATCAGAGATGACGTTCTTGCAGGTACTCCTACAATGCTTAAGTGGAAGACACAGGCTGACAACGACTCACTCTACAACACACCTCCCTGCTACGGCATCTACATCTGCGGCAAGGTATTCAAGTGGCTCAAGAAAATGGGCGGACTTGAAGCAATGAAGGCTCACAACGAGAAGAAGGCTGCTATCCTCTACGATTTCCTTGACAATTCCAAGATGTTCAAGGCTACAGTTGAGAAGAAGGACCGTTCACTCATGAATGTACCTTTCATCACAGGCAACGACGAGCTTGACGCTAAGTTCATCAAGGAGTCCAAGGCTGCCGGCTTTGAGAACCTCAAGGGACACAGAAGCGTTGGCGGTATGAGAGCATCTATCTACAACGCAATGCCTATCGAGGGCGTTGAAAAGCTTGTAGAATTCATGAAGAAGTTCGAAGCTGAGAATGCTTAATCACCTGAAAAAATCTGGGCGGATTTATTTCCGCCCATAAATTAAAATCGAAAGAGGTAATTAAAATGTTTAATGTTTATACACTCAATAAGATTTCATCTATCGGTACAGACATTTTCGACAAGAGCAAGTACGCTATTACAGAAGATGGCACTAACCCCGATGCTATTATGGTTCGTTCCGCTAAGATGCACGATATGACTTTCGGCGATAAGCTTCTCTGTATCGCTCGTGCAGGCGCAGGCGTAAACAATATTCCTGTTGAGAGATGCGCTCAGGAGGGTATCTGCGTATTCAATACACCAGGTGCTAACGCTAACGCTGTTAAAGAGCTTGCTATCTGCGCACTTCTCCTTGCTTCAAGAAAAATCACAGAGGCTGCTGCATGGGCTGCATCACTCAAGGGCACAGAGGACGCTCCTAAGACAGTTGAAAGCGGAAAGTCCAAGTTTGCAGGTCCTGAGATTGCAGGCAAGACACTCGGTGTTATCGGTCTTGGCGCTATCGGCGGTAAGATTGCAAACGCTGCTGAGGCTCTCGGTATGAAGGTTATCGGTTATGACCCATACCTCTCAGTTGGTGCTGCTCTCCAGATGAATCCTGCTATCAAGATTGTTTCTGAGATTAACGACATCTATAAGAACAGCGATTACATCACAATTCATATGCCTTACACAGCTCAGACAAAGAACACAATCGACGCTGAGCAGATTGCTATGATGAAGGACGGTGTTCGTCTCATCAACCTCGCAAGAGGCGAGCTTATCAACAGTGCCGCTGTTGTTGAGGCTATCAAGGCTGGCAAGGTTGCTAAGTATGTTACAGACTTTGCTGATGATATCGTTCTCGGTGAGGAAAATGTTATCGTTCTCCCCCACCTCGGCGCTTCAACTCCTGAGAGTGAAGATAACTGCGCTGTTATGGCTGCTGATGAGATTATTGATTATCTTGAAAACGGCAACATCAGAAACAGTGTAAACTATCCTAACCTTTCACTTAATGCTGTAGGCACAAAGATTTGCATTATCCACAAGAACGTACCCACAACTCTTGCTTCTATCACAACAGCTGTAGGCAACGAGGGTATCAACATTGAGAACATGGCTAATGCAAGCAAGGGCGATTTTGCTTACACAATGCTTGACGTTACAGGCGAAGTTCCTGCATCTGTTGAGGGCAAAATCAACGCTGTTGACGGTGTTATCCGCGTAAGAGTTATTGGCTAATTGACATATTTTATCAGCCGACGTTTTTGCGTCGGCTGTTGTATTATTTTGGGAGAATTGTTATGGCTATAAGATTTTCACTTGAAACCGTTCCCCATGGGGAACAACATAGCCTTGCACATAGTCTGCTGAAAGATATGCTGAAAGGCTTTTACAATATCGACTATACAGAAGAAATGACGAAAAAAGCAGAACATGGCAAGCCATATCTCGCGGATTACCCCGATGTACATTTCAACCTTTCCCATTCCGAAGGAATAACCGCCTGTATGGTTGAAAGCCGTCAATGCGGCATAGACTGCGAAAAAGTCCGCGAATACCGTCCGAATGTGATGAAACGTGCATTTTCCGAGAAAGAGCGTGATATGATTGAAAACGCTCCTGAAAATGAACGTGATTTGCTGTTTTTTACTCTGTGGACGCTGAAAGAGGCATACATCAAAGCAATTGGCAAAGGCTTGTCTTTCCCTTTGAACGAGGCTGAATTTTTAATTGAGGACGGAAATATCATCAGCAATATCAAGGATTACGAATTCCGCAGATATATTATTGAGGACGGGAAATTTGTAATTGCAACGGCGGTGAAAATTAATACCAATCCCTAAAATGTTAGTAGACAAAGATGATGAGCAGAAATGATGTATGTCAAGGTGGACGATGAAAGCATACTGTCGTATGGTGAGGTAGTCCAACGACGACATACAGCATTTATGCCATTAGATTTGTCTACTGTTGTTTCAGGGATTGGTATAAGAATTAGGAATTACGAATTAAGTTTTTTTCTGTATATAAATTTTTAGGGACGGAAAAACTCCGTCCCTCGTTTTTTATATTTGCGGACTGCCAAAGGCAGCCCTTACGCTATTACATCAACTCACAGATAAGATTTGAAAATTCAACAGGATTCTCAACGGGCATACCCTCGATAAGAAGTGCCTGTGTATAGAGAAGCTTTGCATACTTTACAAGCTTCTCACTGTCGGAAGATGCCGCTGTAAGCTTGCCGAAAATCTCATGGTCGGGATTGATTTCAAGCACTCTCTGAGCCTTTACTTTCTGGTCGCCGGGCATGGAATTGAGCACCTTTTCCATTTCAAGAGTAATCTCGCCCTCGCTTGAAATACATACAGGGTGGGATTTCAGACGCTTTGAAAGTACAACCTTTGCCACGGAATCGCCAAGAGAATCTGCCATAGTTTTAAGCATATCGGCATTTTCTTCCTCTTTAGCCTTTACTTCCTCCTGCTTTTCGGTATTTTCAATTCCCAAATCGTCGGAAGAAACGTTCTTGAACTCTTTTTCCTTGTAGTTCATCAGCATTTTTATTGCAAATTCGTCCACATTGTCTGTGAGATAGAGAATTTCAAATCCCTTGTCCTTAACAAGCTCTGTCTGTGGGAGCTGTTCAATACGTGCAACGCTTTCGCCTGTTGCGTAGTAGATGTACTTCTGCTCCTCTGGCATTGCTGTAACGTATTCGTCAAGAGTTACAAGCTTGCCCTGAGATGAAGTAAAGAGAAGTAAATCCTGCAACTTGTCCTTATTCATTCCATAGCCGCTGTATACACCGAATTTAAGCTGTACGCCGAACTCATTCCAGAACTTTTCGTAGTTCTCACGGTCGTTTTTCAGCATCTTTTTCAGTTCGCTTGAAACAGTTTTTTCAATGCTTTTTGCAATGACTTTAAGCTGTCTGTCGTGCTGGAGCATTTCTCTTGAAATGTTGAGAGATAAGTCCTCGCTGTCCACAAGTCCCTTTACAAAGCAGAAGTAATCGGGAAGCAAATCAGCACACTTGTCCATGATGAGAACGCCGTTTGAGTAAAGCTGCAAGCCCTTTTCAAATTCCTTGGAATAGAAGTCATAGGGAGCTTTTGAGGGGATGTAAAGCAGTGCGTTATAGCTTGGCATGCCCTCATTTACAACGTGAGAATATTTCAGCGGCTCGTTGTAGTCATAGAATTTCTCTGTGTAGAAATGCTTGTAATCCTCCTCTTTAAGTTCGGATTTGCTCTTTTTCCAGAGAGGAACCATGCTGTTGAGTGTTTCAATTTCGATGTATTCCTCGAATTCGGGAGACTTTCCAGCTTCTTTGTCCTCCTCGGAAAGCTCAACAGGACGGCTGTGAGTAACTTCCATTTTAATGGGGAAACGAATATAATCGGAATACTTTGTAATAAGTCCCTTTAAGCGGTATGTGTCAAGGAATTCGCCGTATTTCTCATCGTCTGTATCGTCAAGGAGTTCAAGGATAATTTCAGTACCAACGGAAGCCTTGTCATCCTCGCTGATTGTGTAGCCGTCAACGCCCTCGGATTCCCAACGGTAAGCCACATCTGAGCCGTAAGCCTTTGTGATTACAGTTACTTTTTTAGCAACCATAAATGCGGAGTAGAAGCCTACGCCAAACTGTCCGATAATCTGGCTGTCCTCATCAAGCTTATTTTCTGTCTTGAATTTAAGAGAGCCGCTGTTAGCGATAGTACCGAGGTTATTTTCAAGCTCCTCAGCAGTCATACCGATACCGTTATCGGTAATTTTAAGGATACGGCTGTCCTTATCAGCAGAAATCCAGATAGCGAAATCGTCCTTTGCAAGTCCCACTTTATCGTCAGTGAGGGACTTGAAATAGAGCTTGTCGATAGCGTCACTTGCGTTGGAAATAAGCTCACGGAGGAAAATTTCCTTGTGGGTATATATTGAATGAATCATCATATCAAGAAGTCTTTTTGATTCGGCTTTAAATTGTTTCTGTTCCATTTTATTACATCTCCAATTATTATTTAGCACTCAGCAACTTCGAGTGCTAATATATAGTATATAACTTTTTTTGACTGATGTCAAGGTGATATGAG
Organism: Ruminococcus sp.; assembly: GCA_045594905.1. Lineage (GTDB taxonomy): Bacteria > Bacillota > Clostridia > Oscillospirales > Ruminococcaceae > Ruminococcus. Next base: position 227,005 of record JAZNZK010000015.1, read on the forward strand.
AATGTTTACAATTTGTTCATATTTTGTGTTCTTTCAGCTTTTCCTCAATGAATTTAGGCATAGTCATACCTGATTTTTCACACTCATTCAGCAATTTCCCGAATACTACTGTTAATTTCTTCATAGGCTTCAGGAATATGCTGTATGCGAAAAATACTATTAAGCAAAATGCGCCTACACCGATAAGACCTGCCCAGAGTGCTTCGCTGTCACGGAGAATATCAAAAGCGAAAGGTAAGACAAGAACAACCATAAGAACCGTTGTGACTTTATCAGCAGCAATATTAATTTTTTGCTCTTTTTTCAGTTTTTCAAGAAAGGTTTCCTCTGTGACTTTACCTTTTTTCAGCAGCCTGTTATATCTTAACTGCCAGCCTTCAAGCACCCCCTTTTGCATTGGGTAATCTTGATATGCTTTTTTCCAATTTTCCTTGAATGCCTTTTTGTAAATATCGCAGATTGTGCCGTATTTCCTATATCTTATAACAGAACGGATAGTGAAATATATAACAATATAGCTTACAAGAATAGTCAAAATAACCCATACTTTCACGTTTGCGTCTATAGGCAATTTATATTCCGTCGAGAGAAAAACTGCCGCAAACATGGCAGCGCAAAGTAATATGTTCGACCAGTCACCTGCTTTTCTGTTCTTTGCTGTAAGCGGTGCAACAACGAAAAAAGATATAACATTTGTCACAATCGCAATAGATAAACCGAAAATATACGGCGTAAGGTCTGCTTTTCCGCCCATAAAAGCCATAAATCCCCCTGAATAAAACACGAAATTAAGCAGTTCCCAGATTACAAGGAAAATACACGCTCTGAAAATAAACTCCCCTGTGCTTTTCAGAAAATCGGAAACAGAATATTTCCCGAAATAATTTTTGCAGAAATAGCTGATATCCTTGCCTATAACCTTTTCCGCAGGTCTGCCGTCCTCCTGTGCTGTCAGCAGAATATCGTATAAATCGCTCATGCTTTCGTTGATTTTTTCCTTAGTGTAGCCCTTATTCATCGCATACTGAACAGCTGTTGAAAAAGCCTCGTTGTATGCTCCTGTCAGATTTTTTTCCATTTTATTAACATTCATAACAATTCCCCTTATTCATATAATACTTTTTTGGCGGATTCCGTAATCCGTTCATATCGTGCTTTGAATTCTTCAAGCATTTTTTCCCCTGTTGGCGTAATTGAATAGTATTTCCGCATTGGTCCGAGAGGCGATTTGGCGCGTCGGCATGAGATATATCCGCCTTTGTCAAGACGGGTTATAATGGGATATACAGTGCCCTCGCCTACGTCCTCAAATCCGCATTTTTCCAGCGATACGAGGATTTCATAGCCGTATGTTTCACATTTTGCGATAATCGCCAGTATACATCCTTCCAATACGCCTTTCATCAATTGAACATTATCCATAACCAGCCCCCTTTAGTACTATGTGTTACATAGTAGCTTGATATTATTATAGCACAACTACTATGTATTGTCAAGTAGATGTGCAAAAAATTTTGATATCTGTATATTAGTGCTTGATATCGTGATTCAGCTGTTCTGAAAATAGAAATCCCCGAATAATTTTCGGGGATTTGTTTTTTAATTCTCTTTAACTTGTCTGAACCTCTGCATAATGTTTGAGAATCATTGAAGCATCAGCCGAATCGACACTTCCGCTGCTGTCGAAATCCATTGTATGAGTATCAGAACCGATATTTTCAGAAGATGTAGAAAGCCTTGCATAATGTGCAAGAACTGCACTTGCATCAGAAGCGTCAATTACTCCGTCGTAATTTGCGTCGCCTTTCTGAACGGGAAAATCATATACACCGTCGTTGTTATCGTCAATATAGCACACGATTTTTTGCTCCTCATTTACAGTAACAAGAACGTTATTTTCAGAAGATATGTGATATGGGCTTCCTCCTGTCAAATCAACCTTTCGCATTTCAGTGTCATAGCTTCCGTCATTATTTTCATCAAAATAAAATACGACATTCTGCTCATTGTCGAGTGTTACAAGAATATCATTGTCAGTAGGAGAATCACCAACAGAAGCAAAATCTGTTATAAGACCGCTGTTTCCATATTGAAGCTCTCCGCTGAGACTTGTTATAAAACGCTGAGGCGTAACTGACATTTCAATCTTTCCGCTGCTTTTTAAAAGCATACCGTTTTCAATAATCTCAACAGTAAAATCCTTGTTGACATCACCGTTTACATACCACAGGAAATATGGTGAAAAATTATATGTTCCCTCATTCATACGTATATGCAAATGGGAATGAATGGGCGAATCCCCCTCATTGACTATGTTTATCATATCGTCACTTATGTCTAAAGAGCCGTAGAACTCTGCAAAATTCCGATTGATAGTGTCCTCAAGTTCTACATCAATCCACCTGTCTGTGTTGATATATCTGAAATTTAGATAACGATTGTACTCGTTGTCCATTTCAATATGAATAGAATCAATATCATTCAGGGAAAGCGGTCCATTCAACCCACCATAAGTAGGCTTGGCAATGGGTGTTTTAATTCCCTCTTTTACGCTGTACGCTGAGATATATTCTGTATCAAGAAAAGCAAAATGAGTAATATCGTCTTTATCCTTGCTGATTTCAACAGAGGGTTTGATTGCTCCTTTGAAATTAAGCAGGGAATCATCGTCAATAACTGCATATGCCGGCTCGTCGGTCATATCAAGGTCATAAGCAGGAATACAGCTTTCCTTTGTCTCGGAATTGATATATATACATGATTCTTCACGGAATCCAACTGCATTTCCCTCATTGTCCGAATTGTTGGAATCAAGGGTTAGTATGCATTTATCATAGCTTTTGCCGTTCCATTCCCATTCGCCCTCTGCAATTCCGATTCCGCATACAGCTTGATTCATCTTGTAGGCATGAATTGTAATGAGAAAATATTTGTCGTTTTTCATGCAGCTTTCAGCAGTTGAAATGAGGCTGTTTATCTGCTGTTCATAAGTCTGAGAAGATATTAGATACTCCTCATAGTTATTAAACTCTGTATAGCACTGAGTTGTCTGATATGCTGTGATAATCTTGTCTGTTTCCTCATTTAAAGTGATTTCGGACAGGCTTTCTGCTCCCTGCTGAATATCAGAAGGCAAAATTACGCCATTGTGTGAAAGAATCTCCAGAAGCGATATACCCATATCCGAGCCTGACATAACCGCACTACAGTAAAAACTTCTGGGAGAATAAGCACCCTCAAGCAAAGTGCATTTGCTGAGATAATCAAAATAAACGTCCGCGGGATCAGGATTATCCAATCCATGCTCATAATTGATAACATTTAAATAATCAGTATCAGCTCCTAAACTATCAGCAAGTGATTTCAAATCGTCATAATCATTTTTGGTACCCACAGTGTAAAAAGGTGACATAGTGGTAAGCATTGCAAGAGATGCAAGAAAAGATAATAATTTTTTCATAGAAAATCCTCCTTTTTATTCGATAGATGATATTATTTTGTCGATTTCCTCATCGCTGAGATACTGGAAATCGTAAATAGCAACAATGTCATCAAATTTGTAAATAAGCCAATCCGCATTTTCATCGTTGATATAAGTGGCAGTGTGTCCGTTTACGTGTATAACAGATTCATTTGGATTAACGCCGTCAATAGTAAGACCTCTGCTAAGTGACATAAATGAAATATCAACCTGACCTTTACCGTCGCTAAGAGTTACAAGGTGCTCACTATGACGTTTCTCGGTAATTTCAAATCCCTCAGGAAAATACATAGGCGATTCTATTTTCATCCCCAAACATTCATAAAATTTTTTCACGCCATATGAATCATATTTAAAAGAATCCTTTGTTTTATCATCAGATTTAAAAAAATCAAAATGTATTTTATCATCATTTTTTAGGACAAGTGTATATAAATTTTCACCATAGGCAGAATAGCTGATTACATTACTGACTACAAATACTGCACATGCAGCTGCAACAAATCCCTTGATATAGCTTAAAACAGGCTTTTTGCGTTTATATGTCTTGACCTTTCTGAACTCATTTTCAATATCAATATCAGCCTGAGAATAATTTTCAGCCTCTGATATAGCTAAAACAAGTTCATTTATCAGTGCTATGTCGGGATTATCCTTTTTCATTTCGACTTCAAGTTCTTTTCTGAGGGTGTCAGCAGATTTCACAGAAAAAGAATTATCTTTAAGAAGCATATTAATTAACTCATTCATAACAATTCCTCCCTGTGTTTTTCTAATCTTGACTTTAATCGCTCAATTCTTTTATATATAGCTGCTTCTGATACAGCAGATTTTTCGGCAATTTCTCTTATGGTTTCACCATGCAGATAATATTTTTCAAGGAGAGAAAGCTCGTCCTTTGTAACATATGTGTCGATTACCTCGTAGCTGTCAGATATAAAAGCCCTTTTATCTTCAATAGGTTCGTCAAGGGAATCCAGACTTATATCACTGCTGTGCTTTTTCAGATATTTGCTGATAACCTTGTCTGCTGTCCTGTAAAGCCAAATAACTGTATTTTCCGTTAAATCAACCTTTTCAAGCTTTTTGTAAAGTATCAGAAAAACTTCCTGAACACAATCACTCGCAGACTGCTCATGACGCAGTTTTACTCGACAATAATTATATATCTGTCTATAATATTTTTTGAAGAGTATTTCATATTCATCGATGCGCATCTGTTTCCCCCTCTCTATAAATATAAATGCAAAAAAACGCATACTTTTAGACAACAAAAATTATATTTGTATACTTGCCTAAAAATATGCGTTCTAATTTGTATGTTTATACAATAAAAGCTCCCCTTTGGGAGCCTTTATCAATTTTAAAGTGGGCCATTAGGGACTCGAACCCCAGACCGTCCGGTTATGAGCCGGATGCTCTAACCAACTGAGCTAATGGCCCTTGGATATGAAAAACGGAAGTCAAAGCGACTTCCGTTCTTTAGTGCCGGCATTGAAATAATTTCCCGGGCCGTCGCCAGCCAAGTATCGTCTTCGCTACAGAGCTTAACTTCCGTGTTCGGAAAGGGAACGGGTGTGACCTCTGT
>JAZNZK010000016.1:0-54778 GCA_045594905.1 Ruminococcus sp.
CGGAAGATATGCTGCTGTCAACCTTTGCAATTACAGCACAATAGAATTCAGATTATTCAGAGGCACTCTCAAAATTAATACATTCATAGCCACATTGCAGCTTGTCAATGAGATTTGCAATGTGGCTGTTTCTATGTCTGACGAGGGATTACAGAAGCTTTCATGGTCGGAATTCGTGTCAAACATTACAGATACCGAACTCATTCAGTATCTCAAAGAAAGAAATATTTACATCAACGAAAGTGTTGAAGAAACGGAGGAATACTAATGAACAAATTTAACCTTATGGCAATAGCTGAAAAGATGCCTGCCAACACATTAACGCAGGAGCTTATCAAGCTTGTCGCTATTATAGCGGCTACTTGTCTTGCGGCAAAAATTGAGAGCATCATTCACGAATTATCGAAAGATAATTCGCCTGACATAACAGGCGAAATAAAATATGAGGAGGAAAATTAATATGTGTGCACTTTTTGGCTGGCTCGATTACAAGGGAATTATCCCGAAAAAACTCTTAAAGAAACTTACACAGGCTCTTGCAAATGCCGCCGAGGAACGTGGCACCGATGCCGCCGGTATATCCTACATAAAGGATGGAAAAATTACGATTTATAAGCGTCCGAGGGCGGCTCATTTCATCAAGTTTAATGCTCCCGACAATACAAAAGCTATTATGGGACATACCAGAATGGCTACCCAGGGCGATAAAAAGCATAACTACAACAATCATCCGTTCTCCTGCGTTGCAGGAGATACAGCATTTGCTTTTGCCCATAATGGCGTCTTGTTCAACGATAAGGATTTACGCATGAAAGGATTAGTACCTGAAAGTCACATCGAAACTGACAGTTATGTAGCATGTCAACTGATTGAACAGCAGGGGAAACTTGATTTCGATTCGCTGAAATACATGGCTGAAACAGTTGAGGGCAACTTCACATTCACTGCTCTCGACGACGAAAATTCCCTATATATCGTCAAAGGAAGCAATCCAATGTGCCTGCTCCATTTTGAGGCTCTGGGCATCTACATTTACGCCTCTACTGAAAGCATCACGAAGAATGCTTTAAAGAAAGTTGGCTTCCATAAATTCGATGCTGAAAAGATTGAAGTCGTTGAGTGTGATATTCTTAAAATCGATGAAAACGGAATTGTGTCACGGGCTGAATTTGAATATATCACAGCTTCAAGTCATTTCGGTTGGTATAATTCCTCTGACTATTACCCCATACACGAGGAATTATTACTTGCTTACTGCGGTTGCTATGGGGTAGATTCGTCTGATGTGGAACTTCTCCTTGACTACGGCTACACTCCCGACGAGGTTGAAGATATGCTTGTTGATACCAACCTGCTCCATGAAACACTCAGGGCTATCAGATTTGATGAATGTGAAAGTGTTTTTGATACGTGTTATGGGGTGCTCTAATGAGTAAAATCGGATATATTCGTGTTTCAACGGAACATCAGGAAACGGCACGACAAGAAGCTCTGATGCAGCAGTATCAGGTTGAGCGCATATTTACTGAGAAGATATCTGGTAAGAATACTAATCGTCCTGAGTTGAAAGCTATGCTTGATTATGTCCGTGAAGGCGATACCCTGTACATTGAGAGCATCAGCAGACTTGGACGCTCAACACGGGATTTGCTCAATATAATAGATGTGCTGCAAAGCAAGGGAGTTACTCTTGTAAGCAGCAAGGAAAATATTGATACCAATACTCCACAAGGGCGTTTTGTTCTGTCAATATTTGCCGCTCTCTCTGAGCTTGAACGTGAGCAGACCTTACAGCGTCAGCGTGAGGGGATTGCTATAGCCAAGGCACAAGGAAAATACAAGGGCAGACAGCCTATCGCTATCGACTGGGTTAAATTCGGGCAGCTGTATGATATGTGGAAATCTCAAGCTATCACAGCCGTTGAATTTCAAAAACGTATGAATCTTCGTGCAAATACATTCTATCGAAGGCTCAAAGAATATGAACATGGACAAAAATAACAAAAAGCCGATACATACATTGCTTGTGTATCGGCTTCGTTTTTTCAATAGGATATCCGTTATTATTGCAATATTGCAAAAGCTGAAATACCACTTATGTGAAACAGTTTTACCGTGCTTCAATAGACTACGGGCTAATGAAACAATAACTTGTTACAATTTATCTATAACACGGAGTACATGATCGATATTATTGCTGAATTTTGAGACCATAAGACAAAATGCCCTATATTTAAACTTTTTAGGACACGTTATTTTATATTCGTCACGGCTGATATCAGAAGCAATTGTGAGCATTGCTTCAAACCATGCGTTCATATCCTTTTTAGGCTCAAGTAATTCTGTTATTTTGGCACACAGTCTTTCTATTTTAGGATAAGCAGTGTCAAAATGTTCTTTCAATGAATTTATATCATTTTCAAGGTATGATTTCCATCGTTTGTCTTTCTCGGAATCAGTAAGATTCTTTAGCTCATGCTGCTTGTTATAAATGGTGTCGGTCTGTCGTTCTAAATCCTTTAATGTGCTTTTTGTTAATTCACATAAATTAATAAGTGCCTTTTTCTCTGATTCGGTAATTGTATAGGAATAAATAATGTTATTTACATCAGATTTAGAAGCATTTTTTAATTTATTTGATTTCGTGACTTTTTGAGTTGCAGCTGCTCTGATAATAGAAAAATATAATTCAGTGATATCTTCTGCCATCCCATAAATATCATCTATCCCACAAAAATCATCTTCCTCATGAATACCATACTTGTTTACATCTAAATTAATTTCTTTAGCAAACTTTATTGATTTTGATTCGTCATAATCTTCTATTACACCCAATAATTCTTCTACGCAACTTTCCTTATCGAAATTCGCTTCAAGTTCACAGGCTATGTCACCAATAACATTGTCGCCTCTGAGATATTTTCTTAGCCGATCCGCTTTATTCTTTTCAATAAAGCAGCTTCCCTTTGAGTTTGTTATTGTTGGGAATATGCTGTCTATGATTTCCTTTCCATTTGAACTCAATCCCATTTTAAGCAACTCTTTCACAAATTCAGCCTTTCCACCTTTGCCGTCCTCGATAATCTCATAGTAAGCTGTAGCATATTGTGAAAAAGTAATTTCTGCTTCTGCCATTATTATCCCCCCTCCTATCAAGATGAGACAAGATTTACATTACAATCCCGTCTCATCGTGTCCAGTTCCCTATAATGAGTATAACATATTTTAAGCGTGCTCGGCAACATAGAATTCGTAAAAAATATGTGAAGTGCTTGAAAATGCGGTAAGGAAAAAAATTATATCTGAAGCAGATGGAAAACGGGCCCTATTTCAGTTTGTGAACAATTGGAATTATTTTTCCACCGCATTCAAGATCAAAAAAATAAAAATTTTAGAAAGCAGCTGATTTTTATGTATTCACAAACATCCACAACCTCACCATTACAGAATCCTATGGAGGTCTTAAAACCTGATACACAGTGTGATACTGCTATGCAAACAGCAGTTGAATTTGCAAGAATTAGAAATGAATTGGGATTATCTCTCGTTGTGAAAGATAATAATTTCAACAATATATCTGGTAGGTTTGAAGACTTATCACAGCTTCTAAAAAGCCCCGAATTTATAACACATTTAAATCAGGAATTGTATGTATGCGACCCTAATGAGACAACCTGGTTTAAGCTTAGGCTAAAAAACGGAAGGACTATTTCATTCACTCTTTTGCTAAAAGTTAAAATTAATTAGTTTAAAGTAATTAATAAAGACTTCGGTAGTTTCGATTTTATTCATGTTGGTTATGGCTCCAACGAAGATAATACTGACGCAGCAACAACACTTATTCCTTATTCTGACGTAACTCCTGATAAGATTGCAAAGCACTTTACACAACTTGTAGGGCAGACGGCAAACAATTCAAAAGAACTAGGGAAACTGCTTTGTTATATACTAACAAAATATTTAACCTCTTCCTCTCCTGGAATACAGGAATATCACGGCAAGAAACAAGGGTTTGAAAGGAATCTTAAGGGGAAGATACAATTCAATCCTGCTCACTTATTACCTAAAGAGATGCTTCCATACTTGCCTGCCGGCATAAGGGCCAGACAATATCCACCATATGTTATTTGTCAGAACGAAGACATAACACCTATCCTTACTCCACTATATACTGAACAAAAGGAGTTTCAGCTCGTGCTCCTTCACAGAATTGCAAGCTGGCATCAAACATTTCATGCGAAAAAGGACGTTTGTTCGGACAACACATTGATTGTCAAACCGACACCAAATATGCCTACAGCTCCCTTGGTTGCTCAATTCAAGAACACACGTTACGACTCACTTGACGTACCTCCGATAGGTCCAAATATCAAACCTCTTAAGTTTGAGCTTGAAACTGTCAATGATGGGATGGTTGTTGTAGTTGATGTGTACGCAGCCGACCAGTTCAAAAAGGCTGAAAAAGGCTATGACTTACTTATCAACGATACAAGCGGAGCTACCGGAGAAGGCGAAACTGTACATCACATTTCTGTACTTATATCCGGATATGCTGATATGTATTTCCCAAAAGACAAATGCTGCGTCCTTGAGTTAGGCGATGTGTCAACTAAATACTCGCCAGAGGCATATAAGACAGCACTCAAGCGTTTGGATGCAAATCTGATTGACAGAACAGAAAAAGGCTGCAACGGCGGAGATTTTATCAAAGTATTCAACGGCTATGTTGACGAAATTCGCAACAATATTCCCGATACTATACCAAATTCAAAACACAATACTTACATCATGCTGCTGACAGCTTTGCGAATCTATAACGAGTGGTATACCCCGCTGTTCTGTCCTGATATCGAACATTATATCCAAGATTGGCTCTGCTCACAAGAGCAGGACAAGCAACCATTATACGATGTTATATGCACAGAATTTGGAAAAATCCTTAATAAGAAAATGGCTGACGGGGATTTCCGACTGATTTTAAAAGAAGAAACAACGCCGTTCGATAAGGGAAGTCACACTTTGGTGGTAGACAAAGATAAACGCTGCATTTATCTTGAGACGGCTGAAAGCTTATCGATTGCTAAAAACGAGATGAACTCTATTGGTGACAGCGATAGTCTGACATCTGCTCTTTACAGCAACGGCTATTTACCTCACAATGCGAAGAACGAGAAGAGTATCAGGATAGCAGCCATAACCTCTGATGGTACACCTTATCCTTTATATGTACACGCAATAAGCTACACACTCCTCACGCAGGAGAATAAACAGAGATTCGACTTGCTAGACAAGGAAGCAAATCTTTTCACTTACGATGAAATACCGAGAGAAAGCTTCTTGCCGCTGATCAAGACTATTGACAGCAGATTCGCAGGCAAGATGCTTCGCTATGAAGCTGAAGAATCGAATATATACTTCGGCACAGGCAGAACGGGAAGCGGTAAGAGCTGGGCAATTGCTCAGATTCTGCCTATGCTGTTTATGCTTGGTCATATCGTTGTGGTATTTGATGCAAGCGGCAGTTACACTAAAGAAAAACTACTGAAAATGCTGCCATCCGAGGTAGTTGAGAAGCTCTTCAAGTTCATCAGTATCGGTGTTGGAATGGATCCGATTCCCATTGACCTTGGTTCACTCAGAGGCTGTGATACTCTTCCAGATAAGAAAAGAGCTATATACAGCGTTCTTCGTGCAGCTACAGGACCTATAGACAAGGGTGCATCGAGAAAGTTGAAAGGATTTTTATCTGAATATCTCAAGGACAAGAAATACTTTGTCAACCTTAACGCTCTCTGCTCTAAGCTTGAAAAAACTCCAGGATTTGGTGCTGAGATCGCTAACTGTGTTCAGTCGGTTCTTGATGATATCAAAGAAGTAGGCTTTGCAAAGCAAGATTGGGAAAAACTATTGTCAGAACACAAAATTATTGTCGTTAATCTTGGAAACGAGGTTGGTGACAGTACCCATCAGCTTCTTGATATGATGGTTGGATCATTATTTAATTGGCAGATGAAATACGATTCAAAGTTCTTGTCTATTGCGATAGATGAGTTGATAGATCAGGATTTCAGCACGGGTTCACCGCTTCCGACGATAGCCAAACAGGGAGGCAAGTTCCACACGGCTCTGATAGGGGCGACGCCCTTCGGGGCGCTGCCTATACACCTATTATATACTAAAATTGCGAATACTTTAAGTATTTTCGTTCAGAAAGGAAAGATAATTATGTTGACTAAAGAAAACACATTCACCGAGTACCCAGATATTGTATCGCCGAAGCAAATGATGCAAATGCTGCACATAGGAAGAAATAAAGCATTTTAGCTTTTAAAGGGCGATATACCGTCAATTAGAATTGGAACTTCTCACAAAATTCCCAAAATATACATCATCGAATACCTTAACAAGCAATCTGCCAGAAACTAATCATGTTCTATCAGCTGCCGATAATGGCAGCCGACTACTTCAAGGAGGAAAACTATGATAGATTATAAACTTCACATAAATAAAGGACTGTGGCATGTCAACTTCTACGTTGAGGATGTCAGAGGGAAAAAGAAGCGTAAGCAGCTTTCGACAGGCATAAAAGCATATGACGATTACGGCCGCAGAATTAACAAACGTAAAGCTGATGAAAAGGCTAAAGAGATCGTATCTCGTTATGACGGCGTAGTTGACAACGAGTTTGCTTCGTGGTCGTTGGACAAGTGCACAGAATACTGTCTTGAAATCAATAAGGTAAAAATATCACCAACCACCTACAACGATTACCAATGTGCTTTAAATAAACACATCAAGCCTTACTTTAGAAACGGCAAACCTCTTAGGGATATACGTGCAAAAGATATCGAAGCATTTTGCAGTTTTATGATAAACGAAGGCAAAAGTTCTAAAACCGTACACAAAATGCTCAGTCTTATTGGTCCGGCTTTCAGATACGCTGAAAAGAATGATTTTATCCTTAAAAATCCTATGAGAGTTGTAGACAAGCCATCTAAGGTCAAAAAGGAAAGCAGTTACTACAATGCTGAGCAACTTAACAAACTTGCAAAAGCTGCTAAAGGTTCCTACATAGAAACTCCCATTATACTTGCAATGATACTCGGATTAAGACGCTCGGAAATAGTAGGCATAACCTGGGATAATGTCGATTTTGCTAACAGGCTTCTGCATATAAAGCAGAGCGTTATTGTTGGTGATTCAAGTATTCTTCCACAGGGAACGTACAGAGTTATCGGGCGTACCAAGAGCCATAAATCCAAGGACATTATTCTGAAATACTTTCTCAAAACGGACAGCAGCGAGAGGAGCTTTACAATTAATGACGCTCTCTATAACTACCTCAAAACTCTTAAAGCGGAGGAGGAGGTTATGATAAGGGAAACTAACGCTTACAAGGATTTCCTTTGTGTTAATGCTGTAGGAACGCTTATAACGCCTGATAGTATCACATCTCATTTCACAAAGCTGCTTGATGAGAACGGCTTACCGCATATCAAATTCCACGCCCTGCGACATTCATGTATTAGCTTGCTTGCCAATAATACGGCTTTCTCAATGAAGCAGATACAGGATTACGCCGGACACAGCGACTTCCTCACAACATTTAACGTGTACAGCCATACCGATGATTCGGCTAAAAAGACTGAAATGGACTACATAACAAGCTGCTTCACGGATTTGTTTGATAGTGACGATCAAGGATAATAAAATAGCAGGAACTTTCAATACCGAGAGTTCCTGCTTTATAACTTCAAATCTATTGATAGACATCTCAACAATTATTCTTGTGTGATTCCATCTAAAAAATTTCTGTCACCCTCAATTTTTATATAATTCGATCCGCTATTACTTTTTTGATGAATATTTTTCGCAATAGTGTCGTTTCCGTTGATATCGATACGGTTTTGGTTGTTAATCTTAATATCACTAAGTAATTGCTTTAAGGAATCCTCTGCAAGATCGATGCGGTTTGTATCAATATTTTGAGATGCAGGATTGTTCGCAATAGCTTGCTTTATTTCATTAAGTTCGGCAATTATAGATTCTACGCCTTCCTCTGTTTTGAGCGTTGCGAGATACACTTTTAATGATTCGTCAAGATCTATGCTATCTGAAATCATATTATAAAAATCCTTGACAAAATTTGAGATTTCATCACTTGTAATTGTGCAAACGGAACTTTTTTCACGATTCCACATTCTTATATATACTTTCATATCTTGTTCAGTTTTAATTATAATATTTTTGTTTTCAAGATAGTTAGGGAATTCGGTGAATTTATCATTATATTTTTCATTTACCTGTTGAAAAGTATTCAAAACGATATCATCAAGTTTTTCCTGCATGGTTTTTTCTTTACCAAAGAACTTGTTCACCTTGTTTTGTAGGCCGCCAGTAAGCATTTCAATTACTCCGTCACCGGCACACTCGACAAATTCCGCACCTGGCTGATTGTTGGAAAGAGAGGAAGTGATGCGATAATGTATAATAGATTTCAAAATTATTCCCGTTAATCTTATTACTCCTCCAATTACTATTGCAGTTTCCATAGTACTATACTCCTTGTTATTATTCTGATTTTTTACGGTAATCCGCAGCTTTTTGTGTGTCATTGAGCTTTTCATAGATATCCGCAAGTACACGATATGTTTTTATAGTATCGGGATGCTTTTCATTAAACTTGCTTTCCAAAATGTGTTGTGACTTTTCAGCATATTCAACTGCTTTTTCCAGTTGGCCATCAGCTAATGATATTTCTGCAAGTGTTCTGAAATTTTCAGCGGCATATGGATGTTCTTTAAAGTTTATTTTTTCATAAATTTCTTTTGCTGTTTCAGCGTAACTCATAGCATTTGGATAATCTTCTTTCAGCAGATAAATATCCGCAAGCAAATTATATGTTCTGGCAGTTTTATCGTGCTCTGTGAATTTGTTTTTAAAGATTTCCAGTGCTTTTTCAGCATTTATTAATGCATCATCCGGTTGTGCCGTCATTTTAAAAACAAATCCTAAATTGTAGTATGTTTGAGCTGTATCAGGGTGTTCCGTTCCGAGTTCTTTTTCATGAATTTCTAAAGCTTTATTATGGTATTCTAAAGCCTTATGGTAATCGCCAATATCCTCATATATGACTCCAATATTAGCATATGTTCCAGCTGTATAAGGGTGTTTCATTCCGAGTTCTTTTTCACGAATCGCTAAAGCTTTATTATGGTATTCTAAAGCCTTAGGATAATCGCCCATTTTTCCATATATGATTCCAATGTTATCGTATGTTCCCGCTGTATCAGGGTGTTCTGTTCCGAGATTTTTCTCACATATTATTCTATTTTTCTCAAAAAAATTCAAAGCATTATTGTACACAGCCAATTCACTGTAAATAATCCCTATTGTATTATAAAGCGGAAAAAGATCAATACTTTCTTCGTCCCAAAAGAATTCCGCTGCTGAAACAGCGTGAGGCATCAGTTTATTTTGTATATCATTACCTTTTCCGTTGCTTTTTCTTAGAGCGTTATCCAAATAATTTATTAGTTTTAAAGCTGTATTCAGATCTGTTGGATTGCTGCAGCGCACAGTTTGTGCTATTACAGGATGAATATAAACATCTCCGTTTTGGCATTCGTTCAACCAGCCACGTTGGATTAGTTTTTTTATTTGATCAGGACCTAACCAGTCTTTTGCATTTCTTCTTTGAAGAGGATGATTTGGGGCAAGCAGAGAAAAGAGTTTCAATGTTCTTAGCTGCCGCTGATCTTCTATCTTAGCTATATCAAACAACTTTTTCATGTGTTCGAAGAATGTCGCTTCAAAGCTTTCTTCAGGTTTGCTAAATGAGATCTGATCTGAAATTCCTTTCAAAGAAAAGCCGTTGTTTTTCAGTTCAGAGAGCAGCTCTTCTGCTGTAAATCCACATTCTTTCTGTGTTCTGGCAAGCAGACATATCGTTTGTGTATGATAGCCGGCAATTTCCAATATCTCATTAATATAGGTTTCGTTTTCTTCTTTCTTATCACGACTGAGCTTGCGATAAAGATTCATACAGACTTCCGCAGGAAACTGTGGAAGTATATACTCTTCTATTTGTTCGATTCTGTATCTTGCTGTTAAAATAACACGGCAAGTACAGCTACGCAGGAAATTGACATCTTCATCAGTAATATCGTCAGCGTTATCTATAAACAACACAAGTGATGAACCAAGTGAATTAAATAGATTTTTAGCCTGTTGCAAATATAATTCTGGATCGTTTAATGTATAATCTACGCTTTTTATCTTTTTAAAAATACTGCTTTTCAAATCATTTTTGTATGGTATCCAACCAAGATGCTTTATACTTTCTGGTGGATTTTTCAGATATTTTTTGAATAACTGACAGCATAAAGAAGTTTTTCCGAATCCTCCGATACCTTGTATCTGAAGTTTTATTGACGAGTCATCTTCTATAATTTCTGTTACTTCCTTAATTTCATCATCTCGTTCCAGAAAATAATCTCTATTAAGTGACCAAGCTGCATCGCTTGTAATAATTGTATCAAGCGGTGCTCGAGGCGATTGCATTAATATGGTTAAATTTTGTTGTTGACCGCCTTGATTAATACCACTCAAACAATTATTGCTTCCGTTGAGTGAGATTCCGTTTTGTGGTATCACATAGTCTGTCATTTTTTCACTTCCTTTAAAGAATTCAACAATATATGCTAATTATACCACATTTTTGACAAATATGCAATACCTATTTCTCTTGATATTCAATCAACATAAAACAAATTATCGTTTTTATCGTTTTTATCGTTTCAAAAAAACGATTTAGAAACGATTCAGAAACGATATTTCAAACCTCACCAAATAAAACATCCCCGCAATTGCGGGGACTCAACCGTTAGAAAAATTCAAATTTACGCTTAGATTTGTCTGCTGTTTTAGGAATTGGTATCAATGTAATCTTTTAAAACCTGTGCTTCCCAATACATATCAGGTTCTATTTTGCTGTTTATTAAATATAACATTCCTTTTTTTGATTTAATTTTTGCTAATGACATGAAAATATGACAAGATATATTATCAAGCTCCTCTGTCATTAAGCTTAATAATTTCGGCTCGTTAAATTTCAGTAACTCTGTATCAAACTTGGAAATCCAATATGCCGCACCTATACGAACATCGCCTGATTCATCATTTTCTAATAAATCAAATAAAATATTCAGCATATTTTCGTCATTTAAATAGTCCTGAAAATATTTTTCCGATGTGCTTTTGGTACTCTTATGCAGAGTTCCAATCAGGTGTTCTTTAACTGTTATTTTATTAATATCCATATGCTCTCCTTGATTTATATTCATTGTTTCATTTAATAATGGTTTTATTTGTCGCTTACGTAATATTTCTGATTCGGACTTGACGGTGTATTAAATAATCTTTCAGTTGCCTGTGTTTCACTTCTAAAGTTTGAAATTACGCCTGAGCATTTTTGAATCTTTTTTACAATGTTTTTTAATTCTATCTCGTTCATTTTAAATTCCACCGTCTTACATTTTAAATTTTAGCACTTAATTTAAAATTTGTCAATAAGATTTTAAATGTTATTGTGAAATTTAAATCGAATTTTTAATTTTGGCGTCAGAATTGGAATATAGCTGAGTATTTATTTGAAGAATGACAATGACAGCAGCCTTGACTTTGGGCGATAGTCGGTGTATAATATTGACAGTAAGCAGATCAATGCGATAAATCTGAATTTATAGGAGAAAGAGTAAATGAATTTGAACAATACAATAGCCAAAATCGGCTCGGGAATAGTAACGGTGACAGTTTTTCTGTTTGCACTATTTCTGATAATCAACTACTCTATGGGAAGTTACTTTGTGTGCCTTATCCTGCCGCTCGGGTTTATTATGATGACGGCAGGCCTTCACAACGAATGCGAAAACGACCGCAAAGTCGCTGCGAATATTGGTTTGGTACTTGCGGCGGTGTACTGCACATTTATTATGCTGGTCTACTTTACACAGCTGACCACAGTAAACAACGAACAACTGACCGAACAGGCGGCAAATTTGTTAGAAATGGGCAAGTGCGGGCTTATCTTCAACTTCGACCTGCTCGGCTACGGCGTAATGGCACTATCCACTTTCTTCACAGGGCTTGCGATGAAGCCGAGGAACAAGGTAGACAAGTGGCTCAGGGCACTTATGATGATACACGGATTGTTCTATTTCAGCTGTACATTTATGCCAATGACGGGAATGTTCTCAAAGATGTCGTCTGGCGTCAACGGCCTCGGCGGAAGGCTCGCTCTTGTTGCGTGGTGTGTGTATTTTCTTCCCATCGGAATACTATCTTTTCTTCATTTTAGAAAAAAGATAAAATAAGATACCTATTATTTAGCAACAAATTCTGATTCAGCTTAGTACCAAGATAGATCAAAGCTTATGAAAATGATACAGGAAGTCCCCGCGATTGCGGGGACATAGTTATATTAGATAATTCTCATATTAGAAAAAATCTTAGAAAACTAACAAAAAAGCATTCCCGATTTCTCGGAAATGCCTGTTTTATGAGGGTGGGAGATGGGATTCGAACCCACGATCTTCGGGACCACAATCCGACGCTTTAACCAGCTAAGCTACACCCACCATATATAGCGCGCCTTGCTGGATTCGAACCAGCGGCTTACTGCTTAGAAGGCAGTTACTCTATCCAGCTGAGTTAAAGGCGCATAGATAAAATCAGCAGCCAAGGCTGCTTTTGAATGGAGCGGGTGATGGGAATCGAACCCACGTAACCAGCTTGGAAGGCTGGAATTCTACCATTGAACTACACCCGCATTCTGTGTTTTTCAACGATAATTATTATACCACAAACATTTCAGAATGTCAAGGGAGTTTTATAATTTTGGCGATATGCACAAATTATATTTACTACAGGAAGTAGTTTTGCAGTATGTTTTTTATATAATTATTCATAAGAAAAATTTAAGAATTATATCAGACTTTTTTAAATATAAAGTTGTATAATTTTTACATAGTAATAATAAAAATTATATCATTGTTTGTGAAGTGTTTTTTTAAAAAACTATTGACAAATACGCTTTAATGTGGTATCATAACATTGTAGCAACTGTATTATTATATCTAGTACGGTTTATGAAAGATATTTCAGAATTTGTAAACTAAAGATTACAAGTTATCACAGAAATTTTTGATATTATCTTTTTACAATTTAATTTCTTTTTGCCTGATAAATATATCAGAATAATTTTGGGAGAAATTAAAAATTCCCCTTAAAACAGCCAAAAGCTGCTTATCAGATATTTTAAAATATAACAGTTTAAAAGCCTGAAAACAGACTTAAAAAACAGCTCGTTTTTGTTAAAATATAAAAATTTATAAAGACTTCGTTTTTTTGGCGTTTTTAAAACACTTATATATAGAGGGCAAAATTATCGAAAGAAAAAAAGGAGATGTTGTATTTGAAAAAGCGCAAAGACCAATGCGGTCGGCGGGGAGAAAAAATATTCAGTAATATCTGCGTTATGCCAAGCCTTATCGGTGTACTGATATTCTTTCTTATACCATTCGGAATAGTTGTCTATTATTCTGTAATCAACAATCCCATTATGAATGATTTCGTGGGAATTGAAAACTATAAAAAGCTTATTGAGACGGTAGCTTTCAAAAAAGCGGCCGCGAATACAGTAACTTTCTCCTGTATAGCCGTACCTCTTGCAGTAATTCTCTCATTGTGGTTCGCTGTACTGCTTGAAAGGAATATCCCGGGAAAAAGTCTGGTACGAACATTATTCCTCAGTCCCCTTATGGTTCCGACTGCATCAGTTGTACTGGTGTGGCAGGTTCTCTTCCATAACAATGGTACGCTGAATCAGATAATCGAAATGTTCGGCGGAAATTCAATCGACTGGCTGAAATCCTCATACGGACAAGTGGTTATAATTGTCATGTTCTTGTGGAAAAATATGGGATATAATATGATACTTTTCATGTCAGCCCTTGCAGGAATCCCTCGTGATATCATCGAGGTTGCAAAGCTGGAGGGTGCAAGCGGCTGGTATCAGTTCGTACATATTAAATTAAGATATCTTTCACCTACTATTCTCTTTGTGCTGATACTTTCCCTTATAAACTCGTTCAAGATTTTCCGCGAGGTATATCTCCTTACAGGCGATTATCCCTACGAGCTGTATATGCTCCAGCACTTCATGAACAACACATTTAACAGCCTTGATTACCAGAAGCTTTCAGCGGCGGCTGTGCTGTTCTCTCTCGTAATGATAGTGATTATTGCCATACTCCTTGCTGTAGAAGACTATTTCGGGAAGGATGTGGAATAATGAATATAAAAAGAAAAGAAAAATTTCTGAACATTGCCGTTATGATATTTGCATTTATTGCGGCACTGATGTTCGTAATGCCCACAGTGCTGACAATTGCCAATTCCTTTATGACATCGTCGGAGATTTCCGCAAACTACGGTGTTATGCTGGAAAATATGACAGAAGATAAAAAGACGTATATATCTGAGAATCTCAATCTGAAATTTATTCCCGATAAGGTTACATTTGACCAGTACAGAGATGTACTGCTGAAAAATCCCGATTATCTGCTGAAATTCTGGAATTCAGTTGCGCTGACAGTTCCAATAACAGTATTCCAGATGATACTTGCAATAATCACTTCATACGGATTTTCAAGATATCCCAACAAATTCAAGAGTATCATATTCTTTGCCTACATCATACTTATGATAATGCCCTATCAGGTAACACTTGTACCAAACTTTCTTGTTGCGGAAAAGTTCAATATTCTTGATACAAGGTGGGCGATAATCCTGCCGGGAATATTCTCACCGTTCAGCGTTTTCCTGCTTAGTAAGGTAATGCGGCGAATCCCTGTCTCTTACGTTGAGGCGGCAAAGCTTGACGGCGCAAATGAATTTCAAATACTTACAAAGATACATATGCCGCTGTGCAAAGGCGCAATTGTATCAATTGCAATGCTCGTATTCATTGACTACTGGAACATGGTTGAACAGCCTCTCGTACTTATGAAAGACAGCGCAATGCACCCCCTGTCCGTATTCCTCTCACAGATTAATACGGGAGATATCGGACTTGCCTTTGCGGTAGGTACGGTATATATGGTGCCGACAATACTCATGTTCCTCTATGGCGAAGATTATCTCATAGAAGGTATCACCTATTCAGGCGGTATAAAGGGATAAGCGTTAGAGAACCCCATTAATAATTTCAAAAATAATGAAAGGATACAGTTAATATGGCTGATGCAAAAGAAATCAAAGACCCAAAGGATATAAAGGGCGATAAGGAAGATTACGACCCCCGCAGAAAGCGCGAGGTTATCAAAACCATACTTATTATATTCCTTGCAGGACTTCTTGTACTTACATTTTTCTCAAATACAATTATGAACAAGTCACTTTCCCAGATTACTACAGAACGTACAACCAGCGGAAAGCTGACAGAAAGAATACGCGGAAGCGGTATGGTTATGTCAAATCAGAGTTACGGCGTAACAGTTGACGGAAATAAAGTCATTGACACAATTATGGTTAAAACAGGTCAGGAGGTTGAAAAGGGCGATGTGCTCATGACAGTGGGTACAGGCGAAAGTGAGGCACTCAATGCCGCTGTAGAAGCCCTTGAAGCTCTTGAACTTGAATATAACAAGGCGCTCCTTGCTCCCGGAGCAGATTATACTGCTGAAAATCAGGCTATAAAAAATGCCCGTGAGGATTTGGCTGAGGCTATCAGAAAAAGAGATGATGCCGCCGCTAATCAGGGAAATATTCAGGCTGAAAAGGATTCCTACAAGGAAAACAAATCACAGCTCAGCTACTATACAAAGCAGCAGACAAAGCTTACCGCTATAATCTCCGCCATTGATATGGACGATTATATGAGCGCTCCTGCTGAGTATTCCGGAGAGCTTATAAGCCTTAAATCTGACGCGGAGGACGCTGAAAAGATATATCAGGAAAAGCTTGCGGTATATACTGCAATATTCGGCGCTTCCAAGGAGGAGGAAACAGAGGATGAATCCACAGATACTGCTCCTGCCGCTGTTTCACCTGATGAAATTTCAGCCGCAAAAACAGCTATGGAAGAAGCTGAAACTGCAAGAAATGCCGCTTCTGACGCTTACGAAACAAGAAAAACCGAACTGAGAAGCGAATATTCCACACAGCTTGCAGAGGCAGAAAGCAATATCGAATACTACACTGCACTTATTGAAGAATACGAATCAGGCATGAGCGGCGAAGGAATGACTCCTGAAATGCTCAATGAGGACGTAAAGGCTAAACAGCGCGCTCTTGAGGACCTTATCGCACAGCTTGACAAAACTCAGAAAGACAACGCAAATCAGGATAAGCTTGAAAGTCTTGACCTTGCCGCTATGAAAAAGAATATCGATAAGGCAAAAGAAAAGGTTGAAAAGCTGAAAAAGGAAAACGAAACAACTGAGATTATCTCAAAATACAGCGGTGTTGTAAGCTCTGTAAATGCTAAGGCAGGAGATGAGACTATTCCCGATATGGAAATTATCACAATTGATATTTCCTCCGAGGGCTATACAGTTGAAATTGTTGTCGAGGGCGAAAAGACAAAGAAAATCAAAAAAGGCGTTGCCGCTGAGGTTCTCAACAACTGGAGCGGAAATGTTGAAGCAGTCCTCACAAATATTAAGAACGATACAACACCCAATTCCAAAAATCGTATACTCGTTTTCACTGTAACAGGTGATGTTGAATCAAATACAAACCTTGACCTTTCAATTCCCTGCGGAAGCGGAAACTATGACACTATAGTTCCAAAAAGCTCTGTATACAGCGATAACAAGGGTTCATTCGTGCTTACAGTTCAGTCAAAGAGCTCACCTCTTGGCAACCGTTACTATGCACAGCGCGTGCCCGTTGAGGTTATTGCATCAGATGAAATGTCAAGTGCCGTAAGCGGCAGTATAAACTATGGCGATTATGTTATTATCGCCGCAAGCAAGCCGGTTTCTCCCGGAGATCAGGTTCGTATGAAAGATGAATAAGGCGGTGGGCTGATGAAAATCAAAAAGGTTTTAATTGCCGCCCTTGCATCCGCTAACGTCGTCTCTATAGGAGCGTGTGGGATTCTCACCGCTGTGGGAAGCTCCGTGGCTCATTCCCAAAGCGGCAACTATGCCGCACAGCGTTGGGATTCCGAGGGCGGACATACTCAGCTCAGTTGTTTCTTCACGGAAGATTCGGGATTCAATACCGATTCCGTGCCATTTATAAAACAGTCGCTTACAGATAAGCTGAAAAATGTGGGAATTGTTGCCGAAAACGGACAAAAGCTGATTCCCGAAGCCTACAGCGCAGAGGCAGGACAAATGTCCATACGCTGTGACAGAACAGGGCGCTCCGAGGCATTGGTTACGGCTGTGGGAGGAGATTTCTTCCTGTTCCGTGATTTCAAGCTTCTTGACGGCTCATTCTTTTCCGACGATGACTTAATGCAGGACGGCGCGGTTATTGACAGAAATCTTGCGTGGGAGCTTTACGGCTCTGAGGATATCGCAGGAATGAATATCTACATCAACGGCGTGAAATTCTATATTTCGGGCGTAATACAGCTTCCCGATACAAAGCAGGAGAAAAAGACAGCAGGGGATTTTTCCCGCGCCTACATCTCCTATGACGGTCTGGAGCTTATCAAAGGCAGTGCGTATGAGGAGAGTGACAATTCTCTGAAAAAGGTCAGCTGCTATGAGTGTGTTGTTCCGAATCCTGTTGAAAATTTCGCATACAATGCACTTAACGAATATTTCGGCGGAGGCTATAGCTATTCAAGCGTTCTTGTGAATAATACGGAACGATTTGAACCCTCAAAGCTTGCGAAGAAGTATAAAAAGCTGTCGGAATATGCCATATCTGATAAGCCTATGGTATATCCCTACTGGGAAAATGCTTCCCGTATAACAGAATTCAGACTTGCAGGAGTATACTACTTCCGCAGGCTGACATATATCATTCCAATATTGACATTATTGTTCCTTATCGTCCTTGGTTGGCGTGCAGGAGGCAGACTCAGAAAAAAAGTGACATCAAAATTAGGGGATAGTGTAACAAAAGTCCTCTACAGACGGAGTATATTAAGGGAACAGAAAAAAGAACAAAAGGAACAACAAAAAAATTCAAAACAATTCAAGGAATGACATACTAATGAAATTGTCAAAAAGCTATATAAAAAGGGATTCTAAAGGGTGAAACCCTTTAGCAGAGTCCAGAGACGGAGTCTCTGGTGGGTGCAGGGCAAAGCCCTGCGTAGCGTTCAAGCGCTCTGCAAGGGGTTGCCCGAACGTGAGGCAGGATGCTGTTTGAACGTGAGGGTATATCGCACTTGGATTTGACTGCGATTGAATTGGAAAGAGGGGAGCTCTGTAAGAGAGAGCGTCCCCCCTGAATAAATTCTTTTATTATGACTTTTTCGACAGACTGAAACCAATATATTTATTTTTAAGGAGAAAATTAAAATGAACAAATTAAAAAGAGTACTTGCAGGCGCTATGGCATTAACTTGTATGATTTCAGCTGTATCATGCGGCGAAAAAAAGGAAAGCAGCAAGGAAGATGCCAATTCCGCGCAGATACAGGAGATGATGGAGAAATCATATAAGGCTATCGAACTTGATGCAGAGTTTCCCTTTACAGAAGTGCGCTCCATTACACCTATCGGAAATACAGGAAAAATTCTTGCTTCCGGCTATGCTGATACTGACGGTCAGTATATCCAAAAGGCATTTATTACAGATTCCGAATTTCTCACCTTTGAGGAAATTAACCTTGGTTTCGACAATAGTGCAAACATTACCCCCGATATTAAATTCGTAGTTACAAACAGCGGAAATATTTTCGCAATTGCTACTGTTATAGATTACGGCGATTTTGAATTGCCTGATTATAACGACCCTGACTTTGACTACGAAAACTTTGATTACGAGGCAATGGAAGAGGCTGCAACAGTTACAAATACAATTTATACTCTCGATGAAACAGGTGCAGTAATCGCTCATAATGAAGTAAAGGGACTTGAAAAATACGCAGATGAAGAATTCAGCCCCAACGGTCAGGTTCATATCAGTGAGTGCTTCCCCATAGGAGCAGATAGTGTAGGATGTTCTATCAGCACTTCAAATGGTATGACATATATTACAATTGATGCTGAGGGAAATGTTTCAGAACCTCTTGATTTCGGCGATGAGGATTATATCTACCCATACGGAACAGATACAAATGGAAACTTTGTATTTGTTACATATGACGGTTCAAAAAATGTGTTAAAGACCTTTGACGCTGCTACAATGGCTCTCTCTCCCGATGTCGTTGAATTCGAAGATAGCGTTCCTTACTTCAATACTATAATCACAGGTTCAGGTGATTACAGAGTATATCTTTCAAGTTCCACTTCCCTTTACGGCTTAAAGGAAGACGGCACACTTGACGAGATTATCAACTGGGTAGATTCCGACCTTACAGGCGATTATATCACAGGCTTGCTTCCTGTTGAAAACGGCGAATTTATTATTACAGAAAACAACTGGACAGACGGCTCTATGAATCTCTATCGCCTTACAAAGCGTGACGCTTCAGAGATTGAAAATGTACAGCTTATCAACATGGTTGTTGAATACGGCGACCAGGACATGCTTGAACGAGTAAAAGATTTCAACAAGACAAACAGCGAATATCGTATAAAGGTAGAGGATTACAACCAATACTATGAATGGGACGAAGAAAAACAGACATCTTTGAACACTCCCGATAAGCAGCTGAAACAGGACCTTGCAACAGGAAAAGATGTAGATATCATTTGTATGTCAGGTTCATCTTCAATTTTCAGCAATCTCTCAAGAAAAAATGCACTTGTTGACCTTTATCAGTTCCTTGACAGCGACGAGGAACTTTCAAGAGATGATTTTGTTCCCTCAGTTCTTGCAGCAGGCGAACACGGCGGTAAGCTTACAACTTTATCTCCCACATTCTATATCAACACTCTTGCCTGCAAAACAAAATATTTTGACAAGCAGAACTGGACAGTTGATGAATTTATCGAGACCTGCAACAACCTCCCCGAAGGTATGAAGCCTTTCTCAATGGGCAATTCAAAGCAAGATATGTTCGGCAGATTCATTTACGGAAGCAACGATTTCATCAATTATGATGAAGCAACATGCAACTTTAATTCTCCCGAATTTATAAAGATTCTGGAATTTTGCAATCAGTTTGATAATCCCGGCGAGGGCGATGAAATTGACTGGGAGAACGCTACAGATGAAGAAATGAACACATACTGGGAGGAATCTGAGGTTGCTCTCCGCAATGATAAGGCGCTCCTTTCCGAATTATATATGTCTAATTTCAGAGATTATGCCCGTGCAAAACATGCTGAATTCGGCGATGATATTACTCTTGTAGGAAATCCATCTGCTGACGGAACAGGCGCAAGAATGTACACCTCAATGTCATATGCTATTCTTGAAACTTCCGATTGTAAGGACATTTGCTGGGATATCATCAAAGATGTATTCAGTGAAGAGAATCAGACTTCCGAATATATGTATGAATTCCCTGCTACCAAGACAGCACTTAATAAATTGCTTGACGAATCAATGGAAAAGCCATACTACACTGACGAAAACGGCAACAAGCATGAGTATGACGACACCTACTACATGGGTGGCGAGGAAGTAACAGTAAAGCCTCTTACACAGGAGGAAAGAGACTTCATGGAAGAATACGTCAGCAATTTAAAGCCCGGTGCATATTACTACGATGATGATATTGACAGCATAGTAATGGAAGAAATCGAAGCATACTTCAAGGGTGACAAGACAGCCGAAGCAGCAGCTGAGACAATCCAGAACCGCGTATCTATCCTTATAAGCGAACAGTCCTGATAACAGGTTAAGTTCTATATCGACAACTTTGCAGGACATTCTATTATGACATCTTTGTACGGCATCTTGTTCAGACATTTTATTGAGACATCATGTATGACATTTTATCCGACAGCCTGCGCGACAATAAAGCGGCTTCGGGTTTATCCCGAAGCCTGACATAACAATTATTACTTATGAAAACTTCTACAAACATATACTCCACCTCCTTACAAGAAACGAGCCCCTACTCCAAGGGCTCGTTTCTTTTTATGTGTAAATTATTGTGTATAATAAGCAATCCCTGAAACAAAATCGTTTCAGGGATTGGTATTATTGCTCCACCAATTATACCTTGCCAAAAAGACGAAGACAGAAAGGGTATTTATCAAGAAAGAAAAACGCAGGAATGCTGTCGCATTTCAAGTTTTTCTGACGCAGAAAAATTTTCTTTATGTCAAGTATTTGATGGCAAGATTTAGTTGGGGGAGCAATAATGTATCATAAATCACACAGCCGCCTTTTTAGCCGCCGCCTTATTATCGGGAATACTAACCTTTTCAATATCCGCACCAAGCTGACGGAGTTTTCCCTCCATGCAGTCGTAACCACGCTCAATATGGAATATATCCTCGATTTCGGTAACTCCCGAAGCCGCAAGTCCTGCTATAATCAGAGCCGCACCTGCACGTAAATCGCAAGCCTTTACAGGCGCGCCCATAAGCTTGCCTGTGCCCTCGATAAGAGCTACCTTGCCGTTTACTGTGATATCAGCGCCCATACGTCTCAGCTCGTCCACGTAGCCGAAACGCTGATCCCAAATGTTTTCGGTAACAATGCTTGTACCCTCTGCAAGAGTGAGCAGAGTTGCAATTTGTGACTGCATATCCGTAGGGAATCCCGGGTGAGGAGCTGTCTTTACATTAGCCTTAACAAGAGGGCCGTCAACCCATACTCTTATGCTGTCATCGTATTGCTCTATATTTACGCCGATTTTTTCCATTTTCTTAGTAATGGATTCAAGATGTTTCGGGATAACGTTTTTGATAACAGCGTCACCCTTTGTAGCCGCAATTGCAGCCATAAATGTACCTGCTTCAATCTGGTCGGGAATAACGGCATATGTTGTGCCATGAAGTTTTTCAACTCCGCGAATTTTGATAACATCAGTACCTGCACCCATGATATTTGCACCCATAGAGTTCAGGAAGTTGGCAAGGTCAACAATATGAGGCTCT
Source organism: Ruminococcus sp. (assembly GCA_045594905.1). GTDB lineage: Bacteria > Bacillota > Clostridia > Oscillospirales > Ruminococcaceae > Ruminococcus. The sequence continues at coordinate 22,190 of JAZNZK010000016.1, forward strand.
TTAGCGGCATTTTCAATAACCGTAAGCCCCTCCGCCTTTACAGCGGCAAGCATAGCGTTCATTGTAGCGCCTACAGTTACAACATCGAAGAATATAGGGCTTCCTGTAAGCTTATCGGCTGTAAGGTCAATCATTCCCTGTGAAAGGTTGTACTCTGCACCGATTGCGGAAAATGCCTTTAAATGCTGGTCTATAGGTCTTGCCCCCAGCGGACAGCCGCCTGGCATTGATACTCTTGCCTTATTGAATTTACCCAGTAATGCACCAAGGAAATAATATGAGGCTCTCATTTTTCTTGCTGTTTCGTAAGGAACGCAAAAACTGTGTATGGGAGTAGGATCAATACGATAGGTATTATTCCCCAATTCTTCTATAACCGCACCCATTTCACGAAGTATGCGCAGGCATATATTTACATCGCTGATAGAGGGTACATTTTCGATAACGCAGGGCTCGTCCGAAAGTATAACGGCGGGAAGAATAGCAACAGCGGCATTTTTCGCTCCGCTTATCACAACCTCGCCTGTAAGACGGCGACCACCCTTTATTACAAACTTATCCACTTTATTCTCTCCTTAATTTTGCAGTATTAAAAAATCACTGCACATTCTTTTATTCTGCTTCTGTCTCTGTTTCTGTTTCAGCTTCTGTGATTTCTTCTGTATTCTCTGTATTTTCTGTATTTTCTGTATCTGTATTTTCTTCAGCTTCGGAAGCTTCCTCGGAGGCTTCTTCTGTTTCTGTAGCTTCTTCCTCATCCTCAGCTGAATAATCTGAAATATACCACTTTATTTCGCTTCCGTCGTATTCCTCAATGGTTACGGATTCCATAACAACATCTGTAAGAGGCTTATTGTTTGTATCTGTTTCAACCTTCTGAATCTCAAAAATGATATCAAGACCGTCGATAACCTGTCCGAAAACAGTATAAGCACCGTCAAGGAAAGGAGTTCCGCCCTGTGTGCTGTAAATTTCCTTTGTTGCTTCACGTATGGTATATCCATTGGCTATAAGGTTATCATAAGCTTCATCGTCATAAACCTCACCTGTTACAATATAGAACTGGCTGCCGTTTGTAGCAGTTGTGCCTGAATTTGCATAAGCAACAGCACCTGCAGCATGGATAAGGTTGTAATACTTACCGCCGTCGAAGCTTTCGCCCCATGCAGATTCACCGCCCATACCTGTACCCTGTGGGTCGCCGCCCTGAATCATGAAATCTTCAATGATTCTGTGGAATGTAAGACCGTCGTAATAGCCTTTTTTTGCAAGTTCAACGAAGTTTTCAACACCCTTTGGAGCAACCTCGGGGAAAAGGCGGAATTTAACAGTGCCATAATCCTTGAAATTGATAACAGCGATTTCGTCGCCTTCCTCTGGAGCTGTATAGTTTATCGGTGCAGCGTCCTCGGGATTATCCCAGTCATAATCGCTGAGATACCACTTGATTTCCTCGCCGTTGTACTTTGTAAGCTTAACAGATTCCATTACAACATCATCAATGATAGGCTTATCATTTGAATCTGTAGCAACATACTGAATCTTGAAAATTACATCAAGACCGTCGATAACCTGACCGAAAACGGTATAATTTCCGTCAAGGAAAGGAGCACCGCCAACCTTGCTGTACATTTCCTTCTGCTTATCAGTAAAGGAATATCCATATCTCTCATATGTTGTATAAAGCTCATCTGTAAAATTCTGTATACCTGTAACAATATAGAACTGACTGCCATTAGTAGCAGTTGAGCCTGAATTTGCATAAGCAAGAGCGCCTGTAACATGACCAAGAGCGGGATTTGTACCACCGTCGAACTTGCCGCCCCATGTGGATTCACCGCCTGTACCGTTGCCAAGAGGGTCGCCGCCCTGAATCATGAAATCCTTGATGATTCTGTGGAAAGTAAGACCATTGTAATAGCCGCTTTCAACAAGCTTTGTGAAGTTTTCGCAGGCTGTTTCGGCATATTCGGGGAAAAGTCTTATCTTAACAGTACCAAAGTCCTTGAAATTGATTTCAACAATTGTATCACCGTTTTCCGGCGCTGTATAGTTCATAATATCAACGTTTTCAGCAGGCTTTGTTTCGGATTCACCGATAACAGTCTGTGATGAACCGTCTTTACCGGCAGTAGTATGAACGTTTTCCTTTCCGCAGGCTGTAAGCATTGAAGCGGCAGTAATTCCGCAGACTGCAAGAGCGAGTAATTTTTTATTCATTATAATCTACCTCTTTTCAATAGGTCAGAATTTTTGTCGTATGCTGTGTTGTCATGGAGACAGCACAAAGCTGACGGATAAAATATCCGCTATCCAATTTATTATACAACATATAAAAGCTTTTGTAAATAGTTTCGGCATATTTTTGGTAAATATATATGATACACCTATGCCAAATACTGAGAAAAACGTTTATTTTTCAGATTTATATACATCAATTTTCACAGAATTTATCATAATATCATCTTTTGGTATCTTGTAAATTCCGCTGTCGTCCGTTTCAAGAGAAGCAAGAGCCTCTACAACATCAAGTCCTTCATAAGTCTGACCAATAACAGTAAGCTGCTGTGAAAAGTTGGGGATTCCGCCTTTTTCGGTGAAAGCCGTTCCTAATGCCTCGTTGTCGGAGGCTTCCATAAGCTCTGTCTTTAGTTCATCTGTGAACTCTATGGTATTAATGATTGCAAAACGACTGCCGTTGTAATAAGTACCTCCGCCGAATACCTTTTCCTTGAAAGTGCGGTCAACAGTTGTATTCAGCATACATATTGCCCCTTTAAAAGGCCACAAATCCTGATGAAGCTCACGCTCCACAAGCTCACGGTTTTTATCGTAACCCTCGGGCATTTCGCCGTTTTTAAGCTTGCTTCCTGCTGCCGAGTAAGCACCGCTGTCGGAGTTGAAAACATAAGTACCGTCATAGTAGCCGCTTTCTGCCAGTTCTGTGAAATTTTTCACGGCATTTGGCGACTGCTCGGGAAAGAGAACAAATCTGAATTCGCCAAGAGTTGTATCCACAATAGCAATGGGCGCGCCCTCTTTCACATCTTCAAGTTGTACAAGATTCATGGTGTCGGCATTAAGCGAAATATAGCTGTTATTATTATTGTTCTGCTGAATCTGAATATACAGTAAAGCAACAGTGAGTATACCCATAATTACCGTAAGTACAATAAAAAAATTTCTCAAACCTTTGTTCTTCATTTCATTTTTTCCTTTTCATTTATACATTATAATATAATATATTATATCACCTTTAACATAAAAATGTCAATATATCGCTTTCCGAAATCACACGGTATCATTATGTAATTTAACTGCTGCAATTCCCAACGCAAGCAAAACAGGGGCTATTACAGGGAGAATACGTAATTTGTACATATGACTGACAGATGTCATGGTATGCACATCTGTCCAACCTGCACTATCAGCGTGAGAGCACAATATGTACAGCATAGAAAGGCAGAGTATAAGCCCGATTACTGTAAGGATTACTGATAATACATGAAATACACGTTTTTTTAAAAGGCAGAATACAGCGCCGAGAGTAAGCAGAATCCCCGATATTATAAAAAATATTCCGGTCGCAACAAGCTTTCCGCCGTAGCTTTCTCCGTTATAAATCAGACCTGCGCCTGCAAGACATACCATAGCCGCTGAATAAACCACAGTAAGTATGACCATAATTATCTCAGCGGCGATAAGAAGTGGATTTTTCTTATTTTGTTTCATTTTTTCACCATTTTTCGTTCTGTGAATATTTTTCACTCATATCGATTAACTATTGAGAAATAATAATTTCAGCCGACATTTATGGACTTTTCGGCTGAAAGGAGTTGAGAAAACTGCACAAAAATGTAATTTTAAAATTATCTGCAACGATATTATCTGCGGCTTTACTCGGTTTATACGGAACAGCAGGCTATTTTTCGTCAAATATCCCAGACATCATAACCACTGAATCGGGAAATGTAGAATTTGCCGCATATCCAGAACTTAAAAGCGAGTATACAGGCGAAAATCAAGCCTCAGTTTCGTTAATGGGAACAATTCCCGTAAAATCCGTAACAATAAACCGCAAGGAAGCGCCTACGCTTCTTGCAGGGGGAAATCCATTTGGAATTAAGCTTCTCATGGAGGGAGTAATGGTTACGGGATTAAGCGAAGTTGACGGCAAAGCCTGCCCTGCCGCTGACGCAGGCATTGAAAAGGGAGACATTATAACCCATGCCGATGATGTTCCCCTTGCCTCCAACAATGATTTAAGCCGTGTAATAGCTGAAAGCCGCGGTGAAAAAGTCACTCTTGATTTTACACGTGGCGGCACAGACATGACCACAGAACTTGTTCCTGTTTACTCCGAAAAAGATGAGAAATGGCGCAGCGGCATGTGGGTGCGCGACAGCATTGCAGGAATCGGCACAATGACTTTTATAGACAAAGAAACCGGCAAATTTTCAGGCTTGGGACATCCGGTATGCGATTCCGACACAGGAGAACTTGTACCGCTCCACAGCGGCGAAGCAGTACCCGTAAAAATCACCGATACCCAAAGGGGAAAAGCAGGAGTGCCCGGCTGCCTCCATGGACAGTTCACACGACTTCCTTCTTATGGCGAGCTAACTCTGAACAGCAACTGCGGAATATTCGGCAGTCTGAGCAGAACAGCGTCGGAAAGGCTTGGTAATCCTGTGGAATACAAGCTTGGATATCGTCAGGATATCGAGATAGGCGAAGCGCATATAATTTCCACCGTAAGCGGAACAGAACCCCAAATGTACGCTATATCAATCGAAGAAGTAGATTACAACAGCCATGAAGCGTCAAAAAATATGGTTATACGCATAACCGACGAGGAGCTTATTGCGGAAACAGGCGGCATCGTACAAGGTATGAGCGGAAGTCCCATAATCCAAAATGACCGCATAATCGGCGCAGTAACTCATGTATTTGTAGCTGACCCAACACGGGGATATGGCATATTTGCAGAAAATATGTATGAAAATATGAACTGATATTACGAAAAACGGGCGTTACAAAAGTAACGCCCATAAACTTATATATCTTATCTGTTTTCCTCGCTGAAACCGCTGTCAACGAGATCAACAAGAGCGTCAACAGCAGCTCTCTCGTCAGCACCGTCGGCAATAATCTTTACATTTGTACCGCCTACGATACCGAGTGAAAGGATACCGAGCAAGCTCTTAGCATTTACTCTGCGTTCTTCCTTTTCAATCCAGATAGATGCCTTGAACTCATTAGCCTTCTGGATAAAAAATGTTGCAGGTCTTGCGTGAAGTCCTACCTGATTCTTGACTAATACTTCTCTGACAAACATATTAAACTCTCCTATTCTCATATTGATGCACCAGTGCGATACATCGCTGCAAGTTTTATTTCCTTTGCTGTATTATATTATACATTCATTTTTTTTCATAGTCAACGGCTTTTTCATTTAAAAATGCGACTTTGCTATATTTTCTACATTTAAGTGCAAGGAGAGAGTTTTTTTCAACTTTGCCTTGTTCATATTCACTATGGGGAATATGAACGATATATGAATGGAATATTGTGAATGTTAAACAGTTTTCGTCGTTAGTATATGTTTGTTTTTTCTATGAGGATAAGCTTAATTAATATATACTAATAGTTTATGGTTAATATTAACAATGAATATATCCGTCCTCATTTTTCGACTGTTTATAAAATTTATCTATTATCAGCAATTTCAGCAATATATGTCTCATATAAATCAGGCCGGCGCTCCTTCGTCAGTTCGATACTCTGCTCATGCCGCCATTTTTCAATATTTTTGTGATGTCCCGTCAGCAGAACGGGGGGAACTGCCATATCTTCCCATATTTCAGGGCGGGTATACTGGGGATATTCCAACAATCCGCTGTAAATGCTCTCGTCAGTAAAGCACACATCATCTGAGAGTACTCCCGGACATAGGCGTGCCACAGCGTCAGCCAGAACAAGTGCAGGCAATTCGCCCCCTGTGAGGACATAATCGCCGATTGATATTTCCTCGTCTACTATCTTATCAAGTACGCGCTGGTCTACTCCCTCGTAGTGACCGCAGATAATGAGAATATTGTCCATTTTCGACAATTCCACAGCTCTCTGCTCCGTCAGCACCTTGCCTTTCGGAGACATATATATAGTATGGGGCTTTGTGCCCAAATCCTCACATACTGCCTTATAGCAGTTGTAAATGGGTTCGCACTGCATTACCATACCCATTCCGCCGCCGTAGGGAGTGTCGTCAACACGACGGTGCTTATCCTGCGTATATTCACGTATCTGTCGGCAGGAAACCTCGATTTTCCCGGCTTTTCTCGCCCTGCCAACTATGCTTTCGCCAAGTACGGCTTCGCACATTTCGGGGAAAAGGGTTGCTATTTCAATTTTCATAAATTCACCTTATTCAAAAAGTCCGTCAAGAGGACGAATTAGCATTATATTGCTGTCAATGTCCGTAGAAATCACAACATCGGGAATCGCAGGAACAAGATATTCCCTGTCGCCCTTTATCACATACACATCATTTGCACCATTTTGCAGAACATCGGTAATTTTTCCGTATACAAAACCGCTGTCAGCGTCCTTGACTTCCATATCAATCAAATCCTGTATGAAGTAGGTATCTTCATCAAGTTCAAGGTCATCACGGTGCATAAACAGCACTTTATTGCGATATTTTTCAGCCGCTTCAACGGTATCAATTCCCTCGATTTTTGCAATTACCATATTTTTAGCAACTCTCGCTCTGTCAATGTAAATTTCCGCCTTATCCTTGCCGATAAACAGGCGGTCAAACTCGCAGAGAAGTTCGGGAGTGTCGGTGTATGGCATAATTTTCACTTCGCCGCGTACACCATGAGTTGTGACGATTTTTCCTGCTTCAAGATATTCTTTTTTCATATATAACCGCCTTTTTCAAGTTCTTTTTTGAAGTAGTACTCTAAATTGAGATTTCGGCTGAAATGGTCAGCACCCTCAACAACATCATAATTCGGAATAATCCTCTTTGTGAAATCGTGAGTATCAATTATTTGGTCTTTTTCACCGATTACCGCATATGCCTTGCTTGTGTCAACCTTTGTGAATATTGGGAAAACCTTCATAAACGTGTCAACTTCCCCTGTGTAGCCAAGCCGTGGCAAATGAAGAAAGGGCATAAGGCAGGGATTTGTCAGCATTACTGGCAAATCTCTTTCAATTGCAAGAGTAAGGGCAAAAAATCCCCCAAGACTTGTGCCTGTTATCATATCAACCTGATTTTCGTCAAGGATTTTCCGCAATTCCGCAAAAACGTATTCGGGCGAATCCTTGCTATAGTCAAACTGCGGAGATATTGTATCAACTCCCAGTGAGTGCAAAGCCGAATATACGGCATTGTGGGCATTTCCCTTATATCCGTGAATTGTTAGAATTTTCATAAATAATCCCCCTTCAATAAAAGCCTTTAGCTTTGAGCCTTGAGCTCAGAACTAAAGGCTGATAAAGTCAAAAACTTATGGGAACCTCTTACTTCGTACTGAAATTGCGGGCGGATTATATCCGCCCACGCAAACGACTAATATCTATTATTAGTTCTTCATTTCAAAGTTTTCTCCGAGAATGTCTTTATTTGCTTCAAGAATAGGCTTGATGCAATCTGCAAGGAACTCGTCAACCTGCTGTGAGCTTCTGCCTGTATAGTTCTCAGGCTTCAGAACAGCGTCAAGCTCCTCCTTTGTAACCATAAACATTGGGTCAGCAAGGATAAGTTCGCAAAGGTTATTGTCCTTTCCGTAAACCTTAACCTGCTCGCCTGCCATCATTGAGTAATCCATAATTCTGTCGTGGAGTTCCTGACGGTTACCGCCCTTCTTAACAGCGTTCATCATTACATTTTCACTTGCCATAAAGGGAAGCTCAGCCATTACACGGCGGCGGATAATTTCAGGATATACCACAAGTCCGTCTGTTACGTTCATCATAATGTTGAGAATTGCATCAACTCCGAGGAATGCCTCAGCAACGGAAATACGCTTGTTTGCAGAGTCGTCTAGAGTTCTCTCAAACCACTGTGTACCTGCTGTAAATGCTGGGTTAAGGCTGTCAATCATTACGTAACGTGCAAGTGATGTAATTCTCTCGCATCTCATAGGATTACGCTTGTAAGCCATTGCAGATGAACCAATCTGCTTCTTCTCGCGGGGTTCTTCCATTTCCTTGAAGCTCTGGAGAAGTCGCATATCGTTGGAGAATTTGCTTGCTGTCTGAGCAATTCCGCTGAGAACTGCAAGTACCTGTGAATCTACCTTTCTTGAATATGTCTGACCTGAAACGGGAACAACGCTGTCAAATCCCATTTCCTCAGCAATCATTCTTTCAAGTTCCTTGATTTTGTCAGTATCGCCCTCGAAAAGCTCCATAAATGATGCCTGTGTACCTGTTGTACCCTTTGAACCGAGAAGGCTTAAAGTTGACATTCTGTATTCCAAATCGTTGAAATCCATAAGAAGTTCATTGAGCCAGAGAGTTGCTCTCTTGCCAACTGTTGTAAGCTGTGCAGGCTGGAGGTGTGTATATGCAAGACATGGCATATTCTTGTATTCCTCTGCAAATCGTGCAAGGTTATTCATAACGTTGATAAGCTTTCTGCGTACAACTTTAAGAGCGTCACGCATAATGATAACATCTGTGTTATCACCTACATAGCAGGAAGTTGCACCAAGGTGGATAATTCCTGCTGCATCGGGGCAAGCCTGTCCGTATGTGAAAACGTGAGCCATTACGTCATGACGTGTGATTTTCTCACGCTCCTCAGCCATAGCATAATCCACATCGTTGATATGCTCCTCAAGCTGCTTTACCTGTGCCTCTGTTACAGGCAGTCCAAGCTTCATTTCTGCTCTTGCAAGGGCAACCCAGAGCTTTCTCCATGTTGTGAATTTCTTATCAGCAGAGAAAATATACTGCATTTCCTCGCTGGCATATCTTGTGCAAAAAGGTGATTCGTAGCTGTTTACATTTCCACTCATAATTATACTCCTTAATTTTTACGGTTTTTTCGCACTGGTTTGCTGTAAAATGATAAACATATCTGATATCATCATATTTTCTTAATCCTTAAAACCAGTTATTACCGTTTATTTCCTTACAATTATATCATTTTATGGGATTTATGTCAAGGTGTCATGATAATGCGTAATTATTGTAGTGGCTGTCTTGGCGTTCAGCAATTATAAAAGCCGCAACATTAATGTCACGGCTAAGATTGTCCAAAAACCCTATTTCTCTCAGAAATCGGATTTTTTTCAATGATTTTCTTTAATAGCGGCTTTTGCCTTTGAAACAATATTCTTATCGTTTTCATAAGAAAGTATACTGGAGGCATATGATATATCCACCCAGCGAATTTCCGCGATTTCATTTTCCTGCGGCTGAAAATCAACATTTTTAGCCCGGGCAAGAAAATATACAACCACTTTCATTGTATCTTTTTTAGGGGAGTATGTAACAGTTTCCCTGAAAGTAGGGTCGATAATAACATCGATATTCGTTTCCTCTTTAATTTCGCGGAGTGCAGTTTCAGCTTCGGATTCACCCGGTTCAACGTGACCTTTCGGGAAAGACCAATGACCGCTGTTGATATGCTTTATCAGCAGGATTTCCGTATTGCCGTGATACTTACGATAAACAATAGCTCCGCATGATTTTTCATGAAGCATGATATTCCTTTCTATCCGTCGGATTTGATGTTTGATTATTCACATATATTATACCATATTTTTTTACAATTGTCTATAGGTTTTCTCGTATTTTTTTAGAAGAATATAAAAACCGCTTCACAAATCTGATTGAGAGTGAAGCGGTAATGTTATTATGATTACTTAGTTTGCTCGCTTTCAGCAGGTATAGTTTCAATTTCAAAAGGAATAGCACCTGGCAATTCAGCGCATTTTTCAAGGAGATAGTCCATACAAATCTTGATAACGCGGTTATTTTCGTTGCTTTTCTTGCATATAATCACATCAACTGTTTTCAGCATAACCTGACTGCACTTCACGGCTTTCATGAGTGTTGAGCCCTTAGGCATACCCTTAGAACTTGGGGAAGCCCACATATACGCATTTTTTATACCTTGAAGAAGAATCATCTTACTGCCGTTATCCTTAACATAGATACGCTTGAGATTAGCACCATCATGCTCATTATCAATGTGATTCTTTTCAAAAAGGTTCATTTCATCATCGGCATGAACAATTTCGGGATAATTCTCAAGTTCCTCGATAGTAACGTCCTCACAGTTTGCAAGCGGGTGATCTGCTGACATGATAGGCTGCATAATAAACGCAATAAGAGGACGTATTTGAAACTTTCTGTTGTTCATCTGTTCCTGATAAACCTCATATTGAGCAGCAGGTATGCGAATAACACCGATATCGGCTTTACCGCTGTTTACTTCCTCGATAACCTTATTTGTATTGGTTTCGTTAAAATGCAGAGAAAGCTTATCATCTTTATCAAGTTCGTTAATCCACTCGCTGAGCACACCGGGGATATATGCCGAACGTACAGAAGATATTCTAAGTGTAATACCGTCCTCTACGCGATTTGTGTAATCTGCTTCAAGACTGTGCATACTTTCCACAATATCCTTTGCGCGCACGAGAAAGCCCTCGCCCTCAGGAGTAAGTACCATACCGTTTGGGGTTCTCCAGAAAATCTGCATTCCGATTTCCGTTTCAAGCTCTTTAAGTGCAATACTTATATTCGGCTGTGCCTGATAGAGATTTTTCGCCGCTGCAGTAATACTTCCTGCCTGAGCGATAGCAATAATATATTCAAGCTGCTGCAATTTCATAAATAAAACCTCGCTGATTAACATCCTTATAAATATAGACATATCAAATGTCTGATATATATTATATCATATAAAATTTAAATATGCAAGTCTTTTTTTGTAAAATTAATATGATTTTTTTATGACCGCATATCACGTTCATTTGATTTCTATTATCAGACGCTCGCAATATATCGTCGTTTTTACGACACACAATTGGCATTACATACAAAAATCCCTTTCCGCAATAACGAAAAGGGATGATTATTATTCGATTGTAACTGTAACCTTCAGGTCTTTTTTAGCAGCGCCTGCTCTCATAATAGTACGGAGAGCCTTTGCGATTCTGCCCTGCTTACCGATTACTCTGCCCATATCATCAGGAGCAACTGAGAGACGGAAATTGATAACTCCCTCCTCATCGGGTTCATCTTCTTTAATGATAATAGCTGTCTTATCTTCAACAAGACCTGCTGCAATTGCATAAAGTAAGTCTTTCATAAAGTTCTCCTTGTTGCCTTGGGAACAGGAGCATTGGACGTATGTCCACGCTCCTCCTCAGCTTGTTGATTAAAGGATACCTTCCTTCTTAAGAAGTACCTTTACTGTGTCTGTAGGCTGTGCACCCTTAGCGATCCAGCTCTTAGCCTTCTCTCCGTCGATCTTTACAACAGAGGGCTCCTTTGTAGGATCGTAGTAACCGATCTCCTCAACGAATCTTCCGTCTCTTGGGTATCTGGAATCTGCAACAACAACACGATAGAAAGGAGCCTTCTTAGCGCCCATTCTTCTCAGTCTGATTTTTACTGCCATTTTATATTCACCTCCGTAAAATTATTTTTGTATATTCAAGGGTTTCCCCGTGAAATCGTTATTTATCATCGCCCATAATATCAGCAACACTTGACAGCACTATAAATATCAGCGCTATAACTATTGCAACAATATGGACAACTTGTCTGCTTTCAGCGGATTCTTTATCTCCGCTTTTTTTCTCTGTTCCTTTTACAAACCAGATTAACAGCCAAGCCGCAGCTAAGAAAATGACTCCCCATAATGTTACAGGATGCCGGCTTCTTCCATAACGGCGACGGCGCAGAAACATAGCAGCTGTTTCAAAAGTCAATAAATCAAATCCCATTTTTTATCCCCTGTTATAATTTATTTTATTCATGCTGTACCCCTACAGCACTATTGACATTTTATTAAAAAGGCAAATTTCCGCCGCCTTTACCGGTCATCTTATCAAAATTCATACCTGCAATTTGCTTTCTTGCCTTACGCAGATTCATTTTGCTGCTTTTGCCTGTAAACTGCTTCATCATTTTCTGCATCTGGTCAAACTGTTTCAGAAGTCTGTTGATTTCCTCAACTTTGGTGCCCGAACCTGCGGCAATACGTCTTTTTCTTGACGGATTGATGATTGACGGTTTTTCACGCTCAGCCTTTGTCATTGAAGTGATAATAGCCTCAATTCTTACAAGACCGCTGTCATCTATATCAACATCTTTCAGCTTATCACCCAAGCCTGGAAGCATACCGATAATGGATTTCATACTGCCCATTTTCTTAATCTGCTTCATCTGGTCAAGGAGGTCATTCATATCGAACTTATTCTCCTTGAACTTCTTTGTAAGCTTTTCAGCCTCCTGCTGAGACATAACGTTTTCAGCTTTTTCGATAAGGGTGAGAACATCGCCCATACCGAGAATTCTTGAAGCCATACGCTCTGGGTGGAACTGCTCAAAATCATCAAGTTTTTCGCCCATACCCACAAATTTGATAGGCTTGCCTGTAACTGACAGTACGGAGAGAGCCGCACCGCCTCTTGTATCTGAATCAAGTTTTGACATAAGCACGCCTGTAATTCCCACAGCCTCATCAAAGGCTTTGGCAACATTTACAGCGTCCTGACCTGTCATAGCATCAACAACGAGCATAATCTCGTTGGGATTTGTCAGCTCCTTGATTTTTTTCAGCTCATCCATTAGAGCCTCATCAACGTGAAGACGACCTGCTGTATCTATAATAAGTATATCGTGACCGTAGTCCTTAGCGTGAGCAAGGGCTTTCTGCGCGATAATAACGGGGTCAGTCTGACCCATTTCAAAAACCTTTACATCAGCCTTAGCGCCCACAACCTGTAATTGATTAATAGCGGCTGGACGGTAGATATCGCAGGCTGCAAGGAGGGGACGGTGTCCCTCTTTTTTCAGCATTTTTGCAAGCTTAGCGGCATGAGTAGTTTTACCCGAACCCTGAAGACCGCACATCATAATAACCGTAGGCGGCTTTGAAGCGTAGTTGATTCGTGAGTTGCGGTTACCCATAAGAGAACAGAGTTCCTCGTTTACTATCTTGATAACCTGCTGTGCAGGAGTAAGGCTTGTAAGTACTTCCTCACCTACTGCTCTTTCTGATACCTTAGCTACGAAATCCTTAACGACTTTATAGCTTACATCAGCCTCCAGAAGCGCAAGTTTAACCTCACGCATAGCCTCTTTGACATCTTTCTCCGTGAGCTTTCCTCTGGATTTCAGTTTTTTAAAGACGTTATTCAGTTTTTCGGAAAGTCCCTCGAATGCCATAAGCTACCTCCTATATTAAAAGCTCCAGTCCTTTTTCGACTTCGGCGTTGATAGTATTTCTGATGTTTTCATTTTCCACAAGCTTTGCTGCATTGCTGATACTATTGAAGCAATCCTGCATTTTACCCAGTCTTTCAGCAAATCCCAGCTTTTCCTCATAGTTCAGCAGGATTTCCTCACCGCGTTTTATAAAGCTTCGTACAGCCTGTCTTGTGATACCCATAGGGTTGCCAATTTCTGAGAGTGACAAATCCTCGCAGTAATACATCTCCATAACATCGCGCTGTTTTTCTGTAAGCAGTTCCCCATAGAAATCGAGGAGCATAACAAATTTAAGCTCTTTCGCCATAAAACAGCCGCCTTTCGGGTGTAATGAAAAATCACTTTACACATTATACACTATATTAATGAATTTGTCAAGAGAGAGATAATATTTTTAAATGTCTTTACATTAAAAATTTATTTTCCACGCGGGAAATATGTATTATTTCTTATGTCGTATTGATACAAAAATGGCTGCAAAATTAAAATTCTATTACTTCAAATCCCTGTGCAATAAACTGAAACATTCCAATTCTTCATCATACCCCTCGATTCCCATTTTTATGTTCATCCCCTCGTATCTGAATATCGGAGCTTTTTCCAAAGCCGACGAAAAAACAGGGCAACACTTTCCATTTTTCCTGCCTTTCTACGTATAACTTGCAATCTTTTCATATACAGAAAACCCTCCACAAATATACAATTGGGAGGGTTTATTGTGGAGCTTGTGACGTGGCTCGAACACGCGACCTGCTCATTACGAATGAGCTGCACTACCAACTGTGCTACACAAGCGTATATCAGGCAGTTTTGAATTACTGCCTTAATTTTTAATTATAAATCAGGATTTTCTCCCGATTTTTCCCTTTTACGTCGCTCCTCAATAGCTGTCAAAGATTCTGAGGGATAAAGTATAACTCCGCAATGAGGACATCTATCTATCATAACAGAATCAACTATGTAACGAAAAATATTTGACAAGGCAAAATCATCATAGTCATCATAATATCTTTGTCTGTAACGTCCCGAATTCAAACTTTCTTCACAATGAGGACATCTTCTCGTAATCAACAAAATAATAAATATAACAATCAATGCCACTCCCGGATAAATCAGACACATCTTCCAGTTTTCTCTGTCTATATTTTGTAATGCAAGATAACAGGAAAAAATGAATATTACAACATTAATAATATGTATAATCTTCATTTTTCTATCAAATTTTCTGTTAATCGCATTTCTTTTAAGATTCATTTCAAGCTCTTCTTTTTGTCTTTCCTCAAGTGACTTTTCCAATTCATAGTCATACATATTCAATTACCCCTTTTTTAATCCCCTGCATTATCAATGCATAAATATTATATCATAAAAATCAGGGATTGTCAACATTATTTCTGATTATATCTTTGTATGTTTTATTACAAAATATATAACATTAAATTTTATAATATACCCACAAATATCCCTGTTAATAATTATTGAAAAAGCAGAAAATAAAAATTATTTTTCAATAATCAATGTTTTTCCGTTGGAAAAGTGCCCGTTTCAGACTACTTATGAAGGGATATTTACAATCGACAGAAAAAAGACAATAGAGGTCCAAATAATATTTCCATTGTGTCAACGGTAATTTTTAATCTCAAATTTTATATTTTTATTGCTTTTTATACAAATATATGATATAATAAATCGTCTTATAAAATCATGGGAGGTTTTTATATGGAAAATATTGTAAGCCTTAAAAATATTATTGTTGAATTTGAGGACGGCGACCAGATTCTCAAAAATATCAGCCTTGACATAAAGGATAAGGAATTTGTAACATTTCTCGGGCCATCAGGCTGCGGAAAAACCACAACTCTGCGTATTATCGCAGGATTTCTCGAGCCAAAAAGCGGCGATGTAATCTTCGAGGGCAAGCGTATAAACGGCATGCCCCCCCACAAGAGAAACGTCAATACTGTATTCCAGAGATACGCGCTTTTCCCACATCTCAACGTGTATGAAAATATAGCTTTTGGTCTCCGCGTTAAAAAAGTTCCCGAAAAGGAAATTGTCCGCCGCGTTGGCGAAATGCTGGAGCTTGTAAACCTTATGGGCTACGAAAAGCGTACTGTAAACCGTCTTTCAGGCGGTCAGCAGCAGCGTGTAGCTATTGCCCGTGCCCTTGTAAATCATCCGAAAGTGCTTCTTCTGGATGAACCTTTAGGCGCTCTCGACCTGAAACTCCGTAAGGAAATGCAGATAGAACTGCGTAAAATCCAGCAGGAGCTTGAACTCACTTTCGTATATGTCACTCACGACCAGGAAGAAGCCCTCACCATGAGCGACAGTATAGTTGTTATGAATAACGGCTATATTCAGCAGATTGGCTCTCCTACGGACATTTACAACGAGCCTGTAAACGCCTTTGTTGCGGACTTTATCGGTGAAAGCAATATCCTCAACGGCTCTATGCTGAAAGACTGCCTTGTACAATTCAACGGCAGAGAGTTTGAATGTGTTGACAAGGGATTCGGAAAAAATGAAACCGTAGATGTGGTAATTCGTCCCGAAGATGTGAAAATAGTCCCTGCCGCCTCCGCAAAGCTTACAGGTATTGTGGAATCCGTGGTATTCAAGGGCGTTCACTATGAAATGATAATCGACGGTGTTGACCACAAATGGACAGTACATTCCACAAAGGCTGAAACTCCCGGTTCTATGGTAGGACTTGCCTTTGACCCCTTTGATATTCACATTATGAAGAAATCGGAGGAATGACAATGAAACTGAAATATTTCTCTGCGCCATATCTTGTATGGATGATAGTATTTATTGTAGTCCCTCTGCTGATGATAGCATTTTTCGCATTCACCAACGAGGACGGACAATTCACCATGAAATATATTTCCGACGTAGGACAGTATTCAAATATCTTTATCCGTTCCATATGGCTTTCACTTATTGCTACTGTAATATGCCTTGTAATTGCCTATCCTGTGGCATTTATCCTATCACGAATGGAAAAACACAAACAGGGCACAATGCTCATGATTGTCATGCTTCCCATGTGGATGAACTTTCTTCTCCGCACATACGCGTGGATGACGCTTCTTGGCAACAACGGCATTATAAATCACCTCCTTGGCATGATAGGACTTGGACCATTCAAGCTTATAAACACATCGGGAGCTGTTGTTCTCGGCATGGTTTACAACTATCTTCCCTTTATGATACTGCCGCTCTACTCCGTTATGGAGAAAATCGACAACAGTATGTTTGAGGCGGCTGAGGACTTGGGATGCAGTTATATGCAGACGCTTTTCCGCGTTATTGTTCCCCTTAGTATGCCGGGCATCACATCTGGAATTACTATGGTTTTTGTCCCTGCTATTTCCACATTCATTATTTCCCGTATGCTTGGCGGCGGTTCAAATCTCCTTGTAGGCGACCTTATAGAAATGCAGTTCTTAGGAAATGCCTATAATCCGCATCTTGGCGCGGCTATGTCCCTTGTGCTTATGGTGCTGATTCTTGTAATTATGACCGTCATGAACCAGTTTGACCCTGATGATCAGGTACTTATGTAGGAGGTGCGGCAATGAAAAAATTAGGTAAAGTATATCTTGGACTTGTATTGTTCTTCCTGTATGTACCCATTTTCGTGCTTATTGTGTTCTCCTTCAACGAGACAAAAAGCCGAAGTGTTTTCAGCGGATTCACTCTGGATTGGTATATCCGCCTTTTCAATAACAGGATTATTATTTCCTCACTTATCAACACTATTATAATAGCCTGTATTTCAAGCGTTATTTCTACGGTTTTAGGCACTCTTGCGGCTATCGGCATAAACAATATGAGGAAAGTGCCGAAAACGGTTGTAATGAATATTACAAATATGCCCATTATCAACCCTGAAATCGTAACAGGTGTATCTCTTATGCTGCTTTTCGTGTTCTTTGCGGCTCGTATGAATCTTGAATTCGGCTTTGTTACGCTTCTTATCGCACATATTACCTTTAATGTGCCCTATGTTATCCTTAACGTTATGCCGAAATTCAATCAAATGGACCCACATATCTACGAAGCGGCACAGGATTTGGGATGCAGTCCCGTACAGGCATTCAGAAAGGTTGTTCTCCCTGAAATTATGCCGGGTGTTATCAGCGGATTCCTTATGTCATTCACATATTCTCTTGATGATTTCGTTATCAGCTATTTCACCAGCGGTTCAACCTCACAGACATTGCCTATAACGATTTATTCAATGACAAGACGTAAGGTATCTCCCGAAATCAATGCTCTTTCCACCCTTATTTTCATATCTGTTGTGGTTATTCTCATTGTGAAGAATATTATTGAAAAAAAGGCGCTGAAAAAAGCAGGAAAAATATAAAATAATGCGTAATTCGTAATGCGTAATTAATGCAGGGACAGATATTATCCCTACACAGGATTATGATATATAACCAATTTGTAGGGACACGGCGTGCCGCGTCCGATATACATATTATGGTAACGCATTATTCAAATTATATTGCAAATATAATTCTGTAGGCGGACACGGCGCAACCTGTCCCTACAATGTTTTATTGAAATATCCACCAAAAATAAAATATCCCAATATGGAGTTGAAAATGAAAAAATTATTTTCTTTTATTTCCGTGACTATGCTTGGCATGTCCCTCCTTGCCTCCTGTGCGGAATCGGATAATTCCGCTGAAACCGAGGAGGAAGAAGAAGTAACTGAGTTCACTGTCACTTATGAGGACCCCGATTATTATACCCGATTCAAAGGCAAGGGTATCTCCATAAACGTCTACAACTGGGGAGACTACATCTCCGCAGGGGCTGACGAGGGCACTATCGATGTAAACGGCGAATTTGAAAAGCTGACGGGTATCAAGGTCAACTATACAAACTTTGCCACAAATGAGGAGCTTTACGCTAAATTAAAGGGCGGCGCGGCTTCCTACGATGTCATTATCCCCTCTGATTACATGATAAGCAAAATGATTAAAGAGGATATGATTCAGCCCATTAACTTCGATAATATCCCCAATTTTAAGTACATTATGGAGAATTTCAGAAATCAGGACTACGACCCCGATAATGCCTATTCTGTGCCTTATACATGGGGTACTGTCGGCATAATGTACGATACGACAATGATTGATATTCCAAAAGAGGATATTGACTGGGATTTGCTCTGGAACGAGGATTACGCTGACCAGATACTTATGTTTGATAATCCCCGTGATGCTTTCGCCATTGCTGAAATTATGCTGGGCTATTCCCTCAATACCGAAAACGAGGAGGAAATGCGCGATTCTGCGGCAAAGCTTCTTGAACAGAAAAAAATCGTTCAGGCTTACGTTATGGACGAAGTTTTCGACAAAATGGGCGCAGGTGACGCGCTTATCGCCCCATACTACGCAGGGGACGCTCTGACAATTATGGAGGATAACGACGCTCTTGACTTCGTTATTCCTAAAAGCGGCACAAACCTTTTCATTGACGCTATGTGTATTCCAAAATCCGCAAAGCAGAAAGAAGCCGCTGAAATGTACATCAATTTCCTCTGCGAACCCGATATTGCCTTTGCCAATATCGACTATATCTGCTATTCTACGCCGCATCAGGCTGCTTTCAATATGCTTGACGAGGAAATGCAGAACAGCCCTATCACTTATCCAAATCAGGATTTTATCCGTGATAAAACTTCCGTTTTCGTCAATCTCTCCGACGAGGCTAATCAGCTTATGCAGGATTTATGGACGGAAATGAAATCTGCCGAAGATGAAAATGTCAACAGGTGGATTGCTCCTGTTTTCCTTGTTTTCTGCGTTATTCTCATGGCATTTGTGCTCATAAGACGGCATATTAAAAAGAAAAAAGATATTTTTTGATGCGGAGCTTTGCTCGCAAGGCGAATAATATCCGCCCATGTAACAAATTAAAACATAAACAAATCAAATATGTGAATTTGTACATAAAATTTTATGTGAATATTAAAATATTATATAAGAAATACAACCATTCTATGATTGACATTGTTATCACAAAGTGATATAATATAAAATAGAGTTGTTATAAAATGGCTTATGAATGAAAGGATTTTTAAAATGGCTAAAGATAAAAAAATGGTTACTGCGATAACCTCTATGGAAGAGGATTTCGCACAGTGGTATACTGATATATGCAAAAAAGCTGAGCTTGTTGAGTATACAAGCGTTAAGGGCTGTATGGTTATCCGTCCCTACGGCTACGCTATCTGGGAGAATATCCAGCGTATCCTCGACGGTATGTTCAAGGCTACAGGTCATGAAAATGTGTGTATGCCTATGTTTATCCCCGAAAGTCTCCTCCAGAAAGAAAAGGACCACGTTGAGGGCTTCGCTCCCGAAGTTGCGTGGGTTACTCACGGAGGAAGCGAAAAGCTTGAGGACAGACTTTGCGTCCGTCCTACTTCCGAAACTCTTTTCTGTGAGCATTACTCAAATATCGTTCACTCCTACCGCGATTTGCCTAAGCTTTACAATCAGTGGGTAAGCGTTGTTCGCTGGGAGAAAACTACTCGTCCTTTCCTCCGTTCAAGAGAATTTCTCTGGCAGGAGGGACACACAATTCATGCTACTGCTGAGGAAGCTATCATCGAGACAGAGAAAATGCTCAATGTCTACGCTGATTTCTGCGAAAACTCCCTCGCTATGCCTGTTGTAAAGGGCAAAAAGACAGAGAGTGACAAGTTCGCAGGTGCTGTTTCTACTTACGCTATTGAGGCTCTTATGCACGACGGTAAGGCGCTTCAGGCAGGTACTTCCCACTACTTCGGTGACGGATTCGCTAAGGCTTTCGATATTGAATATACAGACAAGGAAAACAAGCGTGTATATCCTCACCAGACAAGCTGGGGCGTTACAACTCGTCTTATCGGCGCTGTTATTATGACTCACGGTGACGATAACGGTCTTGTTCTTCCCCCTGCTATTGCTCCAATTCAGGCTGTAATTATTCCTATTGCTCAGCATAAGGAGGGCGTTCTCGATAAGGCTAATGAGCTGAAAGACCGCCTTGCTGCTGCAGGTGTACGCGTAAAGCTCGATGACAGCGAGAACTCTCCCGGCTGGAAGTTCGCTGAGTACGAGATGAAGGGCGTTCCTGTACGTGTTGAAATCGGTCCTCGTGATATTGAGGAAGGCAACTGCATTATCGCTTCCCGTTGGAACGGCGAAAAAGTTACTGTATCTATCGATGAGCTTGAAGCTGCTGTCGCTCAGAAGCTTGATGAGGCTCGTGAGGGTATGTTCAATAAAGCTCTCGAAAACCGTGAGAAAAAGACATACTCCTGTAACAATATGGACGAGATTATCGACGCTCTCGAAAAGAACGGCGACGGTTTCGTAAAGGCTCTCTGGTGCGGCGAGGAAGCTTGTGAGGACGAGGTCAAGGAAAAGACAGGCGTTGGCTCACGTTGTATCCCTCTTATGCAGGAAAGAATCGCAGGAAATTGCGTATGCTGCGGCAAACCTGCTCAGCATATGGTTTACTGGGGTAAGGCTTATTAATAGCCTTTAGCTAATAGCTAACAGCTTGCAAGGCATAAAAATTTGGCACTACTGTACAAATCGGTTCATACCGGTTTGTAGGGTATTGCCTAAAATTTAAATCTTTTAAATTAAAAATATTAATAATTTTGTTATTTTTTGTCGAATTTTTTAGTTATTCTTAATAATTAACAATCAACAGTTGATAAAATTGTAGAATTTCCACAAATTCAGGTCAAATCCGTCGAATGACGGAAAAAATAAAATTTTTGTGTCGCCAAAGCGGCACGCATTGGAGGTATGATTCATATGTTCATCAAAAAACTTTTCACCATTTTCTGCGCTATGCTCTTGTCACTGACAATCATGCCTCTCAATGAGGCATGGCTTCTCAAAACAAACGCCGCTGTTCAGGCATTATGGCCTGTCGAAGCTGAATTCACCGAAATCACAACACCATTCGATGACAACCGCAATACTGGCGGACTTTACGGCGGTCACAACGCTATTGATATTCCCGCTGACGCTAATTCCAACATCTACGCTCCTATAAGCGGCGTGTGCGTTTCCGCCGGCTGGATGGGCGATTACGGCAATCTCATAATCCTCCGTCACGAAAGCCTCGGTGTATACACATTCTACGCTCACTGTAATTCTACCGCAGTCTATGCAGGACAGGCTGTAAATGCCGGAGACATCATCGGATATGTTGGCAATACAGGCAATTCCTACGGCAATCATGTTCACTTTGGCATCTGCGATACACTTCTCGGCGGATATCCCACAGCTACATATTACAACCCTGAAACTTTTTTCACTTATTCCATTGAACAAGCGCCTGAAATTCTCATTATTCCAGAAACTCCACAGAATCCCACAGAAACCACAACTCCCATAGAACCTACAATTCCCGACACTTCCACAACACCTGCTGAATGTAATTGTTCCGAAAAATATGCAGGTACATATGTCACAAAAAATATAACAACTTATCTCAATATCAGAAGCGGTCACGGCTCAAATTACGATATCATTGGTCAGATTTACCCTGAAAATCAGTTTGAAGTAATCAAAGCTGATGGTCAGTGGGCGCATATAAAATACGGTACTATTTCAGGCTATTGCTCAATGGAATACATACGTCTCCTTAATAATCCCGATTCCGCTATGACCCTTTCAAATGCAATCGTCCCCAACGGTCGTATTCCTAAAGGAAAACCTGTTGATTTAGGCGGCGTGATTAACTCTAATCTCCGCATAACACACTTTACAGGCGGCATCTACAAAGCTGACGCTTTAACTCCTGTTTATGTAATGGAAAAGAACCCCAACAGTTATAGCTTCAATCTCTCAGGAGAATTCGACAACAGTATGCTTTTTGACAAACTTGATGTGGGTACGTACGTTTACAAAATCGAAGCAGAGGACGAAAGCGGAAAAGTTTATCCTCTTGTTGGTGTAAGCTTTATGGTTACACAGCAGCTTGAATCAGGTGACCTCAACGGTGACGGCGGAATCACTATTTCTGACGGTGTAATTCTCCAGAGATATATCCTCGGCTGTGAAAGACTTACACCGGAACAGCACGAAAGTGCTGATTTAACATCAGATGCTACTGTAGACATTTTTGATATGATAATGTTCAGAAAAGCGCTTATAGGCGAAAAATAATAAATGGAAAACCCTAAATCACCAAAACTCCCCGAAACACTATGTTTTCGGGGAGTTTTTTCTACTTCTTATCTTTCGGATTATAAATACTAAGTCCGAATATTGATACTGTCAGCGCTATGTATATTATCAGTTTAATCGTCGGCGGAATAGGCACACTGCCTTCCTTTATGAAAAATATCACAGAGATTACACATAATGCTATCAGCAGAAAATTTTTTATTTTTTTGTTCATTTTTTCTCCTTGTTCAAATATTTGTATTAGTAAAGCACTCCGTCAAAATGCTGCAATAACAGCAGTGTTACGCCGTCGTAGGTGTTTTCCTGTAAGATTTCGCTCTGTGTTTCCCAGCCCACATCGGCAGTTTCTTCAATAGCCTCGTTTACCACAGGCATATCGTCAATCGGGTGGGAATCCTCCTCGTATATCTCCTGCTCGATTACATGTCCTTCACGTACTATCTGAAATACCCTGTCGCTGAGCTGAGGCTCTTGAAACATCTCCATAAGTGTTTTTTCCCAATTCAACTCTTCCAGAATTTCCATATTCCGCGCGGATTCTTCTTCGGTTTTAGGGAAGAACGTGAAATCATAATTTTTTTCTGCTACTATGTCCTTTAAAACCTGTATCTGCATCTCATCAACTACGTCAAACCATTCTTCCCACACGAAATCATACATCTGATAAAATGCGGAGAGTCTCAATAACGGGTCATCACTTTGACTTAAAGCAAGCTGGCTGAGGAATTCCGCTTCATTTTCCTTGTAATAGCCCTTGTGATGTGTAAGCTCATGCGCGTCAAGTATGGGCTGATACGCAGGGGACAGGTACTTGTTGTGGGTAGCCTCCATTGTAAAGGGATATGTATATCCGCCAATCCACATACGGTCCAGAATATCGGAGCATAAAGCAGGCTTTACAGAGGGATAAAATCCCCTCAGCCGCGGAAAATCATCGGATATCGAAAGCAAAGCCTCGGTAATAAGAGGCTGTGTTTCCTCTGCTGTAGGGAAATCCACTTTTCCGTCCTCGGCAATTTCAATTTCCTCTGCCGCCGCATTTGCGCCGTTTACCGTGTATTCAAGCAATGCATAAATCTCGTCATAAGTGAAATCCTTTCGCTGTGTGTTTCCACCTCTGCCGAAAACTGTCCCTCTGAAAGGGATTAACCACATGGGCATATACAAAAACAGCACGCACATGAGCATCATCAGGAACGTCTTGAAATAGCCTCCGCAGAAACGGCGGTATTTCGGCTTTTTCCGCAGAAATATCAGCAATATTAGAAAAATCACGCTAAAAATTACCATTGCAATTCCAAGATACATCAGCATTTCGCCCAGTACAAAGGGCAGATATGCGGTTACATAACTTAATCCGTCGCATAAATATATGTAAATATTATCAGAATACCAATCGCAGAAAGGAGTACAGAAGCTTGATAATGCAAGTATCACTGTAAGGCTTAAAATTGCCAACAGAATACGCCAATATGCCGATTTTTTCTTCTTCACAGGAGCTTCCGCTGTATCTGAGGTTTGCTCTGTTTTTACTTCTTCTTTTATTTCCGTTTTCATAAATTGCCTCCTTTATAAATCATACATTACTGCAATTATACCATATTTAATATAATTTGTCAATTCACAAAAAATTCCATTTTATTCTGTTTATTTTACACAATTGTGTTAATTAATTTTGATATTATTAACCAAAAATATTTACATATATATTTTTTGTTATTTTAAATATCTGAAACTCTGCTGTTTTTTAGGAATTATAGCACAAATTATCTTGACAAACACAAGTTGTTTTGTTATAATGAAAAAAGTTATATCAGTAATATTATATTTTTGGAAATTGGTTAAATAAAGAAAAGAGGTAACTATTATGATTAAAAAAAGATTAATCAAAAAGTTTGTTTCTGTTGCCGCGTCTGCTGTTATCGCCGTTTCAGCTGTACCGATATACAGAATTTCACCCGTCTTTGCCGCCGAATCCTTTGTTTCCATGAATGTTGACAATACTAAAATTGTCATCGACGAAAATCAGATTGAAACAAGCATTGTTCCCTATGAGTTTGCGGAAAAAAATATCTGCACTTCCATTTCCGAAAATATTATCAGCGGTGAAAAAATCGACTGTGAAATGCTGGACAGAATTACAATAACTCTCGGAATCAGCGCAATATCGGGGCTTTCCACTGACAGACTAAAAAATATAAATCTCTATGTCAACCATACCCTCAACGGCGCTGACTGCTCTGTGCGAGACATTCTGCCTGCAAATATAATGCAGATTTCAGATACGGAATACGAAATCCGCTATGATTTCATTACCTACGGCACGGATTTATCCTTTAAAACTGCCTATTTTTCGGGAACTGAAAGCCTTGCTGTAACCCACTGTACCTATACCTCAAATGGCTCTGACTATGTAAAGGCTCAGGCTAAAACTCCCGACGGCGAAAATCTTTTTGTCAGCATACGGAATAATATTGACGAAAGAAATTTTTCCATATGGATGAAAAATATCACCATGTACATCAACAGTCTTAAAGATGTTACAGGATTCAGCCGCGGCACTATGTATTTGCTCTTTGACGACCACGAATGCGGTACCGCCCATTCTGCCAACTATAAACTTGATACCCAAAAGGAAATTAATGGATTTACAGTGTTCAGTATCTCTGCCACTGATGAGCTCCTTGATGTTATGAATACCAATGCAAAAGGTATTACCTGGTGCGTTATGCATGAGCTTTCCCATTCCTACGCTTGTCATACTGCAAATAACACTTTTGATACAAATTATAACTACCACGATGAAGTACATACCAATGTAAGAGGTATAACAGCTATTCAGAATTGTCAGAATTTACAGAATATACGAATTTACGATAACGGAGCGTCGGGCACTTACAATACTATCTACTCTCAGAGAACTCCCGATGAAAACGACTTCCTTTTTTATATGGCAAAGAAAATGGTTCTTATCGGCGATAAATACGGCTGGAATAAGCTTCGTTTCTTTTTCAGCGCTGATACTGCTTCATCAGATTATGACCACAGCTATTCCTGTGAGACAAATCTGCAAGCCGCCGCTATTTTAAAGGATTATCTCAATCTTGATGTTACTGTTACAAATCCCGAATATCTCAAATTCGTCAACGTTCTCCACAGACTTTATATGCTATGTTGGGACCACCCCACATTTGATGCTGAATCCTTTAAGCAGTATATTTCCACCGAATACAACAACGGAAGTCCGGACGATAACAGCGGAAATGACCTTATACAGCGATTTATACGCTTTGATGTTGAAAAGCCCCTTGAGATTACAGCTCAGCCGAAAAATATGAAGGCTGAAATAGGTTCAACTGTTTCTGCGGCTGTCTCTGCTGTAGGACAGAATATAAACTATCAGTGGTATATCTATGAGCCTGACAGCTCCGTTCCCGTTGCTGATACGCTCAACAGCCCAGAATTTTCTTATACTCTAACAGAGGAAAACAACGGCAGAAGAATTTATTGCGAGATTACTGACAAATACGGCAAAATGCTCAAAACAAAAACCGTTACTCTCGGTTCTGATTCTGATATTATTGTTCAGCCCGACAATGTTTCGGGACGTATCGGCGATACCGTAAGCACCTCTGTAAAAGTAAACGGCTGTGGTCTGCGTTATCAGTGGTATGAGTGCAATGTTGGCTCGCGTTACTGGAGAAAAACCCGTATAAACGGTGATACTTATTCCTGCAAACTTACAAATAATGTATGCGGAAGAAAAATTCACTGCATTGTTACTGACGCTTTCGGAAAAAAATTAAAATCCAGAACTGTTACTATCGGCGCTTCACTTGAAATCACAAGGCAGCCTGCAAATATTTCTGCTCCTGTGGGAAAATCAGCAGGTACTTATATTATAGCCGAGGGTGAGGGTATTACTTACCGCTGGTTTTTCAGAAACAGCAATTCTATAACATGGACTGAATCCGAGTGTTCATCGCCTTATTTCACTTGTATAATTCCCGATAATTCCTCCAGACAGCTTGCTTACTGCGAAATAACCGATATTTTCGGAACTAAAAAGCGAACAAATACCTTTATTATAACAGCAGAATAACGAGGTGCTCTATGGAAATGAAAAAAATCCATTCACTTTTTGTCACATGCGCAGTTTTTACAGCTCTTTTTTCGCCTATTAATCGTGCTATTGCCGCTGATTCCGAAATTGGCGGCAGCTGCGGCGATAATCTCCGCTGGACACTGGACGGCACGGGTACTCTTACAATAAGCGGAACCGGAAATATGACGGACTGGCAGACTGCTGATTATACTCCATGGGCGATTCATAGGGATTCCATAAACTCTGTCGTAATAGGGGAGGGTGTTTCTTCTGTGGGAAATGCCTCCTTTTCTTTCTGCGAAAATCTTTCGTCTGCTGCCATTCCCGATACTGTTACCTCATTGCCTGCGGAAACTTTTCTTGGTTGTTACGGGCTTTGCGAGGTTACTCTCCCTGATAGCCTTTTATCTTTGGGAGATTACGCATTTTCGGAATGTTCGGCTCTTTCGGAAATTATTCTCCCCCATAGTCTTGAATCTATAGGCGAAAGCTGTTTCGGATTCTGTGAGAATCTTACGGATATAACTATACCCGAAAACACAAGAGATATAGGCATTTCCGCCTTTGAGGGCACTCCTTGGCTTGACGCAAAACGTGAGGAATCCCCTTTTGTTACTGTGAACAATATCCTCATAGACGGTTTTTTCTGTGAAAATGATGTTATTATTCCCGCAGGTATTGAAGTCATAGGGGACGGTGCATTTTACTATTCAGATACTATTACATCTGTTACAATTCCCGACAGCGTTGAAATCATTGGCAATTCCGCATTTTCTTGCTGTGAAAATCTTGCAGAAATAAATATCCCCGAAAGCGTAAAGAATATTGAAATGTATGCTTTTGAGAATACCCCTTGGCTAACAGCTGAAAAGGCTGAAAATCCATTTGTTTCTGTAAATAATATCCTTATTGACGGCACAAGCTGTCAAGGCGATATTACAATTCCTCAGAATATAACTGCTATAGCTGACGGGGCTTTCAGCGGCTGTACGGGTATAACCTCTGCGGCGATTCCCGAGGGTGTGAAAAGTATCGGAAAATGGGTTTTCGCTTACTGTGAAAATCTTGCTTATGTGAATATTCCCGAAAGCGTTACATCTATTGATGATGTGGCTTTTTACGACTGTTCTGCGCTTACGTCAATTACTCTGCCTCAGAATATAAAAAGTATAGGCGCTGAGGCTTTTTATTCGTGCAGTCTTGTCTCTGCGGATATTCCCGACGCTGTTACTTCAATCGGAGAGGGAGCTTTTTACGGCTGTGAGGAGCTTACTTCTGTTTCCATGCCTGAGAAATTGCCTGAAATCGAAAACAGCCTTTTTTTCCGATGTGAAAGCCTGACGGATATTGAAATTCCCGAAACTGTGAAAAGTATTGGCGATATGTCTTTCAGCCGCTGTTCAAGTCTGGATTCCATAACACTTCCCGAAAGTGTTGAAAGTGTTGGAAACGAGGCTTTTTCCGAATGTGAGAATCTTGAATCAGTTACTATTGAAAATCCTCTTTGCAAAATTTTCGGCTCTGATAAAACTATTCCCTCTACTGCTGTTATTTACTGCCCTAAAGGTGCGGCGGCGCAGGATTATATTGATTCTTTCAGCCGTGAATACAAAATAATCGGTGAGCCTGAATTTGTTGCAGGTGATGTAAACGAGGATTCTGTTGTGGATTCCTCGGACGCGTCGCTGATTCTTGTGGAATACAGCAGAGTGCAGACGGGTGGGGAAACTATAATGTCTGATATTCAAAAAAAATCAGCAGATATAAACGACGATAATATTATAGATTCCTCGGACGCTTCAAAGGTTCTGGAGTATTATTCGAAAATTTCTACGGGACATCTTTAACACCCCCTCTCACTAATAGTCTAAAACGGGCCTTTTTCCAACGGAAAAACATTGATTATTGAAAAATAATTTTTATTTTCTACTTTTTCACTAATTATAAACAGGCGAATTTGTATATATAATATAAAATTTACTGTTATAAATTTATACACGAGTTGTGAATTCATTTTATTATTGCAAATAAAAAAGAGAGCGATTTTTTTCTCTTTTGATTGTCTGAAAATGTGAATTTCGTTCCGAAATTGCAGGCGGATAATATCCGCCTCTACACAAACAAACTTTTCACCGCTTATTGACAGCGGTGAATTTTTTTACTCAATTCACAAATTCTTTTCTTAAAACAAACGTGAAAATATTGACAATCTTTTGAAATAATGTTAAAATACTATTTGTAACGTAGTATTAAAATATTATATAGCGTATAATTTAAGGAAAGAAGTGTTTTTTATGAAATTTAAAAAAATAGTTTCATTTGCTGCCTTACTGGCTGTTACTGCATCATTCGCCTGCGGCTGCGGCGAATCCGCTGAAATGGGCGGCGAGGTTGAAGTCTTTGAACTGAAAAAACAGCCCATTATTGACAGCGTAAGCACATCAGGCACTATTGAGGGCGTTTATACCGAAATCAGCAACAATCAGAATACTAAGGCTGTTAAGGTTAATGTCCGTGAGGGTGACTATGTGGAAAAAGGCGATATTCTCTTTGAATTCGATTCAGCTGAATTGAAAGAACAATATGATAAGCTTGCTTCACAGTACGAAATTGAGGACGATAAAATCAAGCATGAGCAGTCTGTAAATGAGGATAAGCTCAATTCCGCAAAACAGGAAAAACAGGCAATGCTCAGTCAGGCTCAGCGTAAAATCAACGAAGCTGAATCTCTCCGTGATGAAGCTTACAGTAATCGTGATAAATTACAGAATCAGTATGATTCCCTCTTTGACGAGAGAAATGTGCTTACTGAAAAAATGAACAATGCAAGTACTGATGAGGAATATGCTGAATTTTACACTAAGATTGAGGAAGCCTCTTTAAAGCTTACTCAGCTTGAAGCTGAACTCGCACAGATAAACGGCTCTCTTTCCTCTTACGACCATGCTGTAAATGATGCAAAGGACGCTTACAGCAACCTCGAAAGACAGTATAACGACGCTATTTCCGACGCTGAAAATCTTATTGATACAGAAAAATTTATTACTAATCCCGTTGAAAACGACAAGCTGAACGAACTGAAAAAACAAATGGAAAGCTGTACTATTACTGCTCCTGTTTCAGGAGTTGTCCTCTCACCTACGGTTGTTGAGGGTATGGTTCCTATGGGCGAAAGTCTTGTTACTATTGTTGATACTTCTGACCTTTTTGTTAAGACAAGCGTTTCAGAAGCCGACATTTTCCTTATCAAAGAGGGTATGAATGCCAATATAAAAACAGTTGCAACTGATGACCTTGAAATCTCTGGAACTGTTACAAGAATTTCTAAGCTTTCACAGACTTCCGAAGCAGGAAGCGGCTATCCTGTTGAAATTGATATTGATGATAAAATGGCAGGAGAAAATGTTTTCCTCGGCATGACTTCAAGAAATGAAATTATTATCGATAAAACAGATGATGTTCTTGCAGTTCCATATGATGCAATCATTGACGAGGCAGAGGGTAAAAGCTTTGTTATGGCAGCTATTCCCGACGGTGACAGCCATGTTGTTAAAAAAATTTATGTGGAAGTTGGCTTTGAATCCGACTATTACGTTGAAGTATCAGCTTCCGAACTGAGCGAGGGTATGTATCTTTTATCTTATCCTGAGGACTATTCAGAGGGAGATAAAGTAAACATACTTATTCAGTAAGGAGAGTAGACAATGTCAGAATCTGTTATTCGCATTGATAATGTGATAAAAAAATTCAATATAGGAACAGAAAATGAGCTGGAAATTCTACATAAAATCTGCATTGATGTAAAATCCGGGGAATTTGTATCTATTGTTGGTTCATCAGGTGCGGGAAAATCCACGCTGATGAATATTATCGGGCTCCTTGACAAGCCCACTGAGGGAAAATATACCCTCAATGATATAGATACAAGCAATCTCAAGGACGATAAATTAAGCGAAATCAGAAATTCAGAAATCGGCTTCGTTTTCCAGACCTTTAATCTTATACCGAGAATGTCGGCACTGAAAAATGTGGAATTGCCTATGATGTATAAGGGAATTCCGCAGAAAGAACGTACCGAAAAGGCAAAAAAACTTCTTGAAATGGTTGGTATGGGCGATAGAATGTCACATCAGCCCAATCAGCTTTCAGGCGGTCAGAAACAGCGTGTATCCATTGCAAGAGCTATGGCTAATGACCCTGCCATTATCCTTGCTGACGAGCCTACAGGCGCGCTGGATTCCGTTACAGGACGTATGATTATGGATATCTTCCACAAGCTTCATAAGGAAAACGGTAAGACTATCGTTCTTATCACGCACAACAATGAGCTTGCAAAGGAAACAGACAGAATTATTACTATCAGCGACGGATATATTGTTCCAAATAAGGAGGAATATGAAATATGACATTTTTTGAATGTATCAAAATGGCATTTGCATCTATGAAAATGAATAAAATGCGTTCTTTCCTCACTATGCTTGGAATTATCATCGGTATTTCCTCGGTAATTACAATTTCTACCATTGGAAAATCCCTTGAAAAAACTGTAGGCGGAGTTATGAACAGCTTCGGATTAAATATTATCGATTTAGATGTTACTTACAGGGAATATGACAGGTATAATCCTGTTAGATTTACAAGAGATGACGGTATTACTGTTAAAATGCTGACTGATTTTATGGATAAAAATCCTGACAGAATTGAAATATCAGAAGCTGAGGCATATGCTACGGGAAAAGTGTTCAATGAAGATAACAAAAGCATTGATACGGAGGTAACAGGAATTTATCCCGGATTTATGAAAATTATCAATAAAAACATAATAAAAGGAAGAAATATCTCCTACAGAGACAATTCCGAAGTAAAAAGTACCGCTGTTGTTTCAGAAGCGTTTGAAAAGCAATACTGTGGTGATGAATCAATTATAGGTAAAACAATAAGTTTTTCCTGTGATAATCAGCCCGGAGTTATAGCTACCGTTGTAGGTGTATATAAAGACAAGAAGAACCTGCAAAAGTACGAAGAAGGTTTTACTGACATATCCACTAATATCTATATCCCTTATCAGACAGTTTACAAGCTAAAAGGTGAAAATGAGCCGATATTTTCATGGATTGAAGTCAGGTATAATCCCGATTGCGACCCGTATGAAACAGAAGCCATGCTTATAGAGCATTTTAACAAAATATATGAAAATAATAAAAACTTCCATGTAAGTACCTATAACTGGGCTGATGATGCAAAAATTATAACTGTTGCAATCAAGCTTCTTTCTATTGCGTTTTCCGTAATTGCCGCAATATCCCTTATTGTAGGCGGTGTGGGAGTTATGAATATCATGCTTGTAAGCGTTGTTGAGCGTACAAGTGAAATCGGTATACGCAAGGCTCTGGGTGCTAAAAATTCAGCTATAAAACGTCAGTTTATAACAGAAGCTGTTATAATATGCGTTACAGGCGGTATTATAGGTATTCTTTTCGGTCTGGGCGGAAGCTATGCAATCGGTGAAGCCGCTAAAGCATTCGCTAATAGTATGGCTGAAAATATCACTGAATCGCTGACAATTACAATTCAGCCTTCACTTACTGCTATTGTAATATCTGTTGTTTGTTCTGTATTGATTGGCGTGATTTTCGGTTCATCTCCTGCAAAACGTGCGGCTAAGATGAATCCTATTGATGCGCTGAGATATGAATAATAAAATGGGATTCTAAAGGGTGAAACCCTTTAGCAGAGTCCAGAGACGGGGTCTCTGGTGGGTGCAGGGCAAAGCCCTGCGTAGCGTTCAAGCGC
>JAZNZK010000017.1:0-53329 GCA_045594905.1 Ruminococcus sp.
GTGAAGCCGCCCTTAAGATTAGATATCCCACTTTTTAAGTTAAGACCCCTCATAGACTATGAGGTTGATAGGCCAATAGTGTAAGCGTGGTGACACGTTCAGCTTGCTGGTACTAATCGGTCGAGGGCTTTTCCTATTGCTTGTTCTGATTTGAATTGTAAATTACTTATTCTTTATTTGGTTTCAAAATTTCTTTAAAAAAAATTTGAAAAAGTGCTTGACAAATCGAAAGATTTGTGATATAATGTTAAAGTACTAAATGAGATGCACCATTAGCTCAGTTGGTAGAGCAACTGACTCTTAATCAGTGGGTCCTGGGTTCGAGTCCCCGATGGTGCACCATAACGGCTCGTTGGTCAAGCGGTTAAGACTCCGGCCTCTCACGCCGGCAACACCAGTTCGATTCTGGTACGAGTCACCAATCAAATCGGTGCTTATGGCGCAGAGGTCACACCCGTTCCCTTTCCGAACACGGAAGTTAAGCTCTGCCGCGATGATGATACTTGGCTGGCGACGGCCTGGGAAAGTAATGCGGTGCCGGTATTGATGTTCCTCCTTAGCTCAGTCGGTAGAGCACTCGGCTGTTAACCGAGTTGTCGCCCGTTCGAGCCGGGCAGGGGGAGCCAATATGTGAAAATATCACAGCAGAAAGTCCGATACAAATCGGACTTTTTTGCATATACAATTATAGTATAAGGAAATGAGATATGAAAGATGATAATTGGAGATCCTCATGTATTTTCTGTAATATGTGATAAAGTCAAGTTGTGGAATTCAACTCAGGAGTGGAATAATGGCTTTTTTGCTTTGAGCATCTATGGCGAACTGTTCCCGAAGTGTATTATTAATGCTGTAGTTGATACATCTCTGCTTGAAGTATGGGAATCTTTAAATAATATCCCTGTTGATGATGAACTGTATTCAATGGATAAAGATAAAGCATTGATTTAGTTTTGTGATTTAGTATATCCTTCTGATTTTGATATAGATAATGACTACAGATATGAATTATCTCCGACAGCTTTAACGGATGTAAATTGTTATGTTTTCGCAGTAAGTAATAATGACAAAATAAGAATTATTGCGGCTGAATTGTATTACGATGTTGAAGAGTCAACTTTAATTACGGAGGGTGCAGACATACAGGAAGTTTTTATTGATAAAAATGTGCTCAACAAGATTTCAGATGAAATAAAAAGTGCTATAGAAGAATTTCAAATCTAATTCATGAAGATTGATTAATGAAAAACTTTTGCGGTCAGCCAAAAACTGACCGCAATTTTTCTTAAAATACTTGCTTTCTTAAAACAAAAATGTTATAATAATTGTATAATTTTGATTGGCAATTAATGGTGAATAATAAATTTTTTTGCTTGGAGGAATAAAAAAATGAAAATCAATTGGATTTTATCAACACCTACATCAAAAACAGATTTGGATTATGCTGAAAAACAATTTAATGTAACTTTTCCAAAAGAGTATTCGGAACTAGTTTTAAATTATAATTTTGCATATGCAGAGCCAAATTGTGTTTGCGTAAACGGAAGAGAAAGAGTATTTGAAAGATTGTTGTCTATTAATGAAAGCGACAGAATGAATATATTTAATTTTTCTGAAATTGTGAGCGAAAACTGTGGTAAAAATCTGATTGCTTTCGGCTCTGACCCTTTTGGAAATTACTGGTGCTTTGATTACAACAATGGAAACGAAGAGCCTGTTATAGTTTACTATGACCACGAATCAGCCTTTGAATATGAAGATTATGAGCCGCAATTTGTATGCAGTTCTTTCCGTGAATTATTGGACAATATAACAGAATCGCAGGAGGAATAAAAATGGAAATTAATTGGACTTTGTCAGAACCTACATCAAAAACAGATTTGGATTATGCTGAAAAACAATTTAATGTAACTTTTCCAAAAGAGTATTCGGAATTAGTTTTAAAGTATAATGCAGCTTATCCCGAACCAAATTGTGTTTGTGTAAGCGGAAAAGAAAGAGTATTTGAAAGCTTATTATCCATTAATGAATCCGACAGCGAGAATATATTCGAATATTCTGAAATTGTGAGCGAAAACTGCGGTAAAAATCTGATTGCTTTCGGCTCTGACCCTTTTGGAAATTATTGGTGCTTTGATTACAACAGCGGAAACAGTGAACCTGTTATAGTTTACTATGACCACGAATCAGCCTTTGAATATGAAGATTATGAACCGCAATTTGTATGCAATACTTTCCGTGAGTTATTAGACAGTATAACCGAATCGCAGGATGAGTAAAAATAATATGAATACAATAAAAAAAGAACTGTTATCAAACGCAGATAAGTTGAATCTGACTATATTAATGTTAAGCGATTCTGAAACCAATGAGATTATTGATTCTGTTCATGGGAAATATATTGACATAAGCAAAGGCGGCAGCTTTATCTGGGAAAATATGTCTGACAGTGAACAAATTAACGACGCTCTTGGCTGGAGTTATACAGGGGATTTCGTTGGAAATAACCCTTGTATAATGTTGTTTAATGATCTGAACAAATGGTTTGCAGTCAGACTACGCTCAGGTGAGGATTTGAAAGAGCTGCTGGGAGAATCCTTTCCTTTTGAGTTCTATGTCGTTGATGATGCACTTTCGTATATGTTGTGTTTTAGTCATCACGACCAGCTTATAGGTGCTGGAAAAGCTAAGGATTGGATAAAGGAGCATTACAATGGACAGACTTGGCAGAGATGAGTTGTTCTATAAAATTGTAGACGGTCACGTTAAAGAAGCTCTGAAAATACTTGACGAGGTTGAAAACGTTGATATTAAGGACAAAAATGGATATTCTTATTTGCATATTGCTGTACAATGCGGTTCAGTTGAGATAATAAGAAAACTTTTGTCAAAGGGTGCAGACATCAACATTGCTGATAATTTCGGTAAAACTCCGCTGATGATTGCTATCTGGTGGTATAAGGGCGACAGAACAATAATAGATTTATTGCTTGAAAATGGTGCAGATAAAGAAATGTCTGCCAATTCAGGAATGTCATGCAGGCAGTTGGCGGCTATAAAGGGCGTAGAACTGTAAAAAATCCCCGAAAGACCTGCGTCTATCGGGGATTTTTCATACCAATCAAATATTCATTTTACGACAGCTCAAACATACCTGTATAAAGCTGATAGTATTTGCCCTTCTGAGCGATAAGCTGTTCGTGACTGCCGCGCTCAATGATTTTTCCGTATTCAAGAACCATAATTGCCTTGGAGTTACGGACAGTTGAAAGACGGTGTGCAATTACAAAGACTGTACGTCCCTCCATAAGTGAATCCATACCCTTTTCGATTAAAGCCTCTGTACGCGTGTCTATAGAGCTTGTGGCTTCGTCAAGGATAAGTACAGGCGGGTCTGCTATGGCGGCTCTGGCGATTGCTAAAAGCTGTCTCTGACCCTGCGAGAGATTTGCTCCGTCCGCTGTGAGCATTGTGTCATATCCCTTTTCAAGATGTGTTATGAATCCGTGTGCATTTGCAAGCTTAGCTGCTGCGTAAACTTCTTCGTCTGTAGCGTCAAGCTTACCGTAACGGATATTGTCCATAACAGTTCCTGTGAAAAGGTGAGTGTCCTGTAATACTATTGATTGAGAGCGGCGCAAATCGCTCTTTTTTATTTTGTTGATGTTGATACCGTCATATCTTATTTTGCCGTCGGGCACATCGTAAAAGCGGTTGATAAGATTTGTTATAGTCGTTTTGCCTGCGCCTGTAGAGCCTACAAAGGCTATTTTTTGCCCTGCGTCCGCATAGAGACTTATACCATTAAGAACTGTTTTCTCAGGCTCATAGCCGAATACAACATCGTCAAATTCAACGTGGCCTCTTACCTCTGTATAAGTCACAGTGCCGTCAGCTTTATGTGGGTGCTTCCACGCCCATAAGCCTGTTCTTTCTTCGCTTTCTGTCAGCTTTCCGTCTGCATCTCTTACAGCACTTACAAGGGTAACATATCCCTCATCTGCCTCGGGTTCTTCGTCGATTACAGCAAATATACGTTCAGCACCTGCAAGAGCAGTCAGTACCGCGTTAAGCTGCTGTGATACCTGAGTTATGGGCTGTGCAAACTGTCGTGTAAACTGGAGGTATGATATAAGCTTTCCTATATTCATTCCGCCAAAGCCGTTGACAGACATGATTCCGCCTACTACAGCAGTTGCGGCATAGTGGAGATAGGAGAGATTGTTCATAATCGGCATAAGAATATTTGCAAAGGTATTCGCTCTTGTAGCCGCCTCGCAAAGCTCGTTGTTCAACTTGTCAAACTCCTCGTTGGCGATATCCTCGTGACAGAACACCTTAACGACTTTTTGACCGTCAATAAGCTCCTCAATATAGCCATTAGCCTTGCCAATAGCCTTTTGCTGTGCTATGAATCCTTTACTGCTCCGTGAGCCTATAGCGCCGATAACAGCAACGATAAGAACAAGCATAACAATAACTATAAGCGTCAGCACCCAGCTGTAAGCGACCATAAGTATAAATACGCCCACAATAGTTATGGCAGAGCTTATAAACTGCGCGATACTGTTGCTGAGCATTTCGCGGAGTGTGTCCGTATCGTTTGTATAAAGGGACATGAGCTCGCCGTGAGTATGCTTATCAAAGAACTTGACAGGCAAGGATTCCATTTTATTGAAAAGATCGTTTCGTATACGCATAAGAGTCGTAGTGGAAACTTTCATCATCATGCGCTGATATAAGAGGCTTGACAGCGCGCCAATGAGATATACTGCCGCCATAAGAGCAAGTATGCTGAAAAATTTCGTCTTATCCCATGTGCCTGTGCTGCAGGCTTCCTCAATATTGTTTATAAGAGGAGCAAGTAAAGCGTTTCCTGCGATTCCTGCAACAGAGCTGAGAACAACTCCGATTACAACAAGGGCAAAATGCTTTTTGAATCCGTACATATAGCCTAAAATACGCTTGATTATTGCCTTTACATTCTTAGGCTTCTGTACGGGTGCCATATTCTTCTTAGGAGGCATCAGCGTCACCGCCTTTCTGCTGTGAATCATATACCTCGCGATAGATTTCACTTTTTTCAAGCAATTCTGCATGAGTTCCTACATCGGTAATTTTTCCGTCGTCCATGACAATAATTCTGTCAGCATCCTTTACAGAGGAAATTCGCTGTGCAATTATAAATGTTGTAACATCTCCGAGATTTTCGCGGAAAGCCTTTCTGATATTTGCGTCTGTAGCTGTATCAACAGCGCTTGTGGAATCGTCAAGAATAAGAATCTTAGGCTTTTTCAGCAGAGCACGGGCAATACAAAGTCTCTGCTTCTGACCGCCTGATACATTTACGCCGCCCTGTCCTAAATTCTGGTCATAGCCGTCAGGAAATGATGTAATAAAATCATGAGCGCAGGCTTGCTTGCAGGCTTCGATGATTTCTTCGTCTGTAGCCTCAGCATTGCCCCATTTCAGATTTTCTTTTATAGTACCTGAGAACAGCACGTTTTTCTGCAGCACCATGGCAACCTGATTTCTGAGGGCTTCAAGGTCGTATTCGCGGACATCTCTGCCGCCTACAAGAACCTGACCGTCAGTTGTATCATAAAGTCGGGGAATGAGCTGTACAAAAGTTGTTTTTGATGAGCCTGTTCCGCCTATTATACCGATAGTTTCGCCTGATTTTATATCAATATTTACTTTTTCAAGGGCAAGATTATTCATATCCTTGAAATAACTGAAAGAAACGTTTTTAAATCTTACAGAGCCGCTTGCTACCTCTGTCACGGCATTTTCGGGAGATACTATATCAACTTCCTCTGTAAGAACATCGTATATACGCTGAATAGACGCTCTTGAAATGACAAACATCATAAAGAGGAAAGATAGCATCATAAGAGACATAAGTATCTGTGTAACGTATGTAATGAACTGTGTAAGCTCGCCAGTGAGCATATCACCGCCAACTATGATATTACTGCCGAAATAGAGTATAGCAATGATACTTGTATACATACAAAGCTGCATGAAAGGCATTGTCATAATGATAAGCTTTTCCGCATTTACCTGAGCAGCACGTACAGCCTCAGTGCTTTCAGTAAATTTTTTCTTTTCGTAATCCTCACGGACAAATGCCTTTACTGTTCGGATTCCAATGAGATTTTCCTGAACTCTGCCATTCATGTTATCGTAAAGAGTTAGCATTGCCTTGAATCTTGGATGTGCCTTTGTCATAATCATGGCAATAGCAATGGCAAGAACGGGAATTGCGCAGAGAAATACAAGCGAGAGTCTTGCATTTGCGGTTATAGCCATAATAAGCGCAAAAATGAGCATCATGGGAGCTCTTACCGCAGTTCTGATAAACATCATAAATGACATTTGTACATTTGTTACATCGGTTGTCAGACGTGTTGTGAGAGATGCGGTAGAAAACTTATCTACATTTGAGAATGAGAATGACTGCACCTTTTCAAAGAGAGCCTTTCTGAGATTTTTAGCAAATCCCACAGCGGCAACTGCCGAGAATCTGCCTGCAATTGCGCCGAATGCAAGGGAAATAAGTGCCATGCCTATCATGAGCAATCCCATGAGTGCGACGTGCCCCACATCGTCTTTTTTTATACCGTCGTTGATGATAGAAGCCATAACATAGGGGATAAGAACCTCCATGGCAACCTCGCCCAGAATACACACGGGTGAGAGAATGGCTTGTTTTTTGTACTTGCCCACATAGGACAAAAGCTTTTTTAGCATTGTATCACTACTCCTTTCTGATACACGTTTAATACATTTTACTCCATTATAAAAGTATATCACCGTTTATTTTTAATGTCAAGCGAAAATTTGGTGAAAACATAGGATGCTGCTGAAAGGAATTTGCCTGTTGTACCATATAACCAAAAAAAACGGAATGATTTCCGCAATTTTTGTATTGACAAATATGCAATAATATGTTATACTATAATTAAAGAAATGCTTTAAGACATAAAAGCTTAAAAGCACAAAAGCTTTAAAGCGCTGAAAGGATAGTGTATTATAATGAAAGATGTATCAAAATTAATGGATTACAGAGCAGATATAAAGGTTCTTGATGCAACCCTCCGCGACGGCGGTCTTGTAAACGAGTTCC
This sequence comes from Ruminococcus sp., assembly GCA_045594905.1. Taxonomy (GTDB): domain Bacteria; phylum Bacillota; class Clostridia; order Oscillospirales; family Ruminococcaceae; genus Ruminococcus. Next base: position 7,130 of record JAZNZK010000017.1, read on the forward strand.
GCTTCTCTGATGAATTTGTAAAGGCACTTTATCTTGCAAATATCCGTGCAGGTGTAGACTATATGGAATTTGGCTACAAAGGCGATAAATCTATGTTTGACGTTGATAAATTCGGCCCACTCAAATTTTGCGATGATGACTATATCCGTTCAATCGTAGGCGAAAATAACACCGACCTCAAAATCGGTATCATGGCTGATGTAGGCAGATGCAACTACAAGGAGGATATCCACGACGCTTCCGAAAGTCCTGTTGACCTTATTAGAGTTGCAACATATCTCCACCAGATTCCCACAGCAGTAAGCATGATTGAGGACGCTAAAAATAAGGGATATGAGGTATGCTGTAATATTATGGCAATTTCAAATGCCCGCGAATCCGACATTGAAGCCGCTCTTGATATTCTTGGCAGATCCCCCGTTGATGTTCTCTACATCGTTGACAGCTTCGGTTCGCTTTATCCTGAGCAGGTAGTGCGTACTATAAATATATACAAGGAATACGCTGAAAAATACAATAAAAAGCTTGGAATCCATGCCCACAATAACCAGCAGCTTGCATTTGCAAACACAATCGAGGCTGTAGGTGACGGTGTAGACTGGCTTGATGCTACTTATGCCGCAATGGGCAGAGGCGCTGGAAATTGCGCAATGGAGCTGCTTTTAGGCTTCCTGAAAAATCCGAAATATAATGTATATCCTGCTATACAGTTCATCGAGAAGTATATGCCTGCTATCCGTGAGGCAGGTGCAGTATGGGGATATGATTTCCAGTACATGATGACAGGACTGCTCAATCAGCATCCGCGCTCAGCAATTGAATTTACAAAGGAAAAGAGAACAGATTACTCTGAATTTTATAAGGAGATTCTGGCACAGGAATAATAGAAAAGGGAGCAATTTTGCTCCCTTTTTATAATGAACAGATTATATACTTGGCAGGACGAATAAAAAGGAAATGAATAAATAATGGGCATCTCTAAAAACCCGTTTGATTAAAGAAAAAACAGATAGGTATGACAGCTGCAAGGAAACCTTCCGAAGGCGTGCTGTCGCACTCCAAGGGAGGTTGACGAAGCAGATGACGTGCATAGCTGTTTTTTCTCAAAAGGGGTTTTTAGAGATGTCCTAATATAAAAAGGCGGTAGATTTCCGATTAACGTGAAATCTACCGCCATTATTAATTACGCATTACGCATTGAATCAGCCCATTACAACTTCAACAGTATGAACTCCGCCCTCAGCAGCAGGGATAACATTTCCGTCAACAGCCTGTCCGTCAACAGTCATGCTTACAACGCCCTTGCAAACGTGGTTGGGATTCTTAACAGTGATGTTATAAGTTGCACCGCGGAACTTTCTTGTAGCTGTGAAGCCGTCCCACTCGTGAGGAATTGAAGGATCAACCTTTAATCCGTCCCAATCGGGAGAAATTCCGAGGATATACTGGGAAATAGCAACCATGTTCCAAGCAGCAGTACCAGTCAGCCATGAGTTCTTACCCTCACCAAATCGGCTTGCATCCTTACCTGCGATCATCTGACCGTATACATAAGGCTCTGTCTTGTGGAGGTCGGAAATATCCTCATTGAAAGCAGGAGCAATCTTGCTGTAGTACTCGAATGCCTTGTCACCTCTGCCTGCATAAGCCTCAGCACAGATAATCCAAGCATTGTTGTGTGTGAAGATACCTGCGTTTTCCTTATATCCGCCGGGATATGTGGAAATCTCACCGTACTGGATATAGTACTTGGAGAATGCAGGGTTATTGAGAACAAGACCGTACTGAGTATTGAGGTATTTGTCAATAGATTCGAGAGTCTTGATATCAGCGCCCTCTTCCTTACCGATTTCAGACATTACAGCGAAGCCCTGAGGCTCGATGAATATCTTACCTTCCTCGCACTCCTTAGAGCCCATTTTAGCGCCTGTAGAATCGTAAGCACGGAGGAACCAGTCACCGTCAAATGCGGATTCCATAACGTTCTTCTTCATCTTGTCAATTTCAGCCTGAGCAGCAGCAGCCTCGTCATCCTTGCCGAGATGCTTGAGAATTGCAACATAATTAGGACCTGCATAAGTGAACAGAGTAGCAACCATTACAGACTCAGCAATCTTGGAGTAACCGCCCTCAGCAGCAAACTTGGGATTTGTATAAGTCTGGAAGCTCTCACCGGGAGTATCGGAATAGCATGAAAGGTTGATACAGTCGTTCCAGTCAGCACGCATAGCAAGAGGCAGACCGTGAGGACCGAGGTTATTTACAATCTTGTAGAAAGAAACTTTGAGGTGGTCGAGCATGGGCTTAGCCTTGGACATATCATTGTCGTAAGGAACAAGCTCATCAAGGAGTGACCAGTCGCCTGTTTCTCTGATATAAGCGGAAACAGAGAGAATCATCCACAGCGGGTCATCTGAGAAGTCGCCGCCGATATCGGAGTTACCCTTCTTTGTAAGTGGCTGATACTGGTGATAGCATCCGCCGTCTTCAAGCTGAGTAGAAGCGATGTCGATAATACGCTCTCTTGCACGGTCAGGAATCTGGTGAACGAAACCGAGGATATCCTGGTTGGAATCACGGAAGCCCATACCACGACCGATACCGCTCTCGAAGTAGGAAGCAGAACGTGAGAGGTTGAAAGTAACCATACACTGATACTGATTCCAGATATTAACCATACGATTAACTTTATCGTCGGAAGTATTAACATTGAGGATACCGAGAAGCTCGTCCCATGCAGCCTTAAGCTCAGCAAGACCTGCAGCAACCTTTTCAGGTGTGTTGTACTGGTCAATCATAGCAAGAGCCTTTTCCTTGTTGATTGTTACGCCGTCAGCCTCGAACTTCTTGTCAGCAGGCATCTCAACATAGCCAAGGATAAAGATAAGAGTCTTGGATTCGCCGGGAGCGAGAGTGATCTTCTTATAGTGAGAAGCAATAGGAGACCAACCGTCTGCAAATGAATTATTAGCAGCGTTAGCCATAACAGCCTGTGGGTCATTGAAACCATTGTAGAGACCGATAAAGGAATCTCTGTCTGTATCGTAACCGTCGATTTCATCATTTACAGTATAGAAAGCGAAGTGGTCACGTCTGTCTCTGTACTCAGTCTTGTGGTAGATTGTAGAGCCTACTACTTCAACACGACCTGTAGAGAAGTTTCTCTGGAAGTTTGTGCAGTCGTCCTGAGCGTCCCAGAGACACCATTCAGCAAATGAGAAAAGTGAGAATGACTTTTCTTCTGTACCCTCGTTTGTGAGTACAACCTGCTGAACTTCGCCGTTGTAATTCTGTGGAACGAAGAAAGTAACCTGAGCTTTCAGGTCGTTCTTCTTACCTGTGATGATTGTATATCCCATACCGTGACGGCACTCATAAGAATCAAGCTCTGTCTTTACAGGAGACCAGCCGGGGTTCCAAACTGTACCATTATCGTTGATATAGAAATAACGTCCGCCCATATCGATTGGAACGTTGTTGTAGCGGTAACGTGTAATACGTCTGAGACGAGCGTCCTTATAGAAGCTGTAGCCTCCTGCTGTGTTTGAAATTAATGAAAAGAAAGCCTGTGTTCCGAGGTAGTTAATCCACGGATAAGGTGTTCTGGGGGAATTAATGACGTATTCCTTATTTGCGTCATCAAAAAATCCGAACTTCATTGTAATCTACTCCTTACTTAATTATATTGATAGTTGATAATATCGCCGTGTCACGTTGGTTAAATCAGATAACATCAGCGTGTAGGTTTATCAGCTAAAAAAGTCCGATAACTCAAATATCACTTATTATTATAACATAAAATGAATAATAATACAAGTGTTTACATAGAATTGTGATTTACTAATATTTCACTTAAAATTTGTGCATAATGACAAAAATAGAGCTTTTAGTCGTTAGTTTTATTCCCGACTTGCATCGCGGACTGCCAAAGGCAGCCCCTACTAATTCTTAATTCGAAAAAAATCTCTGATGTGCAGTAAATTCTTCACCCGGTTTAACCTCACGATATCCTGTAACTTCGGGTGAAAGGTTAAGATTTGGAGCGTCAATCATAGCAGTCATAGGCTCGGGACAGAAATAGTGATTGAATCCGCGGTCATTCCAGATAATCCAGAATCCGTATTCGTCGGAAACCTCGTAGCAGAGCTTCTTTCCGCTTGCGATATCTTCAGCGATAACGCCGTGGAATTCCATACCGTCCAGCTTTGTTGTCTCAGCGATGTACATATCGTTGTCAACTACCTGTAAAACAGGGCATTTTGTACCCTCTTTATACTCCAAATCCCACATTGTAAGGGATTTAAGCTGTTCTGTTGGGAGACATCTTTCATTGAGCTCGCACTTCTTGCCTACGGGCACAGTAAGGCGGATATCCTCCTCTTTTGCACCGTCAACAAAAGGAGCATTTATAGCTGTATGAGATGCAAGGGACATGGGAAGAACCTTGTCGTCGTTGTTGATAAAGCAGATATCCTGTTCAAGACCGCTTGCAGACAGAGTGAAAGTATACTCAGCTGTAAAGCGGATTGGGAGATACTGAAAGAATTCGTCCCTTTCGTCGTAAACATAGCGTGTTTTTACCCATGCACAATTGCTGTCGGCATTGTGCTCAACGACTTCAAATGTGCGCTTGTGCAAAAATCCGTGGATATGGTTGTTGTAGGGCGCTTTTTCGTTTACAGGGAGCTGATATGTGCCGTCGGAGGTTTTAAGAATACCGTCTGCGAATCTGTTAGGGAGATAGAGGGTAGGAAGTCCCCAAACCTCAGCGGACTGGAAAATATCATCAAAGGTATTGTCGGGATTCCAGCGGAAGAACTCCATAGCCTCATTGTTGTTGCGGAGACGGATAACATTGCAGCCGATTTCGTAGGCAATGAGTGCCTCGTAGCCTCCTGCGGACAGTTTCACGCAGGTCATGCCGTTGTGGTTCATAAGTTGAGTTGTGTTATTCATAAAAATCAAAACCTTTCTATTGGATTTTTCGTATCATTGTTTTTATATTATAACATATTTGAGATGATTTGTAAAGCATTTTTTGTAAAATATCACATAAATCTATTTGTGAAAACGTTTAATTGTAAGGGACGCTCTCTCTTGCAGAGCGCTTGAACGCTACGCAGGGCTTTGCCCTGCACCCACCATGATGCCCGCGGGGGCTCCCCGCCGCTGTCTCTGGACTCTTCTAAAGGGTTTCACCCTTTAGAATCCCATTTTTGCTTCAATTTATCAACAAGAAAAGGCACCTTTCGGTGCCTTTTGAAATCAGTCAATTCTGTTTTCCATATCTGTGTATGCTCTTACAGGAGATATTGCCTTGTAAGCAGGACGAATAATCTTGTTGGAGTTGATAAGTTCCTCAATTCGATGTGCAGACCAGCCTGCAATACGGGAAATTGCGAAAAGGGGAGTGAAAAGCTCGTCGGGTATGCCAAGCATACGATAAACAAATCCGCTGTAGAAATCAACATTTGCGCATACGCCTTTGTATATGCGTCTTTCCTCAGCGATAACCTCGGGAGCGAGACGTTCAACCATAGCGTAGAGGTTGAATTCGTCGTGCAAACCCTTTTCGGAGCTTAACTTCTCAACAAATCCCTTGAAAACAGTCGCTCTGGGGTCGGAGTGGGAATATACAGCGTGTCCCATGCCATAAATCAGACCTGCATTGTCGAAAGCTTCCTTGTGGAGCAGTTTTTTCAGATACTCTCTTACCTCGCTTTCGTCAGTCCAGTCCTTGATATTCTGCTTCATATCATCAAACATGAGCGCAACCTTGATATTTGCGCCGCCGTGTTTTGGTCCTTTAAGTGAACCTAAAGCTGCCGCAATAGCGGAATAGGTATCAGTTCCCGATGAAGATACAACATGAACTGTAAATGTTGAGTTATTGCCGCCGCCGTGTTCCGCATGAAGAACGAGGGCAAGGTCAAGAATACGAGCTTCAAGCTCAGTATATTTCTGGTCGGGACGAAGCATGTAGAGCAGATTTTCTGCAATTGAAAGCTCAGGATTAGGGTCATGGATAAAGAAGCTTCCGCCCTCACGGGTGTATCTATATGTGTGATATCCGTAAACCGCAAGAAGAGGAAACAGGGTTATAAGGGACAGACTCTGTCTCAGTACATTTGCTATAGTTATATCATTTGCGTTATTATCATAGGAATAGAGAGATAGCACTGATTTTGCAAGAATGTTCATCATATTATCGCTGGGGGATTTCATGATGATATCTCTTGTAAATGTAGGCGGAAGATTTCTTGCCTCAATAAGAATTTTCTTGAATTCAGCAAGTTCTGACGCGGTAGGCATTTTGCCGAACAGGAGGAGATATATGGTTTCTTCAAATCCAAAACGTTTTTCTTTGATAAAACCGTCAACAATATCTTCAACGTCAATTCCGCGGTACAAAAGCTTTCCGAAACCGTTTTCATCGACATTAATAGTGCTTATATTTGTAAGACCTGCAACAACGCCGTTTCCGTTAATGTCTCTTAGACCACGTTTAACGTCGTACTGGGTATAGAGGGCGGGGTCGATACGATAACCCTCAATTGATTTGTCAGCGAGTTTCTGGATTTCGGGGGTAAGACCTATGATTTCGTTTTTTCTCATTATACGTCCTCCTTTTGGTAATACTGTTAGTAAATAATAAGTAGATATATACATTATAACATATATAAACAAATTTGTCAAGTTAAGTTCAAGGAATATGTACATTTTTCAAGAATTGCCAACAATTTTTGTAAACTTCATTAATAATGCAAAAACGGCTCTGCCCGAAAGCAAAGCCGTTTGTGTTATTTACTTGTTTTTCTTTCTTGCAAGTACTGCTGCGGCAGCTGCTCCTGCAAGTACTGTGAAAGCAACTGCAAGGCCATTGTTATCTCCTGTTTTAGGTGAATCTGAGGGCTTTGCTGTTGTCTTTTTCGTAGTTGTTGCCTTTTTGGTAGTTGTGGTAGTAGTTGTTGTTGTAGCAGTTGTAGTAGTTGTTGTGGTAGTTGTTGTTGTTGTTGTTGTTGTTGTTGCAGTTGTTGTAGTTGTTGTGGTAGTGGTAGTTGTTGTAGTGGTAGTTGTAGTAGTTGTGGTGGTGGTAGTTGTTGTAGTGGTAGTTGTTGTGGTGGTAGTTGTTGTAGTGGTAGTTGTTGTAGTGGTAGTTGTAGTAGTAGTTGTTGTTGTTGTGGTGGTGGTAGTAGTAGTAGTGGTAGTAGTAGTAGTAGTAGTTGTTGTTGTTGTTGTTGTTGTTGTGGGTGTTGTCGTTGTTGTTGTGACATCTCCACCAAGAACTATCTGAGGTATTGTGGTCGTTGTAGTGGTGGTAGTTGTAGTAGTTGTGGTGGTAGTTGTTGTAGTGGTGGTAGTGGTAGTAGTAGTTGTTGTTGTTGTTGTCGTCGTTGTTGGCTTTGTAGTAGTAGTTGTTGTTGTTGTCGTTGTTGGCTTTGTAGTAGTTGTTGTTGTTGTGATTCTCTCGTCAACCATATCAATTGAATCTACAACCTTACCATCAACTGTAACAATTCCGTCATTGACTTCAAAAACTATGTCATTAGCTACTTCATATCCATTTGGAGCAGCCGCCTCGTGAAGTGTGTATGTACCGTCTTCAACGATTACTATAGTTGTACCTTCGCCGCTTATCCATACCAGTGTTTCACCAACACCGTTGATAAGCTCACCATATCTGTCAACAATTATTGAACCCTTTTCAAATGTAATAGCCTCGCCGCTTTCGTCAACGCCGCTGAGTTCAAGTCGTGCACCTGCAACCTCTGTTCCGCCTACATCTATTTTGTTTATGTTTACAACATATGTGGTCGTTGTTGTAGCCTGAGTTGTGGTTGTTGTAGTGGTTGTAGTTGTCGTGGTCGTTGTTGTGGTAGTAGTTGTTGTAGTTGTAGCAGTAGTTGTTGTAGTGGTTGTTGTTGTGACAGGCTCAGCGACTTCGAGATAAATTGGGTCAAATTTGGAATATCCGAACTCGATTCCACCTTCAAAGGATTTTGCTATTGTAGCACCTGCTACGTGACCTCCCTGGTCGCCGGTTGCGTCAGCGTCAGGAGCAAGTGTTGAACCCTGTATTGAACCTGTATAATGGAAGCTTGTTGCTTCATAGAGGTTATAAAGAAGAGGTGTATTCTCGTATGTAGGAGTTTTCTGACCGCTTGCATCGACTGTATAAACAGATGTACGAGGCATGTCAACCTGATTTCCGGGAACATTGATTACAATGTATGAACCATCAGGGATATCAAGTGTAAGGTCGATATATCCACCGTCGAAAATTTCAAACTGTTCTTCTGTAAGAGTTACAACGTTGAGATTTTTGTCCTCACCTCTGATTGTCCAGCCTGAATTAAAATACGGGTTTATTTCCAGTATTGCGTTTTCTTCCTGTTCTGTAAGGTATTCGGAACGCTGATTCAAAAGTTCAAACTGTTCCTCGAAGCTGAAAAGCTCACCGACATAAACATTACAATTGCCATTTGCCAGATATGTAGCAACTTCTCCGCCAATGGTAAGATTCTCACCCATTACAAAGTTTTTCTGATTTGCGCTGAAATTTGTAAGTGTATTTCCGCCGATAACAATATGCGCTATATCTCCGGCGTTTTCAAGCTTAGCACCTACAGAATAGTGCGGTGTCTCAGTGCCGAGATTTGCGTTTCCTGCTGCTGCCAGTCGTCCCTCACAGTCCGATTCATTTGCGTTGAAATCGCCGTTGAGGAATACTGAGAATTGGGAAGCGGCTCCTAAGAAATACTCATTCGGGTCTTTGATACCCAGCAGAGTTTCGCGGTTTTCGTCTGTTACGCTCATGGTGCCGTCTTCGTTTTTCTCTGAATGTGCAAAGAAAACGGGCTTTGTGAATCCGACAGCAAGTCCGACAGCCAAAACGCTTGCAATTCTTGTAAATATTTTCTTTTTCATTACATTTCCCCCTAAATAAAATAATAATACATTATTATTATACCTAATGTATTAGTATTTGTCAAGAGAAAATTCATAAAAAATTCAAAATATCGCAAAAAATGGCAAAAAATAAGGGCTGAAGCCACTTTTGAAAAAGCTTCAGCCTGTTATTTTATTTTACCATATTTTCTGGAGTGATTTTGCAAGGTAAATATAGCTTCCGATTAAGATGATTCCGAATATCGCCATTGCTTTGTCTTGTGTAAAAACGAGAGAGAGGATATTCAGGAAAAGAATAATGAATGCCAGTTTTGAACATTCGCCGTATTTCTGCTGTACACCTTTAATTGCCATAGCAACTGCTATAAATACGGGAATACAGCCAATCAGAGCAACGACTATTGCAAATCCTCCGGCAGCGCCTGCTGTTCCGCCAACAGCAGCAGAAAGTGCACCCACGCCTAAAAGGGCAAGCAGAACTTTTACTGCGGGAATACCGAAGTAAATCAGCAGAACGATACTCATGATTTTGAAAGCAATTTTCATTAATATAACCCCCTTATATCATTATATAACACACTTGCTTCTATGTGTTACTATAGTAAATTATATCATATCTAACGTGGTTTGTCAACTGTTATACCAAAATTTATTCGATTTCTTCAAAAAAGAAAAGATCAGCCATATTTTTAAGTCCATATTCTGTAAGCAGACGTGTAATTCCTGCCTTTACTTTTACACGACTGAATTTACCACGTTCCAGTTCCTCATCATCCTTATTATTAATGTAGGAATAAAATTTAAGTCCCACTAAAAGATTATCCAAAGAATTGTCTTTTATCAGGTTGAAAAGTTCAGCTTCGGCATAGCATATTTTTCCCTCGTCCGATTTTTGTAAAAGCTCTTGAGCCTTTTCCATTGCCTGCATATCTTTTATTATTTCCGTTGCAGGAGATTCCACATTGACATTAAAGAACATTTTGGCTATTGCCCTTGTTATGTCGTGAATCTGCCGCATTATATAATCCTGTTCATACATAAAATCCTCCAATAGTTTATGCTATACAATTATTATAAAATTCGAGCATCTGCGACATCATTTCGCTGTCGAGTTCATTTCCCTTTGATTTGTCAAAATGTGTTTTAATATAATCATGACGCATTTCGTTTGTAAATTCTCCCTCGCCAAACTGCGAAACATATTCCTCGCCAGCTTTGTTGTACTCTTTTCGGTACTCCAGTGCAGATTTAGAAATAAGAATATTATTATGCCCCTTATCTTCAAAGCGGACAAAAGAAAATCTCTCATTATCAGCAAATTTTTCGTAATATCTATCATAGCTTATTTCAATAGGTATTACATCATCATCTGCACTGTGAAACATTAAAACTTTTGTATTAGAATTTTCAAGGCTTTCAAGAGCGCTCATTGCCGCGTAATCACCGAAATTTTTCGTTTCATGTTTTTCAAAAATAGGCAAGACAAAGTCAACAGCGTCACCTGCAAGTTCTCTGCCTGTAGATTCAAGCATATCAAGGGATTTGTTAAAGCCTGCCACTGATATGATACCTTTGATTTCAGGATGAAGCCTTGATACTGAGCATACAGAATATCCGCCCCAGCTGTGTCCCCAGAGCATAACGGGCAAATCAGACAATTCTTCTATATTTTTTATGTAGTTCAGCGCATAGTCAAGATCGATAATTCCCTGCGGAAAGCCCTTTACACTTTCGCCCTCGCTTTCGTCGTTGCCTGTTGCGTCGTAGGCGAAAACCTTGTAGCCATTGGAAGCAAAATAATCGGCAACATCCATATAGCTGTTATGTCCTGCCCCGAAACCGTGAGCAATAACAATAAGCCCTTTTGCCTCGGTATCGCCCTTCGAATAGATGTAGCCTGTAAGCTTCTGCTCCTCGTTTGAAGTAAAGATATGCTTTTCTCTTGCAAGTCCGTCGAATTCTTCAACCTGAAATTGCCATGCTTCATCTGTTGTGTAGCGTTTTCCAAAATAATCATTGTATACCGACATTGCCATTTTTTTCGGTACAATAAGCAATGCCCCCACAATCAGCACTACAATAATCCCCAGTATGATAAGCGTGATTTTTAATCCTTTTTTCATTTCTTTAATCCCTTTCCGTATATTATTTGTTACAACATATAGCAGTTGCAATGAGGATATTATACCATATATTTCTTTACTTTGCAATAGTTATGTAAATATTTGTCAGATTGCATGAATGCTGATTTTTTCCGAAATACAGCCATTGCAACTGCCGGTTGACAAATTTCAAAGCGAACTTTATTGACTGCAACGGGCAGATATGGTATACTTTAATCATGGAAAACGCGGAAGCCGGCTTCGTGGAAACTATTAAAAAATCAAACGGAGGAACAATTATGATATTAGCGGATAAGATAATTGAATTAAGAAAAAAGTCAGGTATGACACAGGACGAGCTTGCTGAAAAATTAGGAGTAAGCAGGCAGTCAGTTTCAAAGTGGGAGGGCGCGCAGTCAACTCCCGACCTTGCACGTATACTTAAATTAGCAGAAATATTTTCCGTCAGCACTGACGTACTTTTAAAAGATGAGCTTGAACTGGAGCAGAATATTTCCACAGAGAATATTGAAACAGTATCCGTAAAAGCACACGTTGAAACAGAACCGCCTCTCCGCCCCGTGTCAATGGCAGAGGCTGTGGAGTATCTTGAAAAGAACAGCAAAAAAGCTCTCTATGTTGCGGTAGGAGTTGCATTGTGTATACTCTCACCTGTTGCGGCAATACTTTTTGAAATCCTTTTTGAGGATTCAGCTTTGTCAGAATTAAGTCCCATATTTATATTTTTATCAGTTGCGGCGGCAGTTGGATTATTTATCTACTCTGGAAGCCTTACGAAAAAGTTTGAGTATATGGAAAAAGAGTGCCTTGATACGGAATACGGAGTTGACGGCATGGTCAAGGAAAAGTGTGAACGTGACCACTCAAAAAATACATTGCACTTGATTATAGGCGTAATTCTCTGCATACTTTCATTTATTCCTGCTGTTGTCTGCGATATACTTTTCGGAGGTTCGCCTTTAGAGGATTTGGGGGCAATATTTCTTTTTATGGCAGTAGCGGCAGGTGTATTCTTTATTGTCAGAGTCGGCATAACCAACAGCGGATATAACGTGCTTTTAGAAAAAGACAGATACAGCCGTGAGAAAAAAATAAATGTTGGAAATTCTCTGGTAGCTATGGGAATTTACTGGTCAATTATAACTGCTGTTTATCTTGGTTACAGCTTTATCACTTTCAATTGGCATATAAGCTGGATAATCTGGGTTGTAGCGGCAGTTCTTTCACCTGCGGTAATTTTGATTGTAAATGTTTTTAAGAAATAAAAATCCCCCCACACCGATTTCAATTTTCGGATGTGGGGGATATTTATTATTTAAAATTCATCAACCATTTTTGCGTCATATGCCTGAATCATTACCGCGTCGGAGGGCATTACACCGTCATTTCCTGTAACGTCAGCATTTTTTTCTCCCTGTGCAGACAAATTATATTTATCTGGATTTCCAAGGGACTGTAATATTGCAGTAGCATCTGCAATTGTTACCTTGCCATCACAGTTTGCATCTCCCTTTAATGTGACTTTAATTTCCTGTGTGGGAGGTGTAACAGATTCATTAGTAGGAATTAATGTGAATATTTCAATTGTTTCATGTCCGCAGTCATATTTGTACGTAACTTCCTTTGAAATATCCTTAACTGTAAGAATATTGTCCTTAACTGTGCCGTTTGTCCATTCAGAAGCCTTTGTTATGTCAAATCCTGCGGGGAGAGTTGAAAGGTCGAAGGTATTATCGGTGAGATTAATTTTGTATTTGTTATTATCGGTAGCAAATACAATTTCATCTCCGTTAAGAATTTTGTTATTGCTTAAATCAAGACTTGTAAGCTGATTGTTATCGCATCCTAAATCTTTTAATGCCGTGTTTTTACTTACATCAAGAGTTGTGAGCTGATTGTAGCTGCACCATAATACCGATAATTCAGTATTGTTTCTTACATCAAGATTTGTCAGGTTATTATGGTGGCAAAATAAAGCGTAAAGGAATGGATTATTACTTGTATCAAGAGTTGTCAGATTGTTATTTTCGCAATATAAATGTGTAAGTACTTTGTTTTCACTTATATCAAGCTGAGAGAGTTTGTTTCCGGAACAATCTAAAGTTTGAAGATTTTTAAAATATTGTAAGCCTGTCAAGTCGGAAATCCCTGATTCAGAAATATGCATTGTTGATTCACCCATAGCTTCACTATAAGAAAGCCTTCCGTTCTGGTCATCGTCAACTCTTTCTGTAATATACTGACGGAAAGCTTTATCGGGGAAGTTTTCTTGGTTAATTCTAACATCAAGTTTTTCAGGAACTTGATTATCTGTATTATTTTTAGTAAACAGTGCAAATGATAATGTAGTTCCTTTTCCGCAGTCATAATCGTATGTAACATATTTTGTATCGTCAATAACTGTGAGAATATTGCCCTCAACTTCGGCATTTGTCCAATTAGAGGCTTTAGTTACATCAAATCCTTCGGGAAGGGTAGATAAATCGAAAGTATTGTCAGTGAGAGCGATTTCATATGCATTGTCAAAAATTTCAAGAGATAAGGATCTGCCGTGTGTATCAATGGATGTAAGTTGGTTATTGTTGCATTTCAAGAAATCTAATTCTTCATTCTTGCTTATATCAATAGTTGTAAGTTGGTTCTGGTTGCAATTCAGGTAATCTAATAGTGTGTTATTACTTATATCAAGGGTTGTGAGTTGATTTTTACTACATTCCAAGCGGGTTAGCATTGTATTTTTGCTTACATTGAGAATTGTAAGCTGATTTTCATTGCAAAACAACGCGAGTAATTCTGTATTATTGCTTAAATCAAGTTCTGTAAGCTGGTTATTGTCGCATTTTAGGGATGTTAATGCTGTGTTATTGCTTAAATCAAGTTCTGTAAGCTGGTTATTGTCGCAGTTTAGTTGTGTTAATGCTGTATTATTGCTTAAATCAAGAGTTGTGAGCTGATTTTCTCTGCAATCTAAAGCTTTTAAAGATGTATTTCGGCTTAAATCGAGTTCTTTTAAATTTTGAGTATGACAATCTAAGAGTTCAAGATTTGTGAAGTATTCTATACCCTTTAAATCAGAAACTTCGATTTTGCTATGGCCGATGTAATCGATAAGAGTCATTTCAGTTACAGCTGCAATTTCATCAGTTGAAAGCACACTGTCATCGTCTTTATCATAGTAATTCTTGACGAATTCACGGAAGTTTTCATCGGGGAAATTTGCTTCGTTGATTTCTACGCTGCCTGCTGGAAGTTCAAAAGGTGGTTTTAATGTGAATGTTTCGATTGCTTTCAGTCCGCAGTCGTATTGGTACGTAACTTCCTTTGAAATATCCTCAACTGTAAGGATATTGTCCTTAACTGTGCCGTTTGTCCATTCAGAAGCTTTTGTTATATCGAAACCTGTGGGAAGTGTGGAAAGGTCGAATTTTCCGTCAGTAAGTTCAATTTTGTATATGTTATTGAAACTGTTAATAACTTCAAGATTTATATTTTCGTTCAGATTGAGACTGGTAAGCTGATTTCCATGGCAATTCAGGTCTTTAAGCGCGGTATTGTTGCTTAAATCAAGTGTTGTAAGTTTGTTGTTATAGCACCAGAGTGCTTCAAGAGCCACATTTTTGCTTACGTCAAGGACTTCTATCTGATTTTCATAACAGTTTAAATAAGATAAATTGACATTCTTATTTACATCAAGTGTTGTAAGTTGATTCTGGTCACAATGCATTTCTTTCAATACAGTATTGTTGCTGACATCAAGCACTGTGAGTTGGTTAGAACTGCAATATAAATACTCTAAAGCTGTGTTCTTACTTATATCGAGTGCTGTGAGTTGATTAGAACCACAAGATAATTGCTCTAAACCCGTGTTATTACTTACATCGATGGTTGTAAGCTGATTAGAATAGCAAAATAAATATCTTAATGACGTATTATTACTAACATCAAGAGTTGTAAGTTGATTAGAACTGCAAGATAAATCAAATAAAGATGTATTTTTGCTTACATCAAGTGTGGTAATTTGATTTCCGTCGCAGTATAAACCGGTTAAGGCTGTGTTTTTGCTTACATCAAGTGTTGTGAGTTGATTGTTGTCACACCTCAACTCTCCCATTTTGCTGTTATTGCTAATGTCAAGTGAGGTGAGTTGATTATCTTTGCAATGCACCCACAGCAATGCTCTGTTATTGCTTACATCAAGTGTTGTAAGTTGATTGCCGTTGCATTTTATTTCTGCCAATGCAGTGTTATTACTTACATCAAGTGATGTGAGCTGATTATCAGTGCAATATAACGCCCTTAAATTTATAAAATATTTCAATCCGGACAAATCAGAAATTCCCTTTTTATTGACGTAAATTTCAGTTACAGCCTCGATTTCTTCTTTTGAAAGCACACCGTCACCGTCAGTATCAAATTTTTTCTTGACATGTTCACGGAAGTTTTCATCGGGGAAATTTGCTTCGTTGATTTCTACGCTTGTGATTTCTTCTTCTGCCGCATTAGCGGTGACATTACTGATTTTGATTGAGCACTGTGGCAAATAGCCCATAGTACTTGCACAAATCAACAGAGCAGCTGTCATAGCTGCAATTTTTTTCATTTTCATCATTAACAACCTCCATATCAAGTTTGGGGTACATTGCTTGAATACATTATATCATATAATTAATAAAAATGCAAGAAAAAATCCCCAAAAATATAAAAAATTTGGGGAATTTCGTATTCATTCACTTTTCAGCCGTGCAATTTCCTTTTTAAGACTGTCAACCTCCGCCTGAAGCCTGCACAGTTCAAGGGAAACGGGGTCAGGAATATGAATTTGGTCGATATCCTGAGTAACCTTGTGCTGATGCACCTTTTCGCCTTTTCTGCGGACGATTCTTGCAGGCACGCCCACAGCAGTACAGTCATCGGGGATAGCGTTGAGAACAACGGCATTTGCGGCAATTTTCACATTATTTCCCACAGTAAAGGGACCAAGCACCTTTGCGCCTGCACCCACGAGGACGTTATTTCCAAGAGTGGGATGACGTTTGCCCTTATCCTTACCTGTACCGCCGAGAGTTACTCCCTGATACAGCAGACAGTTATCACCGATAACAGCAGTTTCACCGATAACAACGCCCATACCATGGTCTATGAAAAGACCTCTGCCGATAGTTGCGCCGGGATGAATTTCAATACCGGTTTTATTTCTTGCGTGCTGAGAGATAATTCTCGCAATAGTATAATATTTTCGCACATAGAACCAATGAGCAAGGCGATAAGAGCGAATGGCTCTGAGTGTGGGATAAGTCAGCAGTATTTCCACAGCATTTCTTGCCGCAGGGTCACTGTTGCGTATAAGAGCGATATCTCTTTTAATAGTTTTAATCATTCGTAACATATAACACCGCCTTTGTAATAATATATGCAGTTTGCGTTATATCAGGTGAATTTCAGCGCTCCTGTGTTCTCCATAGCTTTAAGGAGATTAAAACGTGCTTCGTCGCGGTATTCAGGCTTTGCCATGTAGTACATATAGGTTTCAGCGATATTGAGATTGCTTGAAGTACGTCCCTCAATCTTGAACTGCTCAAATCCCATAGGCACGTATTTCTCCCAGATATCGTCAGGGGAGATATGAGTGCTTAGCTTGCGGATTTCAAATGTTCCACGCTGAGCGAAACGGCAGCCTTCCAGATTGCGCTTATCGAACTTATTGGGATTGAAAGGCACATTGGGGTTATCTCTTATATGCTCGTTGTAAGCAATCTGCATAACTCCGATAGTGCGGTAATGCTCGGAGCGCATGGGGCATCCCGGCTCACAGCAGGCATTAACAAGAAGCTCACAGTCCTGTTTTCTTGGAAGCTTTTCAAGGATATCGAATTTATTGTTAAGGTCATAGTCAACAACAACAATACTATAATCCTTGCTCAGTTCTTCTTCAAGCTTTTCGGGGTCAGTTATACGCTTGCAGGTGGAGCTTGTCAGCTTATAGTTGGGGAAATTCTTGCGGATATAGTCCTCAAGAAGCGGAGATACAACAATAGCCTCGTTAAGACCGTTATTTGCAAGATTCAATACCATATTGCAGAAAGGGTCGTTAAGGTGCTTTTTCTCCAGCACAGGATTTGTAAATGTAAAGCGGAGCGGAATACCTCTTTCGTTGAATGCCTTGATAACAGCCTTTACATAATTCGGGTCGCATACGCCGCCCTGTGTACGTCCGCCATTCCACATGGACGGTGGAAATACACCGTAGAAGGATGCAATTTCAACACCCTCACGGAAATAGTGGGGGAAGTTTTTCAGCATATCCGCAAATAATAAATTAAGCTTGAAACGCCCTGAAAAATCGGGCAGATGAAAACGTACTCTCATAGTTTACTCCTCTAAGTAATCGCCTCTTTCACTGGCAACCTCATAGCCTGCCGCCTCAATCTCCGCTTTAAGCAGTGACAGACCCTCAGCAGTTTCGCCGCCTGAAATAAGCTTGTTGTCGTATAGGTTATATTTTTTTCTTGCGTCCTCAGGTGAAATATTCGGCATAATTACGTTACAGCCTGTTTTAAGACCTGCTGTTCTGCCGTTTGGGGAAATTGTTCCCAGAGCCGTAGTAGCAGGCAGAAGCACCTTAGGAAACATGAGACGGAGGATTCCAAGCAGACGTATAGTAAGCTCAAAAGAGCCGCCCTTTTCCGACCTGAAAGGAGTGTCTTTATGGGGAACAAAAGGCCCTATGCCAATCATCTGCGGCTGTAAATCCTGCAAAAATCGGATATCCTTAACGATATCATCAACAGTCTGAAATGGCACTCCAACCATAAAGCCAGAACCCGTCTGATAACCTGTCTCCTTTAAATTATACAGGCATTTTATGCGATTGTCAAGTGCCATTTCCTGTGGGTGAATTTTATTGTACAATTCCCGTGAAGCTGTTTCATGGCGGAGCAGGTATCTGTCAGCGCCTGCCGCTTTCATTTTCCTGTAGCTTTCGGCTGAGCGTTCACCAAGAGAAAGAGTAATTGCACATTCGGGGTAACGTTGACGGAGTTCAGATATTATTCCGCACATATAATCATCAGTGAAAAAAGCGTCCTCGCCGCCCTGCATTACAAAGGTGCGCAGTCCAAGATTATAGCCGATTTCAGCACATTCAAGTATCTGCTGGCGGTCAAGGCGGTAACGCTGTGCAGACTTGCAGCTGCGTCGGATTCCGCAGTAAAAGCAGTCATTTTTGCAGTATGAGGAAATCTCAATAAGACCACGGAGGAATACTTTATTGCCGTAGTGTCTGCGGCGGACTTCATCGGCGCGTTTTGCAAGATATTCCGCAGTATTTTCGGATTTATCGGCAATGAGCGATTTTAGCTCATGGTCGGACAAATCAGCAGTTTCGAATAATTTTTCAATAAGTTCAGTCATAAAATCAGCCGCCAAGCTCAATCATTTTATCAATACATTTACGTGCAGCAGCAATCTGCTCCTCGTCCATAAGTATCTCAAAAGCCTCACCCTCTGGATTTCCTGCAATTGCAAGGAGCGAGCGGTAAACATCGGGGAGAGTTGTAAGCTTCATATCAGTGCATATAAGTTTTTTTGTAAGGGGATAGAACTTTTTTTCGGGGCAGTCATACTGGAGATGTTCTGCAATTGAATTTTCAGTGCCAATAATGAATTCCTTAGCGTCGGATTTCATAGCGTAGTCCATGATACCGCTTGTAGAGCCTGCATAATCAGCAAGAGCAGTAACTTCGGGGCGGCATTCGGGATGTACAAGAAAAAGAGCGTCGGGATGTTCAGCCTTAGCCGCAAGAACTTCTTCCTTTGTTATAGCGGAATGAGCAGGACAGCCGCCGTTGAGGAGCATAATATCCTTTTCGGGAAGCTGTGATTTTACCCAGCCGCCGAGGTTGCAGTCGGGGATAAAAAGTATTTTGTCCGAATCGATTTTTTCCACGATTTTCAGCGCGCTTGAAGAAGTAACGCAGACATCGCAGACGGTTTTGAGAGAAGCTGTGGTATTGATATAAGCCACAACAGTTCTGTCAGGCTCTTTTGCCTTGATTTCAGCAATCATATCCTTGTCCATTTGCTCAGCCATGGGACAGCCGGCGCCCTTATTTGCAAGGTATACGCGCTTTTCAGGAGAGAGCATTTTTGCAGTTTCCGCCATAAAGTGAACTCCGCAGAAAAGTATATTTTCATTGGGAATTTTCGTTGCGTCCACGCTCAGTTTGTAGCTGTCACCTGTAAAATCCGCAATTTCCACGATTTCACGGGACTGGTAGCTGTGGGCGAGAATGGCTGTATTTGTATCTTTTTTCAGTTTCAGGATTTTCTCCTGCATTTCCTTGACAGTCATAATTATTTCCTCCGTTTATAGATTTGTTTCAGCGATAACCTCAACTTCCACAAGAACATTTTTAGGTAAAGTCTTAACAGCAACACAGCTTCTTGCAGGAAGACCTGTGAAGTATTTTCCGTATATCTCATTGAAAGCGGCAAAATCGTTCATATCCGCAAGAAAACAGGTAGTTTTCACAGCTTTTTCAAAGGAAGAGCCTGCTGTTTCGAGAACAGCGCCGAGATTTTTCATAACCTGTTCAGTCTGTTCCTCGATAGTAGCAGCTTCAACGGTATTTGTAACAGGATTTATAGCAATCTGTCCGCTTGTGTAAACCATGCCGTTTGAGATAACAGCCTGTGAGTAAGGACCTACTGCGGCAGGTGCTTTTTCTGTGTGAATCTTAATCATAGTATACAACTCCTTAATCGTTTGTAATTTTGAATCCGTTTTCAATAAGGGCATTTTTTATAGCCTCAATATGCTCATAATTACGTGTTTCAAGCACAAGTCTGAGATAACAGCCGTTTACAGCCGACCCCTCGTTAGCTCGTTCATGGTGGATAGAAATAACGTTTCCGCCAAGTTCAGCAATAATACGTGAAACCTCCAGAAGCTGTCCGGGCTTATCAAGCAGTTCAATAGTGAGAGTAATATTTCTGCCTGTCATAAGCAGACCGCGCTTGATAACTCTTGAAAGTATAGTTACGTCGATATTTCCGCCCGAAAGGAGACACACGACTTTCTTGTTTTTTATGGGAACTTTATTGAACATTGCCGCCGCAACCGCAACAGCGCCTGCGCCCTCTGTTACAAGCTTCTGCTGTTCCATAAGAGCGAGAATTGCAGCGGATATTTCGTCATCTGTAACAGTAACGATTTCATCAACATACTGAGAAACAAGTTCAAATGTAGTTTCTCCCGGAGCTTTTACAGCGATACCGTCAGCAATTGTTGATACTCCCGACAGCGTTTGGATTTTTCCGTCACGAACAGCATTGTACATACTGGGAGCGCCTGTTGCCTGAACGCCGTATACTTTGATTTTCGGGTTAAGGCTTTTTATAGCGAAAGCAACTCCTGAGATAAGACCGCCGCCGCCGATTGGAACGATTACAGCGTCCATATCGGGTATCTGCTCAATAAGTTCAAGACCGATAGTACCCTGACCTGCAATAACGTATTCATCGTCAAAGGGATGAATGAAAGTATATCCCATTTCATCGCGCTGACGGAGAGCCTCTTTGTAAGCGTCGTCGTAAACGCCTTTTACAAGGCATACTTCCGCGCCATAGCTTTTGGTAGCTTCAACCTTGGAGATAGGCGCGCCGTCAGGGAGGCAGATAATTGATTTTATGCCGTTTTTAGCTGCTGCAAGAGCAACACCCTGTGCGTGATTTCCCGCGGAGCAGGCAATAACTCCCTTTGATTTTTCCTCGTCGGAAAGGCAGGACATTTTATAGTACGCACCACGCACCTTAAATGAGCCTGTTATCTGCAAATTCTCGGTTTTAAGCCAGATATTTGCATCGGGGTTAATCTTGGGAGCCTGTATGACATCGGTTTCCCGTATAACTTGTTTAAGGACATATTTTGCGTGATAGACTTTGTCCAATGTAATCATAAATAAAGACTCCTTTTTTTAATAAGCTGTTAGCCGTTAGCCATTAGCCGTTAGCTTTAAAAGCTGTAATTTATACGATTATTTATAAATTAGGATTTGTTTTTGCGGTTCGCATAAATAGCTAAAAGCTAATAGCTAAAGGCTAAAGGCTGGCAATGAGAAGCATTGCCTAAGAATTAATAATAAGTTGATTTATAAATTGCCGTGCCGTTCTTGGTGAACGTCCGTTTCCCGAAGAAATGGCGAATTGTTCAGCTTTGAGGAACAGCTCGTCCTCGGGCATATCTATGCCATGAGCCCTTGCAAGTTCAAGAGCAATAGCGGTGTAATTTTTCTTGTCGGGGCGGCTGAAATTCACACGAAGTCCGAAACGTGCCGACAGAGAGAGCAATTCCTGCATAGTATCGTTGCGGTGAACATCGTCACCCTCACGGTCGGAAAAGCTTTCCTTGACGAGATGACGGCGGTTGCTTGTGGCATAAATGGCTATGTTGTCGGAACGAGCCGAAACAGAGCCCTCTAAAGCCGCTTTCAGTGCACCGAAGCAGTCCTCCCCCGATGTAAATGTGAGGTCATCAATGAATATAATGAATTTCAGCGGATTCCCGCTTAATTTATCAATGAGTTCTGGAAGCTCCCGTAACTGCTCCTTTGTGATTTCCACAAGACGCAGTCCCATATGTGAAAACTCGTTTACAACAGCTTTTACCGTGGAAGATTTCCCCGTGCCTGCGTCGCCATAGAGCAGGGTATTCTGTGCAATTTTGCCATTTATAAGAGCAAGGGTATTTTCCACAACTTCCGCACGCTCACGGTCATAGCCGAAAAGCATATCAAGCCGCTGTGTATCGGGAGCTTTTACGGGTACGATTTCGCCATTTCGCAGTATAAACATAGTTGAGTTGGCAAAAATTCCGCAGCCGTAAACACCAATATTTTCAATGCGTTTTTTATATTCAGCGGAAAAGTCGATATCAGCGGTTTTCCATTGGGGCAGCTGATAAAGGCGGTAGTAGCCGTATTGCAGTTCCCCAGCGGTAAGCTGTGAGATTTCACGGAGCATTTCAAGTTCGTTTACCACAGCTGATTCAATCAGTTCATCAAAAGCTTTGCCCTCGGATTTTCCCGAAATATAGAAGTTTTCGTCCTCGCAGACAAGCTTGAAGATATACTCCGAAAGATTGACATTATGCTGATAAAGTCGTGAAACGAATTGAGAGTAAATATTCACATCAAAGCTTTTTCCCTCTGCATGAAGTTCAAGGAGCGCGGAAAGTGCCGATATAACATCATTTTTCAGCAGATTTCGGAATACCGCAAGGGAATTCAGTCCGCAGTGGAGATTGTCCAGTTTTTCACGGATATTAGCCATTGAGTGCCTCGCAGATTTTTTCTGTCATTTCCGTGCATGAAAGGGGAGTACCCTCATCACAGCCCATAAGGTCGGCAGTTCTCCAACCCTCGTCAAGGACCTTATTTACGGCATTTTCAATAGCTGCGGCTTCATCGTTGAGATTGAATGAATAGCGGAGCATCATAGCCGCTGAAAGTATGGTAGCAATTGGGTTTGCAATATTTTTTCCTGCAATATCGGGAGCAGAACCGTGAATAGGTTCGTACATACCTCTTGTTGACGCTCCGAGAGATGCAGATGCAAGCATACCGATTGAGCCTGTAATCTGTGAAGCCTCGTCGGAGAGAATGTCGCCGAACATATTTGAAGTAACGATAACATCGAACTGTCGGGGATTTCTCACAAGCTGCATAGCGGCATTGTCAACGAACATATCGGAATATTCAACTTCTGGATATTCCTCGGAAAGACGGTGCATTGTCTTTCTCCAAAGACGTGAGGATTCAAGAACATTAGCCTTGTCGATACTGCAAAGCTTCTTATTGCGCTTCATAGCGGATTCAAAAGCAGTTCTGCCGATACGCTCAATTTCGGTAACGCTGTAAGCCTCGGTGTCGTATGCCTCCTCGCCGTATTTGCCCTGACGGTAGCCACGGTCACCAAAGTAGATACCGCCTGTCAGCTCACGGACAATCATAATGTCGAAGCCGTCACCCACGATTTCATCTTTAAGGGGAGATGCACCACGAAGTGCAGGATAAAGTGAAGCAGGGCGGAGATTTGTATAAAGTCCCAGCGCAGAGCGTATGCCAAGAAGTGCCTTTTCAGGGCGGTTTTCGCCGGGCTGGTCGTCCCATTTCGGACCGCCTACAGCACCGAGAAGAACGCTGTCGGAAGCAAGACAGCCGTCAACAGTTTCCTGAGGTAAGGGCATACCGCAGGCATCAATAGCACAGCCGCCAATGAGATAAGGTGTGAAATTAAATGTATGACCGAATTTATCGGCGATTTTCTCCAGTACGGCAACAGCACCGTCAACGATTTCAGGGCCTATGCCGTCACCTTTAAGTAAAGCAATATTGAAATTCATAATTATTCTCCTTTTTGAGCCTTTAGCCGTTAGCCAAAAGCCATTAGCTAAAGGCTAACAGCTAAAAGCTAATAGCTCAACTAAATAATTCCCTTAGCGATAGACTCCATAAGACCGCCGTTTTCGATGATTTTCTGAATAAAATCGGGGAATGGTGCGGCTTTGAACTCCTGACCTGTGGTGAGGTTGCGGATAATTCCGTTATCCATATCAGCCTCAACTTTATCGCCCTCTGAGATATTGTCAACAGCTTCGGGACATTCCACAATAGCAAGACCGATATTTATAGCGTTGCGGTAGAAGATACGAGCAAAGCTTTTGGCTATAACAAGGGAAACGCCGCTTGCCTTAATAGCAATGGGAGCGTGTTCACGGGAAGAACCGCAGCCGAAATTCTGACCTGCTGTAATAATATCTCCCTGCTGAACACGGGAAACGAAAGTCTTGTCGATATCCTCCATGCAGTGAGAAGCAAGCTCCTTGTGGTCGCTTGTATTGAGATAACGGGCAGGGATAATTACATCAGTATCCACGTTATCGCCGTATTTCAGAACATTTCCTGTATATTTCATTTGCTCATTACCTCCCAAGGACTTGTGATTTTTCCTGTAATTGCACTTGCAGCGGCAGTTGCAGGGCTTGCAAGATAAATTTCGGATTCAACGTGTCCCATACGTCCGACGAAGTTGCGATTTGTGGTAGCTACAGCACGTTCACCTGCCGCAAGAATACCCATATGACCGCCAAGACAAGGACCGCAGGTTGGAGTTGAAACAACTGCTCCCGACTCGATGAAAATTTTCAGAAGTCCCTGCTCCATAGCGTCAAGGTAAATCTGCTGAGTTGCAGGAATAATGATAACACGTACACCCTTTGCACATTTTCTGCCTTTGAGGATTTCAGCCGCCTGCTGTAAATCTTCAAGTCTGCCGTTGGTGCAGGAGCCGATAATAACCTGATCAATTTTAATATCGCCGATTTCGCTGAAAGTTCTTGCGTTTTCGGGAAGATGAGGAAAGGCAACAGTAGGCTCAATTGCTGAAAGGTCAATGTCGATTATCTCGTCATAAACAGCGTCCTCGTCAGCCTTGTATATCACAGGTTCAGCGGCATTGTGAGCTTTGAGATAGTCAAGGGTAATATCGTCAACCTCGAAAATACCGTTCTTTGCACCTGCTTCAATTGCCATATTTGCGATACAGAGGCGGTCGTCCATTGACAGAGAGGAAAGTCCCTCGCCGCCGAATTCCATTGATTTGTACAATGCACCGTCAACGCCGATTTTTCCGATAATATGGAGAATGACATCCTTGCCCGAAACGTACTTGTTAAGCTTGCCTGTAAGGTTAAAGCGGATAGCTGAGGGAACTTTGAACCACGCTTTTCCGATAGCCATACCGCAAGCCATATCAGTTGAGCCGACGCCTGTGGAGAAAGCACCTACAGCACCGTATGTACAGGTGTGGGAGTCAGCACCGATAACACAGAATCCTGCGGAAACAAGACCTTTTTCGGGTAGGAGAGCGTGTTCAATTCCCATTTCGCCTACATCGTAGAAGTGAGTTACATCGTTAGCACCGCAGAATTCACGGCACATTTTACATTGCTCCGCCGCTTTTATGTCCTTATTGGGAGCGAAGTGGTCCATTACCATTGTGACCTTATCTTTGTCAAAAACTCCGTCCTTATTCAGCTTTGCGAATTCCTTGATAGCTACAGGGGAAGTAATATCGTTGCCGAGAACTAAGTCAAGATTGGCAAGGATAAGCTGTCCTGTTTCAACGCTGTCAAGTCCTGCGTGAGCCGCAAGTATTTTCTGTGTCATTGTCATTCCCATTGTAAAAACCTCTTTTCTTGGGAAATTGGAGATTATATAGTGAATGTCAAATATAATTTGACATTCACTATAATTAATGATTTAAAGTGCCTCGCACATCCGCAAACTAAAGTTTGCTCCGTGCGGATCGGCAAATAGCAAACGCCAAAAGATTTTGTCGTTTGCTATAAAATTATTTCATCTGAAATAATTTTATCAATAAATATGCTGAAATCTTCTGCTGCAATTGTTGTATCTTCATATTCAGGTTCATAACCTGATACAACTTCACCTGTTTCAGTATTTATTGCATAGTATGAATATTCACCGTCAACAGATAAAAATATAGGCAGATGCTTATTCCAAAACGAAATAATGTCAATGCTATTTTCGCTGTATTCAATGCTTTGGATTTCGAATTCATTCCATTGAAATCCGTTTTCATTGGGTAAATAGTCATTAGGGGTTAAAAACCACTTTGTAGCAGACTGATTTTCACATACTTTTAGCTGTGAGATAAAAGTATACCATTTTTCGGGTATATTATATCGTTTTTTTATTATATCGGGCAAATCTGTTACATCAGAATTTAAAGTAACATTCCAATTATTATTTTTTGCCCATTCAATAAATTTATTAATCATATTGTCCTCTTGCGAATGTTGTTTTTGTAGGGGCGGATAATATCCGCCTGCAATTTCGGAACAATTATTTTATATGGAAGAACTGTCTATTCCATATAAAATAAATTCATTTGTATCGCTTTCATATTTAAGATGAATTTCCAATCCTAAATAATCATCTTTAAATCCCATATCAGTACCGAGCAGGGCGGAAGAAACTGAAAGCATTTCATCTTCAAAGCAGATTGAGCTGATATACCATTCTCCCGTAAGCACAGACCTTTTAGGGAACATATTTTCGGAATCGCTGCATAAATTATCGTCGTTGATATAATTTGTAATTTCTGTTTCAACAATTCTTGATATGCTATTTTTATTCGTTTCAAAAATTTCTTTTGCCTTTTCGGAGTCGAAAAATATTCTTGGCATTAATTGATTTTCGTAGGTGGAATATATATTTTCAGGGTTGGAATTTGGTAAGAAAATCTGTTTTAATTCCATTGCGGACAACACCTCTGAATTTATATTAGTTTTCTTTTCGGAAGATTATTCGTATCATCATTTATTTGGCATCAAAGAAATTATACCTATAATACAGCATATTACAGATACAATCAGATAAGCAATGTCTTTTTTCTTTTTTTGTTTAGACGATATAAATGAAATCAGATTGAGGATAATTAAAATTAAAAGGCAAATGATACCAATAATATTTTTCATTTTGAATTCTCCGTTTCTGGTGTATCGGGCGGATAATATTCGCCTGCAATTTCGGAATATATTTTATAAACGGTCTGAATTTCTTTGAAGATAATTATTGATTGTATCATCTTCCTCAAAACCCGAAACTTGTTCATACATACTGTCAATATTCCAGCACATTAAATCCTTGATTGAGGGGATATTCATAACCTCTCCCTCATCGCCGTAGCGGAGATAATTACCGTTTGCTTTTTCCATAAGAAGATATTCACCGCCGCCTGTTGAGCCTAATACTATATATTTATCGCTGTCGCCTTCTTCTATCCAGTCGCAGTAACCTTCGTGATAGCGTTCTTTAATATCTTCCAGATTCCACATCTGCATATATGCCATTAAACTGTCAAAGCCGCCAATCAGCTGATAAAATTCTTTAAGTTCATCAGGCAATGATACTCCTGTACTTTGTTCAAATGAATTGATTTTTTCTATATTTTCGGGTTCATATAAATCAATATCAATGTCATCGGAGTATTTATCGGCTAAAAGCTTTATAATTTCAATTTCTTCTTTTAAACTGTGTCCAATTTGATTCATTATAATTCACCTTTTTGCTTATATCTTATATGGCACGTTATGTATGTAAATTCAATAATTCTGTAGGAGGACTGCCAAAGGCAGCCCCTACAAAGCTAAAATCTAACGGCTAACGGCTAAAAGCTCAACAATTATTTATTAATTATTGCACCCTTATCAGCAGAGGAAACCTGCTGTGCATAGCGTTTGAGATAACCTGTGATATTTTCTTTTCTGAGAATTGGCATAGACTTTTTACGCTCTGCCAGTTCTTCGTCTGAAACTTCGAGATTAATTGAGTAGTTGGGGATGTCGATAGAAATAATATCTCCGTCCTTGACATAAGCAATAGTACCGCCGTTTACAGCTTCGGGAGATACGTGACCGATAGCCGCACCACGAGTAGCACCGCTGAAACGTCCGTCTGTGATAAGTGCAACAGATGAACCAAGACCTGCTCCCTGAATAGCGGAAGTAGGTGAGAGCATTTCACGCATACCGGGACCGCCAGCTGGACCCTCATAGCGGATAACAACAACATCGCCTGCCTTGATACCGCCCTCGTAGATAACCTTGATAGCTTCTTCCTCGCTGTTGAATACTCTTGCAGTACCCTTGTGTGAAAGCATTTCGGGAGCAACAGCGCTTCTCTTTACAACACAGCCGTCGGGAGCAAGATTTCCACGGAGTACAGCAATTCCGCCTGTTTCGCTGTATGGGTTGTCAATGGGGCGGATAGTTTCTGTATCCTTATTGATACAGCCAGAAATATTTTCGCCAACTGTCTTTCCTGTAACTGTCATACAGTCGAGATTGAGGAGATTTTTCTTTGAAAGCTCATTGAGAACTGCATAAACGCCGCCAGCCTCGTTCAAATCCTCCATATAGGTATGACCTGCGGGGGCAAGGTGGCAGAGGTTGGGAGTTCTTGCACTTATTTCATTGGCAATATCGAGGTTGATATTTACACCGCACTCATTAGCGATAGCAGGGAGGTGAAGCATACTGTTAGTTGAACAGCCAAGTGCCATATCAGCAGTAAGAGCGTTAATGAAAGCCTTTTCTGTCATGATGTCAAGAGGGCGGATATTCTGTCTGTAAAGCTCCATAACCTGCATACCTGCCATTTTAGCAAGCTTGATTCTGTCGGAGTAAACAGCAGGAATTGTGCCGTTGCCCTTTAATCCCATACCGAGAACTTCTGTAAGACAGTTCATTGAGTTTGCGGTATACATACCAGAGCATGAACCGCAGGTGGGGCAAGCGCTGTTTTCGTATTCTTCAACATCTTCAACTGACATTTTGCCTGCTGTGTATGAGCCTACAGCTTCAAACATAGAGGAAAGGGAAGTCTTTTTGCCCTTTACGTGACCTGCAAGCATAGGACCGCCGCTTACGAAAATAGTGGGGACGTTAAGACGAGCCGCCGCCATAAGAAGTCCAGGCACGTTTTTATCGCAGTTGGGAACCATAACAAGAGCGTCAAAGTGATGTGCAAGAGCCATACATTCAGTAGAATCGGCGATAAGGTCACGGGTTACAAGGGAGTATTTCATACCCTGATGTCCCATAGCGATACCGTCACAAACAGCAATTGCAGGGAATACAATGGGAGTACCGCCGCCCATAGCTACACCAAGCTTTACAGCCTCAACGATTTTGTCAATATTCATATGACCAGGCACAATTTCATTATAGGAAGAAACGATACCAACGAGGGGGCGTTTCATTTCCTCTTTTGTCATACCCAGAGCGTTGAAAAGTGAACGCTGTGGAGCTTTTTCTACACCATTACAGAAAAAATTTTCATTCATAATTTCTTTTTCACCTCATTAATTCATAGTGTTTTCGGAATAAGATAAAGCAATTTCATCAAGAGCTGCTTTAAGCTTATTTTCGAGGGGAGTTCCCTCAATATCAGGAAGATAATCAACGCTGAGCATTTCAAGCTCTCTTGCAGTATTACTTCTGAAACCGTAAGCATAATATTTACGGTTGTAAGCTTTGAAACTGCATCTGAAAGCGAAATATTCGCTGTCACATTCCTCATAGTTTTCATTGGGGAGAGTGCCGTTTTCCTCATATTCTTCAACAGCACAATAAATATCGTCATTCGGACCAATGCCGATTATAGGCAATAGTTCGTTGTATTCCGTGTAATCATCGTCATTGAAAGGTTCATACTGAAAAGACGGCATAACTTCACAATGGCTGTTGAATTCAATAAAATCTCCCGAAATCATAAAGGAGTATTCTTTATCTCCGAAATCGTCTTTATGGAGAAAAGGGGATTTCGGCGGTGTATTGCCCGATTCAACAATTTCCTGCGGTGTTTTTAATGTGGGAGCAGGCTTTTTTGCTGTATTCTGTGGATTTGAAGCGCTTTTTGCTTCGGTTGGTTTGCTGTTTAAAGCTGTATCTGTAATCTTTTTTAAAATATCAAGAAATCCCATATATAACTCCTGTAATTTTATGATTTGATAAATATAGGGACACGGCACAACCGCGTCCCTACAGAATGTGTTTGTGCTGTAGATTAAATAATGATTATCGCCATTTTTTCAGAAGAATCAAACCGATAATCAGAAATGGAATACCCCACAGAAAACTCAGCAATTCCTTTTGTCTGTCAACGATTATTATGCCCAGTTCAGAACATTCTTTATCGTGAGCAAGCTCTGAAAATTCATCGCTGAATTTCTTCGAAAAATAGCCCGTAACTTCCTCACCGCTGATGAATTTTTCGTATTCATCGGAATCTTTTTTAACAGCAGCATATCTAATGTTCGGTATTGTATCAACAACAAAACATTCGTAATCGGTAAAGCCGCTTTTTATAGTTCCGCAGTATACAGGATTTGAACGTGAAAACAACAGGATTTCATTTTCGTCTATAAGCTCTGGTTCAAAGGTAAGACCGGTTTCACTATATCGACCTGTTACTCGTAATCCCCTGTGTACACCGCTTATTACCAGTACAAGATAAAGAGAGAGAAATATAACCGATGCAATCAATTTTATTCGGGAGGATGTTTTTACAGCAGAGGTATTATCCATAATCTTAATTAGTTATTAATGAACTTGTCTTCTTCGTTGTTCCAGCTGTAAAGCTTTCTGATTTCCTCACCAACCTGCTCAGAGGGATGCTCAGCAGCAAGCTTTCTCATAGCCTTGAAGTGTACCTGCTTACCTGCGTCAGACATATCAAGGAGGAATTCCTTAGCAAATGAACCGTCCTGAATATCGGAGAGAATCTTCTTCATAGACTTCTTTGTTTCCTCTGTGATAATCTTAGGACCTGTGATGTAATCGCCGTACACAGCTGTATTTGAGATAGAATATCTCATACCTGCAAAACCACTCTGATAGATAAGGTCAACGATGAGCTTCATCTCGTGGATACACTCAAAGTAAGCATTTCTTGGGTCATAGCCAGCCTCAACGAGTGTTTCATAACCTGCCTGCATAAGCGCGCATACACCGCCGCAGAGAACAGCCTGCTCACCGAAAAGGTCAGTTTCTGTTTCTGTTCTGAATGTTGTTTCAAGAACGCCTGCACGAGCGCCGCCGATAGCAAGACCGTAAGCAAGAGCGATTTCCTTAGCCTTGCCTGTAGCGTCCTGATGAACAGCAACAAGTGAGGGAACACCCTTGCCAGCCTGATACTCGGAACGAACTGTGTGTCCGGGTCCCTTAGGAGCAATCATTGTAACGTCAACGTCAGCAGGGGGAACGATGCAGCCGAAGTGGATATTGAAACCGTGAGCAAACATAAGCATATTGCCAGCCTCAAGGTTAGGCTTGATGTCATTCTCATAGAGAGCAGCCTGCTTTTCGTCGTTAATGAGAATCATAATAATGTCAGCCTGCTTAGCAGCCTCAGCAGCTGTGAAAACTTCAAAGCCCTGCTTTACAGCCTTATCCCATGATTTTGAACCCTCGTAAAGACCGATGATAACTCTGCCCTTATCGCCGAGGGATTCCTTAGCGTTGAGAGCGTGAGCGTGTCCCTGTGAGCCGTAGCCGATTACAGCAATTGTCTTGCCGTAGAGAAGTGATAAATCGCAGTCCTGTTCGTAAAAAACCTTTGCAGTATTTTCCATGATGAAAAATCTCCTTTAAAATAATATTTAAGCTGTTAGCCGTCAGCCGTTAGCTTTTAGCTGTCAGTATAATTACAGAACGAAAGCTAAAGGCTAAAAGCTGAAAGCTAATGGCTATTTAACCGTTTTAATATGTAAGCCGTTTCTTTTAGCTGTCAGTATAATTACAGAACGAAAGCTAATGGCTTTTAAGTAGGCGAATATTATTCGCCTACAATTTCGGAACGAAATTAAAAATTACCTTTCAGTCGTAAGGCAATTATCGCCTCTTTCAATTGCAACAATACCTGTGCGGCACATTTCCATAATGCCGTAGGGTTTCATAAGGTCGATAAATGCGTTAATTTTTGACGTTTCACCTGTCAGCTCGCATACAAGAGCCGTTGGTGAATAGTCAACAATTTTTGAACGGAAAATCTCAACGGCAGTCATAATATCCTGTCTTGTTTGGGGAGTATTACGCACCTTTATGAGAAGCAGTTCACGGATAACTGTTTCGTGAGGGTCAAGTACCTCCACTTCCTTTACATCGTGAAGCTTTTCAAGCTGTTTTACAATACGCTCCTTTATATCGTCATCTCCGTGGAAAACTACGGTAATTCGCGAAAATTCTGCGGATTCCGTCTCTCCTACGGTAAGGCAGTCGATATTGAAGCCACGGCGTGTGAACATACCAGAAACACGGCTGAGCACACCGCTTATATTTGAAACAATCGCACCGATAACATACTGATTATTCTGCATACTTAGCACCTCACTTTATTTCCGTGATAATATCGTCAATTGAGCCGCCCGGAGGAAGCATGGGAAGAACAAATTCGTTGCAGTCCACAGCACAGTCAATGAGATATGGGCGATTTTCGGAGAATGCCTCAGCAGCAGCCTTTTCAAGTTCCTCAGCGGTAAATGCCCTTGCAGCCTTTATGCCGAATGCCTCAGCAAGCTTTACAAAATCTGTGGGGCGGTTGAGAGTTGTATTTGAATAGTGCTTGTTGAAGAACAGCGTCTGCCACTGGCGAACCATGCCGAGAACGCCGTTATTCATAATAACGATAACAAGGGGAGAATTCTGTACAGCTGCCGTTGCAAGCTCGTTCAGATTCATGCCGAAGCTGCCGTCACCTGTGAAAAGGATTGAACGCTTGCCTGTAGTTGCCGCACCGATAGCCGCGCCCATGCCGTAACCCATTGTTCCCAAACCTCCGCTTGTGAGAAATGTACGTGGCTTTTTGAATGGGTAACGCTGTGCAGTCCACATCTGGTGCTGTCCTACATCGGTTACGATTATATCGGAATCTCCAGCCTTTTCGCTGATTATGTCAATGATAGCGTAGGGGTCAAGGCGGTTTTCAGCAGGAATTCCCGTCATACTGCATGGCTTTGTGCAGTCGCCGCACTTTTTCTCAAAATCCTTTTTGGAAGCATATGCGCTTTCAAGGCGGCGGATTTCCTCCTGTTTAAGCTCTGAAATGCGGCTGTTCCAGTCGGCTCTTTCCGTCTTTTCAAGCATGGGGATAAGTCTGTAAAGAGAATCCTTTATATCTCCCTGAACAGTGAGATTTGAAGTGATATTCTTGTCCAACTCAGCTGAATCTATATCAATATGGATTATGCTGAAATTCTTGTTGAAGCGCTGTTTGTCGCCTGTAGCTCTGTCGGAGAATCTTGCGCCGAGAGCAATTACCAAATCGGCTTCGTCAAGGGCAATTGATGAAGCAAACTGACCGTGCATGCCGTTCATGCCGAGGAAACGGGGGTTATCCTTTGGAATTGCTGAAAGTCCCATAAGAGTACAGCCGATTGGCGCGTCGATTTTTTCAGCTAATTCTATAACCTCTGCTGAGGCTTTTCCCGATATGATACCGCCTCCAAAGTAGATATAAGGACGCTTTGAAGCCTTTATCATTTCTGCCGCCTGCTTTAATTTCAGCTCTGATGCAAATTTAAGAGGATATGGGCGGACAGGGTCGTTCTTTGGTTCAAAATCCCACTGTGCAACCTGTACATCTTTCGGAATATCCACAAGAACGGGTCCGGGTCTGCCTGATTTTGCGATTTTGAAAGCGGAACGGAGGGTATCGGCAAGCTCACGGATATCCTTAACGATGAAGTTGTGCTTGGTTATAGGCATTGTTACGCCCACGATGTCAACCTCCTGAAAGCTGTCCCTGCCGATAATAGATGTGGGGACGTTGCCTGTAATTGCAACCATGGGGATAGAATCAAGGTGAGCCGTGGCAATACCTGTTACAAGGTTTGTTGCTCCCGGACCTGATGTGGCGATACATACGCCGACTTTTCCTGTTGCCCTTGCATAGCCGTCTGCCGCATGGGATGCGCCCTGTTCATGTGCGGTGAGTATATGATTTATTCTGTCGCTGCACTGATAGAGTTCATCGAAAAGGCTGAGCACCTGACCGCCCGGATATCCGAAAACGGTATCAACTCCCTGTTCTATCAGAGTTTCAACAACTATTTTAGCACCTGATATTCTCATATTATCATTCCTTTTATTAGTCTATACAAAAAGCCTCCGACATTCCGCCGGAGGCATAAGCTGCATTGCTTTTAAGGACTAAATCACATAATCAAGCAATTTTGCTTTTCGGGCAGAATGAACACGGGCGGTGACCTGTAATGCTAATGACCACGCCTGTAATAATTATGATTTCGGAAGAAATATAAACCGTTCTCATAAATTCATGCTCCTTAGTGATTTTGTACACTTCTATTGTACCACTTTATTTATATAAAATCAATAAGGAGAGTGGTATTTTTTTGTGATTTGTAAATTGTGTGAGGCGATGGGGCGGATTTTGGCAGCGAATTGGTGAATTTGACGGTTGAAAAATCGTTCGTTTTAAAAAGCTAATGGCTAACGGCTAAAAGCTAAAGGATTTTATTTCAGCATATTATTTACAGCGCTTACAAGAGCTTTAATCGACGATATGATGATATCGTTGTCTATTCCTGTACCCCAGAAGCTTTTGCCTTTTTCGTCGATTATCTCAACGTATGACACAGCTTTTGATGCTGAGCCTACTTCAAGCGCATGCTCGGTATAGCTGTTAAGGCTGAATTCAAGCCCTGTATATGAGCGTATTGCGTTGCTTACAGCATCAAGTCGTCCGTTACCTGTATCTGTTACAGATGCTTTTTTGCCGTTGTACAAAAGCGATACATTAGCCTCAATGCCGTCGCCGCACTGCTTATAATGAGTTTCTGTAACGTCAAGAGGTGATGTTATATCTACAAAGCTTTCCTTGAATATGCCGTATACTTCGTCGGGGAGAAGCTCCTTGTGCTTGTGGTCGGATACGTTCTTGACCATATATCCCACAACCTCGCGCATTTTCTTCGGTAAATCATAGCCGAAACGTGTTTCCAGAATATAGCCGATTCCTCCCTTGCCCGACTGACTGTTGATGCGGATAACATCTGCGGAATATTCTCTGCCAACGTCCTTGGGGTCGATTGGAAGATAGGGGACTGTCCAATGCTCTGTGTGTCCCTCCTCGCGCCACTTCATACCCTTGGCTATAGCGTCCTGATGTGAGCCGCTGAATGCCGCAAATACAAGCTTTCCCGAATAGGGTGAACGCTCGTGGATATTCATATTCGTTACACGGCTGTAAATCTCACAGATTGACGGAATATCGGAAAAATCAAGCTGTGGGTCAATGCCCTGTGAAAACATATTCATAGCAAGGGTAATTATATCAACGTTACCTGTGCGCTCACCGTTTCCGAAAAGTGTGCCCTCAACTCTGTCTGCGCCAGCAAGGAGCGCCATTTCAGTATCTGCAACGGCACAGCCTCTGTCGTTGTGGGGATGTGTGGAAATCACCACATTTTCGCGGTATTTTATATTCTCGCACATATACTCAACCTGATTTGCATAAACGTGAGGCATGGAAACCTGCACTGTAACAGGGAGATTTATAATTACCTTATCCTCGGCGGTGGGCTGCCATATATCAAGTACGGCATTGCAGATTTCCAGAGCAAATTCGGGCTCTGTGCCTGTGAAGCTTTCGGGGGAGTACTCGAAACGGAAATTTCCCTCGTATTTTTCGCGGTACTCCTTGCAGAGCTTTGCGCCTGTAATCGCAATATTTATGATTTCTTCCTTTGACTTGCGGAATACCTGCTCGCGCTGTGCCACGCTGGTGGAATTATAAAGATGCACGATTGCATTCTTACAGCCGCGGAGTGCCTCGAATGTTTTTTCAATGATATGCTCTCTCGACTGTGTAAGCACCTGTATTGCAACGTCGTCGGGTATCATATCCTGCTCGATAAGTGTGCGGCAGAATTCGTATTCCGTTTCAGATGCGGCAGGGAAGCCGATTTCGATTTCCTTGAAGCCGATATCTACCAGAAGCTTGAAAAATTCCAGCTTTTCTTCCAGATTCATAGGTGTGATAAGCGCCTGATTGCCGTCGCGTAAATCAACACTGCACCATATAGGCGCTTTTTCAATGTGGGTTTTCTCCGTCCACTTCATTGATGTTGCGGGAGCTTTGAAAAATTGTCTTGTGTACTTTGATACGTTCATCATAATCTTTTCCTCCATAAAAATCTTTGCGGAGTGCCGATGCTGTTTTGGAGAAATAAAAAATCTCCTCCACGCACAATCGGCATGGAAGAGACGAAATTCTATATTCCGTGGTACCACTCTTCTTGGTGTATACTTTTACACCCACTCATCTGCGTCCGCTAACGCATATCTCTGTAACGGGAGAACCCGTTCGGAGCTAATCCGACAGTACAACTGCCGTTTCAACCGACTGCTCAGGGAGGAGCTATAACCTTTTCCGTTTGCCGTATTCTCACCATTTAACGACTCTCTGTGGAACAAATAAAGGCTTTATTTCCCTTCATTGCATTTAAAACTATGATATTTTTATTATACTCACGCAAAAATTATTTGTCAAGAGTGAGATTGTAAATTTTTTGTGAACAACGACAGCGTCACAAGCTCTATGCGGTGTTGCTTCAATGGGATGTCGTGGGTGTTGTCCCCTACAAAAGATTTGCGTAAATTTGAAAAATTTCCGCTTGACGAATTAGCTGAAAAATGATAGAATATATGTATAAGTGTGCTGAAAATTTTAAGCGCACTTTGTATAAAAATATTAATGATGAAAGGGAACAAAATTATGAATTATCAGCTTATCGGTGAAACTGTTCCTGCTGTGGAACTTACACTCAATGCAGGGGAATCTGTATTCTCTCAGTCCGGGGGAATGATTTGGCAGACTAACGGCATAAATATGTCTACAAACGCAAGAGGTGGTCTCGGCAGAAGTCTTGGCAGAATGTTTACAGGGGAATCTCTGTTTATGGCTAATTATACTTCTCAGGTTCAGGGGGCAAAAATCGCTTTCGGTGCTACCTGCCCGGGTTCTATCGTTCCTGTGGATATTTCCAGAGGCGAGCTTATCGTGCAGAAAGGAGCTTTCCTTTGCGCTGAACAATCCGTTGATGTAAAAGCTACTTTCACAAAGAAGCTTTCAGCCGGTCTTTTCGGCGGTGAGGGCTTTATTCTCCAGAGACTTTTCGGCAGCGGTATGGCTTTTCTTGAAGTTGACGGCGACAGAGTTGACCGCATTCTTGCTCCCGGTGAAGTCCTGAAAGTAGATACAGGAAATGTTGTTGCTTTTGAAACGTCTGTAAGCTATGATATTGAAATGGTTAAGGGACTTGGAAATATATTCTTTGGCGGCGAAGGCCTTTTCCTCACTCGTCTTACTGGCCCCGGCAGAGTTATTCTCCAGACACAGAATTTCAACGATTTTGCTATGAGAGTAGCAACAAGAATCCCCACAAGAGGCTAATGGCAAGAATATATCCGCTTTTCAGCTCCAGTAAGGGCAATTCGACTTTTATCGGCACGGAACAAGGCGGTATCCTTATCGACTGCGGCGTAAGCTTTAAACGGCTTAACGCCGCACTTGACTGTAATCGCATACCCCTTTCTGCAATCAGAGGTGTGTTTATCACTCATGGTCATTCCGACCATGTAAGCGGTCTGAAAATGCTGACAAAGCATACTTCAATTCCGGTGTATGGGCAGAAACGCACCTTGCAGCAGCTGTGCGATGATGATAAGATATCCCCTACATCTCCTGTTATTGATATGACAGGGAAGAAAATTGCCTGCGGTGACTGTGAGCTGACTAATTTTAATACTCCCCACGATACAATTCAGAGCTGTGGCTACAGAATTACAACGTCCGACGGGAAAATATGCGCTGTATGTACGGATTTGGGACATATCACTCCTGAGGTTGACGAGGCGCTGAATGGCTGCCGTCTTGTGCTTCTTGAATCCAATTACGACGAGGAAATGCTCCGCCGCGGTCCGTATCCCCTTTATCTTAAAGAGCGCATACTGTCGCCATACGGTCATTTATCCAACGAAAACTGCGGTATGCAGGCGGCTAAGCTTATCAGGCAGGGGACAACCCATATTATTCTCGGACATCTTAGTCAGGACAATAACCGCCCTGATATAGCTGATAAGACAGTGGAGCGTGTGCTGTCGGACTTTGTGAGAAAACGTGATTATCTCATGGGTGTTGCACCTGTTGAATCAGCGGGAGGAGCTGTGATTTTTTAGTATGAATATTAATCTTATTGTTATTGGCAAGCTTAAAGAGGATTATCTCCGTTCAGCCTGCGCTGAATACATAAAACGGCTTGGACGGTACTGTGCATTTGAACTGCATGAACTTGATGAGTGTCGTTTAAGCGACAAACCCTCGGAAAAAGAAATTGCCGCGGCTCTGAAAAAAGAGGCGGCGGCTATAAAAAAATATGCAAAGGGTATGATTGTTCCTATGTGCATAGAGGGCAAACAGCTCAGCAGTCCCGAACTTTCGGAGAAAATTACCTCCGCAGGTGTGAATGGTATGGCTACTGTGACTTTTATAATCGGCAGCTCTTTCGGTCTTGACGATGAAATAAAGCAAATGGGCACACTAAAGCTTTCTATGTCGAAAATGACCTTCCCTCACCAGCTTGCCCGTGTGATGCTTTTAGAGCAGATTTACCGCGCGTTTCGGATTGCGGAGGGTGGAAAATACCATAAATAATGCGTAATTCAATTAAGAATTATGAATTAAGAATTAAGAATTTGGGGCGGAGATAGTTTCTTCGCCTTTTTTAACTCTGTTCGCTTAACATTATTGAAACTCTGTTCTGTATAGCTTCGGCACATTCCTCGGCGGAGCAAGCACCTGCAAAATAGCGTGATGTTTCCTCGCTTACAATGCTGTTGATACTGTTATCGTAATGTCCTGAAACTGCCCTTGTGATACTGCGGACAAATGCTTCATATTTCGCTTGTTCAGCCTCTGTCATAGGGGCTATTTCTGTCTCTGTGCCATTTGTAAAATTATAGCCTGTTTCTTTCATAGGAATTTTCTGATTGCTTTCACCGTCGATGTAATACAGCGGTTCAAGAGCTTCTTCCATTGCGATTTCAAATCCCTTTTCTGTTACGGGAATACCGTTGATGTTTCCGTAATATCTGTCATCTCTGAAAAATGTGCGGATAAAGCTCCATGCGCCGTCTTTTGCCGGAGAATCCTCCATTATTGCAAACTGGTTTGAAAGTGTCATAACTGAACCGTTTCTGTTTTCCGAGGGGAATCCCACAAAAGTAATATCATCTTCAAAAATGCTCTGGTTTTGGACGTTTATATCCCTGAAAGATTTAATATACAGCGTGGAAATCAAAGCTGTATCGTTGCGGCACGAGGTTGTTTCCCATGAATATTCTTCAACGCTTGGGAATTCTGCGGAAAATTCAAGTATATTTATGAAATCTTGCGAATTAAAAGAACAGGTGTGAGTGCCGTAATCAACAAAATCGTTGCAATCGTCGGATAAGAAACCGAAAACCGCAATTCTGTTGTTGGCACTTTCAAAAAGCGTCATATCTGCGGATTTTGAATTATAAACATTCTTAAATTCCTCAAAATTCCAGTTTTGAATGTCGCTATGCTTAGTTTTGGCGGCAATTGTTTTTATCATAAATGTTGGTGCAATGGAGTAAATATGCCCGTTTGTCTCTGCGGCTTCAAGATAATTCGGCAGAAACGCATCACGGCTGTACTTGCTGTCGCTGTCCATAAATCCGTATAAATCGGCAAATGCACCCTTTGAGGAAAGCTTTTCAATTTCGTTTGTGTCAAGGTATACCATATCGGGTATCTTTCCCGATATAATGTCCATTTCAAGGTCGTTCACAGCGTTTTCAACTCCCTCAGCGCTGTATTCATAGCCGTCGAGGTAATTTTTTAAATCAATCTGATACAAATTGCTCTCTGCGTTGAAATCCGCAATCATAGGCTGAATTTCGTCAATTTTAGATGCTGCCGCAAGGGTAATCGTCTGCATTTGGCTATATTCTGCAATATCACGCTCCGAAAGCTTGTACAGTTTCCCCTCGGACAGACAGGCGAATTCTCCCTTTGCTATTGGTGAAATGGCGCTAATTCCGCTTAATCCCGAATCGGTGAAATCAATCAGCTTTTCTGTTGTTTTGTCCGATTTTATGCCGTAATAGCCGTTGTTCTCGACATAATAGCGAATATAGCCGTTTGTGGATTCTATATAATCATTAGCTGTTTCTTCGGTAAGAGTTCCAATTACATTGCCCTCTGTATCAATGAGAAGAAAAATGCTGTCAATGTCTAAAATCAGCCTGTTTTCGCCTGCATAACGTATACTTCTGATGCCATTGTAAAGACATTCCGAAAGCAAGCTGTCGTCAATTGTAAAATCAGATACGGAAAGCTCATTTCCGCTGTTATCGTAGGTTTTTAGTCTGTAGGTGAATGAAATTTCTTCGTTTTCCTCCGCTTGTTCGGCAGTTGAAATTACAGCAAAAATATTATCCTCTGAAACCGCAAAAGCTACGCTTTCATTTTTAGAGTAATCCATTTTTAGTTTGAGGTCGGCATAACTGTACATTGAAAAATCGCTGTCGGTTATGCAGACTTTTTCATTTCCCTCTGAATCTGTGCCGAATATGTGGATATTTCCTGATTTTTCGCTGTAGAAAATGTTGCTTATTCCCTGTAATTCGTCGGGGAATGGTAACTCCGTTTTCTTGTAAATCCGCGAATTGTCCACAATCTGCACCTGCTCCTTGTTGATAACTCGTGAATTGCTGCTTGTTGGCTTCTCACTGCATGACACACCGCAAATGGCGATAAGGGCGGTTAAAAATGCAATTAATTTTTTCATAAATCCTCCTTTAGCTCTGTTCGCTTAACATTATTGAAACTCTGTTCTGTATAGCTTCGGCACATTTTTCGGCGGTGTATTCGCCATTGATGTAAAGCAGGAATTCCTCGTCGCAAATGTTTTTAATATGTTCACTATTATAGCTCTGGGCGGTACATCGGCTGACAAGATTGCGTATTATATCCGCTTCTTCCTCAGTAAAATACAGCTTGTACTGGACTTCAAAGCCGTTATATCCAAGAGTACCCGTGGGATTTTCCTCTCCCTCTTTCAGTGTATTGAGTTTCAGATTGTTTTCAAAGGCGGTTTTCAGCGTGTAAAGTCTTGATTCGTCATTTGCAGAGGATTGATATTCCTCGCTCATAATGTATGAAATAAACTCCCATGCGCCCTCTTTGCAGGGTGCATTTTCAGTTATTGAGTAAAATTCCTGAAATCCCAGTGTGCCACCTGATTCGGTATCGGGATATGACAAGAAACTCAGCCCCTCAAGTCCCAGCTGATATGAGTTTAGAAGCCGGAAATCGCCTATATTTCGCATAGAATCGGCAAAACCAATCATGCCTGTCTTGTTTTTTAGCGATAGTGCCACATCAGCGGCAGAAGCGTCGGGAGAAGCCATTTCGGCATTACGGCAGAATTCCAGAAAGCGCACAAATTCTGCTGAATTAAAATGGCAACCGTTATCGTCAATCCACGCGGCGAGGTTATCGGAAAAATAGCCCGAACATAAGCGCCTGAAAATATCTTCGGGGGAACGTGCATAATAGTCATAACTGAGCATCATTCCATCAGGACGGCTTTCGTAAAGGTTAAGAAATTCGTCAAAAGTCCAAGAAGTGTATTCTTCCCCAATAAAGCTTTTATCTGCAACGATACAGTTGATTTCAAAGGTGGGACTAAGGGCGTAAAGGCTGTCATTGTATTCAAGGGCGTTTGCCACATTGTCAAGAATATCTGCTTTTTTTACTCCGCCATATTCATTCATAAGAGTGTACATATCGGTGATTCCACCCAGATTTACGAGGTTTTTCATCACTGTGACATCGTTGTATTTTATAATATCAGGAGAATTTCCTGTGAGAATATCCATTTTTATTGTGTCAAAATCTACAGATTCCTTTATTTCGAGGAAATATCGGTCAGAATATTTGTTGAAGCTGTTGGCGAGAACAAGATAATCCTCATTGTTAAAAGTGCATGCAAGTGTTATTTTTTCTCTGTCAAGGGAGTAATCATTAGGGCGGGGGAAAATCCTTGAAATAAAGCTTTTTCCCTTTTCATAGCCATATATCAGGAATTCTCCGTCCCTGCCCCTTGCGACCTTGCTGATATCCCCTATGGGCAGATATGAAGCGGAGTAGTCCACAATGGGAATAATCTCGTTATTTTCGGTAAGTCCGTAAATTCCGTCAACGCAGGGAACGTATAATAAAAATTCTTCATCGCCTGAGATTATATTTCCGTCGGCTATGGCGTTATTCAACGAAATATCCGCAGAAAGTCTGTAGTTTTCATCAATCAGGTTCAGCGTCTGATAGTCGGCAACTGCGGCTTTGCCCTTGGCATAGACACCGGAATGAGTGATTAGTTCAGTTTCGGGAATTTCCGTGATTGTGCCGTTTTTTTCAAGAATAAGCAATCCGTTGTTGGTTGTGACAAGATATGAATTATCCGTGTATTTTTCCAGTGAAACAGGCTCTGTGCCTTTTGTGCTGTAGTGATAGTCCATATCAGGAACATCAACGGAAAAAATCTCCTGTTGATTGCTGTCGAATTCGGAGAGAGTGTATGAATAACCTGAATGTCTGAAATAATCGTCGGCATCTTCGGCAACCTTCTGCGACTTCTTTTCAGATGTGAAAACTGTGATATTTCCGCCGCTGTCAACAGCTGAGAAGAATCGCTTGCCGCTATTGTTTTCTATAAGCGTTTTGTCTGTATAATCCGTGAAATCAGCAGTATAAATCCGCAGTTTAAGGTTGAAATCCATGTCATTGTAAATGACATAAAAGCTGTTTTGTTCGTCCACGTATTTCATATTCTGAAAATTCCAGAAATCCGAGGGCAGATTAAGTCTTTTTTCGCCGTAAATTGTCTGTCGGAAATTTTCATCACGCTGTACTGTTTCGCTTATATTTTCCTGTGGAACGGAAATGTTTCCGTTGCTTTCCGTCTTGTTTTCGGGCTTTGTTTTTTCACTGCATGACACACCGCAAAGGGCGATAAGGGTTGTTAAAAATGCAATTAATTTTTTCATGTGATTTCCTCCTTTTCGGTAACGCTTTTTAATGTTCTATATTACAGTGTATTTAAAGGGCGAAAAAGACGAAAAAATTTTCAATTTCGTAGGAATGAATAGTTAGCTTATACTAAATTTGTGTAATATAAACAAAAGCCCCACGGGGTTTCCGTGGGGTTGAAGTGTTATTTATCGCTGTTATATGCCTTATAAGCCTGTACAATTAATTCTGCGCAGAGCTCATCGCCCATTTCGCTGTTGAGACACAGGGCGTAAAGTTCTTTATCAAGCCAGTTTTTGCCTGTATTTACATTGAAGAAAGTCTCGCGGCGCTTGTCCGTCTTTTTCATGTAGTTTTCTGCCTTGCTTTCCTTTATGCCGTATTCCTCTACAGCGCGTTTAATACGTGCTTCCTGAGGTGCGTAGATGAATACGCTGAAACAGCCTTTATCTTCAAGAATATAGCTGCCGCATCTTCCCACAAGAACAAAGCTTTCTTCTTTGTCTGCTATTTCATTGATAATCTGGCTTTCTGCAATGAAAACCTTGTCTGAAAGAGGGAGGCTGTCCTCCAGTGAACGAGTGGGATTTGCAGTCATAAGCAGTGAATACAGAAAGCTTGTGGGTACAGTTTCCTCCGCGCTTTCAATCTGCTCCTTATCAAATCCGCATTTTTCTGCGGTCATATCGAGGATTTGTCTGTTATAGCAGTTAATACCAAGTTTTTCAGCAACTAACTTTCCGATAACGCTTCCTCCGCTGCCGTATTGGCGTTCAATTGTTATGATTGGTTTTTTCAATGTGTGTTCCTCGCTTTCCCGAATATTTTTGAATCTTATAGTAAAAGTTATTATACCACAATTAACCATTTGATTCAATATCAAAAAGGAAAAAAATGAAAAAATCTATTTTATATACAACAAATCACGACATAATATGTTAAAATCGACCAATAAAATGAAAAAATCGTGATGTGTTATGAAAATGTCAATTTTAATATTGACAGGTTGACAAAAATAAGATATAATAGTAAATGAGGGTACGAGTATGTTTTGATGATACGCCGTATTCTCATACTTAAATAATGATTTATATTATAGGAGGTATAATACAATGTCACTGACTACAAATGCAAATGTACTCAAGTGGGTTGATGAGATGGTCGCTCTCTGCAAGCCTGATAAGGTTGTATGGATCGACGGTTCTCAGGAGCAGCTCGATGAACTTACAAAGGAGGTTACTTCACTTCCCGACGGTGATCCTAACAAGATGTACTGGCTCAATCAGGAGAAGCT
The DNA here is from genome assembly GCA_045594905.1 of Ruminococcus sp. Taxonomy (GTDB): domain Bacteria; phylum Bacillota; class Clostridia; order Oscillospirales; family Ruminococcaceae; genus Ruminococcus. The sequence continues at coordinate 51,178 of JAZNZK010000017.1, forward strand.
TCCCGGATGTCTCTACCACAGAACAGCTGAGAATGACGTTGCTCGTGTTGAGGACAGAACTTTCATCTGTACAAAGACAAAGGAGGGCGCTGGTCCTACAAATAACTGGATGGACCCTCAGGAAATGTACGCTAAGCTTACTCCTATGTATGACGGTGTAATGAAGGGACAGACAATGTACGTTATTCCTTATTCTATGGGACCTGTTGCTTCATCTATTTCCAAGGTTGGTGTTGAGCTTACAGATTCTATCTATGTTGTTCTCAATATGAACATCATGACAAGAATGGGTAAAGCTGCTTTCGATAAGCTCGGCGATTCCAACGACTTCGTAAGATGTCTCCACTCTAAGGCTGACGTTGATCCCGAAAAGAGATACATCGTTCAGTTCCCAGAGGATAATACAATCTGGTCTATCAACTCTGCATACGGCGGAAACGTTATCCTTTCCAAGAAGTGCTTTGCTCTCCGTATCGCTTCATTCCAGGGTAAGAATGAGGGCTGGATGGCTGAGCATATGCTCATCCTCGGCGTTCAGAAGCCCGACGGTGAGACAAAGTACGTTTGTGCTGCATTCCCATCCGCTTGCGGAAAAACAAACCTTGCTATGCTTATTCCTCCAGAGGGATATCTCAAGGACGGCTACAAGGTATTCACAGTAGGTGACGATATCGCATGGCTCAAGCCCGGCGAGGACGGCAGACTTTACGCTATCAACCCTGAGAATGGCTTCTTCGGTGTTGCTCCCGGAACAAATGCTAAGTCTAACTACAATGCTCTTGCTTCCACAATGAAGAACGCTATCTTCACAAACGTTGCTCTCAACAATGCTGATAACACAGTATGGTGGGAAGGTCTTGACAAGAATCCTCCTGAGGACGCTACAGAGTGGACAGGAATCAAGACAAACGGCAAGGAGTGGACAGCTGAGGGCAAGAAGCTTGCTCATCCAAACTCACGTTTCACAGCTCCTGCTGCTAACTGCCCATGCATTTCACCTGAGTTCGACAGCGCTGCAGGCGTTCCGATTTCTGCTATCGTATTCGGCGGTCGTCGTGCATCCACAACTCCTCTCGTATATCAGTCATTCGATTGGACACACGGTACATACGTTGGTTCTGCTGTATCTTCTGAGACAACAGCAGCTGCTGCAGGTGCAGTAGGCGTACTCCGTCACGATCCTATGGCTATGAAGCCTTTCATCGGCTACAACGTAGGCGATTACTGGGCACACTGGCTCGAAATGGGCGAGAAGCTCGGCGATAAGGCTCCTAAGATCTTCAACGTAAACTGGTTCAAGAAGGACGAGGACGGCAACTTCCTCTGGCCCGGTTTTGGCGACAATATGCGTGTTCTCGACTGGATCATCAAGAGATGTGACGGTACAGTTGATGCTGATGAGACTGCTATCGGATTCCTCCCCAAGAAGGGCGACATCAATGTTGCTGGTATCGAGGATGAGGTAACTCCCGAAGTTATGGATAAGCTCCTCGCTGTAGATTCTGATCTCTGGAAGGCTGAAATTGCTGAAATGAGAAGATACTACAACGACGATATCGCTGCTAAGGGCGGCAATATCCCTGCTGAGCTCTACGCTGTACTTGACAAGATTGAGGCTAACCTCAACAAGTAATTGCTGAAAATTGAATAATATAACTGCCACCGGGTAGTTCATGAGCATTCGTTTGCACATCGTTAGGTCTTTGAAGATGTGCGGATGGGTGCTTGTTTTTTTATGCGAGGGAATATGAAAAAACGCTTTACTTATTTTTCAAAAGGGGAAGTGAGCCTGTGGGCTGTATCCTCTGCCATGATTTTGCTGTCCTTTATGCTGTTTGACCGGGTTAAACTTATGACCCTGACAGCCTCACTCATAGGCGTCACGTCTTTGATTTTCAACGCCAAGGGAAATCCCATCGGGCAGGCACTGATGATCATATTCAGCCTGCTCTACGGTGTGATCTCCTACACCTTTTCCTACTTTGGAGAAATGATCACCTATCTCGGTATGACCGGACCCATGGCGCTCTTTGCCCTGATTTCCTGGCTTCGGAATCCCTACAAGGGCAACCATGCGGAGGTAACCGTGAATCGGATCGGAAAATGGGAGTACTCCGGAATGTATTTGGCAACAGCGGTGGTGATGCTGGGG
>JAZNZK010000018.1:0-96000 GCA_045594905.1 Ruminococcus sp.
CCCTTTCGTGTGTTTTTTCTTACAATATTATTATACCAAAGATGGTTGGCTGTTTCTATATTTTTTAGTGACAAATTTAATTCTTTTGCCTTGAAAATCCGCTTAAATTCTGCGTTTGTGGTGTTTTGCTCAGGGCTACATAATTAAATTTAAGGAGGGTTTAAAATGACTGAAAAGGAAAAACAACAAACAGGCGAGCTTTACTTCGGTAATGATAAGGAGCTTATGGCGGAAAGGGTAACCGCAAAAAAGCTTTGTGCGGAGTATAACGCTATCACCTACAACGACTACCAGAAAAAAGAACGCATACTTGACAGGCTTCTTGCATTAAGAGGCGAGAACACTTGGATTGAGGCAAACTTCTTCTGCGATTACGGCTATAATATCGTTATCGGAGATAATTTCTATTCAAACCACAACCTCGTAATCCTCGACTGTGCAGACGTTATTTTCGGCGACAATGTGTATATCGGTCCAAACTGCGGTTTTTACACAGCAGGTCATCCCATTGACGCTGAACAGCGCAACAGCGGACTTGAATTTGCAAAGCCCATAAAAATCGGCAGTAATGTCTGGATTGGCGGCAATGTCTGTGTTATGCCCGGAGTTACTATCGGTGATAATACTGTTATCGGCGGCGGTTCAGTCGTTACAAAAGACATTCCCTCAGGAGTAGTTGCCGCAGGTAATCCCTGCAAGGTTATCCGACCTATAACAGAAAAGGATAAAATGTAAATATATAGGGCGGAAAATATCCGTTCCTACAATATATCACATCAATGGCGATGATGATATGCGGAGCTTTTCTCCGTATTATTACTTAAACAATGGATGGTATGAGTATGTTTGAAATTCTCGAAAAGAAAAGTCTTAATCTCTTTGTCTCTATGATGAAGATAAACGCTCCCAGAGTTGCAAAAAAAGCAGAACCGGGACAGTTTATTATCCTCCGTACTGACAGCGAGGGAGAGCGTATTCCCCTTACTATAGCGGATTTCGACCGTGAAAAAGGTTCAGTTACTATAATATTCCAGATTGTTGGCTCTACAACCGAAAAGCTGAACAGTATGAACGTCGGTGATTGTCTCTGCGATTTCGTAGGCCCTCTCGGTAAGGCTACAGAAACTGAGGGATTGAAAAAAGTTGCTGTTGTGGGCGGAGGCGTTGGCTGTGCTATCGCTTATCCCGTGGCAAAGAAGCTTCACGAAATGGGCGTTGAGGTTCATGTAATTGCTGGTTTCAGAAATAAAGAGCTTGTAATTCTCGAAGATGAATTTACTGCGGCTTCTTCTAAGCTTGTAATTATGTCAGATGACGGCTCTGCTGGCGAAAAGGGACTTGTTACCGATGCTCTGAAAAAGCTTATCGAAAGCGGCGAGAAATACGACAGAGTTATAACAATCGGCCCTCTCATTATGATGAAATTCGTTTGTCAGCTTACTAAGGAATATAACGTCCCCACAGTTGCTTCAATGAATCCCATAATGATTGACGGTACTGGAATGTGCGGCGGCTGTCGTCTTACTGTAGGCGGAGAGACTAAATTTGCCTGTGTTGACGGCCCTGAATTCGACGGTCATCTCATAGACTTCGACGAAGCTATGGCGCGCAGTGCAAGCTACAGGACTTTTGAGCGTAAGGCTCACGAGAATACATGCAATCTTTTCAAGGGGGTAGAGTGATATGCCGAATATGTCATTGAAAAAAAATAAAATGGCTGAACAAGCTCCCGATGTGAGAAACAAAAATTTCGACGAGGTTGCTCTGGGATATACCGAGGAACAGGCTATTGACGAGGCTAAACGCTGTCTCAACTGCAAGAACAAGCCATGTGTCAGCGGCTGTCCCGTGCAGATTGACATACCAGCTTTTATCGCTGAAGTTGCTGAGGGAAGATTTGAAGAAGCTTATAAAATCATCACAAAATCAAGCTCTCTCCCCGCGGTGTGCGGAAGAGTATGCCCTCAGGAAATGCAGTGCGAAAGCAAGTGCGTAAGAGGCGCAAAGGGCGAGCCTGTGGCTATCGGACGACTTGAAAGATTTGTGGCTGACAGACATAACGCTCTTGCTCACGGCGATGTAGAAAAGCCTGTATCAAACGGTCACAAGGCGGCTGTTATCGGCTCTGGTCCGTCGGGACTTGCCTGTGCAGGCGACCTTGCAAAAATGGGCTATGATGTTACTGTATTCGAGGCGCTTCATCTTGCAGGCGGCGTTCTCTCCTATGGTATTCCCGAATTCAGACTTCCCAAATCCATTGTTCAGCAGGAAATCGAGGGACTAAAGGCTCTCGGTGTAAAAATCGAAACTGATACTGTTGTGGGAAAGACTGTTTCAATTGATGAGCTTATGGACGAAGAGGGCTTCGAATCCGTGTTTATCGGCTCAGGTGCAGGACTTCCAAGATTTATGAATATCAAGGGTGAAAATCTCAATGGTGTGTACTCTGCTAATGAGTTCCTTACAAGAATAAATCTTATGAAGGCATATAAATCCGATTCTGCTACTCCTATAAATGCAGGGGCAAAGGCTGTTGTTGTAGGCGGCGGAAATGTTGCAATGGACGCTGCAAGATGCGCAAAACGTCTCGGCGCAGATGTTACAATTGTCTACAGACGTACAGAAAAGGAGCTTCCTGCCCGTGCAGAGGAAATAGAGCACGCTAAGGAGGAGGGTATCAGATTTGCATTTCTGACGAATCCTGTGGAGATTACGCCCACTGAAAACGGCTGGGTAAAGAGTATCATATGCGAAAAAATGCGACTTACTGAACCCGACGAAAGAGGCAGAGCGCGTACTGTTGCTATTGAGGGTGAATTTACCGAAATCGAGGCAGACTGCGTTATTATGTCTATCGGTACATCTCCTAATCCTCTTATACGGTCTACTACAAAGGGACTTGATACGCAGAAATGGGGCGGCATCATTGCCGATGATGACGGTCTTACTTCCCGTGAGGGTGTATATGCAGGGGGCGACGCTGTAACAGGCGCGGCTACTGTTATTCTCGCTATGGGCGCAGGCAAAAAAGCGGCAGCGGCTATGGATGAGTACATGAAGAATAAAAACAAATAATTAAAGGCGGCATTTTTGCCGCCTTTAATTATTTAGAAAAAAGTTATTATTTCAATGCGGTCCGCCAAAGGCGGCCCCTACAGATTGACTATTCCATATCTTCATCGTGCCAAATGCAATAATATTCTTCTTCGTCACACCATGAGTCTAATCCCTCAGATTGCCCTACATATAACAATTTATCGTTACGAATTAATATTAAACACTGATGTTCAGGCTCCCACGGACAATCACATTCTATACCATAGCCTATATCATCGCCTTGCGGTGCGTATATGTACAAGGTTGGCTCAGAAAGATAATCAATAAGGTTTTTACCAGTTTTATACCCAGCCATAACAGGTTCAATTTCATCGACTATTTCTTCATATATGCCCATTTCTTTCCACTCATCATACATATAAAGAAAAAATTTCTCAAGATACTGCTGCAAATCAGAAAGCATATTGCTATTATTATTTAAATTATTGTAATGCTCAATGCATTTTTCGGCATACTCTACTGTTGCGCCGTCATCAATAAATATTGAAACGCTCATCTCTCCTTTAAATAACGATGTTGATTCAAATTTACCCTCTGCAAACCAACCATTTTCATCCGTTTTAAGATTTTTAATAATTGACATTTTCTTCCTCCTTTTGTTGATTTCAAAACAGAATATGTATTATGAGATTCTCTAAAAACCGGAACCCGAGCGAAATTTCGAAGCCGTCAGGGAAGTTTTTAGAGGCTCTATTATATAAAAGGACGGAGGGTATCCGTCCTTTCAGTTTTATTCAGATATTTCTGCATCTTCTGATTCTTCTGTTTCAGCTTCTTCCAATTCCTTTTGCTCAGATTTTCCCGAATCGAAAATTGTACTGCTGGAAAATACAGCTTCCGACGCTCTGTCACCGTAGCAGTCAATGTTTATTTCCTCACGGTCACGGAAAAATTTCATTGCGCCGAAAAGTACTGCAAATCCGATTGCATTTGTTATGATACTAAAATAAATTCGTATACCAAGAATATTTCCAAGCATACCTGCAACTATAAGCGTAAAACAGGCGCATATTGCCACTTCCCACTTTACATTGTCGGGGTCAAGCTGTAAAAATGCAAAGCAAGCCAGTCCCGATACTGTCGCGTGAACTATTGCCAATGCAAGAGAATAGGGCTCGTATGCTGCTATCTTGCCTGAATTAAGCTCCAGTATCATCATTATCGCTTCAAGGAATATGTATGCAGTAAAACTGATTTTCAGCAAATCCCTCATTCTGACGCTTTTTATAAGCAGCCAATCGGCATAAATAAGAAATCCGAAACCTAAAAATTCAACGCTGTACGCTACTGCCTCCAGCAGCCTTGAGAAAAAACTGCCGTCTTTATAAGTGGCATAAAACAGCAGACATACCAATCCAAATCCGATAAACAGCAAATTGCCTATGAGCCCGAAAAAGATTCCTTTAGTCAGTTTTTCATGCTGCATAGTGCCTCCTTAGCTGTTGAGAGCCTTCTGTCCGATATCCTTGCGGTAATGTGCACCGTCGAAGCTAATGCCCTCTACGCCCTTATATGCGATATCAAGAGCTTCGCGGAGGTCAGCGCCCTTTGCTGTTACGCCGATAACTCTGCCGCCGTTGGTGAGAAATTCGCCATTGTCGGAGAGTTTAGTTCCTGCATGGTATACAAAGCAGTTTTCAACCTGTCCCATATCGTCAAAGCCGTTCATTACGATGCCCTTAGGATAACTTTCGGGATATCCGCCGCTTGCCATAACTACGCAGGCACAAGCACCATTGTGCCACTTCACATCAACCTTATCAAGTTCGTGATTGTAAATAGCCTCGAAAATCTCGTAAAGGTCAGCGTCAAGCATAGGAAGAACAACCTGTGTTTCAGGGTCGCCAAAACGGCAGTTGTACTCGATTACCTTTGGTCCCTTGGGAGTTATCATAAGTCCGAAGTAGAGACAACCCTCGAATGTGCGTCCCTCGGAATTCATAGCGTTCATTGTAGGAATGAAAATCTTCTCCATGCACTCCTTTGCAAGTTCCTCTGTATAGCAGGGATTGGGAGAAATTGTACCCATACCGCCTGTGTTGAGTCCCTTGTCGCCGTCCAATGCACGCTTGTGGTCCATTGAGGAAATCATGGGAATCATTGTCTTGCCGTCTGTGAATGAGAGTACAGACACCTCAGGGCCTGTGAGATATTCTTCAATAACGATACGTGCGGAACTTTTGCCGAATTTCAAATCGTCAATCATATCATGGACAGCCTGAACAGCCTCCTCCTCGTTCTGAGCGATTATAACGCCCTTTCCGAGAGCAAGTCCGTCAGCCTTAATAACTGCCGGGTAGCTGTTCTGCTCTTTGAGGTATGCTATAGCCTTGTCGGACTCTGTGAATACCTCGTAGAAAGCTGTGGGAATGTTGTACTTCTTCATAAGCTCCTTTGAAAATACCTTTGAACCCTCGATAATAGCCGCATTTGCCTTTGGACCGAATGTCATAAAGCCCTCAGCCTGCAATGCGTCTACCATTCCGAGAACAAGGGGGTCATCGGGAGCAACTACAACCATATCAGGTTTAAGCTCCTTTGCAAGAGCAACTACGCCCTCAATATCGGTTGCGCCTACGTTGAAGCACTCCGCATATTTAGATATACCGCCGTTTCCGGGAGTACAGTAAATTTTGTCTACCTGCTTGCTCTCTGCAAGCTTCATAATAATTGCGTGTTCACGACCGCCGCCGCCAATTACAAGTACGTTTTTCATTGGTTTTTCCTCCTTTTTTATGGGGGTTATTTTATTTTTATGCAATCTATCAGCTTTTCAAAATCGGCTTCTACCTGTTCTTGACCGTCCAAATCAACAACAACAATTGAAATGCTGTAAATAACTCCGTCTTTTTCAAATGCATAGTGTGTATTTTTACGAATTGGTTGAGCGTCAAAAGCATCTCTTTCATATATCGCATGATAACCGTCATACCCGAGTATTTCTGTTTCAGATACATCTTCAATCATTTTACGCTCAACATCTGATTCTTCATTTATAAATTCATCACAGGTATCTTTGAGATATTCCTCTGCCGATGTATATTCCGAATCAGTTAATGCTTTTATTGTAATACCACTCATATATTGAGCAAGATTCTCGCTGCAGCGATATTTTATACCTTGTTTATTATTTTCAATCGCGTAAAATTCGGAGAACTTGAATTTATACTCATCAGACGGAAGTTCTATCGAAAAATAATCGCAGTCAAAGTTCAAAACAGGCTCTGTTGTTGATTCTTCACCGATATATTCAACACTTCTGAGCATTTCAAGACCGAGTTCACGGATAAGCCTTTCATCCTTATTTTTTGTATAATTAGCACTTATACAAATATCATCAAGCGGATGATTTACATCGCTTATAATAAAATCCATACGTCTCTCAGGTTTTTCAGCTTCGTCACAATACTCAATTGGTATATCTACTGCAAATATTATAATATCGTATTCTTCATCCTCAATTATTTCATCTGCAATATTTTCATAATCAAAATATGCAACCTTATGCCAGTCAATCTTTGTCTGTGTAGTCATATTCATTGGTAACCAAGAGTTAAATGTGAATACTACATCATCAGAGCCGTATCTATACTGTCTATCACTCAAAGCTGTTTCTTCGTCAAGCTTGTGAAAATCACTTCTCACCTTGTAGCTTACACCAATTTCTTCATCTGTTACCGTTTTATAGCTTGAAGCCTCTTTGAGATTACCGTCCTTGTCAAGGTCTGAACAGCCTGTGAATGTGCATACAGCCATAGATAAAGCCATAATTGCGGATAAAAATTTCTTAGTCATAATAAAATTCCCCTTATATCATTAATTTGTGTCTGCGATGTTTTTACACCCCTTATTTTGCAGGCGGATAATCCGCCCTATATATAACACACCTCAGAACACGAAAAAATGGATTAAATTAATGCGGAAATAACTTATTCCGATTAACAGCAATACCGCATAGGCAGATTTCCTGTAAAAAGGCTCTGCCCGTGCGGTGGTATTTATATAATATTTATATTAGTGGTGGAAAAGTCTGATTCCTGTGAATGCCATAGCAATGTTGTACTTATTGCAGGTTTCGATAACGTTATCGTCACGGATAGAACCACCGGGCTCTGCAATATACTCAACGCCTGACTTCTTTGCACGCTCGATATTATCGCCGAATGGGAAGAATGCGTCAGAACCGAGGCATACACCTGTATTCTTAGCAAGCCATGCCTTTTTCTCCTCAGCTGTGAATACAGCAGGCTTTACCTTGAAGATATTCTGCCATGTACCCTCTGCAAGTACGTCCTCGTACTCGTCGCCGATGTATACATCAATTGCATTGTCACGGTCTGCACGGCGGATATCGTCAACAAACTGGAGCCCCATAACCTGTGGTGACTGTCTGAGCCACCAGTTATCAGCCTTCTGTCCTGCAAGACGTGTACAGTGAATTCTTGACTGCTGACCTGCTCCGATACCGATTGCCTGTCCGTCCTTTACGTAGCATACAGAGTTGGACTGTGTATATTTAAGTGTGATAAGAGAGATAAGGAGGTCATCTTTCTTATCCTCGGGAATTTCCTTGTTATCTGTTACGATATTTGCAAGGAGGTCACGGTTGATGTCAAGTTCGTTTCTTCCCTGCTCGAAAGATACGCCGTATACCTGTTTTGTTTCGATTGGTGCAGGCTTGTAGTTTTCGTCAATTTTAAGTACGCAGTAAGTGCCTTTTCTCTTGGATTTGAGAATTTCAAGAGCCTCAGGCTCATAATCGGGAGCAATAACACCGTCGGAAACTTCACGCTGAATCATCTTAGCTGTGCATACGTCAACCTTATCTGAAAGTGCGATAAAGTCACCGTAAGAGGACATTCTGTCAGCACCTCTTGCTCTTGCATATGCGCTTGCAAGTGGTGAAAGTTCGCCTAAATCGTCTACCCAGTAAATCTTCTTTAAATCGTCAGAAAGAGGTCTGCCGATAGCTGCACCTGCGGGAGATACGTGCTTGAAAGATGTTGCTGCACATACACCTGTAGCTGCTTTAAGCTCCTTTACAAGCTGCCAGCCGTTGAGTGCGTCAAGAAGATTGATATAACCGGGCTTGCCGCAGAGTACCTCGATAGGAAGCTCACTGCCGTCAGCCATATATACTCTTGAAGGCTTCTGGTTGGGATTACAACCGTATTTTAACTGCATTTCATTTGACATAATAATGTCCTCCTTTTATAATTCATAATTCTTAATGCGTAATACGTAATTACACATCTGGGATTTTATTTTGTAGAGGCGGATTATCCACCCGAAAAAATCAATAATCCTCGTATTCGTAAACAGTTCTGATGTTATTCCATTCCTCACATATCAGACGATTTTTTTCATCATATTCGTAAACAGTTCTGCCGTTATTCTCAAATATCAGACGGTTTTTATCATCGTATTCGTGTGTTTTTTCTGTTTCTGTTTCCGAACCTTTGTCAATTATTTCTTTTATAACATTTCCATTGCTGTCATATATTTTCATGCTCTCACGGCTATTTACTTCACCATTTCTGTCATAGGTGTACTTCAAAGTTTCTGTAAGTATCTTTCCGTGTTCATCATAAGTGTATGTATATTCACTTATTGAAGAATTTATCTTTGAATTTACAGGGTCAAACCAAGCGTTGACTGTTTTGCTTATGATATTTCCATTGTCGTCATATTGATATTCTGTATTGCTTTTTGAACTAACATATCCGTCTGCATCTACTTCTATATTTGATATCTCGTTTCCGCTGCTGTCATATTCGTATTCAGCATAAAAATTCTTTTCTAATTCAGTCTGAGCGTAATTAGAAGAATAATATATTTCATATTTCAGCAATCCGTCAGTATCATAGACATACCGAGTAAAGCCATTGGGGAATTTTTCATCATTGAGATATAAATTTTCAGCAGTAATATTACCGTTTTCGTCGTATTCATAGCTGTATGTACGACGCTTCGAATATTCCTCTTTATCGTTATTTATTACGGTTATTTCTTCGGTAAGAATATTGTCATACTCGTCGTAATTATATACACACTTCTCCTCCAATTCATCATTTCTGTACTGATATTCGGTGCATTTGTAAACAGGTATGCCTACAGTAAGCAATACATCTTCTTCTGACAGACTATCGGGCAGTTTTTTATACTGCCTCGGCACTGAATTAATATTACAGCCAGCCAGCGAAATTAACATCACGGCTGAACAAACAGCTGAAATTAAATTTAATGTCTTTTTCATTTTACCTTTATAATTCTTTGCATCTCTCTGCGAATGTTATCCGCCCACTCCAAATCATCATTTGTTATATGATAAACTCTGAAACCGTAGGCAATACCGTTTTCATAAACAGATTTTTCATCGTCAACGTGCAAATCAATGCGATATACTGACGGATATTTTGACGGAAAATTCAGCCTTTCCCGTGAAGCTTCCCTTTCGTGACGTTCAGCATTGACAATGCTGTCAATTCTGATACCATAGCGGCGGAATAATCTGCGGATATATCCTTGACTTCGGTTTGAAGTAGTGTATATCCACAACTCGCAGTCAGATTTATTTATTTCCTGCAAAAGCTCCACAGAACCTTTCCTCAACTTATCCTTATATATTTTATTATAGGGAAATTTAAGTTCAGGTTCTATGGGAACTTTCTCGGGATTTACAAATAATGTTTCATCAAGGTCGAATGAAATTCTCACTTATTTTTATTGATAATTCTTGTTTCAACAGAACCGTCCTCAAGATTTACAAAGCGAACAAAGAGAGATACCTTGTTATCCTCGTTGAGGTTGTTCCAGAGCATATCTGTGAACTCGTCAATATTTCCGCTGATACCTACAAGCTTAGGCTCGCCCTCAAAGCTTGGGAGAGGATTGCCGTCACCCATATATGTGTGAATGAAGCGTCCCTCGCCGTTGATTGGGTCATTGTAGCTGAATGTGTATCTCTGACATGAATCGGGGTTGCCGTTTGCACTTTTGAGAATTGACATAGCATAGTTGAAGCCGTCCTCGTCAAAACGGAGAATACCTGAAATACGAGGTGTGTAGTTGGGAGCGTCGTCCTCAAATTCACGTGTACGGAGTGCCTGCTCAAATGTGAACTGCTTGTCCATAAGCTCGTAAATTGTATCTGTCTGGTCGCCGTTTGTTACGATAAGCTTATTGCCGAGAACTCTTACAGGTGCGTATATAATAAGGTGTGGGTCAGTAAGCTTTGAGGGGTCAAATGCCTGTGTGCGGATTCCCTCGCCGTCCTCTACGAATACACGGTTACGGCTGTTTTCGCTTCTGCCCATAATGAAATAGCCTGTTACAGCATATTTTCCGCAATCGGATTTACCGATAACGATACCTCTGCCGGGGTATGCGTTTGAGCTTAATTCCTTTGCTAAATCAAGTTTAATCATAATAATTTACTCCTTTATTCATTTACATATGCTCTGCCGTCAACAATTTCAATTTTATCCTGACAGAAAAGCGAAACCGCCTTAGGAAGAAGCTTCCACTCAACATTCTCCATAATACGCTTCTGGAGGATTTCGGGTGTATCGTCCTTTTCAACGTTTACAACACCTTGCAGAATGATTGCTCCTGCATCTGCTTCCTCATTTACAAAATGGATTGTTGCACCGCTGACCTTTACTCCGTAGCTGAGAGCTGCTTCGTGAACTTTAAGTCCATAGTAGCCCTCACCGCAGAAAGAGGGAATAAGTGCAGGATGCACATTGATTATCTTGTATGCGTACTTGCTTGTGACGCACTCATCAAGAATAGTCATAAAGCCAGCCAGCACCACAAGATCTGCCTGCTCCTCGTCCAGAGCTTCAAGGACAGCCATGCTGTAGGCTTTGGAATCTGAATAATCCCGTCTTGGAATTACTCTCGTGGATATGCCGTTATTTTTCGCCCTTTCAAGAGCGTATGCTTCGGGATTTGAAGATATAACGCAGGTAATCTTACCACCGATAATATCGCCTGCTTTTTCAGCGTCGATAAGAGCCTGCAAATTTGTACCGCCGCCCGAAACGAGAACAACTATATTTTTCATTGATTTCTCTCCTTTATATACTGAGAATAATAATTGCAACGGCAACAACTGCGGCAATTATTCCGCCGATTATTATACTTCTGTAGTATATCTCTGTCAGTTCTTTTTCACGGTCAGCAAAGTAGAAGAACATGGGGTCGTCAGGAGAATAATGTATAAGCTCCTCGTCGCCAATCTCGTACTTCTTTTCTCTGTCGGGATAGCGGTACATAGCGCTTATAAGCTCTCCGTCCTCAGTTTCAAACTCAACCTCGGGATAATAGTAGTTAATCAGCGAATTTTCCGTGCGATAGGAAAGAATTTTGCCGTAAGCCGCCTCACTGTTTTCAATCCGCTTTTTAATACTGCGGATATGATAGCCGAAAAGCAGAACCATAGAAGCGTATATCCCCAGTATACCATACAGGAGGATTCCGAAATGAAAGGTTACTCCCACAGTTATAAGGACTAATACCGCCCATACAAAATCAGCTTTTTCTACTTTCATATGATTGCTCCACCAACCAATTCTTGAATTTACTATTTTGCTTGAAAAGCAAAATTCTGCGTCAGAAAACCTTGCAATACATCAAGTATTCCTGTGGCTTTCCTCCTTGACTTTTGCTCCCCAAGCTTCATATAATTCTTCAAGAATTAGTTGATGGAGCAAATTGTCATTACTTAGGGAATTGCACATGTCCCTGAATTATTTCCGTATCGTCAGTAGACAGCGGAATATTTTCGTCTATAATCACCTGACCGTAAATATCGGTGATTCTGAATGTAAAAGGTCCTTTTCCCATTTCCATTGATTCGAAATAGTTATAGGGACGGCGCTTTATCTCCACAAATTCACCGTTTTCGTTGAGATATTCCAGCTTTGTTATGGGATAACGGTGATTTCGCACCTGAACTCCGCACCAGAATTCCGTTGTGCCCTCTTTCCACTTGTAGCACACGGGAGCATTTTCCGCTGTATCAAGGGGAACTATCTTCCACGATACAGGAACTCTGCCCTTTTCCTGAGGCGCTATAAGCGGAAATGCGTCAACATACAGGTCAAGGTCACCTTTTTTGCCCTCAGGGAGCAAATCAGTCACAAGCATATTTATAGTACCAAGCTCGCCTGTAACTTCAAGATACGCACCTGCAAGCTGAGCGTCGTTGTAGTCCGCAAGATTCATAGCCACAATCCAGTAATCAGTGGAAACAGGGTCAAGCATTGCACAGCCGCCTACATAGCCGCCGCCGTAGTATGTACCGTCCCCCGTATGAATCGTGCCCTTAGGTTCAAGAATACAGCTTTCGTCAATGGTGTAATCATTGCTTATATCTGTATCAGGTTCGTCGGTATAGCCGTTTCCGTTTCCAAGGAGAAAATCCGCCATAAGACACAGCTTTTCCGCTTCAAGTCCGCTTTTTCTTGCGTGGATAAGGTCAAATACATCAACTATATTATCACTGTCAAAGTCCATTGGTGTACCTGCTGAAAATGCAGGCACAGAAGAAACGCCTATAGCCGTCACAACTGCCGCTGCTGATGCTGTCAGAAATCTTTTCATATGCCTGCACTCCCTTAGGATATTATATTAAAAAATGTCCGCGGATAAGCATTACGCCGATAAATATCAGCAATGCTCCCACAAGAAATTTATAAATGGCTTCGCGTATGCGGAAACCCTTTTTTGAGCCGTAATAACAAGTTTTTGGATTATCGGGATTATATCGTATGGGAAGCGGTTCACCATTGTCAGAACTGCGTTTATAATCCTTATATTCCGAAGATATCTTCATAGTATATGGCAGCTGTGACATCACCCACACACCGCCGTCAGTCAGATACCGCACAACAGGGGAATATTCCTTTGCTATTATGGGAATCAAGCCAATACGAAACACTGCTCTGCGGCTGTCAAACTGTACAATTTCCGCATCGGCAGAAATATAGCCGTCCTCACATTCAATGCGCTTATTGCCCTGTTTTATTCCCACGATAATCAGGATTATTCCAATCAGTGCTGAGATAATACCCGATATCAGAAGCATATACATCTTAGCAGATAATAACTCCCTCTGTTGATTCAACAAGCTCACCGAGGATATAAGCGTCCTCGCCTGCTGCCTTAAGAGCAGCAATTGCCTTATCAGCGTCGTTCTTGTCAACGCAGGCAATCATACCAACACCCATGTTGAAAGTGTTGAACATATCGCGCTCAGGGATATTTCCGCTTCTTGCGATAAGGTCGAAGATAGGAAGAACCTGTACAGCATTGCGCTCAATCTTAGCTGCAAGATTCTTAGGAAGTGAACGCGGGATATTCTCATAGAATCCGCCGCCTGTAATATGGGAAACAGACTTCACGTTTACTGTATCTATAAGGTTCATAATAGCCTTAACGTAGATACGTGTAGGTGTAAGGAGAGTTTCACCGAGAGTTGCACCTAAATCATCAAAGTGCATAGCGAGATTCTGCTCGTTTACGTCGAATACGCGTCTTACAAGAGAGAAACCGTTGGAATGTACACCGCTTGACTTGATAGCAATGAGAACATCTCCAGCCTTCTGAGTATCGGGCTTGAGAATCTTGTCCTTGTCAACAACACCTACAGAGAAGCCTGCAAGGTCGTATTCCTCCTCGGGCATAAGTCCGGGATGCTCAGCTGTTTCGCCGCCGATAAGTGCACAGCCTGCCTGAACACAGCCCTCTGCAACACCTGAAACGATTTCAGCAATTTTCTCGGGAATATTCTTTCCGCAAGCGATATAATCAAGGAAGAACTGAGGCTTTGCACCGCAGCAGATAATATCGTTTACACACATAGCAACGCAGTCGATACCAACAGTATCGTGCTTGTCCATGATGAAAGCAATTTTAATCTTTGTACCAACGCCGTCTGTACCTGAAACAAGTACAGGCTTGGAAATACCTGTCATATCCAGCTCGAAAAGACCGCCGAAGCCGCCGATTCCTGAGATGCAGCCGGGGAGAGTTGTTCTTGCGATATGCTGTTTCATAAGCTCAACAGCCTTATAACCGGCAGTAACGTCAACGCCTGCCTTTTTGTAGCTTTCGGAAAAACTGTTATTCATAATAATCCTCCAGTTAAATTTATGGGGTTCTTTTATTCCTTACCACTCCAGCAGTAAGTGCAAAGGTTACATTCGGGAAGTCCCACAGCCTTTACTTTGCCGGGGAGCGTCTGGAATTCAAGAGATGTAAGCTTCAATCTGCGGCATATCTCGTCACGGAGCTTTCCGCCGCGTACAGTGCTTGAATCGCTGTATTCCGCAAGATACTTTACGCCCTCCTCGCCCTCGAATTCGTCAATTATCTGACGGGCGATGAGTTCCAGCTCTGAATGGCTTCGTGAGAAGTTGAGATACTTACAGCTGTACATAATAGGCGGACATGCTGAACGCATATGAACTTCCTTAGCGCCGTTGGCATAGAGGAATTCAACTGTCTCGCGCATCTGTGTACCGCGGACGATACTATCGTCAACGAAAAGAAGTTTTTTGCCCTCGATAAGCTCGTGAACAGGTATAAGCTTCATTTTCGCAACCTTATTTCTCATGCTCTGACTTGCAGGCATAAAGCTTCTGGGCCATGTGGGAGTATACTTGATAAAGGGACGGGCAAAGGGGATTCCGCTTCTGTTAGCATAGCCTATAGCGTGGGGAGTACCTGAATCAGGAACACCGCATATATAGTCAACATCGGGAAGTCTGCCTGCGGCAATATCATTTTCCGCCATAATCTCGCCGTTGCGTGTACGCATAACCTCAACATTTACACCCTCATAGCAGGCTGTAGGATAGCCGTAGTACGTCCAGAGGAAAGTACACATTTTCATCTGTGAAGGGTCTCCCTCTGCAAGTATCTCAATGCCGTCAGAGGTCATTTTGATAATCTCGCCTGCGGCAAGTTCCTTATAGGTCTCATAACCTAACTTCTGGAACGCAAAGGATTCTGTTGAAAGACAGTAGCCGTCTACTCTTTTGCCGATTACAACGGGAAGTCTGCCGTATTTATCACGGGCAGCAATGATACCGTCCTTTGTAAGTATAATAAGGGACATTGTACCCTCAATTTTCTCCTGAGCGTAGCGTATACCCTCAACGAAGTTATCTTTCTGCGCTATAAGAGCGCCTATAAGGTCACCTGAATTGATATTTCCGCTGCTCATTGTTTCAAAGTTCGCACAGCCGTTCTGCAAAAGCTCATCTGTAAGCGCCTCAGCATTTCTGATAATACCGATAGAGCAAATAGCATAAAGTCCCAGCTTTGAGCGAACCATGATAGGCTGAGGGTCTGTATCGCTGATACAGCCGATACAGAGCTTGCCTCTCATATTTATAACATCGTCCTCGAACTTTGTACGGAAGGGCGAATTTTCAATACTGTGAATTGACCTCTGGAATCCTCTGTCCTCGGAATAAGAAGTCATACCGCCTCTGCGCGTGCCGAGGTGGGAATGATAGTCTGTACCGAAGAAAACATCGGTTATACAGTCGTTTTTAGAAGCTGCGCCAAAAAAACCGCCCATTATTATTCACCCATAAGTCTCTTCATAATTTCCTGATAAGCGTCCTCTACGCCGCCCATATCTCTGCGGAAACGGTCCTTATCAAGCTTTTCGTGAGTTGTGCTGTCCCAGAAACGGCAAGTATCGGGAGAAATTTCGTCAGCAAGAATAATTGTGCCGTCAGAAGTTTTACCGAACTCAATCTTGAAGTCGATGAGGTCAATGTTGAGCTTCTTGAAGAACTCTACCATGAACTCGTTTACCTTGAAAGCGTACTTAGCAATTGTGTCGATTTCTTCCTTAGTAGCAAGACCGAGAGCAAGTGCATAGTAATCGTTGATAAAGGGGTCGCCTAAATCATCGTTCTTGTAGCTGAATTCAAGGATAGGACAAAGGAGCTTTGTACCCTCCTCAACGCCCATTCTCTTGGAGAAGCTGCCTGCGGCTACGTTTCTGATGATAACCTCAAGGGGAACGATTGAAACCTTTTTAACAATAGTTTCGCGGTCGCTTATCTCCTTAACAAGATGAGTAGGAACGCCCTCTTTTTCCAGCATGCTGAACATGAAGTTTGTCATTCTGTTGTTGATTACGCCCTTACCTGCAATTGTACCCTTCTTTTCGCCGTTGAAAGCTGTAGCGTCGTCCTTGTAGTCAACGATAACGCAATCGGGGTCGTTTGTAGCGTAAACCTTCTTAGCCTTGCCCTCATAGAGCTGTTCCATTTTTACGATATTTTCCATTTTGAAATTCCTCCTGAGAATTATATTAAACGCCAATCTGACGTTTATGGTTAATTATAATATCCGCTGTTTCCTGCGGTGTATTAACAATAAAATCCGCACCATGCTGTATGAATTCCTCTTTGTTACCGTAGCCCCAAAGGACTGACATACACGGAATTCCGCATTTTTTTGCACCGATTATATCATGAAATCTGTCGCCAATCATAAGAACATCATTTCTGTCAGTTATATCTCCGCGGCTTAGCACGTACTCAATAACTTCCTGCTTTGCATTTCGTGTACCGTTGATATCAGCACCGCCAATAACGTCAAAATACTGTGCCAGATTAAATTTTTCCAGTATTCTCACAGCAAATACCTCCGGCTTGCTTGTAGCAACAAAAAGTCTTTTTCCGCTGTTTTTCAGCTGTCTGAGCATTTCAGGAATACCGTCGTAGACATTATTCTCGAAAAGTCCCGTTTCGGCGTAGCGCTGACGGTAAATGCAAACCGCTTCATTGACCTGACTTTCATTCATACCGCAAATCTCAGCGAATGAATCGTAAAGCGGCGGACCAACAACGCGCATTATATCTTCAGGCTCGTCAAAACCCATAGCGTCAAGAGCGTAACGGTAGCAGTTGAGTATACCGGGCGCGGAATCGGTAAGCGTTCCGTCCAAATCAAATAAAATATATTTGTATCTGTTCATCAAAGCGCCGCAATCTCGTCCTGCAAAGCCTTATCCTTAGCGATAACGCCCTCAGCCATAGCCTTTTTCTCAGCGGCAAGCTTCTCAGCAAGAGCCTCATCGGATACAGCAAGCATCTGAACGGCAAGAACAGCCGCATTCTTTGCGCAGTTAATACCAACTGTTGCAACAGGTACTCCGGGAGGCATCATAACAGTAGCCAAAAGCGCGTCCATACCCTCCAATGCAGCGGATTTCATAGGGATTCCGATAACGGGAAGTGTTGTATGACCTGCAACAACGCCTGCAAGGTGAGCAGCCATACCTGCGGCGCAGATAATAGCACCGAAGCCGTTTGCCTTTGCATTTGAAGCAAACTCACAAGCCTCAGCAGGTGTACGGTGAGCGCTCATAACGCGGCACTCAAATTCAACGCCGTACTTTTTAAGTTCTGTAAGAGCAGATTTTACAACGGGAAAATCGCTGTCGCTGCCCATGATAACTGCAACTTTTTTAGACATATTTTCTATTCTCCATTCTGTTGATTTGTATTTGTAACTTCTTCCACAGTTGTTTCCTCCTGCGGATAATCTGGAACCTGCGGCTCAAATGAACCAGAAACAGCCTCCAGATTTGTTTCATAACTTCCGCGGAACCGCACCGATGCTGTTACCGTATTGGTACACCGTTCTGTTTTACCGTTTTCCGCAGTATATAATATTTCGGTATCGGCTGAAACTGATACCTCATACAAGGCTGCTCCGTTTTCCGAACCGACATTATATATATGTATTTCGGGAATTGCTGTAAGGCGCTTCGACACTATCTCCTGAGAATCGGAGAAAAGTGCGGAATAATTGCGCATATCAACTCCTGTACTGCTTATTTCGTCATCGTTTTTTCTGAAAGCGTATTCAACATATATCTCAGTAAAGTGCAGCATCTCCTCAATCATTGTAGGAGTAAGCTTTGAAAGAAGTACACGGCTGTAGATATTCAGCTCATATGGACGGTTCATCATGCTTCCCGAATAGTTTGCATTTTTAAAAAGAAGCCCTTCACTGCTCATAATATAAGCATAACTGCCGTTTTTACTGCTGAGACGAAGCTCTTCTTCTGTAAAATCACACTTCTGCCATGATTTGCTGAAGCATGGAACAAAATCAGAATTGTAGACAACGCAGCTGTTGTCGCTTTCTGCCTGAGCGCAATAAAAATCACTGCCGCCCATAATTATCTTTTCTATTTTTCTGTAGACAAAGGGGACTACTGCATTTCCGTCAAAATCGATACAGCCGTATTTCACGGAATCACCGATTTTCTTTGAGGCGATACAGAAATAATCCCCTGCGAATGAAAGACTTTCCCACTCGGGAACAGCCGATATACGCCCGGAATGAGCTATACCGCACATTCCTGCACTGTCAGCAATTATAGAATATCCCTCGCTGTTGGTGGATATTACCTCCTCAATATTGTCGTTTCCGCCGTTTATGGCAGGGTCTTTCGGCACATTGAGATAAAACCTTGTAATTGCTACAGCCACAATTATAAGCACTACAAACAGCAGCGAAACAATAAGTCTCGTCCGTTTATTCATCGCTCTTTACTTTATCGGATTTTTTCTTATTGCGGTAATCCTCATCGGTTTCACCTGTTATATATATAGGACGCTTTTTCACTTCAAGATATGTTTTACCAAGATACTGTCCCATAATTCCGATACAGCCAAGCTGTACTCCGCCCATTCCGAAAATAGCGGAAAGTATATAGAACACAAATGCGGAATGGTCTGTTGCAAATGTGATAATAAGCGCGATTACAAGCAATATAAATCCGATTATAAGACTGAATATGCCGCAGAAAATCGACAGCGCAAGGGGGAATGTGGAAAATGCCATAATTCCCTCAAGAGAATATCTGAACAATCCCCAGAACGACCACGAGGAAGTACCGGCAGGACGCTCCACGTTTTCATAGGGCATATACTGAGTTCTGAAACCTACCCAGCTGAAAATTCCCTTTGAAAAGCGGTTGTATTCCGACATATCAAGAATAGCGTCAACCATTTGTCTTGTCATGAAGCGGAAATCCTGCGCGCCATCCACTATTTCGGTATCTGATATCTTGTTCATAATCTTGTAGAACTTCATTGCAAACCATGACCTTACAGGTGATTCTCCTGTACGGCTTACGCGGCGTGTTGTTGCGCAGTCAAACTCGCCGTCTTTGACATAGTTGTACATCTGCGGCAAAAATGCAGGGGGATGCTGCAAATCAGCGTCCATTACAACAACGTAATCACCCTTGCAGTTCTTCAGACCAGCATACATTCCCGACTCCTTGCCGAAATTACGGGAAAACGAGATATATCTCACACGCTTGTCCTTATCTGCAAGCTCTCTGAATATTTCAAGCGTTCTGTCCTTTGAGCCGTCATTTATAAAGAGAAATTCAAAGTCGATATCATTATGCTCTTTTTTCATTGCGTCGCTGACTTTGATTATTTCGTCGTAAAACATCGGAAGTACTTCCTGTTCGTTATAACATGGTACAACCACGGAAATCAGTTTCATTTTTAACCCTCCGTCAGAAAAAATAAATACACTATTAATTATACTACATTATAAAGAGAAATGCAATAGCTTTGAGAAAATTTTCACATATATTTTGCGGATACGACACCTGTTGCCTTAGTGACGATTAATCACGTTCACATTGTTGAAACGTTTCACATTTTTTGTAACAATGCGTGAAATTATGGACAAAAAAATCAATAACAATTTGTTATTTCCGCTGAAAATTTAATTTTTAGTATATTTTCACTACTTAATTCTAAAAAAACTGTTGATTTTTTTTGTGAAATGAGTTATAATAGTACATAATGGAATTGTAATGTGTAATTTTACACACAGGATTTCTCATAGGATAAATTAACGCCTATGAAATCCCGAACAAAATCGGCTGTCCCGCTGCCGAAAAGCGAGGACTGTGTTTGCTGTATTGCTGAATCCATAACCCTGCACCCTCAAATTTATTAGCAGAAATACCGATTCAGATATGAAGCCTCACAGGAATGGAGTGGTTATGAATATTACTCTTGTAACAACAACCTTTAATGACCAGGTTCACGGAACCTCCAATGACAAAAGAACAGGCTGCGGCATCAATATGCTCAAGCCCGAAAATGCTACACGTTTTCGCCGCGGCGGAAAAATGACCGACTTAGGTGAAATTACTTGTGAAAAATGCAAAACAAAAATAGCTAAAGAGATGATCAGATCCGACCAGAAGGAAATGAAGGTTCTCCTTAAAGAAGAACGTATGAGAGTTAAAAAGGGTATTGATGATATCGGTATCGTTCCTCTGGGAAATACTACTGCAAAGATTACTGCTCCCCAGAACGTTCCGCCTCCTGCGCCTGTACAGCCTGAGCCCGCTCCAGCTGCTCCTGCACCTGCTCCCGAGCCGCCGAAGCCTGCATATCAGCCTAACGGTGCTCCTGCGCTGAACGACGACCTCGCTCAGTTTGCTATAAATAAGCCTGTTGCAGAAGATAATACAAACAAGAATTATTTCGAAGCAGAACCTCAGTCTCCTTTTGCTCCTGAGCCTCAGCCCGAAACAGCTCCTGTTGACGACTTCCTTGCTCAGTTCGCTATACAAAAGCCTGATGAGCCTCAGGAAGCTGTAAGCGAAGAAGAAGATTTCCTCGCTCAATTTGCTGTATCCGATACAGCTGACATTAAGGAGGAAGAAGTTCAGCCTGCTGAGCCCGCAGCTCCTCCTGTTATTGATGATATTTCCGCAGCACTTGCTGCTATGGAGCAGAATGCATACATACCATCAAATCCTGCCCCAATTCAACCTACACCCGCACCTGTTCAGTCAGAGCCTATTTCCGCTCCTGTGCAGCCTGTTCCGGTTCAGGAAATTCAGTCTGTTCCCGGAAGTATTCTCGAATCTCCCGTACAGTCAAACAATTACGAAAAAGACTGGGATGTTCTTGCAAATCAGCTTTTTGAAGGCAATGTACCTCAGACTGATGATATAAAGGCTCCTGTTCTTGATGATATCGGCAGAGACAGTTATCCCACTCCTGTTCAGTCAATACCCGAATCTGTTCAGGCTGAGCCGATTCCTGCTCCCGTACATCCGGAACCTATGTCCGCTCCTGAATTGGACGAATTAGTTCCTCCTGTACTTGATGACATCGGCGGAAGCAATTATCCTGCTCCTGCAGCTCCTGTTATTGATGATATCTCAGAGGCAATTTCTGCTCTTAATATTCCAACAGACGCCGAGGCTCCCATTGTAAACGATACAATTTTCGGGGACCTGGACGATGATGATGATGACTTGGAGTTTATCTCTCCGGAGCTTGAACCAGAGCCCTCTGTTCATGAGCCACAAACTCCTGTTCTCGACGATATCACAGACGCTATTTCAGCTATGAATATTCCCGATGCAGCTCCAAAGACAGTAGAGGCTCCCGTTCAGCAGCCTGCTGCTCCGGTTATTGATGATATTTCTGCGGCATTGTCAGCGCTTGACACAGCTCAGCCTGCTCCTGCACCTGTACCTGTTCAGCCTGCACCTGTACCTGTTCAGCCTGCTCCTGCACCTGTTCAGCCTGCTCCCGCACCTGTTCAGCCTGCACCTGTACCCGTTCAGCCTGCAAATCTTCAGGCAACTCCTGCCGGCACTGTGGGTCAGATTATCTCTGTTCCGCAGATTACAGGCTACGACAGTGCTAATCAGCCTATTTATGCTTATATCCAGATGCAGATTCAGGGATACGACCAGAACGGTCAGCCTGTTCTTGTTCCGCTTCCCGGACAGAATATACAGATTCCTGCTGCTCCTACTACATTCAACCAGAGATTCAATCAGAATACAAGACTTCGTGACGCTATTGCAGCTGCACAGGAAATTCCTACATCTACAAAGGATATGACACCCGGACAGAGAATTGCTGCTGCAAATGCTGCAAAGGGAGACCCTGTAACTGCAAACGTTTCAAAGATTGCCACAAATCCTCATGCAAAGGAAACTTCAAAGGCGTTCATCTCCGCTATTTCAGTTTCAAAGGAATACGCAAACCAAAGCCTTACAGAAACTCAGGGACTTAAACAGAGAACAAGCGTTCTCAATTCCGTTGAAGATGTTCTTTCACAGCTTGGAGACAATTCCCTCAAGGAGAAGAAAGCTGCCGAGGCAAAAGCACAGATGAATGTTCCTGCATATCAGGAATACAAAGCGCCTGTACAAACTACTTCTTATTCAGCGCCAAAACCTGCCGCACCTAAGCCTGCTCCCGTTGAAGAAAGATTCATGACAAAGGCAGAGCTTAAAGCTAAGAAGAAACAGGACAAAATAGATGCAAAATTCCAGAAGGAAATGTTAAAGAGAAAATAAACAAACGATGTTATCCTACCCTTGCGGTAGGATAACATAATATACAGAGAAATTTATTAAAATGAGGTTGAAAACATGGAAAAAGATAAAATTATTGAAGAGCTCAGAGCTAAACTGGGCGATTCCCCCGAAGAAAATGATAAAATCCTTAAAGCTGAGGCTGAAAAATATGCCCGTGAGGGTAATGTTGACGGCGTTAATGCCGCAGGTGAACTTATCCTTGAAATGATGCCTGAGGACAGAAAAAAGGAAATTGAACGCCTTACTCATATTGACGGCGTGCGCCTTGACAAGTACTATCAGCAAATTCTTGACCTGATTGACGAAAAGAAGATTCTCAAGGCTATTCCGCTTGCTGAAAAGCTTTACAAGAAAATTACTCTTGAATACGCTCCCACCGACAAAGTAAGATATGTTTCCCTGAGAAATCCCTTTGAGGATAATCTCTGTCAGATTCTTTTCAAAGACGAAAAAACTCTCAGCCGTACTCCCTTTGATTTTTCTGAGTATATCACAACTTATGCATATCTTCTTGTAGAAAGCGGTGCAAATGTTGACGCTATTCCGATTCTGGAAAAGGCTATCGAGTACAATCCCGTTGACGTTGGTCCGAGATTTGAGCTTTGCGAGGTTTACAAGATAATCCGCAATAAGAAAATGGTTATTGACGTTACAAGAGATACTCTGAAAATTGCTTCTTCTCCTGTTGCTATTGCAAGATGTTACGCAAATGTTGGTTATACTCTCATGGATTACGGTGAGTACGATGACGCTGCTGTTTTCTACGTTGCAAGCGTTATGTTTGCACCTCACCCTGCTGTTCCTATGGAAATGAAGCACCT
Source organism: Ruminococcus sp. (assembly GCA_045594905.1). Taxonomy (GTDB): domain Bacteria; phylum Bacillota; class Clostridia; order Oscillospirales; family Ruminococcaceae; genus Ruminococcus. Next base: position 23,368 of record JAZNZK010000018.1, read on the forward strand.
TACAGACCTGAAAGGCTCTCCCATTATTAAGCCTACTCAGCAGCAGATTATTGATACCATGAAAAAGTATGATATCGATTTCGGCGTTGACAAGCAGGTTATTGAGGTTGCGGCTCAGCTTGCTTCTCACTATATGATTAAAAAGGATATTCCCAATGCGCTGAATGCTCTCAAGCTTACTTATAATCTCACTCTTGACAAGGGCGTTAAGGACCTTATTCTGAAGCTTGATCCCAATGCCAAGCCTGCTCCTATGATTTCCGATGACGAGGCAGCCGCTAACAGAGAAAATATAACAAAGAATTAAATTCTGAGGAAATCTCGGATATTGAGATTGTCGAAAAACTTGAATTTCGTTTCGAAATTGCGGTCACGGCACGCCGTGACCCTACATCATATAACGTAGAAAGCCGTTTTGTAGGGACACGGCGTGCCATGTCCGATATTAAATATGCCTTTTTCTACACGCTGAACAGCTGAGGAATCTCGGCTGTTTTTTATAATATGTTTTTTTCAAAAATGCTTGCTTTTTTTCGCTGTATATGATATAATAAAAATTAGTAAGTCTATTCAGACGAAAGGAGTTTTTTATTTATGAAAAGAAAATTAGCATACTCATTCGTGACAGCTGTAATTACAGTTATGTCCGCAAGCTCAATGGCTATGTCAGCTTTCGCTGAGGGCGATGCTGCTGCATCTGCTTCAAATCCACAGGCAGCCGCAGGCGGCGGTCTTATGGGATTCCTCCTGCCACTCGTTATTATGTTCGTACTCCTCTACTTCATGGCTATCAGACCTCAGAAAAAGCGTGAGCAGGAAGCAAGAGATATGCAGAACAGCTTACAGGTTGGCGACGAAGTTATTACAAGCGGCGGTATTGTTGGTATGATTTTCCGTATCGGTGATGATACTGTTGTTATCGAAACAGGCGGTGAGCGCCACAAGCTCCGTATAAAAAAGTGGGCTATCGCTGAAAATGTTACTGCTACTGAGCGCGCAAGAGAGGCTCAGGCTAAGGCTAAAACTAAGCTCGCAGCGGCTGGCGTAAATGATGAAAGCGAAAAGAAATCCAAGAAAGAAAAGAAATCAGAAGATACAGAAGCATAAAAAAATAATACTCCGCATAGTATTGAGTAATACTGTGCGGAGGTTTTTTATGGGACGTTACAGAAAAAAGCTGTGGGACAGCACTGTTCTTGGATTTGCTATATCTGTCGGTTTCGGCTTGATATGCGGTTTTTTATGCTGTGTGGTATGCTCGGCGGTTTCTTATTTCGTATTTAATGCCATGATGTTTACGGGGATTTTTACTATTGCCTGCCTGTTCGTCAGCGGATATTTCAGCGGCTATCTCTGCGGTCGTTACCGTCGCAGATACGGCATGACAGAAGGGGCAATATGCGGTGGTATCATTTATCTGCTCCTGCTTATTGTATCCCTTAAATTCGGGGAATTTACTTCTCCTGCAAAGCTGATTCTCCTTGCTGTATCAGGCTCTATCGGCGGTATTGCGGGGGTTAATACAGTAAGACCTGAGAATTTGATGTGATAAAAATGGGATTCACAAATTGTGAATCCCTCAAATTATCGAAAAAACTGTATTAATCTTTTATAATCTTTTAAGGGGACGCTATCGAAGGGCTCTGCTAAAGGGCTTCGCCCTTTAGAATCCCATTTTAATAATCTCCGCTTGTGTCTTCCATAAGCATAAATTCTATCTCGTATTCCTCGATATTTCCGTACTTGTCTACCTTTGCACAGGTTGCAGGTACGGTATCTCCTGCGCCATAGCTTGCGCTTATAGTATCGTACAGTTCGTCGTATGTCTCAACGTGCGTTCCGTCTATCTTTGTGATGAAATCTCCTACTTCAAGGGCTGTATTAGCAATGTCACAATCCTTGCTTATATCGTTGATGTAAATTCCCTTGAAATCCTCAGGCAGTTCGTATCCAAGTTCATTTTCTATTGTGAAAATATTTGATTCATTACTCATATCTATGAGAGTAATTCCGATGCGGAAACGTCCGCCAATAAATCCGTTGCTGATAAGCTCCTCAATTATCGGCTTTGCTTCGTTAATTGTAATTGCAAAACCAAGTCCCTCGTAAAATCCGCTTATATACTTTGACGATGTAATGCCAATTACCTGACCGTACATATTAACCAGCGCACCGCCTGAATTTCCGGGGGATATTGCCGCATTTGTCTGTATACAGTTCATCTCAAAGCCTGTGGAATCACTTCTTATTTCGCGATTTACTGCGGAAACTATACCGTTTGTGACTGTCCCTGTAAGACCTGCAGGGTTTCCTATTGCGATAACCTCCTCGCCCACAACTACTTCATCAGAATCACCAAGAACTGCAGGCACAAGGTCAGGAGCGTTTATTTTAAGGACTGCTATATCAGTTTTGGCATCGCGTCCTACAATTGCTGCAGAATATACTTTTCCGTCAGCGGTGTGAACATCGTGATAACCGTCAGCATCGAGAACATGGGCATTTGTTACAATATATCCTTCCTCGTTGAGCACAACTCCGGAGCCTGTTCCCTGAAGCCTGTTCTGGAAAGTGTCCTCATAGGTGTAAATCTCAACAATAGAATCACGGACTGCTGCCGCCGCGCCCTCTGTGTTATATCTGCCGTATTCGTCAAGCTGTTCTGTCAGCTCAGCCGAATTTTCCGGCTTTGAATTCTGATACAGCACGACCTTGGTGGCGTTGTTTATGCCCTCCATTCGCTTGCTGCTTGTCATAACATCATAAACTATACCGCATACTGCAAGGACTGCCGCAATAACTACAAGCATTACAAACAGCACTACAATTGCCTTTTCGTTGCGCATACGCTGTCTTGATTCTTTTTCCGCTATTGCCGCCTTTTGCTCGGGTGTTGGCATATTATATGCAGGATTGGGATAGCCATATGGATTGTAACCATACCTTCCCTGCTGATTTTGATTATTAGTAAAATTTTGCGTTTGATTAGAATTATATTGCTGTTGATTGGAATAATATTGCGTCTGATTAGGATTTTGTTGCTGTTGTGTTCCGTAATTCACCTGCTGTACAGGTGGCGGAGTGTTGGGATTCTGTGGATTTGCTTCGGTATTCTGCTGGTCCTTTTCAAGTTCATTGAATATATTGTCTCTTCTATCCATGTTATCTCCTTAATTCTTTTTTTCTTTCTCTTCTTTGGTGCAGTCCCTTGGAATCTGCACAAGAAATTCAGTATATTCGCCATAGACGCTTTTAACAACGATATGACCGTTATGAAGATGTACTATTTTGCGTGATATCGACAAGCCAAGCCCGAGACCTGTTGTGTCTTTTCCGCGGGAGGAATCAGTTTTGTAGAATCTGTTGAAAACCTGCTCGATTTCTGTATCTTTTAGTCCCTCGCCTGTATTCTTTATGCCGATAATGCACATACCGTCCTTTTCGTCAAAGGTAAAGGAAAGCGTACCGTTTTCGTTGACGAATTTTACCGCATTTTCCACAAGATTGTATATTACCTGCTGCATAAGGTCGGGGTCTGCTACGGCATACAAACGACTGCTGTCAAGCTCCTCAACCTGTAAATTTTTATCCTCAATGCGCTTTTCAAACATCAGCACAACTTTTATTACAAGCTCTGTGAGATTTGTCTCCTGAAAATTCGGTCGGAGAGTGCCTGCTTCAAATCGGCTCATATTCAGCATAGAGCTTATGAGGATTCTAAGACGCTGTATCTCCTGAGATACAAGGATAAGATACTCCTGCTGGCGGCTTTTCTTTATTGTGCCGTCAAGGATTCCGTCTACAAATCCGCCGATAGTTGTCATGGGAGTACGCAGCTCGTGAGAAACGTTAGATATAAACGTACTGCTGGTCTCCTCGCTTTTTTCAACATTTGATGCAAGAGTGTTGACAAGGTCGCATATACGCTTGAAATTAGGGGAGATATCCGTTGAAAGCTTTTCCGAGAAATCGTCCTTTGAATACGCCTCAACAACACGGAGAAAATCCTCCTCAAATTTTATAGTAGAGTTAATCTTTCTTCTGAATATAATAAAACAACCGATAAACAGAAGTATTGCAACAGTTGAATATGATATGAGTAGTACAATTGTGCAAATTTCAATCTGTTCCGTCGTTCCTGCCGCAAGACAATATCGGGGGATATACTTTCCGTCACTCTCGCGGAGAAAAAATTTCGTGATATATGTCAGCGAAGGAACACTCTGTGAAAGATGCTCGGAATTTATACCGAGGAAATCCTCTTTTTCAAGCTGTATTAAAGTAGTTTTTTTCAGCGCATTTGAGTTGTTTCCGTCGGGGGAAGCGATACAATTTCCGTCAGCATCAAAAAGATATATGCGGACTGATTGCTCACAGGCAAATTTATTGCTGAAATAAGCGGCTTGATTTATATAATCATTCCTGTCGGACGTATATTCATCGGTGATACAGCTTATAAACAAATCTCCTGCGGACTTTACTCTGTTGAGTTCACTTTTGCGCACTGAAGCGGTTCCTGCGTTTACAGTGACTGCACCGAGCATAACCAATACACTTGCTATTATTATTATTATAAGTCGGAACATCAGGTAATAGGCGCTGTTTTTCGACTTCTGCCTTGCTTTCAATGGAATCACCTCATTTGCAAAATTGTGATACAGGCGTACAAATAAGGGGACGTAAGACCGCCCCCCTCTTTAATAGATTCAAAGAATCTTCTACGGCGCAGAATTATTCTTCCTCTTCTGCCTCAAATTTATAACCTACACCCCAGACCGTCTTTAACGCCCACTTTTCTGAAATGCCTTCAAGCTTTTCACGAAGACGCTTGATGTGCACGTCAATTGTTCTGGAATCGCCATAGTATTCAAATCCCCATACTTCATCAAGAAGCTGGTCGCGAGTATAAACTCTGTTGGGATTTGCAGCAAGATAATATAGAAGCTCAAGCTCCTTGGGAGGTGTGTCAATTATTTTACCATTTACCTTAAGTTCATATCTTGTCATATTAACCGAGAGTTTCTCATAGCGTACTTCCTTGACCTCGGGCTCAACGTTCACCGTGCCTACGCGGCGTGTAACAGCATTAATACGTGCAATAACTTCTTTAGCGTCGAAAGGCTTTACAATATAGTCATCTGCGCCCAGTTCAAGTCCGATAACCTTATCAATAGTTTCGCCCTTAGCTGTAATCATAATAATCGGCACGTTAGATTTCTTACGAATCTCACGGCATACCTGCCAGCCGTCCATACCGGGCAACATTATGTCAAGAAGAACCATATCAGGTTTAAGAGCATTGAATTTTACAACAGCTTCCTCGCCGTCATGGGAGAGGATAACACTGTAGCCGTCTTTTTCAAGGTAGAGACGTAGTAAATCGCAAATATTTTTATCATCATCAACTATTAAAATTTTAAGGCTTTTATCGTTTGCCATTTTACATACCTTCTTTCGAAAATTATTCAGAATTATTTAAATTATGAGAATAAAAATACTCCCACATATATTTCTTATATTATACATTATTATACCGCAAAATGACAAAAAAGTCAATTGATTTCAGAAAAAATATTATGAGAATTTTAACGTTTTTTGAATATAACATTGTTATACCAATCCCTAAAATGTTAGTAGACAAAGATGATGAGCAGAAATACTGTATATCAAGGCGGACGACGAAAGCATACTGTCGTATGGTGAGGAAGTCCAACGATGATATACAGGATTTATGCTATTAGATATGTCTATTGTTGTTTCAGGGATTGGTATTATATAAAAACTAAAGCCGCCCTTTCGGACGGCTTAATATATATATATATTAATTAGTCAGCAAGCTTGATGATTGCCATTTCAGCAGCATCTCCGCGGCGGGGACCGATCTTGATGATCTGTGTGTAACCACCGTTCTTCTCAGCATACTTGGGAGCAATCTCATCGAAAAGCTTCTTAGCAACAGCTTCCTTTGTTACGTAAGCCATTACCTGACGCTTGGAGTGCAGATCGTTGTTCTTACCGATAGTAATCATCTTCTCTGCAACAGCACGAACTTCCTTAGCTCTTGTAACGGTAGTCTCAATCTGACCGTTCTCGAGAAGGAAAGTTACCATGCCTCTGAGCATTGCCTTTCTGTGGTCAGATGTTCTGCCCAGCTTTCTTGTACCCGGCATGTATTTCACTCCTTTTCATTATAAGTGATAGTAATCCTGCCCTGCGGACAGGTTCGTTTATTATTCTTCCTCTGAGGAGAGGTCAAAGCCCAGTGACTGAAGCTTCTCCTTGACTTCGTCGAAAGACTTCTTTCCAAGGTTTCTTACCTTCATCATTTCTTCCTCAGACTTGTTTATGAGGTCATCTACTGTATTAATTCCGGCACGCTTCAGACAATTGAAAGAACGTACTGACAGATCAAGATCCTCAATAGTCATCTCAAGGATTTTCTCCTTGCCCTTTTCGTCCTTCTCTACGAGGATTTCAGCAAGTCCTGCTTCCTCAGAAAGATCGATAAAGAGTTTAAGATGCTCGTTGAGCAGGTTTGCTGCCTGTGACAGCGCCTCCTTTGCGGAGATAGTACCATCTGTCCATACCTCCATAGTAAGCTTGTCATAGTCTGTTACCTGTCCGAGACGTGTGTCCTCTACTGTGTAATTCACCTTTAATACAGGGGTATAAATACTATCTACAGCGATAACATCTACAGGAAGATTTACCTGCTTCTTGTTTCTCTCTGCTGAAACGTATCCTCTGCCTCTGTCAATTGTGATTTCCATATAGAGCTTTGCGTCCTTGCCAAGAGTAGCAATATGCATACCCGGATCAAGAATATTCACCTCGGAGTCAGCCTTTATATCCCCTGCAGTAATCTCACACTCGCCCTCTGCTTCAATGTAGACTGTCTTTGGACCGTCTCCGTAAAGCTTAGCTGTAAGACCTTTGATACTGAGGATAATTTCCGTAACGTCTTCCTTAACGCCCGGAATTGTTGACAACTCATGGTGTACGGTGCCGTCCTTGCCCGAAAGCTTGACTGCTGTAACCGCAACACCCGGAAGTGAGGAGAGCAGCACACGTCTGAGGCTGTTTCCAAGAGTTATACCATATCCACGCTCAAGCGGTGCTAAAACGAATTTGCCGTATTTGCCGTCACTTTTAAGCTCGACAATGTCGATATCCGGCTTGTTGATTTTTTCCAGCATAAAAACCCTCCTGTTTCGCAATAAAATTTACGAGTCTGTTTATCTCAGCAATCAACCGATTACTTGGAGTAGAGCTCGACGATGAGGTGTGTAGCAACCTCGTAGTCAATGTCCTCAGCTGAAGGAAGACGAGTTACAGTTGCACTGAAATCGTCCTTCTTAGCGTCAAGCCATGTGGGAACGATTCTGTCCTTAGTTTCCTCAACTGTAGCCTTGAACTTCTCGGAGGTTCTGTCCTTCTCCTTGAGAGCGATTACATCGCCAACCTTAACTCTGTAGGAGGGGATATTTACCTTTTTGCCGTTTACTGTGTAGTGGCTGTGAACAACGAGCTGTCTTGCTTCACGTCTTGTGAGAGCGAGACCCATTCTGAACACAACGCTGTCAAGTCTGGACTCAAGAACTGTGATAAGGTTATCACCAGCCTTGCCTTCCATTTTTGAAGCGATCTCGAAGTAGTGATAGAACTGCTTCTCGAGTACGCCGTAAATAAACTTCAGCTTCTGCTTTTCCTTGAGCTGAAGACCGTATTCAGATATCTTCTTTCTGTTGTTAGCGTTCTTAAAACGGATGGACTCCTTCTTGGATACGCCGAGAACAGCGGGGCTGATGCCCAGATATCTGCACTTTTTAAGAATTGGTTCCTTCTGTACTGCCATTTAAAACACCTCCATTTGATTAGACACGTCTTCTTTTGGGAGGACGGCATCCGTTGTGTGGAATAGGAGTAACGTCCTTAATCATTCTTACCTCAAGACCAACTGTCTGAAGTGCTCTGATTGCTGCCTCACGACCTGCGCCGGGTCCCTTTACGTATACTTCTACGAACTTGAGACCGTGCTCCATAGCTGCCTTAGCAGCTGTTTCTGCAGCTGTCTGTGCTGCGAAAGGAGTGGACTTCTTGGAGCCTCTGAATCCGAGCTCTCCTGCGCTTGCCCATGAAATTGCGTTACCCTGTGTATCAGTGATAGTAACGATTGTATTGTTGAAAGTGGACTGAATATGAACTGCGCCGCTTTCGATATTTTTACGCTCTCTACGTCTTCTGATTGTAGAAACCTTTTTACCCTTCTGCTGTGCCAAAGCTCATAACCTCCTTACTTCTTCTTGTTAGCGATTGTCTTTACAGGGCCCTTACGAGTTCTTGCGTTTGTCTTAGTTCTCTGACCTCTTACGGGGAGACCCTTTCTGTGACGAACGCCTCTGTAGCACTGAATCTCAACAAGTCTCTTGATATTAAGAGCAACTTCACGACGAAGGTCACCCTCAACTGTGTAATTTGCATCGATATAGTCACGAAGCTTTGCTAAATCCTCTTCAGCGAGATCCTTTACTCTTACGTCAGGATTAACGCCTGTATTGTTGAGGATATCTGTAGCAGTCTGACGACCGATTCCGTAGATATAAGTGAGACCGATTTCGATTCTCTTATTCTTCGGAAGATCAACACCGGCTATTCTTGCCATATAATTACCTCCATTACTTAGCTCAGGGAATTAACCCTGACGCTGCTTATGCTTCGGATTTTCGCAGATAACCATGATTCTGCCTTTACGTTTGATAACCTTGCACTTTTCGCAAATAGGTTTTACTGAAGGTCTGACTTTCATTGAAAATACCTCCTCTTTCTTACTTGACACGCCATGTTATACGACCCTTTGACAGATCGTAGGGTGACATTTCAAGCTTTACCTTGTCACCCGGCACTATTCTGATATAATTCATTCTGAGTTTGCCGGAAACGTGTGCGAGAACCTCGTGTCCGTTTTCCAGCTGTACCTTGAACATTGCATTGGGCAGTGCGTCTGTAACGACACCTTCAACCTCGATTACATCTTCCTTAGACATAGGATAACCTCCTTTACTCATTGCTGCTGATTGCCCTCAGCAGTACTCTGAGCTTTTTATCAGTTATATCTTTAATATCTATCATACTGTTTGTAAGGGATATATGCTTTCTATTCTTACGCTTAGGAGATTCAAGCTTTCTGCTTTTTCCGTCGGCGATACAGCAGTATTCTTTTTCAACGGCTGTCACAACAAAGAACCCGTCCTTATCGCGACCTGCCTTAGCCCTTACAACCGAGCCGATTTTAAGCTCCACAATAAATTCCCCCTATCCTCAGGGTGTGGTCAATATTACAGGACCATCAGGAGTTATTGCGATTGTATGCTCAAAATGAGCCGACAGCGAACCATTTTTCGTAACCACGGTCCATCCGTCTTTGAGAGTTTTAACATCGTCGCCTCTGACGTTAATCATGGGCTCGATACATATTGTCATACCCGATACCAGTCTGGGCCCCCTTCCGGGCTTACCCCAGTTCGGAACTTCAGGTGATTCGTGAACCTCTCTGCCGATGCCGTGGCCGCAGTAATTTCTTACGATCCCGTAGCCGCGTGAAGCGCAATACTCTTCAACAGCATGAGAAATATCTCCGATTCTTGCCCCTGCCTTAGCCTGTGCAATTCCCTCATAGAGAGATGCCTCAGTAACCTCCAGCAATGCTTTAGCTTCATCAGATATTTTACCCACAGGGAAGGTCCAGCAGCTGTCTCCATTGAAGCCCTTGTACGATGCTCCGGTGTCGATGCTTACGATATCGCCTTCCTTTAATCTGCGGTTTGCTTTCGGAATCCCGTGTATTACCTCCTCATTAACTGAGATACAGGCATTTGCTGGGAATCCGTATAGACCTTTGAAGCAGGATTTACAGCCATGTTTTGCGTAATACTCGCCAACCAGCTTATCAATGTCAAGAGTTGACATACCCGGCTTCAGTCTTTCGCCCGCATACCATATTGCGCCGCAGGTAATTCTACCTGCTTCACGCATTATGGCTAACTCGGACTGTGATTTTATAGTAATGCTCATTACTCAACTCCTACAGCAGCAAGAGTGAGCTTTGAAGTATCAGCAACTTCCTCCTGACCCTCTACGGTAACAAGTTTACCCTGATTTGCGTAGTAGTCCTTGAGGGGAGCTGTCTTTTCGTGATATGTTGCGAGACGGTCGAGAACAACCTCGGGCTGATCGTCCTTACGGATTACAGTAGCGTCGCCGCACTTATCACAAACGCCCTCAACCTTTGAAGGCTTATATTCTACGTGGTATGAAGCACCGCAGCCCTGACAAACGCGTCTGCCTGAAACTCTCTGCTTGATTGTTTCATCTGCTACGTTGATTTCAACCACCTTATCGATTTTAACGCCCATTGCGTCAAGAGCCTCTGCCTGAGGAACTGTTCTTGGGAAGCCGTCAAGAATGAAGCCTTCCTTGCAGTCATCCTCTGCAATACGCTCTTTAAGGATACCGATTACGATATCGTCGGAAACGAGTGCGCCGGCATCCATTGCAGCCTTTGCCTTGAGTCCGTACTCTGTGCCGTTCTTAGCGGCTTCACGAAGAATATTGCCTGTAGAAATCTGGGGAATGTTAAGAGCCTCGGAAACTACCTCAGCCTGTGTTCCCTTTCCTGCACCGGGTGCACCTAAAAAGATAAGATTCATTTTATATCCTCCTTAATCTTATGAAAGGAATCCCTTATGGTGTCTCATCATAAGATTTGATTCAAGTGTACGTGTTGTTTCAAGAGCAACGCTTACAGCGATGAGAAGTGTTGTACCGCCCATTGAGAGTGACTGGAGATTCTTGTCTGCCATACCGAAGAAAATCGGGATAATTGCAATGATGCCAAGGAATATAGCTCCAACGAGTGTGAGCTTGGAAAGTATTCTCTGAATGTAGTCGGATGTGGGCTTTCCGGGTCTGATACCGGGGATACCACCATTTGACTGACGGAGATTATTTGCAATCTCAACAGGGTTGTACTGAATTGATACATAGAAATAGTTAAATGCAATTATGAGTATGAAATACAGAATTGCATATGACCAGCTTGTATTGTCAAAGAACTTACAGAAGTGATAGTAGAATCCCTCTGTCTTTGTAGGTAAACCTGCAAAAAGCTGGATTGTCTGGGGGAGAGACATAAATGACATAGCAAAGATGATAGGCATAACGCCGCTCATCATAATCTTTATCGGAATATGTGTCTTCTGTCCGCCATACTGTTTTCTTCCAACCACGCGCTTAGCGTACTGGATTGGAATACGTCTTTCAGCCTCATTCATAAGAACGATGAATGCAAACTCAAGAACGATAAATACAATGTAACCTAAGGATACAAAGAGATATTTTTCAGGCTTATCCATTGTAAGACGGAGAAGTGTACCTGCATCAACAGGGAATCTTGCTGCGATACCGGCAAAGAGTATCATAGATACACCGTTTCCGATACCTTTTTCGCTGATTCTGTTACCCATCCATACAACGAATGATGAACCTGCTACGAAGCAAGCAACAATTATGATTCCTGTGAACCACATTTCCCAGCCGCTTGTATACTTTACAGCTGTTTCACCTGCTTCATTTGTCATTTTCTTCAATGTGAGGTAGTAAGCATATCCCATAAATACGGACAAGCCCAACGCCACAAATGAAGTGATTTTATTGATTTTCTTTCGTCCTTCTTCGCCCTCATCTTTGAGTCTTTCAAGAGGTGGCAGTGCGTATGTCAGCAGCTGCATGATGATTGACGCATTGATGTAAGGTGTGATTGAAAGAGCGAACATACTTGCCTTTGACAAGTTTCCACCTGAGATTGTATTCAGATACTCAAGGAAGTTACCGCCTGTAGCATTGTTATCCATCCATTCCTTTACTACCACTGTATTGAGGAAAGGAACAGCAATAGCACTTCCTAATCTGAATATAACTATCATGAGTAATGTATAAAGAAGCTTTTTGCGGATTTCCGGTACGCTCCATGCACGTTTCAGAGTCTGAAACACATTACATCACCTCAGTCTTTCCGCCTGCCTTTTCAATTTTCTCTACAGCGCTCTGAGAGAATTTTGCAGCTTTAACAGTAAGCTGAGCTGTAAGCTCTCCGTTTCCGAGAACCTTAACGCCATCAAGCTCCTTCTTGATAAGACCTGAAGCCTTAAGAAGCTCTGCGTCTACAACTGTACCGTTCTCGAACTTGTTAAGATCGGATACATTGATGATAGCATACTTTGTAGCGAAGATGTTGTTGAATCCTCTCTTAGGAATACGTCTTGCGAGAGGCATCTGTCCGCCTTCAAAGCCAATTCTTACGCCGCCGCCAGAACGAGCGTTCTGACCCTTGTGGCCCTTACCGGCAGTCTTGCCGTTACCTGAGCCGTGACCTCTACCTACACGCTTTACAGCCTTGTTGGAATCGGGTGCGGGAGTTAATTCGTGAATTTTCATGGTGTGCACCTCCTTGCTTACGCTTCAGTAACCTCGATGAGGTGTGAAATTTTCTTGATTTTGCCCTCTGTCTGAGCATTGTCGGGCTGAACTGTCACATCGCCAATCTTCTTAAGACCTAATGCCTTAGCAGTAGCGATCTGATCCTTTTTGCAGCTGATGAGGCTCTTAACGAGCTTGATATTCTTAGCCATTGTCAATGCCTCCTTAACCTAAAATTTCCTTAACAGTCTTGCCTCTCTTTGCAGCGACATCCTTAGCAGAAGTACAAGCCTTAAGACCGTTGATTGTAGCTCTTACTACGTTACAGGGATTGTTGGAACGGAGAGACTTTGTTCTGATGTCCTTGATACCTGCAACTTCGATTACTGCACGAACAGGGCCGCCGGCGATAACACCGGTACCGGGTGCAGCGGGCTTCATAAGAACTCTGCCTGCGCCAAATGCGCCTACGATCTCGTGGGGGATTGTTGTACCCTTAAGAGCAACCTTGCAGAGATTCTTCTTAGCGTCCTCGATACCCTTGCGGATAGCGTCGGGAACTTCTCCGGACTTGCCGAGACCGAAGCCTACTGTGCCGTTTCCGTCACCAACAACAACGAGAGCTGAGAACTTCATGATACGACCGCCCTTAACTGTCTTGGAAACTCTGTTGATAGCAACAACTTTTTCCTGCAGCTCAGGAGCCTGTGTTTCAATATTAGCCATTGTTTTACCTCCCTCTTAGAACTGTAATCCGTTTTCACGGGCACCCTCGGCGAGTTCCTTAACTCTTCCGTGGTAGAGGTAGCCGCCTCTGTCGAATACAACTTCAGTGATACCCTTTGCAGCGGCGTTCTTTGCGATCATTTCGCCGACCTTGCGAGCACCTTCAATGTTGCCGCCGTTGCCCTCAAAGCCCTTATCCATGCTGGATGCAGAAGCAAGAGTAACTCCGTTTACGTCGTCAATGATCTGAGCATAGATATGCTTAGAAGAACGGAAAACATTGAGACGGGGACACTCAGGAGTACCGGAAATCTTATAACGTACTCTGCGATGTCTCTTTAATCTTGCCTTATTGCTGTCAAATTTCTTTATCATAGCAATTTGCTCCTTTTAATTACTTCTTGCCCTTACCGGCCTTACCTTCCTTGCGGATGATACGCTCGCCGGCATATCTGATGCCCTTGCCCTTATAAGGCTCGGGTGGACGCTTCTCACGGATTTCAGCTGCAACCTGACCTACAGCCTGCTTATCGATACCGCTAACAACAATCTTGTTAGGTGCAGGAACATCAAGCTTGATTGTATCTGTTTCCTCAAATACTACGGGATGTGAGAATCCGAGGTTGAGATTTACCTGCTTGCCTGTCTTTGCGGCACGGTAGCCGACACCCTCGATTTCGAGTGTCTTGGAGTATCCGTTTGTTACACCCTCAACCATGTTTGCGATGAGAGTTCTTGTAAGACCGTGAAGTGAACGATTTGTCTTTTCATCGTTAGGTCTTGTTACTGTGATAACACCGGGCTCAACGTTGATTGTGAGCACTGTGCTGAACTGTTTTGTAAGTTCGCCCTTAGGTCCCTTAACAGTAATGCAGTTATTGTCGTTCTTAACCTCTACACCTGCAGGAACTGTAATAGGCATTTTGCCGATTCTTGACATAACCTTGTTCCTCCTTACCAGATGTATGCGAGTACTTCGCCGCCGACATTGAGCTCACGAGCCTTCTTGTCTGTTACGATACCCTTTGATGTTGAAACGATTGCAATACCAAGTCCCTTTCTTACCTTAGGCATATCTGCACAGCTTGAGTAGATACGCAGACCGGGCTTGGAAACTCTTCTGAGTCCTGTGATAACAGGTGATCTGTTGTCACCGTATTTGAGCGTGATTCTGATAACACCCTGCTTACCGTCCTCAATTACCTGAAAGCCCTTTACATAACCCTCGTCTACGAGAATCTGTGTGATAGCCTTCTTAACATTTGAAGCGGGAACGTCAACTGTGGCGTGCTTTGCAGTATTCGCATTACGAATTCTTGTTAAAAGATCAGCGATTGTATCTGTGATTTGCATTCAGATGACCTCCTTTTCGTATTTTACCAGCTTGCCTTCTTTACGCCGGGAATCTGTCCGTCGTGAGCAAGCTCTCTGAAGCATACACGGCAAATGCCGAATTTTCTGAGATAAGCGTGTGGTCTGCCACAAATCTTACATCTGTTGTATGCTCTTGTGGAATACTTGGGAGTCTTCTGCTGCTTATTGATCATTGCCTTTTTAGCCATTTTTCTTCCTCCCTGATTACTTGATGAACGGAGCTCCGAGGAGTGAGAGAAGCTCTCTACCCTCTTCGTCGGTATTAGCTGTAGTGATAAAGTTGATATCCATACCTCTTACCTTATCGATCTTGTCGTACTCGATCTCAGGGAAAATGAGCTGCTCCTTGATACCTGTAGAGTAGTTTCCTCTGCCGTCGAAGGAGTTAGCGCTGATACCTCTGAAGTCACGAACACGGGGGAACGCAACGTTGAAGAGCTTATCAACAAACTCATACATTCTCTCGCCTCTGAGAGTTACCTTAACACCGTTAGGCATACCCTCACGAAGCTTAAAGTTAGCTACGGATTTCTTAGCTCTGCATACTACGGGCTTCTGACCTGTAATAGCAGCAATATCTGTCATGATAGCGTCGATAACCTTTGCGTTATCCTTTGCCTCACCTGCACCAACGTTGATTACAACCTTGTCAAGCTTGGGAATCTGCATAACGCTCTTGTATCCGAACTTCTTCATCAGTGCGGGAGCAACGTCGCTAACATAAAAATCTTTTAATCTTGCCATTGTCGTTTCTCCTTTACATTATTCAAAAGACTTGCCGCACTTCTTGCAAACACGGAACTTCTTTCCGTTCTCATCAAAAGTGTGACCAACTCTTGTGGGCTTGCCGCACTTGGGGCATACCAGCTGTACCTTTGAAGCGTACACGGGAGCCTCAGTCTTTACAATGCCGCCCTGCTGACCCATTCTTGTGGGTTTAACGTGCTTTGTGATAACGTTGATACCCTCAACGATTACCTTGCCCTCCTTGGGGCTAACCTCTGCAACTTTACCGGTCTTTCTGTCGCCGTTCTTATCGTACTTATCCTCGTACTTACCTGTAAGCAGGATAACAGTGTCACCGGTTTTTACGTGAACTTTACTCATATCTTGTGACACCTCCGATTAAAGAACCTCGGGAGCAAGGCTGAGGATCTTTGTGTATTCCTTTTCACGAAGCTCCTTAGCAACAGGTCCGAAAATACGGGTACCCTTTGGGTTCTTGTCTTCCTTAATAATAACAGCAGCGTTCTCGTCGAAACGGATATATGTTCCGTCCTCTCTTCTGAGACCCTTTGCTGAACGAACGATAACTGCCTTAACAACGTCGCCCTTCTTTACAACGCCTCCGGGTGTTGCTTTCTTTACGGAAGCAACTACAACGTCACCGATATTTGCATATCTGCGGCGTGTACCACCCAGAACTCTGATACACATGAGCTCCTTAGCTCCTGTATTATCAGCGACTTTAAGATAAGTCTGCATCTGAATCACAGCGAGTTCCTCCTTTCAAGCTTAAAGCTTATAACAAATTACTTAGCCTTCTCAATGATGTTGGTTACACGCCATCTCTTATCCTTTGAAAGCGGACGTGTTTCCATGATCTCAACTCTGTCACCAATTCTGCACTCGTTGTTCTCATCGTGAGCCTTGAACTTAACAGTATTCTTGATGATCTTCTTATAAAGCGGGTGTTTAACGTTATCAACGATAGCAACTACGACGGTCTTATCCATCTTATCGCTTACAACCTTACCTACTCTTGTTTTTCTAAGGTTTCTCTCAGTAGACATTAGCTAAATCCTCCCTTTCTTACTGCTCTGCAAGCTCTGCAGCACGCAGAGTTGTTTTAATGCGGGCAATATCCTTCTTTACAGCCTTGATACGAGCTGTGTTTTCGAGCTGATTTACAGCAAGCTGGAAACGAAGATTGAAGAGCTCTTCCTTAAGGCTTGTAAGCTGCTCGTTCATCTCGTTCACGGACATTCCTCTGATATCAGATGCCTTCATTACTGCTCTCCTCCTTCTTCCTTAGTTACGAACTTACACTTGATGGGGAGCTTGTGCATAGCAAGACGCATAGCCTCACGTGCAACTTCCTCGGATACTCCCTTGATCTCAAAGAGAACTCTGCCTGGCTTAACTACTGCAACCCAGTACTCAGGAGAACCCTTACCGGAACCCATTCGTGTTTCAGCGGGCTTTTCTGTGATAGGCTTGTCGGGGAAGATCTTGATCCATACCTGACCGCCTCTCTTGATGTAACGTGTCATAGCGATACGGGCAGCCTCGATCTGGTTGGATGTGATCCATGAAGGCTCAAGAGCCTGAAGACCGAAATCACCGTATGTTACCTTGTTACCTCTGTATGCTTTACCCTTCAGACGTCCTCTGTGGACTCTGCGGTATTTAACTCTCTTTGGAAGCAGCATTACTGATTACCTCCTTCTCTTTTTGAGTCGCGGTTGAAGTTTCTGCCGCCGCGTCTATTGCCGTCACGCTTGTCATCACGGCGACGACGGTCATCACGACGATTGCCGTTAGCCTTCTTCTCAGCCTTTTCTCTCTGAGCAGCAGCCTTAGCAGCATCGCCCTTAAGAACTTCGCCCTTGTAGATCCATACCTTAACACCGAGCTTACCGTATGTTGTGTTAGCCTCTGCGAAGCCGTAGTCGATGTCTGCACGGATTGTCTGAAGCGGAATTGTACCCTCGTGGTAGCTCTCGCTTCTTGCGATTTCAGCACCGGCAAGTCTGCCTGATACCTTAACCTTGATACCCTTAGCACCAAGTCTCATTGTTCTGCCGATAGACTGCTTCATTGCACGTCTGAAAGATACTCTGTTCTCAAGGTCGAGAGCAATCTTCTCAGCAACGAGCTGTGAGTCCATATCAGGCTGCTTAACTTCGATGATGTTTACATAAACCTGCTTGTTCATCATCTTTTCAAGCTGTACTCTGAGCTTCTCTATTTCAGCGCCCTGTCTGCCGATAACGATACCGGGCTTAGCGCAGTGAATGTGGATTCTTACCTTGTCAGCAAAACGCTCGATTTCGATTCTGGGAACACCTGCTGCATACAAGCTCTTCTTAATGAAGTTACGAACGTTGTAGTCCTCAACAAGAGTGTCGCCGAAGTCTGCCTTGTTAGCATACCAGCGTGAATCCCAATCTTTAATAACGCCGACACGAAGACCGTGTGGATTAACCTTCTGTCCCATTAATCAGACCTCCTTGGGATTATTCTTTTTCTTTAAGAACAACTGTGATGTGTGATGTTCTCTTGAATACTCTAAATGCTCTGCCCTGTGCTCTGGGTCTTATTCTCTTCATGATAGGTCCGGGTGTTACGAAACACTCAGCAACATAAAGATTATCGCCGTCCATGCTGAAGTTGTTTACAGCATTTGCCTGAGCGGACTTTACAAGCTTTGAAACGATAGGACTTGCAGCCTTAGGAGTAAGATCTAAAGCAGCCAAAGCCATGTCAACAGGCTTGTTTCTGATGAGATCGAGAACGATCTGCACCTTTCTGGGTGATATACGAGCATTTCTTAAATAAGCTCTCGCTTCCATCTATAGCTCCTCCTTCCGCTTATTTCTTACCGTTGTTAGATGTCTTGGAGCCTGCATGGCCCTTGTATGTTCTTGTAGGTGCGAACTCGCCGAGCTTGTGACCTACCATATCCTCTGTAACGTATACCGGAACGTGTTTACGACCGTCATGTACAGCGAATGTGTGACCAACGAAGTCAGGGAAAATTGTGGAAGAACGGCTCCATGTCTTGAGAACCTTCTTCTCGCCTGCCTCATTCATAGCAACGACCCTCTTCAGGAGAACTTCCTGGACATAAGGTCCCTTTTTGATACTTCTACTCATTTATCAAGTTCCTCCTTTCAGATTACTTGCCGTTGCGGCGCTTTACGATGAACTTATCTGTTCTGTGGTGCTTCTTACGTGTCTTGTAACCAAGAGCAGGTTTGCCCCAAGGTGTTACAGGACCGGGTCTACCGATAGGTGACTTACCTTCACCACCACCGTGTGGGTGATCGCAGGGGTTCATTACAGAACCACGAACTGTAGGTCTCCAGCCCATGTTTCTTACACGACCAGCCTTACCGTAATTTACGTTTTCGTGATCAATGTTGGAAACCTGACCGATTGTAGCCTTGCAGTTTACAGGAACCTTTCTCATTTCACCGGAAGGAAGTCTTACGAGTGCGTACTTGTCCTCCTTACCCATGAGCTGAGCCTGGTTGCCAGCGCTTCTTACGAGCTGAGCGCCCTTGCCGGGATAAAGCTCGATAGCGTGGATAAATGTACCAACGGGGATATCAACAAGCTTGAGAGCGTTACCGGGCTTGATATCAGCCTCTGCGCCTGACTCAATCTTATCGCCAACCTTAAGACCGTTGGGAGCGATGATATATCTCTTCTCGCCGTCCTCGTACTGAACGAGAGCGATGAAAGCTGATCTGTTAGGATCGTACTCAAGTGTAAGAACAGTAGCAATCATATTGTCCTTATCACGCTTGAAATCTATAACACGGTACTTTCTTCTGTTACCGCCGCCTCTGTGGCGAACTGTAATTCTGCCGTAGCTGTTTCTTCCCGACTTCTTCTTCATGGGTTCGAGAAGGCTCTTTTCCGGCTCAACCTTTGACAGTACAGAGTAATCTGTTACAGTCATCTGACGTCTGGAAGGCGTCGTAGGCTTGTAGGTTTTAATAGCCATTTATTTCACTCCTTATTATAATGCGTTTTCGCGGGAGCATTACTCCCATACTTTAATCAGCTAATCTGATTAATACATACCCTCGAAGAATTCAATTGTCTTAGAATCGGGAGTAAGAGTAACGATAGCCTTCTTCCAAGAAGCTGTCATACCCTGATATCTGCCGAGGCGCTTCATCTTGCCCTTAACGTTCATTGTAGTAACCTTATCTACTTCAACGCCGAAGAGCTTTTCGATAGCCTTCTTGATTTCGGGCTTTGTAGCGTCCTTAGCCACTTTAAAAGTGTACTTGCCTGCCTGAAGTCCGTCCATAGACTTTTCAGTGATAACGGGCTTGATAATAATATCCTGAGCAGTTTTCATTATGCGTACACCTCCTCGATTTTTCCAACGGCATTCTTAACAACGATGAACTTATCGTAGTTGAGAATATCGTAAACGTTGAGTGTATTAACAGCAGCGGTCTTGATTCCGGGGATGTTAGCTGCACTCTTGATAACCTTTGTATCAGCCTCAGCAGTAACGATGAGTGCCTTACCCTCAACATTGAGAGCCTTGAGCATCTCAACGATTGTCTTTGTCTTGAATGTTTCAAGCTCAAGAGCGTCGAGAACGATCATGTTATTGTCGAGAACCTTTGTGGAAAGAGCAGACTTCATAGCAAGTCTTCTTACCTTCTTATTGAGAGCATATCTGTAATCTCTGGGCTTTGGTCCGAGAGCAACACCACCGTGAACCCACTGAGGAGCACGTGTAGAGCCCTGTCTTGCGTGACCTGTACCCTTCTGTCTCCAGGGCTTTCTTCCGCCGCCGCTTACTTCTGTTCTTGTAAGAGTTGACTGAGTACCCTGTCTCTGGTTTGCGAGGTAATTTACTACCATAGCGTGCATAACGCCTTCGTTTGGAGTAATTCCGAACACAGCGTCGTTAAGCTCTGTTTCGGAAACCTGATTTCCAGCCATATCAAATACTGAAATTGTAGACATATACGTTTCCTCCTTCCTTAAGCCTTAACGCTGTCAACGATATAAACGATTCCGCCCTTAGGACCGGGAACCGCGCCCTTGATAGCGATGAGATTGTTTTCTGCGTCTATCTTAACTACTTCAAGATTCTGAACAGTTACCTGCTCAGCACCCATGTGACCTGCCATGCCCTTACCCTTGTAGATTCTTGAAGGTGAGGAGCAAGCACCCATGGAACCTGCCTGTCTGTGAACAGGGCCTGTACCGTGAGTTTCCTTAAGTCTGTGCTGATTGTGACGCTTGATAGCACCCTGGAAGCCCTTACCCTTGCTTGTGCCGATTACGTCAATAGAATCGCCAACTGCAAAAGTATCAGCCTTTACGATGTCACCAACATTGAGAGCGTCGCAGTCATCAAGTCTGAACTCTTTAAGAGTCTTTTTGCAAGCCACGTCAGCCTTATCGAAGTGACCCTTCATAGGCTTATTAACTCTCTGAACCTTTACGTCGCCGTAGCCGAGCTGAAGTGCAGCGTAACCGTCGTTTTCAACAGTCTTCTTCTGAACAACAACACAGGGGCCGGCTTCGATTACTGTTACAGGAATAACTTTTCCTGCTTCGTCGAAGATCTGTGTCATACCGATCTTCTTGCCGATAATGCCTTTCTGCATTTTCATTTCCTCCTTGTAGGTTATTGGTTGATAAAGGTCTTACCAACATGACCGGCGGACTACCGCCATTCCGTTTCCCACACGGTATTTCGGGGCAAGTTGTAATTACTTGATTTCCATTACAACATCTACGCCAGCAGGGATTTCAAGCTTATCAAAAGCAGCAGTTGTCTTCTCTGTAGGACGAAGAACATCAATGAGTCTCTTGTGAGTTCTCATTTCGAACTGCTCACGGCTATCCTTGTACTTGTGAGTAGCACGGAGGATAGTAACGATCTCCTTGTTTGTAGGGAGCGGGATAGGTCCTGAAACTCTTGCACCGCTTCTCTTAGCTGCCTCAACAATCTTTGCAGCAGCAATATCAACTGTAGCGTGATCGTAACCCTTGATCTTGAATCTGATTTTCTCGTTGACTGCCATTATTTTCGCCTCCTTGAATATTTTTGAGGACGTTTCGAGGGACATCACACGTCGCCGCGTGTTTCATACCCTGTCTGATAAAAAAACTCGAAAATTTCTTCTATTTTCGAGCAGACATAGTTTCGTGGACACAAAAAGAGCCTATAAGCGTACTCGCAAGCTACGCCGAAGCAATTACACAAACTGTGTCCATTATCCCTTTCGCCCGGTTTGAAATCGGACATACTCCACGGAAATTACCTGACAAACCGTCAGCAACCTTCCGCTTCCACGCATATCTTCTTGGCAAGGTGTTTTTCACACCATACTCAACGTAATCTATTATACCATATTTATATAATAATTGCAAGCTTTACCAGAAATTCCTTTGTAGAACTTTAACGGCAAACTCCGCAAATTTATGTACATTTTGACAACAGACTTAGTCTTTAGCTTTTAGCCATTAGCCTATAGTATTCATTTTTTCATAAACGTCGAAAATCCCCCGAAGTAGCAGCTACGGGGGATTTTTTTGCGTGGTATCAACGCCACTGCATATTTGCTTTACAATATGATTATATCATATTAAAAGATTTTTCCGAAAAATCCTGCCTACCCCTCAATCTCATCCTCTTTTTTCATATCACGAGTCATATTCATAGTATTGAGGAAGCCTGCAGGGTCAAGGCATATTCCCTGATAGCGCACCTCGAAATGCAGATGATTACCAAAAGAATTTCCCGTATTTCCAACAAATCCGATAAGCTGACCTTTGGTGACATACTGTCCCTCAACGGCATATACCAGAATCATATGAGCGTAAACAGTAGCATAGCCGTCGGGATGCTCAATCATAACAACATTTCCGTATCCGCCTGAGTTCCAGCCAGCCGATACAACCTGACCTTCCTCTGCGGCATAAATCTCCGTACCCTCCGGAGCAGCTATATCCAGTCCCTTGTGATTACGGTCACTGATAAAACTGTCGCTTACCCAACCGCCGTCAAGAGGCCAGCCCATTTGTCCCGTACCTGTCATGGGAGAACCAAAGTATACACTCTGCGGGTCATCGGGCATTGCAGAATATGTTCCTATGCCTATAGTTTCCACAACAGGAGCTTTTGTAATTGTACTGCTAAGCACATTTCTGGACTGCTCGATTCCGTCAACATAGGTAATCTCGATATTGCTTACCTTTTCGCCGCGCTCACCCTTTGTAAGAACAGCGCGGATTCCCACATTGAGCGCACTTGTTTCAACCTCAACCGTTTCATAATCAAGGAAAGTGAGTGTTTCCGTTTCGCAGATATATCGGATTGGCAGAAAACGTTCTGTTTCGGTTACATTGAGAAGCTGTCCCGGAATCAAACCTGCTTCAGCATTTGGATTCAGCTTGTTGAAATCGTCAACTTTCATACCAAATTTTCTGATTATATCAAGTGTTGTCTCTCCCTGCTGAACGATATAGACACGCCTTTTCTCCTTAGTTGACGTAAGCTGTCTTACAGCGTCGTCCTCATCACGCAGACTGCTGAGCAGATAAATTCCCTTTGTATATTCGATTTTGTTCGCATATGTTACTTCCTTAACAATGCCGTCGGGTTTGTAGTCAAGAAGCGCTTTGTCAAGTTCCTGCTGAACCTTTTTCTTGTCGTTTACAGCTCCTGCAAATTCGCCGTCGATATATATACCATAAGCTTCAACAAGTTCTTTGTCGGAGGCTTCAAGCATTTCATCAGCCAGCTCAGATGCAGAAATAATCTTGTCGCCCTCAGCCATTACACATATGGAAATTTCTGCAGAAAGGTCGATAGCTTCCTTATCTTCGGAATAGGATATTCTTTGCATAACATCACGCTCAGCTCTTTCAAAGTCAGCTTCAGCAGATATTATACCTATTCTCTTGCCGTTGTAATCCACAGCAATACCGTATCTCTGTCCTGAACCACTGCTTATAATTCCAATAAGAAACGCAGTACAGACAATAGGAAGAATATAGTTGAACGCGGTATATACCACACCGTCCTCGCCAAAGAAAAAAGAGCCGATAAAGTTCACAAGAGACTGACGATAGGTTTTTCCGCCCTCTTTTTTCGCTTTTTTTATTTCTTTTGTAAGCTCATTTGAAAGCTGTACTCTGCTTCGGAAAGATTCCGTAAAGCTTCGCCAGACAAGAGCGATACCTCTGCCAAGAGCCTTGAATAATCCGAATAATTCAGAAAACACAAAGCCGATAGTACTGATGACTGCAAGAAATACAGCCGCCAGAAATTTAAACACGCACAGACCGCTTCTGACAAACAGTCCCACTATAAATCTGCCGATATTTCGCAGAAAATTCAATATCAAGCACTCTCCTCAATCTGTAATCTGTAGGGACACGGCATGCGTGTCCGTATTCTGTACCCATTTAAAAGTGATATTCGTAATTAAGCATTTCCTCTGTATAATTTTCGAGACGGTTTAAAAGAGGCAAAACGTCCTTTTTAGCTGATTCAAGATCATGTTCGAGGTAATTTCCGCACTCGATTTCCGAAAGTCCGGGGATAACGCCGTCAAATTCCGCAATAAAGGCATATGCCGCTTTTACAAGGGCGATAGCCTGTGCCCCTGTCATATCGTTTCTTGTCAGCAGATAAAAGCCTGTACGGCAGCCCATAGGTCCGACATAGATAATACTGTCGCTGTATTCGCTGTTGCGGGCATATGTGGCGAAAAGATGCTCAATTGTGTGAAGCGAGGGATTTGAGATATAAGTACCCCCATTCGGCTTTACCATTCGCACATCATAAGTTATAACATCGCCGTCAATTCTCGATATGTACATACCAACGCCGAATTTGGTGTGGTCAACCTGAAAGCTTGCAATTTTTTTCATTTTATTATTTCCTTTCTGTTCCAGAAGCTCTGCAATATCCTTTGGCAAGGGAGCTTCAACTGTTATTTTTTCTTTTGTAAGTGGGCAGACAAAGCTCATCTTTCCGCAGTGGAGAGCTTGTCTGTCTATTTTTTCGCGGCTTCCTCCGTAGAGATCGTCCCCTGCAAGAGCATGACCGATATGGCTGAAATGAACGCGTATCTGATGAGTTCGCCCTGTTTCAAGGTCAATTTCAAGGAGGGAATGTCCGTTATTCTCCGCGATTTTTTTATAGTGTGTAACAGCGCGTCGTCCGTCCTCGCGGACACAGCGTATTATTATACTTTCTGCCATTCTTGCAATGGGAGCGTCAATTGTACCCGAATCCGCAGTACTGCCCTGAACTGCGGCATAGTATATTTTATGCGTTTCTCCCTGCAAAATATTCGCGCTGTGGGAATTTTTTGCAACAAGACAAAGTCCTGAGGTATCTCTGTCAAGGCGATTTACCGCGCGAAAAGTAAGATTCGGGTATCTCGCCGCAAAGAAATTGGCAAGGGTATCATCCCTATGGCGCACCGAGGGATGAACAGGCATACCCGAAGGCTTATCAAATACTACAACAGCCTCATTTTCAAATATTACAGGGACATTAATCGACAGATTGGGTTCAATGTCACTTTTGTCATTTTCTGTTAAAGTAATAATATCGCCCGTTTTTACCATATCTACAGTACGTGCGGCGATTCCATTCACGGTAATTCCGCCGCTATTCTTGAGCTTTCTCAGCAATCCTGCCGAAACGCCGCAGCTTTCCCGAAGATAATTTTTCAGCTGCCGTGGATTTTCTGTATCCACCGCAAATATAAGCTCGCTCATCAGCGGATTCATCCTCCTTGAGAAAAATTGATATACTGACAGCATATGCCGCTGCCCATTCGGGTATAAAATAAGGTGCCGCCGCAATAGTCAATATAGGTGGCAGATATGTCAGAACCAGCATAAAGGGGAGCTTCCTCCGCTGGCGCATAAAGCGGAAACACAAAAATACTACTTTAGCCGCCGAAAGATTTCGATATCTCCAAAGCAAAAACGGAACAGCAGTGAAACTCAGTCGCACCGATGCCCAGTATATTCCAAGGGCAATTCCCACAGCTATGAGATTTACAGCCATGAAGAACTCCGCGCCCTCCGCGCCGTCTGAGAGAGTATACACGGCATAGGAAATTGCCGCAATACAGGGCAGAAGAAGTATCGCTGATATAAGCCTTACGAATAATGATGCTGATATTGTCCTGACAATAAATTTTCCGCTTAAAAGCATATCGGAAAATGAGGGGGATTCCTTTTTTCCCTCTGCAAACATCATAAGCCTTGCCGCAAGTCCGCACCAGAGAGGCGGCATTATAAGGCATCTCAGCAGGGAAAAAAGCACCGAGAGAACAGCCTGCTCCATATTTCTTCCCGTGAAAAGCTCAATGGACTGTATATTTCCGAAATAGAGCATAAGGCTGTACAGCGCGGCTTCGGCAGTGCGGAGAAAAAGCTCCGTACCGATAGGCAAAAGGCAAATGAGAAAAAGCTCTGTGCGTTTTCCCTTTATCATTTTACGCGAATAGCCTGTAAGCTCCCGAATTTTCATAATACCACCCTTTCTACAGGGATATTATGAGCATTTTTTTGAAAATTATGCATTTATTAGCTAACAGCTAATAGCTATTACTTATTATAAGGACAATATCCCAGAATTTCAAATGCCTGAGAATTAAGCCACATCTGCGCTGTTACCATAAGGTCAAAACCCTCGCCGCAAGGAGCATTGAGATATTTCGGGTCATATTTAGGCAGACCAAATCCCGTCAGCAGATTTGATATTATACCGCCATGGGTAATCAGTGCGCAATGAGTAAGACCGCTATTCATCATATCCATAATTATAGTATGAAGCGCAGAAAAGGTTCTTGCTGTCATTTCCTCCAGACTTTCACCATCCGGTGGTCTTGCATCTCTTTTGCCGCCCAGCCATGCCTTGTAATCCTCGCGGTTTACAAGCTCATCAACAGATTTCCCCTCAAATTTGCCAAAATTCAGCTCACGCATATCATCGGCAATTACAATTTCCGTATCGGGAAAGAGAATTTCTCCCGTTTCAATGCATCGTCTCAGTGGAGAGGAATAAACCCTGTGCACTCTCGGATATTCAAACTCGTCCATTTTTGCCGCAAGCTCCGCAGAACCCTTTGCGGAAAGGGGCATATCAGTTGAGCCGATATATATACCTTTTTCATTTGCATCCGTCATTCCGTGACGGATAATGCTTATTCTGTAACCTTTCATTCAATTACACTCCTTATAGCACAATCCGATTATTTGGTATATATTGTATAAAATTACATAAATAATCTTTTTGATTTTTATTTATTCATCCTATTTACATATTATACAATTTGTATTATAATATAAATAGCATTTATTATACAGATTGTATCTCATTATATCAATTATACCGGAGGACTTATTTTATGAATTCTGATTTCGCACGTATTATCACATTACAGAGAAAGGAACGCCACATCAGTCAGAAACAGGCTGCCGCAGATTTAGGAATATCACAGGCTCTGCTTTCCCACTACGAAAAGGGTATCAGAGAATGCGGACTTAACTTCCTTGTAAAAATCGCCGATTACTACAACGTTTCCTGCGACTATCTGCTCGGACGTACTCCTGAACCAGAGGGAAAAATCATTACTATTGAGGATATTCCCGATGATGACGGAAACAACACACTGAAAATGCCCTCACCTGAGATAATCAACTTCAACAGAAGAATCATCAATAATTCTATCAGTCTGCTGTTCAGCCTTGCCCAGAAAGCAGGCAGTATTACGCTGATTAAAGAGGTTTCCTCTTATCTTATGCTGTCGGTATACAAGCTTTTCCGTATTGTATACAACGCAAATCCACACAACGACCAGAAGCTTTTCCGCATACCTAAGGTTATAGCAAATGACAGCTCAAATGCTATTATCTCCATGAGTGAGGCAGATATAAAGGCGGCTTCCAGCGGTATTTCCCTTGACGGCAACGACTGCGTTGATAATTTCGATACGCTTTACATAACAACCTCAACGCTGCAAAAGGATTATGCACAGTATTCATCATCACTGCTCAATCTTATCAAGCGAAGCGAGGAAAGTATTGCAAGAACCCGTGCGAAATATCACGCTACCGAAAACGACCGCGGATATTAATAATTCATATCTCATACTTACAGGCGGATTTTCCGCCTGTTTTTTATTTCTTCAAAAATAAGAGATAATGGATACTACACCATTATATATTATATCATATCTGTCTGTGGTTGTCAATTTTAAATAAACAAAAGGTGATGAATAGTTAAATCACCACCTTTCATTTCTATTTAAGCAAATCACACAGATATAATTCATCTTTTTTATGAGCGCCATTTATCTGCTTATATTTTCTCAGCAAATCAGCAAGCAGCTCAGGACGACCTTCAAAATAATCCTCGTAGAATTTAACGCTTTTACTATACTTCTTACGATTAAATTTTATATTCCCTTTCGCAAATTCACTCGCCATTACTTTAGACTTGACTTTTTCGTAATCCGAAAGTTTATCTTCTGAAATGATTAACAATATTTCAAGTTCGGGCAAAGTACAATATTTTTCTATCACCGCATTTGACAACTTATATCTAAACTCACGAGGTATTCTCAATACATCACTTTGTTTATCACCAATACGCAATATTTTTATATCTTTATCAGGATACATTCTTATCTGTGTTTGTACAACAACCGATTTATCAATTTGTCTCGCATGGTAAGGCTGTAAACCTATCAAATCATCTTTGTTTATTTTAAGCATATCGTTATCAAGAAGAATATTGATTACTGCCAGTTCATCGGTCCCCTCACACATTATCAGATACTTCATTTCATCAATTCCCTCTTAAAATCCATCAATGCCTTATAATTAACAGCAGTATCAAAGGTGTTATTATAAAACTGCTTGCTTTTCAGCAATTCAGGACGTATGTTGTTCTCTTTATATACATCATGCATATTTTGCAGATATACTTTTTCGTCAGATTTTGCAATCCAGATATTATCTTTTCTGCCAAACAAATCCAGAAGTTCGCAATAATGTGTTGTAAAAATAAGAGTTGCATTATTCTTATTTACCATCGGATCCTTATACAGAGAAATCATATTTTCAACCAGCGTTTTATGGAAATGGTTTTCAATTTCATCTATTATCAGACTACAACCTTCTAACAATGACAATGCCATTAACATATATAAGCAAACGCCTTTTATAGTACCACTTGAAAGAAACCACATTAATTCTTTGTCGGATTTCACCATGATTTTACCATTATAATTAATCCTGTAGTTCTTATCTTCAGTTAAAGTTAATTCCTTAATATTTTCATCAAAAATTGATATGATGCTATAAAACAATTCCATAGAAATCCTATTTGATTCTATAAATTTGAATAAAGTCGGATAAATTGAAACATCCCCCCTACCAACATTATAATATAGACTATATACTTTTGATTTCTTTAATATAAAAAAGATTTTTGAGGTATCTTCAGGCAATTCAGTTAAACCGATAATTTCTTCGAAATCAGCATTGTTGAAAATTTCATTAATTTTACTCTGACAGTACGTTTTTTTGTATATATGTTCATTTGTAAATTCTGCTTTATCAGAATCAGTTGTACTGTCTCTTAATGTTGTAGTGTATTTATAAATACTCTCATTGTGATAAAAATAAATTTCTAGCTCTACATTATCGAAAGAATAATGGTTATTTTCAAGATGAAAATTCCAAAGAATATTATAACAACAATCGAGAAGATCAACCGCCGTAGTCTTTCCAGAAGCATTTTTTCCGACAAACGCCATAGTATTATATGTGAACAAATTAGGTGCTATTTCCTGTAATTCATATAATTTATCCTCTGATGTTTTTTTTGCCCTTGTTGTGAAGTCAATCGTATAGTCGTCCTTACAATTTTTAAAATTTCTTGCAGTTACACGAAGTAATTTCATTTTCATCGCCTCCTGAATATATTATATCACAATTTTTCTTAAAATACAAGTATATTGTATAAATTTTATTATTTTCTTACTTCGCCATTGTATACATACATATTTTTACAATTATATTGTATTTTTGATAAATCATCATTTCAAATTAACCAAATGAATATTTTTCAAAATTCAGTAAACAATACCCACAAAGGAAGTGATACAATGCCACAAAATTTAGCAAGGGGAGTATTTCTTTTTGATACGCCCCCGAAGATTGAAAGCTTTGCCGCTGTAGTCGGTGAAAAAGAGGGCAGCGGCCCTATGGGTGATTTTTTCGACAAAGTTGTAACTGACAGCCATTTCGGACAGAAAACATGGGAACAGGCTGAGAGCCGTTTTCAGCTTGAAGCCGTATCTCTTGCAGTCCGCAAAGCAAATCTCACAAAAGAGGATATTGATATTATATGCGCAGGCGATCTGATTAATCAATGTACAGGCTCATCATACGGTTTGAGACAGCTTGAAATTCCCTTTATGGGACTTTACGGCGCGTGTTCCACCATGGCAGAAAGTTTAATTGCCGCCTCACTGCTTACAGACAGCGGAGCCGCAAAACGAAGTGCCGCGGTTACCTCCTCCCATTTTTCAACAGCAGAAAGGCAATTCCGCGCGCCTCTCTCCTACGGCGGTCAGAGAACTCCAACAGCTCAGTGGACATGTACTGCCTCAGGGTCTGCCATAGTATCAGACGATAGGGGAGATATCGCTGTATACGGCGCTTGCGTGGGAAAAATTGCCGATATGGATATAACAGATATCTCAAATATGGGCGCGGCTATGGCTCCTGCGGCTATGGGAGTTTTATGCCGCTATTTTGAAGCAACAAGCTCATCTCCCACAGATTTTGACGCTATTGTGACAGGTGACCTTGGAATCCTCGGCAGTCAGCTTCTTGTTGAACTTATGGAAAAGCAGGGATATGATATATCATCAGTACACAAAGACTGCGGCGAAATGATATTCGACAAGGATACTCAGGATACCCATTGCGGCGGTTCGGGATGCGGATGTTCTGCAAGCGTATTGTGCGGATATTTCCTGCCTATGCTTGAACAGGGTTCACTGAAAAAGATACTTTTCATCGCAACAGGAGCATTGATGTCGGCAATGTCGGTACAGCAGGGGGAATCCATACCGACTATAGCACATCTGCTTGAACTCAGGAGGATATAATGATAACGGAACTTTTAAAAGCCTTTCTTGTAGGCGGAATTATCTGCGCTGTGGGACAATTACTGATTGATTACACAAAGCTTACTCCTGCCCGTATACTGACAGGATTTGTAGTAACAGGAGTTATTCTTTCGGCTATAGGAATATACAAACCTCTTGCTGAATTTGCAGGCGCAGGAGCAACAGTGCCACTGACAGGATTCGGTCATCTGCTTGCAGAGGGAATCCGTAAAGCCGTTGACAAAGACGGATTTATAGGGATATTCACAGGAGGATTTACAGCGTCCTCAGCAGGTATAACAGCCGCACTGCTTGCAGGTCTGGGAGCGTCACTGTTATTCAAGCAAAAGGATAAGGCATAAAACTAAAAACCGCCCTGTCATTAACTGGCAGAGCGGCATTTTTTTATTTTTTCTTTTTGTCGTTATTCTTCTCTTCTGTCTTAACTTTTTCCTTTATGTCATCATCATCGTCGTCGTTATCATCATCATCTTTACCCTCAGCAAGAGCAAGCTTTGCCTTGCGGTTATCGCTCATAAGAGCCTGAATGATAGCAACTGCAAAATATACCACAATAGCAAGAATCTCAAGGATTATAGCAGGGAAAATTGTATTCTTTACAATTCTTGCAGCCTGCTCGCTTGCTGTATTTGCAGCAGGAGCAAGGATATTGTAAGCATTTCTGAATGTTACATTCTTATAATAGTCTTCGGAAGTCTTGTATACCAGATCAACAAGATTATTAATCTTTTCGTTGAGGGCAGCAAGGTCTGCCTCAACCTTTTCATGCTGAGCCTTTGTGCCTACAGTACCATTCTTGAGAGCCTGCTGTCTTTCCTTATAATAGTTGATCTGCTGCTTTACAGAAGCAAGGTTTGTAGCAGTACCGTTCATCTGTGTGAACATCTTATCGTACTGGTCAGAAGAATAAGTTGTCTGAGTATTGGTACCGTCTGCACCATTGAAAACAATTACCTCATCCTTCTCATAAGCTTCGATAGCCTTCTTATAAGCTTCAAGTTCTTCTTCAAGCTCAGCCTTTTCACGGTTGAGTGACTTGATACGCAGCTCGTAGTATGCAAGTGAGGATTCCTTATCTTTTGTAAGATTGTGAACTGAAATATAAGAAGAAATCATGTCAAGGTCGATTGATCTTACAGTTCCAAGAGCTGAGTAAAGGTCATCAAATGTATAACCTGTTACAGTTGAACGGAAACGTGTCTGGTCTGAACCTGCAAGCTCGCCTACATATCTTCTGAGAGTACTAAGGCTGTTCTGGAATACATCAAGAGCCTCCGTATAATCATAATCAGTATAGGAAATAGCTGTTACAGCGCTTCCGAGATTCTCATTATAACCGTACTTCTCATAGAAATAATCTGTATAATTACTGAGAATCTTATTGAAAACATCTACAGCCTCTTTGTCTGTAAATTCTGTCTCATTGTAATCGAATGTAACTGTATACTGTGTAGGATAATATGTAGTTTCAAGAATTTTTTCAGCAGCAGCAATGCTTCCGCTTTCGTTCAGAACTCTTTCGTATGCAGTAAGTCTTTCGATAACATCCTTGGGGCGCTGGCCGTTGAAAGTAATATTTCTTCTGATAACCTCAAGCTGTTCATAACCGAATCCAAGTTCGCTGAGAGCAGCTTCGATAACCTCGGGATTTTTTATGCTGTTTACATCAAATTTCATACCATTTGGGTCGAGACCTTTTTCAACACCGTTGTATGAAAAGCTTATAAGAGCTGTAAGGGGCTCTTTGTTTACATGGGTAGTAATAGCAGAGAATCCTACTGCAACGCCCAAAAGTACAACGGCAGTAATAACCCATATGAGAAAATACTTTTTAAGCTTCTTTACAAGGGTACCGAAGGAGAGAATTACACGGTTCTCGTCTTCGTTGTTATTAATTGTAATATTAAGATTACGATTTTCGTTATTTGACATTTTAACCTCCTGATAATTTACCATTATTATAGCTGATTATTTGCTCAGCATATCAATAATAATGATATCACTTTGCCGTAAAAAAGTCAATAGGAAATTAATTCCCCTATAATTTTTCGGCAATTTGCTTAATCGCAGAAAAATTTACAGAATTTTTTAGTGAAGATATCGCTGTTATATAGCATATCCTTTTGCCTTAAGAACATCAACAACACTGTCAACATACTTACGGCAGATTTCCTCGCTTTCAGCCTCAGCCATTACGCGCACGAGGGGCTCTGTACCGCTTTCACGTACAAGCATACGGCCTGTATCGCCAAGCTCTGCGGTAGCCTTAGCAACAGCAGCCAGAACATCAGGGTCATTCTGAGCAGCAGCCTTATCTGTAACCTTTACATTTTCAAGCACCTGAGGATATACAGGCATCTGAGCCGCAAGCTCGCTGAGAGTTGCACGCTTAGAAATAATAGCCTGCATTATCTTGAGGCTGGTGAGGATACCGTCGCCTGTTGAAGCATATTTTGAGAAAATGATATGACCTGACTGCTCACCGCCGAGACAGCACTCATGTTCTTTCATGTATTCATAAACGTACTTATCGCCTACAGCTGTTTTAGCGTATTCGATACCTGCTTCATCAAGAGCCTTGAACAGACCGAAGTTTGACATAACAGTTGCAACAACAGTGTTATTTACAAGCTTATCGCGGTCCTTCATGTACTTGCCATAGATATAAAGGATATGGTCGCCTGTAACAACATTTCCCTTGTCGTCAACGCAGAGACAGCGGTCAGCGTCACCATCATAGGCAAAGCCTGCGTCAAGTCCCTTTTCAAGAACGAATTTCTGGAGCACTTCAATATGTGTAGAACCAGCATTTTCGTTAATATTCACGCCATTTGGAGCAGCATTTATAATGTAGGTCTCCGCGCCGAGAGCCTCAAATACAGCCTTTGCAATAGACCAAGCTGCACCGTTAGCGCAGTCAAGACCGATTTTCATGCCTCTGAAAGAGTAAACGCCAAGGGAGATAAGATAGCCGATATAGCGATTTCTTCCTGAAACATAGTCAACAGAGCGTCCGATTTTCTCATTTTTCGCATAGGGGAGTTCATCCCACTTCTGACCGAAAACTTCAAGCTCGCCGTCAAGATATGCTTCGATAAGGTCAATAACCTCATCTTCCATTTTTTCGCCGTTTCCGTTGATAAGCTTCAAGCCGTTGTCGTGATAGGGGTTGTGGCTTGCGGAAATCATAACAGCGCAGTCAAAACTGTCAACTCTTGATATGTATGCAACAGAGGGAGTTGTAGTAACATGAAGCAGATACGCGTCAGCGCCGGAAGCAGTAATTCCACCGACAAGTGAATATTCAAACATATAGCTTGAACGACGTGTATCCTTACCGATAACGATTCTTGCAGGAGTATCGTCGCCCTTTTGTTTTTTCAGTTCATTATAATACCAGCCGATGAAACGTCCGACTTTAAAAGCGTGGTCGGCTGTAAGATTTTCGTTTGCAGTTCCTCTGAATCCATCAGTACCAAAATACTTACCCATTGTTTTTCTCCTTGGAAATAATAATTGCGGAAGTCTAAAAGACACCAATATATATTTTATCATATGTTTTGGATATAGTCAAGGATAATTTATGGTAATTTTCAGATTTTGCGCAGAAAATTCAGTTAAAATAAAAAAATATGTATTTTCACTGCGAGATTTGACACAAAATAAAGTATAATATATGAAAGCAAAAATTAGGCACACTTTGCATAAAAAACAGTATGGAATTTCGTGGACTATTTTTATTGACAGTTAATACAGCTTGTATTATAATGTAGTTAAGGAAAGTTTTGTTATTCCGCTATTTCTATGAGGTGAGACCGATGAATTAAAAATGTTTCATATGCATAATTAATATAACTTTAAAAGGAGGAATTTTATGAAGAAAAGAATAGTATCAACTATACTTGCGGCAGCTACAGTTTTTTCAACCATTTCAGCATTTAATACAAGTGCCACTGCTCGTATAACCACGCAAGAATCAATAGATGAACATTTCAAGGATTTGACTAAGGTTGACGATTTTATGTGGCTTCTCAGCGATTATCAAAAAAAGTATGCTGAAAAAGACCAAAGCTATATAGATTATACTGATGGCAATGTCCTTTTTTACCGTGCAACACCTCGTGACGATGAAATAACAATTGAATTACATGATAATGAATGTCTGACAGAGTTTAAACAAATACTTAAAAACATCGATGAAAATCTGAAACTTAGCGACACTCTTTTATCAAGCGGAATATATTTATGTACTATTCAATCTTCCCAAATAGACTTTGAGACAGTCAAAAAAATTCGTGACGCTATCGGTAATAATGCTATGAGTTTCAAATTCCGATACGCTTATTTTAATTATACAATAACTTATTTTTACAATATAACAGGATATCCGGAATATATATATGAACCTGTAGATGATATTACTAATGACGAAAAACTTAAAGAATATATTGCAAAGAACAATATTAATGCTGATACAGCTATATATTTCCATGGTGAAAAAGATGCTCATGATAATACTGTTATGACCGATTATGAAAAAGTAGTTTACCTTTGCCCTGCTGACGATATTACACCGTTAGAACATTTTAAACTTGCTAAAAATATATACGAAGAAACAGGATTATATCCTGAAGGATATAGTCCCGACCGCGTTCCGTATAGCATATGCAATAACATAGACCTCACCGACTACCTCAACGGCGACGCAAACTGCGACAACAAATTTACAATCGCAGATTCTACAGCAATATTGCAGGCATTAGGAAATCCCGATAAATACGGACTCTCTTTAGAGGGCGAATATAATGCCGACTGCTCAGGCACATTTGACGGTGTTACAGTCGCTGATGCTGTTTTCATTCAGAGAAAGCTTGCAAAGGGAATAGAATGAACAATTATACTGCACAGGCGGATTTTCAATCCGCCTGTTTTTGCGCGAGAGCGTATAGCAAATCTGTACAAAACGCAGGATTAGCAATGTTGAAATTAGTCTGAATCACCAAACAATGAATAAACCCCTTGACAAATGCTCATAATAGTGGTAAATTAATATTAGCACTCAGAGAGAATGAGTGCTAACACACTAAGACCTTTAATGCTAAAGGAAAGGAGGCTGTATCATAGTGGACGACAGAAAACTGAAAGTTCTTGCCGCAGTAGTTGACGAGTATATAAGAACAGGCGAGCCTGTAGGCTCAAAGGCAATATCAAAGCTTGAACATATAAAAGTATCTGCCGCAACAGTCCGCAACGATATGGCAATGCTTGAACAGCTTGGATATCTCGAACAGCCTCACACATCAGCAGGAAGAATTCCAACGTATCAGGGCTACAGGCTTTATATCGATGAGCTTATGACACTCCCCGAACTGCCTGTAGAAGAACAGCTGAGACTTGACGAGCTTCTCGGAGATAAAAACACTCCCGAAGAACTGCTTATCCAGAACGCCGCAGCAGCGCTTACAGAACTTACTCAGTGCGCCGCAGTTGTAACGGATTCAGCACCGCGATTCTCGGTTATCTCAAAGGTTGAAGTTATACCCACAGGAAAAAGGCTGTATGTCATACTCCTTATTACCTCCAACGGAAGTATAAAGAACAAGGCTTGCAGACTTGAATTCGACCTTAGCCACGAACAGCTTGATTTCTTCACAAAGTACATCGACGAAAACCTCAGCGGAGTTTCCGTTGAAGAACTTTCGGAAGAAATGCTTGATAAGATGATAACCGCTGTTTCTGCGTATATGGTAAGTCTTTCGCCCCTTGTAAAAGGTATATGCGAGCTTTCCGAGGATTTGAGACAGCAGCATCTTACCGTCAGCGGAAGTGAAAAGCTTCTCTCCTGCGATGAACTGGATAAAATGGAAGTAGTCCGCTTTATACAGCATAAAAACGAGCTTACCGACTTGCTGGAGGATTCATTCAGCGGCATACAGGTAAAATTCGGTGCAGACGGAAATTTCGCTATCGGCAATTCAAGCATGATAGTATCGAAATACCGCAAAAAAGGCAGGGATGCTGGTTCTCTCGGAGTTATAGGGCCTATGCGTGTGGACTATAAGAAAATTATACCTTATATTGAATACCTCACCCATAAGATAACTGCTCTTATGTCAGAGGATGATAATACAGATGCAGATACCGTTATAATAGACGATTCTGCGGAAAGGAGCAGCAATGACTGAACAGATTAAAGAAGAAATTCTGGAAAATGAAGAGCTTTCAGAGGAAACGGCAGAGCAGGAAGCTCCCGTTGAAACAACTGACGAGGACGACGCCGTAAGCGAATACAACGACACAGCGGCTCAGGTTGCAGACCTTGAAGAAAAGCTGGAGGAGGCAAACGAAAAGTATGTCCGCCTTTACGCCGAGTACGACAATTTCCGCAAGCGTACAGCCCGTGAGAAGTCAGATACTTACGCAAACGCTTCCGCAAAGTGCATAGAGGAACTTCTCCCCGTAGTTGACAGCTATGAGCGTTCACTGGAATTCGAGTGTGCCGATGAAAATTTCAAAAACGGCATGGTGATGATATTCAATC
The DNA here is from genome assembly GCA_045594905.1 of Ruminococcus sp. Classification (GTDB taxonomy): domain Bacteria; phylum Bacillota; class Clostridia; order Oscillospirales; family Ruminococcaceae; genus Ruminococcus. Next base: position 60,430 of record JAZNZK010000018.1, read on the forward strand.
AGTTAAAGGAATTCATGGCAAAGATGAATGTAACGGAGATTGAAGCACTGGGCGCAGAATTTGACCCCAATTTCCACAATGCAATCCAGCAAATGCCTGATACTGACTACGCTGACAACCACGTATGTGCAGTATTCCAGAAAGGCTATGTTATGGGCGATAAGCTTATCCGTCCCGCTATGGTTGCAGTAGCAAAAGACTAATTAAATGCATAGTGCGTAATTAATATTGTAGGAACTGCCTTGGGCAGTCTACCGACAGAATGTCGTAATTATAATTCAAGCATAAACAAATATTTTATGTATATATCTAATCGGAGGATGATTATTATGTCAAAAATTATTGGTATTGACCTTGGTACTACAAACTCATGCGTAGCTGTTGTTGAGGGCGGTAACGCAGTAGTTATCCCCAACAGCGAGGGCGCAAGAACAACTCCCTCTGTTGTTGCTTTCACAAACAACGGTGAGCGTCTCGTAGGTCAAGTGGCTAAGAGACAGGCAATCACAAACCACGACAGAACAGTTTCTTCAATCAAGAGACACATGGGTACAGATTATAAGGTAACAATCGACGGCAAGAGCTATACACCTCAGGAAATTTCCGCTATGACACTCCAGAAGCTCAAGGCTGACGCTGAAGCTTACCTGGGCGAGACAGTAAAAGAAGCTGTTATCACAGTTCCTGCATACTTCACAGACGCTCAGAGACAGGCTACAAAGGACGCTGGACAGATTGCAGGTCTTACAGTTAAGCGTATCATCAACGAGCCTACAGCAGCTGCTCTTTCCTATGGTATCGACAAGGAAGAAGAACAGATTGTTATGGTATACGACCTTGGCGGCGGTACATTCGACGTTTCCATTATCGAAATGGGCGAGGACGTTCAGCAGGTACTTGCAACAGCAGGTAACAACCGTCTTGGCGGTGACGATTTCGACCAGCGTATAATCAACTGGATTGTTGACGAGTTCAAGAAGTCCGACGGAGTTGATCTCTCACAGGATAAAATGGCTTATCAGCGTTTGAAGGACGCAGCTGAAAAGGCTAAGATTGAGCTTTCTTCAACAACTACAACAAATATAAACATTCCTTTCATCACTGTTGACGCTACAGGCGTTCCAAAGCACCTTGACCTTACTCTCACACAGGCTAAGTTCAACGAGCTTACTGCTGACCTTGTAGAAGCTACAATGGGACCTGTTCGTCAGGCACTTTCCGACAGCGGACTTTCAATCTCCGAGATTAACAAGGTTCTCATGGTTGGCGGTTCTTCAAGAATTCCTGCTGTACAGGAAGCAGTTAAGAAGCTTATCGGCAAAGACCCATTCAAGGGCATCAACCCTGACGAATGTGTTGCTCTCGGCGCTGCATATCAGGGCGGCGTTCTCGGCGGCGACGTTAAGAACGGACTCCTCCTTCTTGATGTAACTCCCCTTTCTCTCGGTATCGAAACAGCCGGCGGAGTATGCACAAGAATGATTGAGAGAAACACAACAATTCCTACAAAGAAGTCACAGGTATTCTCCACATATGCAGACAATCAGCCTGCCGTTGATATCAACGTACTTCAGGGTGAGCGTGAATTCGCTAAGGATAACAAGCAGCTCGGCACATTCCGTCTTGACGGTATCGCACCAGCTCCCAGAGGAATCCCCCAGATTGAAGTAACATTTGATATCGACCAGAATGGTATTGTACACGTATCCGCTAAGGATTTAGGCACAGGAAAGGAGCAGAACATCACAATCACTTCTTCCACAAATATGTCCAAGGACGATATCGACCGCGCTGTTAAGGAAGCTGAGCAGTATGCAGCTGAGGATAAGAAGCGCCGTGAGGAAGTTGATACAAAGAACGAGGCTGAGAATCTCGTATTCCAGTGCGAAAAGGCTCTTGCTGATTTCGGCGATAAGGTATCCGCTGACGAAAAGGCTGATATTGAGCAGAAGTCCGCATCACTCAAGGCTGCTTGCGAGGCTAACAATACAGAAGAAATCAAGAGACAGAAAGAGGAGCTCCAGAAGGCATTCTACGACCTTTCTGCTAAGATTTACCAGCAGGCAAATCCTGACGGTCAGGGAATTGACCCCTCACAGTTCGCTAACATGGGCGGCGAGGCAGCATCACCCAGTGATGACGGCGTAGTTGACGCTGACTTCACAGAGGTTTAATTAACTTAAGTAACTGTTTCAGGGCGAAAATTCCTTTCGCCCTGTACGTGTATTGTATGGGAGTAGAAATATGGCTGAAAAAAGAGATTATTATGAAGTCCTTGGCATACAGAAAGGTGCTTCCGAGGACGAGATAAAAAAGGCATACAGAAAAAAAGCAAGAGAATGTCACCCCGATTTGCACCCCGATGACCCCTCCTACGTCGAAAAATTTCAGGAGGTAAACGAGGCTAACGAGGTACTTTCCGACCCCGATAAGCGTGCAAGATACGACCAGTTCGGTCATGCAGGAGTTGACCCCAGCTACGGCGGAGGCGGCGGCTTCGACGGCATGGGCGGAATGGGCGGCTTCGGAGATATCGGCGATATCCTCGAAAGCATGTTCGGAGGCTTCGGAGGCTTCGGCGGCGGACGTTCAAGCGCAAATGCCAACGCACCGCGCAGGGGCGCAGATATACAGGAATCCGTAACAATAAGCTTTATGGATGCCTGCCACGGCAAAAAACAGGAAGTTAAAACATCACGCATGGCTGTCTGTGAATCCTGTAAGGGCACAGGTGCAGACGCAGGCACATCAGCGGAGGTATGTCCCGATTGTCACGGCAGAGGTTCTGTAAAGACAACACAGCGCACACCTTTCGGAGCAATTTCCTCCACAAAGGTATGTCCCCACTGTAGTGGTAAGGGTAAAATTGTCAAGAATCCCTGTACAAAGTGCCGCGGTGTCGGCAGACTTCGCGTGCAGAAGAATATATCCGTGGATATCCCTGCCGGTATTGACAACGGACAGACAATCCGTCTCAACGGACAGGGCGACTGCGGCATAAACAACGGACCTTCCGGCGATCTTCTGCTCAATGTTTCTGTAAAGAGCCACCCTCTTTTCAACCGTGACGGATCAGATATTCACTGTGAAATTCCTGTTACTTATATGGACGCTGTAATGGGCGCAGAAATCATCGTGCCCACCATTGACGGCGATGTAAAATTCAACATATCCGCAGGAACTCAGAACGGCACTGTATTCAATCTGAAAGGCAAGGGCGTAAAGAGGATTAACAGAAACGACCGCGGAAATCAGTTTGTAAAGATATTCGTTGAAGTTCCTAAGAATCTCAATAAAAAGCAGAAAGACCTGCTGAAAGCATTTGAAGAATCCCTTACAGACAAGAACTATGCAAAGCGCCAGAGCTTTTTTGACAAGTTAAAGGATAAACTGAATTTTTAATACAAAAGAAACGGGCGGTCAGATTATTGACCGCCCATTTAATTGGGATTCTGTATTCTTCATTTCAGATAATTCTGAATAATATGGGACGCTGTCCAACACCCTGCATGATGCTCGCGGAGGCTCTCCGCCTAAAGGGCTTCGCCCTTTAGAATCCCATTTTTATTCCTCAGGCATATGAATCTCGCCCACGATTGGCAGTGGATCGATACCCTGTCTTGTATAATAGTCTGAAAGTGCTGAGCGAACAGCCTGCTCAGCAAGAACGGAGCAGTGAACCTTAACAGCAGGAAGACCGTCAAGAGCCTCCACAACAGCGTCATTTGTAAGCTTCAAAGCCTCGTCAATAGTCTTACCCTTGATAAGCTCAGTAGCCATAGAAGATGTAGCAATAGCCGCACCGCAGCCGAAAGTCTTGAATTTTGCATCTGTAATTGTACCGTTGTCGATTTTCAGATACATCTTCATAATATCGCCGCACTTAGCGTTACCGATTTCACCGATACCGTCAGCGTTCTCGATTTCTCCCACATTTCTGGGATTTGAAAAATGGTCCATAACCTTTTCACTGTACATCATAATCTATCTTCTCCTTAAATTTATACTATTATATTCAGAATCCGCGGCTTACGCTATTATTCGTAGGATTCGCCTTTCATCATCTTCTCCCACACTGGAGACATTGCGCGGAGCTTTTCCGCAACAACGGGAACTGTTTCAAGAATATAATCAACGTCCTCATCTGTGAGATTCTCCTCAATTGACAGACGAAGTGAACCGTGAGCAATTTCATGCTTCAAGCCGATAGAAAGAAGCACGTGAGAGGGGTCGAGTGAGCCTGATGTGCAGGCAGAACCCGACGAAGCGCAAATGCCGTACATATCAAGCATAAGGAGCAGTGATTCACCCTCAATACCCTCAAAAGAAATGTTTACATTTCCTGGGAGGCGCTTGTCTCTGTCGCCGTTGAGACGGGTATAGGGAATTGTAAGAAGTCCGTCAATAATGCGGTTTCTCTTTTCGGTAACGATTTCAGCCTTTTCAGCGATATTACTGCAAGCGATTTCCATAGCAGCACCAAGACCAACAATAGCAGGAACATTTTCCGTACCTGCGCGCTTTCTGCGTTCCTGTCCGCCGCCGTGAATGAGATTAGGAAGAACTACGCCCTTTCTGATATAAAGTGCGCCTATACCCTTCTGAGCGTGGATTTTATGACCTGAAAGGGAAAGCATATCAATTCCCTGCTTGTGAACGTCAATTTCAACGTGTCCCACAGCCTGTACAGCGTCAGTGTGGAAAAGCACCTTATTTTCCTTGCAGATAGCGGCAATTTCATCAATAGGCTGAATTGTGCCGATTTCGTTGTTAGCGTACATAATTGTAACAAGAGCAGTATCCTCGCGGATAGCCTTGCGTACATCCTCAGGATTGATAAGTCCCTTGTCGTCAACAGGGATATATGTTACCTCAAAGCCCTGTTTTTCAAGATATTCCGTAGTATGCAGAACAGCATGATGCTCAATTACAGATGTGATGATGTGCTTTTTACCCTTTTTCGCCATTTGCTCAGCTGTACCCTTGATTGCCCAGTTATCAGACTCTGAACCACAGCTTGTAAAGATAATTTCGATAGGGTCAGCACCGATAGCCTTTGCCACTTTTTCGCGAGCAAGCTCAATATCGCGCTGAGCGTTTCGTCCCATTTCGTAGATACTTGAAGCGTTTCCGAAAGCAGTCTGGAAGTGTGGCATCATAGCCGCAAGAACTTCATCGGAAACAGCAGTAGTAGCCGCATTATCGGCATAAATAAATCTTCTTTCCATATTAAACCTCTTATGAATGTATATCTCTTTGTGCAACTGCAAGGCGGTCGCAGCGTTCATTTTCGGGATGACCTGCATGTCCCTTTACCCAGTTAAAAGTTACGTCATGTCGTGCAAGGAGGGGCAGAAGCTGTTCCCACAAATCGACGTTAAGAGCAGGCTTGCCGTCGGATTTTTTCCAGCCTTTTTTCTGCCAGCCGTAAACCCAGCCTTTAGTTATGCTGTCAACCACATATTTGCTGTCGGTAGTGAATATTACTTTGCAGGGCTCTTTCAGCGCAGAAAGACCTGCAATAACGCCCATAAGCTCCATACGATTGTTAGTTGTATGGGATTCGCCGCCTGAAAGCTCTTTTTCAATTGAGCCGAAGCGGAGAATAGTGCCATAACCGCCGGGCCCGGGATTACCGCTGCAAGCTCCGTCGGAGAATATTTCAACAGTTTTCACACAGCACCTCCCCGTTTGTTATTTTTATCACAATAAGTCACAATAATATTATATCAGAAATATTTGAAAATAGTGGGAATGTTTACTTGCGGAAACGAAATTGTTGTTAGCACCCACTTACAACATAATTAAAATAAAAAAATATATATTTTTACTGCGAGATTTGACACAAAATAAAGTATAATATATGAAAGCAAAAACAAAACACATTTTGCATAAAAAATAATATGAATTTTTTGTGGAAAATCTTTATTGACAGTTAATACAGCTTGTATTATAATATAATTAAGAAAGCACGTAATTTCAATTAAGGAAAGGTGAGACCGATGAATTAAAAATGTTTCATATGCATAATTAATATAACTTTAAAAGGAGGAAATTTTATGAAATCAAAAAGATTATTTGCCACGGTTTTAGCCACAGTTATGACATTTTCATCAATTGTAGCGATTAACAGTAACGCCTTAGCACATTTGCCTATAATAAAGGATACGGAAGAATATCAAGCAAGAATCAAAATATATGGAAATATGCAATTGCTGACAGAAGAAGAAACAGAATATTTTAAAAATATTTTGTCAAAGGAAAATATAACAAAAGTATGGCGCAGGAACAAACCAACAACTGATACATCTGATAACTTTTCTCTTTTTGACGAATACACATATGAAATTCAGCTAAAGGACTATTTTAAGGTGAAATTCAATTTACCTATAGAAGATGGCGAGTTAATCAGTACTGAATTAGCAAGCGTTTTGGGATATGATAGATATTGTAGTGTAAAAAACTCTGGTTTCTCTAATGACGGTAATTGCGCCGCAGTCACAATTAGTTTTAATAGTTCTGAACACGAGATGAATTATATGCTTGCGGAAAAAGCTATGTCTATACTAAGTGAAAAATATCCCATTAGTGATAAAGTGTTACAGATTGATGCCGTAAATCATATTCCTCATATCCGTTTACAGAGTTGCTTCACAGATATTAATGGAACGCACCATATGGATTTGACAGAACAGGAAAATAAGGAATTTTATGATTCCATTGACCACGAATATATTGCTGAAAATTTCAGAGCAACCTACAATCCCGAAATACACAGAATTGAATTCCCCGATGATTACACACAGGAAGAAAAACTTGGATGTTTCAGCTATTTTATAGATAATCACAATACAGTAATTCATCAATATTCCAACGCTATAGCTATGAGACCCGTTTCCGCAATTACGGAATTTGACATAGAAACAAACTATTTAAACGGCGACGCAAACTGCGACCAAAAATACACAATCGCCGATTCTACAGCAATATTGCAGGCATTGGGAAATCCCGATAAATACGGCTTATCAACGCAGGGACTTTTCAACGCCGATTCCACAGGCGACGGCTTAACTGTTGAAGATGCAGTTGCTATAAAAACATCACTTGCAAAGGGAATAGAATAAACAAATAAAATAATACCAAAGGGAGCAAAATTGCTCCCTTTTTCATTCGCTATAATAAAACAAATTTACAATATACACATAAATTTATAACAGTGAATTTTATATTATATGCACAATTTCACCTGTTTATAATTAGTAAAAAAGTAGAAAATAAAAATTATTTTTCAATAATCAATGTTTTTCCGTTGGAAAAAGGCGCGTTTTAGCCTATTAGTGAGAGGGGTTGTTACTTCACAGAGATAATTTCACAGTCGTTATAGTAATGTTCCAGTATGCTTTTCCAGCCCTTGCCTTCCTTAGCCATATGGTTTGCACCGTACTGAGACATTCCAACGCCGTGACCGTAACCGCGAGTGGTGAATATAAAATTATTGTCCTTAAAATCCACAGTAAAATCGGCGGAGCGCAGACCAAAAGCCTCACGGATATCATTACCCGATGCCTTTACATCACCAACTGTCACCTCCAGAACCGTTCCCGAATCGGATTTTGCCCCTGTTTTAATCCAATTTTCAGGAGAATCCCCCAACTGAACACCCTCAAACACCTTTTCCAGCCTTACCCTGACAAAATCAACAGATATTTCTGTTTCGTCGATATAATTCGGAGCGTCCTTGTCCGATTTACTGATTACAGGCACAAGATAATCCACCGCCGTACCCCACATATTTTCCGCGCTTTCGGTTTTTCCCGAGGACATGGAGTGAAAAGCAGCAATTATCGGCTCATCATCATATGTTATGATATAGGGCAGAACTTCATCAACTGCGGCGGCTATCTTGTTGTAGTGGATATCGTAGTTATCCCCGAAATAGTGGCGTATTTTCTCATTGGTGAAAAATCCCTGATATTTATTGGGGTCATCGGAAAAATCGGCATTTCCTAAAGCTTTATCAGGAGCTTTCCTTTGCAGATTCCGCTGTCTCTCCGCATAAGTGTGAGCCGCAACAGCCTGAGCTTTCAAAGCCTCCTCCTCAAAAGATGCAGGCATTTCCGCAGCAACCGCGCCTATAACGTAATCCCTGACGCTTACTTCTGTAATTTCCCCTGTTGAGCAGTTCAACACGCGGTAAGGCTCATTTGAAACCTCCATATCCAACCCGTTTTCTTCAATTTCGTCAAAAATGTATTCGCTTATTTCAGGCTTGCCCTTTTCAGCAGTGAAAATCAGCGGTTTACCGCCTATCAGTGCAGGCATAGCAGGCATAAATGTAGCAGATACAAGAAACATGGCAGATAAAATAATCTTATTCATAAAAAACATCCTTCCGCAGTTTAAAATATTTCACGCCGTTATCACACTTCTTTCACATTCATCACCAAAACCCAATTGACATGGACTTTTAAATGATGTATAATTAATATGAAATAGTTATAAGGAGTGATTTTTTTGAAGTTATCAGACAAGAAAACCAATATAAAAAATTTATGCAGGGAGCTTGCAGAAAATACCATTATTGACCCTGCGCTCTATCAGAAATATCACGTTAAAAGAGGTCTCCGCAAAAGCGACGGTACAGGTGTAGTTGCAGGTATTACAAACATATGCAACGTTCACGGCTATGTGCTTAACGAGGGCGAGGTTGAGGCTATCCCCGGACAGCTTATCTACCGCGGCTATAATATAAACGACCTTGTAAGCAACGTTGAGGAAGAAAACCGCTACGGCTTCGAAGAAACTGTATATCTTCTCCTTTTCGGCAGACTTCCCGATAAAGAGGAACTCAGCGATTTTACAACGCTCCTTGCTCTTTCAAGAGAGCTTCCCAACGGCTTTATTGAGGATATGATACTTAAAGCCCCCTCTAAGAATATTATGAACAAGCTTTCCCGTTCAGTACTTGCTCTTTATTCTTATGATGAGGAATGTGAATTAAAATCAATTGAAAATGAAATGAAAATAGCTGTGGGACTTATTGCAAAGCTCCCTGTTATCATGACAACAGCTTATCAGGTAAAGCGCCGTGTATTCGATAATCAGAGTATGATTATGCACCCTCTCAGATACGAGGAAAATACGGCTCAGACTATCCTTTCTCTTCTCCGTCCCGACAGACAGTACACAGAGGATGAAGCTCAGATGCTTGACCGTCTCCTTATGTTACAGGCTGAACACGGCGGCGGCAACAACTCCACATTTACCTGCCGCGTACTTACATCATCGGGAACTGACCCATATTCAGCATATTCAGGAGCAATATGCTCCCTTAAAGGACCACGTCACGGCGGCGCAAATATACAAGTTATAAATATGCTTGACAACTTCAAGGCAAATATCAAAAACTGGGAGGACGAGGGCGAAGTAGCTGATTATATGCGCCGTACTATCAGAAAAGAAACCAACGATAAATCAGGTCTTATCTATGGTATGGGACACGCGGTATATACTATCTCCGACCCACGTGCAGTTATCCTCAAGAAAAAAGCCTTTGAGCTTGCAAAGGGCAGAGAAATCGAGGCTGAATTCAAGCTTCTTGAAACAATAGAGCGTCTTACTCCCGAAATATTCAAGGAAGTCAAGGGAAGCGACAAGGCGATGTGTGCCAACGTTGATATGTATTCCGGTCTTGTTTACCGTATGCTCGGAATACCTGAGGACCTTTTCACTCCTCTCTTTGCAGTTGCGAGAATGGCAGGCTGGTCTGCTCATCGTATGGAGGAGGTTCTCACAGGAAACCGCATAATCCGTCCCGCATACAAGGCAATTGCCAAGGAACTGGATTACGTAAAACTCAGCGAAAGACATAATGGATAAACTGAAAATTATAGCCGCGGCAGCTGTAATGCTGCCGCTTACAGGCTGTACCTTTGGTACAAGTATAGATAATCTCCTTGCGCCGCCAAAACTGAGTATTGAGCAGGAGCAGATATACACTGCCCTGACCGATGCAGAGGGGGAATCCATAAGTCTGAAATACCCCAAAGCTGGAAAATATCTATCTGCATTTATCGTTGAGGATATCGATAGCGACGGCGGAAGTGAAGCTATTGTTTTTTATGAGAAAACAGGTCTTACAGCTCCGGAAAACACACTGCGAATAAATATACTGGACAGCGAGGACAACGGCGAATGGACGTCAAAATTTGATACTCATGCAGAGGGAGCGGAAATAGAACGGGTTATGATATCACAGCTTGGCAAAAACAGCCGTGTAAATATCATAATCGGAAGCAGCCTTATTAATCGTTCCGAAAAAACAGCTTCAGTTTACAACTACAGCAATGGCGTTCTGGAAAATACCTTTTCCGAATCATACTCTTTTATAGATGTAAAAGATTTGGACGGCGACGGTGAAATGGAATTTCTCCTTCTTAAAGGCGCATCCGACAACGAACCTGCGGCGGCGGAAACATATAAGCTTGACGAAAATGGCATATACCACTGTTACCGCAAGGAATTAAGCGGCGGATTTACAGAATTTGATGCAGTAAGCTACGGAATTCTTGAAAACGGCAAAACCGCACTGTATATAGATGCTGTTTCCGGAAACGGACTTATTCAGACTGATATTGTATATATGAACGAAAAAGGACTTCAAAAGGTGTTCACATCAGCAGAACAGTCCTCTGCAACCCTCAGATCGTCCGGCTGTCGTTCTGCTGATATTGACGGTGATATGTCACTTGAAATTCCTGTACAGACTATTGCTCCCGGCTATAACAACGCCTCCGAAGGTGAACTGCTGTGGCTTACAAAATGGTATAACATAGCCATAGACGGACAAAGGGAATTGAAATACATCTCATACCACAGCATAGGCGACGGTTATACTTTTATTTTTCCTGCTAAATGGGAAAATAACATAACCCTAAAGCGTGATGCAATTAACGATGAAATAGTTATATGCGCATATGAAAACGAAAAAATTGGCAGAGAGCTTATGCGGATATACTGCGCCGAAGATACAGCTTCCCGCGAGGACAGAATTGCTTCTGGATATATACTCTTACAAACAAAGGGCGATTCAGCATATCTTGCATATGTGCCCGAATACGATGAAACGGACGCTCTTGCCATTTCAGAGGCAGACGCGGCTATAGGATTCAGATTTAACTAAAAAGGGGGAAAATTATGAAACGTATACTTATATGCGAGGACGAAGATACCATAAGAGAATTTGTGGTAATCAATCTTAAACGTGCAGGCTATGAGGTTGTTGACGTAAACTGCGGCGAGGCGGCTCTCAAAACCTTTGAGCAGGAGCATGGAAATTTTGATATCGTTCTTCTTGATATTATGATGCCCGGAATCGACGGCTTTACAGTATGCAAGAAGATAAGAGAAAAAAGCTCCACTATCGGCATTATTATGCTGACGGCAAGAACTCAGGAAATGGACAAGGTAAGCGGTCTTATGATAGGCGCTGACGACTACATCACAAAGCCATTTTCTCCCTCGGAGCTTACGGCGCGAGTTGACGCTATATATCGCCGCGTATGCATGAGCTTTATCAAGAACGAAAAGCACAGTATCATTGAAAGCGGTCCTTTTGTGCTCAATCTGAAAAGCCGTACTGTTACGAAAAACGGTGAACCTATAGAACTTACACAGGTTGAGTATCAGATTCTGGAATACTTCATGAATAACAAGAATACCGCCCTTGACCGCGCAAGCATACTCAATCACATCTGGGGCGAAAGCTACTACGGTGACGATAAAATTGTCGATGTAAATATAAGACGTATCCGTATGAAAATTGAAGAAGAGCCCTCAAGCCCTAAGTATATTATAACTATCTGGGGTTATGGCTACAAGTGGAATGACGTTCAGTAATGGCAAGAAAAAGTATTACTAAGCGCTGGATTATCAATAACTTAGGCGTTATCGTCCTTGCACTCATTGTTATTGAGCTTGTCGTAATTTATGCCATTCAAAGCTATTATTACAGCTCTGCTAAGCAGTATCTGGTATCTAAGATTAACGCGGTAACAAGTGTGCTGAGTATTCACTCGCAGGACAGCTCTGCTAACTTTTCCGCGGAAGTCCGCAATATGCTGGAAACCTTTAACGAAAAGGACAAAATCGAGCTTATGGCGATAAACTCAAAGGGACGCGTTGTGCTGACTTCCTCGGGATTTTCTCCCGATGAAGATTATGTCATGCCCGACTACGAGGACGCTATGGAGCTTGGAGAGGGCAGCTATATCGGCAGATTGTCCTCCGACGGCGAAAAAGTCCTTGCGGTATCTGTTCCCCTTTCCTCTTTCAGCAGTGAGTACAGCTCTGTGCGAATGGTCACATCTCTGACGGAAATTGACAATACAATTAAAGGGTATATTATCTTTGTAACTGCCGTATGCTCAGCCATTATTCTGATTATCGTCGTTACGGGACTTTATTTCGCAGGCTCTATCGTTAAACCTATACGTCAGATAAGCGGAATTACGCGTAAATTCGCCATGGGTGATTTCTCTGTCCGCATACAGAGCAATACCGACGATGAAATCGGCGAATTGTGTTCCTCCATAAATCATATGGCAGATGAATTATCCTCGGCGGAGGCTATGAAAAATGAATTTATATCCTCTGTTTCTCACGAGCTGAGAACTCCCCTTACAGCTATTAAAGGCTGGGCGGAAACCCTTATGGTTGACGGCGGTGAGAATCCCGATACCATGAAAAAGGGCGTTGGAGTTATTGTAAACGAGACAGAACGACTTCAGCAAATGGTTGAGGAGCTCCTTGACTTCTCCCGTATGCAGAACGGTCATTTTACCTTGCAGAACAGCACTATGGATATCCTTGCTGAGCTTGGCGACGCGGTGCTGATGTACTCAGACAAAGCCAAGCGCGAACAGATAAAGATTATCTACGACGAGCCCGAAATGCTTCCCTTTGTATTCGGCGATAAAAACCGCATACGTCAGGTATTTATCAACGTTATTGACAATGCGCTGAAATACTCCGAGCCCGGCGGTACTGTTACCATAAAGGCAGGCGTAAAGGACGGCAGAATCAGGGTATCTGTTAAAGATACAGGCTGTGGTATCAAGGAAAGCGACCTTGCAAAAGTCAAGACTAAATTCTATAAAGCAAATCATACAAGACGCGGTTCGGGAATCGGACTTGCTGTGGCTGACGAAATTATCGCTATGCACGGCGGTAAACTGGAAATATACAGCGCTGGCGAGGGCAAGGGTACTAAGGTTACGATAACATTGCCGGCAAAATCCTGAGCCATTAGCCTATAGCCAATAGCCTTTAGCTGTTGTGGAGATTGGCAAAAAAACTGAATTTCGTTCCAAAATTGCGGGCGGATAATATCCTCCCATACAAAAATTATGGTATAAAGCTAATGGCTAAAGGCTAATAGCTAACGGCTTAAAAATAGGAGCAAAAAAATGAGTAAGAACAACAATTCACCAAGCGGTGAAAAATTCAAATCAAAAATAGGCGGTCAGGCACTTATTGAGGGTATCATGATGTTAGGACCGCAGAAAGGCGCTATGGCTTGCCGCCTCCCTGACGGCACTATCGACCTCGAAGTATGGGACGAAAACAACGGAAAATCAGCTCCATGGTATAAAAAAACTCCACTTGTGCGCGGCTGTGTGAATTTCGTAACATCGCTTAAAAAGGGTTATAAATACACCATGAAATCCGCTGAAAAGCAGATGACAGAGGACGAAAAAGCCGAAGCTGAAAGAAAAGCTGCTGAAAAAGCAGGCATTAAAACAGAGGGAGACGACGAAAAACTCTCCTCCGAGGCTTTCGACATCGTTATGGTTATCGGTACAATTCTCGGATTTGCCGTTGCTATGGGACTTTTCTTCTTCATGCCGAAATTCCTTGTGGGACTTATCCCCGATATCGAAAATTCGGGTATACTCCGTTCAATGCTGGAGGGTATTGTTAAAATTGCCCTTTTTGTACTCTATATGTGGGTTATCAGCCTTATGAAAGACATAAAGAGACAGTATATGTATCACGGCGCAGAGCATAAAACCATTGCCTGTCACGAGGCTGAACTGCCTCTCACTGTTGAAAATATCCGCAAGCAGTCACGCTTCCACAAGCGCTGCGGCACAAGCTTTATTTTCATCGTGCTTCTTGTAGGTATCTTCGTTATGTGCTTCATGCCTAAGGGACTTATCTGGTGGCAGCGTTCACTTCTCAGCCTTGCAACTCTCCCTCTTGTTGTTGGTATTTCCTACGAGTTCATACGTCTTGCAGGAAATCACGACAACCTCTTTACGAGAATACTTTCAGCTCCCGGACTTGCAATGCAGAGAATAACTACCCGCGAGCCCGACGACAGCATGATTGAAATTGCAATTGCCGCAATGACACCTTGTATTCCTGAGGATAAATCGGAGGACAAATGGTAAGACAGGAGCTTTACAGATATTGCGCGGAGCTTATGGATTCCGCTGATATCCCCGACAGCGAATTCGATACCCTGTGTATTTTTCAGGATATTCTTGGGGATAAAATGCCCATGATTCAGCCGAATCTTGAAGTTTCTGCGGATAAGGAATCCGCAATTCTGGACATGGTAAACAAGCGCATAAGCGGTATGCCCTTGCAGTATATTCTCGGTGAATGGGAATTCTGGGGACTGCCCTTAAAAGTGGGAGAGGGTGTGCTGATACCCCGTCCCGACACGGAAACGCTTATTGAGGATATCCTGCGTATTGTCAGAGAAAAAGGCTATAAATCCCCGAAAATTGTGGATTTGTGCAGCGGAAGCGGCTGTATTGCAATTGCGCTGAAAAAGGAAATCCCCTCTGCCGATGTTTACGCTGTGGAGCTTTCCGAAAAGGCTCTGGAATATCTCAGACATAATGTGAAGCTGAATTCCGCGGATATAAACATAATTCACGGGGATGTTCTTTCCCCCGACTTAGCGGCGGAATTAAAGGGATTCCATATAATTGTAAGCAATCCCCCATACCTCACGGCGCAGGATATGGCGGAATTGCAGACGGAAGTGCAGAAAGAGCCTGAATCTGCCCTTTTCGGCGGCGATGACGGTCTTGATTTCTACCGCGC
This sequence comes from Ruminococcus sp., assembly GCA_045594905.1. GTDB lineage: Bacteria > Bacillota > Clostridia > Oscillospirales > Ruminococcaceae > Ruminococcus. The sequence goes on from JAZNZK010000018.1 coordinate 75,547, forward strand.
TATGACGCCAATCTGGAGAAATTCCCTTGAAAACGGCGGCTGTCTATGCTATGAATTCGGCATGGGACAGGAAGAAGATATAAAACTTATACTTGAAGAAAATAATTTTGTAAATATAAAGTTCAGCCGTGACGGAGGCGGTATTATACGCACTGTCACTGCGGAGAAAACGGAGGTATAACATGGCAAAAAAGGAACTGAAAACCAAACCCACTGTTGTAAAAGTTACCGCAAAGGACGACAAAAAAGAGGCTCTTGCAGGAGCGCTCAAACAGCTTGAAAAAAGATACGGTGCAGGTGCGGTAATGCGTCTTGGAGAGACTAAGGTGCTCAATGTTGACGCTATCCCCACAGGCTCTATGACACTGGATATGGCGCTTGGTATCGGCGGTGTGCCCCGCGGACGTATTGTTGAGATTTACGGCCCTGAAAGCTCGGGTAAAACTACTGTTGCCCTCTCCGTTATTGCTCAGGCTCAGAAGCTTGACGGCGAAGTTGCTTTCATCGACGTTGAACACGCTCTTGACCCTAACTACGCAAAGGCTCTGGGCGTAAATATCGACAATCTCCTTGTATCTCAGCCCGACAGCGGTGAGCAGGCTCTTGAAATTGCTGAGGCTCTTATCCGTTCAGGTGCTATTGATGTTATCGTTCTCGACTCCATTGCCGCTATGACTACCCGTGCGGAAATCGACGGCGAAATGGGTGACCTCCACGTTGGTCAGCTGGCAAGACTTATGTCTCAGGCTATGAGAAAACTGACTGCGGCTATATCAAAATCAAACTGTGTTGCTATCTTTATTAACCAGATTCGTGAAAAAATCGGCGTTATGTACGGAAATCCAGAGACTACTCCCGGCGGCCGTGCGCTGAAATTCTATGCCTCTGTACGTATCGAAGTCCGCAAGGGCGAGGTTATCAAGGAGGGCGGTCAGATTATCGGTGCAAGCACTCGCTGCAAGGTTGTAAAGAATAAGGTTGCTCCGCCTTTCAAGGAGGCTGAGTTCGATATGATGTACGGCGAGGGTATCTCACGTACTGGCGAGGTTCTTGACATTGCTACTGAACTGGATATCATCAAAAAGGGCGGCTCATGGTTCAGCTACGGCGACCGCAAGCTCGGTCAGGGCCGTGATAACGTCAAGGAACTGCTGAAAAATGACCCCGAATTCATGGCTGAAATCGAGGAGCAGATTTTACAGCGCAAAGACGAACTCATGAACAAAAACGACAAGAAAAAGGATAAGGGCAAGGCGGCTTCAATTGCGGCGGCTGTTGCTGAGGAAAGCGATGATTCCGATAATTCAGGTATCCTTGACAGTATTGACGAGGATTTCGAGGAATTCACACCTGCTGAATAATGGAAATTACGTCCCTTTCCCACTACAAAGGAAAAACCTTTGAGGTTGAAATTGATAATCAGCGAAAGCTCTATCTCCATATCGATATCATTACCGATTTCAGCATAGCGCAGGGTATGGAGATTGAGCGCGCCGAACTGAAAAAAGTTATTTATGCATCGAATTTCCGCCGTGCCTATGAATATGCCCTGTATCGCCTTGATTACAGAGACTTCTCCGCTGAGGAAATCTACGAAAAGCTCCTTGAAACCTACAAAAATGAGGCTTTATGCCTCGAAGTCGTGAAAAAGCTTGCAAGGGCAGGTATTATCAATGATGAACGGTATGCGGAAAAGCTGGCGCGGAAGCTTGTGGAATCGAAAAAATACGGCTATCGCCGTGCTAAGCGCGAAATGATGCAGAAAGGTCTTGCCGAGAATACGGTATACGGCGCGCTGGAACAATACGCGGATACCTTTGAGGAAAATCTGGCGGCGCTTCTGCGCGGAAAATACAGCCGCTATCTCACAGACGATACAGACAGAAAAACTATTGAAAAAGCGAAAAACGCTCTTGTGCGGTATGGCTACGGCTACGACGAAATAAACCGCGCAGTTGCTGAATATTTTGAATAAATCAGAGGTGCAGAACAATGCCGATTAAGGTTGGAATGGTATCACTGGGCTGCTCAAAGAATCTTGTGGATTCCGAGAGAATGCTCTATAAACTGAAACAAAACGGATATGAACTTGTAACAGAGCCGGGATTGGCTGATATTGCGGTTGTCAATACCTGCGGCTTTATTAAATCCGCAAAAGAAGAAGCTATTGAGACAATTCTTGAGCTTGCCGCGCTTAAAGCTGACGGTACGCTGAAAAAAATCGTTATTACCGGCTGTCTTACCGAGCGCTACAGAGAGGAAGCTGCTGAGCTTTTCCCCGAAGCTGACGCTGTTATCGGTATCGGCAACAACAAGGATATTGTGGATATTCTCAACGAGGTTATGGCAGGTGAGCGCGTGGTGAGATTCGGCTCTAAGCTTGACGCGGAAATGACAGGAGACAGAATTATTTCAACTCTCCCATTCTTCACATATCTTAAAATCGCTGAGGGCTGTTCAAACTGCTGTACTTACTGCGCTATCCCCATGATTCGCGGAAAATACAGAAGCGTACCTATGGAGGACGTTATCGCTGAGGCGAAAAAACTGGCTGAAAATGGCATTACTGAGCTTGTGGTTATTGCACAGGATACCTCACGCTATGGCGAGGATTTATACGGCGAATCAAAGCTCCCTGAACTGCTGAGAGAGCTTTGCAAAATCGACGGTCTGAAATGGATTCGCACACTTTACTGCTATCCTGAGCGTATCACTGACGAACTTCTGGACACAATAGCTTCTGAGGAAAAGCTTGTAAAATATCTGGAAATTCCAATTCAGCACTGTGACGGGGATATTCTCTCCGCTATGAATAGGTGGGGCGATGAGGAAAAGCTGGAATCCCTCTTTGCACGTATCAGAAGTAAAATCCCCGATGTTGTACTCCGTACCACACTTATCACAGGTTTCCCCGGCGAGACTGAGGAGCAGTTCAATTCCCTTGCTGAATTCGTTGACCGCGTGGGATTTGACCGTCTTGGCTGTTTCCCTTACTCCGCTGAGGAGGGCACAAAGGCGGCAGGATTTGAAAATCAGGTTGACGAGGACGTTGCCGCTCATCGCGCCGATATAATCATGGAACAACAGCTTGAAAGAAGCTATGACAACAACAAAAAGCTCATGGACGCTGAGCTTGAAGCCGTTGTGGAGGGTTACGACAGATTCGGTGAGTGCTTCTTCGGACGTACTGCTCTTGACGCTCCCGATATTGACGGAAAAGTGTTCTTCACATCTGAAAAGCCCCTTAAAATAGGCGACTACGTCACAATAAAAATTACAGATACCCTTGACTATGACCTGATAGGAGAAGTGATTGAATGAATCTGCCAAATAAATTAACCCTGCTGAGAGTTATTCTCATTCCCTTTTTTCTCTTGTTTATCTATATCGATATTCCCTTCAAATTCCTGTTTGCGCTGATAATATTCGCCGCCGCGTCAATTACTGACGCTCTTGACGGAAAAATCGCAAGGTCAAGAAATCTTGTAACCAACTTCGGAAAATTCCTTGACCCACTGGCTGATAAGGTGCTTGTGCTTTCGGCTCTCACAGTTTTTGTGGAGCTTGATGAGGTGCACATGGGCGCGATTCCCCTTATTATCATAAGCGCAAGAGAATTTATGGTTTCCGGACTTCGTCTCCTTGCCGCTGACAGCGGAATCGTTGTTGCCGCAGGTATATGGGGCAAGCTGAAAACTGCTTTTACCATGGTGACGATTGTTGCGGCTCTGATGTGGCTCAGTATATGCCACGATTTCAGTTTTGGAATCCCCACTGCTGTTATTACTGCGGTTGATTGCTGGGTTATTCCTGCGCTTATCTGGATTTCCACTGCTCTCACTGTTATTTCAGGCGCTGTTTATCTCAAAGGCTACTGGCATCTCATTGATTCTGACAAATAGGGGGAATGAGTATGAAATACTGTGCCGCACAGGTAAAATACCTTACTGCTATACAGGAGCTTTCCGCGGCATCCGATGAAGTGAAAAGCGTGGATATTGCCCGTCATCTCGGCGTATCACGTTCAAGCGTAAGCAAAACTCTCCGCTGTCTTGCTAATTCAGGGCTTGTGTACGAGGATTATGCTATAAGCGTTGTGCTTACTCCTGAGGGGATTGATGTGATAAGGGATATTTTTCGCAACTTCAACGAGACTTATATTTTCTTCCGTCGTTTTCTCAAATTAAGCCACGAAGATGCGCATAATCAGGCGCTGACCTTTGTAACGACTTTTCCTGAGGAAACCTGCGACAGACTGCGGAAAGTCATCAAAAAAACATCAAGAAAAACAAATATTGATAAAAAACCGCATTAATTAAGAGGGCGACCGTTGGTCGCCCTCATTGATTTTTATTATCCGCCTGTAATTTCCGCAATTAATTCATCCATGGTGATATTTTTTCCTGTTGATATTGCACTGTAATGCGCCAATACCCACGAGGCATCCGTGGAATCTATCTGCCCGTCGCGGTTTACATCTGCCGCTTTTGCCTGCTCTTTGGTAAACGTTGATCTCTTCCCGACAGAAACTGCCGAATACTCTGCAAGTATCAATGAAGCATCACTGGAATTTATAACTCCGTCGGGAGATACGTCTCCGAGAATTAATTTCTCAGTGCTGAAATATGCAGATTCCTCCGTAATTCCACTGATAGCCCATGACGCTGCATCGGAAACGCCAGCACAAAATACTGCCGCAGATATAATTGCTATTTTTTTAAGCAGTCTGTTCATTTTTCGCCTCCGATAGTATAGTTACAATTCGACAATTAATTCGATTTTTATACATTTATATTATAGCATATATACAATATGATTGCAATAGACTTTATGAAAAATACATAAATATTATTGCTTTACGCTCATAATAAATTCCTCTATTGTATATCCTCCGCCTGTAGAAGTATATCCGTAGTAGGCAAGGACAATAGAAGCATCGGAGGAATCAATTACTGCGTCACTATTTACATCGGCGTATTTTTTTTGCTTCACTGAAAAATCGCCAGTACCTCCTGTAGAAATATCCGCATATTCCGCAAGTATCATTGAAGCGTCACTTGCATCTACAGATTCATCGCTGTTTATATCTCCTTTCCCCGATTTTAAGGGAATTAGCGTGAATTCCGCTGTTATGTCTTTACTGCATTCGTAAGAATATGTAACTGAGTTTTCAACATTTTCAACGAATAATGTGCCGCCTTCAAGCTCCGCATTTGTCCAGTCAGATGCCCTTAATATGTCAAAGCCTTTCAGCTCTCCCAGATTATAGCGGTTTCCGGACATTTCTATTTCTAATTTGTTGTCGTCACATCTGAATTCTTTCAGATTCGTATTCTTTTCAATATCAAGGAATGTCAGCATATTCTTACTGCAAGATAAATATATCAGCTCCTTGTTGCTGTCAAGGTCAAGATTGGTCAGCTGATTTTCATTGACTTCCAATCTCTCCAGAGCCGTATTTTTACTGAAATCCAGAGAAGTAAACAAATTTTTATTGATTATCGCCTTTTCAAGCTTTGTGTTCTTGCTCAAATCAAGCTTCGTCAGCTTGTTTTCACTGCACATCAGACTTTTCAGCAATGTATTACGAGAAATATCAAGGCTTTCAAGCTTGTTTGCCTGACAGTCTAAAGTTTCAAGTTCGGTGTTGTTGCTGAGGTCTATGTTTTTGAATTCATTTTCACGGCAATCCAGATACAAAAGCTGTACGCAATTGCTTAGATTAATATAATTCAGCTGATTCATAAAACAACTGACGTTTTTCAAATCTCTGTTGTTTTTAAGGTCGAGCCGTTTCAATTGATTGCTTTCACAATATAAAGATATCAGCTTTGTGTTGTTTTTCAAATCAATAGCGGTAAGTTGATTTCCGCTGCAATTCAGCTCTGTCAGATTCTTATTGCCGCTGATATCAAGGGACGGTATCTGATTTCCCTCGCAGTAAAGCGTATTAAGCTCAGTATTTTTGCTGATATCAAGTGATTCAAGCTGATTTCCGTAGCACAACAAATCTTTCAGTTTTGTGTTATTGCTTATATCAAGATTTTTAAGCTGATTTATACCGCAGTCAATATACGTCAAAGCTGTATTTGCACTTATATCAAGGCTTTCAAGCTTATTTCCCGTGCAGACTAGTTCTTCGAGGAAAATAAAATGTTCAATTCCCGTTAGATTTGTAATATTCTTGTATCCCACAGATAATTCTACAATACTCTCTATCTCCTCCTCAGAAAGCATATTGTCGCTGTCCTTATCGTATTCATGCGAGATGTATTCGCGGAAAATATCATCGGGGAAGTTTTTTTCGTCAACAGCCACGCTTTCAATTACAACAAAATCAGGAGCTTTACCCATGCTCACAAATGCTCTGTTATATTTTTCTGCATATGCCTGCGCAGTTGAGCCGTCGTAGCCGTAAATTTCAGCTGATTCGGGTATAGTGTTTTCTACATCGAAGATTTTGCAATAGGGATTTTCAAATTTTATTGTAAGAAGCGTATTGCAATTGTTAAAAGCATTTTTTCCTACGCTCTCAACCTTTGCGGGTATTAAGATATCTTTAAGTTTTCCGCAGCTATCAAATTCATTATCATTTATTATTCTAAGATTTTCAGGCAGATTCAAAGTTTCCAGCCGTTTGCAGCCATAGAAAGCACAATTGAGATTTTTTATATTCTCAGGAACAGTAACTTTTGTAAGACTGTCACATTCCGAAAAGCAGTATCCTCCCAGAGATTTTACTGTATCGGGGATATCCAGGATTTTAAGTCCGTTACAAGAGGCAAATGCTCTTTCGCCTATAGCTTCGGTACTGTCGGGTATTATGGCATAATCAAGATTTACGCACATACTGAACATATCCTCGGGAAGCTCGCTGACGATATCGGGCATTTCAACATATGAAAGACTGCTGCATCCGCAGAATATACCAGTTCCCAGATTCACTGTATTTCCGCCTATAACCGCTGATTCAAGGGAATCGCATCCGCTGAATACACTGTTTCCCATATCCGTAACTGTATCGGGTATTGTCACGGATTTTATTTCCTTACTGTTGAGAAATGCCTCGTCTGCAATCGATGTTACATTGTCGGGAATAATTACAACACCCTGACAGGCTGTGCCGTCCACAAGAATTCCGTCCTCGATAACTAATGGTGTATCAGCAATTTTTCCGTTTATCCATGGTGTATCCTTGAAAGCGTCTTGATGAATTATATTCACGCTTTCAGGTAAATCCAATATATCAAGCTTTGTACAGCCCTCAAATGCCTTGAATCCGATTTCTTCAACTCCCTCAGGAAGTACAACAGATGAAAGGCTTGTACAATGTCTGAATGTTCTCTCATCAATGTATTTCACGCCCTCAGGTATTGTTATCGATGTGAGATTTTCGCAGTTTTCAAAGGCAGCACTGCGGATAGACATAACGCTTTCGGGGAGCGTTACGGATTCAAGCTGAGTACAGCCGGAAAAGGCATTTGCCCCGATAGTTATAACTCCAAGCTCGATTACAACCTTTTTAAATGTCTTACAGTCAGACCATGGTACGTGTCCCGGATTGCTCCACCACGAAGTCATTGTGCCGAATCCGCTTATTGTCAGTGTGTCTCCTTTGATTTCCCATGTGAGATTTTCACCGCATTCGCCGCTTGCAGATATGGTATCTTCTGCTGCCAAAACAGCCATATTCTGCGGAATGTGAGGCATATGCGATAAAGTTCCTGAGCATATTGCAAGCGCTGCCGTAAATGCTGTTATATGTTTTGATTTGTACATATTGCAACCTCCTTTGCACGTTTTATTCACGAATATGTATATAATATATTATATCATATATAGAAAATTAATGCAATATATTTTCAGAGAAAAAAACGGATAAGTGTCATTAATAACACTTATCCGTTTTTTGTTTATGTTTAATTTCTCATATGCAAAATATATCAACCGTAAAATCGGATTTTTTAACGCATTATCATAAGCGCCACACAATGCGCAGATATACCAAGCTTTTCACCAGTGAATCCCAATTTTTCCTCTGTTGTAGCTTTAACACTTATCTGAGACACATCACAGCCGCATACTCTTGCAATATTTTCGCGTATAGTCATAATATACGGTGCAAGCTTAGGCGCTTGCGCGATTACTGTAGCGTCAATATTTCCGATAGTATAGCCATTTTCACGGCATATCTCCGCAACTCTTTCAAGAAGCTTCATGCTGTCAGCGCCGCGGTATTCCTCAGCAGTATCGGGGAAATGCTTGCCGATATCTCCAAGAGCAAGCGCTCCCAGCATGGAATCCATAACGGCATGTAGCAGAACATCGGCATCGGAATGGCCTAAAAGTCCTACAGTGTGGGGAATATCCACACCGCCGAGTATCAGCTTTCTGCCCTCAACCAGCTTATGTACATCGTAACCGTGACCTATTCTGAACATACGTTTTTCTCCTTTTCCAAAGCAAGCAGAGTCTCCGCAATTTTTATATCCTCGGGAGTAGTAATTTTTATATTTGTGTAATCGCTAACTGTCATATAAACCTTACAGCCGATAGCCTCAGCAAGCTGACAATCGTCGGTGAAATCAAGTCCGTGTTCAAGGGCGAAATCAACGCCCTCAAAGTATATCTTTTTCTTGAATATCTGCGGAGTCTGCGTAATATAGAGATTACTCCGCGGCGGAGTATCGGTAACAAGTCCGCCCTCCACAAATTTTATGGTATCCTTTACTGGCACTCCCAGAGCCGCACCGCCGAAAACAAGAGCGTCCTTTATAGCTTTTTCGATGTGCTCAGCCTTTACAAGCGGTCTTGCTCCGTCATGAACGGCAATAAGCTCCGTTTTCTGCGATATACAGCGGATTCCGTTAATAACACTCTCCTGACGGGTAGCGCCTCCCGTAACGCACTTAACAAGCTTTGTAATGCCTGTGCGTTCTGCCTCGGCTTCGATTTCGGGGATATCGCTTTCACGGGCAACGATAATTATTTCCTTGATACTCGGGCAATCCTCAAAAGCTTTTAAAGTCTGTCCGATAACAAGTCTGTCGCCAAGAGGCATGAGGATTTTGTTTATGCCGCCCATTCTTGTGGAATTTCCTGCGCATACGATTACAACAGATGTATTCATTGCTTGTCCTCCGTCTTTTTGCCTGTATCATTGATAAAATCCGCAACTATAAAACGCGGACGCTGTTTAACCTCGGCATAGATTTTTCCCACATATTCACCGATGATACCCAAAGCAAGAAGCTGTAAGCCTCCGATGAACCATATTGAGCAGACCGTACTTGACCAACCAAGCTCCGAAGCTCCTGCAATTTTAACAACAATAGTCCAGAGCATAGCAAGCAGGCTGACAACGGACATTATAAATCCCATAGTTGTAATGAGTTTCAGCGGCTTTGTGCTGAATGAAGTTATGCCGTTTACAGCAAAAGCAAGCATTTTTTTCAGCGGATACTTGCTCTCACCTGCAAAGCGTTCAGCGCGCTCGTAGTAGACGTTACAGCTCTGGAAACCGATAAGGGGAACCATTCCGCGCAGGAAAAGATTTACTTCCTTATAATTTGCAAGCTCTTTTAATACACGAGCGCTCATAAGGCGGAAATCAGCGTGATTGTACACAACGTCAGCGCCCATGACTTTCATGAATTTATAAAATCCCTCGGCGGTGAATTTCTTGAAGAATGTGTCAGTATCTCTTGCACTTCTCACGCCGTAAACAACCTGATTTCCCTCATGATACTTTTCAACCATAGCGTCAATAGCGTTGATATCGTCCTGCAAATCCGCGTCCATGGTAATCGCCATACTGCAAATATCCTTTACAGTCATAAGTCCTGCAAGAACTGCATTCTGATGACCGCTGTTGCGAGCGAGATTTATACCCGAGAAAGTTTCGGGATTTGCCGCATGAAGCTCCTGTATTATATCCCATGTTTTGTCCTTTGAGCCGTCGTTTACGAATACTACGCGGCTTTCAGCGGATATAAGCTCCCTTTCTATAAGCGACGCATACTTTTCTTTCAGGCGTTTTGCTGTTTCGTGGAGAACCTCCTCCTCGTTATAGCAGGGAACAACCATATACAGCGTTTTTTCTGTGTTCATTTTTCTATTCCTCCTTTACAGGCAATTGCTGGATTTATTTGTCGTTCATTTCTATTTCCAGTGAAGACCAGTCATTATAGAACCTTTTGTTAAAACATGAAAAATCATATTTTTTACCGTTGTTCAAAACTTCACCAGATTCATTTATACGCAAATTAGTTTTTTGATTATCAGTAATCTGATATGTAGGCAAAGTAATATCATCAAATTTACAAACATCTTTAGTATTAAAAATATAAAAATGACACAGCTTTTCCTGCTTAGGTTTATCAAATACAGCAATCCAGATATAGAAAACTTCTTCGCCCATATTATATCTTATTTTAGGGTGAAAACTGAATTGTCTAACATCATCTTTTTCTGTTTTTATTCCCTCAGATGTCTTTACTTGCAGATATCTGGATATTACAGTAAGCTCTGTTTTTTTACAATATTCACATAAGTTGGTTACACATTTTGTTTTCTTACCGCCAAATGTATCATATCTTATTAATTGATTGCTATACTTTTTACACTCTGAACAGTAGTATTTTGTAGCTACGAAATCAATACCTTCATCAATATATGCTCTATGAACCTGCCAGCCTAATTCGTGCAGTTCCATAGATAAGCGCATTTCTCCATAAATACCTATGACTTGTTTCTTTTTTTCTTCTAAATCCATGATTTAATCCTCCAATTTGAATTTATTAACGTTGTTTTTTGAGAGTTTATAATACTCATCATTTATCTCAAATCCAATGCCTTTATAATTATTTTTTTTGCACCATAGCAAAGTTGTTCCTGAGCCTAAAAACGGGTCAAGAATGTAACTGTCAGCATCTGTATATGGCTTCGCTAAATTTACTAATTCCAAAGGATATGGTGCAGTATGTTTTGCAAGATTTTCACCTTTAGAATTTATCTTTATCACAGGTGATATATTTTCGACAGATCTTATACAATCTGTTCCTTTTCCTTTTTTAAATATCAAGAAATGCTCGTAACAATTTATACATTTTACATAACCTGAATTATGATTCATTGTTGAGTTTCTTTTGGATTGAACTTCACCTTTATTCCATATAATATTTCCAACAAGGTTAAATCCACAGATTTCAAATATCATTGACGATAAAAATCCCAATTGTAACCTGCGTTTTGACATATTAGATGAAACATATATATTATCTGCGCTGACAATATCGCCGATATTATATAAGTAATATCCGTCTTTTTTCAAAGTGTTGATGACAGCCTTGCAATTTCTTTGCATATCAATCAAATATAATAATAGATTAGACCATTGAGAATATTCTCTGGCATTATAGTAAGGAGGTGAAGTAATAGCTGTTCCAATTTGATTATTTTTTAGTCTTGATATATTTTCTGTTGAATCTTCATTTAAAATACATAGTCTGTCATTTATATTATCACTGCCTGTTTTTGTGGGTAATAATGCGTGTATTGTATTAAATAGTTTGTATATTGGCAAATCTTCAAAAGTTGTACTATAGATATTATCATCATATTTTTTATACAGTTTGATTTTTCTGCCGTGCAACTTTGAATTAACTTTTTTTGATACGCATATTTTTTCGCCGTGCCATGCGTAGTATTTCAATAGCATATCGTAGATATTATTATCATTAGAAAATACATCTTTTCTCCATTGATTATAAAGTTCATTGCTGATTGAATTTTCGGGGTGATTTTCTACGAGTTTAAAATATCTGTATGTTCCATATTCGTCGAATCTTTTTCCTCTGCCGGATTTGCTTCTTTCTATACACGAAGGATTCTTACATTCAAAACTACGAAGAAACATTTCTGGAAAAGAATTTCCGCTTTGTATTTGTGTCATACATGCAGGACAAGGAATATTGGATGTGTCAAGTTTGATTTTTCGAAAAGTTAATACTATATTTTCTTGTGTATCGCTTACAAGGCAATCTTCAAATTTAAAGCCAGTCGATATAGAAGAATAAAATCTTTCTGCAATAGTCTTGTTGTCGTTATCAGGAAATCTGATATCTAAAAAAGTTGTTAATTCTTCAATTTTTTTCTCTTTTTTAAATGGGATAAAATTTCCGGAAAATTGAATGAAATTCTCACAATAAATCCCTATTTTATACAAAATTTTCCATGTAATATCTTCTTTTTTCTTATTATATAACTTTCCTTTAAGCTTAAATATAAAATATCTGTAATTTTCCAAATGATTATACATATCCGCTATTATTTGGAAAATGTTTTTTTCATTATATTCGTGTTTAATAAAATCTTTTTGTGAATAATCAAGTATAAACAAAGAAAAATCCGAATTACTACTTCTTTTTTTATTGTAGTATTTTAGCCATTCAGCAGAATTATCATTGCCTTTAGAGGTAGAAATATTCTTGTATTTTTCTTCTATAGATTTTATAATTTTATTTTCATCATATCTCTCACATCTATCAATACAGGAATCGAGAACCGTTATTTTATCTTTAGCTTCTGCCTTGTAGCACTGGAAGAATTCAATTCCTGTCTTGTGTAAATATTCTTTTTTTCCATAATAAAAATACAAACGAAGATTATTTCTTTCATTTTGATTTAAATTTATTTTTATATTGTGCAATTGACATACAAACTCTTTGTCGAAATATCTATTCATTTCAAACAGTACATTAAACAATATTTCTTTATCTATGGGTTGGGATAATTTCTGTTGAATTTTATCAATTTTTACATCAATATTATTCATAAGCATATTACTCCATTCTAAATAAAAAACAAAATATTTAAAGGAAACTTAATAAAGCACATTCGGCATTCTCCGAAACGGAAAATGCCGATTGAATTTAATTTAGAATTTTTTCTTTTCTTCCTCAATAATTTTAAGAAGGTCATCAACGGACATATCCGAGGGTTTCTTTGAGGATTGGCGTGGACTTGTTCCGAGGATATCGGAAATATCAGGAGAACTGCTCTTCTTAGGTGCAGGAGCAGCAGCCTTTGTCTCGACAGGCTTTACGGGTGCGCCGCCTCTCAGCTCTGCAACCTGGTCTCTTGTGAGGATTCCTGTATTATCTGAAACAGTTTCTGTAGGCTTCTTGATATTATAAGTTCCTGTGCGCTCAACCTCTGATGTTTTTCTCAGCATTTCTTCTCTGAGAGTTTCAGCAGTAGGTGCAGGAGATGATACACTGTTGGGATTTCTTGCAGCAAAAGTGGATTCTGCACTGCCTGAAGTTGCGGGAGTATTGATATTTCCGCCCTTCTGAGCCTTAAACTGAACTGTACGCTCCTTTTCTTTCTGATAAGGAGAATCGGGATTAACCTCTTTCTGCTTGAAATTTTCAGCGATAGACATTTTTCTTCTTTCAAAAGCAGGACTTACAGGAGCTTCTGCATTAGGCTCGTAGAGAGGATCGTTGTTTCTTGCAGCAATTCTTCTGCTTTCTTCCTCATCGTACTCATAAAATCCGAACTCGTCCTCATCGTCATCTGAACGGCGAGCACCGGCGATTGTTGCAAAGAGAACTATAATAAGAATAAGTGCGGGAACTCCAAGGAGAAGTATTATACCTTTGAGCTCCTTTGCAAAAGTGATAAAGCGTCCAAGCTCAAGACTTTCGTTGTAGCCTGTACATATAGCAACAACTTTATCCTTTGTGATAGAACCCGCTGTATCCTCGTGGAGAGAATCCATTGTATAATATGAAGTGGAGCCGTCCTCACCCTCAGCAATGAAACTGATGCTTCTAAGGCTGAGTTTATCAGGAGCGTCAGCAGGATAGCACAGAACGATATCGCCTGTAGCAAGAGTAATACCCTCAGCGTCCTTTGAAATAAGAGCAGAACCGGTAGTAATAGTGCCTGACATTGGGTTATCCTCACCTACGACATAAATATGTCTGCCGAATATTTCAGGAGTTTTTCCTTTTGCGAATAAAATATTAATAGCAGCTGATACTATAACTGACGTTATGCAGATTATAACTATCAGAAGCTTCAGAACTGAGAATCTTTTCTTCTTTTTCATTGCTGATGTTCCTTTCTGTTAATAAATATTTCCACACATTACTGCTCAACAAGAGCTATCTTATATATTATACCATATATTTTCTAAAATTTCAATCTTTTTTTTATTTTTTTTCAACTTTTTTTTGCAGAAAGCGCCACAATATGACGATTACCATATTAGACATGATTTTGGCAACAGCTAACAAGAAAAATCTTATACGAATAGTATTTAATACGCGACACGTGTTTCGTCGTATTGCACAAAAATGCGACGTAAATATCCAGCGTTTAAACATTGTGCACATATAAGTTAAAGATTTTTAGCTATTGTGACATTCGTTTTTAGCAATATGATAATTCCACAGTCAAAAGTTTGTGAAAATATACAATTGAAATAATACGGGAAATATGGTAGAATAATAAATGTGATATTATACAACCTGTTTTTATTTTAAGTATAAGTGTTGTGTGATTATACATTTGGTATTGTTTTTTTGAAATGGACCGTTTTAACTACGGCACATTGATATGAAAGGAGATATAATATGATATCTAAGAAAACTGAAATCCTCGAAAAAATCAAGGTGGATTTCCCCAAAAAACTCCAATCCCTTTACAGTGTGACACCTGAGGAGGCTTCCGATAAGCAGGTTTATCAGGTGCTTTCCTCTATTATTGTAGAGGTTCTCGGCAATAAAAGACAGAGATTTGTGAATCATACCCACTCCGTAGGCGGAAAGCAGATTTACTATCTTTCCATGGAGTTCCTTATGGGACGTTCTCTCAAAACAAGCCTTTACAATCTTGAAATTGCAGAAGAAGTCCGCGATATGCTGAAATCCCATACAATCAATCTTGATAAGGTATTCGACCACGAGCCTGACGCAGGTCTTGGCAACGGCGGTCTTGGAAGACTTGCGGCTTGCTATCTGGACGGATTGGCTACAACAGGTTTTCCTGCTATGGGCTACTCACTCTGCTATGAGTACGGTATTTTCCAGCAGAAGCTTGAGGACGGCTGGCAGACTGAGCTCCCTGACAACTGGCTCCCCGGCGGAAGCGTATGGCTTGTACCAAAGCCTGAGCTTTCCATTGATGTGCATTTCGAGGGAGATTTGCAGGAATACTGGGATAACAAGTACCACTATGTATCCCTTGTAAATTCAAATACAGTTGTGGCTACTCCATACGATATGTATGTATCAGGCTACGGCGGCGAGGGCGTATCTGTGCTCCGTCTGTGGTCTGCTAAGGCTCCTAACTTCAATATGGCTGATTTCAACGAGGGTAACTACGCTAAGGCGCTCACTCAGAACGCTACGGCTAACTCTATTTCAAAGATTCTCTACCCCAACGACAATCATGCTGAAGGCAAGAGTCTCCGTTTGAGACAGCAGTACTTCCTTTGTGCAGCTTCAATCGGCGATATCGTAAACAGTCACATGATGGTTTACGGTACACTGGAAAATCTTGCTGAAAAGGTCGCTATCCACATCAATGATACCCACCCCACACTTGCAATTCCTGAGCTTATGCGTATACTCCTTGACGACTGCGGCTACGGCTGGGATCAGGCATGGGATATCGTTACAAAGACATTTGCTTATACAAATCATACTGTTATGGCAGAGGCTCTTGAAAAGTGGGACGTAAATCTTGTAAAGCATGTAATCCCCAGAATCTTCTCTATTATTGTTGAGATAAACAACCGCTACTGTCAGTCCCTTATGGAGAAAAACGGCGGAGACAGCGCAAAGACAACACGTATGTCAATTATCAAGGACAATATGATTCATATGGCATCTCTTTGCGTTGCGGCTTCACACAGCGTAAACGGCGTATCTCAGCTTCACTCCGAGATTATCAAGGAATCCGTATTCCGCGAGGAATATGAGGTTACACCTTATAAATTTAAGAACGTTACAAATGGTATCGCATACAGAAGATGGCTTATGCAGTCTAATCCCGGACTTACAAATCTTCTTTCTGAGACTATCGGCGATAAGTTCAAGAAAGACGGTTCAGAGCTTGAAAAATTCAGAGCATTTGAAAATGATGAAACTGTTCTCAAAAAGCTTCTTGAAATCAAGCAGGAAAACAAGAAAAAGTTTGCTAAGCACGTTAAGTCCTCAAGCGGTATAATTCTCGATACAGAGCGTATCTTCGATGTACAGGTAAAGCGTCTCCACGAATACAAGAGACAGCACCTGAACGTTATGAATATTCTTGCGGATTATGCATATCTCCTTGCAAATCCCGACGCACCTTTCACTCCAAAGACTTATATTTTTGCGGCTAAGGCAGCTCCCGGCTACTATCTTGCAAAGCAGATTATCAAGATGATTTGGGCAATTTCTGAGGAAATCAGAAAGAATCCCAAGATTTCACAGAAATTACAGGTTGTATTCCTTGAAAATTACTGCGTAACTCTCTCTGAGAGACTTATGCCTGCGTCTGATATATCCGAGCAGATTTCTCTTGCAGGAACAGAGGCTTCCGGTACAGGAAATATGAAGTTCATGCTCAACGGTGCTGTTACTCTCGGTACTCTTGACGGTGCTAATATTGAAATCAAGGATGCGGCAGGTGATGACAATATCGTTATCTTCGGCATGACAACTCCCGAGGTTAATGCTCTCAAGGCAAGAGGCTATAATCCTCACGATTACTACAACGGAGATGAGCGTATCAAGGAAGCTATTCAGCGTATGTACAACGGCATTAACGGCTGTACTTTCAATGATGTTGCAAACTCCCTTAAAGACCGTGATCCTTATATGGTACTTGCTGATTTCGATAGTTACCGCAAGGCTCAGGCTTATATTACAGAGTGCTACAACGACAGAACGAAATGGGCTAAGATGTCCCTGAACAATATCGCAGGTGCAGGAATCTTCTCCGCTGACCGTGCTGTTTCAGAATATGCAGACAACATCTGGCATCTCAGATAATAATAATTAATATGGATAATAAGGCTGTAATTTTATGCAGCCTTATTGTCGTACTTGTCCAATTCGTAATGCGTAATGCGTAATTCGTAATTATTTTTAAAAGCTGATATTATTTTGTAGGGACACAGCGTGCTGTGTCCGCAATTTAACGTAATATAGCCTATTTGGTGTATGGGCGGATATTATCCGCCCGCAATTTCGTTGCAAAATTTACGTTTTTCGACAATCTGAGATTATTTTTCTATAAAGTAATTACGCATTACGCATTACGAATTACGCATTACGCATTACGCATTATTATTAAGGAGGTAATATAAAGGTGAAACCAATATATGATACATGGAATCTTAGCTATAAGTCAATTTTCGGAGCTGTACGGCAGTTTTCAACCTGCCGCTTCTCCATAAGACTTGCAAAGGATATCCGCCCCGATTTTCCACCTGTTCTCGTGCTTTTCCGTACAGGCTTCAAGGAACGTTTCCTCACTATGAACGTAACCGCCGAGGAGGAGGACTGCTTTGTATATTCCTGCGATTATACTCCGCGATACAGCGACGTTCACTACTATTATTTTTCATATACAAGCGGCGGAATCCGCCATTATATCAAGAAAATCAACTGCCACGAGGGCGCAGAGGGCGACGGCGGGCTGTTTCAGCTTACAGTGTATGCCCACGATTACGAAACTCCCGATTTCCTCAAAGGCGGCGTGATGTATCAGATTTTCCCTGACCGTTTCTGCAAAAGCGGCGAGGTTCACGAAAATATTCCCGAGGGCAGAGTTCTCCGCGAGGATTGGAACGGTACACCATGGTATAAGCCCGACCACAACGGTCATGTGTGGAATAACGACTATTTCGGCGGCGATTTTAAGGGTATACAGTCAAAGCTGAAATATCTCAGCAATCTTGGAGTGACTTGTATTTATCTCAATCCGATTTTTGAATCCCACGAAAATCACAGATACAACACAGCCGATTACATGAAAGCTGAC
The DNA here is from genome assembly GCA_045594905.1 of Ruminococcus sp. GTDB lineage: Bacteria > Bacillota > Clostridia > Oscillospirales > Ruminococcaceae > Ruminococcus. The sequence continues at coordinate 93,589 of JAZNZK010000018.1, forward strand.
CCAATGCTTGGCACTAACGACGATTTTGAGGAACTTTGCACCGAGGCGAAAAAATATGGTATATCCGTGATTCTTGACGGTGTATTCTCCCATACAGGCGCGGACAGCCGATATTTCAACAAATTCGGCAGATACAAGGATAGCGTAGGCGCGTATCAGTCCAAGGAAAGTCCCTACTATGACTGGTACAGCTTTATAAATTATCCTCATGAATACGAAGCATGGTGGGGTATTGATACCCTGCCGAATATATGGGAAAATAACGAGGATTATATGGAATTCATCTGCGGTGAGGAGGGTGTGCTCCACTACTGGATAAGCAAGGGTGCAGCAGGCTTCCGCCTTGATGTTGCCGACGAGCTGCCTGACCAGTTCCTCAATAATCTGCGCAAATCCGTAAAAGCCTGCGGCAAGGACAAGGTAATTATCGGCGAGGTCTGGGAGGACGCTTCAAACAAGGAAAGCTACGGCATAAAGCGCCGCTATCTCCTCGGCGACCAGCTTGATTCCGTTATGAATTACCCTTTCCGTGAGGCTATAATCAATTTCGTTAAAGGCGGTTCTGCGAGGGATTTCATATATTCCGTAATGACCATACTTGAAAATTATCCCAAGCCGTCCATTGATGTGCTGATGAATTTTGTTTCAACTCATGATATTGAACGTGCTATAAATCGTCTTGCAGGGGATTACTGCGATGACAAGAGCAAAGACTGGATGGCTGAACGATATCTCACTGAGGAACAGTACCGTCAGGGAAAAAATATGCTCAAAGTAGCTATGACGCTTATGTTCTTCCTTCCCGGTGTACCCAGTATCTACTACGGAGATGAAGCAGGTTTGCAGGGATATAAAGACCCGTTCAACCGCCGCTGTTATCCGTGGGGCAATGAGGACCATGAGCTTATCAGCTATGTTTCGGAGCTGAGCCGCGTGAGAAAATCAATTCCGAATATGAAAGACGGCAGAACCTATTTCGTTATAAATGACGGACAGACCATTGATGAAAGAGTGGTTGCCTTTACCCGTCAGGGTGAAGAGGATTATCTCGTATTCGTCAACAGGTCAGGGGACGAAGTGCAAATCTCTGATTTATCCAAAAAGCTTTACAGATTCAGCAGTTTCGAGCAGTTCAACGGCAGTTATTCCGACGACTGTGTAAAACTCAGTCCATACGGATATGCCATAATAAAGGCGAAATTTTTAGGGTAAATATTATACCAATCCCTAAAATGTTAGTAGATAAAGATGATGAGCAGAAATGATGTATGTCAAGGCGGACGACGAAAGCATACTGTCGTATGGTGAGGAAGTCCAACGACGACATACAGCATTTATGCCATTAGATTTGTCTACTGTTGTTTCAGGGATTGGTATTAGATATACCGCACATTTTCGTGCGGTATTATTTTAATTATATAATGGCTTTTCGAAATACATATCAGAATATAGAATAAAATACTTTATTTTTTAAGGTTATTTTAAGGTTTCTAAATTATACTAAAGTAGGATTAATAATCCCCCAATTCCCCTTCTATATTTATTTGAGCAAACCTTCGCTCACTTGGCTGTATCTACCCCGATGCAGTCTTTTTTTTATTTTATACCAATATCATAATAGCAATAATTTGTTTGTGTGAAATAATCAGAATTTCTCTTGACAACTTCGAAAAAATATGATATCATAAATATATATTCCAAAGCTATGACGAGGAAGGCTTTATCCGCCGCGATATTTCAGAGAGCTGCCGTGTGGTGCGAGGCAGTATATCAAGGGTAACAGCACACCGCCTCCGAGTGCGTCCAATAAACGACGGCTGACTTCCGTTACAAAGTTGCAATGAGTTGCGGTTTTCCGCATAAATCAGGGTGGAACCACGGTTGAATTATCGTCCCTTGTGCCTTTTCGGGTATGAGGGACTTTTTGTTTAAGGAGGAAAAAATGGCTTATACATTGCATATTTTCAGAGGTACAGAATGGACTGACGGAGCAGATGAACCAATAACTCCTGAGGAACTGCTTGCAATTGACGGAGTTTCAGAATTCAGTCAGCCTGCCATAAAAAACCCGATAACAGGTCTTATGCTCAGTACAGGTATGGATGATATGTATTCTTACGACGGAAATGTTTTTCTGCTTAATGATGGTATGATAGAGATTGCCTGCCGTAACGATAATGTCGACGAAATATTCCGCCCTCTCGCTGAAGCTCTCGGAGCTGTCATACAGGGTGATGAAGGCGAATTCTATTGATAATCATAACATTTATCATAGAGATGAGCAAAACACTAAATCTTACAAGATAAAAAACTAAGAAGCAAAAACAAACAACAAATCAAGCGAAGAAAGGAGCAACGAAGCCTAAAAAATGGTATAGCAAAGCTGATCTTGACAAAAAATGTCAAAATCAA
>JAZNZK010000019.1:0-15625 GCA_045594905.1 Ruminococcus sp.
ATCGCCGTCCTTGAATGCCTGAGGATTCTCTAAGCCGTCACGGCACTCGCAGTAGTATGTGCTGCCCATGAGTGACCAAGCAGGCTTGCCAGGAATTGCAAGGTTCTTCTCTGTGATCTTGTATGTGATACCAGCAGGAAGATCTGAAACCTCAGCTGCAAGTGTTGAACCTAAGTGACCGCCGGACTGTACTGTGAAGTCAAGGTATGCATCCTTGTACTCATCGCCAAGGTTATACTCAAGTGTAGAACCCTTAACAGTGAAATCAGCAGTTACATCTGAACCGCCGTCTGTAGGCTTTGTTGTAGTAGGCTTTGTTGTATCAGGCTTTGTTGTAGTAGTTGTGGGCTTTGTTGTGTCAGAAGACTTGCCCTCGATTGTAATTGTAAGGCTCTTGCATGTGAGATTATCCTTAGCAGTAGCATATAAAAGACCAGGCTCATTGCTCTCGATCATTGTAGAATATACGTTGGGGAACTTCTCATCGGGAACCATATTGATAAAGTCAATTGTGTATGTACCAGCGGGTGTACCCTTAGCAAAGTTTACATCGAATACCATGCAGGGGTAATCATCAGAAGCTGATCCAGTCCACTCATAAGCACCGCCGCCTTCTACAGGCTGTGCCCATACAAATGAACCCCAAGCGTTAGGGAAATTCTGTGAATTCTGCTTAAGGTCAAGGTTGCAGAGGTAGCTACCTAATGTGAAGAAGTCAGCACCACTTCTGCCTGACTCCATGTAGCCTTCCCAACCGGGAATAAGAGCGTAATCGAACTCGCCGTCAGGAGTAACAACCTTCTGCTCAGAAGTGAAGTACTCTGAAGAACCGGGCTTGTATGCGATGTTCTGAGGTGTACCGAATGTTACATAATCGTTGGAAGCGTCGCCGTCCTTAGAGGAGATACCGAAGCTTGCACGGATTGACTTAGTGTCGTTTGTCTTCTCTACGTAGTAGAGAGCTACAGGGATTGTAACGTCGCCAGCTGCGATATCAGCAGCTGAAATTGTAGTGCTTGCTGCACTACCGTCCTTATTAAGATAAGGTCTGAGCTCAACAGTCTTTGATGCCTCAGCAGCAACTGCAGCAAAAGGAATAGCTGAGCCTACTAATGATGCAACCATCGCCATAGCGGAAGCTGCAGAAATAAATTTCTTCATTTGTAATAATTCCTTTCTTTTAGGTTTGTAACCTATTAATAACTTATAGATTGGGTTTGTATTGCTTGTAAGGGGGACAAATCAGATAATCTTTGGAATGATCAGCAATTAAAGCTTTTCAATAAGACCTGCGTCAAGGGACTTAATCTGTACAGCATCAGCTGCAGTGATACCCACGGGTTCAACAACGTCGCCGTTTGCTTCACCCTGTACGGAAAGGCCATACTTATCCCTGTTGCCAATAGACTGAAGTATTGCAGTTGCATCAGCGATTGAAACCTTACCATCACAGTTTGCGTCACCCTTGAGAGTTACGTCTGTGGATGAGCCGCCATCGCCTACAGTTACAAGACCTGCAACAGTTTCAACGTCGTAGATAACCTTTTCGCCGTCCTTGAGATAACCACAGTCAATTGTATCATTAGGAACGCCTGACTCTGTGTTGGTGTCTCTCTTTGCGGGAACAATCTTGAGTTCGGACTTATCTCCGTCCTTTGCTGTAGAAGCTACAGTACCCTTAACAGTACACAGAACGCCCTCGCCTTTAAGCCAGTAAGATGCATCGTCAACAGCTGTTGACCACATAATGCTGACAAAGCCCTCATCATTCTCCTTGATACTGTTAAATGTTGGAAGCATTGATGCTGATGGATCGGTTGTACCTGCACCGTTTTCTGCGAGAGCTCCAGCTGTAATCTCATCAATTGTGATTACAGAATTGTCGAACTCGATAGAAAAGCTACAACCTCTCATACCTGTAGAAGGTATATCAGCAATCGTTACCTCCACCTCAAAAGTCTCTCCTGCCTCTGCTGATGCCTTTCCGGCACTAATCAGCACTGTTTCGCCGGCTGCAGCAGCAGGAACCAGTGAGCAAACGGAAAGTGAAAGCATTGTTGCTGCCATTGTTCCGATGACTATCTTTTTTGTCTTCATTTTTTTTCCTCCTTTTTCATTAATGTTATATAGATAAGGAACAGAAGTCCCTTAAATATATCTTGTCTTACACCGGCATTTCAAAAATGCCACAGATACCGGACTTTGTACAGTCCTCTGTATCATGAACAAACATTATTTCCACTAACGCAGTTTCAGCATAAGACGCATCACACTGCCGTGATGAGATGTTACTCCCAGTTTCTATATTTATTCATGATTTTATTATATATCAAGTCTTAAAAAAAGTAAATAGGTTTATATTCTTTTTGGTATTTTAAATAAACGAACACTCACGTTTTTGCGCAGTTTGCACAATTCATTTAAGCTTATTATTTTTCTCATTTTAACGACGTGTGAATGTTTTGTGAATTTGTTTGTCTACTTATCGAGTTTTTGGAATTCCTTAGGAATTGCGTTATCTATTATCTCATTTAGAATGTCATAACTGAAGTAGTTATATGTTCCCGCAGGCACTGCGTAAGGTATGCCATGCGCTGCCGCCATTTCGGGAGTGTACATACTGTAAGGATATACGCGGAGATTTGCGTAATCCCCTACCTCGTAGTGAATTATGTTCGGAATAACGCCCACATCTTCAAGGCGAACCTCACCTGTAGCGCCGTCTACTACAATATCAAAATCAGGCATTTCACCCACAAGATTGAAATTATCTGTCTGACAGCATATGAAATTACCCATGGAGTAGAACACAAAACCCTTTGTGCCGTCCTCGCGCTCTATCCATTCCATAGTTTCTGCTGTATGAGTATGAGCACCGAGTATAACATCAGCACCCCAGTTTACCATTTGATTTGCAAGGGCAATTCTATCTTCGGATACAAGTGTTGTATCCTCTACGCCCCAGTGAGCCGCAACAATTACCGCATCGGCAATTTCATTGGCTTCTTTAATCTGGCGCTCAATAACGTCCGTTTCGTGATTCATTACAACTCTCAGCGGCGAATCATATGGGATTTGAAAACCGTTAAGATGCTCTGCATAGGCAAGAAAAGCGATTTTTACACCATTTACCTCGCGGATACGGATATTGTTAGAATCCTCCTCGTTGAGATAAGCTCCCAATACGGTCAGGTCATGTGCCGCCGCCTTGTCATTCCAGAAATTGATTGATTCTATAGTTGCCGACGCTCCGAAATCGAGAAGATGATTATTAGCCATTGTGAAAACATCAAATCCAAGGTCGATTACAGCATCTGCAACCTCTGGAGGCGAATTGAACAGCAGTGCGCCGCCGTTTGCACCTCTTACCTCGTTGCTCTGGCTTATGATAGTTTCCTGATTGAGAATAGCTAAATCAGCACCCTCAATAAGATATTTCACATTTTCGTAAAGAGGCTTGAAATTGTATCTCTCCCCTGGTCCTGCAAGTCTTTCTGCATTTTTGTATACAGAATAGTGTATGAGATTATCACCAGCGGCAATTACATGAACTCTTTTATCCTCGGAGACAGGCTCTGTGGGAGGCTCTGTTGTCACAGGCTCTGTGGGAGTTTCTGTTGCCTGTATTATAACGTCCTCGCCTGTGCTTTCTCCGGCTTTGCCAACTGTTCTTGTAGAACAAGCAGTACATGATAAGAACAATGCGGCAAGTGCCGTCATACAAGCGGTAATTCTTTTTCCTTTAATCATTAAAGTCTCCTCTTTCACTTTAACAAAACGCATGTTTTTCTTCGTTCCACTTTTATTATAGCATATCGATTTTCTTTTTGCAATTGTAAAATTGCGTTTTCTGCTGATTTTTTATGCTTTATTTTTGATATATTGTCTTATTCCGCAATATATCGTTATTTTCGATACTTCGTTATATTTAACGAAGTTTTTTATCCATTTTTATGCAATCTGCTCAACTGAACCTGAATGAACTCATTAGCAAGATTTTCAGCCTCAGCATATGATGACAGGGTATAGCATCTGCCGCGGAATTTTGCTGAACCATAATATCCGTTCATATACCATGCAGCATGTTTTCTCGCTTCGTGTATAGCAAATTCCTCAGGTTTTACACTGTTTTCAAGCATAAGCCGGATATGCCTGAGCATAACCTGCATTTTCTCCTCAACTGTCGGGCGGGTATACTCTCTGCCCTCAATTGCGGCTCTTATTTCCTCAAAAATAAATGGATTTCCATAACTTCCTCTGCCCACCATGACTAAGTCACAGCCTGTTTCCCGATACATACGCAGACAGCTTTCACCGTCGGTTATATCGCCGTTACCGATTATGGGAATTTTTACAGCCTCTTTCACCGCTTTTATCACGCTAATATCAGCTATTCCGCTGTAAAACATATCCCGCGTCCTTCCATGAACTGCCACAGCCGCCGCACCTGCAGATTCCACAGCCTTTGCCATTTCCACAGCATTAATTGTATCAGCAGACCAGCCGCTTCGAATCTTCACAGTAACAGGGATATCTCCTGCGGCTTTTACCGCCGCTTCGGTGATTTCTGCTGCAAGCTTCGGATTTTTCATCAGTGCTGAACCTGCTCCGGTATTTACAACTTTTGGTACCGGACAACCCATATTTATATCAATGATATCGGGCTTGTACTCTAAAACTATCTTTACAGCCTCCGCCATAAAATCCGCCTCATAGCCGAAAAGCTGTATGCCCATGGGACGCTCGCCCTCGGTTATAGTGCATAGCTCCGCAGTTTTTTTGTCGCTGTAGCAGATACCCTTTGCGGATACCATTTCGCTCACTGTATACGCCGCACCGTACTCCCTGCACATAAGGCGATATGACTTATCCGCCACCCCTGCCATAGGTGCTAAAGCTGCTGATTTCTCCAGCGTTACATTTCCGATTTTTATATTATCCATTTGATTTGCTTTCGTCTTTCTTCTTGAATACAAAGAGCTTGCTGATTACATAGTTTAATATCAATACAACTACATTGGCAAATATTTTTGCAACCCAATAATTTATACCGATCCACGAAAATAAAACTCTCATCATTATAATTTCGGTAAAGAAAGTCGCAATTCGCCCACCGTAAAAAGATAAAAACTCCTTAAACAGTTCCTTTTTTCCTGATGCCTTTGAATCAAAAACCCACACTCTGTTTGTCAGATACGCAAAGGTTACTGCACAAACCCACGATATTGCAGTACTTATATCGCTTACTGCATCACTGTCCAATCCGCCCTGTTCAAGAAAATGCTTTGCAATTCCAGCTGTTATAAAGCTGACAACAGTTGTAAGTCCGCCAAAAAAGAGATAAAGCCATTTTTCTTCATATTTGTAATAAATGTCCTGTAGCTTCTTTGGAAGTATTCCTACACACATTCTTATAAACTTTTTCATTTTAACATTCCTTTCAAAAGTGTATATGATTATTATACCAACTTCTGCACAATTTTTCAAGTATATTTTTCAAATAACTATACTTCCCGCAAATTATTGGTTAAAATCAACAAAAAGAAGAACCGCCGCGGATATTTCCACGGCGGCACCTCAATTCAGGTATGGTGTTTATTGTTTATTTCTTATTCCAATTAATATACTTCCTATAATGTTATTATACTCCATTTGACCGTATATTGCAATAACAGCATTATTTCAGCTAAAATACAAATCGGTTACAAAAATGACAAAAGTTGTTTGAATATCAAAAAAATAAATTTCTTCGTCATCTTTTTTGTTCAGTTTTCCTGCTGTCAAAATTTTCTATGACATTTTTGCGGCTTTCTGCATAGAATATATTATACGGCAATATCTCTGTACAGCGGCAGATGTCATTAAGGCACCGGTGCCGCCCATGAGCAGCTGTTTGGAAATACTGCTGTTTTATATAGATATGGGACAGTTGACTGATATGATATAGTATTCAGTTGTACTGTCCCTGTTTTTTTCTTCTTTCGGCAATCTCGCTGTATTTCCGCTTCGTTGCAAGACCTCCTCTGATATGGCGTTCCTGCTTGTTTATTTCCAATATATCCTTGACCTGCCCGTATAGTGCGGGATTTTCTTTTTTCAGCCGTTCACTTACATCCTTGTGCACAGTGCTTTTGGATATGCCGAACTTTTTCGCTGCTGACCGTACTGTCGCCTTATTTTCAATTATGTATTGCCCCAGCGTTACTGCCCTCTGTGCTGGCTGTTCTTTCACTCCGAATCACTCCTTTTTTGCTTTTATTCTGCGGACAGTAAATGTATATGCAGAACATTTGGGGATAATTCAGAATTAAGAATTAAGAATTATGAACGGTGGTATTTATTTCTGTTGTTTTTTTGTATGCTGATATATTTAAAACGGGCGGATAATATCCGCCCCTACACAATATTACGGTATATTGCCAACTTGTAGTGACTGCCTTTGCAGTACGCATTTTATAATAATATGATGCAATTACAACGGCTTTGTGATAGAATAATAATCGGGCATTCAAAAATTTTTTCAAATTTACTGCGAAAAATTACTTCTTGCGGTATCTAATAAGTGAAAGCAAATTTGCAGAAACTGAAAGGAGGAAATCAAATGGACAACGATGCGGATCGCTACCGCCGTTTCCTGAATGGTGATGATAATGAACTTGTTGTAATTATTGATACCTATTATCAGGGCTTATCTCTTTATCTGAACAGCATTGTAAAAAACATCTGTGCAGCGGAAGAAATAATGCAGGATACTTTCGTTAGACTTGCCGTCAAAAAGCCGAAATTCAATGGTAAAAGCAGTTTTAAGACATGGCTCTATGCAATAGCAAGAAATACCGCTTTGAAATATCTCCGTGAGTGTTCTCGTTATACGGAAAATTCCATTGATGAAGCATTTCAGCTTTCTGATGAAACGGATATTGAACAGCAATATCTCATTGAAGAACGAAAAATTCAGCTGCACACAGCAATGAAAAAGCTTAATCCCGAATATGCACAGGTTTTATATCTGAAATATTTCGAGGATTTTGATTCGGATTCCATTGCAAAAATAATGAAAAAATCAAAGCGTCAGGTGGGAGATTTGATATACCGAGCCAAAAACGCTTTGAAAAACGAACTTGAAAGGACAGGTTTTATTTATGAAAAACTCTAAAGAAATTGCAAATGCCGTATTACAGGCACGTGATGAACATATGGAACAGCAGGCAATCAGAAACAGAAAATTAAGAAAAATTTCAGCAATCAGCGGCACAGCCTGTGCTGTATGCCTGACCGCTGTCGGTGCAGGATATTTTAATTCTGTTCAGAAAAATGTTCCCGTAACAGATACAAGGGAAGTATATATTGACAATATCGCTGAACAGCCTGTTATTGAAGAAAAGGCTGAAAAACCTGTTATTGAGGAAAAGAATGAGGATATTACAAATATTGTTCCCTCTGAAACTGTATCTGATACCGCAGAAAAATCCTATGTTTTTATCTCGAATTCTGTAGTATCCGATGCTGATATAGTTGAAATTCCGCAGGAAGTAGTTCCCGAGGAAGCTGTAATTCCCGAAACACCGCAGATGAATATTGAAGCGGATAATTCAGATACAAAAATTGAAAAACCTGTTGATGTTAAAACTGATGCAGTTATACAGCCAACTACAGAAAACTATACTGTTTCAACTGATATTACATCATCTTCAAGCAAAGTTGATGAAAATGATGTATGTCATTATATGAAACACGTAATCGTTAATGGTGAAGCTTACATCGAATATAATGCAGGTACAGCAACTTATACCCCCGATATCTGCCTTGGTTCTCCCAGCGATTACGACGGAAATTACAGGGCATTTTTCAGCGATATTCCTGCAACCCTCTACACCTCAAAAGAAAACCCTGACATTCTGATTGTTGACGAAAGCGGTACAATCGTTTATCTGATAAAAACACGATAAAACCATACTTATGCGACATCAGCATATACTCCAACAAAAAAGACTGCCGTCCCATTGGCAGTCTTTTTGCTATTTTTTAATTCTGATGCCTTACAACTCCATACTCGTCATCAAGACGGAAATAGGGGCAGGCATAATTCGTACCCGATAAAAATCGGCACATCTCGTCCTCGTCAAGGTTTATCATACACACATAGCAGTCATAATCCTCGTCATAGACGTAATTTGTACACATTTCGCAGTTTGTTGGTTTATTCTTATTCATTCCTTATGTACCTCTATCAATTCAATAAAATCTGTTAAAGTTAATTCATATCTTGTATAAATCTCTGATACTCCATTTTCTTCTGAAACGTTGTCTTTGATTATTACCTGATTTTTTCCTCGTTCAATCAATACACTATATTGATTACATTCATATTCACAACAAACAATATTTTCCGACCGTGCAATTACAAGAAGTTCCGAAGCCATAGCTTGATTACTCAATTCTGATTCTGCAAAGTCATATATAATATCACTCATTAAGATTCATCTCCCGGAACTTTTTACAGGTTCTTGCCATTTTTCTTGTATCTTCGCTGAGGTCATAAATTATTCTTATCATTGTATTTGTCCAAATCGAATTGCATTTATTTGTTCTTCCGATAAACCAAGCGCTCTCATATTGGCAACAAGAAACGCTTCTTTTCTTGCTTCTCCCTCAGCTCTGCCCTCTGCTCTGCCCTCGTTCTTAGCATTAGCAAGTGCAGACGCTTCGTCATGAAGTGCTTTTTCTCTTATACGTGCCGCCTCTCTGATTCTTGTATCTTCGCTGAGGTCGTAGATAATATTTACAGCCTTATTGATAATAGGCACATTTGTCTGCTTTAACATCTCAAAATCCTCCTCGCTGTCCGCATTCAGAAACTGCATCCACAATTCCCTGCGGTTATTGGGATTAACTTTCTGATTAACCTTTTTCAGTTCAAAAAAGTGCATATTGAATTTGTCAGAATAAATTTTATCCGTTCCCTTGATAGCAGTAACTATTTCTGTGTGATAGTCCTCACCCTCAAACATATTGAAATTGATGATATTAATAGTTATCGCCTTTTTAAGCTTTCCGTAGATATCGCCGCTTTTCAGTTCCGATGTATAAAGCTTTGCCCAATAGAACAATGCTCTGTCGCGGAAATCAGCTTCCCCTTTAAGCTGAATTTCCACATTTACAAGAACATTGTCGACTTTAAGATTAAGGTCAAGGCGGCTGAATTTTCCGTCAAAGTTTTCCGGTGAAAGCTCCTGATTTCTGATTGTGATTTCCTGTATGCTTTCGCTTGGTATTTCCAGAATGTCCGCAACAAATTCATGAAGCATATCTGCATTTTCCGTAAAAATCTTCTTGAAAATTATATCAAGCTTTGCGGATACTACATTTCTTCCCATAGGTATCACCCCTATTTTTTTCTAATTTTATTATATCACAAATTTTACAATATGTCGATACTACAGCAGAAAATTCTCCCCATTGCACAAATATGGCTTTTTCTATTGTCTATTTTGCAATTGCCCCTCCTCCGTAAGCAGCGGCAATTCACCATTTTTATTATTGAGAAAATTTCCAAGCACCGTGACAATATCACACTTTTCTGTCAAGCCCTTTTCCTCTGCTGTTTCTATAACTCCCACTATTTCCTCTGCTTTGCGATTTTTCAATATCTCGCCTGCATTTTCACCATTAGCAACTCTGCACGAGGGCGGCGCTTTCCATTCGCTGAGCATGTATTCAAGTATTTCCCTTTCGTCACATTCATTGAGTATAACCAACTCTGTGTGACCTGTGAATATTTCTTTTCCCAAGGCAAGCTCTGCCGCAGATTCAGCTGATTCCAAGCTGTCCGCAGATACGGAAATAACCTGTTCATCAAGATAAAAGGAAAAAGAGCAGTTATTCCCGTCAATCGCCGTCGCCCTCACATATGCCATTTCATTTACATCTATTCCTGTACTGCAACCTGTCAGAAATATACACATAACTGCAAGAATAATTTTCTTCATACCCTTATTTTCCTCTTGATAAAATATATTGCAGGAACAACTGCCAGCCCCATTACTGCCAGTACCGCTGTTATAATGCCGAGATAATGCCATTTATCCGATACAGCACCGAGAATCGCCATACTTCCAAGTACTGCACTGCACCTATAACGCTTTATAAAGGGGAATATCTCGCCCACAAGATATTCTGCCGCCGATGCCTGTACTGCTATGGAATATACCGCAAATACGGTGAAAACAATGAGAAACAGCGAATCTATACGCTGTACGGAAAATGGCTGTGTAAGCTGTGCCGCTGATACTATGGGGAAATCAATTATTTCCATTATTCCGCCGCAGACAAGAACTCCCGTTATAAGCACAGCCGCTGATATTACCGCTTTAGCCGCAAAATAGCCAATTGCGGTATGTGTTATATTATCCTTTACAAAGCCAAGCATAACAGTAAAACCTGCAAGTCCGCCGCTTAATACAAATCCTTTCGTCAGTTCACGAAAAAAGCTTGTGGATTCAACCGCTTTTATATTTCCCATATCAGAACGAAATACCGACGATACAACAACTACACCAAGGCATATCGCACCAAGCGCCGCCGCAATAACTGCCGACCGTGACATAGCCTTTATGCCTGATGAGGATATATACAGGCATACAACGGCGATAAGAATGGTTGTTATAATACTGCCCAATTTCCCGAAGCTTTCAAAGGGAATGAATACAAGTTCTCCTGCTTCCATAAGCATGGAAAAAAGCATTCCTCCCCACATAATTATTCCTGCAAGAAGTATGATCTCCCCGATTTTTCCGCACTCTTTCAGCGTTCCCCTCTTTTTGTACATGATTATAAGGGGAATAGATATAATCAGCTGTATCAGACTTCCCACTCCAAAGCCTGCCGCAGTTGCCGCAGATATCCCTCCTCCAAGACAGAAAAGAACGAAAACATCATTTATCAGCATAAGGGAACATAGCTGAAATGTGGTGATTTTATTACTCATGATATTCCTCCACGGTGAAATTCCTGTTCTGCATTTTTCTGAATCCCATACGGAACAGGGTATCTCCCATTCCCCTTGCAGAAAATGGCGAAATCGGTGCAGTAAAGGGAAATCCGTAATCTTCCGTTCCGCAGATATTAGTCAGCACGGCACAGGCTAATATGCTTATGCCGAAAAAACCGAGAATTCCCCCTGCCGCCAGAAATGCAAATCTCAACAATGTAATCTGCGGGTTTAAATCGGGAACAACAAGACCGCCCAACACCGATAATGCTGTAATTGTCAGCAAGGGAGTGCTTACAAGTCCCGATTTTACAGCCGCATCTCCGATAATAAGTCCGCTTATAATGCTCACCGCACCGCCTACAGGCTTCGGCAGACGAACTCCTGCCTCACGTATGACCTCGTACATAATCAGCACTATGAATGCCTCTGTAAGCAGGGAAAGAGGCGCATTTTCCTCCTCAGCCGCAAGGAGCATAAGCAGAGTGCTGTTGAGCAGTTCGGGATGATACATAACTATAGCTGTATACACCGCAGGGAGAAGAAATGACAGTATAAACGCGCCATAGCGAATCCACCGCAGGAATATGGCGTAAAAGGGCTTGTGTGCATAATCGTCAATTGTGTGAAAACTTTCGCATAACAGACGAGGGATAATTATTCCATAAGGCACACCGTCCACAAGAATAATTGCTCTACCCTCGATAAGCTTTGAGCATACCACATCGGGGCGCTCAGTCAAGCCTGTACTGCTGAAAAGCTCAAAGCTCTTTTTTTCAACAAATGGGCGGACATAGCCTGTTGAAAGTATGGTTTCAAGGCTAATTTCGTCAAGGGATTTCATTATACGTTCAAGAAGCCGTGGGGGTACACGGTCTTTCATATAGCAAAGGCAGATTTCCGTATTTGATTTGCTGCCCTTGGTCATCATCTTTGTTACAAGTTCGGGAGTTTTCAACCGCCGCCGTATAAGTGATAAATTCGTGCGGATAGTTTCAGAAAATCCCTCGTGACTGCCTAAAATATTCCCCTCTCCCGACGGCTCCTGCACTCCCCTTGTGGAAAATCCCTGTACACCGAATGCAAGGGCGGTATTCGCTCCCTCGGCAACAAATACCGCAAATCCCGAATGAATAAGCCGCAGTAAATCACCGTAATTGTCGGGATTGCTCCTGTCGGCTGAAAGGAGCATATGTGCCTGTATATAGTCAAAAAGTCCCTGTGCATTGGCTTGCTTTGGCAAATCTGTAATTGGCGAAAGCACCATATCTGCTGCCGCCCGTGAGGACAGCATACCGTCACAGCAAAGAAATGCGCATTTTATTCCCCCTGTGACAAATTCGTTTACAAGTATATCCGTTGAATGTCCCGTTATTTTTTTGATGTAATTAATATTTTGTGTCAAATCCGCAAAAATACGCTGTTTTTTGTAGTCGTTCCCTTTCATTATCTCACCTCGTCAATAGTATTTCCATATTTCAAGGGGATATGCAAAAACCCCGACTTCATAAGAAATCGGGGTTGCATAAGGAGATGAATAACAATTTGTCAGTTTTCTAATGTTCCTTGTTGTTCTGCCCATAAAACAGAGGGGCGCTTTAATGTTCCGTCATATTCGTTAAGTCTTGTCACCTGCGCATCGGCAATTGCTTCGTCAGTTTGTTTTGTCAGCACAATTTCACCTGTAAAATCCACAGCCTCTTCACCATTAACGTCAATCATTATAGTGTGTACTCTGCATCTTTTGGTTTCGTCGTCATATTCCAGAACTTCCATGTTTTCTATAATGTCACCAGGATCAATTGACAGGTCGTAAAAATCAGGGTCATCCTCGAAATATACCTGAATTGCAATAGAAGCATTGTATTCAACGTCTATGCCTGATTCCATGTAGTTGATTTTCCATTCGCCATTCTCCTGCACAATTTCAAGAATTACTTCCTCGCCGTATTGTATATTTGCATTGTGGTGAGGCATCTTCATGTATCTTGAAGCTGTGAAGCCGTTTTCGCTTGTTTCTATGACTTTAACTTCAGTAGTGTATTCAATTTCGTAAGGACGAGGTCTTACATAAAGCTTGCCGTTATATTCAATATACACGCCAAGATTTATACCATAAGCGGCAACCTGTCTTTCAGCATCAACATCGTTAAGGTCAACATCACTACCAATCTCGAACATACTCACATCGCTGACAAGCCTACCTATCAGACTTGTGTTGTTGTCAAACCGAAGTGCATTATTAGTTGTTGTAATTGTTTTCATCATTTCATATATGTCCTGACCATTGTTGAATCTCTCGTCTGTCACCTTGTAGAATGTCCTCTCACCGCCATAATTTGCCGACCACTCAGCATCATTAGAAGTATAGGTGTAAAATGTTATGCTGTCGTTTTCATCGTATGAAACATCACCATAGCATACTATTCTCTCACCTTCAAGATAATCGTCAAATAACTGCTGTGCAATTGCCGTGTAGTCGTGATTATCCTCTGATTCAATTTCTTCAATTTCGTCAAATTCTTCATCAGAAACATATACATTGTCAATCTTCCACTCACCATTTTCAAGAACAAATTCAAATTTATAACATTCGGTTTCATATCCTTCCCTGTCAGGAGAAAGCACAAAATGTCTTGTCGCTGTAAATCTGTCCCTGTCAACAGTCCTTACTGCAACATCATCAACAGGTATATAACTGTAATTCATATCACCAACTACATAAAGATTACCATTATACTCAACATAAAGAGAGCCAAAGGCACTTAATGCCGCTTCCCAATTATCGCTGTCACTTGTATCAAATGTTCTGTTTTCAAAATCAGCGAAATAGCTGTCATAAATGTCGCTTCCGCTTTCGTACATACTTACATCAGTACCAAGAAGTGCTATAGGTGTTGTTACCATACTATCCCATGGTAAAACAACATTCTCATAATTTTCTTCGGGTAAAAGTGAAGCTGAGGTAAGTTTTCTTAATGCATCATAAATATTCTGACAGCTGTTAAAACGCGCGTCAGTTACTTTGTAAAGCTTTCTTGTGTGTAAGAAATCAACCCTTTGTTCCTTTCCTGATAAATCCACACCATATTTCTCAGCTAAATCCTCAGGATTAACAACAGAATAGCAGTTATATGTTATAAAATCATTTTCATCATAGCTTACATCGCAAAGCTCAATTACACTTCTCATGTCAATGAAATCGTTTGTCAATTGAGTAGCAATTGCATTATAATCATATTCAGCCTGTGCAGGCTCGGTTTCCTTAGCCTCTTTAGCTTCCTCGTCAGCAGGCTGTGTTGCCTCAATATCTGTCATAGGATCAACTCCTCCGCCCTTGCCAAGAAGAAGTACACCTCCGCCAACTCCGCCGACAACAACGACTGCGGCTGCAACAGCACTAAGCACCTTATGCCATAAAGGCTTGTGGTAGCGCTCAACTCCCATAACCTCTGAGTAATCATTTTTATTTTCTTTCTTTTCTGAATTGTATTTATTTTTACTCATCGCATATAACCTCTCTTTTTCGTCAGTATCAAGGATAGGATATTCTTCGGCAATTCTGTCAATAAGTGCGTCATCCGGATTGTCAAAAAAATTATGGATATTCATTAAAATCCCTCCTCGTTAATTCCCGCTTCACAAAGAAGCTGTCGGAGCTTTTTCTTTGCTCTGCTTAGTCGCTTCTGAATTGCCCATTCGCTCTGTCCCAACAATGCTGCCATTTGCTTTGATGTCTTGCCATAAAAGAAGTGATAGACTATGATCTGTGAATCAGGTTTGCCCAGCCTGTCAATGCAATCCATAATTATTTCACGTAATACAGCCTTTTCCGTTTCGTCATCAACTCGAATGTCAGATGAAATTATCGGAAAATCTTCATCGTCAATTGATACAAGTCTGTCGTTTTTTCCCGATAATCTGCGGAAATAATCAATTGCATTCCTCTTTGCAATAGTTCCTATTATGCCCTTTAAATCGCCGTTTCTGTTACTCTCGCTGTCAAAACACCTGAAAATATCGGCAAATGAGTCGCTGAAACACTCCTCAATGTCTTCCTTTGTACCGCAGCTTTTCAGCTTATTGGCACAAATTGTATAGACATAACCCGAATATTCGTCAAATATCCTGCGATGCGCAATCTCGGCAGACTTCTGCATAAGAGCCTTTAAATCGCTGTCAGTCAAGCCTTTCACCCCTTTGAACATGTTCATATAATACACTCGTAATTACTCACCTATTTCGGACAGGTTTGCATATATTTTTTATTTTAATTATATCGTTATATGTAAAAAAGCACCCCTTTTTCAAGGAGTGCTTCATTTAGTGCCGGCATTGAAATAATTTCCCGGGCCGTCGCCAGCCAAGTATCGTCTTCGCTACAGAGCTTAACTTCCGTGTTCGGAAAGGGAACGGGTGTGACCTCTGTGCCATAAACACCGACTCTTAAAAACTGAATTAAGAATGAGTAATGCTGTTCAAGAGAGAACAATTAGCAATAGGAAAAGCCCTCGACCGATTAGTACCAGCAAGCTGAACGTGTCACCACGCTTACACTATTGGCCTATCAACCTCATAGTCTATGAGGGGTCTTAACTTAAAAAGTGGGATATCTAATCTTAAGGGCGGCTTCAC
>JAZNZK010000020.1:0-59737 GCA_045594905.1 Ruminococcus sp.
CCCCTTTCGTGTGTTTTTTCTTACAATATTATTATACCAAAGATGGTTGGCTGTTTCTATATTTTTTAGTGACAAATTTAATTCTTTTGCCTTGAAAATCCGCTTAAATTCTGCGTTTGTGGTGTTTTGCTCAGGGCTATAAAAAATGCCAAAAGGAGTGGAGAAAATGAAAAATATTTCCAAAATAGAATTCGACGCAATTATAAAGGCGAATCTTGTTAATTTTAAATCTGATGTTTCTGCTGATGATTTCGGATATGAAATCGAAGGGCGAAAATATGAAAACTATTATACTTTTAATTCATTTGAAGCTTTCAAAGAGAAAATGAAAAAGTATCCTCAGCATTATACAAAGTATGATAAGGGAAAGGGAAGTGAACTTGATGAAAAAAAGGGCAGATATGGTTTAATGCCTCCTAAAATGGCAAGTGTTGGTTCTTCTTCTCGTTTCTGTTATCTTGCATTAAGAGATGCAGCTGGCATAGAATTTGAAAAGGAATGTAAAATAAAAGGCATAACAGGAATTGCACCGCAGCTTGATGCATATATCGAACAGGATTTCTGCAATATATTTCTTGAAGTGAAATGTCACGAGATTTTTGACAGCCACAAGTTAAAAATGAAAAATAAGTATCTAACTCACTTTAAGAAAAATAATATTTTCCCCGAAATAGCTTCAAATGCGATAGAGGGCGAAGAAGAATTTACTGCACCATTAAGCCTTTTCGGAATTGATAAGGAAACCCCACATTTTGATGTAAAGCAGTTCATCTGTCACTTGCTTGGAATTGCGGCAAATACAGGTGAAAAGCCTGCAAAGCTTGTTTATATATTCTTCATTCCCGATGTGGAGGACGAACAAACAAAAAAAGAAATCAAAGAATTTTTCGACCTGCTGCAAGCTGAAATCAAATCTATTTTCACAAGTGAGCCAATTGTGAAATTCTGCAAGGATAACAATATAAGCCTTTCTGCTATAGCAGAGAAAAGCAAAACTATGGAAACGCTAACAACCGAAAATACAGTAGTTTTATTCTGATAAATCAAGGCATTGCATCACCGCAATGCCTTTGTTATTTACATAACATATTTAAAAATATCCCTCACCTATAGCATTATAACAAAATATATGCTATAATAAATAAGATAGGCTTATTGTAGGGACACAGCGTGCTGTGTCCGTGCAGATAAATGAATAAGATTATTCTGTTTGGGAGGAAAAATGATATATTTAGACAATGCCGCAACAACAAAGCCCTGCGAGGCGGCTTTGGCAGCGGTTACGGAGATGATGACCGAGAATTTCGGCAATCCCTCATCTCTGCACCGTGCAGGACTTGACGCACAGCTTGCGGTGGACAAGGCTCGGAAAATTATAGCTTCTGCACTTGGCGGAGACAGCTCCAACATAATTTTCACTTCGGGAGCAACTGAGAGCAACAATCTTGCAATCCGCGGAGCCTGTGCCGCATACGGTAAAAAACGGCGTAAAATAGTGGCATCGGCGGTAGAGCATGCTTCTGTTGATGAAACTCTCACGACTATGGAAAAAAGCGGATTTGAAATTGTCCGTATTTCTCCCCGTGAGGACGGTAAATTCTATCCTGCGGATTTTCTTAATGCCTGCGATGAAAATACAGTCTTGCTGACTATGATGCAGGTCAACAACGAAACGGGGTATATCCTACCAGTGAAAGAGACTTTTTCGGCAGTAAAGCGCAGATTCCCCGAAATTATAACCCACAGCGACTGCGTACAGGCATTTATGAAAATTCCTGTTTCAGCGAAATCTATCAATGCGGATTTAATTTCCGTAAGCGGTCATAAGGTTCATGCCGCAAAGGGAGTAGGTGCTCTTTACATAAAAAAGGGAATCCGTGTACTTCCCATTGTTACAGGGGGCAAGCAGGAAAAAGGCATACGTTCAGGAACAGAATCAGTTCCCCTTATCTGCGGATTTGGTGCTGCGGTGGAGCATTTGCAGCCTACTATAGCGGAGAGATATGCTCATGCACAAATGCTGAAAGATACGCTGATTGGCGAAATATCGTCGATTGAGGGAGTTGCTGTAAATTCTCCCGAAGACGGTTCGCCCTATGTTATAAATATTTCCGCCGCAGGAAAGCGTTCCGAAATTATGCTTCACTATCTTGAAAGCTTCGGAATTTACGTAAGCAGCGGTTCAGCTTGTTCAAAGGGACAGCAAAGCGGAGTTTTAGAACAGTTCGGCATACACGGCAAATCCGCCGATAGTGCATTGCGTGTCAGCGTTTGCGGAGATACGACAATTGAGGATATACGGTCATTTGCGGAAAAACTCCGTGAGGGAATCAATTCCGTAAGAGGATAAATCAATGCGTAATTCGTAATGCGTAATGCGTAATTATTTCGAATAAATTGCCGTCGATATAAGCTAACGGCTCATGTATTAAGGAGAATGAAAAATGAAAGAAATTGTACTTGTAAAATTCGGCGAAATGGCGTTGAAAGGTCTTAATAAGCGTAGTTTTGAGGATATGCTTAAAAAGAATATCAAAAGACGCATAAAAAATCTTGGAAAATTTGAGCTGACTTCCGCCCAGTCAACCACTTACATCAACCCACTTGATGAAGATGTGGATTTAGCAGAGGTTGTTGACCGTGTAGGCAAAATTTTCGGAATTGCGGCTCTCTGCCGTGCCTGCGTATGTGAAAAGGAATTCGGCGATATATCGGCAAAAGCTGTTGAATATCTGGAGGACGTTCTCAGCTGTGCAAAGACATTCAAGGTAAATGCAAAGCGTTCAGACAAGGCTTTTGCAATGAAATCTCCCGAAATCTGTGCGGAACTCGGCGGTATTCTTCTTGATAAGTTTCCGCATCTCACCGTTGATGTGAAAAATCCCGAAGTTACGGTAACTGTTGAGGTTCGTGACACTAACGCATACGTTCATGCTGAAAATATCCGCGGTGCAGGGGGTCTGCCTGTTGGATGCAGCGGAAAGGCTATGCTGCTTCTTTCAGGCGGAATTGACAGCCCTGTTGCAGGCTGGATGATGGCTAAGAGAGGTATTCACATTTCCGCAATTCACTATGTAAGCCCTCCTTACACATCTGACAGAGCGCTGCTTAAAGTTGAAACACTTTGCGAAAAGCTGACGGATTATTGCGGAGATATAGCCTTTTTCTGCGTTCCGTTCACAGAAATTCAGGAGGCTATCAAGGACAACTGCCCTGAGGAATTCTTCACAATTATCATGCGCCGTCTTATGATGGAAATTGCCCAGAGAATAGCGGAAAAGAAGAATTGCCTTGCACTTATCACAGGTGAAAGCGTGGGACAGGTTGCAAGTCAGACTATGGCGGCTATGGCTTGTACCGATGCAGCTTGCAGAATTCCTGTGCTTCGTCCCTGCGTTGGTATGGATAAGACGGAAATTATTGAAATTGCACGTAAAATCGACACATTTGAAACATCTATCGAGCCTTATGAGGATTGCTGCACTGTATTTACTCCCAAGCATCCCAAGGTTCGCCCGCGTCTTGAAGATGTGGAGAAGGCACAGAACAGCTTTGATTTCGAGCCTCTCATTCAGAAAGCCGTTGAGGAAACAGAGCTTAAAATTTTTGAATACAATAAATAATCCTTTCGCTTTGAAATGAGGAATTGTTATGACAAATAGTAATATACTAAATAAAATTGAAAATTTCAAATTACAATACGAAAATTGCTATGATAAAATTAGTAAAATTAAAGAAGATATAACAAGATATGAGTATTCTAAAGGCGGAAATGTATTTTTCAGAGGAATATATACACCGTATCTTACATTTAAGAGGAAAATGTTTTCAAATTCTTCGGGGCGTGTTACTAAAAATGAAAAGAATTTCACCTTTAAATATGGTTTTAACAAAGACAATCAGCTTGTATATGTTCTTAGAAATCTGGATGGTTTTTATTTTGAAGAATTTATAATTCGTAATGAAAACCTTGAAATCGGGCTTTGCTATTCTCAAAATCAACATTATCTTTCAGATATAAATATATGCGAATTTAGCAATAACTTTTTGAAATCCGTCTGCCACGCTCATATATTGGAATGGCTTGATAATAAGTATTCGTTTGATATTTCAGAAGAAATATACACCTACAATAATGACGAATTGTTCAGCATTGAGAAAATTACAAGAGAAAGCAGATATCCAATGAAATATCATTTGTTATATGAATTGCAGGATGATACTTTTGTTATTAAAAATCAATGGAAATCTTAATCTTGTTGCATAAAATAACGATTGATGATAGTATTATTGATTTGGAATTTTGATATTCTGAGGGCGCTGTAAAAAAACTTGATATAATAGAAATAGCCGCACAGGAGAACAACGTAGAATCGTTGTTTCTGTGCGGCTATTTTTGAAAGATATTGTGTTTTGGGGAGTTTTTTTACACCCCCTTTTTGTTTTACAAAACTGCAATCCGTGATGATTATAATGCAAGCTATGCAGAAAGTGTTGCAAATTTTTTCAAAATAGTTATAATATAAATATCAGCTGAAACAAACGCAAAGGGGGAAATCCGTGAAAATACGACTTAATGTAAGTGATGAAAGATACGCAGAACTTGAACAGAAGCTTTTATCCGCAGGCTTTGAAATTGACGATGAAGCAGAATTGATAATCACGGAAAAAGAGCGATATTCCTCATTTATAGCCGTAAAGAATAAAAAAGGAGAAAAGCTCAGGCTTAAATCTGAGGAGATAATTTTCATAGAAAGTTTCGGTCATGATGTTGTGGTTCACAGTACGGACGGAGAGTCATACTACGCCTATGACAGGCTCTATCAGCTTTGCACCATACTGGACAATGAAAAATTTTTACGTGTGAGCAATTGTGCCATTATTGCAAAATCCCACGTGAAGAAAATCAAACCGTCACTTTCGATGAAATTCGTGCTGACAATGTCCGACGGCTCGCTGGTGGATGTCACACGGAGTTACTGCAATTCGTTCAAGGAATTTTTTGGAATTTAGGAGGGTAATTTATGTCAATATTAGGTTCTGTTATAATTTTTTATATAATATGCCTTATAGTCGTTGCGGTGATAATTTTTGTCGTTTATTCAAGCATTTATAAAAAGAAGATAAATAAAAAACTGGAGCAGAATGAAAGTACGGCTCACGTTTCTATGCTGCCCACGGAGAGTATCGGGAAAATAATTCTCATTGTGGGGGGAGTTATATTTGCAATTTCTGTTATGTCAATGCTTTCAACCATATCCGCAAATGTCCAGAATACCCAGAATAATCTCAACAATACCATAACTTCACTGCAATGCGAAATCAGAGAATTAAAGGATATGGTTGAGGAGCAGAATTCAGAATTTATTATGTTTGAATGTGAATTAGGGGAAATCGACAACGCAAATCACACCGTCAACACAATGTTCAGATGTATTCCAAAGAAATCGGGAGAGGATACAAAAATCAGAATTACGGTGGGAAAGGATACCATAACTCTTGAAAAAAATGCTGACGGCATTTTTACAGGGGAAAAGCCGCTGCCGATGTTTGATAACAGCTATAGCGAAGTATGTGCGTCAATTGAAACAAATGGTGTCACATCTTCAATGTGGATTATGGAAAATGATTATTATTATTTGAGTAACGTATGCCTGCCGCAGTTGGAGAATTTACAAGGCTTGAACTATAATTTCGGCAAGAACAGTTTTTCTCTGAGCGGTACTTATTATAATGGAGGAATTTCAAATTATTCGGGGAGAATTATAACCGATAAGCGTATGGATGAACTCAATGATATAAAGGTGATATTCAGCGTTAATGGTGAAATTGTCAAGGAAATTGAAATTACCGATTTGTTTACTGACATAAACGAAAAAATTCCTGCCAAGACGGAGGATACGGTGATAGTTGAAGCTGTGGGAATTGACAGTTACGGATATACTCACAAAAGACTGCTTCTTGAAACAGAATCAGAGGGTTCACAATCATGGAGTGAAGACGATAATATCTATGATAAAAACGGAAATCTTCTGAATGAATTTAATTATTAATAGTATAATAGAATAAATATATATGAACAGGCAGTTAAACTGCCGTATGGTGAGGAGGACAACGACGACATACAGCATTTATGCTATTAGATTTGTCTACTGTTGTTTCAGGGATTGGTATAAGGACACGGTGCGCCGTGTCCTTTGATTTTGCCATGCTGAAATTGCTGCTTCCAATATGTTGCATTTGTATGTTAAATATGATATAATGATGTAAGTAAATTAAGGAGGTATCGTTATGTGCGGACTGTTATCCGATTAAAATATTATTAATTGGAGGAAATATAAATGAATTACAACATAAGAAAAATCCGAGAGGACGAATATTATCTGCTTGAAGATTTCATATACGAGGCAATTTTTATTCCCGAGGGTGTAGAACCGCCGCCAAGGGAGATTGTAAATCAGCCCAATATACAGGTATATATCAGGGGTTTCGGCACTGAACAGGACGATATTTGCTTTGTTGCAGAAGTCGAAAATAAAGTTGTGGGAGCTGTCTGGGTGCGTGATATGGCGGATTACGGGCATATTGCCGACGGTGTGCCCTCTTTTGCAATTTCACTTTATAAGGAATACAGAAATTACGGTATCGGCACGGAAATGATGAAAACCATGCTTGCTGAACTGAAAAATCTGGGATATTCCAGAACATCTCTTGCAGTGCAGAAAGCAAACTATGCTGTAAGAATGTATAAAAAAGTCGGATTCGTGACTATTGACGAAAACGACGAGGAATACATAATGGTCTGCGATTTGCAAAACAGCCACGAAAGGCAGGAATAATATGTCAGAAACTTTTATAAGAACAGAAATGCTTATAGGCACAGAGGGCATGGAACGGCTGAAATCCGCCCGGATAGCCATTTTCGGCATCGGCGGAGTAGGCGGATATACCGCAGAGGCTCTTGCAAGGTCAGGAGTAGGCGCACTTGACCTCATCGACAACGATACAGTCAGCGAATCAAATATCAACCGCCAGATAATCGCCCTGAGAAGTAATATAGGACAATATAAGACGGATATTGCAAAATCTCGCATAAACGACATTAACCCCGATTGTAAAGTAACGGCTCACAATCTCTTTTTTATGCCCGATACAGCGGATTCCATTGATTTTTCACAATATGACTATGTTGTGGACGCAATCGACACGATAACGGGAAAAATCGAGATAATCATGAGAGCAAAAGCCGCAGGAGTTCCCGTTATAAGCTCCATGGGCGCAGGGAATAAGCTTGACCCTACTGCATTTGAGGTTGCGGACATATACAAGACCTCCGTCTGCCCTCTTGCAAGGGTTATGCGCCGCGAAATGAAGAAAAGGGGTGTGGATTCCCTGAAAGTCGTATACTCCAAGGAGGAGGCGATTTCCCCGAAAATCAGCGGAATAACTCAGCCCTCGGGAAAGGCTGTGGCAGGCTCATGCGCCTTTGTTCCCTCGGTGGCAGGGCTGATTATCGCTTCTGAAGTAGTGAAAGATTTAATTATGAATTAAATATTAGCCGTTAGCTTTTAGCTTGTAGCTATTAGCTGACGGCTTTTTTTCAAAAACCTATTGCATTTTTCTTCATTTTATAATATAATATTAAAGGCAATTTTATTTAAGAAGATTTAAAAGGAGAAATCTGTAATGGTTTGCAATAATATACTTGAAGCGATTGGTCATACGCCGATAATAAGGCTGAATAAGATGAATAAGCCGGGAAATGCCGAAGTACTGGTAAAATTCGAGGGACTTAACGTAGGCGGTTCAATTAAGACAAGAACTGCTTTCAATATGATTCGACAGGCTGAAAAAGAGGGTTTAATCAACAAGGATACAATAATCGTCGAACCAACAAGCGGCAATCAGGGTATCGGCCTTTCACTTGTGGGCGCTGTAAAGGGCTACAAAACTATAATTATCATGCCCGATTCTGTTAGTGAGGAACGCAGAAAGCTTGTCCGTCACTATGGTGCAGAGGTTATACTCGTTCACGATGACGGCGATATCGGCAAATGTATCCGCGAATGTCTTGATACTGCACTGCGTATGAAAGCCGAGGACAGCCGAGTTTTCGTTCCTCAGCAGTTTACAAATATGAATAATATTTTTGCTCATAAGTATTACACAGCCCTTGAAATTCTGGAGCAGACCGCAGGCAGAATTGACGGTTTCTGTTCGGGAATCGGCACAGGAGGAACTATTACAGGCATCGGCGAAACGCTGAAATCACAGTACCCCGACATGCTTATCTGGGCGGTAGAGCCTGAAAATGCGGCTATTTTAGCAGGCGGAAACATCGGTACACATCTGCAAATGGGTATCGGTGACGGAATTATTCCCGATATACTTAATCAGAAAATTTACGATGATATCTACATTGTAACCGATGAGGAAGCAATTCAGACTGCTCAGGACCTTGCACGCAAGGAGGGCATTCTGTGCGGTATTTCCAGCGGAACTAATGTTGCAGCGGCTCTGAAAATGGCTGAAAAGCTGGGCGAGGGCAAGACAGTTGTAACTATCCTCCCCGATACTGCGGAAAGATATTTTTCAACACCGTTGTTCGACTGATTTGAATAGTAAAATTCACTCTAAACGTGTGCGATTATTTTATCGTACACGTTTTATTTTTTTAAATCATATGCTTTATTAAGAATCGACATTTTTCTCGTACATGTTGTAGTATAATATAATACGGGGAGGTTATCCTATGACAATTTATATCGATGTTTTAATAATACTAAACGTGTATGTCAACTTTTTCCTCCTTAGCATAACATCAAGCCTGACAGGCTCACGGTTGAAACCGCTGCGTTGTATTATAGCTTCTTTCTACGGCAGTCTTTACTCCCTGCTTATCCTCGCCCCACAGCTGCCGTATATCGCAAATACTGCCATAAAGCTTGCTGCGGCAGTTACTGTTGTTATGGCTGCTTTCGGCATACATGGAGCAAGGCGGCTGATTAAGAATTCCGCCGCATTTTATGCCTCAAATTTTTTGCTTGCAGGTGCGGTCTATGGTGTGTATTCATGGCTAAAACCAAGCTTTATGCACTTTTCAAACTCATATTTCTACATAGATTTTTCCCTTATTATCCTCATAATCACAACTGCGGTGATGTATTTCATTGTATGCACTCTCAGGCGATTCTGTCGCAGTTCCGATAATGAGGATTTCTCCGTGATAATCCGCATAAAAGACAGGCTTGTAAAGATGAAAGGCCTTGCAGATACGGGAAATTCTCTTGTGGATTTTTTCACGGGCAAGCCTGTGGTTATATGCTCCCGTGAGGATATAGGCGAATTGCCCACCACGGTGAAAACACGTATTATCCCCGTTTCTACCGTATCGGGAGAGGGTATCATGGATATTTTCCGTCCCGATGAGGTAATAATAATCCGCAACAGCAACAAAGAGAGAAAGCCTGTTGATGTGATGATAGGTCTGGGCGAATCTGAAAGCAAAGCAATATTCAATCCAAATATATTTTTCAAATTTTAACATAAAGGAGAAAACACATGAACATTTTACAGAAAATCATTTCAGGAATCAGAAAAATCATGGGCAGCAGCGTGTACTACGTCAACGGCTCAGACACTCTGCCTCCACCTCTGACAAAACAGGAGGAGGAAGCCGTTTTTGCAGCTCTGACGGAAAACAGCCCGGAAGCCAGAAATACCCTGATTGTCCGAAATCTGAGGCTTGTGGTGTATATTGCAAAAAAATTCGAATCCACAGGTATCGGCATTGAGGACCTCGTATCAATCGGCACTATCGGGCTTATCAAGGCGGTGAATACATTCTGCCCCGATAAGAACATCAAGCTTGCCACATACGCTTCACGGTGCATTGAGAACGAAATTCTCATGTTTCTGCGCAAATCCTCTCAGTATCGCGGCGACCTCTCCATTGACGAGCCTCTGAATACCGACGGTGACGGAAATGAATTGCTTTTATCCGACGTTATCGGCACAGATGACGATATTGTCAGCAAGGGAATCGAAAACGAGGCTGAGCGTGAACTGCTGAGAAATGCCGTGTCGCAGCTTGGTGAACGCGAAAGGGAGATTATGGAACTGCGCTTCGGACTTATCGACGGCAAGGAAAAAACCCAGAAAGAAGTAGCGGATATGATAGGCATATCACAATCCTACATATCGCGGCTGGAGAAGAAGATTATCCGCAAATTGAGGACAAAGCTTGAAAAAATGCTTGAAGTGACATAATGAAGCATGGGATTCCAAAGGGCGAAGCCCTTTGCCAGAGTCAAGAGACAGCGTCTCTTGCAGGGTGTGGGACTGGTCCCACGCAGAGCAAAGCTCTGCGATGCGTTCAAGCGGTGGGTAGCACCCACGGGCAATTTATCAAGTTCTACTTCTATTTATATTCTCATATTAACCATGTGGACTATTTTGAAAGATGGGACGCTCTGCAAGAGAGAGCGTCCCCTAATATTGTCGATATTGTCGAAAAACTATAATTACCTTCCGAAACCGAGGACTGCCAAAGGCAGCCCCTACAGAACAACAATAAAAATCCGACATTTTAAATTCATTTACATATAAATTCGAATTTTTGTATTGAAAAATTCACAATATTATGTTATAATATAAGAATATAAAAATTGATAATCGGGTGAAGCAATGAAAAAATGGAGCGTTAAACAATTCGACAATAGTCTTATATCTAAACTTTCCCTCAACTGCGGTATTTCCGAGCTTGCCGCCGCCACACTTGCCGCAAAGGGCTATTCTTCTGCGGAATCCGTTATGGAAAAGCTTGAAATAAATGAGCTTTCAAGCCCCTTTCTCATAAAGGATATGCAAGCCGCCGCTGATACCATAAACGACGCTGTTGAAAACGGTCAGCGTATCTGCGTATACGGCGATTACGACTGCGACGGAGTTATGGCAACGGTTATACTATATTCCTACCTCTATGAAATTGCCGCCGATGTAACGTACTATATCCCTGAGCGTTCCGAGGGCTACGGCCTGAATAAAAACGCAATTGAAAAGCTTCACAACGAAGGAATCGACCTGATTGTCACTGTAGACAACGGTATTTCCGCTATTGACGAGGCTGAATATATCTACTCTCTGGGCATGCGACTTGTTGTAACCGACCACCACCAGCAAGGCGAACAGCTCCCCCGTGCAGAAGCTGTGGTGGATACCCACCGCCGCGACGACTGCTCACCATTCAAGTATGCCTGCGGTGCTGTTATCGCGTTAAAGCTTGTTGCGGCTATGGACGGCGGAGATTATACCTTTGCCCTTGAACAGTTCGGCGACCTTGCCGCTGTTGCGACTGTTGCAGATATCGTAAGCCTTACAGGTGAAAACCGATTCATCGTCAAAAACGGCTTGCAGCTTATAGAAAATACGGACAAGCCTGCACTTATCGCATTAAAGGAAGTATGCGGAATCAGCAATAAAAAGCCTGATTCCACATCAATCGGCTTCGGTATCGCACCGAGAATAAATGCCGCAGGAAGATTCGGCTCACCCTCAACGGCAATGGAGCTTTTCCTCGCTGAAAGCTACGAGGAGGCTCTGCCAATCGCTCAGGAGCTGAATAACCTCAATATGAAACGCAGAGAGGCTGAAAATTCAATTATTTCCGAGATATACGCCATGTTTGACAGAAATCCGCAGCTTATACACGAGCGCGTCATATGCGTATGCGGCAAGGACTGGCATCACGGTGTTATCGGCATCATAGCCTCCCGTATAGTTGAACGCTTCGGGAAGCCCTGCTTTATCGCCTCAGAGGAAAACGGGGAGCTCCGCGGCTCTGCACGTTCTTTCGGCAGTTTTTCCGTATTCGGCGCATTGACCTATGCCGCAGATGTGCTTGAAAAGTTCGGCGGCCATGTAGGCGCAGGCGGATTTACTATAAAATCAGGCATGGGCGAGGAATTCGGCAGACTTATAAACAGATACGCCCTTGAAAATCACAAGGAAATGCCCTCATATGAGCTTTCTGCCGATTACAGCCTCCAGCCCCGACAGCTTACAATCGAAAATGTAAGAGGTCTTGACGTTCTCCAGCCTTTTGGTACTGAAAATGAAAAGCCTCTTTTCCTTATAGAAAATGCAGAAATTACGGGAATTATCCCAATTTCAAACAATATACATTCCCGTATTGTCATAAAATTCGGAAATAACACCTTTGATGCTATGAAATTCCGCACATCTCCCGACCAGCTTCCTGTAGTCCGCGGAGATATGTGCGATATGATTGTTACCCTTGAAGTCAATACATACAGGGATAAAACATCTCTCAGCCTGATTATTTCCGATATCCGCAGGCATGATTTCCCTCAGAATAAATACTTTGCCGCCCTTAATTCCTTTGAATCCCATATGCGCGGCGAAGAACTGCCTGCCAATTACTATCCCTCAATGCTGCCCTCCCGCGAGGACGCGGCGACGATTTACAGGCTGATTCAGCTTGACGGTATAAACTCCGAACAGCTGTATTTCAAGGTATGCAACAAAATCAACTACTGTCGTTTTTGTTTCGCTGTTGAAGCTATGAAAGAGCTTGGACTTATCACCTGCTCCTGTTCAGATTCAGTTATCCGACGGGTTGCAGTTACTCAGAAAGCCGATTTTAACTCTGCCCCTGTTCTCAATGGGCTGAAAAGCAGAATCGGCAATCAGTAATTTACACAAGAAAGGATGATCAAAATGAAAAATGAAAAAAACTTATCGGAGAACGCCATTCCCTTTCAGGATGTGCCGATTCCTAACGCGCAGACGGAGCCGTTATCCGCGGAATACCTCAGCGCTATCCCCGATTATGACGATAATTTTACAATTGAAATGATCATCCAGAAGATATTAAAGGATGACCGTCAGTATGACCTGAGCAAGATTCTCTCAGCCTATGAGTTTGCGGCAAAGGCTCACGAAGGTCAAAAGCGCTCCTCGGGACAGGATTATATTATCCACCCCCTTGCAGTAAGCTATATACTGCTTGAACTGGGCATGGACACAGATACTATATGCTCTGCCCTGCTTCATGATGTTGTGGAGGATACCGCCGCTACCCTCGATGACCTGAAAAAGCGCTTCGGTCAGGACGTTGCACTTCTTGTGGACGGCGTTACAAAGCTGGGAAAAATTCCCACAAATTCTAAGGAACAGCAGCAGGCTGAAAACGTGAGAAAAATTCTCCTTGCCATGTCGCAGGATATCCGTGTTATGATTATCAAGCTTGCCGACCGTCTTCACAATATGAGAACGCTGAAATACCGTCCTCATGAAAAGCAAATTGCCACTGCCCTTGAAACCATGAATATCTACGCTCCCATTGCGCACCGTCTCGGTATACGGGCTATACAGGAGGAGCTTGAAGATTTGTCATTCCGCTATCTTGACCCATACGCCTATCAGGAAATTGAAAATATCCTCGAAAACAAAAAGGAAGAGCGTGAGGCTTTCATTGAAATTATCAAGGAACGCATAAAGGAGCGCTTCAAGAAAGAGGATTTCTCAGAACCTCCCATAATTTCAGGCAGAGTAAAGAGTATTTACAGCATATACAAAAAGATTTTCATGATGCACAAGAATATTGATGAGATATATGACAAATATGCTGTGCGGATTATTGTATACACTATTCCCGAATGTTACGGAGTTCTGGGACTTATTCACGATATGTTCAAGCCCCTGCCGAATCGCTTCAAGGACTATATCGCTACCCCGAAAGCCAACGATTACCGTTCACTTCATACAACGGTTTTAGGCAAAGAGGGAATCCCCTTTGAAGTGCAGATACGCACATGGGATATGCACGAAACCGCCGAATACGGCATTGCAGCTCACTGGAAATACAAGGAAGGCATTCGCTCCCGTGACAAAATGGAACAGCGTCTTGCATGGGTAAGACAGGTTATAGAGGCTCAGCAGACCTCCGATGATGTTGAGGAAATTGTGCGCATCATCAAGACTGATATCGCTCCCGAGGACGTTGTTGTAATGACCCCAAAGGGAATGTCAGTAATTCTTCCTATGGGCTCAAATGTTATAGACTTTGCATATCGTATCCACACAGAAATAGGACATAAGACAATCGGTGCAAAGGTTGACGGAAGAATCGTCCCCCTTGATTTCAAGCTTGAAACGGGACAGATATGCGAGATTATCACCACAAAGGACCCTGAAAAAGGTCCAAACAGAGCATGGCTGAATACGGTATTTACCAACGAAGCACGCTCAAAGATACGCTCATGGTTCAAAAAGGAACGCCGTGAGGAAAACATCGTCGAGGGAAGAGCCGAGCTTGAAAAGCTGTTCAAACGTCACAGAATGAACGTTCCCGAAAAGGAACTGGAGGATTTCCTCAGAGACGACTTCGCAAAGCACAATTGCGAAACTATCGACGATTTCTATGCGTCTGTGGGATATAAGGGTATATCTCTTGAAAAAATGCTGCCGAGAATGAAAGACCGCTATAACAAGCAGTATGGCGAGCCTGCACAGGAAATGGCAAATGCTCCCATGATAAAGCCTAAGCCCGACAGCAAAAACAGCATAATCCTCGACCAGATAAATGATATCGCCATAAAATTTGCACAATGCTGCAATCCACTGCCGGGAGACAATATTGTTGGATTTATAACAAGAGGCTTTGGTTTGTCAGTTCACACTACAAGATGTACAAACTACCGCGCGGCTTTACAGCGTAATGATCCTGAAGAAATCAAGCGCTGGTTTGATATTCAGTGGTCAGAGAATACAAGTTCACAGTTCCAGACAAGCTTTGAGGTTATCGCCGCAGACCGCCTTGGTCTTGTGTACGATATCACCGCTGTTCTCATGGAATCCCGTGTGCCTATCGTTCACTCTTCATCAAGAGTACTAAAAAACGGCAACGCACTTTTTGAAAGCACAATAGTAATTTCAAGTATGGAACAGCTTAAAGCTATATTTGATAAAATCAGAAAAATAAAGAACGTTATTTCCGTTGAACGTTCCGCTATATAGGAGGGAATGTCATGCTTATAAAAACATTACAGCTTGGCGAGCTCAATGCTAATTGCTATATCGTTGTAACTGCACCGAATCGTTGTATTGCTATTGATATAGGCGGAAGTCCGCGGCTTCTCCTTGAATATCTCAAAATGAACAGTCTTAAACTGACAAAGATACTTCTCACCCACGGACACTTTGACCACACAGGCGGAGTTGAAGAAGTCCGTCAGGCTACAGGAGCAGAAGTTTTCGTCCACGAAACAGATTCCCCCATGCTTGAAAGCTCCGCATTGTCGCTTCATTCCATGATATCAATTATGCCTTTCAAGCCTGTTATGAAATATGAGATAATACGCGACAACTGCATAATAAACGAGGGAGATTACAGCTTCCGTGTACTTCATACTCCCGGTCATTCTCACGGCAGTGTATGCTATATCTGCGAGGAGGAACGCGTTATTTTCTCAGGAGATACCCTTTTCTGCTGTTCCGTCGGCAGAACCGATTTCCCCGGCAGTGACCCTCACTATATGATACAGTCCCTTGAAACCCTTTACGAGCTTGAAGGAAACTATAAGATATATCCGGGACATAACGAATTCACCGACCTTGATTATGAGCGTCGGAATAACCCATATATGAAATCATTCAGAGGATAAAAGATGATTAATAAAAATAATGATTATAAAATGCCGATCGTGCTGATCGGCAATTCTTTTAAATATGAGATTGAATCAATCTGCAAGCTGTTTTTCCACACAGCACGCTTTAATTTTACAGAGGATATCACAGAGGCGCAGGGAGACAGCTATATCATTGCAGAATGTGAAATAAGCGACGATAATATGCGTCTCAGCGCAACAATACGTCTCAACGGAGATACCCCCGAAACAGAAGAAAAAAGCCTCCCCGAAAACACTGAAAAAAGAACTGCGGAGCATGAGCTGTGCAGGCTGATATACCACATTCTCTGCCGCAAAACAGGGATATCTGCACCATGGGGACTTATGACGGGAATCCGCCCGGTAAAAAAAGTCACAGAGCTTATGGCTCAGGGACTTTCACGGCAGGAAATCGAAAAAACACTTTCAGAGCGATATGAGCTATCACCGAATAAACTTGCTCTCGCATATGAAACAGCTGTAAATCAGCAGCCTATACTTGACAGCATTGACACATCAGCCGCAAGCCTTTATGTATCAATTCCATTCTGCCCTACACGATGCAGTTATTGTTCATTCGTATCGCACAGCATGGCATCTGCAATAAAGCTTATGCCCCAGTATATCGATGCTTTATGCCGTGAACTTGAAATCATCGGCAGACTTGTAAAAGAAAATGATACAAAGATTGATACAATCTACTTCGGCGGAGGCACTCCCACTTCCATTTCCGCGGAGGATATCCGCAGAGTTATGGAAGCTGTTGCCGCAAACTTCGACTTGAACAGAATCCGCGAATACAGTTTTGAGGCTGGCAGACCCGATACCATAACAGAAGAAAAACTTCGCGTTATAAAGGAACTGGGCGCAGACAGAATATCTGTTAATCCTCAAACTCTCAATGACGATGTGCTGCGTGTTATTGGCAGACAGCACACGGGAAAAGAAGCTATTGAAGCCTTTGAACTTGCAAGAAAAATCGGATTTGACAATATAAATACCGACCTTATTGCAGGACTTCCTACGGAATCGGCGGACAGTTTTAAACATACACTTGATAAAATTGTTGAACTCTCCCCTGAAAGTATAACTGTACATACCCTGACAGTTAAACGTTCAGCGGCACTTTTCCGTGACGGCAATGAAAATATGGCTAATCCTGCCGCAGAAATGGTGGATTACAGCATTGAAAAGCTTATGGAAAACAACTATCTGCCATATTATATGTACCGTCAGAAAAATACTGTTGATAATCTTGAAAATGTGGGATATGCGAAAAAAGGCTATGAAAGCCAGTACAACATATTCATTATGGACGAAACACAGACGATTCTCGGCGCAGGCTGTGCCGCATCTACAAAGCTTGTATATCCCGACGGACTTATCAACAGAATCCACAATTATAAATTCCCATACGAGTATATCAACCGTTTTGATGAACTTATGGAGAAAAAACAGGAGGTAACACAATGCCTGAAAAAAATCAAATCTATACCGCAGAAATAACGGGTCTTACCTCAGAGGGAAGCGGAGTATGCCGAATTGACAATATGGCAGTATTTGTTCCCGAAACGGCTGTAGGAGATGTGGCTGATATTAAAATTGTCAAAGTTCTCAGCAGTTACGGCTTCGGAATTGTAGACAAGCTTATCACCCCCTCCCCCGACCGCGAAATAAGACAGTGCGGTGTTTACAAGAAATGCGGCGGCTGTGTTTACCGCCATATAAGTTATGACGCGGAATGTCAAGCCAAAGCGGATACCGTAAAAAGCGCTTTTGAGCGTATCGGCGGACTATCCCCTGAATACGATGAATTTATTCCCAGCGATAACTCCGACAGATACAGAAATAAAGCACAATATCCCCTTGCATCTGTAGACGGAAAGGCAGTATGCGGATTTTATGCCCCCAGAAGTCACCGAGTTATTCCCATTGAGGATTGCCCTTTACAGCCCGAGATTTTCAGCAGTATTACCGCTGATATTCTTGAATTCATCAACAAAAAGAAGCTCCCTGTATACGATGAATCCAAAGGAACGGGCATAATGCGCCACATTTATCTAAGAAAAGGCGCGTATTCCAATGAAATCATGGTGTGCCTTGTGGTGCGTAAGGATATGAGTCGACAGCTTGCATCTCTTTGCCGCGGATTATCCGAGAAATATCCCGATATAAAGAGCATTGTGATGAATATAAACCCTGATAAGACTAATGTTATTCTCGGTGCTGAATGTATTACCCTCTGGGGCAGTGATACAATTTCCGATACAATGAGCAGCAATAAAATTGAGATTTCTCCCCTTTCATTTTATCAGATTAATACTCCACAGGCTGAAAGGCTTTATGCAAAGGCTTTAGAATATGCCAACCCGACAGGTGATGAAATCGTTGCCGATTTGTACTGCGGTGCAGGTACTATCGGTCTTTCAATGGCTCACAAAGCAAAGAAAATCGTGGGAATTGAAATAATCCCTGAGGCTGTGGAAAATGCCAAGAAAAATGCCGCCGAAAATCATATTTCCAACGCAGAATTTTACTGCGGCGATGCAGGAGAGGTTTTCGCTCAGCTTCACAAAAATGGCTGTAACCCCCATATTATCGTGGTTGACCCACCAAGAAAGGGCTGCTCTCAGCAGTCCCTTGATGTGATACTCTCTGCCGCCCCCCGAAAAATCGTTATGATTTCCTGCAATCCTGCTACTGCCGCCCGTGATGCGAAATATCTCTCCGATAACGGCTATAATGTGGAGAGAGTGTGCGGTGGGGATTTCTTTCCTGGTACAAAACATACGGAGTGTGTTGTAAAGATGACAGTGAAATTGTAATTGTGAGTTGTAATATATATGAATGAATAAAAGTAAACAACCCCTCAACACCGAACCACCGATGATGAGGGGCTGCCTTTATCAATTTACTCCACCAGTATGAGATATCGCAAAACTGTTGACAAAATATGAATAAATCGTTATAATATAATTATAAGGAGGGCGCGTCATGAGACTGAATAATTACTATAATAAAAAGATTAACCTTGATGAACTTGATTATATTACAATCGAAAATATAAGTTCATGCAGTATAAATATCACGTCCGATAAAATGTACAAGGAAGTACACGACTTTAACGACCACATGCTTGAAATGCAAAAAAAGCGTGAGGTATATGTTCACGATTTCTGGGTAGGATTCTTCTTTAATATCGGAGCGCTTATTGCTGTAATACTTTTCACATATGCATTTGATTCCCTTGATTTTATCGACGGAGAAAAGCTTTCTCTTGTCTATAAAACTACTCGCAGTGTAATGGCATGCCTTATCGGAATTGTGCTTGGATATGCAATATTTTTCTATTTTATATTTTATAAAAAGCTGTATTATCTTAAACTTTCCACAGCTATAATGCTTATTACTGCCATGTTTAATTATGTAAATGTTGTTCCCCTTGTTATAAATCTTATCTTAATAAGAATACTGCGGAATTCCCATAACGCCATAAAGGGTGATGCTGGATATCCCTATTTTATTCCGCTGACTATGACTTTTATCGCCTATGAAGAGGAAAATAAGAAAATTAAATCTGTAAACGACTACCGCTTTTCAGATTACAAGGTTTCTCCCGATACAGAAATGGGGATTCCGTCGATTGATTGAGAGTTATATTATGTTTTAGTTATTTTTATATGAAAGGGAAAATATATATGATAAAAAAAGTAATTTTACATGATTTTAAAAGAATATCAAAATTCGAATCTGAGTTAGAACCTATAAATGTTTTAATAGGTGCAAATAATTCAGGAAAGAGTAGCGTTTTACAGGGAATTCATTTCATGATTATGGCAGAGGTAATGCGAAGAAAAATGCAAAAAACCACAATTCCTGAAGATTCATTGATATATAATCCTTCATCGGATTTTCTATGTTTGAGACATAATGAGCAGTATGCGGTTTCTAAAGGATTGACAAGTTGTTTGGAATTATACAATTTTGAAAATACCGAAAATTTTTACATTGAAATAATGAAAGGTAGAAATGCTAAGAATATATCTGTAAATGCTAGTGGTAATAATAGTTTCCGTCAATTAGTTACCTCATGGTCACCACTATATTCAATGTATGTGCCTGGTGTTTCTGGAATACCAACACGTGAGAAATTTATTACAAAAGCAGAACTTCGTAGTGCAGTAGCAAGAGGCGATGCAAATATGTACATTCGAAATATTTTGTATAAAATTAAAGAAGATGGAAAACTTGAAAAACTAAATAATAAACTACATGAATTTTTTCATAATCTTACGGTAAAAGTGCCTTATGAACCTGATGAAGATTTATATGTTAATGTTGAAATAGAATGCCTTGATAATTTTAGAAATGTAACTGTACCATTAGAACAATGTGGAACGGGTGCGCTTCAAGTTATACAAATTTTATCTTATGCATTATATTTTTCACCACGACTTTTGTTATTAGATGAACCTGATGAACATCTTCATCCTAATAATCAAGTGATATTATCACAAGTTCTAAAAGATATGGCTTATGAAGAAAAAATACAAATAATTCTCTGTACGCATAGCAGACATTTGCTAACTGATTTAAGTGATTCAGCAAAAATTATATGGATGCAAAAAGGAAAAGTAAAAGAATCTACTGACGAAACTTTAAATTATTATGACATTCTTATGGATATCGGAGCATTGGATTCATTTGATGAATGCTTATGTGGTAAATATGAATTTGTATTTATGACAGAAGATTCCGACACAAAAATGTGTGATTTAATACTAACGCAAAGTGGATTTAAGAACTACTATATATTTTCTTACAAAGGTTGTGGAAAATTAGACACCGCTATATTATTAACCGAATTCATTCATAAAGCGGCTCCAAACTGTAAAATTATAATACATAGAGATCGTGATTTTATGACTGTTGGTGAAATGGAATATGTAGAAAGGCAGATTTCTAAAGCCAATGCAATTCCTTTTATAACAAAAGGCTCCGATATAGAATCGTATTTTGTAAATCCTAAACATCTTGCTAAAATATTTGATGAAGATATAAAAATAATCGAAGAATGGATTGACGAATTGTATGATAGTAATAAAGCGCAAATACATGTAGATTTTTCAAACAAAAGAAATGAACTTAAGAGATTGCCTATATATACTGGAAAAAACGCGTTAAATCCGCCTGATGTTGCAAAGCTTATCTCTGACGCTGAAAAAGATGTATATAGTAAGCTTGAAATCGTAAAAGGAAAATTTATGAAAAAGAAAATTAATGGTAGTAAAAACACAAAACTTAATAAGAAGAATGAAATAATAGTAGCTACAGAATATATTGATATCCCAGAACTCAGAGAAATAATACAACGAGAAGCAATTAAACCATAAATAGACAACATCTCAAAGACAAATTTGCCTTTGAGGTGTTATTCTTATTGCATAGTCACAACAAAGCAGATGCTTCTGCCCTCCTGATTTTCCACTTGAATTTTAAATTTGTGCTTGTCAATAATTGATTTGGCAATTGCAAGACCGAGACCGTATCCGCCTGTTGAGCGAGCGCGGGATTCATCACTTCGATAAAAGCGCTCAAACAGCTTATCGACATCTTCCTCGGGAACTCCGCTTCCTGTATTGTAAACCGCAAGTACAACCTTGCTGTCTTCTTTTGTAAGAGATACGCGGACCGTTCCGCAGTCCTTGGAATATTTCAAAGCATTATCAATGAAAATTCCGGTCATCTGCTTGATATGCTGTTCGCTGCCGATTATTCTGATTCCCTCCTCAATATTGAGGACGAAGTTCTTTTTACTTTCAAATGCCTGACACTCAAAGGGAAGCGCAGCATTTGTAATTGCACGGCTCAAATCGAATTCGCTTGTAATAAAATCACGGCTGCTGTTTTCAAGTCTGGAAAGGCTAAGCAGGTCATTTACAAGTATATTCATTCTGTCTGTCTGGTCGTGAATATAATTCAGCCATTTGTTATTTCCGATTTCTCCTGCAAGTACATCTGCATTTGTGGAAATTACAGTGAGGGGAGTTTTAAGCTCATGGCTTGCATCGGAAATAAACTGCTTCTGCTTTTCAAAAGTTTCTTTAAGAGGCTGAACAATTAATCCGCTGAGGAAATAAGCCGCGCCTGAAAGAATAATTATGCTGATTATTCCGACAATAAGTGTAATGCGTTTGAGTTTACGCATCATTTCCATTTCGGCTGTTCTGTCAGTGAGTACCATGAGAGTGCCATTAGACTTCTTTTCTGCACAATAGCTGTGATTTCTTGTCATGCCTATTGTGTTGTTGTCCTTGATTATTTCGTCTATGTATTCCTGCGCAAGTTCAACAGACATTCCGTCGTTATTTGCCGAGGCGGTAAATTTGCCGTTATTATCAGCCATAATAACGAAAAATTCAATAGAATTAAGGGATTTCGGAACAGGTTCGCTGAATCCGTCAGCAAATTGAGCGTCTGGCGGCGGCGGAAAATCCTCTGTGGGCTTTGGCTTTGTATCTGTTACAGATATTGTATATCCGTCAAGAACAGGCACAAACATTTTATTTGCAACAGGATTTATGCCACCCAATGCACTCTGCTGCTGTACATTGTTCTGATTCTGCTCACCCCACTGCCACTGACCGCCGTTGTTTTCCCAGTCGTACCATGGATTTTGCCAAGGATTGTCCCATGGATTTTGCCAAGGGTTTCCCCATGGATTATCCCAAGGATTTCCCCACGGATTTTCCCAAGGATTCGGTTCTGTAGGCTGTTCCTGCGGAGGTGGATTTCCGCCTTCTCCATTATTATCGCCCTCTTGATGCGGCGGCTTTTCTGTAGGTGGAGGTTCTGTTGGCTTTACAGGTTCTGTATGCTGCGCTTCCGTAGGCGGAACTGTGGGAGCTTCTGTTACAGGGATTTCAGTTGGCGCTTCCGTAACAATCTGCGGCGGGTCGGTTGATATAATAACGACGCTTGTTTCCACAGGCTTTTCCTTTGTTGCATCAGCAGTTGCCGTTGTTTTCGTCACTGTTCTGGTCTGATTCGTCACTTTGGTGACAGGAGGTTTGTCATTCTTTTTTGGTTCTTCTTTTAGCCTGTTCGGATTTTTAAACGAAAAGGATTCGGTTTTGTTGTTGTATTCAACTCCCGACGCTACCTGCTGCAGAACAAATTTTGTCTGACGCTCCATGATAACGTCCATTATAATATTTATGGAACTGAGAACGCCAATAAATATTGCAATAAGTATAGCTGTGATAATTCCAAAAAATTTCAGCTGAACTTTCCTGAACAAAAATACCCCTCCTATTCGATAAAATAACCGATTCCGCGGGCAGTCTTAATCTGAACATCTGCAGAAACAGAGGCTATTTTCTTACGCAGGAATGATATGTACACTTCAATATTATTGTATTCCACGTCGCTTTCACTTCCCCAGATTTTCTCGATAATACGCTCTTTCGGAAGA
Organism: Ruminococcus sp.; assembly: GCA_045594905.1. Lineage (GTDB taxonomy): Bacteria > Bacillota > Clostridia > Oscillospirales > Ruminococcaceae > Ruminococcus. The sequence goes on from JAZNZK010000020.1 coordinate 23,164, forward strand.
ATCTGCCCCGGATTAGCAATAAGCATTTCCATAACGTTATATTCTTTAAGACTTAATTTTACTTCATTTTTTTCGCAGCTTATAGAGCAGGTATTTTTATTCAGGGTAAGTCCTTTGAATTCAAGGCGATTTTCGTCCACAATTTCGCCCTTTCTGCGAGTAAGCGCACGAACACGAGCAAGCAGTTCCCCTGTTACAAATGGTTTAGTGAGATAATCATCGGCGCCGCAATCCAGACCTGCTATCTTATCGCTTACTTCGCTTCTTGCTGTAAGAAGAAGCACAGGGGTATTTATGCGCTCTTTACGGATATTTTTTAATACATCTATTCCGTTCATTCCGGGGAGCATGATATCAAGCAAAATACAGTCATATAGCCCTGTGAGTGCGTTATCAAGCCCGTTTATGCCGTCGTAGGAGACATCAACAGAATACATATTTCTTTTCAACAGCTCACACAAAGCGTCGGCAAGCTGTATTTCATCTTCAACAACAAGTATTTTCATATAACCCTCCGAATAAAACCGACAAATTACGGTATTCTACTTATATTATAACATATTTTCTTTAAATAGTCTTAAATTCAACAAAGTTATTTTTTTTATCATATAGAATTTTCAAAGTGTTTTTTGTGCATATTACCAAAAAACTCATAAAATTATAAACAAATATTGACTATGTTTAGGATTTGTGTTAAAATAATATTAAATAAATTCTATGTAAAAAGGAGCGTTGAATATGCTGTCGCCACAGGAACGTGAACACTATAAAAAAATAACTTTTGCAAAAAAATCAAGTGAAACCGAAAAAAAATACAATGACCTCTACAATGAGTTCTGTCAGAACGGTTATACCAAGGCTCTTGCTGCGGAATATGCCGATTTCTTTGTGCTAAACGCAAAAAAACCAACTGCCGGAGATATTCTTCAGACTGTACGTCTCTACGATAAGGTACACGATTACAAAACAGCTGCTTTTTTCCTTACAAAGCTTGAGGATATGGAGAAAAAACTCAATTCCGAAGAAAAATTCAGATACTGCATTGCTTCGCTCCTTGTTAAGAGTAAAATCGGGAACTGGCGCGATGCTGAGGAATTCCGCACTGAGCATATTAATTTCATGCAGCTTCACTCTGAAAAAGTGAGTATGAGACAGAAAGCGGCTATGTATATTTCACTTTCCTATGCTGATTGCGCTGCAAGACATTATAATTCTGCTTTCCGACTCCTCAAAAGCTTCGGATATAAGCCGCAGGGACGAAATGATACCATTCTGCTGGAAATTCTCATTGCAGGTGTTTATATATGCGCAAAATCGGGAGATGAGGCAAGCATAGAAAATGCCGTTGAAAATGCCCATGCTGCTATGAAGCTTTTCAAAAGTTTTGAGCATGAGTGGACAGAAAAGTATTACGAAAAAAGGATTGCAGATGCCGCAGAGGGCATTGCTTAAAGAAGGAGCCTCAGGGCTCCTTTTTTATAAGATAAAATTGTTAAAACAAAAAAATATGTAGAATCATGTAAAAAAAGCCAACGCACCACTAAGTTAAATGATTAAGCTTTAAACAATAATGCAAATTTACAAAATGTCAAAAGCAGAAGAATATATACTAAAAATTATAAAGTTTCTTGCTTCATCCGAGTGAATTGGCTGTATATAGCGAAAAATCAAAGATTTTAGATAAAAAGAAAAAACGATGAATATTATTTTAATACACAATGTATATGAAAAATAAGAAAACTTATTCATTGTTATTTAAGATTTATATATTAGCTTTTTATAGCAATATAGTGAGAAATTACAGCAATATTATCCCTTGAATACAGAGAAACTTTGGAATATAATAAACATATCAAAGGTAATTCCTGCCGAAATACAGGCATATTTCCTTTGACTTTTCAAAAGATACATTTTATGTGTCCTGTGAACACGGTAATGCAGCTTTTAAATGTTTTAGCCGTCGGTTTTAAACTCCGCCGACAAAATGAACAATTTCTTATTCTAAAATATCTACGAGCCGTCTGATTATTAAACATTAATGCCTATAATATGTTTAATCGCCTAAAACAGACGGTACCGATGAAGATAATCCTTTAATTAAAGTTCTATGGCTAAGCTGCAAAGGTACATAAAGTACCGACCGAAAACTTCTGCATATTGAGGGTGTGCAGGAGTGTAATTGAATCAGTGGTTTTCAAAGGCAAAATGAGAGGGTGCCGATGAAAACCACTTTTTCTTTTGCAGATTTTCCCCGATTATGTTTCAAAAGATACACGATATGGACGTTCATTGCTTTTTTGTACAAAATGTTGGAAAATCAACCGCTATTTTTTTGTTTTTTCTATATAGCATTTTTTTCCGAAATATGTTATAATAGTTGTAAGCGGACATACTTCTGTTTGTCCTGCACTAAGATTATATTGGAGGTAATACCAATGGCAAAGCAGTATTGTTATTTATTCTCCGAGGGTAACGCAGATATGCGTGAAATCCTCGGCGGTAAGGGTGCAAACCTGGCAGAAATGACTAACATGGGTCTTCCTGTTCCCCAGGGCTTCACAATTTCTACAGAAGCTTGCACAGCTTACTACGACGACGGCCGTAAGATCAACGATGAGATCATGGCTCAGATCAACGAGTACATCGTAAAGATGGAAGAAGTTACAGGTAAGAAGTTCGGCGATAAGGAGAATCCTCTCCTCGTTTCTGTACGTTCAGGTGCAAGAGCTTCAATGCCCGGTATGATGGATACTATCCTCAACCTTGGTCTTAACGAAGACGTTGTAAATTACATGGCTGAAGCTTCCAATAACCCCAGATGGGCTTGGGACTGCTACAGAAGATTTATTCAGATGTATTCTGACGTTGTTATGGAAGTTGGTAAGAAGTACTTTGAAGAGCTTATCGACGAAATGAAGGAAAAGAAGGGCGTTACTCAGGACGTTGAGCTTACAGCTGACGATCTTAAGGAGCTTGCTGGACAGTTCAAGGCTGAATACAAGGCTAAGATCGGTACAGACTTCCCCACAGATCCTAAGGAGCAGCTCATGGGCGCTGTTCAGGCTGTATTCCGTTCATGGGACAACCCCAGAGCTAACGTTTACAGACGTGACAACGATATTCCTTATTCATGGGGTACTGCAGTAAACGTTCAGATGATGGCTTTCGGTAACATGGGTGACGATTGCGGTACAGGTGTTGCTTTCACAAGAGACCCTGCTACAGGTGAAAAGAAGCTCATGGGTGAGTTCCTTACAAACGCACAGGGCGAAGACGTTGTTGCCGGTGTTAGAACACCTATGCCTATCGCTCAGATGGAAGAAAAGTTCCCTGAGGCATTCAAGCAGTTTACAGAGGTTTGCTCAATCCTCGAAAACCACTACAGAGATATGCAGGATATGGAATTTACTGTTGAGCACGGTAAGCTCTATATGCTCCAGACAAGAAACGGTAAGAGAACAGCTCAGGCTGCTCTTAAGATCGCTTGCGACCTCGTTGATGAGGGTATGAGAACTGAGCAGGAAGCTGTTCTTATGATCGACCCCAGAAACCTCGATACACTCCTCCACCCACAGTTCGACGCTAAGGCTCTCAAGGCTGCTACACCTATGGGCAAGGGACTCGGTGCTTCACCTGGTGCTGCTTGCGGTAAGGTTGTATTCACAGCTGAGGACGCTGAGGCTTGGAACGCTAAGGGCGAGAAGGTTGTTCTTGTACGTCTTGAGACTTCACCTGAGGATATCACAGGTATGAAGGCTTCACAGGGTATCCTCACAGTTCGTGGCGGTATGACATCTCACGCTGCTGTTGTTGCTCGTGGTATGGGTACTTGCTGTGTATCCGGATGCGGCGATATCAAGATGGACGAAGAGAACAAGAAGTTCGAGCTCGGCGGAAAGACTTTCGTTGAGGGCGACTTCATCTCTATCGACGGTTCTACAGGTAACATCTACGACGGTATCATTCCTACTGTTGACGCTCAGATCGCTGGCGAGTTCGGCAGAATCATGGCTTGGGCTGATAAGTACAGAACACTCAAGGTTAGAACAAACGCTGATACACCTGCTGACGCTAAGAAGGCTCGTGAGCTCGGCGCTGAGGGTATCGGTCTTTGCCGTACAGAGCATATGTTCTTTGAGGCTGACAGAATCGCTGCTTTCCGTGAGATGATCTGCTCTGATACAGTTGAAGAGAGAGAAGCTGCTCTTGCTAAGATTGAGCCTATGCAGCAGGCTGACTTCGAGGCTCTCTACGAGGCTCTCGAGGGTACACCCGTTTGCATCAGATTCCTTGATCCTCCTCTCCACGAATTCGTTCCTACAACTGAGGCTGATATCAAGGCTCTTGCTGACGCTCAGGGCAAGTCCGTTGAGGCTATCAAGGCTCTCATCGCTTCACTCCACGAATTCAACCCCATGATGGGTCACCGTGGATGCCGTCTTGCTGTAACATATCCTGAGATTGCTGCTATGCAGACAAAGGCTGTTATCAAGGCTGCTATCAATGTTAAGAAGAACCATCCCGATTGGAACGTTAAGCCTGAAATCATGATTCCTCTCGTAGGCGAGGTTAAGGAGCTTAAGTACGTTAAGGCTGTTGTTATCGCTAACGCTGACGCTGTTATCGCTGAGGCTGGCGTTGAGCTTGAGTACGAAGTTGGTACAATGATCGAGATCCCCAGAGCTGCTCTTACAGCTGACGAGATCGCTGCTAACGCTGACTTCTTCTGCTTCGGTACAAACGACCTTACACAGATGACATACGGCTTCTCCAGAGATGATGCTGGTAAGTTTCTCAACGCTTACTACGATGCTAAGATCTTCGAGAACGATCCTTTCGCTAAGCTCGATCAGACTGGTGTTGGTAAGCTTATGGAGACAGCTCTCAAGCTTGGCAGACCTGCTAATCCCAACCTCCACTGCGGTATCTGCGGCGAGCACGGCGGCGATCCTACATCTGTAGAATTCTGCCACCAGATCGGTCTTGACTATGTATCTTGCTCACCTTTCCGTGTGCCGATCGCAAGACTTGCTGCTGCACAGGCTGCACTTAGATAAAGATAGGCGAATACCTTTTCACACATTCAGCATAGGTTTTGACGAGGCTAAAGCCTTCCGAAAAGCCACAGGCTCATACCTGAGAGAAAATCAATGGAATGACCTGACTGTTGATGTTTATCTGGAATATTAAAGATAAGACCTCCCATTTCCGTTAGGAATTGGGAGGTTTTGTATGTCTAAAGATGATATTTCTCCTGTGCTGCAAGGGGCATTTTCACAGCACTTGACAAAAATCGCTATAAATGATAAAATATTGATATAATATATTTATCGGGTGATTTTATGAAAAAAGATTCAGGTTATAATACCGCACAAAAGGAAAAACTTCTTGATTTCCTTATAAATAATAAGGACAAGCACACCAGTGCGCAGGAAATCGACAACTATCTCCGTTCTGTCGGCTCTCCTGTTGGTATGGCGACCATTTACCGCCAGCTTGACCGCCTTGTTGAATCAGGAACTGTCCGCAAATTCGTCATCGACGGCAAAACAAGCGCCTGTTATCAGTACATCGAAAATGAAAAGGAATGTCAGGAGCATTTCCACCTTAAATGCCGCAGCTGCGGAAAGCTGATACATCTCAGCTGCAATAAGCTAATGGATATCAACAGCCACATCGCACAGCACCACGGCTTTATCATTGACCCCTCACAGACCGTTTTTTATGGCAGCTGTGCGGATTGCATCGGCTTATCCGAGGAATAAACCTTTACTTCGTCAGTTTCCTCGCCGCTGTCTGTTAAATTTGTCGGTCTGGGAATGTATATTTTCATATCTTCATCTGCCATTTTCCTCACCTCGTTGATATTATTCCTCAATGAGAATCAATTATTCACACTATGAAAATTTTTAAAACTCTGCTGACTATCATTGCGGCAGATATACTTTCACTTTTTATCGGCTTAACTCTTGCAGGCTCTTCAACTGTGATATTCCGAGTAATATCAGCAATCTGCACTGTTGGAATCCTTGTTTGCGTGCTGGGAAATTTCGCTGCAAAAACAGCCTTGGCGGATATTAAATCCACACGGCAAAGCGAAAAAAAGCTATCCCCTGCCATGCCTTTGATTATGAGTATTTCCGCTTCATTCCCCGCAATTATAAGCTGGTTGATACTCAGATATTCTGATATTGATTTTTACCGCTGGCATAAAATCATAAACGGTTATTTTATCCAGATTTATAATTTTATAAATCCGGATGCGTCCTCAGCGGCGCTGACCTCGGGACAAATTCTTGCCATGCTTCCACTTGCATTCGTGCCTGCTGCTGTATTCCTTGCAGGATATTATATCACTTACTTTAAAGAAAGAGAGGCTAATCATGCCGTCAAACAGTAGAAATCTTGAACCCTCGGAGCTTTTGAATTTATACTGGAGTTATTATCAGCTCCACGCTGACCAGCGAATGAAAATCACTGAACTTTTTATCACTGTTGAAACAGTTCTTTTTGGTGTTTTCGCTGCTATGTTCGGAAAAAATCTCTCACTTATGCTTATTATATCCATTGCGGTATTTATTATCGGTCTGATTTGTTACTTTCTTGATGTCAGGTCAACTATGCTGCTTCACGACTGCCGCGTTGCAATCAGAGAAATCGAAAACCGTTTTATGCCAAATTATTCGCAGAATATGCGGCTATTCACCTGTGTTAAAAAGCACGAGGGGCTTATACAATTTTCAAAAATTATCCGTTCATGCTATCTCTCCGTAAGTCTTGCCGGAATAGCTATGATTATTATTTCTGTTTTAGCGTAATTAAAGCCTGCCGATTTTGGCAGGCTTTATATTTATGCATTGACAATTCTTTCATTTTCAAAAAGTCTGCCAACCACAAAAACTGCAATTGCTGAAAACACAACATTTACAGCACATGTTATTATCACGAAGGTAGATGAATAATCGCATACAATGATATCCTGCATTACAACCATTGTGTTCCATGCAGGTATGCAAGCATTTATCATTCCCAGTTTATCAACTGTTTCTCCAAAACTTTCCACCATTGTAAGCATGCTTGCAATCATAAGAATCATCATAAATACAGGCGCTACGGTTGTAGCTTGCTTTACGTCCTTAGCTAATGTAGAAAGAATAAGAAGTATTCCCGCAAGTGCAAATACAGCTGTTATCGTAACACCGAAAAGGAGCAGATATTCTGAAAAACTGTAAGAAATGCTTTCTGTGGCTCCTGTTGATTTTGCCAGCTTGGGTAATGAACCTGCCATACCTAAAAATGCAGATATACCGCCTATAATTGCCGCAATAAATACGCAGAGGGACTTACCTGCTGCAATAGCGCTTCTTTTTACAGGTGTAATTAGCATAGTATTTAAAAAGCCCCGTTCCTTATCCCCTGCTACAGACTCTGCGGCAAGATTCATACAGACCATAAATACGGACATAAGTATCATTGTCGGCAATAGTATTCCAAGCATTTTCTTTACAAAGTAATTTTCGTCGCCGTAATCATAATCAATATCAGTATCAGAATTTATTGTGAAAACCTTTGGCTGAAATGCATTGAGAGATTCCAAAGTCATATTATATAGCATTGCAGAATCAGATTTCTCTGAATTGTACCATATCTGAACGTCTGAAAGCTCTGTTTCTCCTGTCTCCACAATTGCAAAATCATCGGGAAATACAACAAGCAAATCACATTTCTTTTCGGAAATCTGATTTTTTATAGAATCGATTTCCAGTTCTGTTGAATTAATTCCAAGCTCTGAAAAAACTTCCATCATATATTCAGGTGCGTTTATACAGTATGCAGTATAGTCTTTGTTGTCTGTTCCGCTTGTGCTTTCACTCATTGTTGACATAAGCATAGCATAACCAGATACTATTATAAAAGGCAACAGTATAATCTGGACTAAAATCATCTTATCAGAAAAACAGGATTTCAGTTCTTTTTTTGTAATTGCAAGTATATCTTTAATCATTTGGTTCATTCTCCTTTATGTTCCTTGTAAATATCATAGAAAGCGTCTTCAAGAGAACGTCCATTTCTGATATTTTCAATAGTATCATTTTCAACAATTTTACCGTCAATGATAATTGCCGCACGGTCACAAATCTTTTCAACAAGGTCGAAAAGATGAGTTGATATAATTACGCATTTACCCTCTGCTTTCATCTGTAAAATAAAATCACGGACTTCTCTCGCGGCAATTATATCAAGACCATTTGTCGGCTCATCAAAGATGATAAAATCGGGATTGTGAATAACTGAAATAACAAGGGAAACTTTCTGGCGCATACCTTGTGAAAGCTTGCTTATCTTTGTTTCAGCAAAAGCGGATATACCAAAGTTTTCAAACAATTCTTTCTTTCGCTTTTTTGCAGTTTCAGCAGGAATATGATAAAGCTCTGCGAAGAAATCATACATTTCATCTGCTGTTGATTTCATATCAAGCTTTAAATCAGTGGTGAGAAACGAAAACTCAGAACGTATATCTGTAGGATTTTCAACAACACTTTTATCGTTGTAGAACACATCACCGCTGTCAGGCTTAATAAGAGTTGAGAGCATTCTCATAGTTGTGGTTTTTCCTGCGCCGTTAGGTCCTAAAAGTCCGAAAACTTCACCTGAATTTGCTGTAAAACTGATACCATTTACCGCAGTCTTTTTACGGTCTTTCAGGTTAAGTGCCTTTCTCTGCTTTTCACTTACTTGAAATGTTTTCACTAAATTTTCTGCACGTAATCTCTTCATAATTTAAACCTTTCATATTATCTTTTAAATTTTCGTTTACAACGCGTGGTCTTTTTGCAATGCGGACATTCAAAATGAGCTGAAAATGGAGTTACTGTAATAACACCCTTTAAGTAGGTTTTACCACTTGGGGTAAATGTAGTTTGACATTCAGTACATTCAAAATAACCCGCTTTGCTGTCAACTGTTGAACCCAATACAATTCCTAATATTGCAGTGATAATCGCTGAAATTATTAAACTTGCATCATCTTCAATATTAAGATTTTCATAAGCAACCACACTGCAGTTCAAACCTACAGCTATTCCAGACATTAAGAATATCGCTCCTGCCGTCAGTAATCTTTTTATGTTTGTTTTTTTCTCGCCGAGGATGTTTACGATATTTTCTTCAGCTTTCTTCTTATATTCCTCATTGGAAAGCTTTTCACCAGAAAGCAGTTCATTTACGCTTATGTCAAGAATTTCACACAGCGGCATCATAAGTGATACATCAGGCATTCCCTTTCCCGTTTCCCACTTTGAAATTGTTCTGTCACTGACAAGCAACTCGTCAGCAAGTTGACGTTGTGTCATCCCTTTAGCTTTTCTCAACTGCGAAATGAACTGTCCTATTTTTATCTGATCCACTATATTGACCTCCTTTGATTTCAGTATATCATAAATTCAAAAAAATGGAACACACGCACCGTAGAAGCTTTAAAAAATCGAACTCTACTATACGTGGAGTGACGTTATATAGCCAAATAGTTACATTTTCTTTTTATAATATGTTCCTACTGCAACGGTAATAATTGCCCCAACTATCATATCAATTGCAAGGGTTATGCTTACAACCTCGCTGATAAATCCGCTGATAATTACAGCAATCGCCGTCAGATAGAGGGAAATAAGACTTGAAGTCTGCATTGTTTTCTTAGCTATTTCAATATTTCGTTCATCCGTTTCCTCTATGTAACGCTTTTTGAGCTGTTCCTCATTATGAAGAATAACATATGTACTGACAAGTGAAAAAATTGCTGTGACCATTAATGCTGAAAACACGCCTGTCACCAGTCCCTGTGAAAATTCACTGCCTCCTTTGACAAGAAATTGCGCAGTGAAAAATGCAATCGGCATAGTAAGACACTTAAATATACTGATTTTAAACTTATTTTCATACTTTTTTCTGAACTCTTTCATAATTTAATCTCCTTATAAATTTTCGTCGCCCTCAAAGATAAAAAGCTCCTCTATCGTCATACCGAAGAATTGCGCGGCTTTGTGAGCAAGTGTTAATGATGCGTTATATCTCCCGTTTTCAAGGGAAATAATCGTCTGTCGAGTAACACAGAGAGCATCTGCAAGCTCCTGCTGTGTTACTTTACGACTTTTTCTCAATTCCTGTATTTTGTTTTTCACAAATTTTGTCCTCCCTTCCGCTGCTATACAAAAGTACAACAGCGACTGCAACGCCTATTGTAAGCCACGGAAATGCAGCTTCGGTAAATTCTGCAAATGCACCGCCGATATGACTGCTGCTCAAACGGAGTATAAGTGCGGCAGTTATAAAAACAGTTCCGATATTTCTTACAATACTTTTGCCTTTTTGATTAAGCATAATAATTCTCCTTTCAAATTGATGTAAAGTTCACCTTACATTTATAGTATAGCACACTTTACATTATTTGTCAAGTGAACTTTACATATTTTTTAAAAAAATTTTAGCCTGCCAATTCTGGCAGGCTGTTTTTGTTATTCGTCAATTTCTACTCCACGGACAGTAACCCTGTTCTGACCGCCAAGAGTACAGGTAAAAAGCGTCATATCCCACGAATCCGCTGAACCAAAATCCATGCCGTCGATGTCCCTGCCGTCAAGCTGAATGATTTCAGTAATCTCATACTTGTGAATTCTGCCGTCAGCTTCGGTGAAAGTGAATATCTCACCGCCGCCAAGCTCCGACAATCTGCCAAAATGAGACCAGTAGTTATGGGCAGCAATAATTATATCCCCTTCTGCAACACTACCCTTGTATCTGCAAGGCGCTATGTTCAGATTCGGATAACTCCATTCGCTCATAACGGGAAGCTCCAGTTCAAGTGCAGGAATTGCAACAATGCCGATATATCCTCTCTCGGCAATGGATATAGTAGGCTCTACCTTTGCTTCTGTTACAGTTTCAATATCATATTCAGCCAGAATATCCGCTGCTGTAGGCTTCTCTGTCACTGGTTCTGTAGGCGGTTGCGGCGGTATAACCTCTGCCAATTCTGCAAGTACAGACTGGGCTGCTTCACCGCTTTTTTCATTTTCATTCTTATTGTATAAAACAAGGGACACTGCCGCTATCAGCAACAATGTCCCCAGTACTACACAAAATAATCCGTGTTTTTTATTCATCTTCGTCCCTCTTTGAGCCGCTGATTATTCTTGTACCTGCCGCAATAAGAACGAGTCCGCCAATTGCCATTACAGGCACCGGCCACCATAATTGTCCTGTCTGCGGAAGCTTGCTTGGTGTAGTTGTAACCTTTTGGGAAGCTTTTTTTGTTGTTACAGCTGTTGTTGATGTAGTAGTTTCTGTTGTTGTACTTGCATCTGTTGTTACCTTATCACCTATTATATTAGAAGCCACTGATGTTGTAGTGGTGATATCAGTAGTAGTTGTTGTTGTTGAAGTTGTGGTATCGGGAGGAGTGAAGTTTTCTTCCCAGTTAAATTCAAATCCGGGAACATATGTGTTTACAACGACATAATCTCTGCCGTTATTCTTGTATACTACGCAGCAGCCCTCAGGAATCTTACGCTCAATAATCGTCCATTCAGCCCCTACTTTATTGCTCCATTCATAACTCCAGTTATTAGTTTCAGAAAGACGAACTGTTTGGTAGAATTTATAATCGCGATAAATATCAATTACAATTTCGTTGGGCTTGCGGGGGAGATTCTCATCATTTTCCCATACTTTCTGCACTTTAAATCTTTCAACACTGCCTGCTGTTACAGCCATAGCATTAATCTTAGTATAAATTGTCATTTCTGGCTCTTTTTTAGTATCAAGATTTACTATTGCGGGAGTAGGAATATACATTGTAACGCCGTCCATATAAACTTTAGCGGCGATGAGATACAAACCGTCCTCCAAATTCTTAAAGGTGACAGTACCATCTTTTTTTGACTTTCCGCTGCCTTCAGATTTATGTTTGAAAGTAAAGGCGTAGTCCTTTAAAGTAGAAGCAGCATCTGCAAGACCTGAAGCAGAGAGGTCGCTCATATCCACAGGATATTTTGCAAAATCGCCTTGGAGGATTATTTTTTCGCCGTCAAAAGTACCGATTCGGAATATCTCCCAACTCATACCTTTTACAGCCTGCCCTTTAATTTCATTAACGAGAATAATTGTTCCGCTCGATTTAGCCGAAGCCGATGTGCACATACAACTCAGACACAGCAGCAAAGCCATTCCCATAACAATTAAAATTGAGCCGACTTTTTTGCTTATTCCTGTCATTTTAATCCTCCCTTCCTGCCAGCACCATACGTGCAGCAATTTCTCTTGGTGATTTTGTTTTACGCTTGCCGCCGAATACCCACACACAAACGAGAATTAACACGAAAGGTGCACAGATAAAAGGTATAACAAGCATTGGATCAATTTTTACCATTTCCGCAACAACTCTGTACTCTTTCTTGTACACAGTTTCAATACGATGTGAACGTATCAGCAGACGGTGTGTATTAATACCGTATGGGGTACATGTCATAAGAGTTACATAATCCGCATTGGGAATAATTGAAAGCGTATTCATTTCGTGAGGCTCTACAATAAGTATTTCCTCAACCTCATAGGTATATATACGGTCGAGAATATTTATTGTAAAAACATCGCCCTTTTCGATTCTGTCAAGGTCTGTAAAAAGTCTTGCAGAGGGAAGTCCTCTGTGCGCAGAGATAACAGCGTGTGTGTTTGCTCCGCCTACAGGGAGAGATGAACCCTCCAGATGTCCTGCGGCGATATTCAGAACCTCCTCGCTTGTGCCGTGATATATCGGAAGCTCTACTTGAATAACAGGGATTGAGATATATCCCATAATTCCCGTACCTGACACATTGAGCGCTGTTTCATAGCCTGAAATCGTGCTGTAATCCACAAAAGGCGATTGAAGCCTTGCTATTTTCTCGTTGTATTCATTTGCCTTTGCGATTAACTTATCTGTTCTGTCTGTGTCCATTTTCGCAACTGCTACTTCATAGTTAGCAACTGCACGGCTCTGCACCTTGGAATTCCACCAATCGCTTATAATGGGATAAAGCATCACGGAGATTCCCACGAACAGCATTAATGTAAAAAATATTGTTGCAAATAAGCTTGATTTATTGATTTTTTTCTTCATGGGATCCTCCCTAATGGCCGCCGACGGCTTTCACCGTCGGCGGCATAATTAGGTTAATTAGCCTTTAGTTAGTTTATGTTTTCTATTCCGATTTAATAATGTTATATTTTAACTTATTCCTCAGACTTCTTCATTCTTCTCTTGGAAATGAGGTATACGCCGCCGATAGCTGCCATTGCGCCACCGCCAAGATAGAAGATTGTTGTACCGATACCACCGGTGCCGGGGAGTGATGCACCCTTACGGTTTACAATTTCAGCATTATTAGATGCAGTACCATCAACAGTACGACTTATTGTAAATACTTCATCACCTGTATCAACTGTTGCTTCATCAGCATCCTTATAAGAATTTGCTATAATAAGCTTAGATGGTTCTGTTGCCTTATTGTAATTATCTGGAGCACTTGTTTCTTGAAGATCATATCTCTTTGTGTCATCAAGACCTACAAACACAAACTTGTTCTTAATTACACCTTCAACCTCTTCAGATGTAAATGATGTAACTACTTTGTCAGGGGTATTTTCTTTATCATCTTCAGTAGCGATTCTAAAATATTTTGTATCTTCAGCTGCTGATTCAATACCTTCAATCTTAGATACATCAGTTATTTCAATAAGTTCAATCGCTGTTTCAGTACCACCAACTCTTAACTCGAATGTAGCACCAGCAAGAGGAGCACCCTTTTCGTCTACCTTTGAAGCATTGAATGTATATGTCCAGTCATATACTATATCCTTAGCTGTTGTACCAGTCTCATTCTCATCACCAGATTCACCAGAACCGCTTACATTAGGATTGTTTGAATATTCAAGCCAAGCCTCATTAGGATTATTCTGCTTATCGTTAGCAGAAGCAGAAACCTCTGCATTTGCATTTAGTGTAGCTGTATAGTATGTATAGATATAACCACCATTAGCATTAGGTAAAACAGTCTTTAAATCGCCAAAATCTACTGTAAATCCGTTTGCTGACTTTGTTACAAGTGCTGTTTGTGCTGTATCACCAGTAGTTACAAAACTAATTTCAGATGCACTTCCTGAACTTGGTACATATACAATATTAGTTACATCACCTACAGTTAATCCCGAATCCATTGTATCATTAATTATATATTTATATGTGTCATAATCTGACATATCAGGAACTGATGTTTTGGTAACATAATAAATTGTATCACCAATCTGGTTATCACCTACATCTACCCAACCATTATTTGCTAAAACATCAGTTTCAAATGTAGGCGCACTTTCAGTTGAAATAGTTGGATTTGCAGTTACGTCATTATGCCAAATCTTCTTTTCAAGTGTAGGAGCGTCAGTCTTTATCTGTACTTCTTCATCACCAGTTAATTTAAGAATAAATCTTGAAGCAGCATCGCCTTGGCCAATAGTTGTTGTGTCCTTAACAAAATAGTAACCTGCATCCAAATCAGAAATCGTACCATCTACAGAATTTTCTGCATCTGCTAAAGCAACAGCAGAAATTGCCTCAGCAAGAAGATTTTTATCTGCATCACTTGCACCTGCTAATTTTTCAAGTGCAAGAGCTACTTCATAAGCAGTTGACTGAGTGTTTCCAGCACCGTCTGTCATAGAAGCTGTAAGAGCGTTTATAGCAGCTTCTGCCTCAGTATTTGCAAATGTCTTGTTTTTAATTTTATCTATAAATGACATTCTCAAGTCATCCGTATTTAATGCCGAACCCCATTCAACTGTTCCACCAACAAATCCTGTTTCGTCATCATTCAATGTACCAGTAAAGAGCTGATATGCACTAAATGTATGCTTAGAAGCATCAATGTTACCATTACTGGTAATCGTAATATTATACGCACTCGATGTCATACCTGTTGCCATTGGTGCAACCATGCAAGCTGCTAAAAGTGAAGCGGAAGTGATAGCTGCGAATCTCTTAAAAGTTCTGTTAGTTTTTTTCATAATAATTCTCCTTTAAAAATAATTTTCATTTGCGGGGAGGGTATGAGCCTAAACACGCCCTCCCCTTTCATTGTTTATTATGCTTTTGCGTTTATTCTTCACGACGTTTTCTCTCGCGTCGTTTAAGACCTGTGAACCCGGCAATACCCAGAAGCATTAACGCGCCTCCGAAGTAGTAGTATGTCTTTACTCCGCTTCCGCCGGTGGAGGGGAGTTGACCCTGGATTGTTTGTGTCAATCTGTTTGTTACGGAAATCTCGGGAGTTTCTGAACCGACCTCATTAAGCGTTACACCTTGTCCTTCATATTTTATCGGCATATACTTTCCGCCGTTTCCATTAACAACATCATTTACTGTCACTTCTTCGATGTAATAGTAGTACTTTTGGCCATTCTCGTCTTCAATTGGAAGATTTACTATTTTTTCCCAATTTCCGTTTGCCAAATCAGCACTTGTAAGCGTTACTGTAGTGTAGAATTCTGGTTCATCTGGCAATCCTGGATCAGCAGCAAGTTCCGCAACGGTTATTTCGTATGTTCCTATTGTACCGTCAGTATCCTCAACGATAATTGTTTTCGTACCTGTTGATACACCTGTAACTAAACCGTTTTCATCTACGGTCAAGATTGAAGTATCTTCATCTTCTAACCTCCATGTCGCTGTGCCGAGAATATTGCTTGCTGTAAGCTGCAATGTTTCACCAATGCCGATACGATTTTTACTATCTGGTGCGGAAATTGAGGGAAGTGGAATAATAGTGAGATTACATGTTGCACTTTCCTGTCCAAGAGTACCCGTAATTTCTACAGTTTCTTGACTTTCTACATTTTCTGCTGTAACCAAACCATTGTCATCAATTGTAATGTATTCAGAATCTTCCGTATATCTCACATCACCGTCTGCATTCATTGCACTCAATTCAGCTGTACCACCAGCACGTATTTGTGTTGGATTAACAGATATTGAAAGCGCACCCTTTTGAACTGTTACGTCATATTCAGCTGTGTACGTATCATCTTTAGTAACTTGAATTTTAACGCTTCCGGATTTATGTGTTGTTATATTTCCGTTGGTGTCTATTTCAAGAACATCTGAATCACCTTCAATAACTTTCCATTCAAATGTATGTCCGTCTGTCTGACCGTTCACACTGAATTGATAAGTTCCGTTTACGTCCAATGGTGTTTGACCATTAATTTGAAGTGCAGATACATTCAGAGAAGCTGTTGCCGAAGAACCAGCATATGTTGCACTTACTGTATAATTACCAGTATTTGTAGCGGTAACTTCTTTTTTGTTTACACTGTAACCAGTTCCGCTATTAATTGTAAAGCCGTCATAATTCGCATTATAAACTACCTTATCACCAATTACAACATCTGAGCTTTTTGGTGTGAGCGTCATTGCTTCAATTTCGATTTCAACACTTGCTGTAACTGTACTATCCGTGCTGTCTGTTGCTGTGATTGTGACTTTATTGCTGTTTTGTGGCATAGCCTTAATCGTAACATTACCAGTTGAATCTACTTCTGCAACAGTATTGTCTGATGATGTCCAGTTTATTGTGTTTTCTGTGCCAGTTGCACTTAACTGATGTGTTGCGCCTATTTTTAGTGCAGTTGTTGGTGCGTTGGTGATTGTTACTGTGGGACCAGTTTTTTCTTTATAAAAGCGAATTTCTTTTACTTTTACTGTATCATTACTATTTCCTCGTCCGTTATCATACACCTTTACAAACTTTATATTCGTTGCACTACTTAAATCTACAGAAAATACTAAATTATTACTTGATAAACTATATTGTTTGTTCCACTCGCTAACACTATCACAACTTACATAACCTGCAAACCAATTATTATTAGCATCATTGTATGTATGTTCAAATTCTACTTCAATTAAATTCACATTAGAATAATTAAGGTCTGATTTAAGAATATAATCACCTTGCCCTGTTAGTGCTTCATTTACTGGAAGTGTATCTATTATTGTATATCTACTTCCATCCGCCAACACACTAACCGCATTACGCTTAAATGACATTGCAGAAGTGTTCATTATATCTTCAATGTTTACAGAAGCGGCTTGTGACTGTTCCTCATAGATTGTTTTACCATCTTTGATTTCAAGTCCGTCAGCTTTCATAACATCTGCATTTACGGTGTTGCCTTTTTCATATACACTATAGAGAGCCGCCGCCGCACCTACAAGACCTGCGTTGTAGTCAATGGCTACTTCGTTGCATACGGTATCATCAATATTATCAGTATAGGAATTACCACCTCTTGGACCGCCTGCAAGCGCACCAATCAAGGTATGAGCATATTTGTATTGAGTGCTTGTTCCATTTGCTTTAGCATCATTGAACTTATCCCAACCGTCATAACCTGATGCAGCTCTATGATGAGGGTGCTGAGGTAAATAAGCATCATTACTTTCATCACTGTCACCGTCTTTAAATCCTGTTACAAAACAAACTCCGGTTTTGCCGTTTACATTTATACTGTTATCACCAAGTATAAATGCCATTTGGTTTTTACACCAATCGCTGTAAGACTTTGTGCTCTGATACTTATCATAAGTAATTGCCGTAAGTTGTAATAATGTATTATGTCTTGCACTTCCCCAAGAATCAAGCACCTTAAACGAATCACCGCTACAAGTTGAATTAAGATAAGTTGAAATTTTATTTTCAATTGTTGTTTCATCTGGTTCGATTCGTGTTGCATAAATTATAGCCGCTCCAAGAGTTGGGTCGCCCCAGAAGTGACCTCTTGCTGGAATTGATAGTGAATTGAGTTTATTTTTACAATCATTTTTATAAGTTTCTTCGTTTGTAGCAAGATAGAGCCATGCTGCTGCCCATGCTTGTTCGTCTGTAATACTATTATCCTCATAAATTCCACCTATAGAACGAGGACTATTTTTTACATTTGAATAATCATACAGTGCCTTTGCATATTCAAGATAAGTTGAACTGTTAGAATCATTTGGGAAATTTAAGTAATAAGAAGCAAGTGCTGCCGCATATTCTGCCGCTATATTACCTCCAGAATTACTACTATTTGCCCAAACAAGACCGCCTCTCTCTCCTTGAGTTTGTGCTTCCGGAGAACCCCAGTAGCTATGGTCGGTACCTGCATCACCTTTATCAAGCAACAAATCAGATACTGAACCATTACTCATTTTGGTTGATTTGACAAAGAAATCGCAAAACTCTTTCATGATTAATTGATAGTGATTTGTAAGTCCAAGACTATCAAAAGTTGTCTTGTATTCATTATAAGTCCAACCAAGAGTTGAAGCTGTAAATCCCTGTGGCAAGCCAAACATTGCATGGTCGCCTGCATCATGGAAACCACCTGCATATTCTCCGTCATATGTATGGCAATCATTTCTCCAAGAATACACACTGTTTTCAGTTACTTCATCTCCACACATATTAGCGTCATAGAAGTAAAGCGAATACTGGAGAAGTCTTGCGTAGTCCTCGGTTACAGTTTCATATTTGCTGTTTTCCGGTGGTATTGCATCTACATTGTTACCTCCTCCTGTTGTACCGCCACCCGAACCATTATTATTGTTGTTAGTAGGCGGTATTGTTGTACGATAAATTTTAATTGTGATATTCTGTGGTCTCTGATCTGCTGTGTCGTTTTGCCAGATTTTAGTGAGTTTGAGTGCGCCTGCCTTTTGTGTATTGGTAATTATAGTTTTTCCGTTTTCTGTCATACTTGATTCAGTCCAACCGCTTGGCACTACAGATTCAACTACCTGATATTGACCCTCGGGAATACCTGTAAATTCGCCTAACCAATTGTTATCTGAACTAAGAACAAGTGTTACAGGATTTCCGTCTTTATCAAGAAAATCAGAATACCCGCTTCCGTTATGCTTTTGCAGTTTAACTGTAATTGTATTTACATTTGGTGTTGCTGGTGAGCCGTCGGAATTCTTCCATTTCTTTTCAACGGGAATATTTGTGGTTTTTAGTGTATTTGTTATTGTAATTTGTCCTGAATCTATTCCGTCGTTATTACCATATGATACAGTATAACCCGTAGGAGCACTTATTTCAACTACAGAATATTTATAAGTTTCTGTTTCGCTGTTATCTTTCAATCGTGGAATTCCTGTCCATGTATGCTTCCAACCATTAGCAGCGTTAAGCGTTACAGGTTCACCAAAATTACTATTATCTTGTTTAAGCTGAACTGTAATTGAATCAGGTCTTATGTTATAGAGATTTTCTGAATCATTCCACATCTTTTCAACGCTGATATTCGTAGTTGCACCCGCTTTATTATTGCCTACAAGAAGTGTATCTGTTGTGCCGTCTTTTACTGAGATGAGGGTTGAATTTCCGTTCTGATTCTCATTTGATTCACCAGATCCATTTGAATCGTCTGGTAGTTCTTCGTTATCATCTGTTGGTAATTCAGTTACACCAAGTATATAAGTTTGACCAGCTGAAACTGTAGTATACGACGGATTCCATTGATCCGATTCTGCTCCCCAAATCCAAACATCACCAGATGCTTGAACCTTGAGCATGCCTGTACCACTACCACCAACTTTTATTTCAATACCTATAACATTATTTTTATCAAAATCACCTAATCCAAACGAATGCCAATATTCATTTGCAGTTGTTACATTTATATTCTCACGAGAAAATGGGTCTTTACCTTCATAATAGAATGTAAGTTTTTCTACAGTAACACTATTATTATTTCCCCATACAATATTATCTATTGTATAAGAAGCAACATCTCCACTGCTTGAACCAGATGAACCAGTTGAACTGTTAGATGAATTACTATAAATTCTTACTTCTTTGATCGTAACCGACGAATCACTTGACATATATTGAACATTTTTTGTTCCATCAATGCTAACCGGTGAATTAAAATTATATATAACTTCATAATTATTTTCACCTAAATGAGTTAATTTATAAGAGCCAAGGCTATTATTTCTGAACAAACTTGTCCAAGCAGACATACCCTGTATCCAGTTTTCATTACCTTGAATGTTCAAATTACCATTGTCGTTACCATTGTTTCTATGCAACAAGTCTGTTTCACCATTGGTTGAAGTAAAAATGACCTCAATTGCTGTTACATTATTATAGCTATTGCTATCTTCATACTTGTCATTTGTTTTAGTACCGCTAAATACAACAACATAATCCGGCTCCTCAACCTTTTCAGCCTCAACCGTATAATCCTCATTTACAACAAAATACATATTATCAGTCGGAACTTCGTACTTATCAGGAGCTTTAGTTTCCTTAAGATAATACTCACCGGGAACGAGGTAACCGTTCTTGATATATTCACTGTTGCAGTTATCCGGATTTGCCTTGAAAACCTTAGTGAAATCAATCATTCCGTCACTGCCTGATGTAAGCTTAGTACCGTCGTTCAGAGGATATACAAGTGTATCGCCGTCAACCGCACAAAGTACAAATTCAGCACCTTGAAGAGGATTTGATGAACCGATTTGAACCTTAGAAAGCTTAATCTCAGGACCGTATATTTTATAGTCGGTCATTGTAATTATGTTGCTTGATTTATTGCTTTCCGAGAATTCAATTTCTGTCCAACTGTTAATATCACTGAGTTTCGTTTCGTCATCGGTATAACGAATAGTCGTGTTATCCGTCTTTACAAAATATATCGGCTTTGCAATTTCATAACCCTCGGGAGGTGTTTGCTCAAAGAATCTATAAACAACATTAGTATCAAGGTCTTTAACTTGGATTTTCTTTAAAGGAATTGAATATGTATTAGTTTCATTTCCCCACTCCCAAGGTGGAGTGCTGTCAGCACCATGCGTTGTTGATGAATTAAATTTACCGTTTGATATTGTGCCACTCTGCAGCTCAATTGTTGCACCCGCAAGAGCAGTTGATTCATCAGACTGCTTTTTGAATACAAGCGCATATTCATTAATAAAGCTTGGTGTTTCATCTGGGAGAGGCATTATCATTAAGCTTGTTGGGTCGTAGTAGTAGTTGCTGTTTGTTAATTTTTGAGGTGTTTTCTTATCTGTTATTGTAATTTCTGTTACAATTGCGGAATAATCAGTAATTGGTGGGAATTGTGGTACTATTGTTTCATCGTCATTTGTTCCGCCACCTGTCGTGCCGCCAGTTGAGTCTCCGTTGTTTACTTCTTCACGATTTTCTATTTCAGGTACATCGTCTCCTGTTCGGTTAGTGTTTACATAATAGGGGTAGTAGTGAATTTCAGCTCCGACCCATACATTTTCTGCTATTACTCCACCATCTCCGCCAACATAAAGAACATATGCATTTGGAGCAACTATATGACCTGCAAGGTCATGAACTTGAAGCTTAACATTGTTGGTATCATCCCATTTTAAATCAGGAAAGTTGAATAAAAGCTTTGTTCCATATAAATTGGCTTGAGTATCACCATTTACTTTTCCATCTGTATTATCAAACGCATTTGCAAGTTGCTTATATTGCCCGTCAGAGTCCTTAAATTTTATAGAACTGAATTCTATAATATGAACAGGATCTGATTCATTGCCATTATTACTCTTTATATCACCCTGGAAAGTTACAACAACACCAGAAGTCTTTAATTCTTCTGCAGTTATCGGGGCATCATTTGATTTAGTAAAACAAATTTTAATTTTCTGATTTGGATTATAATTTCCAGTTACATTAGAAAGCAAAGATTCGGGAATAATATAATTATTATGTTCATTATCAATTTCAATTTTAATACCTTGCGCTCCATCAATAGTAATTATATCATCTGTAGAAAGCAACTTAGAACCTTCCGGAATCTCTCCACTTTCCTCGTTGTATTTTTTGCTTGTTGACCAGTTTAAAACGTCTTGTTTTGCTTTTACAAAATCAATGTAGTTATTACTTATTAGTATCAAATTATCAAGATCGTCATCAGAAACACTAACATAATCACCTTTTTCTTGATAATAGATTTTATAATTGCCTCCTGCATCAACACTATTATCACCTTTAAACATGAAATCAAGTTCATAATTCAATGTAGACTGACCTAAAGAATTTCCATATTGATCCTTTGGCTCACTCACACCAAGATTTTCAAAGTATGAGTCTGCCTTTGCAGCTTTTCCCATCGAGTCACCTGTCATTAGATTTTTTGCTGCCATAGCACCAATTACATCATTTTTGTGATACAACTCATTAAAAGCAAAAGCGTTATAATCCGTCAACAAATTCTCAGGAGTATAAGCGTAGGGATAAGGGTCTACTGTAATCGGCTCTTCTGTAATTGCTTCATCTGCTTGAATATCAGCACCTGAATAAGTTACAGCATTGAAAGAAATATTTTCTGCATCAGCCTGTTGTAACAAAGATTCAAAACTTGAACTATCATTAACCTTTTCAATATTGGTAATATTGCCGTTTTCAATAGTCAGGATAAAATAATCCTTATCTTCGCCATTCTGAACCTCAATAATACGCTGAACATGTTGATTTTCATCATAACCGTCGCGGATTTTAAGAGTTCTTGTACCTATAGAGGCATCTCCCTCAAAAAGTTCAAGATTTACTGTTACTCTTGTGGGGATAGTTCCATTATCAACAAGAAGAAGATAATTAAGGTCAACCGTTTCAGTTATTACAATCTTGTATTTTTTATCTGTTGTGATATAACCCTCAGGAGCAGATTTTTCTGAGATTGTGTAGGTATGTGTTACGTCATCATTATCCGCAGTGTATATTGTGCCGCCTGTAAAATCAAGCTCTGTTGGGAAAGTTATGTATGATGTTTCTTCTGTTGATGTCCAAGTATCTACTACATTGTTATTTTCATCCTTGATTTCAAACGTCGCACCTGCAAGTCTCGGATTATCATTGCCATTTCCATTCAAATCATCCACAAACTTATCAAAGGGAACTACATAACCTGCTGTTGAGCCGAGGATATCTGTTCCGCCTCTATAAGGTCTGTAGCCGAATTCAAGACCGCCTGTAAATTTTTGTGCGATAAGCGAACCTGAAAGATGTCCTCTACATTCTTTATCAGAAGCTACTATTGCATATGGAGCTAAAATAGTACCATTAAAGTTGGTATTAACAAACAAACTATAGGGAACAATTTCATCACCATGGTCAGTTGTGGGTAAATTCGATAAATCCGTACCACACTCATAAAAATTGTAAAGTATCTGTTCTGATTCCTTACGGTTATTCGCATTGACTTCAGTACCTGAAGAATCAATTATTGAAATTACTTCACCGTTTATAGATGTTGAAAAATTAACTGCACCATATTCAGAACCAATCTTTACTATATTTCCGCCGCAATTAACAACAAGATTTGCATTCTCAGGAACATCAATAAATCTGACCTCTCTTATATCAGAAGCCCATTGTTCAAGGTCAAAATATATAGTAACCGCGTCTGAATCTTGACCAGGTCCCGTGAAAGTCGCAACTCCGTCTTGAACTTGTGACGTTCCTGTAGCAGTTTTGTTTGAAAGCTTCTGAGATTGAGTTTTAAGCCACTCAAACACTGCTTCAAAATCTATTAAATCTGCTTGATAAAATTGCGCTAATTCATTTGGATTATAATTATCATGCTGACAGCCTGTACTATATGGTACTTGCTGAGCAGAACCATTAGGCCAAGTGTAATGCTTACAATCATCTATATTACCGTCTATTACAAAACGCTTATAAAAATCTCCTTCAAGAGGATAATAATAATTATTATCACCTTTTTTTCCTTGGCTTAATGTATTTAGATTTATAACATATCCGTCGGTAATAACATGTGCATAATTTGTTATTCCTGTGTAATTATCGGTTTCCTTAAGAGGTGTACCAGTAGTATAATCACCATTACCAATCTGATAATTGTATTGACCGGTAAAGATAATATTTCCACCAACAGCAACTCGACCCTCAGCGTCAGCACCCTTAGGCTTTAAATCACCCTCAAGGAAAACACAGAAGTCACTGGCAATACCGATGAAGTATTCACGCTTTGCTGCTTCAATAACATCATCAGCATCAAGGCATCCCTGAGCCCACTCAACACCGTCGCCGATAAGAAGTGTTACCTCTGAAAGCTGACCTTTACTATACCCGTTATTTCCGTCCTGTCCGTCATTAAGGTTAGAAACCATTGCCATATTGCTTGTATCACTAAGCAGCATCAACTTTTGTTTAGTCATACTATCCGCAGGCTCAATCAGAATGAGAGGAACCATAAAAGAAACGAGCAGAGAAAGTGCAGTCAACATAGCAACATATCTCTTATGATGTTTCAAAGCATCCATGTGTTTATAAAGGAAATTTTGCAGCTCTTTCACGGATATCACCTCTTTCCGAATTATTTTTGTTTGCTGCTTAAATTAAAGTGGACCAACTGCCTCCCAAGGCCAAACCCTGAAAATCAGTCTGCCTATGATATATTCATCTGCTATACAGCCAACCATTGAAGTACGGCTGTCAACTGAAGTAGAGCGGTGATCGCCCATTACGAAAATTCTGCTTTCGGGAACCTGATACGGTAAATCGATATCACATTCACCAAATGCTTTTTCATCGATGTACGGTTCATCCAGCTCTTCACCGTTGACATAAACCGTACCGTCCTCTGCAATGTCAACCCAGTCACCCGGGAGACCAATTACACGTTTAAGAAGAATTTTGTTATTAAAATAAAAAGCAATCATATCGCCCTGTTTATAATTACTTCGCTTGTTGCATATTACAAGTTCATCGTTATATAAAGTAGGGGTCATGCTTGTTCCTGTTACTCTCAGAACGGGGAGGAATAAAAGGGAAATCAGAACTGAAATTGCCGCCACAACAATAAGTGAATTTATCGTTGCGATAATGGTCTTTCTGAAATTCTTCTTATATTTCCCCCGCTTCATTTCAGCATAGAACTGATTAGCGGTAGGAAGGTCACGTTTTGTTTCTTTTTCCATGCTTTTGTTTAACCTCTTCATTTTGCTGAGTAGTTGTATTATACTGTTCCGTATCTGTTGAGTTCGACTGTGCTGCTTCTCTTGCACCGTCTCTTGCAGCTGACTTAACAGCTTTAATGATTCTTTTCAGTTCATTTTCAGAAAAGCTTACCTTAGCATTTTCAAGCTGAGCTCTCAAGGAATCATTTTCCTTATTAAGTTCTTCGATTTCTTTTTGAAGATAGTAGAGGATTTCGAGAAGGTCTGCACGTTTTAATTTTCGTATTTCTTTTTCTGTCATAGTATTTTCTCCATTGATTTAACTATATTTTCATTAATATCTCTTTCATTGATATAATTATACTACAAGTATCGCAGAAAGTCAATCTTTTGAGAGTATATTCTACAAATAATACAAAGCTTTGACGTTTTTATATACATAGTGCACAACTTATTAATTTACAATTAGTATTATTTATCTCGTATATTACTTTGAAACGTCGTTTATTTTCTTGATATTAATGCCATGTTTCTGATTTATTAATTTGTATATTTTATTAATCTTAATATTTCGTTCTTTTCTTCTTCATATCATATTCACATTTTCGCCCGCCTACATTATTATATAGGGCGGCAAAAATGCCCATTTGAAATTCCGGAATTAGACTTGACTTTAATACAAGAATATGATAGAATTTATTATAGAAAATCTTATCAGGAAAAACGTATGATATTTCCCAATTCACAACACGGAGGTTTTAGTATGGCATTTTGCAAATTCTGCGGAAAAGAACTGGGCGAGGACAACAAATGCACCTGTGCCGAGTTTCAGGATAACGAAAGAAGCGCCGAGGTATTCAATGGTATCGTAGTACCAGAGGAGGATAAGCCAATCAAGCGCGGCGGAACTTTAAAGTATATAATAGCATTTCTTATAGTAATTGCCATAGGAGCACTTGCAATAGCAGTGGCAGCAGGCATAGGCTCTTACAAAAGCCCTATCAAGTCTTTGGCAAAAGGCATCCGAAAAGCCGATTCATCATGTATAATCGAATCCATGTATACAGAAACAACCGTTGCTGAAATTACCCTTAAAGCAAAGGAGAACGGGCTCACATGGAACGATTATCTTAAGCAGAACGATAAAGCCATTGAATCTGCTATAGACGGATTGGGAATCAAGCGTCTTAAAGTTGATATCATCGCAAAAGAAAAGCTCAGCGGAAGCAATTTTGAAAATATTGAAAAATACTACAGTGATACATATGGTCTGAAAGCCAAAAAAGCTTACCGCTTAGAAGTTGAGTTTTCATTCAAACAGAACGGTGAAAAGCAAACCCGTAAGGGCTGGCTCTGCGTAGTAAAAGTCAAAGGCGAGGGCTGGAAATATTGTCCGAAATTCAGCCCGGACAGCTTCGACTTTATTGATAAGACAATTTATTTTCAATAAAAAATTAGTGTCGCATAAGCGGCACTTTTTTGTGCATTCATACAAATTTCACCATATTTATTTATCATTCCCAAAATCTCAGCAGCAAAATATACGGACTGCATTTAGCAGCAAAACATATACTATTTGTAATAGCGTCATTTGACCGCAATTACGCATCATATATGAAAAATTTATAGCATCATAAAGCCGCATCGGCTTTATTTCGTCGTTTCATTATTATACCCCTGTCCTTTTGTGTCTATAAATTGATTTTTTTAAATTTCCGCACTTTTTACTTGCAGTACATTTTTAGGGATTTTTTTCATTAGTTTTCATTCAAAATACGGAATTTTTAACAAAAATAATAAGTTAAGTTTGTTAATAACGCTGATTTTTATTTAAATCAATAAAAAAGGGTTTTATTTTTATTTGAAACATGTTATAATATATTTGTATTAAGAAGCGGGAAAAATAAAACCAAAACGCAATACACATAAAACTATATCACGCTCACGGATTTATTCCGAAGAAAAAAACAAGAGCGCTGTATAGCTCCGCTGTTTCTGACAGCTTTTTATGTACCATTGCACTATTGTCAGGCACTCCCCTATCAACCGCCGTTTTTATTGCAAGGAATCCCGTGTTCACTGCATATACACTGTACTCCCTGCAATATATCCGCGGCATAGGATAGCAAAAAGCGTGTATACGGACACCACATTACAGAAGCTGTACAAGTGCTGCAGCTTTTCATTGCACCTGAACTGTAATGTGAACGCATACTACATATAGGCAGCTTTTGTAAGCCATGACAATAACATTGAGAGAGCCGCATAATCCCCGATTATCCCTCACAGTCCACAGGACTCTGCGGCAAAATATTTAGGAATGGAGTAAAAAAACAATGGAAAAAAGAGGAATTAGCAAGCTTGACTTAAAAAGACGCAATAGAATGCAGATATTGCGCATAATCAGAGAGTACGGTCCTATTTCAAGAGTTGACGTTGCAAGTATTCTTGAAATCACACGTGCAGCTGTAACAATCATCACAAATGAAATGATTGAAGAAGGCGTGCTCGTTGAAATTGGCGAGGCTCCTGTAAATGCTGAGAAGCTCCAGAAGGGCAGAAGAAAAATCCTCATTGATATCAATGTAAACAGCCGTTTTGCACTGGGCGCAACAGTTGATGAGAAGGAAGTTACAGTAGGCCTTACAAACCTCAATTCAGAGGTACTTGATAAGTCAAGCATGGTCATCGACGAAAGAACAACAAGCAAGGATATCATCAGCTACATAATCAAGACCTGCAACACAATGATTGAGAATTCTGCTCTTACAATGGATAAGATTCTCGGTCTTGGCGTAGGTGTTGTACCTTCAATGTGGGGCAAGCTGAAGATTTTCTACAAGGACGGTGTTCTTGATTTCTCAAGCTTCATCGACAAGCTTTCAAGCGGACTTGACCTTGAAATCTGCTGCGGAAATGCTGTAGGACTTATGGCTCTTGCAAGCAACGATTACAGAACACAGAGCGGATATCAGACAAATACCGCGTTTATTCACAACGGTAATCAGGTAAACCTCGCTATCGTAAACAAAAACGAGCTTTCAAGCGATTACATTTCATACACTTCCATGATTGAGAAGTTTATCGTATGTCCAAACGGCAGAAGCTACGAGGGATATCCTAACGGCTCAGTAAAGGGCGAGCTTTCACGCAACGCTATGCTCTCAGCTGTATGGGAAATCTACTCTAAGGACAATACACCTGTTCTCTGGGACCTTACAGAAGGTGATAAGAACAAGATAAATATGGATAACGTATTTATGGCACTCATGCGCGGCGAAGAAACTGTAAAGAACCTCGTTGATGATATCATTGCAAAGTTCACTGTACTTGTAAACAATATTGCAATCAGCCACTTTGCAAAGAAGATTGTCCTCCACAACTACAAGCTCAACGAGAAGCAGTTCGACTACGTTAAGCGCGAGATGATTCGCCTTGTAAGCGAAGAAATTGCTGAAAGAGTAGTTCTTTCAAATCTTGAAGGAAAGAACAACTTCCTGGGCGGATGCTCACTTATTATTCAGGAAAATTTCTATACCAAGGGCGGTATGAGATAATGCGTAATGCGTAATTCGTAATGCGTAATTTTATGGGCGGCAGATTAATTTCTGCTGCCCATTTTTTTGTATATAAGCCATTAGCTGTTAGCCTATAGCCTTTAGCTTTTTTAGGACGGTAAATTCCATTTCCGTCGTTTCTTCCTATGTATGCTGATATTTAAAAAGGGCGGATAATATCCGCCCCTACACATAATTACCAATTCGTAGGGATAGGATGTGCCGTGTCCGTTATACAGAACACCTATTTCTACAAACCGAATTATTTAAACGCATTTCTGAACTCCGTTATGTTTCTGCCGTCCTCTTTGCCGTATACCGCAAAACAAACCTCATCAAAGCATCTGCCATACTCCTCATCAACAAGGACTTTTCTGAAATATTCCGCTACTTTTCGAGGATTATTACGGAATGCACCACAACCCCACGCTCCAAGCACAAGATTGCGATGTCCTTTCTTTGCAGCAATTCTAAGCATAATACGAATTCTTCGTTTCATAGTCTCTGCAAGCTTTTTATCAGTCGCCAATATAGCCGCACCATTACGGTTAGGAGCAGCAACAGTTACAACAGCCGCCATAAACGGCTCTGTAAGCAATTTGCACTTCTCGTCACGGAATACGCACACCTGAGGCGAATACAGAATATAATCCGATTCCACACTGCTTATATGGGTATTGTTGTAGCGGTACATTTCCCCTGCCTTATCCGCCGTTATCGAGGCATACAAGGTACTGCATCGGCACAACGCCTCCTCCTGTGCATTGGCACCAAGCATAAAGCCGCCCCCTGCATTATGGGCATTGGCAAAATTCATAACAAAGGGGTTTTCGTACCTGCCAGCCGCCTGAAAGGAATCCTCATTTGTCACGGTAATGCGGCACATCTCTCCGAAATTCCCCGATATATCCTCACCGAGCAGATTTGCTCCACAATCGGGAGAAATAACTTCCACCGCTGAAAAATCCACATCGGGAAGGGCTATTTCCTCCCCATTTACTGCATATTTTCTGTCATTTGTTATCTTAATCGTTTCTTTTGCAATTGCGATATTATTCATAATTCCTCCGAAAAAAACGGCTCCCGACACAAGTCAGAAGCCGTTGTATTCTTATTTGGCTTATACGCCGCAGTCCTCATAATCTTTCCACTTTTCGAAGTATATCTTATTGCTCCAGCTCTTGTACAGAATGTACAATATAGAACTGAGTGCTATGAATATAGCTCCGACAATTGGTAAAAACATATTGAGAACTCTGTTAGGACTCATATCCTGATTTCTATTAGCCATATCTTACTCGGCTGTACCGCCATTCATCTCAGCCATAAGTCTTGCAAGCTCAGCGTCAACCTTTGCACTTTTTTCGATTTCGTCAAAAGACTCTACGAGCTCATCCTCTGTGCCGCCGATTTCAGCGAATGCGTCAGCCTCAGCCTCCTTGCGCTGTATCTTTTCTTCCATACGGTCAAACTTTTCAAGTGCAGATGCACCGTCGAAGCCGCCCTGTGATTTAGCCAATGCCTTCTTTGTATCAGCCATCTGTGAACGAGCAATAAGCATAGCCTGTCTTGACTTAGCCTCGTCAAGCTTAGACTTAAGAACCTCAACCTGATTCTCGATAGCATCTGTCTGAGTAGAAATTGACTCATACATCTCTGTGTATGTAGCAACTTCCTCATCAGCTCTTACCTTCTTAGCGAGAGCCTGCTTAGCCATATCCTGATTGCCCTGAGAGAGAGCAGCCTTAGCCTTAGCCTCCCAGCCTGCAGCAACCTTTACAGCATCGTCCATTTTCTTCTGAGCGAGACGCTCACTTGCCTTAGCCTTGCCGAGATTCTGAGTAGCTATTGTAAGCTCCTTCTGCATATCAATAATGATCTGCTTAACCATCTTCTCCGGATCCTCTGCCTTATCGAGAAGGTCGTTGATGTTTGACTTAAGAATATCACTGATTCTGCTGAATACTCCCATTTTTTTAATCCTCCTGTTTCATGTAAAAAATATTATTTGGACGGCTAACCCCATTCCGAATATATAAAGTATATTCATGCCGTAAGTATATTATACTATATTTCAAATAGTTTGTCAAGGGATTTTTATGTATTTTTTGTGAAATTATTGTGATAAAAATATAACCCCATATAAAAAACCGCACAAGTGCCTATTCTAAGCCTTGTGCGGTAAATGTCAATTATGATACTCTTTTTTAAAGTAAAGACCAACTTCTTCAGAACCTGTCATAAAGATGAAAGATGTTATTGTAAGTCCAAGAGATACAGCATAGAGAACAATAGTAAGCGCAAGACTGCCCTCATGCTGAGGAATCATGAATATACCCGGCAGAACCTGTACAACTGCTGAAAGGAAATATATCAGTGTTGCAAGAGATTTCAGGAATCCCACACCTGTCATAAGTGTAAGTCCCGATACTACCATTGCCGCAGCAATATAAAGCGATGTATCCTTTAATACCTTTGAGAAGCCGTCCAGACCGTCCTTGTAAACAAGTCCCAGAGAGCCGCTGTAGAGCAGATAGAACGCAACAGCCGCAACAATGCCGGTCAATGACAGAACGATACAGATTTTGAATCCCTTTGCAGCCTTTTCGCGATTACGTTCCTCTTTGAGAGCAAGCATCTTTTTCAGGCTTTCCTTGTTGGGCCTAACTTCCTCTGTAAGCTGAGAAGTCACAGCCTGTTTGGCACCCTCACGCTTTGCACGTTCAAGGTCCTCATCAACAAATTTAGGCTTGTATACAGGAGCCTCAGGCTCATCATCAAGCACCGGAGCTTTCAGCTCTGATACAGGCTGTTCAGTGGCAGGCTTTTCCGCTGTCGGAGGCGGAGTATATGTATCCTCGTCCAGAACAGGAGCAGTTACCTCCTCCTTAGGAGCTTCAACGCCCATTTGCTTTCTCAGCTGTTCCAGAACTCTTTCACGGTTAGCCTCAGGGAATTTCATGAATGTCTCACGCTGTTCGGGAGAAAAAGTAGCAATAATCTCCTCATCAGTCATAACTCTGACTTCCTGCTTCTTGTGCTCATAAATCTGAGTATTGTCATCGAGAACGGGAGCAGACACGCCTGTAGGAGCGCCCTTTTTCTGCGCAGCAGGCGGAACATATGCGTCCATATCGTCCAGAACAGGAGCCGATACTCCCGTAGGACCGCCTTTTTTCGCTGTCGGTGCTGTATACTCTATATCATCAAGAACAGGAACACCGCCGCCGTAGTTGTTTTCATCGTTCATTTTTTCACCTTCTTAAATAATCTTCAATGGAGCTTTTTCCTCCTGTTGATACATAGGAATAATATGCAAGAATACTTGAAGCGTCCGATGAATCTATAGTCTCATCGTCATTCACATCTGCAGCAATCTTCTGTCCGACTGAAAAAGCATTGGGCACAGCCGTGGAATAACGGGCATACTCCGCCATTACAAGAGAAGCGTCAGTTGAGTCCACAACACCGTCACCGTTCACATCGCCCTTGCCATAGGACAATTTATATGCAGTCGAGGCCATTCTGTGCTGCGAAATAAATTCCTTTGATGTATAATCAAGATTAAGAGGGTCAGCTTCCTCAGGCTTTCCGGGAACATGAATAATCTCACTGTCATATTCATCAAAATCCTGAAAACCTTTCAGAAAATAGTTGCAGTCATCAATACGAGTACAGAAAATATCGTATGTAGCGTCGCAGGCATAATAAAGTCCGTCAAGCTCAACAATATTCCACGCATGGGCGTCAGTAGTTAAACCAAATACCATACGGCATGAAAGACCTGCCTCTTTTGCAAGCCGATAGAAAAGCTGTGTCAACCCCTGACAAACAGCTTCACCATTTTTTAAAGCACCGTAAGCAGTGAAGTGGTCATTCTCAACCGAATCGAATCTGTACTCAATATTATTGATTATATATTCATATATAGCGCAGACCTTGCCGTAGTCGCTGAGACCGCTGACACCTAATTCATCAAGGATAACATCAACCTGTTCTGTAATATACTTTTCCTGTTCAGCTGATACTATATAGCTTACATAATAAGTATAATAACACCTCTGTGTATCAGTTGCTCTTTGACAGTTAATTTCATCAATTGATTTTCTGAGATAATCGCCCTCATCACTGTTATCTGTTTCTAATAAAGCAAGTTCGACAATTTCATAAAAATCGCTGTCGTTAATAAATTCAGCAGGCAATGAGAAAAATATATTCTTCTCTCTATTTTTTATTGCCGCCCTCAGATAATCAGCCGCTGATTCAAGGTCAGCCAGATAAGGCCCTTTCTTGTTGCTTATCTCAGAAAGTGCCGTATCATTGCTCACCGAAAAAGCCGAGGCATTGACAGCAGGAATACTTACCGTTAATGTCAGAGCCATTGCAGCCGATAATAAACCTTTGTAAAATTTCACAATACTCACTCCTTATTCAGAAATGAAGTAAAACTGCCTTATAAGCTTTAGGGAATCCCTTATAAATTATCTCTCAAGAATCTGAGTTCTGTCAGGACCTGTACCCACCATACTTACCTTACAGCCAACAAGTTCCTCAAGGCGAGCGATATACTTCTTGCAGTTTTCGGGGAGCTCATCAAAGCTCTTGCAAGCGGAGATATCCTCTGTAAATCCTGGGAATTCCTCGTAAATAGGTGTGCAGCCCTCGAGGTCTTCAAGAGCAGCGGGGAAATGCTCTGTAACAGTGCCGTCGGGCTTCTGATATGCAACACATACCTTTAATGTGTCGATATTTGCCAGTGTATCAAGCTTATTGATAGCAAGGCTGTCAAGACCGTTTACTCTTACGGAGTGACGCACGATAACAGCGTCAAACCAGCCTGTACGTCTTGGTCTGCCTGTAGTTGTACCGAATTCGCCGCCTACGTTGCGAATCTGGTCGCCGATTTCGTCATCAAGCTCAGTTGGGAAAGGTCCCTTGCCTACTCTTGTTGTGTAAGCCTTTGCAACACCGATGATATTTGTAATCATCTTTGGACCTACGCCTGTACCTACGCATACACCTGCCGAGAGAGGGTGTGAAGATGTAACATAGGGGTATGTACCGAAGTCGATATCAAGAAGAGTAGCCTGAGCGCCCTCAAACATGATTGTTTTGCCTGCCTTATCAGCCTCGAAAGTGAGGACAGAAACATCGTCCACATAGGGAGCAAGTCTCTTTCCGTATTCGATATACTCAGCTGTAACAGCATCAAGGTCGAAAGCTTCGCCGCCGTAAACCTCAGTGATAATCTTATTTTTCAGCTTTCCTGTAGCCTGAATCTTCTCAGCAAGCACTTCGGGATGAATCAGGTCGTAAATTCTTATACCGCATCTCTCGTACTTATCCATATATGTAGGACCGATACCTCTCTTTGTTGTACCGATATCCTTACCGCCTCTGAAAGCCTCTGAAAGACCGTCAAGAGTGATATGCCAAGGCATAACAACGTGAGCTCTGGGGTCGATTTTAAGAGAAGCTGTGGAAATTCCTCTTGCTTCGAGAGCGTCGAGCTCGCCGATGAAGTCCTTAGGGTCAAGAACAACTCCTGCACCGATAAGACAAAGTGTATTCTTATAGAGAATACCGGACGGGATAAGGTGAAGCTTATAAACTTCTCCGTTATTTACAACTGTATGACCTGCGTTATTGCCGCCCTGTGAACGTACAACAACATCTGCGCGGGAGGAAATGATATCGATAATCTTTCCCTTTCCCTCGTCTCCCCACTGTGTTCCAACTACAATATTAGAAGGCATTATTTTA
The DNA here is from genome assembly GCA_045594905.1 of Ruminococcus sp. Taxonomy (GTDB): domain Bacteria; phylum Bacillota; class Clostridia; order Oscillospirales; family Ruminococcaceae; genus Ruminococcus. The sequence goes on from JAZNZK010000020.1 coordinate 57,520, forward strand.
AACCTCATTCCATAATTTTTTTGATTGTCAGCATCTGCTGTACAAATCTTTACACTTTATTATATCACAGTATGAATAATATTTCAAGTGCTTTATAAAAATATTTCGCAAATAAGCTTTTTAAATATCATGAAATAACAAAAAAGACAGTGATGAATTATTTCCCTCACTGTCTTTATACACCATCAACTCTCACAAATTTCTATGCTTCTAATGTGATACCTAAGGAATTTTCCAATCCTTTAAAATAAACTTCCAATTCATAATTAAAATTTTCTGTATCTTCTTTTTTTACCTCTGCTTCAACATGATTTAAATACTTTCTTGTCTCTGATCTCAAAACACTATCTAATCTTATCATTTCACAATATCTATACGATATTTCTGTTCCTTTTATATCATATTTCGACTTTAATTTCTTAACAAACCTTGCAATCTCATTACATACAACTGGATCTAGCTGAGGAGCAATAGGTTGATCCATTTTTATTTTGTTAATAATCGGTATTTCTTCATTAATCGATGCAGAGTATTCAAGTTCCTTCCAATTAATTGTAAATGTAATTTTACCTTTACGAGAATTATTAGAATCAATGAACGAAATAAAAATTTTTTCAATTATCTTTTTATTTATAATTCCTTTTTGTATTGTATCCTCCAAACCACTGTTACTTTCAACTTCACAGCACTTTGCCAATTCTAATATAACTTGCCCTAATAGCCGCAACCTAATTTTTAAATTTAAATCAAAATTCATTTCGATTTCTGGTGAATTCAATTCTAAATCAGGCATTTATTTAACACCTCCTCATTTTAAAATCTCTCGCAATTGAAATCAAATCTGAATACGATTCGACTTTTTTTATTCCAATATTGTTTAAGTCCTCCATACACTTTTCATCTATAGGTTCTTTACCTTTAATAAATTCTTTTATAAGTTCTTTTTTCTTTTGATTTTTCAACTGAGAAAAAAAGGCAATATTCTCATTATAAAACTTATTAAAAAAAGCATTAAACTCCTTGTCATCATTTTTTTCTACCAAACTTTTCAAAATATTTTTCACTATTTCTTTTTTCTCATCACGATTAGGAGACCATTTAAATATATCTGCTCTCCCCGCTCTAAGCAATGGAGCATATATTTTTGTTAAATCGTTTGCAGTCAAAATAATTGGTATATGTTCCGTTCCATTATATTCTGCAATATTCATCATATAACTTGTTAAAATATTACTATTTATAGTTTTCTTTATATTGTCATCCTCATTTATGATACCTTTGTGAAAATCATCAATTAAAATTACAACTTTTTTCTTATCTTTTTTATATTGTAAAGCCTTATTATAAACATTAAGGAGATTATTTTTCGCCTCATTTTCATGGCTTCCTGATAATGCAGAAGCAGACACATAAAGCACATAGAAACCATTTTTAGTACAAGTAGCTATTGTTTGAGATGTTTTACCCTCTCCTGCTTCACCAGTGATTACTAAATATATTGGTGATTTATAATATTCATTTCCACGAATATACGGAGAAATAATATGACATAAAATCTCCTCTCTAAACCGTTCAGGTACTATAACATCTCCATAATTATTACTATATGGTAAAATCTCAATCACAAATGAAAGATCTTTTTCTCTCGATGCTTCCATATATTTTTTCACCTCATCATCTTCTAACAGATAATTTTTTTCTTCGATTCCCATCACTCTCTGCTCCTTACGTTTTTTTCACCTTTACTTCACCTATACTTCTATCTGATAGCATATGAGCACCCATTGCTTCCCAATACTCATCACTATCAATATCAAAAGGTTCCGAATTTGTAAATTTACCAACAATAATTTTTTCATCATAGTAAATTGGTTCTTCTGGTGAGTCTGCTTTATCTTGTTTTTCAACATGATTTTCTATTTTGTTTTCGTTTTTTATAATAATTGGTTCATTATCAGAATCATCTTTTTTATTTTTACCAATCATCTCAATAATTGCTACAATTATTTTACCAATCGTTTCTATTATAACTTTAAAAACATCCTTCATATTATTTCACCTCCTTAATATCACAAACCTAGCCCTGAGCAAAACACCACAAACGCAGAATTTAAGCGGATTTTCAAGGCAAAAGAATTAAATTTGTCACTAAAAAATATAGAAACAGCCAACCATCTTTGGTATAATAATATTGTAAGAAAAAACACACGAAAGGGGT
>JAZNZK010000021.1:0-2726 GCA_045594905.1 Ruminococcus sp.
TGCAGTTTCAACTGATGTAGCACCGATAAGATCGGGCTGCTGTGCAATTGTCGCACCCATTTTGCCGTCCTTAATTGAAGATATAGCGTCGTCTGTTGCATCGAAGCCAACTACGAGGATATCTTTTCTTGAAGCGGAAATAGCCTCCATAGCACCAAGAGCCATTTCGTCATTTGCAGCAAATACAGCCTTGATATCGCCGTTTGCCTGAAGCATATTTTCCATAACAGTCATACCCTTTGTTCTGTCGAAATCAGCTGGCTGACTTGCAACGACTTTAAGCTTTGCATCTGCAATATTATGGAAACCTTCGCCTCTGTCAATAGCAGCAGAAGCACCGCTTGTTCCCTGAAGCTCAGCAACTTTGGCGCCTTCGCCTACCTGGTCAACGATGTACTGTGTTGCAAGCTCTGCGCCAAGTACATTATCAGAAGCAATCTGACAGTCGATGTCAACTCCATTTACCACACGGTCTGCGGAAATTACCTTAACACCCTTGTTTACGGCATCCTGTACAACAGATGAAACTGTATCGGAATCAACAGGATTTACAATGAGAACGCTGACATTCTTTGCAATAAGGTCTTCTATATCGCTTACCTGCTTTGCTGCGTCATCTCCTGCATCAACCACAACAAGTTGAACATCAGCCTTTTTCGCAGCCTCCTTTGCTCCTTCAACAAGAGTTACAAAGAATGGGTTGTTCTGAGTTGATACGGAAAGCCCGATTGAGCCGTTTCCTGTGAAATCAGCACCGCCTCCGTTATCCTCTCCGTCAATTGTAATCAGCTTACAAGAAGTAAGACACAGCATTGTAATAAGACTTAAAAATAAAGCCAGAAATTTTTTCATAGGTTATTACCTCCCGATTTAGTAGTTTAACGCTTTCTGTCTGAAAGTACAGCAACAAGAATTACAACAGCTTTGATAACATCCTGATAGTATGTTGATACTTCAAGGAGGTTCATACCATTGTTGAGTACAGCAATGATAAGTACGCCTGCGATTGTACCTGTGATTTTACCACGTCCGCCGCTCATTGAAGTACCGCCGAGAGCTACAGCTGCAATAGCATCAAGCTCGTATCCGTCACCAAGTGTAGGCTGTGCGGAGTCAAGACGGGAAATAAGAATAAGTCCTGTAAGTGCTGACATAAAGCCTGAAATAGCATATACAATTACCTTTGTCTTTGTAATGTTTACACCAACAAGCTTTGCACACTTGGAATTGCTTCCTGTTGCATATACCTTACGTCCGAATGTTGTCTTATTGAGTACAAAGTAAAATACGATAAGTGCAAAAATAAGAAGAATTGCAGGAATCGGGATATTACAGAAATTACCTTTACCAACAAGCTTAAATGCAAACTGGTTAGGTCTGTCACCGATGCTCTTTGCAATATTTGAGATAGGCTTACCGTCTGTAAGAATAAGGGCAAGTCCTCTGTAAGCTGTCATTGTGATAAGAGTTGCTATAAACGGCTGTAAACGTCCCTTTGTTACAAGAAGTCCACTTACAACACCAAGCAATGTGCCTGAAATAAGAGCGATAATCATTGCAAGAATTGCGGGAACGCCCTGCATTATAAGCTTTGCGGAAATTACTGCACTAAGAGCAAGTGTTGAACCAACTGAAAGGTCGATTCCGTCTGAAAGTATAACGCAAGTCATACCAAATGCGATAAGTCCGTTAAATGTTGCCTGTCTTAACAGATTGAGGAAGTTTCCTGCCGTTCTGAATTCAGGGCTTACTACGCTGATTACTACAACAAGGAATACAAGTGCGATAAATGCACCATATTCACCGATATATGAAGTCCAGCTCTTTTTATTAGTAGGAGCTGCAACTGCTGCTGTTTTATTTGCCATTACAAAGTACCTCCTGTTGCCAATGTCATTACTTTTTCCTGATCTGCTTCTTTAGCATCAATTATTCCTGTGATTTTGCCTTCATGAACAACCATAATTCTGTCGCTCATTCCCAGCACCTCCGGAAGTTCCGAAGAAACAAGGATAATTGCAACACCTTTAGCTGCAAGATTGTTTATTACACTGTATATTTCCTTTTTTGCACCAATATCAACGCCTCGTGTAGGCTCGTCGAGAATGAGTATCTTCGGGTCGGTGTATACCCATTTTGCAAATACAACTTTCTGCTGATTACCGCCCGAAAGATTGTTACATTCGTGGTCTGGACCGAAACATTTTATGTGAAATTCCTCAATTCCCTTCTTAACAAGTTCGTCAACCTTGGATTTCTTCACAACCGATTTATCCGAAATTTTCCCAAGATTTGCAAGAGCAATATTTTCGGATATGCTCTTTTCAAGGAGAAGTCCCTCTGTCTTTCTGTCCTCAGTAATAAAGCCTATGCCTGCATTTATAGCTTCACGGGCATTCTTTATGGTAACTTCCTTTCCCTCAATGAAAATCTTACCGCTTTCGAAGGGAAGATTGCCAAAAATTGCGTGCATAATTTCAGTACGTCCGGCACCCATAAGTCCAGAAACTCCCAGCACTTCTCCTGCCTTGACGCTGAAATTTACATCCTTGAAGGTCTTGCCCTTTGTAAGTCCTTCGACACGGAGCATTTCCTTACCGATTTTCGCATCACGTGCAGGGAATCTCTCTCCGATTTCTCTGCCTATCATCATACGGACAATATCATCCATATTGATATCCTTGATTTTCTCTGTACCAACATAAGTACCGTCACGAAGAATTGTA
>JAZNZK010000022.1:0-194983 GCA_045594905.1 Ruminococcus sp.
TGATTTTGACATTTTTTGTCAAGATCAGCTTTGCTATACCATTTTTTAGGCTTCGTTGCTCCTTTCTTCGCTTGATTTGTTGTTTGTTTTTGCTTCTTAGTTTTTTATCTTGTAAGATTTAGTGTTTTGCTCATCTCTACATTTTTTATATTATATCACATGCTGCGATTAAATGCAATAGCTATTCTGTAAAATGGTAAATATCCTATATATGCCGATTATCTTAATCATGCAAAGGGCAAAATAAATGACGTACAGCTGTTTTTCTGCATAAATATACAGCGGATAATTGTGCAGTGTTACTAAAATATTTGCAGTATTTTGTGTATCTGAGGAAATGTCGGTGAAATATTTCGGGGAGTGCTTGACAGATTTGCAAAAATAGTGTATAATAAAGTATCATAAAATAGGTGTATTATGACAAATTGTATGCGCTTTTTTTGTGAAACTTTTCCTGCGGAGGCGACAACAGCTGATGAACAATTCAGAGAATAAAGACATCTTAGACAATACAGGCAGTGACGAAGCTTCTGCAAGAGCAGAAAAAATAAGAGCTATTCGTGAATCCCTGCGTAATGCCAATGAAAATAATGGTGTACAGGCTGAGGAGGCTTCTGCCGCCAATGCCGCCGCTATGGGTATTCCAGTAGAAAATCCGGTGAACACTGCTCAGACAGAGATGCCGAAAAAGAAGAAATCAGGAAAAAAGAAGAAAAAAAAGAAAACTCTGAAGCAGAAAATCCGCGGACTTTTCCCCGAAAAGGGCGACAGCGCTGCGGAGATAATCAGAAAAATAGTTTTTCTTATTTCAATTATTGCTATTATCGTCTGTGGGTATCTTGTGGCTGACTACTATCTTGATTTGTGGAAAAGCCGCGCCCAGTACAGTGATATTGCCGATATTTACGAAACCTATGAGCCCAGTGTCGATGATGTTCCTGTTGATATTTTTGTGGGAGAACCAGAGGAAAAAGAGTATACTATGCTCGATGGTGCTAGAAAGCTTCTGGATATAAACCCCGATACAATTGGTTATCTGCGTATTCTCACCAAAAATGGCGGTGACCCTATTGTTGACCTCCCCGTTGTGCAGGCTGAGGACAATATGAAATACCTTGACCGCAACTTCAAGGGTGAGGATTCCAGAACAGGTGCGCTTTTCCTCGATTTCAGAAATCACTTTGACGAGGTTGAGGACGGCAGACTCAAAGAGGAAAATTCTGATAATCTTGTAATTTACGGACACAATATGGCTGATGAAAGTATGTTCGGCAAGCTTAAATATTATTATGGAGATGCTGAATATTATACAAAGCACCCTGTTGTTCAGTTTAATTCGAATTACGAGACATATTATTATAAAATTTTTGCTATATTTATAGTAGACGCAAAGGACGAGTCCGAAACAAAGTACGATTGCTGGAATCAGATTAGCCTTGACGGCGAGGAAGCTTTTTATAATTTTGTAAATGAAGCAAAAAGAAGAACTATTTATAATAATGATGTTGACGTAAAATATGGCGATAAGCTTCTCACCCTTTCTACCTGCCACTATTTGCTCCAGGACAGAAGCCGTCTTATGATTATGGCAAGAAGCGTGCGTCCGGGCGAGGGACTGTATACTAATACAGATACAAGCAAGAAAAACAAGAATATAAAATGGCCATCGATGTACTATAATACAAAGACAAATGAAAAGTACGACGATAAAGCAATTTTCGTTCCCTATGGACCTGAGGAGGCTGTAAAGGAAGCAGAAGCCGCTCTTGCAGCCGAAAAGAAGAAAAAAGAGGAAGAGCGAAAAAAGAAGGAAGCTGAAAAGAAGAAAAAAGAAGCAGCGAAGTCTACAGGGGCTTCAAAGTCAAAGACTACTGCAAAATCCAAATCAGCTTCAAAAACAACAGCTAAAACAAAAACTACTGCCGCGGCAAAAAACAAAACTGCCGCTGAGGGATGATGTAATAAAATGAACAGAACAGGCAAGATAATTTCAGTCTGTGCACTGCTTGCGGCTGGAGGATTAGCTCTTACAGCTTGCGAAAGTAAGGAGAAGGAAACAACTTCCGAAGTGATTGTGCAGACCACAGAGGCTCCTACAGAGCCGCCTACTATGCCGGTTTATGACGAATATGTACCGTCAGCTGACGGAATGACAGAAAAAACAGACATAATGCTTAAAAAAAATAAAAATTACGCGGGCTGGATAAAAATTAAAAATACCCCTGTTGATTATCCTTTTCTAAAAGACCCCGGAGAAATTCAGGAGGGTCAGCCTTATTACCATAATGAGTTTCACAATGCAAATTCCTTTTATCTCCACAAAAATTTTGAAAGGGATTATGAGTTTGCAGGTTCTCTGTTCATGGACTACCGCGATGAATTTGGTGCGGTAGAGGAAACTCAATCTGAAAACATTGTAATTTACGGTCATAATATGATGAACCTGACTATGCTTGGTTCACTGAGAAATTACTACAATGACCATTCATTCTGGGAACAGGCGGCTTTTATTGAGCTGAGCTCCCAGTATGCCGACTATGACTATGTTGTATGTGGCAATGCCATAACCAGCGGTTACAAGGAATCTGACTTTGTATACTGGGATATGGAGGAGCTTGACACACAGGAGGATTTCGACTTCTACAAAAACAAGCTCCGCGAAAAACAAGCTTTCGATACGGGCGTTGATATGGAGTTCGGCGATAAACTGCTGACTTTATCAACCTGTTACGGCGCTTCCGAAGCCAATATGAGATTCATACTGGTTGCAAGAAGACTCCGTGACGGTGAGGTTGCGGGCGATTTGTCCACAATTCAGCGCACCGACGAATATATACAAAAACAAAAAGAAAAAGAAAAGACGACAAAGGAAATAAGCTAACATAAAGCGCGTATTTTTTACGTGCGATTGAGGTGATTCCAATGGATAAAATAAGCTTTAAGAAAGCTGCGTCTCTGGCTGCTGTCGTTCTCGTGACATGCGGTGCTGTTATCGGTACTGCTTACGCTGAGGATTCTACAGTTCCAAAAGACGAAGCCGTTTCTACAGCTGCCAAGTTATCCGAAGCCGATAGCACCTCCTCGACGACTGAATTGTCAACAGAGGCTATGGCTGAGGAAAATGGTGAGGATATCGATTGGTATAAGGCAGAGCTTGACAGTTACGATGACAGTCTGTCTCTTATCAGTTACGAAGCTTCACCGGAATCATCGGGAAAAAATAAGAAAAAGGGTCCAACTCCTGTTGAGCTGAATGTTACCGGCGGATATGTCGGTGATATTCCGTGGATGGAAAGCGAACCCGTGATTGAATCAAATCCGGGACAGTTTGCTGTTGTTACATACGGCTGGGGACACGGCGTGGGTATGAGCCAGAACGGTGCTAATTTCTACGCTACCTACAGCGGATGGACTTATCAGGATATCCTTTTCCACTATTACCCCGATACTTACCTCATGGACACAGGAGAAGCTTACGACGAAGAAATTACCGTTGCAGGTGTTTCAGGCGACGTAATTTCTATGGTTTCACAGATAGTGTTCAACGAGGTCGGCAGCTCTATGAATTATGAGGCTATTAAAGCTCAGGCGGTTGCGGTATATACTTATTGTAAGTATAACGGTAATGATTCAAGCGACCTGAGATGCAAGCCTTGTCCTCCGCAGATAGTTGTTGACGCTGTTACTGATGTTCTCGGTCAGGCGCTCTACTATGACGGAGATTTCGCATTGACTATGTTCTCTGCTTCAAGCGGCGGTATTACCGCAAACTGCGATGAAGTTTTCTGGAGAGATTTACCTTATCTGCGTTCAGTTCCAAGTGATTACGACGCAGCATATGACCCTCACTATGGTACAGTTACATATATCGACGATTTTCAGCTTAAAAATATGATTGAGAGTGCATACGGCATTACTCTTTCAAATGATCCGTTCAATTGGATCAAGCCTGAATATTCCGACGAAACAGGATATGTAACATATGTAAACATAGATGATCAGGTTACAGTAAAGGGATATGAGTTCAAGCTTGCTATGGGACTTAAATCCTCAAAATTCAATGTACACTACACTCCCAGACCCGCGGGAGAGGCTATGCCTGGTGGTTCTTCTGATATCGTTGTAGTAGACCCCGAGTATACGCAGACCCCGGGTGTGTGGTATCCAAACAATGAGCCCACAGATATCGGACTTATTCCGACACCTACAGAGCCCACATATGAGGATACAACTGATGAGTGGTATGAGCCGACAACAGACTGGTATCAGGAACCTACATGGTCTGAGAGTACTACAGACTGGACAGACGGTACAACGGACTGGACAGATTCCACTACAGGTTGGACTGATAGTACAACATCATGGACTGATAGCACAACAAGCTGGACTGACAGCTCATACAACAGTTATGATTATAACTACGACAATAGCTACGATTATAATTATGGCTATTAAATAAAATATACAAGTCTTTGCAGCGGACGTACAGGTCTGCTGCAAAGACTTGTTTGCGTTTTTGCTTTTGTGGAGCGAAAAGGGTGAAAAATTCCTGACATTATCACCTTTTTATGCCTCAAGGGTGAAATAAGGTGAATTTTAAGTAATACAATTTAATAAAATAAAAAAGAATTCGGCAAAGTCTCCAAATATTTCCGATTGATGCTATCTATGATTGTGTAGTATGCCCTCTTGAAAAAAAGCTCTAAATAGAGTATAATGTATTTAGGGTGAATTTAGGTGATGAGTTGTAAAATTTTCCATTTTTTGGTAAGTTTTGGCAGCGAGTTGTGACACAAAAGGAAAAAAGGAGGCGAATATCATGAACGAGCCGTTATGCGGTACTTATAATCCCAGTATCGACACTAAAGGCCGTATGAGCTTTCCGACAAAGCTCCGTGATATTCTTGGTGCCGAATTTTATCTTTGTGTAGGACATGACAAAAATTACATCGCCGTTTACTCCGTGGAAGAGTTCAAGAATTACTGCGGTAAGCTCAATGAAATTCCCGGCGATATCGGTTCGGAAATCAGACGTGAGCTTCTTGCCGGTGCAGATAAGCAGATTCCAGATAAGCAGGGCAGAATCTTTATTTCACAGACATTAAGAGAATTTGCAGGAATCACCGACGAAGTTACCGTAATAGGCAATATGAACAGAGCTGAGATATGGAATCCTGCTCTTTATGCCGAAAGCAGAAAGAGCCTGGACCCCGCTGCTAAAAAGGCAGCGTTGGCTAATCTTGTGCTTTAATGGCTGTGCCGTTAAAACTGCATAAGTAAGGAGATTTAAATGGAATTCAGACATATCCCTGTTCTTCTTGACCAGTGTATCGAAGGACTTAATATTAACCCCGACGGTATATACATCGATTGTACTGCCGGAGGCGGCGGACATTCCTCTGCAATTGCTGCAAAATTAAGCGATAAGGGAAGATTATTTTCCCTTGACCGCGACCCTGACGCTGTAAAAGCTGCGTCGGCGAGATTGGCAGAATTCCCCAATGCGCGTGTGATTCACAGAAATTACTCGGAGCTTGACGCGGTTCTTGCCGAACTCGGTATAGACGGTGTTGACGGTATCCTTATGGATTTAGGCGTATCTTCACACCAGCTTGACGAAGAAAGCAGAGGCTTTTCCTACCATGCCAACGCCCCTCTCGATATGAGAATGAGCCAGAGCGGTATGAGCGCCGCTGATGTGGTCAATACTTTTTCTGAGCAGCAGCTCGCAAAGATTATATTTGAGTATGGCGAGGAGAAATTCTCACGCCGTATCGCTATGAATATTATCAAGGCAAGAGAAATTGCTCCCGTAGAGACAACTCAGCAATTGGCGGATATCATAAGGGAAAGTGTACCGCAGAAAGCACGGAGAGACAAAAATCCCTGTAAAAAAACGTTTCAGGCAATACGTATAGCCGTCAACGGAGAGTTTGAGCACCTTTCGGAAGGCCTCGATAAAGCTTTCGACGCGCTGAAGCCTGGGGGCAGACTTGCCGTTATCACCTTCCATTCTTTAGAGGACAGAATCGTAAAACAGCGATTCGCAGGTTGGTGCAAGGGTTGTATATGTCCGCCTGATTTCCCACAATGTGTATGCGGACGCAAGCCGCAGGGAATACTTGTGAATAGAAAGCCCATTGAGGCAGACAGTGAAGAACTGGAAAACAACAACAGAAGCAGAAGCGCAAAGCTCAGAGTTATTGAAAGGAGTACGGACTGCAATGGCTGAGAATGATTCTGTAAAACAGCAGGGTCGGCAAGCTGACAGCCATACAGGCGGCGAATCAAAAACAGGTTCGGTAATTTCCATTGTTTTTATTGCTGTTCTTGCAGCTGCACTTCTCGGAACTGTAATCTATAGCCTTGACAGAAGAAATACAATCTACAGCAAGGTGGCTGTTCTGAATGAGGAACTGACACAGGCTGAGGCAGAAAATGTCAGGCTGCAGGCAGAGCTTGAAAGTAAAATATCTGCAAAAAACGTCGAAGATTATGCTGAGAATGTACTGGGAATGACAAAAATAGATTCCTCCCAGATAAAGTACATCGAGATTCAGACAGATGACGTAGTCAATATTCCTGAACAGGACGACGGTCTTATAGCTAAGATAAAGAAATTTTTTGATCGTTGCGTGGAATATTTCAGAGGGTAGTCCACATATATATGTATAAAGGGACTGCCGATAATAAAAAGCTAACGGTAACAAAAAAATAAATACACCGTAGTGATAGTAGAACACGGAGGCACAACGGGTGATCGGTATAAAGGATTGCTCTCCCACATATAAATAAAGAAAAAACGGGAGAGCAAATCCTTCGCTTACGGGACAACAAGCGAAAACCTTTACATCGTGTGTCAAAGAGCAAAGACATCACAAAGATGTTCATAGGCAGGGTTGTTCATAAACCCTGCCTTATTTATTGGTTTATGCGGCATTTAATACATACTCCATATGTATAGCATTTATCATCATTAGGATTTGCCATAACAACAGAAAGGAAAGAGGTATGGCTTCTAATAACAATCTTCCTTCAAAATCAATGAAAATCAGAGCGAAGATAACCATGACAGGTGCGTTTCTTCTGCTTTTTACAGGTGTTGCAGCTAATTTTTTCAATATCTCCGTTGTGAAGAACAAGGAGTATCAGACAATGGCTAACGACCAGCATTTTGGCTCAATACCTATATCAGCCCACAGAGGCTCTATATATGACTCAAAGGGTACTGCTCTTGCAAAAAGTGCTACGGTATACAAGGTATTCCTTGATCCGAAGCAGTTCCGTGATGATATGGAATCTTTGCAGAAGCGTATCGACAAGAGAACCGAGGAAATAAATAACGGAACATATCAGCCAAAGGTGCAGGTAACTACTGATGCTGAGGGTAATGAGGTATCCCAGACTATAGAGGACGCGCTTCCTGCGTCAGCAGAGGCTTTCCGTACCGATGCAATTGCTTTTCTCAGTTCGAAGTTAGGTATAACAGCTGAAAAAATTGAAAAGGCGATGATTGCGGAAAATCGATACAGCGTATTGCAGGAACAGGTGGAAAAGCCTGTTGCCGATGAAGTACTTGCGTATTTCAATCAGTACCGTCTTGTATGCCTCAATGTCGAGGAGGATACAAAGCGTTATTATCCCCAGAATGAGCTTGCGGCGGCAGTTATCGGATTTACAGCCTCAGACGGCTATGGTATGTACGGCGTTGAAGCCTCATATGACGATTATCTTGCAGGAACAGACGGCAGAACAATATCCGCTAAGGATTCCAACGGAAACGAACTCCCTTACCGCTATTCCAAGACATATCCCGCACAGAACGGAAATGATATCTACCTTACTCTTGATATGGATATACAGTATATCCTTGAAAAGTATCTTGAGGAAATGTCAACGACTTATATGGTCAAGAACAGAAGCTGTGCCATACTCATGAATGTAGATACAGGTGCTATTTATGGAATGGCACAGTATCCCAGCTATGATTTGAATAATCCCTATGAAGTTGTTGACCCGAAGGTTATTGAGCAGCTGAAAACACTTGAAGAATCCGAATACAACAAGCTTCAGGGTACAGCCCGTGAAACACAGTGGCGTAACAAGTGTATCACAGAGGTATATGAGCCCGGCTCTGTATTCAAGGTTATTACAAGTGCGGCGGCTTTTGAGGAAAATCTCATTGACTTGAAAAATGACAATTTTTATTGTTCAGGCTCTGTTCACCTTGACGGTATGGAAAATGCCGTAAAATGTCACCAGATAGGCGGACACGGTCCGCAGAATTATCAGAAAGCACTTACAGCGTCATGTAACCCTGCGTTTATGGAAATCGGTGCAAGACTTGGTGAGGAAAAGTTCCTCTACTATTTTGACGCTTTCGGACTTCGAGAGCCTACAGGTATTGACCTTCCTGCTGAATCAGGCGGAATTCAGGTGTCTGCAACGAGATTTACAAATGTTGACCTTGCGCTTTCATCTATTGGTCAGTGTGAAACAATTACTCCACTTGAAATGATAACGTCTTATTGTGCCGCTATCAACGGCGGATATCTGCTTCAGCCCTATGTGGTTGACAAGGTAGTTGACGAGGACGGAAACGTTGTCATGAAAAATGAGCGTACGGTGCGCCGTCAGGTTGTATCGGAGGCTACATCTGAGATACTGCGTGATAAGCTCTATCATGTTGCGGCAGACGGAAATATCAATATCAAGGGCTATGCTATAGGCGGAAAATCAGGTACATCTCAGAGACTTTCTTTTACAAAGGCGGGTCAGACAATGGTTCAGGGACAGGAAGAAATTGCGGAGGAACAGGAATACGGTGCTTCGTATTGTTGCTTTGCTCCTGCTGACGACCCCGAGGTTATACTCCTTGTTCTTGCAGATATGCCTGATAAGGCAAATAACGGCGGCAATTACTACGGAAGTCAGGTTGCTGTTCCAACAGCGAGAAATATTCTCACAGATGTTCTCCCTTATCTCAATATAAGTCCTGAGTATACCGACGAGGAGCTTGAAGAGCTTGATATCAAAGTTCCGCTTCTTGAGGGCGGTGTAGAGGAGGCAAAGGCAACTCTTGTGGGACTTGGTGCAGTTCCTGAGGTAATAGGTGAAGGCTCCACTGTTGTGGCTCAGTCGCCTGTAACAGGTACATCAATTGCAAAGGGCGGTACGGTGTATCTCTATACAGACCCAAGCCATACCGTTGATTATACGGAAGTGCCTAATCTTATAGGACTTTCACCACAGATTGCCAACGATTCCATTGTATATATGGATTTAAACTATGTAGCAACAGGAGCTTCTATTCACCGTGATGGTGCTGTAGTTACAGGTCAGTCACATGAAGCAGGTGAAAAGGTTGCAAAGGGTACAACGATTATTCTTGAATTCAGCGTAGCCAGCGGAGGAGATTGATTCCTACGCGCTGAAACGGAGGAAATATGAAATTATATGAACTTCTTGAAAATAATGCCGTAACCGCTATAGGCGATACGGAAATAACATCAATTACGGATGATACACGTAAAGTTACGGAGGGAAGCCTTTTTGTATGCGTAAAGGGCGGCAGCTTTGACGGACATACAGCGGCGGCGGAAATGCTTGAAAAGGGCGCGGCGGCTGTTGTGTGTGAGCGTGATTTGGGACTTGGTGATAAGCAGATTATCACTCAAAACAGCCGTAAGCTATACGGGAAGCTCTGTGCAGCATGGTTCGGACATCCCGAAAAGCGCATGACTATGATAGGCGTTACGGGTACAAACGGCAAAACGACTATTACAAACATAATCAAGCATATACTTATGCAGAACGGTTATAAAACAGGACTAATCGGCACTATTCGCAATGAGATAGGCGATGAGGTACTTCACACAGAGAATACAACGCCCATGGCTTACGACTTTATGGCACTTCTTGCGAAAATGGCGGATGCAGGCTGTAAATACGTAGTTATGGAAGTCAGCTCCTTTGCTCTTGTGCAGCACAGAATCGGTACTTCTCATTTTAAAACGGCAGTATTTACAAATCTTACGCAGGACCACCTTGACTATCACAAGGATATGGAGGATTATTTCTCCGCAAAGAAGATGCTTTTTGATGTATGCGATACTGCACTGCTGAACATTGATGACAGCTACGGCAGGCGTCTTTGCAATGAGGTGAACTGCAATAAGCTGACATTTTCCGTAAAGGAAAAGGCCGATTTCTACAGCGGCAATATCTTCATAAAATCTACAGGAAGCAGTTTTGACATTGACTGCGGCGGCGAAAAATATGCCGTATCTTCAAGAATTCCGGGTATGTTCAATGTGTCGAATCTTACAGCGGCAATTGCTGTATGCCGTCTTGAAAATATCCCTATGGAGAATATTCTCAGCGCAATTGCAGATTATAACGGAGTGAAGGGCAGATGTGAGATTATCCCAACAAACCGTGATTTTACCGTTATATGCGATTATGCTCATACTCCGGACGCTGTTGAAAATATTCTCAGAAGCGTTAAGGAGTACACCGAGGGCAGACTTATATGTCTTTTTGGCTGCGGAGGAAACCGCGACGCTTCAAAGCGTCCGAAAATGGCGGCTGCTGCGGCAAAATATGCCGATAGACTGATTATCACCTCAGATAATCCAAGAAATGAAAAGCCTGAAATGATTATTGAGGATATCCTTAAAGGCATAGAAAATACAGAAATACCATATGATGTGGTGGTTGACCGCAGGGACGCTATATATTATGGCTTGAAAATTGCGGAAAAAGGTGATATAATAGTATTGGCAGGCAAGGGTCACGAAGATTATCAGATACTTGCAGGCATGGAGCATATCCATTTTGATGAAAGAGAAGTTGTGGCAGAGGGATTGAAATTGCTGTCGTAGGTTCGTTAAGGAGTTGTAAATAAAATGACATTATGGTTGATAATATTACTCACATCACTGCTTTCATTTGCAGTGGCGGCGCTGTCAGGAAAATGGCTCGTGCCGTTTCTTCATAAGCTGAAATTCGGTCAGCCTATCAAGGTAAAGGACGGTCCCGAATGGCACGCTAAAAAGCAGGGTACTCCCACAATGGGCGGATTCATGTTTATTATATCAACAATTGTGACATCTGTTGCAGGTTGTCTGGCATATCGTGGCTGGGCAGGTCTGGATTTCCTTGATACAGCTGCAAGCAGCAGATTCTATCTGTTTATTGGAGTACTTGTATTTTCTCTGCTGTTCGGATTTATCGGTTTTATCGATGACTATACAAAGGTAGTACGTAAAAATAATGACGGTCTCACTGCAATTCAGAAGATTATTTTGCAGACAATTTTCTCTGTTGGCTTTCTTTTCTGCCTGCACGTTTTCGGCGGTGGAAAAACAACTATAAATCTTGGTTTCTGGGAAAGTCCTAATCTGGGTATATTCTACTATATCCTTATGTTTGCGGTAATTATCTACCTTACAAACGCTGTAAATCTCACTGACGGTGTTGACGGTCTCTGCGGTTCTGTAACATTTACTGCAATGCTTATTTATACTGTATGCTGTTCAATTCTCGTTGAGACAGAACTGAGCTGCTTTACTATGGCTCTTGCAGGAGGCTGTCTTGGATTCCTTATCTGGAATCTTAACCCTGCTAAATGCTTCATGGGCGATACAGGCTCAATGTTTCTTGGTGCAGCTGTAACAGCTGTGGGACTTGTGCTTCACAATCATCTGTTATTGATACTTGTATCACTTGTGTATATTATTGAGGCGCTGTCTGTTGTAATTCAGGTTGGCTATTTCAAGATAACAAAGAAAAAGTATGGTGAGGGCAGAAGAATTTTCAAGATGACTCCTATTCACCACCACTTTGAAATGAGCAAGTGGAGCGAATACAGAATTGTTATTACATTTTCACTTGTTGGTGCATTTTTCGGTGCGTTGGGAATCGTTCTTATTCTTATGTTCTGATAAAGCCCATTTCTAACTTCGTTTACTTCCAAGGGGGGAAGATATGTCTGCTGCGGCAAAAAATGTAAAATCAAAGAAAAAGGACAGTGCATTGAAACAGTTTTTCAAAGCTCTTTTCGGAGGCGGAAGAAACGGTGATATGAGCCTTTCTTTCTTTGCCTATGTTATGATACTTCTTGTTGTGGGACTTGTTATGATGTCCTCAGCAAGTTATGCTTGGGCTTACAGTGATTTTGGCGACGGTCTGTACTATGCTAAAAATCAGGCGGTAAATGCAGTAATCGGCTTTGCGGGCATGATTTTCTTTATGAAGTTTGATTATCACAACTTCAAAAAGCTGGAACTGCCGGGTTTCAAGAAGTTCAATATTGCAGGTATATTCTATGTGGCTGTTGCGGTTCTTCTTATTGCCGTTCTTCTTATCGGTAATACCGAGGGCGGTGAAATGGGCGCTAAGCGCTGGATTGATATCGGACCAATAAACCTGCAGCCCTCCGAGGTTGCAAAGCTTGCGCTTATTGTTTTCTTTGCCTACAGCATGGAAAAGGACGGAAGCAAGATGAATACATTCAAAACGGGTATTGTCAAGTATTCCGCGCTTCTTGGTGTTTATGTCCTGCTTATTGCTCTTGAAAAGCACATCTCAGGTATTATCCTTATTGGTACAATTGCCATTGCCATGATTCTCTGCGGAGGAGCAAACAAACGTCAGTTTATCGCATTGGGTGTTATTGCTTTTGCGGCGGCAGCAGGATTTATTTTCTGGCAGTACAACACTCCCGGAAGCTATGTTCAGGTACGTATCAATGCATGGCTTCATCCCTTTGATGATTTGCTTGGTGATTCATGGCAGACTGCAAATTCACTTATTGCTATCGGTTCGGGCGGACTTTTCGGTCTTGGACTTGGAAATTCCCGTCAGAAGTATCTCTATCTCCCTGAGACGAAAAACGACTTTGTTTTCCCCATTGTATGCGAGGAAATCGGTTTTGTGGGAGCTCTTGCGATAATTATCGTATTCTTCCTGCTTGTTGTGGAGGGATTTTCCATAGCAGTACGCTGCAAGGACCGTTTCGGTATGCTTCTTGCAGTGGGTATCACAACACAGATAGGAATTCAGACAGTTCTCAATCTTGCGGTTGTAAGCAATCTTATCCCGAACACAGGTATCAGTCTCCCGTTTTTCAGCTACGGCGGTACAGCTCTTATCATGCAGCTTGTGGAAATGGGAATTATGCTGAATATTTCACAGCACAGATATTATCCTGCCGACAGACAAACGGCGGATATCAAATAAGGAGTTTATATGAGAGTATTGATTTCCTGCGGCGGCACAGGGGGACATATTAATCCCGGCTTAGCTATTGCAGATATTATAAAATCAAAATATCCCGATGCGGAGTTCCTCTTTGCAGGAACTCCAAACGGTATGGAATCAAAGCTTGTTCCGCAGGCAGGCTATAAAATGGAGCCTATAAAGGTTGCAGGTTTTCAGAGAAGTCTTTCTCTGGAGAATATCGGCAGAAATGCAAAAGCTGTCGCATATCTTATTACATCGGGAAAAAGAGCCAAGGAGATTATCAAAGGCTTTAATCCCGATATTGCCATAGGTACAGGAGGGTATGCCGCTGGTCCTGTTATACGCAAGGCAGCAAAAATGGGCATCCCTACAGCTATTCATGAACAGAACGCATACCCCGGCGTTACAAACAGACTTCTTTCAAAGGATGTCGATTACGTTATGCTTACTGTAAAAGAGGCTCTTGAATTTATGGATAAAAGCAAATTCGAGCATAGCGTTACTGGACTTCCTGTCCGCAGCAGTATAAACAATAAGCTGACTAAAGCTGAGGCAAGAAAAAAACTGGGCTTTAACGATGATTTCACAATCCTTTCATTCGGCGGTAGTTTGGGTGCAGGCTGTATAAACGAGACTATGACTGAGGCGATAAAGTGGCATCATGGAAAAGGTCTTGCTATAAATCATATTCACGGATATGGCGGCATGGGTAGGGATACTTTTCCGCAGGCTATGAAAGCCGCTGGAATTCCGCTGAAAAGCAATCGTTTGAGAATTACCGAGTATATTAACGATATGGACGTATGTCTTGCGGCGGCTGACCTTGTAATATGCCGTTCAGGTGCGTCAACTCTTGCGGAGCTTGAAGCCGCAGGAAAGGCTTCAATACTTATTCCCTCGCCTATTGTTGCGGGAAATCATCAGTATCATAATGCTATGGTTCTCGGAAAAGCAGGTGCAGCTGAGGTCATTGAGCAGAAAGACGCGTCTCCGGAGAGGATAGTTTCTGAGATTGAAAAATTATACGAGAATCGTGATAAGGTTGAAATAATGTCGGAAAGTGCTAAGGGACTTCATCTCACTGATACAAATCAGCGTATACTCGCTGTTATTGAGAAGCTTCTGAATAAGTAACCAAATTTTCTCACTTCGCATACTATGGTATGTGAGGTGGTGGTATGCAGAATTTTATTATTACAGGCGGGAAACGTCTGAGCGGTGAAATTGAGCTTCAGGGGTGCAAGAACAGTACGCTTCCAATAATGGCGGCGGCTATTCTTGTAAACGGTAAATGTAACCTTGAAAGCTGTCCGAATCTTACAGATGTTTACTCTGCAGCAAGGATTCTCAATTATCTTGGCTGCAAGTGCAGCATTGTGGGAAATCGCGGAGAAATAGACGCTTCTGCGATGACAGGCAGTGAAATTCCTGAAAGGCTTATGCGTGAAATGCGTTCTTCCATTATGTTTATGGGAGCAATCCTTGGCAGAATGGGAGAGTGCACATTCAGCAATCCGGGAGGCTGTGAACTCGGACCTCGTCCAATTGATATGCATCTTGCGGCTTTGGCGAAAATGGGTGCGGAAATTCATGATTATAACGGACGTATCTGCTGCCGTATGCCAAAGGGCAGAGCGCGAGGAGCAAGGCTTTCACTTTCATTTCCTTCTGTTGGCGCAACTGAAAATATAATCCTTTGTGCCGTTCTTGCAGAGGGTGAAACTGTTATAAACAATGCCGCAAGAGAGCCTGAGATTTGCGATATGTGCCGCTTTCTCCGTTCATGCGGAGCAAAGATAAAAGGAGACGGCGAAAGCTGTATTGCTGTTGAGGGTGTTGAAAAGCTTCATGGCTGTGAATACAGGATTATGCCAGACCGTATTGCAGGCGCTACTTATCTTTCTATGACTGCGGCAGCAGGAGGAGAGCTGATACTTAAAAATGCCTGTGTTGAGGAAATGGAACCTTTTATTTCCGTTCTTGAACAGACGGGCTGCTTTATATGTGTCGCTGACGACAGGATTTATCTCAGACGGGGCGGCAGGCTCAAAGCGATAAAAAACAGGATAAGAACCATGCCGCATCCCGGATTCCCCACAGATGCGCAGGCTGTTCTTATGGCAGCGCTTACAACAGCAGAGGGAACAAGCGTTTTTGAGGAAAATATTTTTGATTGCCGATACAGACACACCGACGCTTTGATTAAAATGGGTGCTGATATTCAGGTTATGGGTAAAGCGGCGGTTATACGAGGCGTGAAAAGGCTTCACGGAGCGGATGTGGAGGCTACTGACCTACGCGGTGGTGCGGCAATGGCTGTGGCGGCACTGGCGGCAGAAGGAACTACACGAATTGGCAGTATTTCCCACATAGACAGAGGTTACGAAAAATTTGAAGATGTCATAACATCTCTGGGAGGCAGTATCCGCAGGGAGTGATACTCCCTGCTCTCAGACACAGGAGAAAAAATATGAATGATGTAGAAAAAACCAATATAGAAAGGACAAACAGCGGAAAGCGTCTCCGCAGACGAAAACGTATGATGGGTGTCTACGTTTTTGTTGTTATGCTTCTTGTGCTTACAGTGGGCATAACTGTGTGCCTGACCTTTCTTTTTAATATTGACAAAATTGTTGTATCCGGCGAATCTGAGGAGTATACAAGCTTGCAGATTGTGGAGGCTTCGGAAATAAATGCAGGTGATAATCTTCTTCGTCTTGACGGGAAAAAAGCTGCTGAGAAGATTCTGGACAAGCTTACCTATGTGGAAACAGCCGATGTTGACAGGGATTTTCCCTCAACTTTGCGTATACACGTTACAAGATGTGTGCCTGCTTATAATGTGCGCTACGAGGGCGGCGTCCTTCTTGTGAGCAGAAAGGGTAAAATACTTTCTGACGGCGAGGTGTATACAGATATTGAAAAGATTCCGATAATTACGGGGTATATGCCGCAGAATAAAGAAATCGGAACAATGGTGGAATCTGAAAATTCCAATAAGAACGACGCTTTCAAACAGTTTATCAAGCGTTTTGAAAAGGAAGATATAAGCGATATTTCCTCAATTGATATGTCAAATGAGTATAATATTACAGTAACATACCGCAACGGTATAATTTTCGAAATGGGCAACTGGAGCGATGTGGATTACAAGCTTGACCTTGCAAGAAACGTCATGGAGGACGCAAGTATTAAGGGAAAAAAAGGATATATTCAGATGATTGGCAAGAATCAGTGCAGTTTCAGAAGCAGCGGTGAAAGTGAAATTGTCATATCTGAAACAACAGCTGCAGAGAGTGGGGAAAATATTTCCACGGAAACAACGGCTGTTGTAACAACTACTGCTGGATTATACGGATTCTAATAGTTGAATTGCATAAAAAATAATTGAAATTGAGAATTGCTTTGTGCAAAGGGCAGAAAATGAAAAAAATAGCTGTGAGACTTGAAAAAATAAGCGAAATATGATAAAATGATAAGTGTATTTATAGCTTATTTGGAGTGACACAGAAAAAATCAAGGAGGAGTTTCAAAATGTCAGATTTTAATTACGAGGAAGCAATGGAACCCGATGTTAATATAAAAGTCATAGGTGTCGGCGGAGGCGGCGGAAATGCAGTAAACTGCATGGTTGAATCCGGTGTGAGCAATATTGAATATATTGCTGTAAATACTGACGCTAAGGCTCTTAACAAATCTAAGGCTACCACAAGAATACCAATCGGTGCAAAGCTTACAAAGGGCAGAGGTGCCGGAAATAAGCCTGAAATCGGTCAGAGATCTGCTGAGGAAAACAGAGACGAGATCGAAGCTCATCTCAAGGGCGCTGATATGATCTTTATTACAGCAGGTATGGGCGGCGGAACAGGTACAGGTGCTGCTCCTGTTGTTGCAAAGATTGCCAAGGAAATGGATATACTTACTGTTGCTGTTGTTACAAAGCCTTTCCTTTTTGAGAGAGAGCAGAAAATGGCACAGGCTGAGAGAGGTATCACTGAACTCAGAAAGTATGTTGATTCCCTTATCGTTATTCCTAACGAAAAGCTTCTTGAGGGTAAGCAGCAGCTTACTATGAAGCAGTCATTCTCCCTTTCAGACGATATTCTCAAAACAGGTGTAAAGAGCATTTCTGACCTTATTGTTGAGGAAGGTTACATAAATCTTGACTTCGCTGACGTTTCTACAATTATGAGAGGCGCAGGCTATGCTCATATGGCTATCGGTCATGGTTCAGGAAAGGACAAGGCTAAGGAGGCTGCAAATGCAGTTATCACAAGCCCACTCCTCGAAACTTCAATTTCCGGAGCAAAGAGACTGCTTATCAATATTGCAATGTCAGAGGATATCCTTTCTTCTGATGTTGATGCAGCTACAAAGATGATTACAGATACAGCTTCTGAAGATGTAGAGTTTATCTTCGGTACTGCTTTCAAGGAGGATATGCAGGACGAGATGACTATAACTGTTATTGCTGCAGGTTTTGATGATCCTGAGCATACTGGTGCAAGTGCTCCTGCTGAGGAAGAAGTTATCAAGATTGATAATCCTCTTATTGACGGTTTGGGAATCAATGAACAGCCTGCAAAGCCGCAGACTGCTAACGATTACGACCTTGATGATATTCTTAAGATTCTCGGCTCATAACAGTGTAAAACACGTTTTACGGGATGTTCTTCGGAGCATCCCGTATTTTGTACGGTATATGATTAGTGTGTTGTGCAAAGTAACTAATCATATAACGAAAAATTTAGTATTTTCAACGATTGAATGAAATATGAAAATATGTTATAATTGAAATAAGGCATATTGTCGATTAATTATATCCGCGGGATCGCGGGGAATGGAGCATAAACATGGAAACCCCAAATATCTTAAGAGAAACCAAGGGAATGCAGAAGGGCTTCGTTAAGGAAGACGTTCTGATGTATCTTGATGAGTTGAATACTAAGATTGCCGAACTTCAGAATCAGGCTAATGAGGCAAGCGGACAGAAGCCGGCTGATAATCAGGAAATTATAAAGTACAGGAATCAGATTGATAATTTACAGGAAAAGCTTAACGCTTCAAATAACGCTCTCAGAGTTGCAAAGAAAGAGAATGAGGAGCTTCAGCAGCAGATTGCTAAGCTGAAAGCAGGCGGTGCTGCTCCCGCAGGAAATGCTGCTGCAGTTGATTCTCAGACAAAGGCTGCTCTTGAAGCTGCAAGAAAAGAAATTGATAGCCTCAGAAATCAGCTTAAAGCCGCAAATGATAAGATTGCTGCTGCTCCTGCCGCAAATGCAGGAAATCAGGCTGCATTTGACGCTTCCAAGAAGGAAATTGAGAGCCTCAAGGAGCAGCTGAAGATTGCTAATGACAAGGCTGCTGCTGCTGAGAAGAAGGTTGCTGAAGCTTCAAAGAATGCTGGTGCTGCAAACGATAATTTAGCTGAGCTTGAAAAGGTTAAGCAGGAAACTGCTAAGATTTCTGCTGAACTCAAGGCTAAGGCTGACGAGCTTGAAGCTGCTAAGAAGAATGCCGCTGAGCTTGACAACAAGCTTCAGCAGCTTACAAAGGACAGCGAGGCTGCTTCCAAGAAGGATGAGGAAATTGCTAAGCTCAACAGCGAAATTGCAGAACTGAAATCTACTGTAAACAATCCTGCTGCTATTATGGGTTCACTTTTTGCAGAGGCTCAGAAGACCGTTACTCAGCTTAAAGTGCAGGCTGAACAGGAAGCTGCTCAGACTACAAAGGAAGCTGACGATAAGGCTGCTGCTGTAATCCGTGAGGCTAATGCTGCTGCTGAAAAGACTGTACGTGAAGCAAATATGACTGCTGAAAAGACAATCCGCGAGGCTAACAGCGCTGCTGAAAAGGCAATTCATGAGGCTAATATGCAGGCTAAAATGGCTGTTGATGATGCAAATGCAAAGGCAGGCAAGATTAACGAGATGTCTTCAACTGTACGTTCTATGCTTCTCAACGAAATCAACAGCGTAAATAACAAGTTTAACGATATTACTAATTCTATTGCTAAGCTTACTGGTCAGGCTACTGACAGAATGCAGGAAGCACAGATTATCATTGGCGAAGCTAAAAAAGCAGTTGAGCCTAACGATAATAATACTGTAAAACTTGCAGAAGCTCCTAAGGCTGAATTTACAGCGGCAAAGGCTCCTACAGCTTCTGTAAATAAGATTGAGGAGAAAGAGTCTGTCGCTGACCCATTTTCACAGGTAACAGGCGGTTCATACAACAACAGAAACAATACAAACAACTTTAATAACAAGCCTTCAAATTCTGCTCCTGTTTTTGAATCTCCAAAGTCTGCACCAAAGAAGCCTGTCAGCAATTTCAATTTTGATATGTCTGACCTTCTTAAAGCAGCTGAAGAAGAGGCAGCTAAGGAAGAACAGTAAACGATTTAATTATCCGACAGTTCGCAATGGGCTGTCGGAAATACTCTTTATAAACATATGGCAACGAATGTTGGGTGAATATTTTGCTTAATATGGACTTTAATCTGAACATATTCTATGAAAAAAACGATGAAGAACTTGCTGCTTTAGCAGTACATGATAGATATGCTGCTGATGCTCTGATTCTTAGATTCTTTAGGTTGATTTCTATTAAAGCACAAATTTTTTCATCTGATGCTGCCGATGCTGATGATTTGCGCCAGGAAGGCTTAATGGGGCTTATGAAAGCTATAGCTTCTTATAATCCGAAAAGAGCTGTTAAATTTTCCACATATGCAGAGGTGTGTATTGTCAATTCTATGAAAAGTTATGCGGCGAAATGTAATAATAAGTCGTATGAAACAGTAAGTCTTGACGATATCGGAATAGATGCACCCTCGCAGGAGAAAAATCCCGAAAGCATTTACATTGATAAAGAGTTTTTTTCAGAGCTTTGGCGAATAATAGATAATGAACTTTCTCCCCTTGAAAGACAGGTAATAACTCTTTATATACAGGGTGACGGTTATCGCAGTATCGCTGATGAGCTCCGGATTTCTGAAAAATCTGTGGCAAATGCCTTGCAGAGAGCAAGGTCGAAAATCCGCAGTAATCTCAGCAGTGCACAGCCTGTTGTATAAGGCTGAAATTAACGACCATGTAGCTTAAAAAGAGCGTTGTTTATCTCAGGATTTCAAAGGTGGCGGTGAAAGTCCGTCCATGGTACAAATATTAAGCGAGGTATATTAAAATGTACGAAGACAAGACATTAGTCTGCAAGGAGTGCGGCAACGAATTCGTTTTCACAGCAGGCGAGCAGGAATTTTACGCTGAAAAGGGTCTTACAAATCAGCCCCAGAGATGCAAGAGCTGTCGTGATGCAAGAAAAAATGCTGTAAGAGGCGAGCGTGTATTCTTCACTGGCGTTTGTGCAACTTGCGGCGGCGAGGCAAAGGTTCCATTTGAACCCAAGGACGGCAGACCTGTTTATTGCAGCGATTGCTTTGCAAAGCTCAATCAGGACTAATTAGTTGACTGAGTAAACAATTTAAAGGTGGTTTATGTATCTTTCCCCGTTTATATGGGGAAAGTACGCCATTTTGGCTTGTATGGCGGAAATCGGGGAGTACCCGTGCTCTGCACCAATGTTTGAAAGGATGTAAATTATGGAAGTTACAAAGAATACTATTATCGGAGATATTCTCGATGCTGATTTTGAGGTTGCACCCTATTTTCTTGAAATGGGTATGCATTGTCTTGGCTGTCCTGCTTCAAGAGGTGAGACAATCGAGGAGGCTTGTGCAGTTCATGGCACAAATCCCGATGAATTAGTGGCAAAGCTGAACGAGCATTTTGCTAAGAAAGCTTGATTTACTGCGGCGTGCTGATTTTTCGGCACGCTTTATTTTTTGAATGGAGATATATTTATGCTTGATAATAGACTAAAAATGTGCGCTGATATGATAAGCGGCAAAGGTATAGTATGCGATGTTGGTACTGACCACGCACTTCTTGCAGCGCATCTGATAAATACAGGCAAATGCGAAAAGGTAATTGCCTCTGATATAAATGAAGGACCTCTTGAATCGGCTGGGAAAACCGTTGAAAAGTACGGTATATCGGGAAAAGTTGACCTTGTGCTGTCTGACGGACTGAAAAATGTGAACGGCGCGGGTGTTACAGATATTGTTATTGCAGGTATGGGCGGCGAGACAATTGCGAAAATCCTCAGTGAGTGTCCATTTGACTTAGACGGTATTCGGCTGATTTTACAGCCAATGACAAAGGCTGAAGTTCTCCGAAAGTGGCTTACAGACTATGGATATAAAATTGCTTCAGAAAATGGTGTTGCAGAGGGCGAAAAGCTGTATACTGTTATAACAGCTACTGCTATGTTTGGAAGCGAATCTCTGACTGAATTTGAAGCACTTCGCGGATTTTTCAGCGATGATGATGAAATTGGCAGAAAAATCCGTCAGAAAGAGGCTGAAAGATTGCTGAAAGTCAGCGATTCGCTGAAAAAAGCAGGTAAGGAAAATGACGCTGTTCACTATGCGGCTATGGCAAGTCGTATGGTTGAGGGTTGCAAAACTGTTCGCATAAGCGACGTATACACATTCCTTGACGAGAAATATCCTGTTTCATTGCAGGAAAGCTGGGATAATTCGGGATATATAGTTGAATCTGATAGCGAAAGAT
Source organism: Ruminococcus sp. (assembly GCA_045594905.1). Lineage (GTDB taxonomy): Bacteria > Bacillota > Clostridia > Oscillospirales > Ruminococcaceae > Ruminococcus. Next base: position 21,885 of record JAZNZK010000022.1, read on the forward strand.
GCTCAAAGATTTTACTTACATTAGATATCACTAATGATTCTGTTGATGAAGCAATTTACAAAAAGGCTGATATTATTATCTCTCATCACCCAGTAATTTTTAATCCGCTGAAAAAAATACAGGCAGATACCCCTGTTTATAAGCTTGTTAGAAGCGGAATCGGTGCCATTTGTATGCATACAAATCTTGATATTGCAGAGGGCGGAACTAATACAGTAATTGTTAGAAAAATTGCAGAAAAGCTCGATATATCAGCAAATATTGAGCCTTTGGAGGAAAACGGATTAGGTTGTATCATTGAACTGGAAAATACAGTTGACTGTGACTGTTTATCTGAAATCCTAAAAGAGATTTTTAATATTGACCGTGTAAAAATGAGTATGTATGGCGAGTATATCCTATCAAAAATTGCGATATGTTCTGGTTCCGGCGGTTCGTTATGGAAACTGGCAAAAGCTAAGGGCTGTGACGCTTTGATTACTGGAGATGTGAAGCATGATGTCTGGGTTGACGCTAATAACAGCAAATTCACAATTATTGACTGCGGACATTTCCACACAGAAAACATTGTATTATGGGAGCTTCGTCGGGTTTTGGAAGAAAAATTCCCTATGCTTGATATTGAAATTGCAGAGGCAACTACTGACCCTTGCATGTATTTCTGAGGTGATATATGAGTATTTTTATTTGTCCCGTATGCAGTGAAAAGCTTGAAATTTCGGGGAAATCATATATTTGTCCCAATCGTCATACCTTTGATATGGCGAAAAGCGGATATGTAAATTTGCTTCCTACAAATAATAGCGGCAGTGTTCACGGAGATAATAAACTTATGCTGAGGGCACGTCGTGTATTCCTTGAAAAAGGGTATTATAAGCCACTTTGTAATGCTGTTTGCAGGACTGTTGCTAAATATTGTGATGAAAATTCTGTAATACTCGACGCAGGCTGCGGCGAGGGATATTATACAACGGCAGTCAAGGCAATATTTGACAAGTCAGAAGTTGCTGTGGAGATGTATGGAATTGACATTTCAAAAGATGCGGTGGATATGGCGGCAAAGCGTAAATGCGGCATAAATTTTGCTGCCGCAAGCGTGTTTCATATCCCCGTGATGTCGAAAAGCTGTGATATTCTGCTGACGATGTTTGCGCCTTACTGCGGCGAGGAATATAGCCGTGTGCTGAAAAAAGACGGAATTATGATTATGGCTATACCTTCTGAAAATCATCTGTGGGAGTTGAAAAGTAAAATATACGACACACCTTACAAAAATGAGGTGAAGGAATATACGCTTGAAGGATTTGAATTTATTGGTGCGGAAAAGGTTAGCTTTACAATGAAAATCCCTGAAAATTCGGATATTATTAGTCTTTTCTCCATGACACCATATTACTACAGAACTGGCAAAGTCGAACAGCAGAGGCTCAATAACTTGGAATTTCTCGAAACACAGGCAGATTTTGAGATTCTGACATACAAAAAAACAGCAAAGGAATGATTTTATGGCTCTGGACGGAGCGTTTCTCTACGCAGTAAAAAATGAACTTATGCAACTTATCGGCGGACGAGTTGAAAAAGTATTTCAACCCTCCCGCGAGGAAATTGTGATATCCCTCCGTACTAAACAGGGAAGCAAAAAACTCTATATTTCAGCAAATGCTGGCAGTGCGAGGGTGCATATCACTGAAAATAAGCCTGATAATCCGCAAACACCGCCAATGTTTTGTATGCTTATGCGTAAGCGTCTGGGAAACGGAAAACTCACGGATATCCGACAGGACGGGCTGGAGCGAATTCTCTTTTTCGATTTTGAATGTGTCAACGAATTGGGAGATATTGTGACGGTTACACTGGCTTGTGAGATTATGGGAAGATGTTCAAATCTGATTATTATTGACGAAAACAGCAAGATAATCGACAGCATTAAACGAGTTGACGAAGAAATGTCTCGTGAAAGATTGGTACTTCCAGGTATGAAATACACGCTTCCTCCCCGTGACGATCGCCTGAATTTTATGACAGCTGAGCCAGAGAAGATTGTGGAAAGGCTGAAAGAAACAAATCCTGCAGAGCTTTCCAAGGCTTTGATACGTATTTTTGAAGGTATATCGCCGATTCTGGCGCGTGAATGGGCTTTTTTTGCAGGTCGTGGAGTGTACCTCCAGAGTGATACTATCGAGGGCGATTTTCTTGACAGATTGCTGTATATCGTCAAAAAAACAGGTCAGCAGCTTACTTCCGGAGATTGCTATTATTCCGTTGCAAGTACTAAAGAGGGATTGCTGAAAGATTTTTCTTTTATAAGATTAAGTCAATTCGGCAATTTGATGTATACAAAAGAATTAACGTCTGCATCTGAATTACTTGACTATTTCTATACTGAACGAGATAGGGCTGCACGTACGAAACAGCGTGCCAACGACCTTTTTAAACTTCTTGTGAATCTTACAGAGCGTACATCTCGCCGAATTCTTGCACAGCGTGAGGAACTTGCAACCTGCGCCGAAAAAGAGCATTTCAAGCTTTGCGGCGATATAATTTCCGCAAATATGTACTCCATGAAAAAAGGCGATTCTACGTTGACTGCCGATAATTTCTACGAAGAGGGATGTCCGAAAATTACAATTGAACTTGATACGCGGAAAACACCCTCTCAGAATGCACAGCATTACTACAACGAGTATAAAAAACGTGTAACAGCTGAAGGTATTCTTGCAGTGCAGATAGAAAAAGGCGAAGAAGAACTGCAATATCTGGACAGTGTATTCGATGCTCTGACACGCGCAGATACCGAAAATGATATTATACAGCTGAGGCTTGAACTACGAGAACAGGGGTATCTGAAATATTCCGGAACAAAGGCGAAACCGCCAAAGGCCTTGCCTCCGCTGGAGTACAAATCATCTGACGGCTACACAATTTTAGTGGGACGCAACAATCATCAGAATGACCAGCTTACAATGAAATTTGCTGAAAAATCAGATATCTGGCTGCACACACAGAATATTACGGGTTCTCACGTCATCATAGTTACCGACGGTGAAACTCCACCTGATAAAACTATTGAGGAAGCCGCCGTGATTGCGGCATATAACAGTAAGGGCAGGGGAGGAAACCTTGTTCCGGTTGATTACTGTCTTGCAAAATATGTGAAAAAGCCCTCTGGTGCAAAGCCGGGAAAAGTAATTTTTACTAATTACAAAACAGCATTTGTGAAGCCTGATGAAGAAATAGTGAATAAACTGAAAGTATAATTGTATGAAGCTTAATGAAGAATTTTTTAATAGAGATGCTCTTGAAGTTGCTCCTGACCTTGTTGGAAAGATAATTGCACGAAAGCTTGATGACGGCACGATTCTTCGTGAGCGAATCGCGGAAACCGAGGTATATCGCGGCGAAGAGGATTTGGGCTGTCATGCTTCAAAGGGGCGAACCAAGCGCACAGAGATTTTATACGGCGAAAGCGGGATAATTTACGTTTATCTCTGTTATGGTATGCATTGGCTGATGAATGTAATTACAGGTGAGCGTGAACAGCCTCAGGGCGTACTTTTCCGCTGTGGAGCGCTGAAAAACGGCCCTGCAAAGCTTACAAAATATCTGCACATTGACGGAAGCTTCAACGGTGAAAAAATTTGCGGAAATGACCGTGTATGGATTGAGGACGACGGATTCAGACCGAAAATAAAAACGGCTCCAAGAGTTGGAATTGACTATGCAGGTGAGTACTGGAAAAATAAAGATTGGCGGTATATTGCGGAAAAGGAGTGATTGAGTGAATATTCGTTCTGTTGGCTGGAATTGTGTTTACGATAGTGATTATTCTTTTTTTCAGCATGATGAAAAAGGCATTTTTCTGTTTCTTCTTTCACGTTCTGAAATCTGTATCAGCGGCAAAATCTTTCCCGAAAATACACTGATGATTTTCGACGGAAATGAGGACATCGTCTATTCTGCTGTTGGGGATTGCCTTGTATGTGATTGGGTTTGCTTTGATACAGACAGCGAATCCGAAATGACAGATATTGCCGATATTGTGTATAATATTCCGATATTTCATGCGGATTGGCAGTTTATCAGTGACCTTATAAGGAATATCACAACGGAATTTTATTCGACAAACAGCCGCAGAATGAAAATTATCGACTTTATGATGAAAACGCTGTTTATCAAAGCCGCTGAAAACGGCTTCAACCGCGAAATCATGCAGTCAGCCGTAGACCCACATTATAGCACGCTTATTGAACTTCGCGAGAGAATCTACCGAAATCCGCAGATGAAGTGGAATGTGGACTCTATGGCGGCGGTTGTGAATATGTCACGCTCCTATTTTCAGCACATTTATCGGGAAATTTTCGGGGTATCCTGTATGACCGACGTTATAAACGGCAAAATTGAGAAAGCCAAGGAGATTTTAAGCGAAACGGGATGTACTGTATCGCAGGTGGCGGCGATGTGCGGCTATGAAAATGACGAACATTTTATGCGGCAATTCAAAAAAATCGTCGGAGTAACTCCCACGGCATACAGAAAAAACAAGTGAGGTTCAATATGATTAGAAATTTTACAAAAGAAGATGCACAGGAAGTTTCAGACCTTGTTGCGTTGACTCTCAGAACCACAAATATCAAGGACTATTCTGCGGAACGTATCGAAGCGGATGTTCTTGTTTTCAACGAACAATATCTCATTAACCGTATGAGCTGGACGAATGGCTATGTTTACTGCGACGGTGAGAAAATCGTGGGCTGTGTATTTATCGGGAATTATTGGGATAAAAAAGACGAGGCGTGTCTGTTTACATTTTTCGTTCACCCCGATTATCAGGGCAAGGGTATCGGCAGACAGCTTATAAATGCGGTGGAAAATGACGAGTATTTCCTCAATTCTAAGCGAATTGAAATCCCTGCTTCCATAACAGCTGTTGAGTTTTACCGCAAATTCGGCTATGACTACAAAAACGGCATAACTGAGCCTGATAATGAACAGTTGGTGCGGCTGGAGAAGTTCAGAAATGAAGCTATTATCTATGAGGTAAAATAATATGGCTAGAATGACTTGTTCATGTGGAGAGTTGCTCTCAAATTCGACTGTTCCTAATAATGTTGAACTTTTTGTTTACACAGGTGAAGAATGGGACGAAATCTTAAAATTTGATACTATTGAAACATGGAAAATTCCTGCTCCTAAATATGAAGTGTGGAAATGTCCAAAATGCGAAAAAATTTATGTCTTTAAAGATGGCGATAATGAAGCTATAAAGGTATATGTTCCGGAAAAATAAACACTTGCAATTAAAAATGCAATATGTTATAATATTTACAAATTCAGACGGCGGAATCAGCCTGTCACGAACTTTTTGAATCACCAATCAAGGTTTATAACTTTGAGATAGAGGATTTCCATACTTATTTTGTCGGCGACATGATGGTAGAGTGTGTCATCTTGATCAGAGTGGTAATTTAAAAGCAAAATATAATAAGGATGTGTATTTAATGAAGAAAAACAGAATTGTAATTTTTAAGGAATTTTTAAATGAATTAAGAGAAGTTTATTTAAAAAATGGCGAAGACGGTTTGATGAAGGATTATGACTGGGCTGTATATTTTTCAGATGATATGATTGAAAGTGAATCATCTTGCTGCGTCGCTGATGACGTTACAGTTGATGATGATGACGAAGAAATTTATCCTGAATTTGCCATAAATAATGATATGGAATATGCTGTTTATGGTGAGATAATCTGTGATGTACTTGCAAATTGTTTTATGCAGAATTCAAATTGTGAAGTGTCAGAAATGGTCGAAGCAATTAATTATTATTTGGAATATGATAATTACATGGACTTATAAAAATGTTAGTTTAACTATTAGGAATACAAGTACAAGAATCTGTATTTGCTATTTGACGGTTAAAACACTTCAAATAATCTAACAAAAATTAATCGGCAGGACTCCCATATTGGACTCCTGCTGTTAAATTTATAAATCGTTTTTCAATGTGTATTGCTTTGAAGATTTCAGCAAAAAATAGAAATTTGAAATGAAAAAGTTGAACGCAGACAAGAAATTTTTCCCCCGCTATTGACAAACCTCGACAAATATAGTATAATAAATCAGTACCTTATCAAGAGTGGCTGAGGAAACAGGTCCTGTGAAGCCCGGCAACCTGCCTGAGAAATCAGTGCAACGGTGCCAAATCCTGCGGTATATCCGGAAGATGAGGAGCTGTGAATAAGTTAAATTCAGAGCGTCCTTACGGGACGCTTTTTTTCATCTCGGAATTATAAATTTATGGAGGTTAAATCAATGAAAAAAGTATTTTTTACATCGGAATCAGTAACAGAGGGACATCCCGACAAAATCTGCGACCAGATTTCTGACGCAGTTCTTGACGCAATGCTTGAACAGGATGAAAATTCCCGTGTTGCCTGCGAAACAGTTGTTACAACAGGTATGATTATGTGTATGGGCGAAATCACTACAAAGGCTAAGGTGGATATTCCTAAAATTGCAAGACAGGTTGTAAAAGAAATCGGCTATGACAGAGCAAAATACGGCTTTGACTGCCACACTTGCTCAGTTCTTACAACAATTGACGAGCAGTCCCCTGACATTGCTATGGGTGTAAACGAGGCTTACGAATACCGTGAGGAAAACGGCGAAAATGACGGTCTTTCCAATGGTGCAGGCGATCAGGGAATTATGTTCGGATATGCCTGCAATGAAACTCCCGAGCTTATGCCTCTGCCTATTTCCCTTGCACACAAACTTTCTTTAAAGCTTACAGAGGTGCGTAAGGACGGCACTCTCCGCTATCTCCGTCCTGACGGAAAGTCACAGGTAACAGTTGAGTATCATGACGATAAGGCTGTAAGAGTTGACACTGTGGTTGTATCTTCTCAGCATTCAGCAGATATTTCCCTCGAACAGCTCCGCCGTGATATTGAGGAATATGTTATCCGTGCTGTAATTCCTGCTGAGCTTATGGATGAGAATACAAAGATTTTCATTAATCCTACCGGACGTTTTGTTGTAGGCGGTCCTCAGGGCGACAGCGGTCTTACAGGACGTAAGATTATTGTTGATACATACGGCGGATATTCCCGTCACGGCGGCGGTGCATTCAGTGGTAAGGACCCCTCAAAGGTTGACCGTTCCGCAGCTTATGCAGCAAGATATATCGCTAAGAATGTAGTTGCAGCAGGACTTGCTGACAAGTGCGAGGTTCAGCTTTCATACGCTATCGGTGTTGCAAAGCCTATCTCAATTCTTGTTGATACATTCGGCACAGGAAAGGCTGATGAAGCTGCAATTTCCGAGGCTGTTTCACAGGTATTCGACCTCAGACCTTCTGCTATTGTAAATATGCTTGACCTCAAAAAGCCTCAGTACCGTCAGCTTGCGGCATACGGACACATGGGACGTGAGGATTTAGGCGTTGCATGGGAAAAGAAAGACAAGGCTGAAACTCTCAGAAAAATAGTTCTTGGATAATTGCGCTGTACGGCTTTATGTCGTAAATAATAGTGAATTATGAAATATATTAAAATTATTGCAGCTGTAACAGCGGCGGCACTGCTGAATTCATGCGCCTTTGTGTACGATATTGATTCACCTCAGTATATGGAGGAAGTCAAAAGCACAGAAGAGTCTGTCACAGAAACGCAGGATATCCCCGCGTTTGAGGAGTTTGAAGACTTCAACGATTATTCTGACTATAAGGATTATTTAGATTATAGTTCTTCTGATGATTATGAAGATATTTTCTATGATGACATTTTCAATGAAGAAAATGAAGTCATTGGAGAGAATACGGAATCGGAGGAAGTTACGGAAAATTCTACAGAAGCTGAAACAGAGTTGCAGACAGAACCGCCTGTCACCACAAAAGCAGCTTCGAAGAAAAAAACTCCCGACCCCGACTACAAGGCGGCACAGTATATTGACGTTCCCTATTTATCGCAGGAGAAATATCCCACAGGCTGTGAGCTTGTAAGCACTGCAATGATGCTTTCTTATTATGGCATTGAGATTGAGCCTATACAGCTTATTGAAAAGGGGTATATGAATTCTGTCGATGTTCAGCGGAAAGACGGTGTGCTCTATGGCGGCGACCCGAATGAAGTATTTGTGGGCGACCCGCGTAAAACTACAGGGTATGGCTGTTATTCACGCGCGGTGGGAAAATGTCTTGAAAAGCTTCTGGAAAATGAGTTTTTTGATGTGTATTATCTTAACGATATGCCGCTTGCTGAAATATGCAGACAGTATATAGATTTTGGACAGCCTGTAGTTATATGGGCGAGTATAGACATGAAGCCTCTTGAAAAACGTGAGGAATCCACATGGACTATCGAGGAAACCGGCGAAAAGTTTACATGGCTTTCAAATGAGCACTGCATGGTTCTTGTTGGCTATGATGAGTATTACTACTATATTCACGACCCTCTGAAAAATGCTTTTACACCATATAAACGCAGCACTGTTGAAAAACGGTATGAAGAAATGGGAAGTCAGGCAGTTGCAGTTATATCATGGTAATGATGAGAAAATATTCAAAAAAGTCAAAAAAACCGAGGTTGAATATTAAAATATATCATGCCTCTTAAAGCTGAAAATTAAATCAACGATTTGTTTAAATAATGTTATATCTGAAAATATGTGAAATATGCTTAAATCATGTGTTATAATTTAGTTATATTTCACTTAAATAATCTTGTTTGTAATTAATGTGCAGAAAAATATTCTGAAAGGGATTATTCTGCACATTATTTTTTATATTCTGATTTATGATACGAAAAATATCATAAAATTGAGAGAAAAGTGCATATAAAATCCGTTGACTTTGTGAAAATAATGTGATATAATTAAATCAACATAAAACATAGCGGATTTGCACAGAATCCCAATGACTTTCAACTACATTCTCTGTGCGGTATAACATATCATTCTTGGGATATTATTTAAGGAAAGGTGATTATCATGAAGTTCAAAAAACTTTTAAGCGGAATTACTGCTGCGGCCCTCTCTCTTTCGGCTTTTACAGGTCTGGGGTTTACACCTCAGAATCCTGTGACTGCCGATGCTGCAGGCGGTAACTGGAAATTTGACCTCGGCGGCAATGGTGCTGCCAGCGGCTACACTGGAGTTTCTGCAAAGGATGCCTACAGTGCGTCAAAGGGCTACGGATTTACAAATACAGGCAGTGTATCAAATGTTGCTGCAAAAGGTTCAGGTGCTTTATCTGATGCTGTACAGTTCAATTCTACATCTGCAAATAATGTGTTCAAGGTTGATTTGCCTAATGGTGCATACAGAGTAAAGGTTGTAACAGGTAACGTATCACGTACAACAATCAATATCGAGGGAATTCCTCAGATGATTAACCTCACAGGCAACAACGCCGCTGAGACTATTGAAATACCCGTTACAGACGGAAGCCTTGAAGTTCAGGCTGGTGCAGGAAAATCAGGTACAGCATTTTCGATTTCTGCAATTGAAGTAACACAGATAAACACAACAGGAGTTACTGACCCGACAATATGGATTTGCGGTGACTCAACTGTTGCAAGTTATTATAATGTATCCGCTGCATCTCAGCATGGCTGGGGACAGTTCCTCGGTGATAACATTGACACTGACTACTGGCAGGTTCGTAATCTGGCTGCGTCAGGTCAGTATGCTAAGGGATTTATAGATGCAGGTCAGTTCAAACCTGTTGAAAAGTATGGTAAAAAAGGTGATGTTTACCTTATTGCTATTGGTATCAACGATTCAAAGTATTATGACGGTGCTGAATATGCTACATACATTACTGATATGGTAAAAAAAGCCAAGGCAAAGGATGTTGAAGTAATCCTTGTTAAACAGCAGGGAAGACGCGGTGATTTACAGAAGAATCCCCTCCTCAACAGCCGTTGGTTTGCAGGTGAAATGGATCAGGTTGGTAAGGATCAGGGCGTAGAAGTTATGAACCTGTTCAAAGCGTGGCAGGATTTCGGTGCAGGTATCGGCTACAATGGTATGGCTGAGTACTACGCTACAAAGAATGACGGTACAGCTGATGACCTCCACCAGAGCATGAAAGGTGCAAAGAAGCTTGCTGAACTTGTTGCAAATCTCCATGATTTTGGCGGAAATGGTACATCAAATCCTCCCACAACTAATCCTCCCGAAAGCTCAATAACAGCAGAAGTTTTCGACGAGAGCGTTACATATTCTTTCAAGAATGTAAACAGCGGACTTTATATGGAAGTTGCCGATGCTAAGGCAGAAAGCGGTGCAAACGTTCAGCAGTGGGGCAAGGACGGCAATGCGGCTCACAATGTATGGAAGCTGAAATCCGCTGGTGACGGTTACTACTACATCTATTCTTTACTTTCAGATGATATCGTTCTTGATGTTGCAGGTAACAAAGCGACAAACGGTCAGAATGTAGGAATGTACTACTTAAAGGAAAGTGATAATCAGAAGTTCAAATTCACAAAGAACGCTGACGGCTCATACAAGATACGTACAAAGGTTTCAGGGGACGCTTCCGCAGTTGAGGTTGAAAGCGCTTATACAAATGCAGGCGCAAACATTCAGCAGTGGGAAGTAAACGGCGTAAATTGTCAGGACTGGATTGTTGAAAAGGCTTCTGTAAATGATAATCCTGCAACAGAGCCGCCTGTAACAAATCCTCCTGTGACAGAACCTCCTGTGACAAATCCTCCTGCGGATAATGATGTTCTTCTCGGAGATGCAAACTGTGACGGAAAGATTACAATTGCAGACGCAACAGCTATTCTCCAGCATCTGGGCAATCAGGACAAATATGGTCTTTCTGCTAAAGGACTTATAAACGCTGATTTGACAGGCGGCGGTGTAACAGCTGATGACGCGGTATTCATTAAGAAAGTTGATGCAGGAATGGAAACACTTCCCGTATACAAGCCGGCTGCTACAACAACAACTACTACTGTTACAGCAGCTCCTCCTGCAACAACAGTGGATTCCCGTTATTTCGCAGTTGACCAGACATGGACAAACGGCGTAACTGAAACTGCAAATGAAGGTTTTACAAAGGCTGAGGGTTATGTAAATCTTGATAATGAGCTTGATAGCGAAATTACATTTACAGTAAATGTTGCTGAGAAAGGCAACTACCACACACATATCCGCTTTGCAAACGGTTCAGCAAATGACCGTAAGATGAAAGTATATGTAAACGGCGACAAGAATAATTACTGGATGCAGTCATTTACAAGCACAACTGCATGGACAGAATGGACAGAATTCGGAATTGTACTTCCCCTCAATGCAGGAAAGAATACAATCCAGTTTGTATCAGCAACAGCAGAGGGCGGCCCTAACCTTGATTATATCAAGCTTACACTGACAGATGAGCCTTATGCAGAGATATATGACCCCGCAGATGAACAGAAGCCTGTAGTAAGCTCTAAGCCTACAATCTTCATCGCAGGTGACTCCACAGTTCAGAGCTACAAGGCATCATACGCTCCGCAGCAGGGCTGGGGATATTATCTCCAGAACTATTTCAATGATAACGTTACAGTATCAAATCAGGCACTTGCAGGACGTTCAACAAAGAAGTTCTACGACGAAGGCAGATGGGATACAATTGTAAATAGCCTCAAGGAAGGCGACTATGTAATGATTCAGTTTGCTATCAATGACGCTGGTAAGGCAAATGCTGACAGATATGCTCCAATCGGCGGAAATATTGATAATCCTTCCAAGGGTACTTACGAATGGTATATGACAGAGTTCATTAAGACTGCAAAGGCGAAGGGTGCAACTCCCATACTTGTAACAACAGTTATCGGTATGAAGGCATATTCAGGCGGCAAATTTGTAAACAGCTATACAACATACTGTGACGCTTGCAAGAAGCTTTCAGCTAAGTATGACGTTCCTTGTATCGACCTTAACTCAATTATGGTTAAACATTATAATTCCGTAGGCTACGACACAGCAAAGAGTTATCACCTTATGGGTGCGGTATCAGGCTCAACTGACGGCACACACTTCTGCGAAAAGGGTGCAAACATCGTAGCAGGACTCGTGGCAAAGGATGTACAGGCGCAGAAGCTCCCAGGACTTGCAGAAAACATCAAGTGATATAATTCCTGAACTCCTTGAACAATCCCTTTCGCATTGGGCGGAGGGGATTGTTTGTGTGTCGAATTGGCACAAAAAGTAATTGTTAGCATGGAGAAAAATTTTTTGGATTTTTTTTCAAAAAAGACTTGCAATTTCCGAAAGTATGTGTTATAATATTAATGTTGCTATTTTAGAAGCTATTTAGCTTGTATAAAAGCTATGATTTAAGGTAAGGAGGTGCAGCCTGATGGCAAAGTGCAGTATTTGCGGAAAGGGAGTTACATTCGGAATTAAGGTGTCACACTCTCACAGACGCACAAACAGAACATGGAAGCCTAATGTAAAGCGCGTTAAGGCTATCGTCAAGGGTACTCCTTGTCATATCTACGCTTGCTCAAGATGCCTGCGTTCTGGTAAGGTTGAAAGAGCTTAATTACATTAAGAGAATTTAGGACAGTCTGCGGACTGTCCTTTATTTTTGTGAGATTTCAGAAATTTATGAAATTTCTGTGTAAGACTTGAAATATTCCTTAATTTGTAGTATAATAAATATAAGTATTATTTTGGAGAGGTATAATTATGGAAAGGTCAACACTTGAAACAGTTATGAATTTTCTTTCAAGAGCGCTTATGCTACTGCTTGTGCTCCCTGTAATCAACTATGCGAAGGGTATGGTTGCAAAAAAACAGGGCGACGATACAGCGGAAATGGCAGGATATCTTACACTTAATCCGATTAAGCATCTTGATTTGCTCGGTTCACTTATGATTCTGCTCTGTGGTTTCGGCTGGTCAAAGCCTATGCCGATTAACTATAACCGCATGAGAGATACGAAAAAGGGTATAATTCTTGTAGCAATTACAGGTCCTCTTTCCTTGTTTATAATGTCAATAGTATGCAAGAATATAGCTGTAATTACTGCGTATACATTGAATGGAATTTCAGGTATTGCAGTTAGAATTATCTTTGAGACACTTGCGCAAGTAAGCGTATGTATCGGTGTAATACACCTTCTTCCACTGCCTGGAATGGATGGCTTTACATTGCTTTATTATCTTACAGGAAACAAATTTGCAAGCTGGTATCATCGCAATCAGGCAGTAATCGACCAGTTTTCATTTTATATATTAATCTTCCTGTTCTTTATAGGCAGACTTACAAACGGAGCTATTAACCCTCTTGGCAGGATAATCACCGCATTTGATTTTGTGTTCGGGCTCACAACTCTCTGGGTTCCTATGGTGTTTGGTTAATATGGCAGCAATTACCTATAAACTTGAGGTTTTCGAAGGTCCCCTTGATGTTCTGCTTGGACTTATCACAAAGCACAAGCTGAATATCTACGATATTGAAATATCAAAGCTTCTGGAGCAGTATCTGTTGTTCATAGAAGAAGCCCATATGATGAATCTGGAGCTTGCAGGGGAATTTCTGGAAATGGCGGCAAGGCTCATATATATCAAGACTGCCGCATTACTCCCCAGACCAGAAGAAGCTGAACAGTTGAAAAAGGAGCTTCAGGGCGAACTGATTGAACTTTCACTGTGTAAGCTTGCGGCGGCAGCTTTAGCAAAAAAGAACATCGGCGGAGATGTATTCGTCCGTCAGCCAATGAAAATTGAAGCGGATTTGACATATAATCTCGTCCATGAGCCGCAGGTGCTTGTAAACGCATATAAGGGTATATCAATTAAAAAAGTAAAGCCTGAGAATAAGCGCGTTAATATAGAGAATAAGATAAATTCTGTTGTAAAGCGGCGAATTGTTCCTGTTCTGACAAAGGTTGTTCATATTCTCCGTGAGCTTTATTCCACAGGGGAATGTGCCATGGACAAGCTGTACGCAGGAGTAACAGAACGCTCAGCAAGAGTTGCTACATTCCTTGCTGTACTGGAGCTTACACGCTCAGGTAGAATTACCATAAGCGATGATAACACGTTAATATATTTCAAAGGCGATAGAAACAGAGAGGGGCGCAGACGTTGGAAATCAAAGAGAAACTTGGAGCAATAGAAGCTGTCCTTTTTGCAAGCGGAGAGCCTGTTGAATTGTATCGTATAGCAGAGGCGGTTGCTGTTGATGTTGGCACTTTACCCTCACTTATACGGCTTCTCAACGAGAGATACGAAGATTACGGCAGCGGAATCACCATAAAAAAGCTTGATATCAGCTACCAGATGTGCAGTCGTGAGGAATATGCTCCCCAGATACGAGAAGTTCTGGAGACTAAAAAGAATGTACCTCTTTCCAATGCGGCAATGGAGGTACTTACAATAATTGCCTATAATCAGCCGATTTCCAAGGGATTTGTTGAAAATGTCAGAGGCATTGACAGCTCTTCTATTGTTAATAATCTTGTGGAAAAAGGACTTGTGGAGGAGGCAGGACGGCTTGAAGTTCCCGGAAAGCCTATAGTATACCGTACAACATCGGTATTTCTGCGCAGTTTCGGACTTGCTTCATTGGCAGAACTGCCGCCTTTATCTGATTTTAAGGAAAAAGAACAGCTTGAATTCGATTTAGATAACTAATGAGGTGTCTGATAATAATTACGTACAAAGGGGCGATGTGATTAAATGATTATACTTAAAATATTGTTATGGATAATTCTCGCCCTTTTGGGAATTGTCCTGCTGATACTGATTCTTCCTATATCAGCGGATTTCAGCTTTATAGGCGGTAAAATTCAATACGGCGCAAAGTATGCGTATATCCCTGTTTTCAACTCCAAGGGAACGGGTATTGTAAATAAGCTGATGAAGCGTAAAAAGAAAAATAAAGAGCCCGATTCCGAAGATGACGAGCCAACGGAGGAAAATGCTGTTTCGGAGGAATCTGCAATTTCAGAGGAAACAGTTTCGGAATCTACAGAAAATCCAACGGAAACTCCCGAAGATATATCGGCAGAGCATGAGGAAACAGAATCTGAACCCGTTGAAGTTACGGAAACGGAGAACGCTGAGGATTCAGAGGATAACAGTACTCCCAAAAAGCCAATACAGCCCGAACCTCTTGAAAAGCCAACCAATGAGGTAAAGGAAAAGAAATCAAAGCTTGAATTCATTCTTGGCTTGTGGGAGGCGGCTGATAGACCGCTTCTGCGAATCTTCAAGGGAATAAAAATCAGTGAGCTTTACATTGATTTTTTCATTGCCAACGAAGACGCTTATAAATGCGCCATGAATTACGGACGAATCAGCGGTGCGGTATATAATCTCATTGCATGGCTCAGCGTTTTATTTAATGTAAAGCTGAAAACAATCGACGTAAACCCCTTATTTGCACAGAAAAAGAGCAAATGGGACGTATCGCTGAACATCAGCTTTAGTCTTATAACAGTGGTTATTGCAGGAATTCAGTTCCTGATAATATATTTATTCAGAGTATTAATCCCCTCTAAAATACAATTAAAAAAAGCGAGGTAATGAATTATGGCTACAGAAAAAAGAACTATAAATGAGGTTTTAGGCATCTCACTGGAGAAAATCAAGGAAATGGCTGATACAAGCGCCATTATCGGAAATCCCATTACAACTCCCGACGGTACAACAGTTATCCCGATTTCCAAGGTATCATACGGATTTGCATCAGGCGGCTCAGACCTGCCCTCAAAGTACGATAAGGAGCTTTTCGGCGGCGGTGCAGGCGCAGGTGTAAGCATCAAGCCTGAGGGATTCCTCGTTATTTCTCCTGACGGCTCTGTTAAAATGGTAGGTATGGATTCAGGCAGTGACCCCATAAGCTCCGCTGTAAATGCCGTACCGGGAATTGTTGAGAAGATAAAGGGAATTATGTCAAAGAAAAAGGGCGGAGATTCAGCAGAGGAAACAGCTGAAACAGCAGACGTTACTCTCAGCGACTGATATCGTCATATTTAAAGGTGCTTTCACATAATTATTAGTGGAGGTGCTTGTATGAAAAGATTTATTGCTGTATCTGCCGCTGTTGGCTGTATTTTATCTGTGGATATTCAGGCGGTTTATGCCGAAGATATGGAGGTTTCCGCCAAAGCTGCCGTTGTGATTTCCGCTGATACTGGGGAGATTGTATATTCCAAAAACAGCGGAGAAAAGCTTCCAATGGCAAGTACAACAAAGATAATGTCGGCACTTCTGTGCCTTGAAAGCGGCGATTTATATGAGCCGTTTACAGTAGATTCCGACGCTATACGCGTTGAAGGCTCATCTATGGGCTTGCAGGAGGGGGATACCGTTACAAAATATGCCCTTGCCTGCGGTATGCTTCTGCCCTCGGGAAATGACGGAGCAAATGCCGCCGCTGTTAAAATTGCAGGCAGTCTGGAAGGCTTTGCTGAACTCATGAACGACAGGGCTCAAAAGCTTGGTCTTACAAAAACTTATTATGTCACTCCTTCTGGCTTAGAGGGCGAGGGACACGGTTCTTCTGCTGAGGATATGGCTGTTCTTGCTGCCGAGGCACTGAAAAATGACTTATTCAGAGAGATATGCTCCTCTCAGACAATGAAGCTGGAATATGGCAATCCGCCGTATACACGCTGGCTGAAAAATACAAATAAGCTGTTGTCCATGTACGACGGCACATACGGCGTAAAAACAGGCTTTACCGACGAAGCAGGGCGATGCCTTGTCTCTGCCTGTGAGCGCGAGGGAAAGCGGCTTATCTGCGTTACTCTCAATGCTCCTGATGACTGGAACGACCATATGAAGCTGTATGACAACTGCTTTAAAAAGGTGAAAACTCAGGAGCTGTGTATTCCCTGTGAAATGTACGTCAACCTTGCAGGCTCTCAGAAAGATGTTCTCCCTGTGACAGTGGGTGAGGAATTGGCAGATTTCACCGTATATAATGCGGATACGGCTGATTTCACCTATACCGTTGCCGCTCCGCCCTTTGTGTATGCTCCCGTAAAAGCAGGGGATTTGGCGGCAGAATTGATAATCTCGGACAATAACAGAGAGCTGAAAAGAATACCTCTGTATGCCGCTGAGGACGCGGAATATAAAAATTCTGAAAGCAAGCCTGAAAAAAGCGGATTTGAAAAATTTATTTTGAAAGTAAAGGATATTTTTAATTAATGGAAAAGATAAGAATTCAGAAAATGATAGCCGACAGCGGTTACTGCTCACGAAGAAAAGCCGAGGAGCTTATTTCAAGGGGCAGAGTAAAGCTGAATGGTCATCCTGTAAAATTAGGCGATAAATGCGGATTCCACGACCTCATTACAATTGACGGTGAGCGTATTTATATGCCAAGAAAGAGAAATTTTGTCTATATTATGATGAATAAGCCCCGCGGATACGTTACAACAGTATCTGATGAGCTTGACCGCCGCTGTGTTATGGACCTCCTTGACGGTGTTGAGGAGCGTGTATACCCCGTAGGCAGACTTGACAGAAATTCCGAGGGACTTCTTCTCTTTACAAATGACGGCGAATTTGCCAACAGCATTATGCACCCAAGCCGTCATATTGCTAAGACATACCGTGTAACTGTTCGCCCCGATATAAGCGATGAACAGCTTGTTCAGCTTTCAGGGGGCGTTGAAATCGACGGCAGAATGACGCTTCCTGCAAATGTTGTGGTAAAGGAAAAACAGCAGGGCAGAGTTGTGCTTCTCATTACTATCCGTGAGGGCAGAAACCGTCAGATTCGTAAAATGTGCGAGGCTGTGGGACTTGAAGTTGCACGTCTCCGCCGTATAAGTATCGGACCTATCCGCCTTGGTATGCTCAAACCGGGCACATGGCGCGAACTTACAGCAGATGAGCTGAGAGCATTGAGAACAGCTATCGGCAAGGAGAAATAAGCTATGCTGGAGATACAGGAAAGATTTGATACCGCAGGCTATGAGCATATTATTTCAGCGGCGGGAGAGAATAACGCACATATAACCGAGGCTCTGGACGGAGGAAAGGCTATTGGCTTTATTGCCTATGCCTATGAGGCAGAGCGTACTGTTGTCTACGATTACGACGACGGCGGCGATTTGCTGCTTTGTGACGGTCTTGTGCGCTCTGTCATGTTCAAAAGCGTGCTGAAAGGTATTGAGACTATGATATTTGAACTGCCCGATGAGGAAAAATATGCCAATCTGAGAAAGCTGAAATTTCTTGCCGAGGGTACAAATATCTGCGAAAATCTGGACGGATTTATGAATTCCTGTCAGTCATGCGGAAAAAATAAATAACAACGGAGGGATAAGATGCCCATAAGAATATCATCGGAGCTTCCTGCGTTTAAAACGCTGGGAGAGGAAAATATATTTGTAATGTCTAAGGAAAGGGCGGAGCATCAGGACATCCGTCCCCTTAAAGTTATAATACTCAACATAATGCCCAAGAAGATTGAAACGGAATGTCAGCTTATGAGACTTCTAAGCAATACGCCCTTGCAGGTTGATATTGACCTGCTGCAAATGGCATCTCACGTTTCAAAGAATACTTCAAGCCACCACCTTGAAGCCTTTTACAAGACCTTTGACGAGATTAAAGACCGCCGATATGACGGCATGATTGTTACAGGTGCGCCTGTGGAGCTTCTGGATTTCGAAAAGGTTGACTACTGGGAGGAAATCACAGAGATATTTGAGTGGTCAAAAACTCATGTGTTTTCAACTCTGCATATATGCTGGGCGGCTCAGGCAGGACTTTATTATCATTTCGGAATCCCGAAATATCCCCTTGAACAGAAGATGTTCGGCATCTTTCCTCATAAGGCAGAGGTGGAAAACAGCAAGCTTCTGAAAGGCTTTGACGATATATTTTTTGTGCCCCACAGCCGAAATACCGAGGTACGCCGTGAAGATATCGAAAAAGAGCCTCAGCTTGAAATACTCACAAGCTCAGATATGGCAGGAGTTCACATAATTGCCAACAGAAACGGCAGACAATATTTCATTACAGGACATTCGGAATATGACCGTGACACTATTGCCGCAGAGTACTTCCGCGATGTTGACAAGGGAATCGATATACAGCTTCCCTACAACTATTTCCCTGAGGACAACCCTGAGAATACTCCTGTTTTTTCATGGAGATGTACAGCTAATCTCATGTTTTCAAACTGGCTGAATTACTGCGTGTATCAGCGCACGCCGTATAATCTGGACGAGCTTGAAATCAGAAGCTGGACATGGGAAGGAGAGTATTGATAAATGGAAGATTACAACGGAAATATGAATTTTGACTATAATTTCAATCAGCCAAACGGAGAGCCTCACAGCGACCCAAACAATCAGTTTTACACGATATCAGAGGATAACAAGCCTATCTGGGCGGCTGTGACAAGCTTTGTGCTGAGTTTACTGAGCCTGATTCTGTGCTGTTGTACCTGCAATTATATATTAGGTGTGGCGGCAATTGTCCTTGGTATAGTTTCACTTACGAGCAAGTGGAGAGGAAAAGGCTTTGCTATTGCAGGTATTATAATATCAGCCCTTGTGATGATTTACATGGTTGTTTCCCAGATAATGTTCAGGGATGTCTCTCGGGATTTTGCCGATATGATACAGAAAACGCCGATGTATTACGAGGAATATGCTGAAACAGGAGAGATTCCCGAGGAATTTGTAAAATTCAACGATGAAAAGTATGATATTCTTTGGAAGGCTGCAGGAACAGAGGATTTCGAGGAATTTTACGCAACATGGATGAAAGTATATGGCGAGATGTTCGCTGCTTCTGCGGACGCTGAAAAGCCTATCGGTGATGAAGATTTCTACACTCCATATGAAGAAACTGAGGATTCTACGGGTTCTACAGATTCCGAAGATGCTGAGGGCGAATTTGGTGAAACTCCTGTGGAGTTATAAAAATATCAGGGTGAGACTTGTTCTCACCCTTTTTATTATAGATAATAGACATTTTTGTTCAGCTGATATTTACTCCAAAATGCTAACAGCTCTCCATAATTTTAGCCATGTATTCTTCGGTGGAATACAATCCGCTGCGGTTATATCTCCCGATTCCGTAGAGGCACTGGGGGTCACGGGTGATATAATTTTCTTGCTCGCGACAGGTAAGCGTCATAAGGAATCCGCTGTCACGTATAACAGGCAGACTTTCACGGCTTACACTGCCAAAGGGATATGTAAATACAACGGGATAAAAGCCGATATTCTCACGGATTTCCCCTTGAAGCCGCTGTATATCCGCCAAAAGTGCCTTGCGGTATTCCTCCTCGCTTTCGTCATTATTCCGCGAACAGCCGATTCTGCCGTCGTACAGGGAGTGCATATTGTAAGTGTGATTTCCTATTTCAATTCTGTCGGATTCCACAAGCTTATCAATATCCTCCCACGTAAGATAGGAATATTTCGGATTGTGGGGGTCTTTTATCGCGTCATTGTCGATATAGCTTCCCACAACGGAAACAACAGCTGTCATGTCGTATTTTTCAAGAAGCGGCACAAGGACTGATAAATTGTTGTAAAATCCGTCGTCCAATGTTATCATTACGGGATTTTCAGGCAGATTTCCCCGATTCTGCGTATATGCGATAACCTGCTCAGCAGTTACGGTGTTATATCCGTTGGATTTGAGCCATTGCAGGTCGGATTCGACTTGTCGGGGAGATACCGTGTATTCTGTGGGGGTATCGGTGTAAATGCTGTGATACATTATAACAGGAAGGCGTATTGGTTCCTCTGCTTCTGTAAGCAGTTGTTTACCACAGAGTATTATAACAGCTCCTATCAGGAATATAATCAAGGCTGTGGATAAGATTTGTATAATGCTGTGTAAACGGCTCTTTTTTTTCATTTTCATCACTCTCCCGAGATATTATTATTCTTATGCCGCGGATTAAATGCCTGTCCCGCGGTGATAAAATTTCTTTTAGCTGAATATAATTTCACTAAGGGACAATTATATTATTATCGTGACTAAAGGAACGGTGAGAAGATGAAAAGGCAAAATAAAAAATACATTGGCAGAGCGTTACGCTGGGCTGTATTGCTTACCCTGCCTCTTACTGCTGCGGGAACTGTCAAAGGAGTTAAAGCTGCGGCAGAAATGTTGAGCAACAATGAAAAAACTGAGCAGACATTTATTGAGAAATCCGATAACAGCGAATCTCGCAGACTTAACGAAGTGGACTTGCTTTCGGGGGAAATGGTGCTTTCACAAGGATACGGCGTGTATGCCGAAGTCTCCGCCGATGAAGTTCGCCTTGTAAGTCCGCTGGAAATGAAATCGGAAAATCCGGGGGAAAAGCCATATCCTGAGGAATGGACAAAGGGAATAGAGGTTGTCCGCGCAACATATGGAAAATACAGCGGCAACGCATTTTTCAATCTTGACGGAGGAAGTCAAGTGAAGAATCTTTCCACAATTTCAAACGATACTTTGCTGAGGGAAAGCAGAGTTGCTCCTGATTTTACTATATCTGATACAGATGAGCCGCAGGTTCTTTTGTATCATACCCATACTACAGAGAGTTTTGAGCCGTTTGTCAGGGAAAATATGGACGCGAATTTCAACTATCGTACCACCGACGAGACAAAGAATATGATTATGGTGGGAAATGCCATTCAGGCGGAGCTTGAAGCAAAGGGAATCGGAGTTATACATGTTACGGAGATTCACGATTATCCCTCGTATAACGGTTCTTACGGCAGAAGCCGAGAAAGTATTTTACCCATACTTGAACAGTATCCCGAAATCAAAGTAGTGCTTGATATCCACCGTGACGCCATATCCGGTGCAGATTTTGCAGACCAGCCCTATATTGAAATAGACGGCAGAGAAGCGGCACAGATTATGATTGTGTCGGGTTGGGACGACGGCACCCTGGGTATGCCCGACTTTATGAAGAATTTTCGCTTTGCGTGCAGCTTTCAGAGACAGCTTGAGGAGGATTATCCGGGACTTACAAGACCGATACTTTTTGATTATCGCCATTACAATCAGGATTTGACAACAGGAAGCCTGCTTGTTGAGGTAGGCTCACACGGAAATACACTTGAACAAGCGCAGTATTCGGGACAGCTTATCGGTCGTTCACTTTGCAGATTATTTGAGGAAATGAGGGAGCAGTCATAAAAAAGGGCATAAAAAATACGGTCAGAGGAATAATAATATACCTTGTCCTGACCGTTGGTATCTGGATGTTTTTGTATTCCTATGCAAATTCAAGCAATCGCCTAACGGAAGAAAAAATCTCCCCTGCATCGTTTTCTACTGACGAAAGGGGAGCGCTTCTTCAATTGGCAGGCAGAAATTTTCGCATTGAATACGATATTTTTTCACCCGAAAGCAAATTTTACTTTGTTTCCTATATTTTTATGCCTGTGGAAATGAGGGGGGAAGTTCTGCTGTTAAGTACTGAAAGTCCGTGGGAACATGAATTCTGGTTTTGATGTCATATCATCGTAGAAGCAGTTCAGCTCACCGGCATAGTACAGCTCTGCATTGGGGAAATTTCTGAAATCATCGGGAGTATATAGGGAGAATGGTTTTTCGAGAGGGATTCCGATTCTTTCCATAGTATAAGCCACAAATTGTGAGCAGACAAAATTCTTGTCTCTTGCCCAGTTCTTTTTGAGATACAATGGGACAAGTCCCAGAAGATTATAGGAGTAAATTCTGCGGTTATCAGTAAAATGCTGAATAAGCCTATCGTACTCAGCTTTTTGTTCTGCTGTGACTTTAACACGGTAAATTTCGCAGGGGATGAAGTCAAACTGTCCGAGAGTACCTTTGCCCACGATTTCCCTGTTGAAAGTCGCAGGGAGAATAAACGGGCGGTAAGTGCGGCAGAAGCTGTACATTTCAGAGAGGTCGGCACTGCTGGAGAGGGAAACGTGATTATAAGGCTTTTTTGTAACGAATCTGAATAATCGCGCTGGCTTTGTGCCTGTTTGTGCAACTATAATATAAATATAATCCAAATGTTCACCTCCATATATCAAAATGTAAAAAGCATAATTTTTCTACAAATATTATACCATAAACTCTTGCAAATTTCAAGAGTTTTTGATATAATATTATTTAGCATTGTTTGTATATAGTATATGCAAAAATATGCGCCTGTAGCTCAGTGGATAGAGCAGTGGCCTCCGACGCCATGTGCGCTGGTTCGATTCCAGTCAGGCGTACCAAGAGAATTAAGAATGAAGAATTATGAATTATTGCGTAGGGGCTGCCTTTGGCAGCTTTTTTGCAAATATGAAAAAGGATGAAGTATGGACAAGTTAGTAATAAAACACAACGAACTGACAGCAGATGAATTTATTTATCTGTGGAAATCCGTGTGGGGGACTCCTCCTGCTTTGGAGCAGGTACAGCTTGCTATGGAGAACAGTGTATTCCGCGTTTCTGTATTCGACGATGAAAAAATTGTTGCAATGGCTCGTATGATTGGCGATATGGGGCTGTGCTATTATATTAAAGATGTAGTTGTCCACCCTGACTATCAGAAAAAGGGGATAGGCAGGATTCTTATCAATGAATTGCTGAACTTCATTAAATCCAACGGTATAAGCGGTACGCAAATTTTTGTGGAGCTTTGTGCAATGCCCGATAAGATTCCTTTTTATGAAAAATTCGGATTTTCCGCCAATGAGGCACAGAGGCTCCGAATTATGCTCCCTGTAGAATAAAACAACCGCCCGATGTGTGAATGTCGGGCGGTTATGTTTAGTTGGATAAATTGGGATTTAGTGTGCACATACATATATTACAATTAGGAATGTTTCAAAAACGATTCCAATAACGCACATTATTATTGCTATTGCAAGGTCGCTAAATGGCAATATAATATTATTAGAATCATTTTGGTCTATTTTGATTTTTATTTCGTCGCCAACATCTAAGCTTTTTATGCTGAAAAAATTGTGTAATTCTTTGATATGGGGATTATTACTTTCGTCCTCGTATTTAATAACATAGCAAATATAGCTGCCTTTACCGGCGTGTACGAATTTAGTTGATTGAATAACAGCAGATGTACAGTAAAAATTATTCTTATTTCGGTTAACCAGTAGTTTTACAACTCTATTAAAGCACAGATAAGCAGTACAAATCATAAGAACAAGCAAAGCAAATTCAGGGGGGAATGTATTCGCTTGGTAATCTTCTGATATACGATAACCAAGTAAAAATATAAAAAGTGATATACTTACAATTATTTCATCTTTACCTAATTTATTATACACAAGCTCTCCTCCTAAAGTTCTTATAGTCTGTCCAACCAACTATATTATATCATAATTCAAAAACAATTGCAACAAAGATTGAAAATTATAATTCTTATAAAATAAAACAACCGCCCGATGTGTGAATGTCAGGCGGTTGTGTTTAGTTGGATAAATTGAAATTTGTATACTATGGTTGTTAAAAAATAAAGCGGATGCCCTTAACGCAATAGCTATTCAATCGGCAAATCTTCATCAACAGATGGCCATTCACAGCCGTTTTGATAAAAAAGCCGTCTGCGGCGGTATAATTCTTCATAACCATTTTCATATGTATAATAATCACAAAAACGATAAAATCCGTCTTCTGTTATTTCAGTTGTATAATTATACTCACGCTTGAATAAAACAAGCTGTTCATCATCCCATATGTAAATTTTCTGCTCAATGTTATTGTTTTCGTCAGAACTGTTTGTATAAACAATTTTATCAGGAAAATTTCTGGTATCAGCCCGTATTCCGAGTTTGTTCATTTCGTTCCATATTACAAACAAACCTGTTTTTGTACTAAAACGAAAATATTTTCCAGGTCCGCTATAAATAGCTTTACCTTCTGGTATAAACAAATCAAAATAGCCGTCAAAATCGTAATCGTGCCAGTAATCAAGATTTGTTTCGTTAAACTGCGAATTGCTGTCATACCAACTGCAATCAACGTCAAGAAACTGTGCTTTAATATTGTCATAATAAACCCAAACGCCGTCTTTCTGTACCTTAAATGAGTAATGCTCCTTTAATTCATATTTGTCTGCATCGAGAGAAATGGGAAAAGTTTTCGGAGCGTCTGATTCTATATCTTCCGCAGGAATTACAGCAGAGGTAACAGTTGTCTGAGGCTGAGTTGTCTCAGTTGCTGTAGTAGTTACCATAGAGGTAACAACAGCAGTTTCAGCGGTAATCGGCTCAGTAATAGGCTGTGTAACTGTTTTTTTATTTTTGTTATTTACGTTACTACATGAACATAGCAGCAATAATAACACTAAGGCTGTGCATTTATAGCATCTCATTATTTTCTCCTTGTTAAAAAATATCCTACTATGATTTACATAAACAGAACGCTACAAAAATATAAGCGAGATGAATGGGAAGATTTAATACATCTCGACACATTCTTCTTTATCGGTCTGTCCAACCAACTATATTATATCATAATTCAAAAACAATTGCAACAAAAAACCTCCGATATTTTCACATCGGAGGTTTTGGTTGGGGTAGCGGGATTTGAACCCACGCCTGACAGAGTCAAAGTCTGTTGCCTTACCGCTTGGCCATACCCCAGTAGATATATTTATCTTTTATACAGAAAAAAGTCCGAATTATCGGACTTTTTCTGACATGGAGGCGCCACCCAGATTTGAACTGGGGATCAGGGTGTTGCAGACCCACGCCTTACCACTTGGCTATAGCGCCATGTTGGAGCGGATTACGAGGCTCGAACTCGCTACCTCCACCTTGGCAAGGTGGCGCTCTACCAGATGAGCTAAATCCGCATTGGCGACCCGGATGAGGCTCGAACTCACGACCTCTAGCGTGACAGGCTAGCGTTCTAACCAACTGAACTACCGGGCCAATGGTGGGGACTACAGGGCTCGAACCTGTGACCCTCTGCTTGTAAGGCAGATGCTCTCCCAGCTGAGCTAAACCCCCACTGTTTGCCGTTGTCAACGTTCTTACCGCTGACGACTTATATATTATAGCACACCTTTTTGGATTTGTCAACCCCTTTTTTGAAATTTTTTCAAAAAAATTTTTTGAAAGTTGGTTTATTGGCTATATTACGCAAAAAATCATAAAAAAATTTATTTCATGTTATTGTTATTATGGAAGCAGTTTTGTATTCAGTTGTAATATATTATATGTATCATATCAGATTTTGATACTGCGAAATGGATTCAGAATAAAAAGCAATTTTTGCTATTGACTTTTATAGACTGTAGTGATATAATTAATGTAATTGCACTTCCTGCAAGTCGAAATATTTCATACTGCAAACGGTTGGGAGGAAAATAATGTAAAACAAAGAGGGGAGCAATAATCGAAATCCCCCTGTTTTTCAGTTTATGAACGCTGAAACAGGCCTGTTTTGCATATATCCGATAGTAATGTTTGATTAGTAGAATTTTTCGTTTATTATAGACAAAAATGATAATTACACTTGACTTCACTACGAAGGAGTGGTATAATTATTTCTGGATAATTAGTCATTTATTGCGATTTTTTGATTTTTTACCACAAGCAGTATAAAGAAATGTAATAGTTTGAAAATTGTTTTATTAATAACTTTGGGATTAGAAATTGGTAAAATTATTAACGAATGAGGGATCTTAAAATTTAACACTCCATAGCAGAAGTGTTCATCTGTACAAGGCTAAATGTACTTGTACTAAATTTTTAAAGATAGTTTTAAATACAGACAGTGGCTTGTGTTGCTGTCTTGATAATCTGTAATTATATTAAATAATAGAGGAGTAAAACAAATGGGCTTGGATTCACGGTTTTCAGGATTCAGAAAATTTGAAAATAAAGTATGGCTTGCTACGCCTATGATGCACGGTGATGAGCAGAAATGGGTTGATGAAGCTATAAGAACAAACTGGGTATCTACCGTCGGCGAGAATATCAATGAGGTTGAAAGAAATATAGCTAATTATATTAAATGTAACCACGCCGTCGCTCTTTCATGCGGTACTGCAGCGCTTCATCTTGCAATTAAGCTTGCAGGAGAAAAACTCTACGGTATGCCAAAGGTGAGCCATGGAACTTTGGAAGGGCATAAGGTTTTCGCTTCTGATATGACCTTTGACGCTACTGTAAATCCTATTGTATATGAAGGCGGTGAGCCCGTATTCATCGATACTGAGCGTGATACATGGAATATGGACCCTGTTGCTCTGGAAAAAGCTTTTGAACTTTATCCAGATGTAAAGCTTATTGTTGTTGTTCATCTTTACGGTACACCTGCAAAAATGGACGAAATAAGAAGAATTGCTGATGCTCATGGTGCCCTTATCGTTGAGGATGCAGCAGAAAGTCTTGGTGCAACATATAATGGTGTGCAGACAGGAAATTTAGGAGACTATTCAATTATCTCATTTAACGGTAATAAGATAATTACAGGAAGCTCCGGCGGAATGTTGCTTTGTCGTGACAAGGCTGACGCCGATAAGGCGCGTAAGTGGTCTACACAGAGCCGTGAAGCTGCACCTTGGTATCAGCACGAGGAGCTCGGTTACAACTATCGTATGAGCAATATTATCGCAGGCATTGTAAGAGGTCAGATTCCCTACCTCGATGAACACGTTGCGGCTAAAAAGAGAATATATGAACGATATAAGGAAGGATTAAAGGGACTTCCTGTAACCATGAATCCCTTTGACAGCGAAAAATCCAATCCTAACTACTGGCTGAGCTGTATTCTTATTGATGAAGATGCTATGGCTCCTCATGTTCGCGGTGAACAGACTGAGCTCTGGAAATCTGAAGCAGGAAAGAGCAGTCCGGGAGAAATACTCAACACTCTTGCGGCATTTAACGCTGAGGGTCGTCCCATATGGAAGCCAATGCATATGCAGCCGATTTACAGAAGCCATCCGTTTATTACTGCAGCGGGTAACGGACGCAGTCAGACTAATGCTTACATTGACGGAACTATTGTTGATGTTGGCAGTGACATCTTTGCCCGCGGACTTTGTCTGCCCTCAGATATCAATATGACTGATGAGGAACAGGATATCGTAATTGAAATCATAAGAAAATGCTTTGAATAAAGTGTTACGCCGTTATGGCTGTACAGTATGACGTTTCAGATATGACAGGGAATTGTAAAAGATTTTTTTGAGCGAGGTATGAAATGTATAAAATAGTTAAAAGGATATTAGATATAGTTTTATGTTCTTTTGCGTTAATTGTCCTGAGCCCAGTGTATCTTTTTGCGGCAGTTGGAATTAAAATGTCCAGTCCCGGACCTGTTCTTTACAAATCCGACAGAGTAGGAAAAAATAAGAAGCCGTTTCATTTTTATAAATTCCGTTCAATGCATGAAACGACAAAGAATAAGCATATGTGTGTAGCAGACCCCGACCGTTTATTTCCCTTCGGAAAATTCATAAGAAAGGCTAAAATTGACGAACTGCCTCAGTTATTGAACATAATCAAGGGCGATATGAGCATTGTTGGTCCCAGACCCATGACTCTCGCCAGCAAGATGTATGACGGCGAATTTTCGGAGATAAGAAAGGTTAAACCCGGTCTTACAAGCCCTGCAAGTCTTTATGATTATATCGTAGGTGATACATATACAGATAATGATGCATACAAAAAGGAAGTGTATCCCATTAAGCAGCGTCTTGAGCTGTATTATGTACGAAATATGAGCCTTAGCTATGATATTGAACTTGTGTTAAGAACTATGGGGCTTGTAATAGGTATGGTTATTGGCAAAAAGAAATTTAAAAAAATGCCTGAATGCAGTAAAATCAATATGAGCATAGAATAAAAGATGTGCTCTGAATTATATATTAAGGAAGTATTGAATTATGAATTTTAAGGGACTTAGAGTTTTATTGACAGACGGCGGAGCTCGTCAGACTCTGACAATTCTCCACGGTTTGAAAGAAATCGGATGTCATGTTACTGTTATTTGCTCATCGAAGCTTGACATCTGCTACAATTCAAAGCTGCCGGATAAGAAATTCCTGCACAGTGATGCAGCAGGCTCTTATGACGGATTTGAAAAAGTGCTTATAGGACTTCTCAAAACAAGAAAGTTTGACGTATTGCTTCCTGTTGCTGAGATTACTACAAATAAAGTAACTTCTCATGAGGACGAGTATAAAAAGTATGTAAAAATTGCCTGCGCTCCCAGAAGTGCTTACATACAGGCATTCAACAAGCAGCGTACATTTGAAAAGGCAATTGAACTCGGAATCCCTTGCCCAAATACAAGACGTGAGAGCCAGACTGTTGAAGAGTATCTTAGCACAGCTAAATTCCCTGTTATAATCAAGCCGCGTCAGGGACTCGGTTCAATCGGATTTCATAAATTCGAGACAGAGAAAGAATTCCGCGAGGCTCTTGCAAAAAAGACTTTTGACCCCGATGAATACGTAATTCAGGAATTTGTAAAATTTGAAAAGCGTATCGGTACATATATCTTTATTGACCAGAACGGCAATACATGTACTTCAATGGCACAGGAGGTTCTCCGTTGGTATCCTATTGATGCGGGAACTGCAGTTCTGACACGTTCAATCGACGCTCCGGACCCTATCCGTTATTCAAGCGAACTCCTTAAGGGACTTGATTGGAAGGGCTTTGCAAATGTCGGCTTTATGATTGACAAGGAAACAGGTGAGCCTAAGCTGCTTGAAATCAATGGACGTATTTCCGCAGGTGTTAAGCTCAGCTGGTTCTGCGGTATCAATATTGCCAAGCAGCTTCTGGAAATGACTTATGACCAGCCTGTTACAGTTTATCCCGAAAATAAGAAATTCGGTTTAATGGCAAGACATACTCATGCTGACATTTCATGGTTCTTAAAGTCCAAGGACAGATTTAAGTGCAAGCCTTCATGGTTCAGTTGGAAGAATACTACTGACCTTGTATACTGGAAAGGCGATCCTAAACCATTTTTCACATATACATTCCAGAAGTTCTTCCGTTATAAAAAGGAAATGAACAAGAGAAAACATTAAGATTGGAGAAATTCATGAACATATTGGTATTTGCCCCTCATCGTGACGACGAAATACTTGGAGTAGGCGGCACAATTTTAAAGCATAAAGCCGCTGGTGACCATGTAACTGTATGTATTGTTACAGCTCGTAAAGGACAGGTTCTGCCTGAGAGTACTGTAAAATTACAGAAGGAAATGGAACTGTGTCATGAATTCTGCAAGATCGATTCAACTGTAGGACTTCAGTTTTCTGCTGCAAATATGGAAACTTTTTCACGAAAGGAGCTCAACAAAGCATTTTATGATGTCATTGTTGAAGCACAGCCCGATGAGGTTTATCTCCCTCATTGGGGCGATATGCAGAAAGATCACCAGATTACTACTGATGCAGCAATGGTTGCTTTGCGCTGCAAGTACAATCACCCTGTTAAGCGTATCTACACATACGAAACATTGTCTGAAACAGGTATAAATCTGCCTAATGTTCAGAATGAGTTTATTCCTAATGTTTTTGTTGATATAAGTGATTATCTTGAGCAGAAGCTGGAGGCTTTGAATTTTTATCATTCTCAGGTCAGCGATTTCCCTGACCTTCGCTCATTGGAAGCAATTGAAGCTTTGGCAAAATTCAGAGGTGCTACAGTAAATGTGCGTGCTGCTGAAGCATTTATGCTTGTCAGAGAAATAGTAAGATGATGTTGTTTTCAAGGGATTCCCTTATAGCAGCATTGTATATAGTACGTCTAAATGTTTTGTACGAAATCTGCTCACATCATTCGCACAAGTTATGTGCGCTGCTACCTTGACAGAACAATCCGCTTGCGAGGTATTTTGTTATATGGATAAAATAATTCTGAAATACAGCAATCCATGGAAAGGAATAGCTTTTTACGGAAGTGAGAATAACTCTTTAATTGATAAAATAGTTGCTCTTCTGCTAACCCTTTCTCCTATTCTTCAACATTATATCGGTTTGTATGAAAATGCCGGATTTACTGTTTATTTACTTGTTTCACCCTTTGTAATCAAAAAAATGATTACAAGGATAAATCGGAGTAATACTTATAAAAAAATTACATATAAACAATGCTTTATAGCGATGCTGCCATTGATCCTCTTTGAGATATATACTATCTTCAATCGTTCCATAACCGTAAGTCATTTGCTTTACGGTGGATTTATGGCAGTGCTTTTCCTTGCTATAGCGCTTGGATGCGTCAATATTGGCTATGTTCTAAGGTGGGCAACCTTGGTCGCTGATTTGGCAGGAGTTGTCGTTATTGCTCAATGTATTACTTATTATGTATTCCGTTTTGAATTCCGACCAATTATTTTCAGTCTGCTTCATTCAGATAGTGCAAACTGGCTTCATACAACTTCATCAGGCGGTGCTAAATTGTACAGACCGGAAGCCTTTTTCATGGAGCCTTCGCATATGTTTCTGTACATATTCCCGATAATATGCCTGCTTCTTCTTTTGCCGAATATCAATAAGACGAGAATGAAAAGGGCTATATTCCTTTCGCTTGCTATGGTTCTCTGTACTTCCGGTATGGGCATATGCGTTACAGCAGGTCTATGGGGACTTTATTTTACTGTTTTTCGCCGCAATATAAAGGAAAAGACAGTTCTTAATATGCGAAAGCTGTTTTCACTCAGAAGCCTGACTTATGCTGGTATATTTCTTGTAATACTTGTAATTGCATATTTCTCTGTGGATTCCATCAGAGGCACAATCAACAGAATCTTTGTAAATGAAGAAGGTTCAACTGCTATTGACGGTCGTGTCCGCAGAGCATCAAATCTTATCAAAAGCCTGAAAGGACGTTCTTTAATCATGGGTGTGCCCGGTAATGTTATTGTAGGTGACCTTGATATGAACCTTTCTGGTTATCACGCAACTTTATATAAAAGAGGAATAATTGGAATATTCCTTACTTATCTTTATTACGGACAAGGTCTGTTTAAGCTGAAAAATGCTTATTTCTGGCTGACAGCAATCATACTTGTAATTTCATTCTTTACAGCTCATACCCACGGTACATTCTTCATGGTGTACTATGCTTTCTTCCTGATAAACGGGTACTATGCTGTGAATTGGAAAAAACAGTTATGTCTCGATATATCCATACAGGAGAGTGCAGATGAAAGTAGATAATGTAGAAAAGAAAGCGGCAAAGGCTGGCGTTTGGTATACGTTTGCCAACTTTTTTTCAAAGGGTGCTGTCTATTTAACAGTCCCGTTTTTCACCCGTCTGATGACAAAGGCGGAAATGGGCGATTTCAACAATATTACTTCATGGCTGCAGGTCCTGCTTCCGATTGTTACCCTTGATATGCATACATCCTTGAAAACAGCGCGTTTTGACTATAAGGATGAATTTGACCGTTATATCGGTTCAATTGCTTTTTACGGAACTCTTATAACTTCACTTTTTTATTTAATTGTGCTGACGAATGTGGAATTTTTCAGTAACCTGTTTTCAATGTCAGCAACTGCACTTCATATTGTATTTATTTATATGCTTGTGCGTCCTGCTCTTGATATATTTCAAGGGCAGAATAATATAAGATACAAATATAAATCCTCTGTGATTATATCAACTGGAAGTACCGTTTTAAGTCTTTTGATATCGCTTTTGTTTGTAAATCTTGCTGAAAACAAGGTTATAGCACGAACAATTGGACAATACGGAGTATACGTTCTGATATGTCTCGGAATATATGCATATATGCTGTGGAAGGGAAAAGGAATATCTTTCAAGTATTTCGGATATTCTGTTAAAATTTCTTTCCCATTGATGTGGCACGTTTTATCACTTCACGTCCTTGCGTCCTGCGACCGTATTATTATCAAGCGTATTCTCGGTTCAGCAGCTACGGCGCTTTATTCAGTTTCCTACACTTGTTCACATGTAATTTCTGTATTGTATCATTCCATGAATTCCGCATGGTCTCCATGGGCTATGCTTCAGATGCATGAGGGCAAGATAGACAAGCTGAAAAGTGCAAGCCGTTGGTATGTACTTCTATTCTCGTGTGCAATTATTGTATTTCTGCTGATTTGTCCCGAACTTCTGTGGATTCTCGGCGGAGACAAGTATATGGAAGCGAAATATGTAATGCCTCCTGCAATGATTGCTGTAGTACCGCAGTTTATCTATTCGCTCTATATAGATGCAGAAATCTATTTAAAGGTTCCAAAGAGAATAGCAATAGGAACACTTATTGCGGCTGTACTTAATCTGGTTTTAAACTTTATATTTATACCTATGTTTGGTTATGTAGCAGCAGCATATACAACACTTGCAGGCTATCTCGCTCTGTTTGCTTTCCATTACATATCAGTACATAAACTTGGAAAAGGTGACTGGTTCAATAACAGATTCAATATCATGGTAATTATTGCATCTCTGGCAATGATACCTGTTGCTGTATTCCTGTATACGTTTAATGTTATACGTTATATAGTGTTGGCTGTTGTAATTGTAGTTGTCGGAATTCTTGCTTATCGTTTCCGCAAACAGCTTATTTCAGCTGTTTCCATATTTATAAAGAGAAAAAAGAAAAAATAATCTTAAATAGGGGTTCCTATAGGAAGTGGAGTTAATCTATGAAAAGTGAAATTAATAAGACTATGACAGAAAATCCTCTGATTAGTATTATTGTTCCCGTATATAAAGTAGAAAAATATCTGGCAAGATGTGTTGATTCTATTCTTTGCCAGACATATAAGAATTTTGAATTGATTCTTGTTGATGACGGGTCACCGGATAAATGCGGTGAAATGTGCGATGAGTATGCAGAAAAAAATTCTTGCATAAGGGTTATTCATCAGAAGAATCAGGGACAGGCTGCGGCAAGAAATAACGCTGCTAAGGGTGCAAACGGAGAATTTATCGTATTTGTTGATTCCGATGATTACGTTGAACCTGACTGTCTTGAATATCTCCTCAATCTCCAGCAGAAGTACAATGCTGACCTTGCAATAGGTGGTTTCGGCTATCTTTATGAGGGCAATCTGCCAAAGGAGAGACCTGCAGGAGAAACAGAACGCGTGATGAACGCTGCTGAGGCATTAATCAGCATGAACTATAACCGCGGCTGCGGTGCTACTCCATGGGCTAAGCTTTACAAAAAACAGCTTGTTCTGAATCATCCATTCCCTGAGGGTCAGATTTATGAGGACCTTGCAATTTTGTATAAGATTATTGGTGATTGTGAGATAGTAGCCCTTGGAAGCCGTAAGATATATTATTGGGTTCAGCGTGTCGGCAGTACAATGAGAATGAAGTTCGACGACAGACAAATGGCTGCTATGCAGGCTGTTGCTGACCAGATAAAATATGTTAAAGCAAAGCTTCCGGATGCGCTTGAATCATCAAAATACCGCTATACTGCTAAAGCTGTTGAACTCATGACTGTATGCTTCAATACAGGCGGAGACAAAGAGGTATTCAAGAAACTCAGAAAGCACATGAAGCGTTATGCAGATGATGTTCTCAAGGATAATAAAGCTAAGAAAACCATGAAAATGAGAATTGTTGCCGCAAAGCTTGGCTATTATCCAGCAAAGTTTGTGTTTAATATGCATGAGCGTGCTAAGAAGCGTTATATATAAAATAGTACGGACGGGAGGAAAGCTATGAAAGCAGGAATATTGACATTTCATGATGCGGATAATTATGGTGCCGTTTTACAGGCTTACGCTTTGACGCAATGGTTAAAGCAGAACAATGTAGACGCCGAGATCGTCAATTATCAATCAAAGATTTATCGTAAGTATAAAACTTTCAGAAAGCACCTTTATAAGAAAGCTCCGTATATTCTTGGCGTGGATATTATAAAATACCGCAATAAGAACAGAAGAAATAAAAATTTTGCTTCTTTCAGAAAAAGTTATCTGCCCACGTCTAAAGAAATGTACTGCAAAAAAGAGGATTTCAATGGTATCACAGATAAGTATGACTATTTTATCTGTGGAAGTGACCAGATATGGAATCCCGAAATAACTAAGGGACTTGACCCTGTATATTTCCTCGATTTTGTGAAATCACCCGAAAAGAAAATTGCTTATGCGCCCAGTGTTGCGCTGAAAAAACTTACTGAATTCCAGATAGCTGACATCTCAGATTATACTTCTTCTTTTGCTTCTCTTGCTATACGTGAGCAAGAGGCGATAGATATTCTTCAGCCTTATTGTGAAAAGGATATCACCAAAACCTGCGACCCTGTATTTCTTCCCGACAGAAGCTGCTACGACAATATCTGTTCAAAGACTTACGAGGGTAAGAAGTACGTATTTCTCTATGTTGTCGGCAGAGCTGTAAAATTTAAAAAAGTAATTTCTTATGCGGAAAAGACTGCTAAGGAAAAGGGACTGGAACTGTATTATCTTATTGACGGCGATAAGGCATTATACCATATTGACGGTAAAAATGTCTTTGGCTGCAATCCAAAGGATTTCCTTTCGCTTATCAAAAATGCTCAGTGCGTTGTAAGTAATTCATTTCATGCAACTGCGTTTTCAATACTGTTTGCAAAACAGTTCATAACCTTCCTGAAAGACGGTACAAGTTCAAGAATGGTAAATCTTCTCAGAGCCTTTAATCTTGAAAACAGGATTTTTGATGAAGATAAGACGGATATGTTCAAAAATGCAATTGATTATAGCAGTCTTGAAAAAAGTTTGAACGAATTCAGAGTGGATTCCGTTGAATATCTCTGTAATGCTTTAGGCTTAAAGAAAACAGAGCAGAAAATTACAGATAGCGAAATTATTTCACAGAGACAGAAGAACCGCAAAGAACTCAAAGAATTTGTCGAGTGGCGCAAGAATGCTTACCTTGTACGCCATAAGGACGAGCATACGCTTGCAAAAAGCCGAAGTGGCGGCATCTTTACGGCCGTCAGTGACGCAATATTTGCAGAAGGCGGTGTCGTTTACGGCTGCGCAATGGAAGGAACAACAACTGCTGTTCATCAGAGAGCAACAACCAAAGAGGAAAGAGACCTTTTCCGCGGCAGTAAGTATATCCAGAGTGAGATGAGAGATTGCTTCACTCAGGTAAAAAAAGACCTGAAAGACGGTCTGACAGTACTGTTTTCAGGTACAAGCTGTCAGATTGCTGGCTTGCTGGGATATCTCCACGGCGAAGATACTTCAAAGTTATACACAATGGATCTCATTTGTCACGGTACTCCAAGCCCGAAATTGTGGCGTGAGTATCTGAATTGGATGAAGGAGAAATACGGCAAGGAGATAACAGCTGTAAACTTCCGTAACAAGCGATACGGTTGGAAAGCTCATTATGAAACGGTAAAAATGGGAAAAGCTGCCCATACTACTTCAACCTTCCGCCTTCTTTTCTATAGAAACGTATTTCTAAGACCAGCCTGCTACGAGTGCCCGTTCTCAAAGCTCAACAGAATGAGTGATATCACAATTGGCGATGCTTGGGGAATTCAGAAATCAAAATCTAAATTTAACGATAATAAGGGTTGCTCAATTGTATTGCTCAACAGCGAAAAGGCAGAAAAAATCTTTAAGAGTGTTAAGAATGATCTTAACATTGAAAATGTTGACCTCAGAGATTTTATGCAGCATAATCTGTATCAGCCGAGTATAAAACCTGAGAATCGTCAGAAACTCTGGGATTGTCTTGATAAGCAGGGCTTTGCTGCAGTTGCTGAGAAATACGGTAGAGCAAGACTGCCTCGCCGTATTGCAGATAAATTCTATATACTTTCAAAGAACCTGCGACACAGCGAGAGTGATTCATAACAGCACGGTTAAGAGGATAATGGAAATGAAAGAGAAAGAAATTCTTGTATTGTACAACAGAAAAGAAGAATGCTGCGGTTGTACGGCGTGCTATGCAATTTGTCCGTCTCATGCAATTACAATGAAGCCTGATAATGAAGGTTTTTTGTATCCTGTAATTGATACGGAGAAATGTGTTCTTTGTAAGAGATGTATCAAAGTTTGTCCCTTGAAAAAAGAGACGGAAATTCTTTAGAGTGCAGGAGCGCTCAAAAAAAGGAGAAAGAATGAAAGCTTTAGTATTAGCTGGTGGATTACCCCAGATTACATTAATAAAAGAACTCCAAAGCAGAGGAGTTACTGCAGTTCTTGCGGACGGAAGCGATAATGCAATTGCCCGTCCTTATGCGGATGCGTTTTACAAGGTTAATATCTTTGATATCGACGCTGTCAGAGATATTGCGGAAAAAGAACAGGTAGATTTCCTTATCACCTGTTGTGCCGATCAGGTTCTTCTTGTTGTTGCACAGGTTTCAGAACTGCTCGGACTTCCTTGGTATATTGACTACGAAACCGCAAAAAATGTTTCTGATAAAGAACTCATGAAAAAGGTTTTCGTTGAAAATAATATTCCTACATCGCGTTATGTTGTAATGAATCAGCTTGATATGGAGCAGATTAAGGATTTGAAATATCCGCTTATTGTTAAGCCGGTTGATGCCTATAGCTCCAAAGGAGTTCGTAAGGTTATGAATGAGGCTGAACTCCGTGAGGCTTTTGATACAGCTGTTGAGATAAGCCGCAATAAAAATGCTATTGTAGAGGAATTCTGCATTGGTGAGGAAATAAGCGTTGATATTTTTGTTTCCGACGGAAAAGCGCATGTACTCTGCGTGTCCAACAGTGAAAAGGTTAAGGACGAAGATAAGTTTGTAATTTTCCGCGGAAGATTCCCTGTAGCTGCCTCCGCAGAGCTCCACAAAAAAATTGAAATTGTGGCACAGCAGATTGCCGACGCTTTCGGACTTAAAAACTGTCCTATGCTTGTACAGATGATATCTGACGGTGAAAATGTATCCGTACTTGAATTCTGTGCACGTACAGGCGGCGCTATGAAGTATCTGCTGATTAAACATTCCTGCGGATTTGATGTTATCAAGGCTGTTGTGGATTTGACTATGGGTGTAAAGCCCGATGTTATCGTCCGTGAGCCTGAAAATAAATACATTGTCAACGATTTTATTTACTGCAGGGAAGGTGTATTTGACCACCTTGAAGGTTTTCAGGAGCTTGTTGACAAAGGCATATTAAAGGATTACCATGCTTTGCGTCCAAGCGGTTTCGTTTGCAGCGGTCAGGTAAACAGCAGCAGCGACAGAGTTGCAGGTATGACAATACAGGCTGATACTATTGAGGAATTCAACCGTATACATGAGTATATTGTCAATAATGTAAAGGTTATTGATAAAAACGGAAATGATATTATGCGTCACGATTTACTGCCGGGATTGAAATGATTATCCTTATTGGTATTGAATAATGATGAATGTTAAACAATTAAAATATGTACTCCTGCTTGCACGAGAGGGGTCATTTGCCAAGGCGGCAGAGCTTCTGAATATATCTCAGCCGTCATTGTCTCAGTATGTCAAGAAAATCGAGCAGCAGTTAGGCCAGCAGCTTTTTGACCGAAGCGGCGGTACAGTAAGACTTACTGATGCAGGGCAGATATATATAGACGCAGGCCGTAAAATTCTGGAGCTTGAGCGCCAGATGCACAATCAGTTCAACGACCTTGCAGAGCATAAGTCAGGATCGGTTATAGTGGGAACTTCTCCCTATCGTTCAGCTGCAATGATGCCGATTATAGCAAAACGCTTTCAGGAGCAATATCCCGGTATGCATATTGTAGTAGAGGAAAT
Organism: Ruminococcus sp.; assembly: GCA_045594905.1. GTDB lineage: Bacteria > Bacillota > Clostridia > Oscillospirales > Ruminococcaceae > Ruminococcus. The sequence continues at coordinate 60,530 of JAZNZK010000022.1, forward strand.
GACATCTCAGGAGCTGACAGAGGCTGCAAAGCATGGACAGTTTGATATGTGCATTACAATGAAGCCTGTAAATGACAGAATTTTCCAATGCGAGAAAATTGCTGAGGAAGAACTTATACTTGCTGTTCCACGTTCATTTCCGGCGTTTGATTCGCTGAATATGCCAAACAGAAAATATCCCGCAATAGACGCGGCAGAAATAAACAATCAGCCCTTTGTCCTGATAACAGAGGGACAGTGGATGCAGCAGGCACTTGACAATATTTCCCTTGATTACTGCCTGTCATTGAAAACTGCCGCAGTAGTTAAAAGTCTTGAAGCACAGATTGCCATGGTTCGTGCAGGCATTGGAATGGCGCTTCTGCCAAGCGGTATAAAATGCTTTTGCGCTCCTGATGAAGTTAATTATTATTCTTTTGTGCAGGAGCTTCCTAAGCGAGATGTTGTGGTAATGTGGCAGCGTGAGCGCCGCTTAAGCAGCATTTCAAATGATTTGATAAAAATTATGAAAGAAATTTCATGGTAAATTCATCTTCTGATTCCATATCCTTTAAAGATATGGAATCAGAGTAGAAAATATTTTTTTACGCTTTGCATAATCAAAAGATTATACAAAGCATAGTTTTGAATATTATTCGCGTGAAGCGATTAATAAATATTTTAATAACCAGGAGGTTAAAAACATGCCATCAGCTTTTATTTATCTCGGCATCCTGCTCGCAGTAATTGTAATCTGGTTCATGTTCCTGAAAAGACCTGTCTATGAGGCAATTCTTATCAGTTTCATCGTACTGCTTACAGTTACAGGAACATGGGGCAACGTGGGAAGTTACATCGAAAAGGGACTTACCACTTCATTGCTCTACTCTATGACAGCCTTTGTTGCTATGTCAGTAGTACTGACTAAAACTAAGGTTGTTGACAGCTGTATCGCTATTATCCTTTCCATTCTCGGAAGAATCCCAGGCGGTGCAGGCTACGTTTCAATCATTGCCTCTGCCTTTATGGGTGCTCTTTCAGGAAGCGGCCCCGGTAACGTTATGGCGACAGGCTCAATCACAATTCCTGCCATGAAGAAATCAGGCTTCCCACCAGAGCTTGCTGCGAATGTAGAAAGTAATGCAAGTTATATGGGTAATATGATTCCTCCCTCATCAAATATTGTTGCGGCTCTCGGCGCATATACCGCACTTTATGGTGAGAATATCACCACAGGACAGTTCTGGGTTGTTCTCTGGGGAATCTCTATCTGGTTCATCTTACAGCGTATACTTACATTATTTGCATTCTGCAAATATTATAAGGTTAAGCCTATGGCAAAAGAGGAGCTTCCTACGCTTAAAGAAGCTCTCAAGGTAGGCTGGCAGGGACTTCTTCTTCCCGTTATCATACTGCTCCCATTCATTCTTGACTTTATGTTCAAGGAGACACTTTTCACAGAGCGTCTTGGTGCAGCAGGTGCAAAGTCACTTTCAAGCAGTCTGCTCATATTTATTCCTGGTATTGCAACACTTTTTGCTTGTCTTATCGTAAAGGACAAGAAAACAGTTACACCCAACAAAATTGCAACAATGTTTGCAAAGGGCGTAAAGACAATTGCTCCTTCTGTAGCTGTATGTATTATTGGTTACATGATTGGCGCAATGTTTGCTGACCTTAATGTATCAGAAGAAATGCAGACATTTATTGAGGGCGTTCATTTCAGCCAGTTTGGTCTTGTACTGTTTATTTGTATTCTTACCTGCTTCTTAGGTATGGTTATCCCCGGTTCATCACTTGTTGTTATTTTTGGACCTGTGTTTATCACATCACTTGCATCAGTTGGAGTTAATCCTGTTCTTGCTGCTGCAATGCTTCCCTGTATCTGTGGTGTTATGTGCGGTATCACTCCTCCTCTTGGTCTTGGTATGTATGCAGGTATGTCACTTGCTGAATCTGAATTCGGAAAGACATTCAAAAATAATATGTGGTGGGTTGCAGGTCAGTTTGTAATGCAAGTTATAGTTCTTATGGGCTGGCTGCCTATTCTCGGACTTTAAGGAGGTATAACCATGAAAGAAACATTGAAAAAGATTTCAGATGTATGCAAGGTTATTTTCGGCTATGGAATAATGATTTCGTTATTTGGCGGCGGACTTACCTTCTTCGGATACGTTATTGCGCTGATTATCGGCGGCGATACAGCTGTAGCAATATGTGAATTTATGTCTACTTATATCACACCAAATGCAATTCTTCTTAGTACAGTTATGGTACTTTTTGGTATATTGGCAATGTATCTGGCAGGAGAACTTTCGCTTACTCCTACTAAAAGAGAGAAAAATGTGAAGAAATCAGAAGATAAGAAGTAAATAATAATTAATCTGCATACCGTGCATGATCTACGGTATGCAGATTTTTTTGTACAACGTTTCAAAATATATGTCTATGAATTTGTGCAAATAAGAAAAAATACAAAAAAATTAAAATACCTATTGACAAATCTTAAAAAATATGTATAATAATAAGTGTACTAAATCACGTAGTACACATGACACGGTAAAATACGTACACTGAAAGGAATGATTTACATGAAAAAATTTCTCAGAAAGGCGAACAGGGGGTTGATTCTTGGTGGTGCGCTGGTTATCGGCGTTACAGTATATGTAATCGCTGACCTCAATCGTTTCAAGGATGAAAAGCCGGTCATAGAGCAGACAATTGCAGAATATGCAGACGCTGTTGAGAAATTCAATATAACTCCGGAGCAGTATAGGCAATACAATATAAAATACAACAAGGAAGATTCACAGAAACAGATATCAGAATTTTATCAGTTTGCTGATGAATACTGGATTGACAGCAGCGAAGCGAACGTGGATATATTTTCATATTACATAGATAAGGACGCTTTCAAAAATTCCATGAGAGACCTTGTGGAGAATAAGACAAGAGGATACATAACAGAATTCTCCGTTGACATGACTGATTATAAGATTAATAAAAACGGTCCTGACGGTGCTGCAGTAGAATGTACTGCGAATATCTATTTCGTAGGTGCTGAAAACAGTGCAGTAATTACTCCGTCAGGTTATGATATGTATTATTCATACTATGACCCTGAAAGTCCGGTTGAGCCAAAGGTTATGCAGACCTCATTTTCTCAGCAATGTACGTTTTTTTTAGAGAAAGAATCTGAGGGTTGGAAAATTACAAAATGTGAAAGCTTTGATAATTACGATACAAGAGTAACCGCAGTAAAGGATTCGGAATCCGATAGTGAAGAATAAGAAAGGAGCAGCTTTATGGAAGAAAAAATCAAAGTAAATGACGGCACAGCGAAAACAGCTGCCCTCAGAATAAAAAATCTCAATAAAACCCTTGGCAGACGCCAGATTCTCCATGACATCAATTTTGAGGCATACAGAGGAGAAGTTTTCGGTTTCCTCGGTCCTAACGGTGCAGGTAAGACAACTACCATAAAGCTTATTACAGGACTGCTTACAATTGATGAGGGGAGCATTGAAATCGGCGGATACAACTTGAAAAAGCACTACGAAAAAGCATTGGGAAGTATCGGCGGAATTGTTGAAAATCCTGAGATGTATAAGCATATGACAGGTATGGACAATCTTAAACAGTATGCCCGCATGAGAGACGGCGTTACGCAGGAGAGAATTGACGAGGTTGTAAAGCTTGTGGGACTTTCAAACCGTATTAATGAAAAAATCAAGCGTTATTCTCTTGGTATGAGACAGCGTCTCGGTGTAGCGCAGGCACTTCTTCACCGTCCGAGCTTGCTCCTTCTTGATGAACCTACAAATGGACTTGACCCTGCAGGTATCAAGGAATTGAGAGATATTCTAAAAAAGCTTGCGCATGAGGAAAATATCTGTGTACTCGTTTCAAGTCATCTTATGTCTGAAATGGAGCTTATGTGCGACAGAGTAGGCATTATCAATAACGGTAAAATGGTTGGAGTTTATACCGTTGAGGAAATGATTCGTGAAAGTGCAGGGGATACCTCCGAGTATATCTACAATGTTGATAATGCTGAAAGAGCAGCAGATGTATTGGACGGCATAGAGTTTACAATTACAGACGATACACATATTGATGTTGTATTCAGCGGTGATGACGTACAGGACAGACTTGCACAGCTTAACTGTAAGCTTATAGAAAACGGTGTGAAGCTTTATACCGTATCTCCTAAGGAGAAAAAGAAGCTCGAAGATGTATTTATTGAGATTACACAGTCGGGAGGTGTTCAGATTGGCTAAAATGCATAAGCTGATTCAGAACGAATATATTAAGACATGGAAAAAGGTATCAACAAAGGTATTATTCATAATCATAGCAATAAGTGTTTTAGCACTTATGGGACTTGGCAAAATTGTGGAAAGCGAGATAAATTCCAGTTGGGATTATATATATGAGGGTGGACTTGACTACAGCTATGAGTTGAGTCAGGCTGAGAAAATGAAGTATGAGGGATATGAAATTGATATTGAAATGTACAATTTCATCATGGACAATGAGCTTCTTCCAGGAAGCTGGAAAGCCGAGGCTGCACGTGAAGCCTTTTCATATGAATTAGGGGATAAAAATAAGGTAGAATGTACATACACACAGGAAGAAAGAATAAACATTCTCCAGATTATCAAAAGCGGCGACTGGAAAAAATACTGTGAATTCATGGTGAAAAGTCTGAAGAAACAGGGATATTCAGAAGCTTATATATGGGAATATCAGTATCGTATAAGCAAGAATATTCCGCTTCCTGAAAATTCAATGGAGCGTTTTGAATATCCCAATAGTGTCATAAATAGTGTTGCAGGGGCAAAAGTTTGTATTGCTGATTCAAAAACAAATGGAGAAGAATTTACAAATGATACTGAGGAATGGGAAAATGTAATAACTCTTGGTATGTATAGACTTGAAAATGATATAGAGCTGAATGTAGCTGAAAATACAAGTTTGCTTACATCTCAGACTGTAAATTTCTGGGTTATGCTATGTCAGTCATCGTCACTTATAACAGTTATCGGCGTACTCATTATAATAATTGCAGGCAGTACAGTTGCAAATGAATTTTCCAACGGTACTATTAAATTCCTGCTTATAAATCCTGTAAAGCGTTGGAAGATACTTGTTTCGAAGTATATTATGTGTCTCTCAATGGGATTCCTTATGATTGTTCTTCTTTATGGGCTGTCAGTACTCTTTTCAATTCTTTTCTTCGGTACAGAGCATCTCAGCTGTACATATCTTGATGTGGTAGACGGTGTTGTAGAAAGCAGAAATCCATTTGTATACGTTTTCAAGAATTATATGTTCAGAAGTGTTCAGGTGCTTGTAATGGCAACACTTGCCTTTGCAATTTCATCACTTGCTAAAAATTCTGCAATGTCTATTGGTATTTCACTTTTTGCAATGCTTTCCGGTAATTCTATCGTTTCCATTTTCAAGAGTGAACTCAATCAGGACTGGGTAAGATATCTTATATTTGCGAATACAGATTTCAGTGCAGTAATCAACGGAACATCGGGATTCGCTAATCATACACTTTCATTTGCAATAGGAGTAGTAGCGATTCATATGTTTGTGTTCTTACTCATTGCATGGGACGGATTCACAAAGCGTGAAATTTAAGGTATCGTATATGTGTTTTGTGCAATATGACATAAATAAAACAGTAAATTTGCACATTTTCCATATTGAAAAAATTTGAGATTTATTGTATAATTATATATATTGCAGCGGTCAAGCGGAATTTATCAGCACATTTTCCGCAGAATCGCCAAAGCACCAATGACAGCAGGTGCTTAAAGTTTAAAGCTGTCTATTGCGAATAAGGGGGATTTGTAAAGTCCCATAGGCTGTATCTATAGGCGGATACAGCCTTTTTTCTCCGGTGAATCTCTACTGTTCATCAAAAATATTGACATTTTATGAGAAATAGTGTATAATATGCTTATCAAACATTAAGGAGCTTAAATATGATTCTTACATTATCCAAAAGAAAATTATCGTTAAAAACACAGATTGCAGTTGCAGCATGTGCAGTTGTCTCAGCCGTTGCACTTCCGTTAGCTTTACATGCTATAGGGGCAGCGTCGGGACTTGGAACGGCATTGGGTGAGTTTCTTCTGCCAATGCATTTTCCAATAATTCTTGCAGGATTTCTTGCAGGTCCATATGCAGCAGGAATTGCGGGTTTGTTAAGTCCGCTTATAAGTTTCGGACTTACTGGAATGCCAGCATTGGTTATGCTTCCGTTCATGATGATTGAACTTATGGTATACGGTTTTTGTGCAGGAGCTTTAAGAAATAAGAATATTCCCGATATTGCAAAAGTTTTAATTACACAGATAATCGGCAGAACTGTTCGCGCCGCCGCAATTCTTATCGGCTTCTACGGATTGGGTACAGCTGTTGCACCTGCTGTAATTCTGACAAGTATTAAAATCGGATTTGTCGGAATTATAATTCAGCTTCTGGTAATTCCATTTATTGTCCGCAGTGCAAAGAGGGCTGACAATGAATAATCTTGAAAAAGCAAAGAAAATGCTTTTGGAATCGGAGTATACATGCGTGCTATGCAGTGATGATGATATCAAAACAAGCACGAAAAGGGGAGTTGCGCCTCTTCTGCAATGGCTTGACGAAGGAGAAAATCTCAGCGGATATTCTGCCGCAGATAAAGTTATAGGAAAAGGTGCGGCATTTCTATATGTATTGTTGGACATAAAAGAGGTTTATGCCAATGTAATAAGCCGCAGAGCTCTGGAAACACTGGAGAATAACAATATTTACGTTAAATATAAAATGCTTGCAGAGGCTATACTAAACCGTGACAATACGGGATTTTGTCCCATTGAAACAGCTGTTTGCGGAATAAGTGAGCCTGACGCGGCTTTAGCTGAAATAAGAGAAACTATTAAAAGATTAAAGGGTGAATGATTATGGATAAGCATAATATTTATGATGTAACAAAGCTTGGCTTTGGACTTATGAGACTTCCCGAAAAGGACGGAGAGGTTGATTATGACCACGTTTGCCGAATGGTTGACAAATATATGGACGCAGGTATGAATTACTTTGATACAGCCTATGTCTATCACAGCGGAAAATCCGAGGTTGCGGCGAGAGAGTGTCTTGTAAAAAGATATCCCAGAGAAAGCTTCATGCTTGCAACAAAACTTCCTGCATGGTGCATGAAAGACAAGGATGACAGAGACAGAATCTTCAATGAACAGCTTGAAAGGGCTGGAGTTGACTATTTTGACTATTACCTGCTCCACTCCCTTGAGGACGGCAATAATTACAATACATATGAAGAATTAGATTGCTTTAACTGGGGAATGGAAAAAAAGCGTGAGGGAAAAATAATTCATTTCGGATTTTCATTTCATGGTACACCTGAGCTTCTTGAAAAAGTTCTTGACAAGCACCCCGAGATTGAATTTGTACAGATACAGCTCAATTATGCTGATTGGAAAAATCCTATTGTACATTCGGGCGAGCTTTATGAGATACTCCGCAGACGGAATATCCCTATGATAATTATGGAGCCTGTAAAAGGCGGAACCCTTGCATCACTTATGCCTGAGCTTGAACAGAAGCTTAAAGCGGCAAGACCTGATTCCTCAATTGCTTCATGGGCGCTGAGATTTGTTGGCTCTCTCCCGGGAATAATTACAATCCTTTCAGGAATGTCAAATGACGAGCAGATGAATGACAACATCAGTACATTTAAAAATTTTGAGCCTCTTTCTGAGGAAGAGATGAAACTGATTGAGGAAATAAATGAAGTTATGTTCAACTCTCCGCTTATTGGCTGTACAGCCTGCAAATATTGCTGTGATGGCTGTCCGTCGGGAATAAGTATTCCTGAGGTATTCCGTATACTTAATACTATCAGGCTTTATGGCGAGGAATGGCGGTCAGGCAATGTCTACAGAGGACTTACTGCGAATAGCGGAAAGGCAAAGGATTGCGTAAAATGCGGTCAGTGTGAAAGCGTATGCCCTCAGCATCTCAAAATTATTGAGCTTCTTGAAGAAGCGTCAGGACATCTTGATAAATAATGATAAACAGCCCTATCGGATTTTTCCGATAGGGCTGTATTTTATAGTATTACCAATAAGTGAAAACAAATCCTGCAAGAGGGGAGAGTACAATCATAATAACAGAAAAACTGAAGGACTCAACGGAAGTCAAAGTTGCACGCTGTTCCGAGGGAAACATATCCTGTAAAATAGCGTTGGTTCTTACTTGCAATGCATCATCTCCGATTGCTGCTATAAATCCGCCCAGAGCCATTAGTGAATAATATGGTGAATGTTCAGCAATGAAGCCAATTGTTACAAGGGATACAGCTATTGCATATATCCATTTATAGCTGATTTTAGGAAATTTTAGTATCAGCTTTGAGCCAACAATTCCGCCCATTTCCATAAACAGCAGAGCAAATCCTAAAGCCCATTGAGGAATATTTCTTTCAGGAAGTTTAGCCTGTAGGAAAAACAAAAGGAGTATATCAACTGCTCCTACAAAAGAGTTGCAGAGCATTAATCCCATTGCCTTGCGTACTTCTTTCAGAAACTTAAAGCTTTCCTTGAAGCAGTCAATAAGCTTTTTGCCGATATTACAATTGCTTTTAGGGGAGTTTTCGGCATGAATTTCATGTAGAGATGAGAGAACTATAATCTGTATCACGCATGTTATAAGGTCTGCACTGTAGGCGATTCTGTGCCCGATAGTCAGGGCAAAACCTGCACAGAGCGTTGATATTCCGCTGCAAAGACGATATATAATAAGCTGATTTGATTCGTATTTTTCAAATCCACTTTCCATATTACAGCGTTTGAGGGAATCATAGGCTAAAGCGTCGCCAGAGCCTGAGGAAAAATTGTAGCAGAGAGCCATAAAAGCAATAGAAAGGCAGACCGTAAAAAGATTATTGGAAAAAATCATAATGATATTGCCAATCATGCACATAATTGTGCTGACTATCAGCATTTTCTTTCTGCCGAAAACGTCTGCAAGAACTCCCGAGGGAATTTCAAAAATAAGGCTTGTGATGTGGAATACAGTTTCTGCAATGCCGATTTCAACAAGGCTGTAGCCTCTTGCGGCGAGTATGGCAACCCACGCACCTGTAAGGGAGAGATTGCCTAAAATTGATGATGAATACAACCTTGAAAGCTGTTTTTTGATATTAAACATATAAAAAATCTCCTTAACATCTGGGAACCTCTAAAAACCTCCCTCACGGTGAACTTTCTATGACAAACATCATTTACTGCGTTGACAAACCTTGCAATACACAAAGTATTACTGCGGTTTGTCGTCTTGTAACTGATGTTCGTCATATACGAAATTTCACTCTTGTTTCGGTTTTTAGAGAACCCCTTTTTTAAAAGTCAAGGAGATAGTATACGTATATTGTAAGTGCGTCTATTAAAACAGGCAGATTTAAGCCGGATTATAACCATTCAACTTACAAAAGGGTACACTATCCCCGTAAACGAGAAAAATGGATCCTTTTTGAAGCTGTACATTTGTCATTTTCCAGAACATAAATCTGACCTCTTTCATGTTGTTTTGTGGTTTACACAAACATTATATCATCTTTTTTCAGTTTTGTCAAGTCTGAATGTTACCTTATACTCTGATATAAAAGTCCGCATTTATTGCAGTACCAGACAAGCTTGCCCATACGGAAAGGGGGGAGTGTTGCCTGTAAATTCCATTCGGGATACTGCTTGAAAATCATAGCGGAACTGTCGCCGCAATATGCCACAAATGAAATATAATGCTCCTTAGTCATAGGGTGGGGGGAGGATATGTATAAATTGCCGTCGATATTCTCAACTGTCAGCTTTTCATTTTCCTCTGCTGCTCTTGGAGTGAGGGGCGAAAGCTTCTTTCCGCAGCAGGATATTGCTGCCTCTGAGGTAGATGTAATGATATTTCCGCAATCCTCACAGACATAAAATTTCAATTTTTTCATATTGCCTATTTCCTTTTCATTTTTATTTATATTTCCCATAAGCAGATTGCGTACATCAGCTCCGAAAACATCTGCAAGAGCAGAAAATATGGATATATCGGGAAATCCCTTGCCTGTTTCCCATTTGGAAACCGCCTTATCGCTTACACCTAAACGCTCCGCAAGCTGTTTTTGTGTAAGCTTTTTTTCTGTCCGCAGCTGCCGTATAAGCTTTCCTGTTTTTGTATTATCCATAATATCACCTGTATTTCATAGGGTATTTATATTATAGCGTGAAATTGCCTGTTAGTCAACCTACGTTAAGTAGAATAAGTTACATATGTCACATCAGTAATGACTTATATCATCTTGTAAAATGAGAGGCTGAGAGATATAATAATTACAACAAAGGAAATTTACAATTTTTTCCTATTTAACGAGGTGTTTATTATGGTTGTGAATTATTATAATGTGAAAAACTGCAAATATGAAGTGTATGAAAATTGCCCTGCTTTATTTCCTCCTGAGGATACAGAGGAATCACTTCTCCGTGAATATGGATTTGTTAAAATGATAGACGGCAGATGGTTTAAATTTTTAAGCGGCAATGAATATCAGCATATTATGGAGATGTATCCCTGTGATGTTACCTTTGATATAAGCTATAATCCCATAAAATATACAAATATAGAAGATAAAGGGAATAACAGGATTTCAAATATGCTGTCAATTCTTTCACTTGCGTGTTTTGCTGTGGTAGTTGAACGATTTTTAGCAGTATCGCTTACGCCTGTGTGTGTATTTTTTGGATTTGCTATAGCCCTTGTTATAGCTGCAAGAATAGTAGAACCACAAAATATTTTTCCAAAAATCCTTGCAATATTTTACATAACAGTTGTTGTCGTTATTACAATAATGATTATCCATGCTATAATAGTCTGCAACAGGGAGATTGACGCTTGTCTTAATAGCTGCAGCGGAATAGGGTGATAAGATGAAACTTAATATTAATACTGATTATGGAGCAATTTCACCCTATTCCATAATGATAGCGCTTGCTTTTATAGTGGGATTATATGTGCAGTGCCGTTTAAACCGAGGAATAAGCAGAAAGACTTCATTTAAGTTGATTATGATTTCACCTGCGGCAAGTATTATATGTGCGTTACTTCTTACATATTATTCATCGGGTGGGCGGTATATCGGTTTATCCTCAATGGGCGGTCTTGTGGGAATGTACATAGGCGTACTGCTTTCATCTGTTGTAAATAGGAATTATGGTGAAATAAGAGTTCTGGCTGAAAATTGTACATTTGCCCTCCCTCTTATGTATAGTATTTCAAAAATCGGCTGTTTATTTGCAGGATGCTGTCACGGAATAGAATACAGCGGATTTTTAAGCTTGCATTATATCAGTGCTACAGGGAGAGAAATGACAGTATTTCCTGTTCAGCTTATTGAAACAATAGTTTTCTTCATGATTTTTGTTGTGGGCATGGTTTTATATAAAATGCATAGCAGAAAATCTCTATATGTAGTGTTGGGTTTATCGGTATCAGCTAAATTTATACTTGATTTTTTCAGAGAGTCTCATATCGGAAAAGAGTTGTCATTAAATCAGATTTTATGCTTAATTTTATTGGCTGTCATGATAGCTGTAAGCTGGTTTTATAAAAGGAGACAGTACGGAAGACTTTGTCTGAAAAGGGATTAGTTTGGGGAGCAATATAATAGATTAAAACAAATGAGGTTTGCCATTACAGCAAACCTCGTTTCGTTTTATTTAGGACAGTTTTTGTCAAATGCAGGGTTGCAAGCGTAGAAATTTTTGGAATTGAGTCTGTCGGTTGTTAAGCGAAGGGCCTCGCCAAAACGCTGATAGTGTACGATTTCGCGCTGCCTCAGGAACTTGATAGGGTCACGGACATCGGGGTCGTCAGCAAGGCGGAGGATATTGTCATATGTGGTACGTGCTTTCTGTTCCGCTGCAAGATTTTCGTGTAGGTCGGTGATAATATCGCCCTTGGACTGGAAATAAGTTGCTGTGAATGGCGCTCCGGAAGCGGCTACAGGGTAAATACCTGTGGTATGGTCAACGAAGTAAGTGTCAAAACCGCTTGCTTTTATTTCGTCAATGGAAAGTCCTTTAGTAAGCTGGTAAAGTATAGCTGATATCATTTCAACGTGGGCGAGTTCTTCAGTGCCCACGTCCGTCAAAAGTCCCTTAACCTCGGCATAAGGCATAACATAACGCTGATTGAGATAACGGAGGGAAGCTGCTAATTCACCGTCAGGACCTCCAAGCTGACTAATAATGACCTTAGCCAGTTTAGCGTTGGGATTTTTTATTTTTACAGGATACTGCAATTTTTTCTCATATTGCCACATAAATCACACCTCCCAAGGAAAAGGGCTGTCAATCCAGTCCCAGCGCTGAGAATTTTCAGACTGCTCAGGAGTAATAGGCCCGTAATTTCTAACGTAGTCATTCACAGCAGTTTCGCGGAGCGCCTTATATTTCTGGAACATAGCTAAAGCGCGGCGGCAGTTGGGGTGAGTATCAAGATAGAGATTGAGTTCCTTTAAAGTAAAGTCAAGCTGTTTAATTTTTTTCATAAGCATAGCTTTGTTGTTCATCTGTTGTCGCCTCCTCTTTTAAAAGGATAAACGAGGTCGCTGAACAGTGTACCGCATTCCAGCGCATCTTCTGGGGATTTAGTATCGCCCCAGTTCTGAAATGGCACATAAGCCATAGCGAGAGGCGCAGATGCAGGAAAAGCAGGCATATCGCCGTTATAGTCCGGACGCAGCATATTATCAGAAGTTCTGCGCACATAATTTTCCCGTTCTTTCGGGAAAACACTGTTTATATTATCATAAACATTAATATTCATAGAAATCTCCTTTCGCGGATTGCGGCATTGCTGCCGCTTTTTTATAATATTCGTGAAAGGAGTTTTTGGTGAAATGTCTTTGAAATCAAATGTTGACTTTTAAAACTTAATGTGATAAAATATGGTAAATGGGTCAGAACGAAAAATAAGAATTTGTAGGTGATATTGTTTATGGAACCAAGACTTGAATATTGTGGTAATTATATAGAAATCAGAAATTTTAATCATTCAATTGATGCTGAGAAAAATGAAAATCCATATAACTGTTCGTTTGATATCAAAGTCAAATCAGGTGTATTTACTGGTGTTGCAGACGGGTGTGAATGCGATTATAAGGAATTACAAAAATTCATTGTGGCTCTTGAAGATTTAATTTCATTCAAAAGAAAAGAAATAACCTTTATCGAAATTGGTTATGGAAATAAAATCGAATTTAAATGCGACAGAACAGGACATATTAAAATATTCGGAGATATACAAGGTGATGCAGGCACTCACTTTATGAAATTTGAGTTTATGACAGACCAAACAGTTTTTTCAAAATTCATAAATGAATTGAAAAGTCTGTAAATTCCAATTTATCAAACAGTTGAAAAAGCCATACCCGTAAATTTCGGGTGTTGCCTATAATAAAAAGAATAGATTAATAAATGGGGGGAGAAAAATGCATATTTTTGAAATGGAATCATCAAAAAAAGGTAGTTATTTTCTGGCAGCAGAATTCAAGAAGATAGTTGCAGTATACGAATCGTCTACAGGCAGAAAACTTGGTGAATATAACACGCACTTTGAGAGCGGTGGAAAGAGAATGTGTATAGCGGAAAATGGAAAATATTTTGCAGCAGCGGCATACGGCAGATTCGGAATAACCCTATTCAGCACAGAAACAGGAGAGGCTATTTGGACAACAAAAGAAATAAAAAGAATACAGCAAATCTGTTTTTCATCCGATGATACCCTGATTTTCGTTATAAATGAAGATAACAGGCTTTATACATTATCTTCAACAGACGGAAGTATTGTTACAGTTGAAAAAAGCACAGTGAAAATATTTTCCGATAGTACACATGAAGTAAAGCTTACAAGTCACGGGAATCTTACATGGAACGGTGGTTCAGTAAGTTTAAAGGAAAATAAAATTCTCTGCTTATGTTCGGGCAATAGCAGGGTATTCTGTACGATTATGGGCGGCGGCATGAAATGTTTTTCCGATAAGGGCAATGTGCTTTGGAAAGCAAAAAATAATCCTAATGAGCATTATGTAAAACTTTGTTATAATCAGAAATACGATTACATTATAGGGCTTGGATTCAAATACAGCTCAGCAAGAAAAGAGCCATTTTACTTCCTTGATGTGTATTCCGCTGAAAACGGTACTGTTGTTTACACTGTGGGGCTCAATGATAATTCACAGTATACTTTTATCAACAATGGAGAGAGAGTTGTTTCAGCAATCGGGAATGTGTACATACTTGAAAAAGACGGCTATATATTAAATGAAAAACAATTTGAAATTTGACAAAATTCAAGTATCAGCTCGCAATTTCGGAATGAAATTCAGGTTTTTTCGACAAGCAGGAATCGGCAGCCAATTGGCTGCCGATTTTGGTTATACTGTTATATTTGTATGAAACACAATTACACTTCAGTCCTGCACTTCACAATCGCTTCGGTAACATTAGTCAGAACAACTTCACCGTTCTGATTTTTCACCTCAATTGTAATTTCAGCAAGACCGTTTCTGGCGTTTCTCTTTTCAAGATTTGTAATAACTGCCTTTCCTGTTAAAACATCATCGGCAAAAACGGGCTTTAGCCATTCGATTTTTGTGGATTTGCCTGCTAAAAGTTCCTCACCGAAGAAATCTACCTCCAGATATTTCGCCCATACTGCCATAAATGACATAACACCGGGAGCTATTAATCTGCCGAAAGGAGTAGTTTTAGCGTATTCCTCGTCAGTATGCAGAGGAACATTGTCATATTCAGCGGCAAAATCCAGCATTTTTTCTTTATCAATAACAGCAGGAGCAGGTTCGGCCGTCATTCCTATTTTCAAATCATCAAAATACATAATATCACCTTTATTTCTGTGCGTCCTGTGCTCTGATTTCAGAACGGCGGATTTTTCCGCTTCCTACAGTCTTAGGCAGGCTATCTCTGAATTCAACAACTCTGGGATATTTATAAGGAGCAGTGTGTTCCTTGACATAAGTCTGGATTTCCTTTTTCAGTTCATCTGTACCCTCTGTTCCGTTTGTGAGAACGATTGTAGCCTTTACAACCTGACCTCTGATTTCATCTGGAACACCTGTAACAGCACATTCCAGAACATAGGGAAGCTCCATAATAACGCTTTCGATTTCAAATGGTCCGATACGGTAGCCCGATGACTTGATAAGGTCATCAACACGTCCGACATACCAGAAATAGCCGTCCTCGTCCATTCTTGCAGTATCGCCTGTGTGATACCAGCCGTCATGCCATGCTTCTCTTGTGCTTTCCTCATTTCTGTAATAGCTCATAAACAGACCGCAAGGCTTTGTATCGCCAACTCTGATACAGATTTCACCTGTTTCGCCGTCTCCTGCCTCTGTTCCGTCAGAATTGAGAATATGTACATCATAAAGGGGATTTGGTCTGCCCATACTTCCGGGTTTTGCTTCCATTCCTACAAAGTTTGCAACAGAAAGAGTTGTTTCTGTCTGACCGAAGCCCTCCATAAGAGAAATTCCTGTAGCCTTCTTGAACTGATAGAACACCTCAGGATTAAGAGCCTCTCCTGCAATTGTAGCGTATTTAAGGCTTGAAAGGTCATATTTTGATAAATCTTCTTTTATGAAGAAACGGTACATTGTAGGAGGGGCGCAAAATGTTGTGATGTTGTATTTCTTGAACATAGGAAGAATATCATCAGCGTGGAAACGCTCGAAATCGTAAACGAAAACAGCTGTTTCACACATCCACTGACCGTAAAGCTTACCCCATAATGCCTTGCCCCAGCCTGTATCAGAGATTGTGAAATGAATTCCGTTGGGGTCAACGTTGTGCCAGTATCTTGCAGTTGTATAGTGTCCAAGAGGATATTTGAAATCGTGCATAGCGATTTTGGGATAGCCTGTTGTTCCCGATGTAAAGAACATGAGCATAGGCTCGCTTCCGCAAGCAGTTTCCTCTGTTCTGGGGAATTCTGTTGAAAACTCAGGAAGCTCTGCATTGAAGTCATTCCAGCCCTCTCTTGCATTTCCTACAATGATTTTAGTTTTAAGTGAAGGACAATTCGGTGCGGCAAGATCAACTTCGTCAGCAACATTACCGTCAGATGTGCAGACAATAGCAGAGATTTCAGCAGCGTCAAAACGATATTCAAAATCGTGCTTTACAAGCTGATTTGAAGCGGGGATAACAATTGCACCAAGTCTGTGAAGTGCAAGAATTGAGAACCAGAACTGATAATGTCTTTTCAGAACAAGCATTACCTTATCACCCTTTTTAATGCCAAGAGATTTGAAGTAATTTGCTGTCTGGCAAGAATATTCCTTTATATCCTTGAATGTGAAGAATTTTTCGCTCTTATCCTCTGCGACGTGAACCATAGCGATTTTATCGGGAGCTTTTTCAGCCATAGCGTCAACGATGTCATAAGCAAAGTTGAAGCTTTCTTCGTTCTTGAATTTAACAGCTGAAAGAGTACCTGTCTCGTCTGTTTCGCAAGTTACGAATTTATCAGCAACGGGGTGAACAATGCCTGCCTTATCAAAATTCGTATGTGTAAATTCCTTTACAGTATTTTTCATTTCAGGAATATCTGTAACACCGTTAGGCTTTATAACAACAGCGTAGATTTCGCAATCCTCGCCGCCGAGAGCGATTTCATCGTGAGGAATTGAACTGTCAAAAAAGATGCTGTCGCCCTCGTAAAGAGTTTCAATGTGATTACCAATAACTTTGCGGAGAGTACCTTTGAGAACAATATCCATTTCCTGTCCTGCATGGCTTGAGAAATGACGAGGTCTTGTCAGCGCCTCCTCTGAATAGGGAATAACAACGTGATAGGGCTCAATCATCTTATTTTTGAATTTATGAGCAAGGCGGTTGTAGCTTAATCCCTCGCGTCTTGTAATGGGCTTGCCCTTGCCTTTTCTTGTTACAGTATATTCAGTAAGTTCAGGGCCTTTACCCTCCATTAATTCAGCGATATCAACGCCGAAAGCTGAGGCACATTTGTAGATAAAAGTAAAGCTGAAATCGGTTTCGCCCTTTTCCATTTTCTTGTAATCCTCAACGGAAAGACCTGTTTTGGAAGCCATAGTCTCAAAGGAAATGCCCATATCCTCACGGAGAGTACGGATACGCTGTGCAACCTCGCGGATGCTCTGCTCAGTTTCTGTTAAATTTCTATTTGACATAATAAATGCCCCTTTCACCATAATTTTAGTCATTGTACGTGACATTTGGGGCAATAAAAACACGCCCCAAAGTAAATTACTTTGAGACGAGCTGTAAACCCGCGGTACCACTCAAATTGCGTGCAGTTTTACTGCACACCACTTTCAGACTCGCCCTCACTTTAAAGGGAAAAGCCCTATGCCTTTACGCAGCCTCACGGAAAAGCTTACTATCGGGAAAATCCGAGAATTCAGCCTTTCAACTCAGAAGGGATAAACTGTGATAATGTCTGCCGCCTCGCACCAACCGACGGTTCTCTGAAAAACATTTTTCAAAGTTCGTGTCTTCGTCATTGTCATTTGAAAATATTATATCACTGCAAAAAGCGTTTGTCAAGTACTTTTAAAAAATTTTTTCAGTGAATTATTTTAGAGGTGACATTCAGAGTAAAACCATGCTTTTTTCGGTGAAAAACATGGCAAAACATCGACGGTATAAAAGGCTACATTTTGAAAAACCAGCCGTTCTCATTTGGAACGGCTGATTTAAATATTGAAATCTCTGGTATTAATTCCAGACAGGGTCTTTGCCGGTGGAAATCATAGCGTAGTATGCAAGTATCTTTGAAGCGTCGGAGGAATCAACAACGCTGTCATTGTTGACATCAGCAGTTTTACGCTGAGTTTCAGTAAAACTGCCTGCTCCGCCTGTCTGAATTTTAGCATATTCCGCGAGAACGAGAGAGGCGTCAGAAGAATCAACAGAATTTAAAAAATGTCAATAATATATCGATAAGAAAGCAAAAGACTGCAAATTCGCAATAATTAATAATGTCGCTTTAAAACGATAAAAAACAAACAGATTATTAATAAAAATGTGTGCACTATTAACATAATGTAATGTTTGAAATTATGCAAAAAGCAGAAAAAAGAAACTATTTTTTCTTATGCAACGTTTTTCCATTGCATAAGGCCCTATTCCGCACCATTAGTAGAGAGCGGAATATTTTTGGGAGGAAATATTCTGCAATCAGAAAGGAGCTGAGAAAAATTACAAGCACAGTAATCGTAGCGCTGATATCGCTTGTGGGAACGCTTACAGGTTCACTTTGCGGAATCATAGTGAGTTCCAAGCTGACAAATTACCGCATAGAACAGCTTGAGAAAAAAGTGGATAAGCACAATAATTTTGCAGAGAAAATCCCGATTATCAACGAGCGAATCGAGGAAATTACAAGGCGTCTGGAGGTTGTAGAGCGTGAGAGAGAAGATAATTAAACTAATAGAGGTAAAAAGTATAATAACGCTAAGCCTTACAGCAGTGTTCAGCGTATTATCACTGAAAGGGCAGGTAACAGCGGAACAATTCCAGACGGTATTTACAACAATAATAGCATTTTATTTTGGAGTACAGTACCAGAAGGGTAACGCAGCAAAACAGGCTGAAAAGCATAGGGAATACGAAAAAATTGGAGGGGGATTGTATGAACAAGGTATATTATGAAAATGGCTCAGTAAAGCTCAGCGAGCATTTCAATCTGAACGAATTCCGCTGTAAATGCGGAGGTATACACAGCACAACAGTTAGTACAGAGCTTGTGGAAAAGCTTGAAGAATTGAGAAAGCGGCTGAACTGCTCAAAGATAATTATAAATTCAGGATATCGCTGTGCAGAACACGACAAAAGAGTGGGCGGAAGCGGCAGCGGTATGCATACAAAGGGCATGGCAGCGGATATAGTCTGCTATAATAAGCAGGGAGGAATTATTTCGGCAGGTGAAGTTTGCTGCGGAGCGCAGGAAACAGGTTTTGGAGGAATAGCCAATATAGACCATACATACACAGCAGTACATGTAGACGTGAGAAGTGGCGCAAAATGGTATGGTGACGAAGCTGTTCCGGGAGGAACCACATCAAGCGTGTGCGAGGATTTTTACGAATATTTCCCCGATGTAAAGCGCAAAGCCGATATAAAAACGGGAACAGTCGAAATAGACGGAATAAAGTATAAATTAACTCTTGAAAAATTATAACTAAAAATGGGATTCTAAAGGGTGAAACCCTTTAGCAGAGTCCAGAGACAGCGGCGGGGAGCCCCCGCTGGCATCAAGGCAGGGTGTGGGACAGCGTCCCACATAGCGTTTAAGCGCTCTGCAAGGGGTTGCCCGAACGTGAGGCAGGATGCTGTTTGAACGTGAGGGTATATCGCACTTGGATTTGACTGCGATTGAATTGAAAAGAGGAGACGCTCTGCAAGTGAGAGCGTCCCCTTAACCTTGAATTATTATGATTTTTTCAACAAGCTGAAGGATAGTAAAAATTTGCCTAACTATATAAAAATTCAACTTGAAATCAAAGCGAACTCATAAAATAAACCGCCTTACCGAGAATACGGATAGAATTAAGCTCCTCACCCGTGTACACAAATGGCTCATACACGGGATTTTCGGGGAAAAGTACAAGTCTTGATTTTTCGGGATAATAGTACACTTTTTTCAGCGTAGCCTCATCATCAATAATAACAGCGGCAATATCCCCGTTGTCAACCATAGGCATTTCGCGGATAAACACGAGGTCGCCGTCGTAAATGCGCGCATTAATCATACTATCGCCTTTAGCGCGGAGGCAGAAATCAGCAGCAATATCCATATCTGCCATAACATAGCTGTTTTTATCCTCGTCGGCAAAAATCGGCTCACCGCAGGCAATTTCGCCAAGCAGTGGAAATCGTTTCATACTTATAGGGCGGATATTGCTGAATTTTTCGCAAAGGTCCTCCAGAGTAATATCCTGCCTGTCATCGCTGAGAAAATAGGCTTGCGGAACATTAAGAGCCTTGGCAAAAAGCTCAATTTTATTGCGCGGGAGGTCATTGCAGCCCTTTTCAATTTTATTAATTGACGATCTTGTTTTATATCCTGTTTTCTCAGCAAGGTCATCCTGTGTCATGCCGAGTTCAATTCTTCTTTCCTTAATGAGAGTACCAATATCAGCCATAAAAAGCATCTCCTTTGTTGTAGAAGTTATATCCATTTTCTTCATTATATCATACTGTTTAATATTTGTCAACAAGTTTCGTAAAGTTGTAATTCGAAACAAGCGTTTTCAGCAAAAGGCGTACGATAGCACTTGAACTGAAAGGCGTATTTGTTCATTATAACGAAATTCAAATAGAATGTAAAAAAATTCAAAATCCTGTTGACAAATAATCAACAATGTGATATAATATGGTTGTTGAAGAAAATTCCACAAATAATACAACGGAGGTATAAACCATGAACAGAAAAAATTATGAAAATCAGTCCTTACAGCCGAATCATAAGCAGAAGTACAGGTTGAGTTATGTAATCAGGAACACAGGTACAGGGGCGTATCTGTGTGATGAAAAGCTTAATACAAAGGTATTTCCGACGTTCAGGGAGGCTGAAAAGGAGCTTGAAAGGCTTCATTTAAGCCAGTACTCTTATGAAACAAAAGTGGTTGTAGTAAGTGAAAAGGTATGTTTGGCATCATTCTTGTAAAAAAAATACGGGCGATTTCGCTCGCCCGTAAATTTATAATTATTCGCTGATTTTTCTTGCCTCGATGTAGAAACGCTTATCGTCAGCGTGTCCCATGGAGAAAGTTTTTCTGGGAAGCGCGCCGTCCTTGATAACTGTGGGGAAAAGCTGTGCTTTGTCCATATCAGGCAGAATAAATGCAATGCCATTATGCTTTTCAGCCAGAGTCTTAACGTTAGCAATACCGTGGATATAGTCGATTTTTCCGCCATTTTCCTTGATGTAGCTGTCAAGATAATTCTGGAGAGAGCCAACGGAAAGATTTGAAGTTGTGTTGTGAATATAGAGCTTCTGCTCCTTGCCGCCGCAGACAACCTCAACCCACTGTTCAGCAGGAGTTTCGGAAAGTGCAAGAGCCTCAGTAAGACCTGCAATGAGCTTATCGCAGTCAACATCATATACAAGGCGGTAAATAGCCTCAAATTTAAGTGCGTCGCTGTGGAGATTTACAATTTCAGCAAGGGCATAACGCGCAGGGTGATTTGACATATCCTTATCGGGATTAGATTTTTTCAGCTGCTCATAGAATTCCTTTGCAGTAGCAAGAGAATGGTTTCCGTCGCCCATAGCGTAAAGGAGTACAGGAGAATCGGTGAGATTATACTTTTTGTTGAATGTTTCGGAATCTCCAAGAGCCGCAAGAGCCTCGTTGATTTTGCCCTGTGCAGCCTCGTCAACAAGATAACCGCTGATACTTCCGCCGTTCTGCATAAGCTTTGTATCGTAAAGCTTTGTCATATCGTCCTTATTTACAGCCTCGATAACTGTTTCCTCGGGGTCATCAATGAGTATCATGATATGTGGGAGTTCCAGAGCCGCACCCTGACGTACTTTTATACGGGGAGGAATACGCTCGATAACCGTAGCTTCAGTAGCACGAACCTCAGAAGTGCTGCCCTTTGAGAAGTCGTATTCTTCAAGGTCGATAGTTCCGATAAGTCCCTTGCGTACAATTCCATTGCTCTGGATACGCTCAACGTATACCATAGCGTTCTTGTATTCGGTGAAAATACCATTTTCCAGATAGCTGTCCATAGCATCGTGAATAGCGTCAATGCGCTGTTCTACGTCGTTTTCTTCAAGGTAAAGTTCAGGAAGGATGAGATTGAGAGATGAAGCAGCACCCTCTGTCTCAGCTTTTACCTTGTCCCAGTATTCAGGCTCACTGGTGTATTGGTCGCAGGCGATAACCGCCCATTTTTCCATATCCACGGAAGAATTAGGGATAAGGATATTTCCGTTGTGAAATGCTGTCTGTTTCATAATTTATATACTCCTTGTAAATATTTTTAGCGTCTGATTAAGCCTTGAAAGCGGAAGCCCTACCACGTTGAAATAATCGCCGTTTATCTTCTCGATAAGCAGGGAGGCTTTACCCTGTATACCGTAACCGCCTGCCTTATCGTATGGTTCATCTGTTGAGATGTATTCCTCGATTTCCTCGTCTGTAAGCTGACGGAAAGTTACATCGGTAATCTCAGTAAATGACGTTTTTCTGCCCTTTGAGATTATGCAGCAGCCGGTAGCTACTTGATGAGTACAGCCTGAAAGCATATTCATAAATTGACGGCATTGTTTTTTATCCTTGGGCTTTCCGAGAATTTTTCCGTCGCAGATAACCGTAGTATCACAGCCGATAACGATATCATCGGGGAATTTTTCGGCGGCGGCATAAGCCTTTAACTCCGCAAGATATTCCGAAGCTTTCAGTGGCTCTGTATCTTTCGGGAGAGTTTCATCGGCATCAATGGAAACGGCGGTGAAATCGGAGGTTATAACGCTCATAAGCTCACGTCGTCTTGGGGAAGCGGAAGCGAGAATTATTTTCATAATATGCTCCTTTTTATTGCTCTTACAACAAACTTTAGTGTCAACACGTTCTAAATAAAGCTTTGGGAGCAATATTTATTTACAGTATATATTTTACCATATTTGAATATAACTGTCAAGAAAAAAATGCGGCACCGCAAAAACGATACCGCATTAATATACTTATTTGAAATTTTTTATAAATTCGCTTCTCATTACAATAAAGTCATACACATCAATTCTACCGTCGGGGTAAAGGTCAGCCGCTTTCCAGTCTGCAAGCTTTGCTGTCTTTTTGCCTAAGAGATTGTTCTGCACTGATACCATATCAGCAATTGTGAATTCTCCGTCGCCGTTTGCGTCGCCTTTTGTTAATGCAGGGGTATCAAGTACAGTTACTTCAAATGAATCAACAGCATCATACCATTTAACATAGATAGTATAAGTACCGGGTTTTGTGTTGTCAAATTCAGAAGCGTCAATTGTTACAGAACTGCATTTATCCAAGGATATATAAGGTATATCAGCATAATAATCGTCTCCTCCGCCATATCCATGAACGCATATTCCGCTAAAGTCGAGTTCTTCGCCTAATTTGTAAATTGTTTCTGATTCTTCATAAGGATAAACGCTCAAATTATATGAATAGCTTGGTGCTTGGTATGTAGTTGTAGTTATCTCAAAGACGGGTGTAGTTGTAGTAGTTGTGGTTGTTGCAGCAGATGTTGTTGTAGTTGTAGTAATGGATTCAGAGGCTTCAACTACTGTCACTTCAAAGGAATCTGTAGCTGTTCCGTAGTGAACATAAATAGTGTATGTGCCTGCTTTTGTGTTGTCGAATTCGGAATCGTCAAGTATCAGAGTTCCTTTTTCAATATATTCTGCAAGGTTGGAATAGAAGAAATCGCCGTGCATAAAATTGTTGCAGTAACTTCCATTGAATTTGGCGCCTGTCAGGTCAAGCTCCTCGCCAATCTTGTATACTTTTTTGACGGTATTCTTAGAAATTCCTAAGTAGTATCCTTCATAGTATTCAAAAACTCTTACATCAAATTCAACGGTTTCTCCGTCGTAGGTGATGAATATGGGATATATGCCTTCTTGGGTATTGTCAAATTCAGAACTGTCAACTGTAATTGTACCGTTGTCGATTAATTCGTATATATCGTAATATTCAGTCTTTTCGTTTGTTTCCTTGTCCTTGAGAATAAGCCATGTTCCTGTAAGGTCAAATTCCTCACCGATTTTGTAAATTGTATTTATGGGCTCGCTTGTAAGCGTGATTTTATCCTGCTCTTTTACTTCTTTTACTCTTACTCTTACAGATTCTGTTACATTGCCGTATGTAATGTAAATATTGTAAAAACCTGCCTTGGTGTTGTCGAATTCGGAATCGTCTATAATTATTGTTCCGTTTTCGATAAGCTCGCTGAGCGGTATTTCGTAGGTGTCAAAATAATTGCCGTCCCATAATTCAGCAGAAATGTCAGGCTGATGCAGACAGGCTAATTCAAGCCCTGTCAAATCCAGTTCTTCACCTGTCAGATATACCGTTTTTTCAGGCTGTGATTCAATTGAAAGTTCATATCTGTCAGTATCCTTAATCTGAGGCAATGTTGAATATTCTCCGCTGATATATGAAATATTATCAGTTTCAGGTGCTTTAATTACAGAATTAAAACCTGCTGAGCTGTCAGCAGAAGCGGCAAATGTTCCTGCATTGGCAGCAATCAGAGCGCTTGTCAGTGCGGCAAGTGTTCTTAACTTTTTGTTTGACATAATTAATCCCTCCATAAATTGTTTTTATTTTTATATAAGGTATATATATACCTTTGATGTTATTATAACATTCATTTATATAGCTGTCAAGTGATTTTATGGAATTTTTACGAAAATTTTCTTGTTTTTTGTGAATTTTATTATGTAGAAAAATCTGGAATTTTAACATTAATTGCCGCATATAATGAAACGAAGTAATAACAGGAGGTGCTTTATGGATTTAAAGGATATTGAAGCATATAAAAAAGAAATGCTCAAACTTTACAATAAAGGAAAACCTGCGGTGCAGGCGGAAAAATATGCCGGAATTACCGAAGCAGAAGAATTAATGGCTGAGGAATTTACCGCCGCAAAAGAAAATAATGTTCCTGCTGAATATCAACTGAAAAATTCCGCAAGCTACAGCGAAATTACCGAAGCTGAGGAAAAAATGGCTGTGGAATTTACTGCCGAAAAGGAAAACAATGTTCCTGCTGAATATCAGCAGAGGGGACAGAGCAAATCTGAAAATAATGAGGAATATGATGATAAGGACTATGACGACGCGGAACATGATTCCGCATACTATCCCTATACCGCTGATGAGGAAGAAGCTGAACTTGAGAGAATCATCAACAGCACTCAACTGCCCGAATTTGAACTGTCCATTGAACCGCAGACAGTTTCTGAGGCAGGACTGGGCGATTCGACTGGCTTTATACTCGTTAATGTGCGAACAGGACGGGATGCAATGCCTGTAGTTGGGGCTTCTGTGGTCGTTACCGCTGTAAACAACGGGAGCAGGCTTCTTGCCGCTGCCGGAATTACCGATATAAGCGGTACTGTTTTGAGATTTGAAGTGCCTGCCCCTGATAAAGCCTATTCCCAGACTCCTGATACTGATGTGCGACCTTACAGCCTTTTTGATATAAGCGTCAGAGCTAAGGGCTTTTTCAATGCCAGAAGTATTGATGTGCCTGTATTTTCGGGGATTACCTCTGTGCAGAATTTCAATATGGTTCCTCTTCCCATTGCCGCTGACAGCGATGAGGATACGCTCACTTACTTCAATCAGGAACCGTTTTAGGAGGGATTTTTATGCTGACAGGAATACCATATATACCGCAGACTATTACTGTTCATCTCGGTGCGCCGGATTCTCCTGCCCCTAATGTTACTGTGGATTTTCCCTCGTACATAAAAAATGTGGCTTCAAGTGAGATTTTTCCGACGTGGAGCAATTCTGCTCTCCGTGCAAATATTTATGCTATCGTAAGCTTTGCACTCAACCGCATTTATACGGAATGGTACAGGTCGAGAGGCTATGATTTCGATATTACGTCGTCAACTCAGTACGACCAGAAGTTTATTAATAACAGGGAATATTTCCAGAATATCGGCTATATTGTCGATGAGCTGTTTAATGACTACGTTCAGCGGCAGGGGACTGTTGAACCTTTGTTCACCTCTTTCTGCAACGGTACGACTTCTACCTGCGACGGCTTGTCTCAGTGGGGAACTGTTGACCTTGCAAATAATGGTTTTACGCCCTACGAGATACTGCAATACTACTATGGAGATGATATCAATATTGTGAAAGATGCACCTGTTCAGTCGGCAATGCCCTCATATCCCGGTATACCGCTGAGATTCGGTTCTGCAAGCAATGATGTGAAATCTTTACAGGTTTTTCTTAACAGAATTTCACGAAATTACCCTGCGATTCCGAAAATACCCGAGATTAACGGCATTTTTGACGCTTCAACTGAGACTGCTGTCAGGGTTTTTCAGGCGGTTTTTGACCTTGCTGTTACGGGAGTTGTTGATGAGGCAAGCTGGTACAGGATTCTCTACATCTATACAAGTGTAAAACGACTTGCAGAGCTGGATTCAGAAGGTGTGCGCTGGGATGAGGTTTCTCCGCAGTTTGACGAAAATGTGACTATCGGTTCTGAGGGAAATGTTGTGCGGAATTTACAGTATTATCTTACTGTTATCGGCGCTTACTACGAGGCGGTTCTGCCTGTGAAAATTACGGGATATTTCGGGGAAGAAACTGAAAATTCCCTTAAATCTTTTCAGCGGGTTTTCGGTATTCCCGAAACAGGCAGGCTTGACCGTGCTACGAAAAATGACCTGTACCGTGCTTATATGGGCATTGTTGAGGCGGTGCGTCCTGAATATGTCTCCGTTGCTCTTTATCCAGGAACTGTTCTCCGCGAAGGTGCAAGAGGGGATTCTGTGCGGATAATTCAGGAGTATCTTACTTATATTAATCAGACCTATCCCAATATCCCTGCGGTGAGCAATACAGGCTATTTCGGACCGATTACAAGGCAGGCTGTTACGGAATTTCAGCGACAGTTCGGCTTGAATCCAAATGGTATCATTGGCGGTGCTACATGGGACGCTATTGCAGGCATATATTCCGACCTGCGCTTCGGTTTCGATAAACGCCCTTATCAGAACCCCGGCTATACAATTACAGGAGGTTGAGCCATGCCATATACACAACAGCAAAAAACGGAGCATATAAAAGAATTGCAGCGATATCTCCACGGTATCGATATGAGCCGCGGCAATCAGCCACGGGTTATTCCTGACGGTGTTTATGGCGCTAATACTATTTCCGCTGTAAGTGAGTTTCAGCGCGAACACGGGCTTTCAGTGACAGGTGAGACTGATACTGAAACATGGGATTCCATTGTCAGAGAATACCTTGCGGCTATGGGGGAGCAGCCTCAGCCTCTGTCAGTTTTTCCCTCGGCGGATTATATCTGCCAGATTGGCTGCGGCGGTATTATTGTGTGGGTTATTCAATCCATGCTTGCAGAGCTTGCCAGAAGATTTGATAATCTGAAATCTGTTGAGGTGAACGGGGACTACACTGCGGAAACTGTAGGGGCGGTCATGGCTTTTCAGCAGATTTGCAGCGTTGATGCTACAGGCAAGGTTGACAGCACTACATGGAATCTTCTTGCTGCATGCGTTGAGCATAGGATACAATGATTAAATCTTATAAAAATATTGTGCTGCTATTGCTTTTTGTTTGAAAAAATGATATAATATTATGGCAGGATTTTTAGTCCTGCTATATGTCCCAATAGCTCAGTAGGATAGAGCGACTGCCTCCTAAGCAGTAGGTCGGGGGTTCGACTCCCTTTTGGGACGCTATTTTTCTCCCTGTTGTAATGGCAGGGAGATTATTTTGAAATGGTGTTAGAAAATACTAACATCAAAACCGTTTTATGCCTTGACCTTTTTGTCGAAATGGTGTAAAATATAATATGGTAATTTTATAGCTCACTTGTGTGAGCATTTCATGGAGGTATAAAACAATGGCAAAGAATTTTATTGTTGAAACATCTGCAAGACACATTCACGTAACTCAGGAGCATCTTGAAATCCTTTTCGGTAAGGGTCATGAGCTTACAAAGAAAAAGGATCTTTCTCAGCCCGGTCAGTTCGCTTGCGAGGAGAGAGTTACTATCGTAGGCCCTAAGAAAGAGCTTGCCGGTGTATCTATCCTTGGACCTGTTCGCCCTGAGACACAGGTTGAGCTTTCCGCTACTGACGCTCGTTCTATCGGTATTGCTGCTCCTATCAGAGAGTCTGCTGATATCGCCGGTTCAGGTGCTTGCAAGATTGTTGGTCCCTGCGGTGAAGTTGAAATCAGCGAGGGTGTAATCGTTGCTAAGCGTCATATCCACCTTACTCCTGCTGACGCTGAGGAGCTCGGCGTTGTTGACAAGCAGATTGTTTGGGTTAAGGTTTCAACACCTGAGAGAAGCGCTATCCTTGGCGACGTAGTATGCCGTGTATCACCCAGCTATGCAAGAGCTATGCATATCGATACTGATGAATCAAATGCTATCGGTGCAGGTCGTGAGCTCTACGGCGAAATTGCTGTTATTGACTAATTATAGTTGAAACGTTATTTAGGATTTTTTAGGGGACGCTCTCTCTTGCAGAGCGTCCCCTTTTTCAAAACAGTCCACTGAACTGTTTTGAAATTCACTCCTTGCAGAGCGTTTGAACGCTACGCAGGACTTTGCCCTGCACCCATCAGAGACTCCGTTTCTGGACTCTGCTAAAGGGCTTCGCCCTTTGGAATCTCATACAAAACGGGCGGTCATTTTGAACTGACCGCCCATGTTTTTTATTCGCTGTAATTTTCACGCAGGAATTTAATCTCCTTTGCATAACCCTCAATATCGTTTGGGGTTTCCAGTATAAATGGCAGATTTTTCAGCTTCGGGTGATTTATAACGCGGATAAGTGCATCTGCGCCTATCTGTCCCTCGCCGATTTTTGCATGTCTGTCCTTGTGACTTCCCATTGGATTCATGCTATCGTTGAGATGTATTGCTTTCAATCTGTCAAGTCCTATGATTTTATCAAATTCTTCAAGAACTCCGTCAAGATTGTTTACAATATCATATCCGCCGTCCCATACGTGACAGGTGTCAAGGCATACGCCAAGCTTATGTTTAAGCTCTACACCGTCGATTATTGCTCTGAGCTCATCAAAAGTGCGTCCCATTTCAGAGCCCTTTCCTGCCATAGTTTCAAGCAGAACTGTGGTGGTTTGTGCCTCTGTCAGACATTCGTTGAGCTGTTCTGTAATGAGCTTTATTCCAATTTCAACGCCCTGCTTTACGTGTGAGCCCGGGTGGAAATTGTAATAATTGTTTGGTGTAGCTTCCATACGAATAAGGTCATCTGCCATTGCCTCTCTGGCAAATCGTCTGATATTTTCATCAGCGGCGCAGGCGTTCATGGTATATGGTGCATGAGCTACAAGCTTGCCAAAACTGTTCTCGCTGAGAATATCCTGCAATGCTTTTGCATCTGCCTCGTTAATGGTCTTTGCTGAGCCGCCGCGGGGATTCCTTGTGAAAAATGCAAAGGTATTTGCGTCTATTTCAAGTGCCTGTTCGCCCATTGCCTTATAGCCCTTGGAATAGGAAAGGTGACATCCGATATATAACATAGCTGTTACCTTATTCGATTGTTACCTTTTTCATAATCTGGGGAGTGAGGGGGCAGTCAGCATAATTTGTAGCCTGCGCTGCTATCTCGTCTACTACTTCCATACCCTCGATTACTTTGCCGAATGCGGCATACTGACCGTCAAGATATGCTGCGTCAGCGTGCATGATGAAGAACTGTGAACCTGCGGAATCGGGGTTCTGTGCGCGTGCCATTGAGAGTACGCCTCTTGTATGCTTGAGGTCGTTCTGTACGCCGTTTGCTGCAAATTCGCCCTTGATATGCCAGCCGGGACCGCCTGTACCTGTACCGTTTGGACAGCCGCCCTGAATCATGAATCCTGGGATTACGCGGTGGAATGTAAGACCGTCATAAAAGCCCTCGCTTACAAGACGCTCAAAATTTTTGCATGAAATAGGTGCGATATCGGGATAAAGCTCCAGTTTAATCTTCTTGCCGTTTTCCATTTCAATTACTATCATTTGTTTTACCTCCGTTTATTCAATTACAATTACGAAATCGGGCGGAACTGTTGGCTTTTCGGTTCCCTCCGAATCGTATTCTTTATGATCATATCCGCTGAATCCTGGTGGAATCGGTATTACATCATCGTCTCCGTCTTCGGTGCTTTCTTCGGATTGCTCATCGTCTGTTTCTTCGTCTGAAACTTCTGCATTTTCTTCTGATTCTTCATCATCTTCTGAATCGTTTTCAGACTGTGTTTCTTCTTCGTTTTCCTCTGTTGGCGGTTCTATGATATTCCCGTCTTCATCGGTATAAATCTCGGTAGGCGGTTCAATGGGATTTCCATTTTCATCCGTTGGCATTTCAACTTCCTCCGCAGGCGGTTCAGTAACCCTGACAGGTCTGCCGAACATATCAAGTACCAGTTCGCCCTTTGAATTTTCTGATTCTTCGGGGCTTGCTGTCGGATAAATTATGCCGAATCCGTCGTTATTTTCTGTAGTGTTTTCATATCCCACAGAATCGGAAGTATCTTTATCTTTTTTCTTGCTTGATTCGGGAACTGCCATACAGCTTTTTCCAAGAAGCAGAATGACGATAAAGGCTATAATTCCGCAGCCCCATGATATCATTCTTTCTTTGTACATAATTTCACCGCCTTACTAATACAAAGTGACACCGTATAAATCGGCATTATAAATATTATAACTTACATTGGTGGTTTTGTCAAGCTGTTTTTTGTTATATTTGTCGAAAATATATTGACAAATCGGCGGGGCAGAGATATAATAAATATATGGGCAGAATAGCTCAAAATTTAAAATGAGAGGGTGTTAATTTATGAATTATTTAAAGAAATCTGCTGTCTGCATTGCGGCGATGCTGCTTGCGGCAAACAGTTTCGGTGTTATGCCTTATAATCCCATTGAATTGCCTGCGATAACTGCTAATGCGGCTGATGTTGTGGCTTCCGGCGAATGTGGTGCAGAGGACGATAATGTCACATGGGAACTTGACAGCGAGGGTACGCTCACTATCAGCGGTGAGGGAGCTATGGAAGAGTGGGAATATTCGTCAGATACTTCATGGTATTCTTATAGAAATAATATTGTAAACGTTATTATTGAAGATGGTGTTACAAATATCGGAATGTATGCATTTTCAGCATGCATAGGTTTAACCTCAATAACAATACCAGACAGCGTTACAGGTATTGGTGATTCGGCTTTTGGTAATTGCTACAACTTAACCTCAATAATAATACCAGACAGCGTTACAAGTATTGGTGAAGGTGCATTTTCTTATTGCGAAAACTTAACCTCAATAACAATACCAGACAGCGTTACAAGTATTGGTGATGGTGCATTTTCTTATTGCGAAAACTTAACCTCAATAACAATACCAGACAGTGTTACAAGTATTGGAATTTATGCGTTTAATTGTTGCGTCGCATTAACTTCAATCACGATTCCAAATAGTGTTACAAGTATCGGAAATGAGACGTTTAGTTCTTGTAAAAACTTAACCTCAATAACAATACCAGATAGCGTTACAAGTATTGGTGATGGTGCATTTTCTTATTGCGAAAACTTAACCTCAATAGCAATACCAGACAGTGTTACAAGTATCGGAGATTATGCATTTTATTCTTGCGAAAGTTTGACATCAATAACAATACCAGACAGTGTTACAAGTATCGGAGATAATACGTTTTTTTGTTGCGGTTTGACCTCAATAACAATACCAGATAGCGTTACAAGTATCGGAGATTGTGCATTTCAATCTTGTAAGAGCTTAACCTCAATAACAATACCTGACAGTGTTACAAGTATTGGAGCTTATGCATTTTCTTATTGCTTAAATTTAACCTCAGTAACGCTCTCAGATAGCGTTACAAGTATCGGAAATGAGGCGTTTAGTTTGTGTAAAAACTTAACCTCAATAACAATACCAGACAGCGTTACAAGTATCGGAGATTGGGCATTTGGTAATTGCTACAACTTAACCTCAATAACAATACCAGACAGCGTTATAAGTATAGGATATTATGCATTTTATTTTTGCGAAAACTTAATATCAATAACAATAGAAAATCCTGATTGCAGCATATATGACATTGGGGGTAATATTTGTAATACACAGGATCAAGAATCAGGGGAGTATAAGTTTGACGGCACAATCTACGGCTACGCAGGCTCAACCGCTCAGGCTTATGCTGAAAAATACAACAGAAAGTTTGTGGCACTTGATGAAAAGCCAGCTGTTGAAATAGTTGATTCCGGCGAATGTGGTGCTGAGGGCGATAATGTCACATGGCAGCTTGACAGCGAGGGTACGCTCACTATCAGCGGTGAGGGGGAGATGAAAAGATTTTCCTATAGTTCTCCTGCACCCTGGAAAACAGAAAGTATTAAGAAGTTAGTAGTCGAAAATGGCGTTACGAATATTGTAAAAGAAGCGTTTGCCGATTGTTCTTCTCTCACTTCAGTAACTATATCTGACAGCGTTACAACAATAGGAGAAGCGGCATTCAAAAATTGTTCGTTACTTACTTCAATAAATATTCCTAAGAATGTTACAATTATTGATAATGAAACATTCAAAGGATGCAGCGGCTTAGCGTCAATAACCATTCCAGATGGTGTTACAGCTATAAAAAGCCTTGCATTTGAGAAATGCTCTAATCTTACGTCTGTTGTAATACCCGATAGTGTTATAAGTATCGGGTATAGTGCATTTTATAATTGTGATAAATTAACCTCAATAACAATACCTGACAGTGTTACAGCCATTGGCGGTGCTGTATTTGCAGGAACTCCCTGGCTTGAAACAAAGAAAACAGAAAATCCATTTGTAATTGTTAATAACATATTGATTGACGGTACTGCTTGTAAAGGCGATATTACAATTCCCGACAATGTTGTTTGTATAGCTGATTATTCATTTCAGGCTAACCTTGAACTTACATCTGCAACAATTCCCGATAGTATTACCAATATCGGAAATAGTATTTTTAGTTATTGCTCAAATTTAACTTCTGTCACAATTCCGAACAGTATTACCGTTATACCTGGGGCAATGTTTGAAAATTGCCAGAAATTGAATAAAATAACACTTCCCGAAAGTATTAAAACAATTGGAACAAATGCCTTTTTTAATTGTTCTGAACTCAATTCAATAACAATTGAAAATTCTGAATGTGTAATTGAAGATTCTGAAAAGACAATCTGCAATACTTATGATATAAGCACAAAAGAAACTGGTTTTACAGGCACAATTTACGGTTATCCCAATTCTACAGCACAGGCATACGCTGAGAAATACAGCAGAAAATTTGTGGCACTTGATGAAAAGCCTGCTGCTGAAATAGTGGCTTCGGGCGACTGCGGTGCTGAGGGCGATAATGTCACATGGAAACTTGACAGCGAGGGTACTCTTACTATCAGCGGTACAGGTGAAATGGACAGCTGGGCTTTAAATTCGCCTTGGAGTGAACATTCTGCTGAAATTATAAAGGTTATGATTGAAAATGGTGTTACTGCTATAGGGGAGCAGGCTTTTGCCGACTGTACTGCTCTTACTTCAGCAACAATATCTGACAGCGTTACAAGTATCGGAGATTATGCATTTTATTCTTGTGACAGTTTAACCACAATAACAATACCTGACAGCGTTACAAGCAGCGGAGATAAGGCATTTCAGTATTGTGAAAACTTAACTTCTATAAATGTTGATTCCGAAAATAAAAATTATGTAAGTGAAGATGGTGTATTATTCAACGAGGATAAAAGTATGCTCATTCATTATCCTGCGGGGAAAACTGCGGAAGAATATATTATACCTGACGGCGTTACAAGTATCGTTGATGAGGCGTTTTCCGGATGCAACAGCTTAACCACAATAACAATACCTGACAGCGTTACAAGCATCGGAGATAAGGCATTTTCTGACTTCACCGGCTTAACCACAATAACAATACCGGACAGCGTTACAAGCATCGGAGATGAGGCGTTTTCTGATTGCATCAGCTTAACCACAATAACAATACCAGACCGAGTTACAAGTATCGGAGATAGTGTATTTTGTTATTGTGTTAGTTTGACCTCAATAACAATTCCAGACAGTGTTACAAGTATCGGAAGTAATGCATTTACTAATTGCGGCAGCTTAGCCACAATAACGATAAATAATCCTGAGTGTACAATATACGATAGTGAAATTACAATCTCCGACACAGCCGAAATCCGCGGTTATGCAAACTCCACAGCACAGGCATACGCTGAGAAATACAGCAGAAAATTTGTGGCACTTGATGAAAAGCCTGCTGCTGAAATAGTAGCTTCGGGCGAATGTGGTGCTGAGGGCGATAACCTTGTTTGGCAGCTTGACAGCGAAGGTACTCTCACTATCAGTGGTGAGGGTGAGATGAATAACTATGACTTTGAAGAGGATGCTCCTTGGAACAGAGGTTTACACGGGAATGAGGCTATTACTAAAGTAATTATTGATTCAGGTGTTACATATATTGGCGATAAGGCGTTTTCAAACTGCATAAAGCTTAGTTCTGTTACAATCCCTGATAGTGTTACAAGTATCGGATATTGTGCCTTTGGATATAATCCATCTTTAAAGTCAATAGTAATTCCTCCAAGTGTCACATCTATCGACGATGCAGTATTTTGTTTATGTGAAAGCCTGATGTCAATAACTATTCCTGAAAGCCTTACAAGTATTGGAGAATCTGTTTTTTATGGTACACCGTGGCTTGAAGCAAAAAGAGCAGAAAATCCTCTTGTTTCCATAAACAATATCTTAATTGACGGTTTAGCTTGCGAGGGAGAAATAACAATACCAAGTAATATTTCATACATTTTTGATTCTGCATTTTGTCAAAGTGAAAAACTTACAGCCATAAATGTAGACAAGGACAACAAATACTATTCAAGCGAAAACGGCGTGCTTTTTAACAAGGATAAAACAGCCATTGAAGCTTATCCTATCGGAAATACTGCAAAGGAATACACAATACCTGACAGTGTTGTAAGTATTGAAAATCAGGCATTTATCAGATGTGAAAATCTCACATCAATAACAATTCCAAAAGGTGTTAAAAGCATCGGTGAGTATGCATTTTATGAATGTGATGGTTTTGTATCTATTGAAATTTCGGATACGGTTGAAAATATCTGCGATTATGCCTTTGCTAATTGCAGCTGTTTAACCACAATAACAATTCCTGATAGTGTAACAAGTATAGGACATTGTGCATTCTGGAAATGCAATAACTTAACATCTATAACAATAAAAAATCCCAACTGTACTATATATGAGAGTGATACAACAATCTCAAATGAATATGATGAAAAGAAGAAAGAAAATGTTTTCAACGGCACAATCCACGGCTATGCAAACTCCACAGCACAGGCATACGCTGAGAAATACAGCAGAAAATTTGTGGCTCTTGAAGAAAAGCCGACAACAGCTGAATTAGGCGATGTGAACGGTGACGATTCTGTTGATTCCTCCGACGCTTCACTTGTACTTGCTGAATATGCCAGAATCCAGACAGGCGGAGCAGGTGAATTTACAGAGAGCCAGCTGAAATCTGCTGATGTAAATAATGACAGCGTGATTGATTCCTCTGACGCTTCAAAAATCCTTGCATATTACGCAATGATTTCCACAGGCAAAGAGCCTGAATGGGACTAATACCAATGCGTAATGCGTAATTCGTAATGCGTAATTATTTAAACAGCCTTTAGCCGTCAGCTATTAGCTTTTAGCTTTTGGGTACGGCAAATTAATTAAAAATTATGGACGGTGGAATTTTATCTGCCGTCCTTTTTTGTATGTAATGATATTTTTGTAGGGACACAGCGTGCTGTGTCCGCAATTTCGGTACAAAATTTACGATAATTATTCATCACCATTACATTATTTAACGGTCACGGCACGCCGTGACCCTACGAATTATATCACCACACAAAAAAGACGGCAATCATTAAGACTGCCGCCCTTATAATTACGAATTACGCATTATCCAAACTTTACCGCCTTAACCTCGTGGATACTCATGCGGAGATTATTTGTTCCTCCAAGAGAGAATACAATTTCAGCATCTGCCGCAGTTACTGCGGATTCGATTTCTTTTTCATAGGGCGATTTTGTACCTGTCCCTACAAATGTATCTTCGAAAATTACTTCACCTGTGGATTTACTGCGGATTACAAATGGAATTTCTGCACCGTCACTTGTTTCAATTTTAAAGCTAAGACGGTATTTGCCGCCTTTTTTTAGGTCAATTCCGCTTACAAATGCCTGTATGGACTCTTTTTTGTCACCGCCGTCTACGGTGGTTATGTGATAGGAGTTATCCCATTCTGAATAGTAAGCTGACATATTTGCAGTATCGTCAGTTTCAGATGAGAAAACAGCGTCAGCAGCAACATTCAAGCCAATCTGGTCTGATTCCATGCCAAGTGCCTGACATATCTTATCAGCAAGTACATATGCGCTGTTCTGCTGAGTTCCAGGTGCTGGGTGCCAGTCTGAACCGTAGCCGTTACTCTGAGTGTGTGTTGCAGACTGGTATGACATGATTCTATCATAGCCCGAGGATTTTTTGAAGCTGTCAACTGCCATTTCAATGTATGGGTACATTTCTGTACAGCCCATTGTTCCAACTGTGCAGATAATGTACGCTTCGGGGTTCACCTCATGGATATGTGTGAGGAATTCTGCGTATTTTTCGGCATATTCCAAGCCCCTTGTTTCGTAATCCTTTGAGCAGTATGTATTGTCATTTGTGCCGAGATTTATAACAATAACGTCATTCTGATGAGTTTCAAAATCCCATGGAGTTTTATAACTGCCGATTTTTCCCACATAGTCGTAATAATCTGGGACAAGACTGTCTGTTACGGCATCTCCGCTGGAGCTGTAACCAGAAACAATACCATGACCGCTGTAACACACAGCACTGTAATCAGCGTCAAGCTGTTTTGCGGTGAGGTATGCGTAGGATTTCATAAAATTCTCTGTAGATGTCATGAAGCCTTCATACTGACTTTCGCCCTCGACACCATATGCGCAGGTGATTGAATCACCGATAAATTCGATAGACAGCTCTTTTTTAGCTGTAGGCGCAACGGGAACGGGAGAATCGGAATCAACCTTGATACTGCTGACACCTACTGCGCCGTTGTTAGCCTCTGAGAGATGAATAACCTTTACTGTTGCTGTTCTTGCAGCTGTGCCCTCAAAGAGCTTTACTGTCTTTTCCTTTACGCTGAGAAGTTCATCGAGAATTATTTCTCCGTCAACAATAACAGCGTACCTGGGACGGTATTTTTCATCGCTTTCTGTATGACCGTCGCCGTTTATGGTGATTTCCGCAGATTTTGCGTTTACTGTAAATTCTACCGCTGAACCGCTCTGTACAAGCCATGTTATTTTATTGTCGTCGTATATATTTCTGCCGATATACTTTGTATTCTTATCGGTAATATTTATTGTTTGTTCCGCAAATTCTCCTGTTGAAACAAATGACTCACGCATTTTTATCAGGTCGAATACGTCAATTACGTTATCGCCGTCAACGTCTTGTCCCACAGTGAAATCGGATTCGCCAAGCAGTGCACTGCTGAGTTTTTTTAAGTCATCGGCTGTGTATTCCATTGCCGCAAAAGCTGCCGTGCCTGCAATTGCCGCTGTGGAGAATACTGCTGCTGCCGATATAAATATTTTTTTCTTTTTCATCGGTTTTTCTCCTTATTCATGTTTTCTTTTACGCAGCGGAAACCGCCTAAAGTTTCGCTGCATATATCAATTCAATTATACACTATTTTACGGCGGATTTCAATAGTTTTTCCGAGAATTTACAAATTAACAACAAAAGGTGAAACTTTGATTTATTAAATGGAACCTTTAAAGTGAAAAATTATGATATTCTGATTGACTAAAGCGTAAAATTCTGATATAATAAAAAGTGTATATAAAAATGCAACAGGATAAGAAAGGATATCTGTATGGAAGAAAATATTCAGGAAACTACTGCTGTTCCTGTGGAAGAAGTAATACAGGAACACGTTGAAAAGGCTTCGGGTTTCTTTAATGGCGTTATCAGCTATTTCAGGGAAATCCTGCCTATGCTTATTATTGCTGTTATTGTTTTGGTTGTGGGTATTATCTGCGCCCGTATCATCAGCCGTATTCTTTCACGGACTATGAAAAAATCCAATATGGACAATGCTGCAAGAAATTTCCTTGTATCTGTTATCCGTATTGTCCTTTACGCTGTTGTGGTCATTATGGCGCTTTCTGTTCTGAATGTGCCTATGTCCTCAATTATTACTATTCTTGGTGCGGCAGGTCTTGCTGCCAGTCTTGCTTTGCAGAATTGCCTCACTAATCTCTGCGGCGGCTTTATCATTCTCTTTTCAAAGCCGTTTTCAGCTGGTGATACCGTTGAACTTGACGGCACAGTGGGAAAAGTTGAGGCTATTGGTATACTCTACACCAAACTGAGTACTTTTGACGGCAAAACTATACTTATCCCAAACGGAAACGTAACCTCTGCCCGCCTTATAAACTATACTGAAACTCCTACAAGGCGCGTGGAGCTGACCTTTGACATAAGCTATGACGCGGATTACAACCTTGCACGCTCCCTTATTCTCACTGCGGCTATGGAAAATGAACTTATACTTTCTGACCCAGCACCTGTGGTAAGAATGGCGGCACACAAGGAAAGCTCAATTGCTATTGATGTGCATGTATGGGTTAAAAATGATGACTTTTCAGAAGTACGCTATACCCTCAATGAGACCGTCAAGCGCATTTTCGACAGAAGCGGCATAGAAATTCCGTATAATCAGCTTGATGTACGTATTATCGGAGAGAAAAATGGCAGAGAGTAATCAGAAAAAATCACAGAAAAAATTTAAGGGAAAAAAGTGGATTCTTTTTCTTATTCTGATTTTTTTCTGGTGGTTCAATAACTATTCGTTGAAAATCAACAGCACTTCCATAAAATCTGCGAAGATATCCCAGCCGGTAAGACTGGCTGTTTTAAGCGATTATCACGCTCATGGGCTGAGTATTTCAAAGGAGACTATACTGCGGAAACTTGAAAAAATCAGTCCCGACGCTGTGCTTATCCTTGGTGATATGTACAGCCGAAACAGCGGTGAAAGCGAAATAAATATGGCTGTTGAGCTTATGACGGCTATTGCGGCGGAGTATACCGCATATTTTGTGGCGGGGGAGCATGATACGTCTCAGGCTTATTTCAGTTCCCTTTCTGAAAACGGTGTTCATGTGCTCAATTATGCCGAAAAAACGGTGGATATCAGGGGAAACCATATAAGATTTCTGGGAATCGACAACGCTTATTATTCACCCACTTTTGACTTGAATAACGAATTTACACTTTATGGGGACAGCTATAATATACTCCTTGCACATATCCCGAATTACGAAAAATTTGCGGATTTCGGGGCGGACCTCACCCTTTGCGCTGATACTCACGGCGGTATGTTCAGATTGCCATTCATTGGTCCTATTTATGACACGCAGACAAGGATTAAATTCCCGAATCTGAAAAATACGGGGATTCCGGTATACGACAAGGGCTGGTTTGATTATCAGGGGGGAAGTATGTTCATTACCTCTGGTGTGGGCGATTCACCTTATCCTGTGCGGCTTTTCAACCGCCCTGAAATAGTCTGTCTTGATATTTTACCTTCGGAGGTGACGGAATGAAAACTGATATAGCTGTAATCGGCGGCGGCGCGTCGGGAATTACAGCGGCTATTGCGGCTAAGGAGGCAAATCCTGCCGCAAGTGTTGTCATAGTGGAAAAACTGGCGCGGACAGGTAAAAAAATTATTGCTTCGGGTAATGGTAAATGCAATCTCAGCAATATGAAGCTGTCGGAATATAACTATCATGGCTCTGTCAATGCGGTGGATATAATCGGGAAAATGCCTGATTATACGCAGTTTTTTACCGATTATCTGGGAGTTCTCTGCGTCAGCGGAAGCGAGGGCAGAGAGGGTGGTATTTATCCGCGCAGCAACAGCTCAAACACTATTGTCAACGCTATGCGCATGAAGCTTGATGAGCTTGGAATTGAAGAAATCTGCAATTGTGATGTAACAGATATTACCATTGAAAAAAACGGTTTTACGCTGATTTGCGGCGATGAGAATATACGCTGTAAACGGCTGATTATAGCCGCAGGAGGCTATGCCGCGCCAACCTTTGGCACAGACGGCGGAATTATGCGGATTCTGAAAAATATGGGCTACAAAACTGCAAAAATATGTCCTGCCGTTGCGCCGTTGAGAGTTGCTCCCGATAAGCTGAAAGGTCTGAAAGGTGTTCGCGTAAAGGGCGAAATATCGGCATTGTCAGGCGGAAAAATCCTCCGCACCGAAAGGGGAGAAATGCAGTTCAACGAGAATAATATTTCGGGAATCTGCGTTTTCAATCTTGCATATCTCTTCTCGGAATACGAGGGGGAACTCTCCCTTAAAGCCGATTTGCTCCCCGATATGCCGTGGAATGAGCTGAAAGGCTATATTGAAAATATCAGAAAAAGCCGCGGAAATCTGCCCATTGAGGAGCTTCTCACGGGAATATTCGTGAAAAATCTCGGGGTATATATTGTGAAAAATTCCGTTGACAGACCGTTGACGGATAAGATATCATCACTGAAAAATAACGAAATATCGGCAATTATAAGCCGTATAAAAGCCCTTGAATTCGATGTTTGCGGATGTTCGCCGTGGCAGAATGCGCAGTCTACCATGGGCGGCATACACGGCTCATGTGTTGACGGGAATCTGCAATCGCGGCTTCACAAGGGAATGTATCTCTGCGGCGAAATCCTCGATACAGCGGGGGACTGCGGCGGCTATAATCTTCAGTGGGCATGGTCGTCGGGTATGCTTGCAGGGGGCAGCTGCGGAAAATCCCTGAAAGGAGCAGGAAAATGATTCGTGTAAGCAATATTAAAGTTCCTCTCGGTTTTGATTTCGGAGATTTGTGGGGATTATGTGTCAGACATCTGAAAATTCCTGAAAAATCGCTGATTTCTGTTAAGCTGTCGAAAAAATCTGTAGATGCAAGACGAAAAAGCGACGTTCATTTCATTATTTCCGTGGATATTTCCGCAAAGGGCGAGCAAAAGCTGCTGAAACAGCTGAAAAATGCCGTTCCTGTTGAGGAATACATATATAAGGTTCCGCAGGTATCGGCGGAAAAATCCCCTGTGGTTGTGGGATTCGGACCTGCCGGAATGTTTGCTGCCCTTGTGCTTGCAATGGCAGGGGCTAAGCCAATCGTCCTTGAACGGGGACAGGATGTTGACAGTCGTGTAAAAGCTGTTGAAAACTTCCAGAATGGCGGCAAACTGAATCCGGAATCAAATGTGCAGTTTGGCGAGGGAGGAGCAGGTACTTTT
Source organism: Ruminococcus sp. (assembly GCA_045594905.1). Lineage (GTDB taxonomy): Bacteria > Bacillota > Clostridia > Oscillospirales > Ruminococcaceae > Ruminococcus. The sequence goes on from JAZNZK010000022.1 coordinate 101,838, forward strand.
TCCGACGGCAAGCTGACTACGGGAATTAAGGACAAGCGGATTCAGGTCATTCTGAAATGGCTTGTGGAGTTCGGCGCTCCCGAGGAGATACTCTATCTTGCAAAGCCGCATATTGGCACGGACAAACTGCGTGATACGGTGAAAAATCTGCGTAAACGGGTAATTGCGCTTGGCGGCGATGTGCGCTTTGGTGCGAAATTTGACGGTTACACTGTGGAAAATGGCTGTATATCGTCGGTTTCTTATACCGACAGCAACGGACAGCACATCATTGAAACTGACAATGTTATACTTGCTACAGGCCACAGCGCAAGAGATGTTTTTGAGCTGCTTCACGGCAAAAATGTTGATATGTCGCAAAAAAGTTTTGCTGTGGGTGTGCGTATAGAACATCTGCGAAACGACATAGATAAGGCGATGTACGGCGATTTTGCAGGAAATCCTGCTCTGAAAGCCGCAGACTATAAGCTTGCAGTGCATCTCCCTGACGGTCGGGCGCTTTACACATTCTGTATGTGTCCAGGCGGCGAGGTTGTGGCGGCTTCCTCTGAGGAAGGGCGGCTTGCAGTCAACGGCATGAGCTGTTTTGCCCGTGACGCTGAGAATTCCAACAGTGCGTTGCTGGTAAACGTAACTCCCGAGGATTTTGGCAGTGACCATTCCCTTGCAGGAATGTATTTTCAGCGTGAAATTGAGAAAAAAGCCTTTATTGCAGGCGGTTCGGATTATTCTGCTCCTGTGATACTTGTGGGAGATTTCCTTGAAAATCGGCTATCAACTGACTTTGGCGGAGTAAAGCCAAGTTATCGCCCGAATGTGAAATTTGCTATGCCGCAAGATTATCTCCCTGATTTTATCTGCCGTTCCCTTAAAAGCGGAATTGTGGAAATGGGGCGGAAAATTAAGGGGTTTGACGACAAAGACGCAATTCTTACAGGTGTGGAGAGCAGAAGCAGCTCTCCTGTGCGCATAAACAGGAATGAAATGCTGGAATCCCTTTCTGTAGGCGGATTTTTTCCTTGCGGCGAGGGTGCAGGCTATGCAGGGGGAATTATCTCTGCGGCTGTTGACGGAATGAAATGCGCTGAAAAGATTTTAGAACGATATAAAGATAATTATAAATAAAACAAGCCTTTTGGCTCAGGAGAAACAAAATGAATTTAACAAATATAAGTACGGTCAGGGATATTCTTGACCGCCATGGCTTTAACTTTTCAAAGGGACTGGGACAGAATTTTCTGATAAATCCCGATGTATGCCCGAGAATAGCCGAAATGGGAAATGCCCGTCAGGGTTATGGAGTTCTTGAAATCGGTACGGGAATAGGCGTTCTTACAAAGGAATTGGCTTTGCGTGCAGAAAAAGTTTCCGCTGTGGAAATTGATACGCGGCTTATGCCCGTACTTGACGAAACTCTTAAAGAGTTCGACAATATTAAAATATACAACGAAGATGTGATGAAAGCCGATTTGCACAAAATTATTGCGGAGGATTTTGCAGGTCTCAGGGCGGCAGTGTGCGCTAATCTTCCCTATTACATCACCTCTCCCGTTATTATGCTTTTGCTGGAAAGTCATCTGCCTATTGATTCCATAACTGTTATGGTTCAGAAAGAGGCGGCTCAGCGGCTTTGCGCAAAGGTGGGAAGCCGCGAATCAGGGGCTATTACTGTAGGTGTGAACTACTACGGCACTGTAAAGCAGCTTTTCGGCGTTTCACGGGGAAGCTTTATGCCTGCGCCAAATGTGGATTCCGCGGTAATCCGTATTGATGTTGACAAGGAACGCCGTCTTGCTCCGGATGTGGAGAAATTCTTCTTCAAAATAGTTAAGGCCGGATTTTCACAGCGCAGAAAAACTCTTGCAAATTCACTTTCATCTATGCTTGGATTTGCCAAGAATGACGTATATACAGCGCTTTCAGAGCTTGGAATTTCCGAATCCGTCCGCATTGAAGCACTGACTATGGAACAGCTTACAGACCTTTCAAAACGGCTTATGAAAACAATTAATTGATTGGGGTGAGGATTTGAATATTTCTGATATTAAGTACAATGAAATCCGTTGTGATTTTTCATCGTCCCTTAACCCTTTCGGTATGCCTTCTGCTGTAAGGAATGCTGCTGCGGAGGCGGCTAAGGATTGTACCAAATCCGCTGACAGTGAATATTCCGATTTGCGCAGGTTAATTTCCTGCTATGAGGAATTCCCCGAAGCCAATATAGTTGTGGGAAACGGCGGCGATGATATCCTGTACAGGATTTGCGCTGCAACACGACCGAAAAAGGCATTGATTTTCTCGCCATGTTCGCCTGAATACTGCCGCGCCTTAGAGCAGAATGGGTGCAATGTAACTGATTTACGGCTCTCAAAACGGAATAATTACAGGCTTACCGCAGATGTAGCGCAGTTTATTGATTACGATACCGACCTTATAATTCTCAATAATCCCTGCGATCCTACAGGCGAGGTGCTTTCACCCTATACTCTCAGTGTTATTGCGGAAAAATGCCGCCGGACAAATACTATTATTGTCTGTGATGAGAGATATATGGATTTTGTAAACGGCGTTGTGCGGTACAGTGTCAGCAGATTCAAGGGCATACGCTTTATTCTTGTGAAATCCTTTACGCGTATGTTTGCTATGGCGGGTATACCTGTGGGCTATGCCCTGTGCAGTCATAGGTCTATGTCCGACGCTTTGAGGAATACGGGAGCAAAAAATAGCATTTCTCTGCCTGCGCTGGCCGCAGCTGAGGCTGCTGTTGCCATGAGAAAATATATGCGTCTTACTCAGAAATATATTGAAATCGAGAGAAATCGTCTTGCCGACAGGCTGACAAATCTGGGAATACGTGTGTATCCCTCAAAATCCTCTGTATTTATGATTAAGAGTGATTTGCCACTTGATATGCTTTTGCGCAGAAGAGGTATACTTATTAAAAACTGCACCGAAGCCTATGACCTTGACGAAGGGTATTTCAGAATTTCCGTCAGACTAAAAGAGGAAAATGATATTTTCCTTGATACTCTTGGGAAGATTATACAGATGTTTTGAGGTATAGTTGTATGAAAAGCAAAATAAGAGTGTTTTTTATTGTTTTGTCGCTGAGTGCCACTGTTATTGTAAGTGTGCTGAAAATTGCAAAGTTTATGCATTATGATTTCAACAATAAATTGACGGATAATCAGCAGCAGATTCTTGCAGCGGAATATGATATGAACAATATATCTGATAAAATTATTTCTGTCAGTCATCGAAAAGGCGTGCTTTCTATTGATGTTGGTTACTTTGATACTGTAGAAGCTTTACTTGATAATCTTGATTTTAAATCGGATAAGCATTATAAAATGGTATCCGAAAGAAAAGATAATTTCACATACGAGTACAAGAAGATTTCAGGTGCAAAGGTTAATACAATGCGGCTTGATTCCGAAAGATTTCTTGATTTGAAAAATCCTTGTGTTGTTTATATTTATAAGGATAGTAAAGGATATGTTTTTACTGTTGAGAAAGAATCTATAAGCAATTCGGAGATTTATAATATGTTTGAGTAAATATAGTAAATTTAACTAAGGCGACCATTGGTCGCCTTAGAAAATTATAAGGGGACGCTTTCTTACATAGCGTCCCCTTGGTTTTGTTAAAATTCTATTTTTGCTATATCTTCAAGGGCTATTTCTTTTCCCTCTGCAAATTTCATTTTTTGTTCCTGCATATCCAGAAACCGAAAATGCCCTGTATACTGCACATACTTTCCGCCGCTTTTCTTTTCATCAGGCACAAAATATGTTACCCTTATCTGCGGCAGATTAAGCTCCTGTATTCTGCATATTGCCTGATTTAGTTCCTCTGTTTCGTCCTCTGTAAGTTCTTCACGGTGGTCTGTCAGTTTTGCAGTTTCGTCTATTTCCTCATCATATCCCGTAAGTGCCGCAAATGGCGAAAACTGCGCCGCTCTGTCGCGTAGAGACATTCTCTGCCGCTTTTCCGATACGTGATGAGGGTGATTTATAATATCGCTGTAATCCTCCATTATGCCTTATGACCTCCAACTGTGCCGTTTCTTTCCCTTGCCGTTGCGCCGTCCTCAAAGTTCATGCCTTTGAGTATGGCGTTTTTGCCGTATTTATCTTTGATTGTCAGCAATGCCTTTTGCAGCTGCTTTTCCTTTGCCAAAGCCTCTTTTTCCTCTGCCTGCCGCTTCTCCATTTCCTCGATATCGTCAAAAAAGCTGTACTGGATTGGTTCGTCATCTTGTATGTTTTTTTCAGGAATAACGTGATTTGCTACGACGTACATTCGCCGTATCATAAGCTGAGGGTCAACTATTCGGTCAAAAAGCTCAGTTACTGCCTGCAAAAACATTGCTGTTGAAGCAGTCTGTTTGCCAAGATTTATTGAGCCGTGTGCAGATTTAGGAATTGTTTTGCCGTATCTGTCTGTTTCGGTTATGCCATTGTAGTTTTTAGGGATTCCCGTGTGGTCATACCCCACTGTCAATACAATCTGGTCTGAAACAAGTCCCTTGCGCACAAGGTCAAGGGAAAGCTGGTCTGTCATTTCGCGGATAATTAGTCTTCCCTCGTGGAAGCTGTAAGGTCTTGATAATACCTGCCCCTGACTTAAACTGTGATTTTCAGGCTTATATGACTTTATTGCCGCCATTGTACATGGCTCCCAGCCCCATGCGTGATCTATAAGCAGTTCCGCATTTACGCCGAACATTCTGTACAGCATATCCTCGTTATACTCAGAGGCGCGTGCAATATCGCCCATGGTGTAGATGTATACCGATTCGAGACGTTTGGAAATTCCTTTGCCAACTCTCCAGAAATCCGTGATAGGACGATGTGACCACAGCTTTTCACGGTAGGACATTTCGTCAAGCTCTGCTATGCGAACTCCGTCTTTATCAGCAGGCATCTTTTTTGCCACAATATCCATGGCTATTTTTGCCAGATACAAATTTGTACCGATTCCTGCCGTTGCTGTAATGCCTGTTTCTTTCAGTACGTCACGAATCATGCGCATGGCAAGCTCATGGGCAGTGCATTTGTAGGTATCAAGGTACGCTGTTGCGTCAATAAATACCTCGTCAATGGAGTATACGTGGATATCCTCTGGAGCGATATAGCGGAGGTATATCTCGTATATCCTTGTGCTTACTTCCATATAATGCGCCATTTGCGGCGGCGCAACAATAAAGTCAAGCTTTAGGGAGGGGTTGCTGTTCAGCTCCGAGGCAAGATATGAGCTGCCTGTAAATCGGCGGTATGGGGCTTTTTTCTCCCTGTGATAGTTGACATCTTTGACCGTCTGTATAACCTCGAAAAGTCTTGCTCTGCCCGGAATTCCGTAGGATTTCAGAGAGGGCGTTACTGCAAGGCATATGGTTTTTTCGGTGCGGCTTTCATCGGCAACCACAAGATTTGTATTCATGGGGTCAAGTCCCCGTTCAACGCACTCTACGGAGGCGTAAAAGGATTTCAGGTCAATACAAATACACTGCATTTACTCACTCCTGTTGGGTATTTTCTCGAATTATCTGTGCCACTGCTCGTTCAGAAAATCAACTCGGGATTCAAGCCATTCTGCAAGAAAATCTGCGGCTTCTTCGTGGGTTTTGCAGCTGGCGGCTTCTTTAGAAAGCTCCATTGCAAAGGAATCGTTCTTTCTTATATTGTCCCATTTGGCGTAGTTACGCTCAAAAGCTTCGGCATGGGCTGTTTTATCGTTTTCTACGATTTCTATGCCACGCTCAAAAACTCCGCTGTCATAGGCGGCTGTCCATTTATCCTTTATTATCTCCTGATACCAGTCCTCGTATGCAAGGACTGCAAGCCATGGATTTATTGTTTCATATTCACCGTTTCCCTGCGGTCCGCCGTTTACATCGGGGACAATATTTGCGGCATAGAAGCCCTGACCGTCAGCACATCTGTCCTTGTTTCCCATAGCGGAATCGAAATCCCATGGCGCTTCAAAGGTCAGCTTTTTATCGCCCTCTGCTCCGAAATCGGCACTCATGTAAAAGCTTGACCAGTAAATATCAGCATCGCAAGTAAGCTCCGAAATGATATACATATCAGCAAGAGATTCAACATTTACCACGTTTTCAACAGCCTGCTGAGGTGTGATATCGGATTGCGGAATGATTTCGGTGTAATCGGAATTAAATACGTATGCTTTGTCGTTATAGGCGGCATTGTACATGATTTCATAGACGTTGTTCACATAGCTTTCTATAAAGTCATGCTGTTCCTGAGAATAGATATCGCTTTTTATTGTGATTCCCACGTCTTTTTTAGGGTCTTTCTTGCCGTCTTTCAGGCATTTCATTGTTCTGCCGCTTCCGCCCTTTCCGTCGTAGGGGATAAGCTCTGCATTGTCGGCATAGTCCACAAAGAATTGATTCAGCTCGGATTCGTTGGTGTAATAACCGTCAAACTCCATGAAATAGCCGATATCCGTGTCTGCGTAGTCGGGAAGAGGCTCTGTTATAGCTACTCTGTCGGGATTTACCTGCTGCATTTCTGCAAGGAGATAAATTCCCCAATAATTGCCATTGATATATACCTCAACAAATTCCGCATCGGAGGCATACAAGCCGTCTACGTCAAGAATTTCGCGACATATTGCCAGTGCGGATTTATTTCTGAGCATTGAAGCGTCCTTGTATTCCGCAAGGAGCACCCAGTTTTTCGTCTTTGCGCCCTCGTTGAGACCAAGCATATTCTGGGTTTCTGTGAACTTTATGCGAAGTCCTTTTTTATCGTAGGTTGTTGTCCAATTGCCACGGACTTTGACCTGCGCTTCAATATTGCTGAGAAGTACGTTTTCATCAGCATCGGAAAGGGTAATTTTACAGCTTTCGTAATATGGCGCAGGTGGCATTTTATAATTCGGCGTCCATGTTGCAATTTGCTCCGATACAAAGGGCGCAACTGGCAGCTTTACGAAATCTAGGGCGTTTGCCTCCTGATTTACTGTATCTATTTTCAGTATGGGCAGAGTTGAATCTGTTACCGCATCTGTGGGAGATTCCGTTTCTTCATTAATATCCGCTTCTGTGGGAGTGGATACGGGGGGATTATCCGTTTTGGTTTGATTCTGCGAACAGCCGAAGCTGAGACAGCATAAAGCTATCATTGATAATACAGCGCTGAATTTTTTCATATAATATTATACTCCAAAGTGATTTTCAAAAATTCAGGGGACGAAAAACGTCCCCTGATATGTATTATTCCTTTTCCGGTTCCTCAACAGGAGCGTCAACTGCATTTTTGCGGACGCTTTCAATACCATTAAGGCAGCTTGCTTTCTTTACATAGCCCTCGCTTACAGCAATAATCTGACCGTTCTTAGCTTTAAGGCGGAATCTGAATTCGCCCTTTTTATCAGCATAAACTTCAAACTTTGGATTCTTTTCAACTGCGAATCCCTCAACAGTCTGGTCCTCAAGATTAGCAATAGGAGCATTCTTTGCAACGCTTGCAATTCCGTTCTTGATACTGTCGATTCTGTTGTAAACTTCTCCGCCGGAAGCGATGACTTCGCCGTTGCCAGCCTTAAGGCTGAATGTGAAGCCTGTGTTTGTCTGCTTGATTATAAATTTTCCCATGATTATCATTACCTTTCTGATTATTTTCGGGATTTTGTGATTTAATTATACACCATTATTCAATAAAAGTCAATATAATTTAACTCACATTGTACCTTTATACCTAAACTATCTCTGTTATTTTGGTGAATTTGCCGAATAATACGGACAAAAATAATCCGCTGTACCTCGATGATACAGCGGATATATTCATAATGTTATGAAGCAGCTACGGGGAGGTCTTTCTGTGATATGAGATTTGCTCCCAGTTTCTGAATTACTACAGCATCCTGTGCTGTAATGCCGCTGCCGTTGTCGTAAACGTCTCCGTTGAGCGCACCCTGCTTGCTGAGACCATACTTGTCGGAATTTCCGATAGACTGGAGAATTGCTGTAGAGTCAGCGATTGTTACCTTTCCGTCGCAGTTAGCGTCGCCCCAGAGGATATCTGTATTCTTGTCATCTTCATCGTCCTCGGAAGGCTTTGTGGGATTAACTGTGCCGTCCTCAGGTCTTGTGCCGTCAGGCTCAACACCCCAGATAAGCTTGTCATCTGCGTAAAGTGTGATAAGCTCTGTGATAGCTGCTGCGTCGTTATCGTCCTCAAAGCTTACAAGTTCAGCGTAGCTGTAGTCGTTTGTGGAATCCCATACTGTGTCGAATGTTTCGGGGTGCATCTTGTTAAGCAGACCGAACTGATATACACGGCTGCCGTAGAAATCACAGTTCTGCCATGAGATTTCGATGTAGTATGTACCCTTGTCGTCATACTTCACAGGCTCAGAGATGTGTGCCTCGTTCTTGCCGTCTGTGAAGCTCTTTTCCTGGTCGTAGTCGATACGTGTTTCGATAAAGCTGATATCCTCGCCCTTTTCAAGCTGTTCGCCGATATTGAAATAATATCTTGCCTTGAGGTTGCTTTCAAATTTAGGAGGATTTACAGTTCTATTGTGAACAACAATTTTAATCTGAATACCTGCATCAGTTTCCTGAGACTTACCGCCTGAGATGTAAAGACCTGTGGGGAGGGGATTGCCGTCAGCATCTACCTGGTCATAGCCGATAGCATTTTCTGACATATCAAAATCAGGCTTGAGGTAGTTATCCTTTTCATGCTCCTTGCCCTCTGCACCGTAGAAGTGATAAAGTCCTGCAAGGTCGCCGCAAAAACCTGCGTTATAGTCGTCAGTAACTTCGTTGTAGATGTAGTCCTTTGTGATATCGCTGTGGAAATCCTTAAGGTCAGGACCGCCTACGAGAGCGCCCCAGAGAGTGTGAACCTGAACTACAGGGTCTTCCATGCTCTGTGTAGGTGAACAGTGTGATGAACGGTGGTGAGGCTGTGAAGCAAAGTTTGTGCCGTAGCCAACTTCGTAAGCGTAACCCATAGGATTGTTTCCGAGGATATATGCCATCTGAGCCTTTGCCCATTCAGCAAATGTCATATCGCCTGTTTCCTTTGCGTATACCATAGCCTGAAGTCCTGCTGCGGTGTTGTAACGTGCAGAACCATAGCCTGATACAACTGCCCAGCCCTTAGGTGACTTAGCAATAAAGTCGCTGCTTGTTTCGCTGTCGGGGAGGTCGGGAATCTGATCGTATGTCATAGGCATATTCCAGAGGTGGTCGTCCATACCGAAATATTTATGAGTTCTTACAGGTTCATAACCCCAGTCAGAAGTATCAGTTTCCTTTGAAGTACCTGACCAGAATTCGAGGTTGTAGCGGAAGATATACCAGTCACGTGCTGTATTTGTTACAGGAGCAAGCTTAGCGAAAACTCCGCCCCATACAGTATCCCAGCAGTGTACCCAGATATTCTGCCAGCAGTTACCTGTATCTGTGATGATACGCTTCATATAGCCTGTGTAGGGGTGAGCGCCCATTTCGCCTTCGATTGATTCATCTACAGCGATAATATCCATGATATACTTGTCATATGCTGCCTGTTTCTGAGTTTCGTCCTCAGCAACGCAAGCGTAGTAGAGCCATACAGCAGCCCATGCAAGTTCGTCATAGTCGTAACTTGATGTATAGAAGCCGCCGTCGTATCCGAGGCTCTTTGCGGTAGGAACCATACCGGGCTCCCAATCCTCAATATGAGTTTCAACAGCGAATTCATACAGTGCCTTTGCATATTTCAGGTTCTTTGCTGCATATTCAGGGTCAGTATCCTTGAAGTTGAGATAGTTTACCGCAAGTGAAGCAGCAGCTCCTGCGGCCTGATCAGATGCGGGCATTTCCTTTGTTGCAAAATAAGCGGGACGCTTAACTCCGCATGATGAAGATGCAACGAATGTTCCGTCAACCTGAAGCTCAGGAGGACACCAATAGTTATGGTCGTTGTTACCTTCGCCCACCTGATAGCAGTAAGCGATAACCTCGTCCTCATCGTTCATGTATGTAGCTTTCATGAAGTAGTCGTTAGCCCAGCGGAGTTCATCCTCAACGTGCTTGTCAAGACCGAGGTCAGCGTAAGAATCACGGAACTCATAATAGCCCCAGCCTACAGTTGAAGCTGAATAAGAGAAAGGCAGACCGAATTTTACGTGGTCGCCTGCATCGTGCCAGCCGCCTGTGAGGTCGAGTGTACCGTTGCCGTCGGGGTCGAGGAATTCTCTGTTTTCTTCAATGAACTCATTTGTCATATTGACGCCCACATAGAGGTCTTCATCTTCACTTGCACCGCCGTCGCCTTCGCCGTCGTAGTTGCCAAGACCGTCGTCTTTACCGTCATCGGGGCCTGCATCGCCTACGTTTACTTTAGGCATTGGGTTCATTGGCTGAAGGGGGATTTCAGCGTCTTTGATATGGCAGTCATCACGCCATGAGTAGTATCCGTCCTCTCCTACTTCATCGCCGCACTTATTTGCATCGTAGAAGCAAAGTGCAAGCTGGAGAGCTTCGGCATAGTTGTAATAATTGTTTGGCTCATCGGGAGTAATAACAGCAGCATTGACAGAAGCCGCAGTGCCCGACATCAGAACGGTTGCAGCTGAGAGAATTGCAGCCGATCTTTTAAATAGCTTTAACTTTTTCATAACCATTTCCTTTCATTACGATTCTTTAAATATAGTAAGTCTTTACAGACTTATCATCAATCAAGGAACAGGTGTTGCGTATAAAATTCAGATTTATAATAATATCAAAGCTATGTTTTTAAAGGAGACCTTTTTCCTTTAATTTTGTAAATACGATGTTGTAACCGTCGTTGCCGTCCTGAAGAGAACGGTTTACACGGCTGATTGTTGCTGTACTTGCACCTGTTTCGGAAACAATGCTGTTGTAGACGCGATGCTCGTCAAGAAGTCTTGCAACGTGGAAACGCTGAGCAAAGGATTTAAGCTCAATTGTTGTGCAGAGGTCCACAAAGAATTTATAACATTCGTCTACATTTTCGAGTGTGAGAATAGCCTCGAAAAGCTTGTCCATATTTTCAGATTTTATTTTTTCATTCATAATATATAGTACTCCAATCTGCATAAGCAATATTCTGTACTATATATTTTATCACATTAGTGTGGAAAAGTAAAGGGTTTTTTCAAATTTTTTTTCAGTTTTTATGTGTTGCTGCAAAAAATCGTCATATTCTGCAATAAATCGCATATCTTTTGACACTTATTAAACTTCTTATAATATACCCTAAGTTTATCATAACACAAATTTATCCGTTTGTAAAGAGAAAATATGCACTTTAAATAAATTCGTGATTATACACAACAATCAAAGGGTTTCAAGCTAAAAAATGCTTAAATTCAACCACGTTTTACTTAAAATTGCGTTAAATGCTACTTAAATTTCAAATTTGCGGAAAAAAGGAGAGCAAAAGCTCTCCAAAATGACCAGACCGATAAGCCGGGTTCTGTCGTGTGCGGCAATTTATCTACGCTTACAGTCGCCTGTAAGCTGAAGCCGTCATTACTTTGTATCCGCCGAGCCGACGTTGAGATACAAAGCACCAATAGACGTTGCATCGGATAGGGTTTACATGGCAGTGCAGTCTCCTGCACTCCGGTGAGCTCTTACCTCACCTTTCCACCCTTACCGCAAAAGCGGCGGTATATCTCTGTTGCACTTGCCCTAAGGTCGCCCTCGGCTGCTGTTAGCAGCTACCCTGCTCTGTGATGCCCGGACTTTCCTCGTAAACTTAGCGTTTCCGCTGCCGCATGGTCTGCTCACTTTGGTATTATACCATTTTTTTTTGTATTTGTCAATGAAAAAATATTCAAACAAATATATTTTCGATATTGACTTTTTTATTTAAATTTGATACAATAAAAATGCAGATGCTTTTTATCTGATTTTATATTGATTATATAATATTTGAGGAGTGGTAGCATGGAAAAAGTATTTTTTGTTGTTAAAGGTAATCTCGATGAAGTTAACAAAGAACTTTCAAAAGGAGGAAAATTAAAATATATATGCCCTATTGCCGAAAATGTAACGTCAACTGGAAATTGTGGGGGTTCGTGTTATGATACTACTGGACAAATTTGCGCCTATGTAGTAGTTGAATATGCAGACTAAACAATACTTGTTTTTAAGTCATAAAGTAAATCTGTTTATTTACTGATTTGCTTTATGGCTTTTTTATTGTAGTATATGCAAAATCTTTTCTACCGCCACCATTAGCTAATAGCCAAAAGCTTTTGTTCTATATCAGCCCGAAATGCGACAGTGCATTATAAATTCCATTTTCCATAAGCGGCGTTGTAATATACGAAACATAGGGATAAATGGTTTCTGCACCGCCCATAGCGATACTGTTGGGAACTGCACGAAGCATTGGCAAATCGTTGGCACTGTCCCCAATAGCATAGGCATTTTCAAGAGGAATCCCAAGCTTTTCAAGGATAATTTCAATTGCTGTAGCCTTTGAAAATCCCAAAGGTACATTTTCATAAAATCCGTTTCCACGGTCGATTATCTCAAAATATTTCCCGATTTCGCGGCGGAAAAGCTCCATATCGCAATTAGGGTTTTCCCACACAACAAATTTATCAAATATAAATTCATCGTCTTCAACGCGGCGGTCAACGGGGATATTTTCCTCCACAAAGGTGACGAGAAAATCTTCCAAATCGGCATTTTTCGAAGCAAAATCATCAAAGAAATAGCCGTCCTTGTGCTCATAGACGGGAGTTACCCCTGTTTTGCGGATAAATTCTGCAATTTTACGGCAGAAATCCTGCGTCAATGAGTTGTAGAGCAGAACCTCGCCGTTCATTTCAATATATGTACCACAGCCGCAGATTAAGCCGTCAAAGCCCAGAGAGCGCACTTTTTTATTAATGTTGAAAAGGGTTCTGCCCGAATTTACAAAGGTATAATGCCCGTTTGCGCGTGTTTTTGCAATAGCCTCGCGAGTGCTTTCTGGAATTGTCAACGTTCCGTCCTCGGTCACAATAGTGCCGTCAATATCAAAAAATACTGCTTTTTTCATAATAATCCTCTCTCTCAATCTATTCTTGCAGAAATTATTATATCAGAATTTTTGTGTCAGGTCAAGGATTTTATTGGTATGTCGTTTATTGCCGCTTTATATCCTTTTTGCTCAAAAAATGTTTTCCTCTTGCATTTTTAAAAGAAGTATAGTATAATATATATAATCAGTAAATTTGAAATGAAGAGGGTAAATATGGAACAGACTATGAAAAGCAGTAAGAATAATGAAAACGGCAATGTTTTCTATACCGTTGCAATGAGAGGTCTTGTGGCGTTTCCTAAAATGGTTATGCACTTCGACGCTTCAAGGGATAAAACAACTGCGGCTGTTGAAAAGGCTGTAAAGTCAGGCGGCAAGCTGTTTCTTGTTGCGCAGCGTGAGGCAGGAGTTGAAAATCCCACTGCGTCTGACCTCTATCAGGTTGGAGTTGTTGCGGAGATAAAACAGGTACTCAGACTTCCCGACAATATAATGAAAGTTCTTGTAGAGGGTACTTACAAGGCAAATCTGGTGCGCCTTATCGACGAGGGTAACGTTCTTCGTGCTGAGGTTAAAAGAGTTCCCACATATTCAAGAGTTAAGTACGACGAAGCTGAGGCAGAGGCTCTTATGCGCTCCCTTAAAAGAGCCTACGAGCGCTATACCTCCTTTACATTGAAAATGCCAGAGGAGATTCTCGCTTCTATACTTACAGAGGAAAATCCGTTCAGACTTTTTGAGGCTGTTATCTTCAATTGCGGTATCAATTACCGCGATAAACAGAGTCTCCTTGAAGAATCAAATATAATGAACAAGCTGACAATGCTTCTGGAGTTTATCACATCGGAAACAGAAATTCTCCAGCTTGAAGGCTTTATCAACGACCGTACACGCAGCAATATCGACAAAGGTCAGCGTGAATACTATCTCCGTGAGCAGATGCGTGTGATTCAGGAACAGCTGGGCGAGGACGACGCTGACGAAGTAAATGACGTTATAAACAGGATAATGGAACTTAAAATGGACGAAAAAAGCCGTGATAAGCTGCTGAAAGAGGCGGACAGACTTGCCAAGCTTCCTCCAGCTTCACAGGAGGCTTTTGTTATTAAGAATTATCTTGATACCGTTCTTGAACTGCCATGGGGCAAGTATACAGGTGCAAAGGTTACAATGGAAAAGGCTTCGGCTATTCTGGAGGACGAGCATTACGGTCTGAAACGCGTTAAGGAGCGTATTCTGGAGTTTCTGGCTGTACATACCCTTAACCCTGACATAAAGGGACAGATTATCTGTCTTGCAGGCCCTCCCGGAATCGGTAAAACTTCAATTGCCCGTTCAATCGCCAAGGCTATGGGCAGAAAATATGTCCGCGTATCTCTTGGCGGCGTACGCGATGAAGCCGATATAAGAGGTCACAGAAAGACTTATGTGGGGGCTATGCCGGGACGTATCATTACTGCTATGGAGCAGGCAGGTACTTCCGACCCCATGATTCTCCTTGACGAGATAGATAAGCTTTGCAGCGATATAAAGGGTGACCCCTCATCTGCAATGCTTGAAGTCCTTGACAGTGAGCAGAATTCTACATTCCGTGACCATTTTATTGAAGTGCCCTTTGATTTAAGCAAGGCGGTATTCATCACAACTGCAAATAATGTTGGAAATATTCCTGCTCCGCTTCTTGACCGTATGGAGCTTATTGAGCTCCCCAGCTATACGGCTGAGGAAAAATTTCACATTGCAAAGGAACATCTGATTCCCAAACAGCTTAAAGAACACGGTTTGAAAGGCACGCAGCTCAAATTACAGGACGAGACTATAAATGATGTTATCGCTTACTATACAAAAGAAGCAGGCGTAAGAAGTCTTGAACGCTGTATCGCTTCACTTTGCAGAAAGGCGGCAAAGAAGATTGCTGACGGCGACGCTAAGCGTATAACCGTAAAGGCTAAGGAGCTTGAAAGCTGGCTTGGTGTATACAAGTATACCCGTGATCTCGTATCTGACAAGGACCAGATAGGTGTTGTAAACGGACTTGCATGGACCGCTGTAGGCGGTACTGTAATGCCCCTTGAAGTTCTTGCTCTTGACGGTACAGGCAAGATTGAGACAACAGGCTCACTTGGCGATGTTATGAAAGAAAGCTCAAAAATTGCTGTAACCTATGTCCGCAGTGTAGCTGATAAATACGGCATAGACAAGGATTTCTTTACCAAAAAAGATATGCATATCCATGCTCCGGAGGGCGCTGTTCCAAAGGACGGTCCTTCCGCAGGCGTTACAATGACAACAGCTATAGTATCGGCTCTTTCGGGACGCAAGGTGCGCTCTGATGTGGCTATGACAGGCGAAATCACACTTCACGGCAAGGTGCTCCCCATAGGCGGACTTCGTGAAAAGACAATGGCGGCATACAAGTTGGGAATTAAGACGGTTATTATCCCCATTGACAACAAACCCGACCTTGAAGAAGTTGACGACGCTGTTAAAAATAATATTGAATTCGTATTTGCAGAAAATCTCACAGATGTTCTGGATACTGCACTTTTGTAAAGGAGGGCAGATATGAAGCTTAACTACAATAAAGCGGAATATATAGCCTCATACGGTACATATTCCCAGATACCGCAGGGCGACAGAGTGGAAATAGCTTTTGCAGGTCACTCCAATGTTGGAAAATCAACGCTGATAAACAAGCTTTTCAACCGCAGAAATCTGGCAAGAGTAAGCTCTGTGCCCGGTAAAACGGCGACTATAAATTTTTACGGTCTGGAAAATATCTATTTTGTTGACCTCCCGGGCTATGGCTATGCTAAGGTAGCAAAGTCGGAGAAAGAACGCTGGTCGGGACTTATCGACGGATATCTCAGCTCTGACAGGGATATACGCATAGTATTTATGCTCATTGATATGCGTCATGCTCCGACAAAGGACGATTTGAAAATGATTGATTTCCTTATTGACACGGAAATGCCGTTCATACTCGTTCTTACAAAGGCTGACAAGCTGAAAAAAATGGAGCGAATCAAGCGTATGGAGGCTTTCAAGACCGAAATACCGTGCTTTGAGGATATGCACGTGATTCCATTTTCCTCTATGACCTTTGAGGGAGTTGAGGAACTCAGGGCAATTGTTGAAGAAGTGGCAGAGGATTAAGCCATTTCGTGAAAGGACGAAAAAATATGTTTGTATCTGAAAATTTAAGTATAAATGAAAAAGGCAATCTCACCATAGGCGGTGTTGATACCGTAGAACTGGCAAAAACCTACGGTACACCCCTTTACGTTATGGACGAGGAGCTTGTGCGCAAAAACTGCCGCGGCTTCAATGAGAATATCAAAAAATTCTATGGCGATATGGGACGTGTTCACTACGCAAGCAAGGCGCTTTCCTGCATGGAAATGTGCCGTATAGTTGCAAGCGAGGGACTTGGTCTTGACGCTGTATCTATCGGAGAGCTTTACACTGCTGTAAAGGCTGGCTTTGATCCTGCAAAAATCGGTTTCCACGGCAACAACAAGACAAATGAGGAGCTTGAATATGCTCTGGAAGTGGGTGTAGGACATATCATTGTTGACAATATCGACGAGCTTCACAGGCTTTCTGAAATTGCAGGAAAAATGGGCAAAAAGCCGCACATTATGTTCCGTATCAAGCCCGGAATTGACGCACATACACACGATTTTGTAAAGACAGGTCAGATTGACAGCAAATTCGGCTTTGCCCTTGAAACAGGAGAGGCTTTCGACGCTGTAAAAGAGGCTATAAATTGCGAAAATGTGGAGCTTTATGGTCTGCATTGCCACATCGGCTCACAGATTTTCGATATTGCTCCCTTTGAGGAAGCTGCAAAGGTTATGCTTGAACTTATCGCAAAGATAAAAAATGAGCTGAATTATGAAATTCAGGGACTTAATCTCGGCGGCGGATTTGGTATAAAATACCTTGAAGAGCACGACCCGCAGCCATTCGGCGTATTTATGGAGAGAGTTTCACAGGTGGTTATTTCTGAGTGTGAAAATCTCGGAATCAACCGTCCTTTCATCTACATTGAACCCGGCAGATCAATTGCCGCAAGTGCAGGAATTACACTGTATACCGTGGGTACAAGAAAGGAAATCCCCAATATAAGAACATATGTTTCCGTTGACGGAGGTATGGCGGATAATCCTCGTTATATCCTGTATAAATCGGAATATGAAGCTATTGTTGCAAACAAGGCGGCTGAGGAACGCTCCGAGAGAGTAACTATCGCAGGCAAATGCTGTGAAAGCGGCGATCTTATCGGCGAGAATATGCCTCTCCAGCACGCTGAATCGGGAGATATCATAGCTGTATGCGCTACAGGAGCTTATAATTTCTCAATGTCCTCAAATTATAACAGACTTTGCAGACCTGCACTTGTATTCGTAAATAACGGCGAATCGAGAATTGCAGTAAAAAGACAGACTCTTGATGATATTATCTGTAATGATTTGATTTATTGAGTGGGTGATCTATATGAAACGCTCTGTTAAACTGGTGATTATCCTTGTGATGTCCGTGGTTGCCTTTTGTTCTTTAAGCGGTTTTATGTATGACGGACCGCATTTTAAAATATGTATAGCAGACAAGAACGGTGAGTATATTGACGAAAACCGTTATGAGAACCATATTTTTGATTTACTTATAAAATTTGATGAAAGTGACGAATGGTATACTGATTTCAACGAACTGGAAACGAAAATTCCAAAGGATAGCGAGCTTGCAAATTATTGCGAGGACGGATACAGAAGCCTGCGTGTGCATTTCAGAGATACTGTCAGCAGTAATACAGCTATCAACATTTCAGACGAATGGGGTAGAGAAGGCTCATACAACGGAAATCAGCGTCATGCACTTTTTTGTCATCGCTACAAGAAATTGCGTCTTGTGGTAGCTGATGAATCGGGCAATATAATTACTATAACAGAGCCTGTAAAGATTGAAGACAAATTTATAAATATGGCTTATGCTTATCTGAATTATTGTCCTGAGGACAATACAATAAGTACGGGATATGTAACTTCATCAATAGCACAGAGCTATATAGGCTGGTTATCAATTATTCTGGTCTTTTTTGATGGGTTGGCACTTGTTTTGTTTCTGATTTATTTCTTTGTCAGAAAGAAAACAAGCAAGCTTTGCCGTGTGTTTAAAATTCTGTCGTCATTATTTTTTGTTCCCTTCGTGATACTTTCTGTATGCTGCATTTTACCGCCTCAGATTAATCCCCGTGGAATAACAGATATTTTAGAAGAAATAGTAAAAATTGTTTTTTCTCTTGGTTGTTTGTTATGTACATCACTTGTATCAATAATCGTTTTGCATTTTTTCAGTAAAGAATTAAAAGCGAGAGAAAACGATAATTGCATAACAGACCTTAAATAGCTTTTAATTCAGACAGCCCTAATTATTAGGGCTGTTTTGTCGTGCTAACAAAAAGAAATTTACAGCTTTATTTTACATTGTTTATTTCTTGACAAAGTACGTGAAATAGTGTAAAATATAAAGTGGATAGCGGTGTCGAAACCGCTCGGAAAGGAATGATTAAAAATGGGTTTAACACTTACTGAAAAAATCTTGAAGGCTCATCTCGTTGACGGTGAGTATGTAAAAGGTCAGGAAATCGGTATTAAGATTGACCAGACTCTTACACAGGACGCTACAGGTACAATGGCATACCTTGAATTCGAGGCTATGGGCGTACCAAGAGTAAAGACAGAGCGTTCCGTTGCATATATTGACCACAACACTCTCCAGAGCGGATTTGAAAATGCAGATGACCATCGTTTTATCGGTTCTGTTGCTAAGAAGCATGGTATCTACTTCTCCCGTCCCGGTAACGGTATCTGCCACCAGGTTCACCTTGAAAGATTTGGTATTCCCGGAAAGACACTTATCGGCTCAGACAGCCATACTCCAACAGGCGGCGGTATCGGTATGATTGCTATCGGCGCAGGCGGACTTGACGTTGCTGTTGCTATGGGCGGCGGCGCATACTACATAACATGCCCTAAGGTTGTAAAGGTAAACCTTACAGGAAAGCTTCGTCCATGGGTTGCTGCTAAGGACGTTATCCTTGAAGTTCTCAGACGTATGTCCGTTAAGGGCGGCGTAGGCAAGGTTATTGAGTACGTAGGCGAGGGCGTTAAGACTCTCTCAGTTCCTGAGCGTGCAACTATTACAAATATGGGTGCAGAGCTTGGTGCTACTACTTCAATCTTCCCTTCTGACGAAATCACAAAGCAGTTCCTTAAGGCTCAGAAGCGTGAGGAAGTATGGGTTCCCCTTTCAGCTGATGAGGACGCTGTATACGATGAGGAACTGAATATCAACCTCAGCGAACTTGTACCCCTTGCTGCTTGTCCTCACTCTCCCGACAATGTTAAGAGCGTTGAGGAAATCGGCAAGCTTAAAATCGACCAGGTTTGTATCGGTTCATGCACAAACTCATCACTCCTTGATATGCTCAAGGTTGCTCATATCTTAAAGGGCAAGACAGTTCACCCTGATGTATCACTTGCTATTGCTCCCGGCTCTAAGCAGGTTCTTAATATGATGGCTGAAAACGGAGCTCTTGCAACTCTTATTGACGCTGGTGCAAGAATTCTTGAAAGTGCCTGCGGTCCATGTATCGGTATGGGACAGTCACCTAACTCAAAGGGTATCTCCCTCCGTACATTCAACAGAAACTTCGAGGGACGTTCCGGAACAAAGGACGGTCAGATTTACCTCGTATCTCCTGAAATGGCTGCTATTTCAGCTATTACAGGATATCTCACAGATCCTATGGAAATCGGCGAGATGCCTGAGTTCAAGCTCCCCGAGGAATTTACAATCAACGACAATATGGTTGTTCCTCCTGCACCTGCTGAGGAAATGGACAGCGTTGAAATCCTCCGCGGACCAAACATCAAGCCTTATCCTGATACTGCACCTCTCCTTGAAACAATTGACGCTCCTGTATCTCTCAAGGTTGGCGATAACATCACAACTGATCACATTATGCCTGCCGGTGCAAAGATTCTTCCTCTCCGTTCAAATATTCCCGCTATTTCACAGCATTGCTTTGCTGTATGCGATGAGGCATTCCCAACAAGAGCAAAGGAGCTTGGAAAGAGCATTATCGTAGGCGGTTCAAACTACGGACAGGGTTCATCAAGAGAGCATGCTGCACTTGCTCCTCTCTATCTCGGAGTTAAGGCAGTTCTCGTTAAGTCATTCGCACGTATTCACCGCGCAAACCTTGTAAATGCAGGTATTCTTCCTCTTACATTTGTAAATGAGGCTGATTACGACAAGATTAACGAGGGCGATGTTCTTGTACTTGCTGACGTAAGAAAGGATATTGCTGAGGGCAAGTCTGAGCTTACAGTTGTAAACAAGACAAACGGCGCTGAAATCCCTGTACTTTGTGAGCTTTCAGGACGTACAAAGGATATTATCCTTGCAGGTGGACTTCTTGACTTCACAAGAGAATCAATGAAATAATGAAAACTAATCTGACAGCAATGCTCTCCGCAGCTAATTTTGCGGAGGGCGCGCTCAGAATGTTAATATTTTTTGTTGTTCTGATTATGGTATTCTGGGGGATTAACCTTTTCAGACACGCTAAAAGCGGAAAGTGGACGAATTTTCAAAAGGCAGTTGATATTGTCGGATTGCTGTTTTTCGGCATACTGCTGATTATGCTGCTTGGGGTATTGATATGAAAAGAAGATTAAAAGGCAGAAGTCATTATTATCCCGGAAGTTTGTACGGTATTGCGTTAAGTATGCCTGTATTATTTGTTCCGTTGATTATGATGCTTAAAGCGGGGATAATTACAAGCAAAGCAAGTCCCGCTATGATAATAGTTACAATTGCTTTTATTATTGTGTATATGATTTTTTCAAAGTTAGGCGTAAAGATATTTGCCTTTACGGAAAATCTCTTTATGAGCAGCGGCGATGCTCAAAAGGCACACAGAAAAGCTGTAATTACTGAATTCCTTGCGTTCTTCGGATTCATAGGATTGATTTGTGTTGTTATGCCAATGATTATATAAATAGGGGATTATTATGGGAGATAAACTTGACAAAATAGTCGAAATAATCGA
This sequence comes from Ruminococcus sp., assembly GCA_045594905.1. Taxonomy (GTDB): domain Bacteria; phylum Bacillota; class Clostridia; order Oscillospirales; family Ruminococcaceae; genus Ruminococcus. The sequence goes on from JAZNZK010000022.1 coordinate 122,985, forward strand.
CGATATTTCAGACGATATAGATCACAATGCCAGATCTGCAACAGATATGTATCACAGCATGGGTGATTATTCATGGAACGCACGCAGAAACGGCAGGGACTTCGGAACAATTAAAACTCTTTTTCCGAATATACTTGGATTCCTTCTTGGTCTTGCCATTACAAAAATGTTTGGCGGAAACGGAGCAGCTTATCCGGTACTGGGTGCAATTTTTTCTATCGGATTCGGTGCATTTTACAGCGTTGCATTTCAGAAAATTGCTATCAGGTACGCAATTGTCCGTCATATCATAATTGTAGCAGGTATCGCGCTGATGTATGGTCTTGTCTGTCTGATTGAAAAATAAAACGGAGGTAAAAACCAATGGCTAAAATTATTATGAAAACACCACTCGTCGAGATGGATGGCGACGAGATGACACGAATCCTCTGGCAGTGGATCAAGGATATCCTCCTCGTTCCATATGTAGAGCTTAACACAGAGTATTACGATCTCGGACTTAAGCACCGTGAGGAAACAAAGGATCAGGTTACTCTTGATTCTGCTGAGGCTACAAAAAAGTACGGCGTTGCTGTAAAGTGCGCTACAATCACTCCCAACGCTGCAAGAATGCCTGAGTACAATCTCACACAGATGTGGAAGTCACCAAACGGCACAATCAGAGCTGCTCTTGACGGTACAGTTTTTAGAACTCCTATTATCGTTAAGGGAATTGAGCCTTATATCCCCACATGGACAAAGCCTATCACAATTGCTCGTCACGCTTACGGCGATGTTTACAAGAACGCTGAAATCCGTGTTGAAAAGGGCTGCAAGGCTGAGCTTGTTGTAACTGACGCACAGGGCAATGAAACACGTGAGCTTATCCACGATTTTGCAAAATCCGACGGTATCATTCAGGGACTTCACAATCTTGACAACTCAATTGCAGGCTTTGCAAGAGCTTGTCTCAACTATGGTCTTGACTTAAAGCAGGACGTATGGTTTGCTACAAAGGATACAATTTCCAAGAAGTATGACCACAGATTCAAGGATATTTTCCAGGAAATCTATGACAACGAGTATAAGGAGAAGTATGAGGCAGCAGGCATTGAGTATTTCTACACACTCATTGATGACGCTGTTGCAAGAGTTATCCGTTCTGAGGGCGGTTATATCTGGGCTTGCAAGAACTATGACGGTGATGTTATGTCCGATATGGTATCTACAGCTTACGGTTCACTTGCTATGATGACATCTGTACTGGTTTCTCCCGACGGTATTTACGAGTACGAGGCTGCTCACGGTACAGTACAGCGCCACTATTACAAGTACCTCAAGGGCGAGGAGACATCAACAAACTCTGTTGCAACTATATTTGCATGGAGCGGTGCACTCCGCAAGAGAGGCGAGCTTGACGGCACTCCTGAGCTTTGCGAGTTTGCAGATAAGCTTGAAAAGGCTACAATCCAGACAATTGAAAATGGTATCATGACAGGCGACCTCTATCTTATTTCCAAGCTGGAGAACAAGAAAAAGGTTGATTCCAAGACATTCCTTGAAGAAATCAAGGTAAATCTTGACAAAATGATGTAATAGCCGATTGCGGAGGCTGTTGAAAAACAGCTTCCGCGTCATATAAAGAAGGGCAGAAATATGTCAAAAAATACAATATCAAATTCAGTAATCAGACGGCTTCCAAGATATTACCGTTTTCTCGGAGAACTGGAAACCAACGGATATGTGCGCATATCCTCCAGAGAGCTTGCCGAAAAAATGGGACTTACCGCTTCACAGATACGACAGGATTTCAACTGCTTCGGCGAATTTGGTCAGCAGGGCTACGGCTATAATGTGGCGGCTCTGAAAATGGAAATCGGAAAAATCCTTGGACTTGATAAGACCTCGCCTATTATTCTCATTGGTGCGGGAAATCTCGGAAAAGCTATAGCCTCCCACATAGATTTTGAAAGCAAGGGCTTTGAACTTGTGGGAATCTTCGATAGAAACCCTGCGGTTATCGGAGATAAGATAGGGGATATAACCGTATCTGATATAAGTGAGCTGGATTCTTTCTGTGAGGAAACAAAGCCTCAATGTGCAATACTTTGTATACCCAAAGAGGCAGCTTCAAAGGAAGTCGACAGGCTTATTTCAAAGGGAGTAAGGGCTTTCTGGAATTTTACCCACTATGACCTGCGTATTGAACATTCTGATATATCGGTGGAAAACGTGCATCTCGGCGACAGCCTTGCTACACTTTCATACCGTCTGAATTCTGACAACGAAACTTGCGGAAATATCTGATACATATAGTTTACGGTATTTCTATAAGTTTTTTTAAATATAATCACTTGTTAAAAAAATCACTATCTTTTAGAGGATCCTTTTTAAAAGTGAATAAAATTCTTTAGTGTAAAGGTGGTAATTACAATGGATTATCGTATTGAACATGACTCTATGGGAGAGGTAAAAGTGCCGGCTGACAAGTACTGGGCGGCGCAGACCGAGAGAAGTCATCAGAATTTCCCTATCGGTGTAGGAATCGAGACTATGCCTCGTGAAATTACCCACGCTTTCGGAATTCTTAAAAAAGCGGCTGCAATTGCCAATAATGAATTGAAGCCTGAGAAAATGACAGAGGAAAAGCTTGCGGCAATCACAAAGGCTTGTGATGAGGTTATAAGCGGATCTCTCAACGACCATTTCCCACTTGTTGTATGGCAGACTGGAAGCGGCACACAGTCCAATATGAACGCAAATGAGGTAATAGCTAACCGCGGAAATGAAATTGCAGGCAGTAAGCTTCTTCATCCCAACGATGATATAAATATGAGCCAGTCCTCAAACGATACATTCCCCACAGCTATGCACATAGCCGCTGTAATTGCCATTGAGGATAGGGTTATCCCTGCAGTTGATACCCTTATCGAGACTTTTATCCGCCTTGAAGAAGAAAACGAGGGTATTGTAAAAAGCGGACGTACACATCTTCAGGACGCAACTCCTATTAAGTTCTCACAAGAGATAAGCGGCTGGCGTTCATCTCTTGAAAAGGACAGAAAGATGATTATTTCTTCCTGTGAGGAGCTGAAAGAGCTTGCTTTGGGCGGTACAGCTGTAGGCACAGGACTTAATGCTCCCGAGGGATTTGCTGAAAAATCCGCCGAGGCTATAAGCGCTATAACAGGAAAGAAATTCGTTACAGCACCAAATAAATTCCACTCCCTCACATCAAAGGACGAAATTGTTTTCGCCCACGGTGCATTAAAGGCTCTTGCAGCTGATATGATGAAAATTGCAAATGATGTGCGCTGGCTTGCGTCAGGTCCCCGTGACGGTCTTGGAGAAATTTTCATTCCCGAAAACGAGCCTGGTTCTTCAATTATGCCCGGAAAGGTAAATCCCACACAGTGCGAGCAGGCAACAATGGTTGCAGTACAGGTAATGGGCAACGATGTGGCAGTTGGTATGGCGGCTTCACAGGGTAATTTCGAGCTTAACGTATTTATGCCCGTATGCGCATATAATTTCTTACAGTCAGCAAGACTTCTTGCAGAATCAATCATGTCCTTCAACAATAACTGTGCAGTTGGTATAAAGGCAAACAAGGAGAAAATGCACCATAATCTCCACAATTCCCTTATGCTTGTAACAGCGCTGAATCCCTACATCGGATATGAGAATGCCGCAAAGACTGCAAAAAAGGCATTCAAGGACAATATTTCCCTTAAAGAAGCCTGCGTGGAGCTTGGATTCCTCACAGCTGAAAAATTCGACGAGGTTTTCCACCCCGAACAGATGGTATAAGGCTTCAACAGAAAGGAAAATGCTATGGAAACATTTACATATTATCCGGGCTGTACCCTGAGAACCAAGGCTAAAGAACTGGATACATACGCAAGAGTATCCGCAGAGGCTCTCGGTATAAGCCTTGTTGAGCCTGAAAACTGGCAGTGCTGCGGCGGTGCGTATACAACAGCTACAAATGAGGTTGCTACAAAGCTTTCTGCTGTAAGAACTCTTATTGCAGGAAAGGAAACAGCGGGACTTGTAACTGTATGTTCCGCTTGTCACAACGTTATAAAGCAGACTAATTACGATATATCGCACAATGAGGCTATGGCTGCAAAGGTTCAGCGTTACCTCGGACTTGACGAAGCCTACACGGGAGATACCAAGGTTTACCACTATCTTGAACTTCTCCGCGATGTTGTGGGCTTTGATAAGCTGAAGGAAAAGGTTGTAAATCCATTCAAGGATAAGAAAATTGCCGCATATTACGGCTGTCTGCTTCTCCGTCCCTCAAAGGCACTTGCTATGGATAATCCCGAAAATCCCGTTATTATGGAGGATTTCATCAGAGCTATCGGCGGAACTCCCGTGATATACGCCCAGAGAAACGAGTGCTGCGGCGGATATATCGCAATGGAGGATAAGGCTCAGGCTGAAAAGAGAAGCGGAGCTGTTATGGCTTCTGCTGAGGAAATGGGCGCTGATATGATAATTACAGCCTGTCCTCTGTGCCTTTATAACTTAAAGAAAAATTCAGGCAGCGATATGCCTGTGTACTACTTCACAGAGCTTCTTGCTGAGGCTCTCGGTCTTAAGGAGGCTGACAATGAATAAGTACGAAAAGGACTGGATTGATATTACCAGCGGAGTAAATGTTCGCAAGTGTATGAGATGCGGAAAATGTACTGCCACCTGCCCCTCATATGCTGAAATGGAATATCATCCCCACCAGTTTGTGTATATGGTTGAAAAGGGCGATATTGAGCCGCTGCTCAATTCCGATTCCCTCTATAAATGTCTTACCTGCTTTGCCTGCGTTGAGAGATGCCCCAGAGGCGTTGAGCCTGCAAAGGTAGTGGAGGCTGTACGTCTTACAGCTGTGAGAAAGCAGGGGAATAATCACCTTATACCCGACCAGATACCCGCAATGCTTGACGATGATATGCCACAGCAGGCGATTGTCACAGCATTCAGAAAATATACAAAGTAAGGAGGAGCAGATATGCAGAGAATAGGTGTTTTTGTCTGCCACTGCGGAACAAATATTGCCGCGACTGTTGATGTTAAGGCTGTAGCTCAGGCTCTTGCAAATGAGCCGGGAGTAGTTATATCACAAGATTATCAGTATATGTGCTCCGAATCGGGACAGGATTTGGTCAAGGCAGCTATCAAGGAGCATAATCTTACAGGAGTTGTAGTATGCTCATGTTCACCTCGTATGCACGAGAATACATTCAGAAAGGCTGCTGCTTCAGCAGGTCTTAACCCATATCTTGTGGAAATTGCAAATATCCGTGAGCAATGTTCATGGATTCACAAGGAAATCGCATCTGCAACCGATAAGGCTATTGTTCTCGGTAAAGCTGCAATTGCCAAGGTTCATCTGAATACACCTCTTACCGCAGGTGAAAGCCCTGTAGTAAAGCGCGCTCTTGTTATCGGCGGCGGAATCGCAGGTATTCAGACAGCTCTTGACATTGCAGAGGCAGGCTTTGAAGTTGATATTGTTGAAAAAGAGCCTACAATCGGCGGAAAAATGGCGCAGATTGACAAGACTTTCCCGACCCTTGACTGTGCCGCTTGTATACTTACTCCCAAAATGGTTGAGGCTGCACAGAATGAGAAGATTACAATTCACTCATTCAGCGAAATTGCTGATGTAAAGGGATTTGTTGGCAATTTCACAGTTACAATCAAGAAAAAGGCACGTTTCGTTGATGAAACAAAATGTACGGGATGCGGACTTTGTACAGAAAAGTGCCCCATGAAGAAAGTCCCCAACGAGTTCAATATGGGACTTGATAACAGAACGGCTGTATATATTCCTTTTGCTCAGGCTGTTCCCAAGGTTGCTACAATTGACCCGAATTACTGCATGATGCTTAAAAACGGTAAGTGCGGTGTATGCTCCAAGGTATGCTCCGTAGGCGCTATTGATTATAAGCAGACTGACCGTTTTGTTGAACAGAAATACGGCGCAATAGTAGTTGCTACGGGATTTAATCCCATTAAGCTTGACAAATACGATGAATTTGCATACAGCTGGTGTCCCGATGTTGTAACATCTCTTGAGCTGGAAAGACTTATGAATGCGGCAGGACCAAACGGCGGTACGCTTCTTCGTCCCTCTGACAAGAAGCACCCTCACACAATCGTATTCGTACAATGCGTAGGTTCAAGATGTGACGACGAAAAGGGAAAGCCTTACTGCTCCAAAATCTGCTGTATGTATACCGCAAAGCACGCTATGCTTATACGTGAGAAATACCCTGATACAGAGGTTTATGTATTCTATATAGATGTTCGTACTCCCGGCAAGAACTTTGATGAGTTCTATCGCCGCGCCGTTGAGCAGTACGGAGTACACTACATTAAGGGTATGGTAGGCAAGGTTACTCCAAAGGCTGACGGTACTATTGACGTTCAGGCTTCCGATTTGCTTTCGAATGAGCAGCTTCATATTGACGCTGATATGGTTGTACTTGCGGCTGCTATTGAGCCCGACAAGACAGCCCGTCCCCTTGCAACAATGCTTACAACACAAATGGACACAAACGATTTCTTCACCGAGGCGCACCCGAAACTCCGTCCTGTGGAATCTGCTACAGCAGGTATTTTCCTTTCGGGAGCTTGTCAGGGACCAAAGGATATCCCCGAAACAGTAGCGCAGGCAAGTGCCGCAGCAGCAAAGGCTATCGGACTTCTCTGCAAGAACAGTATAACCTGCAATCCCTGTGTTGCCCACAGCGACGAGCTTATGTGCAACGGCTGTTCAGCTTGTGAAAAGGTATGCCCTTATGGTGCTATCACATATCAGGACAAGGAATTCAGAATGCCTGACCGTTCAACGGCTATCCGCCGTGTGGCAAGCGTTAATCCTGCTGTATGTCAGGGCTGCGGCGCTTGTACGGTAGCCTGTCCCTCAGGTGCTATGGATTTGAACGGTTTCTCAAACAGCCAGATTATGTCGGAGGTAGACGCAATATGCAAGTAAATGAAAATTTTGAGCCTGTTATCGTTGCTTTCTGCTGTAACTGGTGTTCATATGCAGGAGCTGACCTTTCAGGTACCAACAGACTGAATTATCCCACAAATGTAAAGATAATCCGTGTTCCATGCTCATGCAGAGTGAACCCCATGTTTATACTCCGCGCATTCCAGAAAGGCGCAGACGGCGTAATTATATGCGGCTGTCACCCTGGCGACTGCCACTACACATCGGGCAACTATTTCACAAGAAGAAGAATTACACTTCTCTACAGCATGCTTGATTTCCTTGGTATCGAGCGCAACAGAACCCGTCTTGAATGGGTATCTGCCGCTGAGGGAGCAAAGTTTGCAGCTGTAATGAATCAGTTTACAGATGATGTAAGAAAGCTTGGCCCTAATCGCAGATTGGAGGATTTAAGATGCAGGAAGCAATGATAAAAAGAGCAAAGGAGCTCCTTGCTGACGGCACAGTAAATCGTGTTTTAGGCTGGAAAAAGGGCGAATTTGCATACGATTCCACTCCAGCTGTATTTGAGACAGCAGGGGAGCTTGAAAGAAATTTTGTCTGCGATGAATTTACACAGGCTAATCTTTCAAAATATCTTATTAAGGAATCACGGAAAGAGGGAAAAATACTCGCTTTTCTCAAACCATGTGATACATACAGTTTCAATCAGCTTTTGAATGAGCACAGAATTATCCGTGAAAACGTTTATGTTATCGGAATCCCTGGGGGTCCCAAGCTTGATATCGAAAAGATAAAGGCAAAGGGTATCACCGGTATACTCAGTGTTAAGAATGAGAATTACACACTGAAAATCGAAACCCTCTATGGCACAGAGACTATGCCTTTTTATGAGGCTGTAAGCGAAAAATGCTCCAACTGCAAGAGCAAGAAACACGTTGAGTATGATGAGCTTATAGGTGATGAGGGAGATATTCTCAACTCCAAGCGTTTTGATATGGTTGAAAAGCTTGAAAATATGACCTCACAGGAGCGTTTCGACTTCTGGCAGGGAGAGCTTTCAAAGTGTATCCGCTGTAATGCCTGCCGTAATGTGTGCCCTGCTTGTACTTGTGAAAACTGCGTATTTGACAATCCGAAGTCGCAGATAGACCAGAAAGCCGCAGCTGACAGCTTTGAGGAAAAGATGTTCCACATTATCCGCGCATTTCACGTAGCAGGAAGATGTACCGACTGCGGCGAATGTACGAGAGTATGCCCTCAGAATATTCCGCTTCACCTGCTCAACAGAAAGTTCATCAAGGATATAAACAGCCTCTACGGCGAATTTCAGGCAGGTGCGGACAGAACTACAAAATGTCCCCTTACCGATTATGATGTAAATGACTGTGAACCCTCAATCGTTCACGAAAGGGGTGTTGAGTAATGCTTAAAATTTCAGCTGAAAAGTTAAACAGCCTTTTTGACAGAATCGCCTCACAGCAGACACTATACATTCCCGTTGACCGTGAGGATAAATGCGCCGAATTCAAAAAATACGAAAGCGGCATGACATTGAGCAAGGCGCTCAATACCGTGAGAAGTGCAAAGGATTTTTTCTTCCCTCAGACTGAAAATCTTGCAGAGTTCAAACTCAGCGGCAAGACAATTGAAGTCAAGGATATCCGCAAAGAAAGCGAGGATTTCGTAGTTTTCGGGGTGCGTGCCTGTGATGCAAAGAGTTTTGAGATTCTGGACAGCGTATTCCTTAGCGAGCCTGTTGATTCATTTTACAAGAACCGCCGTGAGCATGGTACAATTGTGACTATGGCTTGTACTCGTCCCGAAGAAACCTGTTTCTGTACCACATTCGGTATAAATCCCACTGTTCCCGGAGGCGACGCTTCCGTATACTTTGACGGTGAAAGCTATTTCTTCGTTCCTTTTACTGAAAAGGGTAAGGCTTTCGTGGATTCCATTTCAGATATGCTGGAGGAGGGCGACGTTACAAAGCTTTCCGAGGTACAGGCAAAGGCAAGAGAAATTATGACACGTCTGCCTCTTGCAAATCTCACTACCGATTCATTCGGCGGCGAAAGACTTATGGAGCATTTCAGCTCTGAGAAATGGGCAGAGCTTTCAGAAGCTTGTATCGGCTGCGGAACTTGCACATTTGTATGCCCTACCTGTCAGTGCTACGATATACGCGATTTTGACACAGGACACGGCATACAGCGTTTTCGATGCTGGGATTCCTGTATGTATTCGGACTTTACGAAAATGGCGCATGGAAATCCCAGAACATCACAGCTTGAACGATTCAGACAGCGTTTCATGCATAAGCTGGTATATCACCCTTCAAATCATGAGGGAGAATTTGGCTGTGTAGGCTGCGGACGATGCCTTTCAAAGTGCCCCGTATCACTTAATATCGTCAAGGTAATGAAAGCATTGGAGGATAAGTAATGAATAATGATACATTAATACCCCTTGTGGGCGTTGTTACCGATGTCCGTCAGGACACTCCCGATGTCAAGACATTCAGAGTAAATGCTCTTGAGGGCGGCAAGGTTTTTGAGCATATGCCCGGACAGTGCGCGATGCTTTCAATCCCAGGAGTTGGCGAGGCTATGTTCTCTATCACTTCATCTCCCACAAATAAGGAGTATATGGAGTTCAGCATTAAGAAATGCGGTTGCCTTACAGAATGGCTTCACGCAATGGACGTAGGTCAGCAGATTACAATAAGAGGACCTTACGGCAATTATTTTCCCGTTGAAACTGAGTTGAAGGGTAAGGATTTGCTGTTCGTTGCAGGCGGTATCGGTCTTGCGCCCCTTCGTTCCGTAATTAACTATGTCCGCGACAATAGGGCGAATTACGGTGATGTGCAGATTGTTTACGGTTCACGTTCCAAGGATGATTTGGTGGATTATCAGGAGATAATCGACGAGTGGATGTCTGACCCGAATATTCAGGTGAATCTTACAATCGACAATCCTCAGGAGGACTGGGACGGTCACGTTGGCTTTGTACCAAACTATGTAAAGGAGCTTGCACCCTCTACAAACAAAACAGTACTGGTGTGCGGCCCTCCTATAATGATAAAATTTACCCTTGCAGGACTTAAAGAACTGGGATTCTCTGAAACTCAGGTCTATACCACTATGGAGCTGCGTATGAAATGCGGCGTAGGCAAGTGCGGACGATGCAATATCGGCAATAAGTACGTCTGCAAGGACGGACCGGTGTTCCGTTACGACGAACTTGGCGCGCTTCCCGACGAATATTAAGGAGGTAATTGCAATGGAAAATATGGTAAATGTCTATCTTTTCGGCAAGAAATATTCTGTCCCCGAGGGACTTACTATAATGACTGCTATGGAATATGCAGGCTATGACCTTGTAAGAGGATGCGGCTGCCGTAACGGCTTCTGCGGTGCCTGTGCTACAATTTACAGAATTTACGGCAAACAGGAGCTTCATGCTTGTCTTGCTTGTCAGACAGAGGTTCAGGAGGGTATGTACGTTGCAACCTTGCCTTTCTTCCCACTTGTAAAGCAGATTTACAACATCGAGGAGATAAAGCCTACAGAGCAGATTATGATGCAGCTTTATCCCGAGATTTACGCTTGTATCGGCTGTAATGCCTGCACTAAGGCTTGCACTCAGGAGCTTAATGTTATGCAGTATATCGCATACGCACAGCGTGGCGAGTATGAGAAATGCGCTGAGGAAAGTTTTGACTGTGTAATGTGCGGAGTTTGTTCATCACGCTGTCCCGCGGGGATTTCTCACCCACAAGTTGCAATGCTTGCACGTCGTCTTAACGGTAAATATCTTGCTCCCGACTGCGGTCATCTTGAGGACAGAGTAAAAGAAATCAAGGACGGTACATTTGAGGAGCTTATTGAGAATCTGATGCAGAAGCCCATTGACGAAATCAAAGAGCTTTACAATACAAGAGAGATTGAGAAGTAAGGAGGGGCTGATATGTACAAAATTGAAAAATTTAATGAGCTTGCAAAAATCGTAGCGGAGAAAAGAGCCGCAAATGCCGATTTGGAGCCAAGAAGAATGACAGCAGAGGAAAAAGATACTCTCCTTGCAACTTTTCACCCCGATTATAAGCAGGATGAATTTACAGTTCTCTCAGCAGGTGTGAATAAGGGGGATAAAGTTCCCACACAGCTTGCAGAGCTTTTACAGGGTAAGAGCAGAATTTCCGCAGCAGATGTTGACCTCAGCGCTCCCGATTACGATACAGATGTACTTATTATCGGCGGCGGCGGAGCAGGTGCATCCGCAGCTATTGAGGCTGATGAGGCAGGAGCAAAGGCAATGATTGTTACAAAGCTCCGTATCGGCGACGCTAACACAATGATGGCAGAGGGCGGTATTCAGGCGGCAGATAAGCCCAACGATTCCCCTGCAATCCACTATATTGACGCATTCGGCGGCGGTCATTTTGCCGCAAAGCCTGAGCTTGTAAAAAACCTTGTTACAAAAGCTCCTGAGGCTATTCAGTGGCTCAATAAGCTTGGAGTTGAGTTTGACAAGGAAGCTGACGGCACAATGGTAACAACTCACGGCGGTGGTACATCACGCAAGCGTATGCACGCAGCTAAGGATTACACAGGTGCTGAGATTATGCGTACTCTCCGCGATGAAGTTCTCAACAGAGGTATCCCTGTTATTGATTTTACTGCGGCAGTTGAAATAATCCTTGACGAAAATGGCAAGGCAGCAGGCGCAGTTCTCATGAATATGGAAACAAAGGAACTTCTTGTTGCACGTGCTAAGACTGTTATCATCGCTACAGGCGGTGCTGGCAGACTTCACTATCAGGGATTCCCAACATCCAACCACTACGGTGCAACAGCTGACGGACTTATTCTTGGCTACCGTGTAGGTGCAAGACTTCTCTATGCTGATACTCTCCAGTATCATCCCACAGGTACAGGTTATCCAGAGCAGATTTTCGGCGCACTTGTTACTGAGAAGGTTCGTTCTCTCGGTGCAAAGCTTGTAAATATTGACGGTGAAGTATTTATGCATCCTCTTGAAACCCGTGATGTAACTGCGGCTTCAATTATCCGTGAGTGTCAGGAGCGTGACAAGGGAATTGAAACTTCACTCGGTAAGGCTGTATGGCTTGACACACCTATGATTGAATATAAGCACGGTGAGGGTACAATTGAAAAGCGAATCCCTGCAATGATGCGTATGTTCGGCAAATACGGCATTGATATCCGCAAAGAGCCTATTCTCGTATATCCCACACTTCACTATCAGAACGGCGGACTTAACATCTCTGCTGATTGTTCAACTGATGTTGAAAATCTCTATGCCGCAGGTGAGGTTGCAGGCGGTATTCATGGCAGAAATCGTCTTATGGGTAACTCTCTCCTTGATGTTATTGTATTCGGCAGAGATGCAGGAAAAAATGCTGCTGCAAAGGCAAAGGAAACAGCAGTTCCCGAAAAACTCACTCTGGAGCATATTGAAAAGTTCAGCAAGGAACTTGAAAATGCAGGAATAGCAAGTGAAACAGCTTCACCAATGCTGCTTCCAAAATATGCACGCAAAGCATAAACTATAAATATCATAAATCGGCGGACGTATAGGGCAAAACCCTGTCCGTCGATTTGTGCGAATGGGGATTTTGTGATTATTAATAATTTTATTAAGAAAGAAGTGTTTTTACTGTGGATTTATTAACCATAGGCGGATTTTCCATATCAATCGGTTCAGTTGCATTTCTGATGTTTTCCGTATTTCTCATTGCAGCAGTTGGCTATCTGCTTGGCAGAATCACAATAAAGGGCATATCTCTCGGTTCTGCGGGAGTGTTCATTGTAGCCCTTCTTTATGGTTGCTTTTTCTTTGATAATTTAAAAGAAAATCTTATGATAGGCGGAGAGACATTCGTAAAAGACGCCCTTAAAGTCGTAGAGAATATGGGACTTATCCTCTTTGTAACCTCCGTAGGTTTCATTGCAGGACCTAATTTCTTCGGCAACTTCAAGAAAAATTTCAAGAATTATGTTTTACTGGGACTTGTAATAATTATCACAGGCGGACTTACCTGCGGAGGCTGTATTCTTATTGATAAGGCAGTTTCAGGTGAGCCTACAGAAAATGTAGCGTCAATGCTTGTAGGACTTCTTGCAGGCGCGCTTACAAGTACTCCTGCATTTTCAGCTGCTAAGACAACGGTTGCAGACCGCGCAAATGGTGCAATTCTTGAGGATTATGTAACAGTAGGCTATGGAATTGCATATCTTTTCGGAGTAATCGGCGTTGTGCTTTTCATTCAGCTTGTGCCTAAGCTTATGAAAGCTGATATGGCTAAGGAGCGTGAACTGCTCATTACAGCTGATACAAAGGGAGATAAAAAGGAATACAATGGTAAACTCATAGAAATGGACGATTTCGGAATTATGCCCTTTGCACTTGCGGCTATTATTGGTATATTCGTTGGTTCAATCAAGTTCGGCAGCTTCTCACTTACCACAACAGGCGGCTGTCTGCTTACAGCGTTGATATTCGGTCATTTCGGCAGATTCGGCAGAATGGCTGTTATGCCAAAGGATACAACTCTTAAAGTATTCCGTGAATTCGGACTTATCCTGTTCCTCATTGGTGCAGGCATATCGGGCGGAGCGAATTTCGTCACATATTTCAAGGGCGTATACTTCCTCTATGGCGTTGTTATGACAGTTATTCCCATGATTGTAGGTTTCCTTTTTGCAAAGTATGTGCTGAAACTGAGCTTGCTGAACAATCTCGGCTCAATTACAGGCGGTATGACTTCAACTCCTGCGCTGGGTACCCTTATCGGCACAGCGAAAACGGAGAACGTGGCTTCTGCATATGCTGCAACATATCCCATTGCACTTATATCCGTAGTTGTTGTTTCACAGATATTGCTGAATTTATTTAAATAAGCAAAAAATGATAAAATCCCCGATTTTTCGGGGATTTTGTGTTTTATAATCTCGCTACACATTCCTTAAATGCGTCACCACGCTCCTCAAAGTTCTTGAAAATACCATAGCTTGCGGCAGCAGGGGAGAGTACACAGCTCATACCCTCGGGAGTTATTTCAGCTGCAAGCTTTACAGCATCCTCTAAATGCGTAACAAGGTGAATACGTGATAAATCGGCATAATCCGCTGACTGTATCATATCGTAAATACGCTTGCCCGAAGCTTCCATACAGATTACGTTTATATCTGCATCTTTGAAATATTCAACGAGAGTTGTATAGTCAATACCTCTGTCCATTCCGCCTATGAGAATTGTTTTAGCGTCGGGAATGCTTTTCACAGCCTCAATTGCTGTAGCGCAAGCGGTTGAAATTGAGTCGTCATACCAGCGTATGCCCTTGTATTTGCCTACGAATTCAAGTCGGTGAGCAAGGGGATTGAAGCTGCAAAGTGCTGTTTCAAACTCCTTATAATTTACAAAAGGAGCTGTTATAAAATAAGCGACAGCTATATTGTAATGGTTGTGAACGCCTAAAAGCTTGATTTTTTCCGTGGGGATAATATAGGTATCGCCGCTGTTATTGTTGTCGATAATGCCGTTGCTGATGTAAATATCAGCTTTGGAATCCTCTGCAGAAATGGAGTAAACGTAAGCATTTGACAGACGGGGAGCAATTGTGCTTTCAATAAGCAGACAGTCGCCGTCCTGCTGATGAATATAGATATTCTTCTTAGCTTTACGGTAATTTTCCATAGTGCCGTAGTGGTCGAGATGCTCCTCAAAAAGATTGAGGAAAACAGCACAGGCAGGAGATACGGTCATATATTCAAGCTGGTGGCAGGAAAGTTCGCATACAACGAGGGTATCCTCGGTCATTCCCTCTGCAATATCAAAAACGGGTATACCGATATTTCCTGCAAGTCGGCAGTCCTTGCCGTTTTCTTTCAGTATGTGATAAATAAGGGAGGTAACTGTGCTTTTTCCCTTTGTGCCTGTGATACCGATAATCTGCTCACGGTAAACCTCGAAGAATACCTGTGTTTCCGAGGTTACAAGGCATTTCAGTTCCTTTGGCTGCTTATTGAGGACGATTCCGGGGCTTTTGAAAACCATGTCAAAATCGTCAAGGCAATCCTGATAATTTTCGCCGCAGATAAGCTTTACATCGTCAGAGAGATTGTTCGCCTCACGGTCAACATTGTATAAATCGCAAATGGCAATTTCAGTGGGAGAACAGTATTTTTTCAGAATGTTATAAGTTGACTTTCCCTCTCTGCCAAAGCCGAGAATACACACCGATTTGCCCTCGGTGTAATTTTTTATATAATCAATGAATTTATTTGTGCTCAAAGAAGTCGCTCCATTTCTTTTTTTAATAATGCTGCAAATTCCTGTGGAAGAAGATTTGTTTCACTGTATTTTCCGCAGTATTCCGCATTTTTAACAGCTGTCAGCTCAGGCTGATATGCTCCCATATCCATATATTTCTTGAAAAGATAGGGCATATTTCCGCCATTTTCAAGGATATTTCCAATAGCAAGAGATACGGCAAGATTAATTTCGTCGATGCTTCCCACACATTCAAAAGGCTTGTGCTCGGATTTGCCGATAAGCTCGATAAAATAATTCTCCATATTCACATCGTTAAGCATATCCTTTCCAAATATTTCAGCCAGTTCATCAACAGTAAGGAATGGCGAAAGAATAAGTGCCACAAACAGACATTTCGGGCAGTCACCGCACCATATATCAGGGGAGACTTTACTGCCAAGATTACAGCTTCTGAATACAGGTAGATATTTTTTGTGGCTTACGAACATTTTCGCAATCTGGAATTCCGAAAGAGGACGAAGAAAGCTGAAATAATATATTCCTGTACTCAAATATTTTTCCTCATAATTGTGGAAATCCTGCTCAAATTCAAAGCTTTTTGAATATTGGTGATTTACGCCCTGCCCTGCAACTGTGCTTTCATTGGCGCTGTCCTCGTTGGAGAGAACAATATATTTCAAGCCGTTGAGATAAGCAGTAATTTCCGCAGAAAATGCCACAACTGAAGAAAAGGGCGTGTGACCGTTAAGGTAGCCCTGCTTGTTAAGGTCAACAAGTGAACGGTCAAAATTTCTTCTTGCGGTTATAAGCGTATCATCTGCAAGTCCTGCCGCGCGGACTGTTTCTGCTATGGATTTACGGCTGTTTATAGCGTAACAGCGGCATTTCATGCCTGCTTGTGTGAGAGTTTCAAGAGTGAGTGCGGAATCCTTTCCGCCGCCGATAGGCACAAGACAGCCTGCGGGCGCAGTACGCTCTGTTTCAGATGTGCAGTTGAAATCTCCTGTTGATTCAATATTCACAAAGCTTTCCATATCAGCCTTTATGCCATTGATATAGAAAAATTCGCCAAGTCCCAGAAAATAGAGCTTCTTCCACCATTTTATCTGTTCAGCTGAAAGTTCACCACATTCCACACGAAAAACAGGGGAGCAAGCAGCTTTCCAGTAACTTACAGCCTCTGCCATACCCAGAGAAAACGCAAGACGCTCAAAGGTAAGGTCGTTTTTTACGGTGAAATCCGCAGGCTTAGGGAATGTCCATGAGGGATGAAATTCCGCAAGTCCCTCTATGGAAAAAGTATAGTATATTTCAACACTTTCAGCTGTTTCGTTGATTTTATAATTCTTGTAGGTGAACACAGGAAAATCCTGTCGGAATGTATTATATTTATCCATTAGTACTCCTTAATGCTGATTATCACTGTTTTCCGTCAGCTTTTCGTAGTGCTTTTTCAACAGGTCGTATGTCTCTTGTGAGAGATCGTGCTCAATTTTGCAAGCGTCCTCCAAAGCCTGATCCTTTTTAACTCCGAGATATATAAAGAAAGATGACAGCAAATTGTGACGCTCAAAAATTTTTTCGGCAATTTTCTTTCCCTCATCGGTCAGAGTAATATGATTATCTGTATTGACGTTTACAAGTCCTTCGTCTTTCATTTTTTTAAGTATGATTGAAACAGTGGGACGGGAATATCCCAGATATGAGCATATATCTATTGCATGAACGTCAGGCTGAGCTTTTGACAGTATCAGTATAGTTTCGAGATAATTTTCAACAGCTTCTGTAATAGCCATTCTTTTTTCTCTCCTTTCAAAAAATATTGTAAGTATATTATAACACGGTTAGCAGAAAATTACAAGTATTATTTTGTAATTGCCAATGGCTGACCGCTTTTATTTTTCATGTAATCGTCAAATACTTTAAAGATATCGGGATGTGCTTTTTTTGTGCGGACAGGTTTCAGTTCCTCGTCGGTAAAGCAGTGAGAGGTGCTTCCTGTGACGCATATTTCCCCTGTATCTTTATTTGTTATGGTATATTCAACATAAAGAGATACACCGTTGAATTTTGTAATTGTCAGGTCAACCTCAAACGGATCTTCAAATCTGAGAGGCTTTTTGTAAGAGCACTCCACAGAAAGAACGGGCATTAGAAGTCCTCGCGCCTCCATTTCGGAAAATGGGAAGCCTGCCTGCTGTAAGAAATCCACGCGACATTCCTCGAAAATGCGGATATAATTTGAATGGTGCATAATTCCCATTTTATCTGTTTCATAATAGTATACTCTGCGGCTGTATGGTTTAATCATAATTTTATCCTTTCTTTTACAAGTCATGATATTTTTTTCTGAATTGTGTGGGGGTATCTCCTGTTACCTGTTTAAATGCTGAAATAAAGGCGCTTTGTGAGGAGAATCCCAGTGAAACCGATATTTCAAGAAAATTCAGCTTTGAATTCATAATCATATTCTTTGCAACGCTTATTTTGGTGTTAATTATGAATTTGCGGAAGCTTATACCCGTTTCCTTTACAAAGAGTTTTGAAAGATATGAGGGGTCAATGTTCAGATATTCAGCAACGGAAACAACAGTCAGCTTGTCGGCAAGGTGGTCGTAAATATAGTTTATACATTTTCTTATGTGTATAGATGTTGCGTTGTTTTTTCGGATTTCTTTCATGCGTTCTGCAAAATCCGTAAACATTTCGCCCAGCATATCAATTATTTCCTCTGCCGAAGTGCTCTTATCTGCTTTTCTTATGTAGATATCACTGAGGGTATAGGCAATATCATGATTCATACCGTCCATAATGCATATTCTTGATGTTATGGAATTTGCTATAATAAAATGATATTTTATATTTGTAAGGGGATTGTCAGAAAGAACCCCTTTTCCCTCATAATAATTTACCTTTATTTTTTCCTCAAAGTACTTTTTTACTGTCTCTGTATCTCCTGAGCTGACAAGGTGATAGAAGGACATTTCACTGTCGAAAGAGGTCCTGCGGAATTTTTCCTCGTGCTGTATGTACAGACGGTAATTCAGGTCGCGGTTGGTATTCATTGTATCAGCTCCTTTTCTGCGTTATTAACAATGAAAATCAAAGCCATATAAAAAGACTAAGGGTGTATTTTTTATTATACCATAGATTTGAAGAAAAAGCCATACTTTTGATATAATTTCAGAAAATTTTCATGTATAATATTTTCAAAGAGAGGGATAGTGCGGTTGTCAGTCATATATGGCATCTCTAAAACCCAATTCCACTTGTGTTCTGTTTTTTATAGATGCCAATTAACCAACATTTCAAATGACTGACAACCATACGCTACAATGCCCATTGCACTTTTTAACGTATATGAAAGGAGAGATTACCATGGCTCAGACATATGATTTGACAAAAGGAAAAACTACGCCGATAATCCTCAGATTCTTTTTTCCCATGCTGCTGACAAATATGCTCCAGCAGATTTATACCATAGCTGATACTATGATTGTTGGCAAAGGTCTGGGTGACGACCCCCTCGCGGCAGTGGGAAATATGTCATCTCTCACTTTCTTTATCATAGGCTTTTCACTGGGACTTACAAACGGATTTTCTGTAAATATTGCTCAATATTACGGTGCAAAGGACAGGGAGGGACTGCGGAAAACAGTTGCTTCAACTGTAATGCTTTCGGGTATAATCACGGTTTTGCTTACAGCTGTTAGTATGATTTTCCTGCGTCCTGTTCTTGAACTGCTCCAGACCTCAGAAATCATCATGTCGGATAGCCTGCTATACGGATATATTATATTCGGCGGTTTGTTCACGACTATCGCCTACAACCTTTGTGCAAGTATACTCAGAGCCCTTGGTGACAGTAAAACGCCCTTTATTGCGATAGTATTTTCAACTATCTTCAATATTGTATTTAACTGGGTTTCAATTTATGTACTCCATATGGGAGTTGAGGGCCCTGCAATTGTTACTGTTATTTCCCAGCTTATTTCTGCTGCTATATGCTATGCAAAATTGCGTAAAATTGAAGAAATCAGATTTACGCGGGAGCATTTTTCAGATAATCTCCGTATATGTCTTGACCTGCTGAAAAACGGTATACCCATGGCAATTATGAATTCCATAACAGCTGTCGGCTGTATGACGGTACAGTATTTTGTCAATGGCATGGGAGTTGCTTATACATCTGCATATTCTGCTTGCAGTAAGTATATTAATCTTTTTATGCAGCCTGCCTGCACTGCGGGTTATACTATGTCCTCCTTTACAAGCCAGAATTTCGGCGCAAAAAAATACTGCAGAATTGCTGAGGGCTTCAAGGTATGCATGGCGATAGCTCTGATAACATATCTGATATTTGGTTCAGTAATGGTATTCTTCCCACGTTTCCTTGCTTCTATGATGCTCAATGGCGAACAGCAGATTGAGCTTGCGATGGGATATCTTGTAAGAAGCGGAATTATGATATTTGCAGTTGATTTCCTGTTCGTTGTAAGAAGCGGCTGTCAGGCAATGGGTAAACCATTGTTCCCCATGATATCAGGAATCGTGGAAATGATAATGCGTGTAAGCGTTATTATTATATTTACTGATAAAATCGGATTTACGGCAACTTCCTATGCTGAAATAGCTGCATGGATTGGCGCACTTGTTATAAACGCTGCGGCATTTGCCATATTCCTTGGCAGATACTGCAAAGACGAAAAAAAACACAGTTCATTTAAAATGCTGGCTGTAAGATAACACACATTTTCCATAAATACTTCCATGGACACGGTTAGCCGAGTCCTCTTTTTTATGGGACGATTCATATATAATACAAAATGGGGCGGTAGAAATCCGCCCCAAGATATTAAACGTTATAAATGATTTCTGAATAAGTGGGAATTGGCCAGCAGTCAAGAGGCATATTCACTTCCATTTCATCAGCGATTTCACGCATGATATTCATTTCAGCGAAAACATAATCATGATAGAATTCAGCCTGTTTCTGCACTTCCTTGATTGCACTTGCCTCTGCCTCAACTTTTTCAAGGCGGTTTATGGAATCATACAGCTTATCGCAAAGCTCGTTAAGCTTATTGGCAATTTTTATTTCCGCATTGGAAGTTATGCAGATTTCTTTTTTTGTTGAGATAGAACGGCAAAGCTTATCAAGATAATTCAGAGCCGCAGGAAGAAGCTGTTTTCTTGCCATTTCAACCATTGTGCGCGCTTCAATTCTTCTTGTCTTTGAATATTTTTCAAGGTGGATTTCCTTACGTGCTGTCAGCTCATTTCTGTTGAAAATACCGTGTTTGCGGAGTATGCGGATATTTTTTTCATCGGTATAATGAGGCATGCAGTGAACGATTGAGGGATAATTTGGAAGCCCTCTGCGCTCTGCCTCTACAACCCATTCCTTTGAGTAGCCGTCGCCATTGAATATAATGCGGCGGTGTTTTTTCAGCACTTCTTTAAGGACTTTTTTAACTTCGTCCTCAAAACATTCGCTTTCCTTTACAGCTTCAAGCTTATCTGCAAACCAGCAGAGCTCCTCAGCAACAATAGTATTAAGCAGAGCGTTTGGACAGCCGATATTATCAGATGAACCGACCATACGGAACTCAAAACGATTACCTGTGAAAGCGAAAGGAGATGTTCTGTTTCTGTCAGTGGAATCCTTAGGGAATGATGGAAGCGCATTAACGCCGATTTCAAAGGATTTAGCCTCTGTTTTGTATACGCCGTCCTCCTCGATAGCCTGAAGCACAGCGTCAAGCTCTTCACCGAGGAACATAGAAATAATAGCAGGGGGAGCTTCATCAGCGCCAAGACGGTGGTCGTTACCTGCTGATGCGGCTGAAAGTCTCATCAGGTCTGCATACTCGTCAACGCCTTTGATAAGCGCACAGAGGATTGTAAGGAACTGGAGATTCTCAATAGGCGTATCACCGGGGTCGAGAAGATTCTGACCGTCATTTGTACGCATTGACCAGTTGTTATGTTTACCCGAACCGTTTACGCCCTCAAATGGCTTTTCGTGGAGCAGACACACAAGTCCGTGTTTAAGTGCAACCTTTTCCATAACCTCCATTGCAAGCTCATTCTGGTCTGCACCGAGATTGGAAGTAGTGAATATAGGCGCCATTTCGTGCTGTGCAGGAGCAGCTTCATTGTGCTTAGTGTGGGAGTATACGCCCAGTTTCCAGAGCTCCTCGTCCAGTTCAGCCATATATGCGGCAATTCTTGGTTTGAGATTCGCAAAATACTGGTCATCAAGCTCCTGACGTTTGGGCGGTTTAGCGCCGAAAAGAGTTCTGCCTGTAAGTACAAGGTCTTTGCGCTGG
This sequence comes from Ruminococcus sp., assembly GCA_045594905.1. Classification (GTDB taxonomy): domain Bacteria; phylum Bacillota; class Clostridia; order Oscillospirales; family Ruminococcaceae; genus Ruminococcus. The sequence goes on from JAZNZK010000022.1 coordinate 144,570, forward strand.
TCGAATTTTTCTTTATCTATGAGGAAATATTCCTGTTCAGCGCCGACAGTTGAAGTTACACGGGTAACATTTTCATTGCCGAATAATTTAAGGAAGCGTACAGCAGATTTGCTGAGAGCATCCATGGAGCGAAGCAGGGGCGTTTTCTTATCAAGAGTTTCACCTGTATATGATACGAAAACAGTGGGGATATAAAGGCTTCCCTCTTTCACAAAGCAGTAGGAAGTTGGGTCCCATGCCGTATAACCTCTTGCGGAGCTTGTTTGTCTCAGACCGCCTGAGGGGAAAGAAGAGGCGTCAGGTTCGCCTTTGATAAGAGCTTTTCCGGAAAATTCCATAAGAGCAGTACCATTAGGACCTACACTTAAAAAGGAATCATGCTTTTCAGCGGTTGAGCCTGTCATAGGCTGGAACCAGTGTGTATAGTGAGTAGCACCGAGAGCAAGAGCCCAATCCTTTATAGCATTTGCTACAACATCAGCAGTCTCAGTATCAAGAGCCTCACCTTTTTCCATTGTATGTCTGAGATTTTTATAGACATTTTTCGGAAGTTTGGCTTTCATCATAGTTTCATTGAAAACGTTGCAGCCGAAAATCTCAGGAATAGTAACCATAAAATTTGCTCCTTAATAATATAAAATGTAACAATAAGAGTTGTTACTTACGGGAATTTTGAATAAGATTCCAAGTTATATTATATCATATTTTAAGATTCAGGTCAATATTCCGTGAAAGCAAATAGACATTAAATAATACCGCCAATATTCGAAATAAATTATGTAAATTGCTGTCATCTTGACGTATATCTTATGTTATGATATAATTTTCTTGGAAAAATTTTCGGAAATAGTGTAACACTTTGAAAAGGTAACAGGAGTATATATTACAGAATGCATTCATTACAAAATTAGATGCTTGCAGACAGGCATAGAAAGGGGTGGGAATATGACTGACATGGAATACCGAAAATTGAGAGAGAAATCCGAAACCTTGGCGCAGAACAAGCTTTATGAGGAATACATAAACTATGTATATACGATAGTTTACAACAAGCTGAGAAACTGTGCGTCAAATGAAGATATTGAGGAATGTGTCAGTGATGTATTTCTTGCGGTGTTTCTCAATTATCACAATAATCAGGGTGTAGACGGAGATTTAAGAGGCTATATAGGTACAATAGCAAGCAGAAAGGCGATAAACAAATATCACTCCCTTACTGCGAAAAGCGGCAGAACAGTATCAATGGAGGATTATTTTGCAGATATTCCTGACAGCAGCAGAATAGAAGAAAATGCAGAGAAATCGGAACTGAGGGATATAATGATAAGGCTTATAGAAAGTCTTGGAAATCCTGATTCCACCATAATTTTGCAGAAATTCTACTTTAACAGAAGCTCAAAGGAAATAGCCAAAAAGCTTTCAATGACCTCGGGAGCAGTTAGAGTGCGGTGCAGCAGAGCATTGAGCCGACTTGAAAAGCTCCTTGCAAATGAAGGTATAACCTTAAAGGAGGGATTTTAATGAAAGATAAAAAGACCATAGGCTTTGATATACTTGATAACGCAGGACTTAATGAAATTGACAAAATCGGGACGGATATTGACATGCTTGACGAAAAGACAAAAAAGAGAATTTTAGAAATGACAAGAAAAAGATATAATGACGCAATAAAGGGCGAAAATACGGGGATTTATGATAATGCGGAAGATGTTGTTGACAACGTTGAGGTTTACAGCAGAAAGAAAAGTTCAAAGATAATCATGAGTGTGGTAAATACCGCCGCTGTTTTAGGACTTGCAGTTGGTTCGGTATTTCTGATAAAGAATCTGGGCAGAGAGGATAATAATCCTGATACCCCGCTTATACCTCCGGATAGTACATCTGTGGGAACAACAGGAACAGATATTGAAACAGCCGCAGTTAATGCTCTTGATTATCTTGTTGCAACAGATGAGTTTATTTATTCTCTGGACTATGCCCAGATTGATATGAATGGAGATAATGTTCCTGAGCTTATTGCTCATCTTCACTACGGTCCTTATTCTAAAGTATGTATTTTTCATTATGCTGACGGCAAATATAATTTTGTAGAACAACTTATTCATTGTTCAGATGAACCTGTAATATGTCTTGATGAAAAACGCATATATACTTTTGATTACGAATGTGATTATGATTTTTATTATCAGAGTTACAGCACATGGGACGATGAACTTAACTTCACAGAGGGCGATAAGCTGGAGCGTGTCTGGGGACTTAACGAGAATAATACCTGCAGCTACCTCTTAAACGATGAAATAATAAGCGAAGATGAATACAAGAATAAATCAGAAAACTTTGTGACAGGTACAAAAGCAGATGTAGAATTCAAAAATTTCTATGGCAGATATTCATATATGGACGAAGTAGGAATGACAGATGAAGAACGTATTATAAGAGAAAGCATCTTTGAAGTAATCGACTACAGAAATGATCCTTCGTATACAAAAACTTTCAACGCTAATGAGGACGTTTACAAAATCAGATACGGTTTCATTGACCTGAATGGTGATTCCGTTGATGAAATGATTATTCTTGAAGATTTCATAGGAGCTTCTTATATTAACATTGCTTATTTAAATGGAAACGTATATTCTTCCATTATGATGGGTAATTCTGAGGAAATCAGATATGACGCTGAAAATCATAAGCTGTATTCTATACTTGATGATGTTGATGGTTATAAAACAATTATTGTGGAGCATCTTGAAGGTTATGATTTCTTAGAATATGATTCCGGAGAAAGCAATATTCCTCACGATTGGTATGCAGTATCACCTACGGATGACGGAGGATATATGTATATCTGCAATAACGAACCATGCGCCAGAGCAGAATACGAAGCAGCTGTAGCTGAATACGAAGCTTGCCCTGAGTTTAAAGTAGATTATACAACATATTCTGTAAAGTATTTATCAGAAAATCCTGTTCAGAATCAGCCTGTCGGACTGACGCAGGAAGAAACAGCACGCAATAAGCGACTTGAAGATGAAGTTCAGAGCAATCTTAAATGTTATGAGAAGGTTATCGTAGATTTAAGCGTAGATGATTTAAAAATAGATTACGCTTATTTGGATATTAATAATGACTCAGTAGATGAATTGTTTGTTCGTAGTAAAGTTCTTGATGTACCTGAGAGTGAAAGCACGACAATATACTTTTTTAATGGAACAGAATATATAGCTTTTTATCGTATAGTTGCAGATGAGTTTAAGTTTGATTTGCAGAATCGTAAGTATTATGAAATTCTAAAAGAAAACGATGATGATACTGATTATTGTATTTTAAGAATTCGCACATGGGAAAACGTTGAGTTTTCAGATGGTAATCAGGATTATCTTACATACTTTACACCACAGGATAACTATGAAGGCGGACAATTTTATCTGCATGATGACAACCGCTGCACAAAGGAAGAATACGACAAAGCAATGGCAGAATACGAAAACTGCGATAGTGCAGAGTTGAATTTTATACCATACAATGTAAAAAAGAGTGAAGCTGCTGTAAACGGACAGACAGCAGAGGAAAATGCACGCAATAAGCGCATTGAAGATTATATTCAGTTTTTATATGAATGTCATCGTGATGAAGGTGAGAACTTTTATGAAAGCATAAAAATAGATTATGCATATCTGGATATTAACAATGATTCAATTGATGAATTGTTTATTCGCTATAATCTTTATGATAATCCTGAATTTGGAGCTATAGATTGTAACTATTTTGACGGAACAGAATATATACCTTTTAAAGAATTTGGAATCGATAACGATTGGAAGCTCGATTTACAGAATCGTAAGTATTATACAATGAGACAAGAAAAAAACGAGGTTAATGATCATTGTGTGCTGTTTATATCAACATGGGAAAACGTGGAGATTTCACATGAATCAGAGTACTTCACATTACAGGATATTTATTACTCAGGAATAGACCCATTTATAGACGGCACAGGCGAAAACGTTTATCTGCGTAATAACGAACCTTGCACAAAGGAAGAATACGACAAGGCAATGGCAGAATATGAAAACTGCAATAGTGCAGAGCTGAATTTTATGCCATATACTGTAAAGAGAGAGTCAGCAGAGGAAACAGAAATTACTCTTACATTCAGTAACGGCAAAAAGCCCGACGGTGAAGTTCCGATAATATTTGACCTTCCTGCTAAGGCAAACGGACGTTTCGTAATTGCGTTTATGGTACAAAAGGAAGACGGTACTACTGAGATTCAGGAGTCAGGCACTTTCTACTGTCCCGAATATTGCCAACTCACACAGAACGTTATCGGTTCAGGTGAAAATGTAAATGTTACAGCTATTATCACAAACCTCAGCAACAACAAGAGAGCAACAATAGGAACCTACAGCTTCAACTTTGCAGAGGGCAGATATACTTGTCTTTCAGGCGGAGATCCCTATACTGCATTTGAAGATATCGGAGCGTTCCCCGAGACTGAAACAGAAGCACCACCTCCGCCTAAATACGGCGCTTAAAGGCATCGCAGAGCTTTGCTCTGCATGGGACTCTGTCCCATACCCTGCCAGATGCGCCGCCTCTGGACTCCCAGTTTTGGGCTATCATAGTTTATCTATAAAATAAAGGGTACCGAAACAAATCGGTACCCTTTATTTTATTCTTCTGTATTTTCGCTGTTTTCAGCAGTATTTTCAGTGATTTCAGGCTCAGCCTGAACGGGTTCGGATTCCACCACAGGCTCATCAGCCTCGATGTTTTCACCGCGCATAAGGCGCTCGAATTTCTCGTTGTCGATTTTCTCGTATTTCAGCAGATAATCGGCAAGCAAGTGCATTTTATTTGCGTTTGCAGTAAGGATTTCACGGCAGTTTTTGTAAGCCTTTTCAATGATTTCCTTTACTTCATCGTCAATCTGAGCTGCTACAGATTCGCTGTAATTGCGTGTATGACCGTAGTCTTTACCGAGGAATACCTCCTCATTGTCAGAGCCGTAAACAACAGTTCCAAGCTTTTCAGAGAAGCCGTACTTTGTAACCATATTTCTTGCGGTTTTGGTAGCGCGTTCAATATCGTTTGAAGCACCTGTGCAGATATCGTCAAGGAAGATTTCCTCAGCCACACGACCGCCGAGAAGCATTACGATATGCTCACGCATCTGAGTGCGGGAAACGTGCATATCGTCGGTATCAGGGCGGGTAACAGTAAGACCTGCCGCCATACCGCGCTGAATAATTGTAACCTGATGAACCTTATCCTGTGTAGGCAGATTATATGCCGCAATTGCATGACCTGCTTCGTGGTAAGCAGTAACCTTTTTGTCCTTTTCTGTAACGATTCTTGATTTTTTCTCAGGGCCTGCAATGACTTTCATTGTAGCTTCCTCGATATCCTTTTCGTTGATTGACTTTCTGTCAGCACGAGCCGCAAGGAGAGCCGCTTCATTGAGAAGATTTTCAAGGTCTGCACCTGTAAAGCCCTGTGTAGTCTGAGCAATAACCTTAAGGTCAACGTCCTTGTCAAGAGGCTTATTCTTTGAATGAACATTGAGGATTTCCTCACGTCCCTTTACATCGGGATATCCCACAACAATCTGTCTGTCGAAACGTCCCGGACGGAGCAGGGCAGGGTCAAGGATATCACGGCGGTTAGTAGCCGCAATGACGATAACGCTTTCATTTCCTGTAAAGCCGTCCATTTCAACAAGAAGCTGATTGAGAGTCTGCTCACGTTCATCGTGACCGCCTCCGAGACCTGCGCCTCTGTGACGGCCTACAGCATCGATTTCGTCGATGAATATAATGGAGGGAGCGTGCTTTTTCGCCTGTTCAAATAAGTCACGTACACGGGAAGCACCCACGCCGACGAACATTTCAACGAAATCCGAGCCTGAAATTGGGAAGAATGGCACATTAGCCTCACCTGCAACAGCTCTTGCAAGGAGAGTTTTACCTGTTCCGGGAGGTCCTAAAAGGAGCACACCCTTGGGGATTTTTGCTCCGATATCCTTATATTTCTTAGGATTTTTCATGAAATCAACAATTTCCTGAAGCTCCTGTTTTTCCTCATCAGCACCTGCAACATCCTTGAAAGTTGCTTTTCTTGCATCCGCTTGATTTTTCAGATTAGCCTTGCCGAAAGTATTGTATTTTCCGCCGCCGCCGCTTTGGCGCATCATGAACACAAAGAGGAAAATTGCAAGTCCCACTGTGAGCAGAATCGGAATAAGAGACAGCAGCCATGTATTGTCGGTAGGTCTGATATAGTTCTGAACCAACGGCTCATTTGGATATTTCTTGTTGTACTCGATACGATAATTCTCAGTATCATCAAGGAAAATGCTTACATGAGGAACAGTATACTTCCGTTTTGCTTCCTCGCCTCTGAGCTGATAAGTCAACTCACCTGAGCCGAGGTCAAGCTCATAGTAAGATACCTCGTAATCGTCAAAGTGCGAGATAATGTTGGTATACTCTGTTTTTTCGCCTGCTTCGGCAAGCTTTGATATTACAAAGTAAACGCAGAATATCGAAATAAATACGATAAGCAGATAAGTAAATACGCCTCTGTTCTTTTTTGGTGTCAAAATGCACACTCCTATCCTTCCCGCACGACAGTGATTTTTAGAAGCCTCGATGTATTTTCATCGGGGGCAACTCTCTCAGCAATGCCGATTTTTTCCCCGAAAACCGTCCCCTCATCGTCCTCGATGAAGTGGAGCGTTTTTCTCTGAGAAACGGGAATTGTTTCATTAATTATTTTTTTTACAGAGGAAGTGAAATTCCGTCCTCTGAGTTTCAGCTTATCGCCGAATTTCCTGTTTCTGACAATAGCTGTTCCTTTTATTTTATCATAATCCAGCAGATAAAATGTTAAATTTTTATGAACAAAGTCAATTTTCTTCAAACTTTCACAATTGACAAGTTCGCAAATCATTACGGAGTCGGAAAAAATTCGATTTTCTCCGATTTTAAGTTCTGCTGAAATGATTTCACTTGTTTTTTCAGGGAGGATTTCAGAAAGCTTCATTTTCTTGCCGTCGGATACGAGATAAATGTTGCCTGAGATATTAATTTTTCCGCCATTTACCGCAATATTGTCGCAGTCTGTAAGCCTTTTGTTTGAAAAGGGGAGGGAGTTCGCAGAAAGATATTTTGCAATACATCTGCGGCGTACAACCTCATTATACCCCGACAAGCCGTGAAATACGCCATTTTGCAGACATTTTTCCATAGCCTCTGCCACAATTTCTTCTATAAGGTCGTTTTCGCTGCGAAGAACCTCAGCTGTTCGGACAGTTGTTTCCGTCAGAGAGCCGTTAATCTCTTTCATAAGCGGAATAATATTATGACGTATTTTATTTCTCGTGTAATCATCGGTGAGATTAGAGCTGTCCGTCACGAAATTCTGCCCTATATTATGCAGATATTCCTCAATTTCCGTGCGTGAAACTGCAATTAGAGGGCGGATTATATTATCACGTACAGGCGGAATTCCCGAAATACCTTTCAGTCCTGTGCCGCGGATAATATTCAGAAGCATAGTTTCAAGGTTATCATCGGCATTATGAGCCGTAGCAAGCTTTTTTCCTTCTGTATGACAGCGGAAAGCCTCGTATCTCATTTCCCTTGCAGCTTCTTCGCAGGAAAGACGATTTTTCGCGGCATATTCCCGAACATTGCATGAAACAACAGTTAGGGGGATATCAATTCTGCGGCATAACTCGCGGCAGAATTGCTCATCTCTGTCGCTTTCCTCGCCGCGCAGGCAGTGATTGATATGAATTGCTTCAAGGAAAAAATCCATATCATCTGCAAGTTCCCGTAACGCAAGAAGAAGGCATACGCTGTCCGCACCGCCTGAAAGACCGCAGACAACGGTATCGCCTTTTCTTAGCATATTGTATTTTTCCGCTGTACTGCGGATTTTTTCAATTATCATACATTATCCCTCAGGCGGCTGATTATATTCGGGATTTGAGAATCTTGTAAACTGACCGTTCCAGATAAGCTCAACAGTACCCGTTTCACCGTGTCGGTTTTTAGCAACGATGCACTCAGAGATATTCTGCTTTGTGCTCTCTTTGTTATAATAAGCGTCACGATAAAGGAAAAGTATAATATCAGCGTCCTGCTCGATTGAACCTGATTCACGGAGGTCTGACATCATGGGACGTTTGTCAGTACGGCTTTCAACGGCACGGGAGAGCTGTGAAAGGAGTATAACAGGAACGTTCAGCTCCTTAGCCATAACTTTAAGCTGTCGCGTGATTTCCGAAATTACAGTAACACGGTTGTCAGAGCGCGATGTAGAACCCATAAGCTGCAAATAGTCGATAACAACAAGACCGAGATTTTTCACTCGTCTCAGCTTAGCTTTCATCTGCTGAACGGTCATACTTGCGGTATCGTCAATAAACATGGGCAAAGTACTGAGATATGCGGCACTTGTAGCAAGGCGCACCCATTCATCAGTCTGAATTCTGCCGTTTCTGAGATTTCCCGATTCAACAAGAGCCTCTGTTGAGAGCAGTCGCGTAGCAAGCTGCTCTTTGGACATTTCCAGATTGAAGATAACGACTTCCTTGTCGCTGCGCCGTGCCACATTAGTGGCAATATTCATGGCAAAAGATGTTTTACCCATGGCAGGACGGGCAGCAATGATGATAAGGTCGGATTTATTAAGTCCCGATGTAATGGTATCAAGATAGGAAAAACCTGTTCTTGCGCCGATGTATTTATCCTTATCCTCACCTGTAATTTTTCCCAGTCTGTCGTAGGCTTCAAGTACAGCCTCAGAAAGAGGGGAAAGACCGCTTACATTTCGTCCCTGTCGGATATCGTATATTTTCTGTTCAGCGGAATCCAGAAGCAGCTGAGCGTCAGTTTCCCCTGATTGTATATCGTCGAGAATACCTCTTGCGGCGAATCCAAGACTTCTGATAAAATATTTATCAGCAACAATTTTACAGTAGCTTTCAATATTCTCCGTAGTAGGCAGAGTATTGGCGATTTCCATGAGGTACCGCTTACCCTCAGAGGCAGATTCAAATATCCCAAGTTTTTCAACCTCATTGAGAACAGTTACGGGGTCTATGGGAGAACCTCCGGTAAACATACGATAGATTATACTGAAAATTTTCTTGTGGTTTTCGCTGTAGAAATATTCAGGCTTGACTTTTTCAATAACAGTAGGCATAACGGAGGGGTCAGACAGAACCGCACCAATAACCGACTGCTCTGCCTCAATACTATGAGGAAATTCAGAGGCGGAGAAAATGCTGTTAGCGTCCATTAGCCTTCGATTACCTCAACATCAACTTTTTCGGAAACTCCTGTGTAAAATTTGATTGCAGCGGAGTAAGAGCCGAAATTCTTGATATCTGTGCTGAGAGAGATTTTTTTCTTATCAACCTTAACACCAAGCTGAGCGTAAAGAGCCTCAGCAACATGAGCAGCAGTTACAGAGCCGAAAAGACGGTCATTTGAGCCTGCCTTAGCCTTGATAATAAGCTTTTTGTCCTTAACCTTTGCAGCAGCCTCCTGAGCAGCTTTTTTCTCTGTATCAATCTTGAACTGAGCAGAGGACTGCTGACCTGCAAGCTTGCTGAGGTTTTCGGGAGTAGCCTCAACAGCAAGTCCCTTGGGGAGAAGCATATTTCTTGCATAGCCGTCAGCTACATTTTTTACCTCGCCCTTTTTTCCTGAACCTTTAACGTCCTGTAAGTAGATAACTTTCATATTTTTTATTTCCTTTCACTTTAGTTTATATTTTCTTTTAATTCCTTATCCCGTTCATTTATTGCACGGACAAGGCGCTCCGACGCTTCTTTCAGTGAAACGTCGTTAAGCTGAGCCGCCGCCATGGTCTGATGACCGCCGCCGCCCAGTTTTTCCATAATAATCTGCACGTTTATTGCTCCAAGAGAGCGTGCAGAAATATTGGCAACATTATTTGTTTTATAAATTACAAATGAAGCGTCAACATCGGTGATGTTGAGCAGTTCATCAGCCGCCTGAGGTGCGATAATGCGTATATCACTACATTTTACATCTGCAACGGCAATGGCACATTTTTTATGTATCTTTGCCGAAGAAACGATTTCCATTTTGTTTTTGTAGGATTCGAATGAGCCTGAAAACAGCAGCTTTACCGCAACGGTATCAGCACCCAGCTTTTTGAGAAATGCTGCCGCTTCAAATGTTCTTGCACCGGTACGCATAACGAAATTTTTCGTATCGAGCATAATACCGGCAAGAAGTGCCTCTGCGCAGTAGGAGGGAAGCTTTTCATCGTTATCGAAACGGAAGTACTGTATAAGCTCAGTAACCATTTCAGAAGCTGATGAAGCATATGGCTCATGATAGAAAATCACGGAATTATCGATGTAATTGACGTTTTTTCTATGGTGGTCGATAACCACAACTTGTCTGCTGATGTCGTAAAGCTCAGTAGATTCAACATTTTCCTTGTTGTGTGTATCAACGATAATCAGCAAATCATTATCTGTCATTGTCTGTAAAGCGGCAGAAGAGGAGATAAACAGCCCCTGACCTGCCTGAGCTTCGATAATATCAATGAGGTTTACAGCAAGATTCTTAGTGCGTTCAACAACGATATGCACTTCCTTGCCCATAAGCCGCAGAGCGCCTGCAAGACCGCCTGCCGCTCCGACGGAATCCAAATCGCCGTAGCGGTGACCCATGATATATACCGTATTGCAGTTAAGAATAACGTCCTGCATGGCATTGGCTATGATACGAGTTTTAGCGCGGGACATTTTTTCAACGCCCTTGGAGACACCGCCGAAAAAGCGATAGCCGTTGACAGTTTTGACTACAGCCTGGTCACCGCCGCGGCCAAGAGCCATTTCAAGACACTGACGAGCAATTTTTTCGCTTTCTTCAAGTGAAGAAGCACCCTCACCCACGCCTATAGACAGGGTAAGAGGGTATTTACCGGCAATTTTAATATCTCTTGCCATATCGAGAATCTTGAATTTTTCTCTGATTTTATCATCAAGGTGACGATGTTCGACAACTGCATAAAATGTGTTCGGAGAGATTTTCTTGATAAAGCCGTTGGTGCTGCTCATGAATTTTTCCATAAGCTGTTCAATTTCAACGGCGGCACGGGCTTTTTCAGTCTCTTTGGCATTCTGTATAATCTCATCGTAGGTATCAATAGTCATGATAACCACATTGGGGTGAGAAAGTTCCGCCTCTTTTTTTAGATTGTAGCAGTCTGTTTCGTCGTGGAAGTAGGCTATGAAAAAAGTTACATCGTTCTTAGTGAATTCCTCGTACATGATTTTGTAAACAGAATCATTTATACGGCATAAAACAGAGCCGTTTTCTATGAGGGCAGCTGCATTGACAGAAGTGCAGTCTTCAAGATTCATGCCGTAGATATCGCCGCCCATACAGATTTTTTCCGAGAATGTGCTGTTGAACCAAACAATTCTGCCGTTTTTTTCGATAACTGCAACGGGAGCAGGGAGATTGTTCATATACTCAGCAGCAGAATTTTCAAGATGTGTATTCATCTTTGTAAAATACCGTACGGAGTTTCTGGAAAAGACTATATAAATGACAATAAGCACGACAGCGAGTACGGCAGCGGAAATCAAACTCACGGTGCCGTACAGCTTGTTGTATTCAAAAAGTGCTAAAGAGACAAACAGCTGACTTATGATAATTAAAATAATCATTAAAAGTGCAGCCCCGGGAAACTTTTTCTTCACAGCATTCCCCTCCCTTATATTTGTAAATTATCGGGAATTTTACAATTCCATGATTATAGGAAGAATCATGGGACTTCTCTTTGTTTTCTGATATATATAATCTGACAGAGCGTCGCGGAGCTTGCCCTTGAGAGTGTTCCATTCACGCATTTCGTGATATGAGCAATTATCAAGGGTTTCAATGAGAAGATTTTTAGCCTCTACAAAGAGCTCCTCAGATTCGCGGACATATACAAAGCCTCTTGAAATAATATCAGGCCCTGCAACAACCACGTTATCCGCTTTTTCTATACCGATAACGATAATGATAAGACCGTCCTGAGCGAGATGCTTTCTATCGCGGAGTACAATAGAACCTACATCGCCAACGCCCAGACCATCAACGAGAACGCGTCCGGAGGGCACCTGTGAAACGACTTTCATTGTAAGACCATCGGATTCTATAACATTACCTATTTCTGCAATAATTACATTTTCACGGGGCATACCCATTTGCACAGCAAGGTCGCCATGCTTTTTGAGATGCTTGTACTCACCGTGAACGGGGATAAAGAATTTAGGCTTTGTGAGAGCCTGCATGAGTTTGAGTTCCTCCTGACAGGCATGACCTGAAACGTGAACCTCATACATAGCTTCATATACAACCTCAGCACCGGATTTCATAAGCTCGTTTACAACACGGGTAACGTATTTTTCATTTCCCGGGATAGGTGTAGCAGATATGATAATGAAATCCATGGGAGTAATGCTGACTTTTCTATGGTCATTCATTGCCATACGAGTAAGGGCAGACATAGGCTCACCCTGACTTCCCGTAGTGATAAGGACAATTCGCTCATTTTCGTAGCGGTTCATCATATCAATGTCAATGAATATGCCGTCGGGAACTTCAAGATATCCCAGCTCCACAGCTGTATTGATAACATTTATCATACTTCTGCCGAATACAGCAACTTTTCGTCCATAGTGTGCGGCAGCGTTGATAATCTGCTGTACACGGTGGATATTAGATGAAAATGTAGCAATGATTATACGCTTCCCCTCACCCTTTTTGAAAAGACGGTCAAATGATTCGCCAACAGTACGTTCAGAACGGGTACAGCCTTCTCTTTCAGCATTTGTGGAATCTGCCATAAGCGCGAGAACGCCCTTGCTTCCAAGCTCACCGAAGCGTGCGAGGTCAATTATATTGCCGTCGATAGGTGAGTAGTCAACCTTGAAATCGCCTGTATGAACGATTACGCCTGCAGGGGTATGAATAGCCATACCTACAGCGTCGGGTATGGAGTGGTTTACCTTAATGAATTCTACCGCCATACAGCCCATTTTAACAGTTTTTCTCGGTTCAACCACGTTCAGCTTTACCTGATTGAGAATACCCTGTTCTTTCAGCTTGCCCTCAATAAGACCAATGGTAAGGCGTGTAGCGTATACTGGTACGTTTACCTTTTTAAGCAGATAAGCAAGTCCGCCGATATGGTCCTCGTGACCGTGAGTTATAACAATACCTCTGATTTTGTCAGCATTGCGCTCAACATAGGTGAAATCGGGGATAACAATATCAACGCCGGGCATATCAGCGTCAGGGAAAGCAAGACCGCAGTCGAGAATGAACATATCGTTTGAACATTCAAATACAGTCATATTCTTACCGATTTCATTGAGACCGCCGAGAGGGATAATTCTTACAGGTGTTTTTCTTACTTCTTTAACCTGTTTAGGTTTGCGGACGGGGGCTGAGGGTGCATTTCCGCTGAGAGCAGTATTTTTCTTTGGCTGGTCTCCTGTTTTTTTACGGACAGGGCTTCTGTATGTTTTTTTGTTTGAATTGTTTTCGTTCACTAAATAGTCCTCCTTAAAAGTAAGTATTTTAACGTTGTTATATATATTTTTGGCAAAGCCAGATTTACTGAAATCGCCATTAAATTCATAAATTTAATTATCTCCGCATTCATAAATGGAGATAATATAATTATACCCAAAAATCAAAAGTATGTCAATACCAATGGAATAAATTTGCAAATTATTTCTTCACTTGATTGATAAGAAGAAGCAGTCCAAGAAGATTCGGGAAAGCCATAAGACCGTTGAAGATATCGGATAAAAGCCATACAGCTTCGGGAGAAAAAACAGCTCCGCAGGCGGCTGAAAGGGCATATACAGCAGTAAATATGCCTATGTATTTTCCTTTGGATATGTGGCTGAATGATTTCATTCCGCAGTAGTACCAGCCTATAACGGTACAGAATGAGAATATACCCAGTTCCGCAGTGATAAAGGGTACAGAAAATCCGCCAAGCACCGAGGAAACAGATTCAGAAACAGAAAAGCAGTCAGAGCCGCAGAGTATAGCCATAGCTGTTAGGGTACAGCAGAATATGGTATCAAAAAAGACTTCAAACATACTCCAAGCACCCTGAGTTTCGGGAGACGTATTTTCAGCAGCACTGTGAAGAATAGGGGAGCTTCCCAGACCTGCCTCATTTGAAAAGATACCCCGACGTATACCAACGGAAAGAGCATAGCCAGAAATTCCCCCTGCGGCTTCTCTTAGACCGAAAGCTTCTGCAAAGATATTGCTAAAGATATAAGGCAATTTTTCACCGTGTATGGCAATTACAGCAATGCACACAAGGGTATATGCAGCAGAAGCGGCAGGCAGAAGAAACTGTGCCGCAGTGCCGATGCGCTGACTTCCGCCACGTACTGTAAGAAATACAACTGCAAATATTATTACAGCGGCAAGAGGACGGCTGAAATCGGCACAATCCTGCAAGGAATCGGCGAATGTGCTAATCTGCACCATACTTCCCATACCGAGAGATGCCATAACGCAGAAAAGGGCGAAAATCCAAGCAAGCACAGGACAGCCCAGCCCCTTAGTCAGATATGCCATAGGCCCTTTTAATGCTTCATCACTGTATCTTGCTGACAGAACATTTTCGGCATAAACCAGAGCCATGCCGAAAAAAGCGGAAATCCACATCCAGAAAACAGCACCTGCTCCGCCAAGAGCAAGAGCAGAGGCAGTTCCCACAATATTTCCCGTACCCATAGCAGTACCAAGGCTCATGCAGACGGTTTTAAACTGAGATAATCCCGAATTTTCGGACTTTCTGCTTCTGAAAATCAGAAAGGGCATACGAAATTGTATAAATTTAAGCTTATAAGTAATCATAGCTCCTGTAAAGAGAAGGAGAAAAATCAGACCTTTACCCCATACAAAATTATTTATTTTTTCAAGAATCATGAAAACCTCCGCAAAATACTGTACTTTTTGTGAAAAATGAGTTATAATATATTTATGTGAGGTAATTATCTGAAAATTCATTCAGGCGGTGTATAAATGAAAAAATTTTTTCCCGATAAAAATGCTTCCCGAAGTTTGAAACTGCTTGTGATTATAGGCGCTGTACTGATACTTGCGGCAGTAAGACTATATATTCCCGTAGATAAAGTTGTTATTATAGTCGGTGCTGTACTTCTGACAATTGTACTTTTCTTTGATTTAATATATATTCCCCTGTATTTCCGAGCTTTAAGGTATGAATCGGACGGCAAATCCATAACCCGTTACGGCGGAGTTATTATGAAATACAGCAAATCAGTGGAATTTTCCGCTGTCCAGTATACCGCGGCAGTTTCCATGCCCTTTTCAAAGCAAACAGGCTTTAATATTGCTGTATTGTTTGTATATGGCGGTCAGCTGAGACTTTCATTTTTAAGTAAAAGCGACTGTGATGAAATACTGCACCTTGCAGGCAGTGCCCGAAAGGAGAGCGTATGATATATCACGAGCACCCTCTGCGGATATTGAAATATTCGCTGAAAAATATATGGCTGCTTATATTTCCGCTGTTACGCGGTGTATCTGTGCTGAGTTTCAATCCAAAAGGAATATACGCATGGATAAAGGGCGCGTGGCTTGATATTGCAGTAATCGGGATAATTCTGGTATACGGCTTTATACGTTGGTATTTTTCGCAGATTACTCTGACAGATAATGCCATAACCCACAAAAACGGCTTTATTTTCAGGATTCAGCGGACAATTCCATTTGAAAGCGTAAGCTCTGCGGCAACAGAAACACTGTTTTTTCTCATACCGTTCAAGGCTGTGGGAATTCGCTGTGATACCCGTGCAGGATTTTTCAAATCTACTGATTTAAAGCTTCTTGTAACGCAGAAAACAGCGGATATAATAATGGAGCATATCCCAGATGTCAAGATAGAAAAGGCAATAAAAGGAATTCCCGAGCCTACACTCACCTCCGTAGCATTATTTTCAGTATTTTTCTCCAGCGGATTTTCGGGAGCTGTATATATCGCGGCATTTTTCTTCAAGGGCGGCGATATAGCAAAAGATATAATAAATTTTGCAATGAAGCGTATTACAATGCAGGCTGAGCAGATATACCCAAAATTTCTTGGTGAAATCCCCAAAGCAGCAGTAATTGCAGGCGTATTCTTCATAGCAGCATGGTTTTTATCCTTTGTGCTGAATCTGCTTATGTACGCTTATTTTAAAATATCAGCGGACAACGACTGCATAAACGTATCATTCGGACTTATTAAAAGGCGGCGGCACAGAATAAAGACGGAGCATATAAATTATGTTGATTTGCGTCAGAATCTGATTATGAAGATATGCAGAGCAGTTGCAGTGAATATAAGCTGTGCAGGATTTGGCTATAAATCGCATCTTCCTGTACTTCTGCCCATAAGCAGTGAACAAAATCTGGACAGCCGTTCCGAAATTCTCGGCATAAAAAATGCAGGAGTTATGAAATATCGTCCAAAGCCTACAGTGTTTTTCAGCTATACAGGAATTCCGCTGTTGTGTATAACCCTGATTGCCGTACTTCATCATTTTTCTGATTATCTTTATTTTCCGGATTTTCTGCCTGAAATAACAGAAGAAATATTCCTTTTTCTTGCAGTAATGGCATATATACCTCTTGTATGGCTTGTCATGGTAAAAATTGCCGCATTATTCACAAGCGGAATAACGCTTAATCCCGACAGTATTGTTCTGAGATGTGCAAGGGGAACGAGATTTCACACGGTAATTGCAAAGCGTGAAAATGTTATAATGGTGCAGATAAATCAGAATCCTGTGCAGAAACTGTTTAAAAAATGCACTGTTGTGCTGTGGCTGTGCGGTGAAAGCCGTTCACGATATAAGGTGAAAGGTCTGAAATTAAGTGAGGGCAGAGAAATTCTATCTGAGCTATGCTGATTGTCAAAGACAGCCGCTTTCTAACATCTAACTTCTAATTCCTAACCTCTAAAAGTGACAAATGTCACATGAAAAGTGACGTATGACATCTTACAATTATTTCCTGATATGGTATAATATAGTCAAAGGGAAAGAGAAAATCCCATGATGAAAGGAGTGTCAGATATGACAATGTCAATATTGTATATGTTATTATTTTTCATTTTTATCGGTATTCCTGCACTTATCATAATTGGTATTGTTGCACTGGTGAAGCACGAAAAAAAGAAATCAGAGCAAAGGTGGAAAAAACAGCAGATATGGCTTGACCCGAATATGTGCGGGCCTGTGTATAGACCGAATTATACACTGAAAAAGCCTGAACAGAAGCTTTCTGCATCTACTGTAATGCTTCTCATTGGTACAATATTCATAATGCTCTCGGCTATAACCTTTGTAGCGGCTAACTGGCTGGGTATGGAGCCTGTTGGACGAGTATTCACACTTGCAGGGGCGGCGGTACTGGCATTTGCAATAAGCGGCGTTCTTAAAGCGGTTGTACACCTTGACAAAACATCATCGGCATTTTATATGATTGGTACACTGGTGGGAATCGTTTCATTCGGTACAGCAGGATATTATGAAATGTTCGGAGAATGGTTCAGCTTTTCAGGAATGGGAAACTGCACATTCCTCGCAGTAATGGCTCTTCTTGCCTCTGTTTCGGCATTTGCAGGCTATAACTTATACAAGCATGAATCGTTCCATTACACAGCTTTCTCATTTATTTCACTGGCAATCTTATTCTTATGCGGACAGCTTGCTTATCAGTATGAGGAATATGCAATTGCCGTTGCAATTGCACAGCTTATCATAACTGCTGTCCTGCACATATTCAAGCCTCAGAAAAATACAATATATGATAAGCCTGCAAGAGCAATCGGCGATATTACAGCAATAATCTATCAGCTTATGGCAATGTGCTATGTTATATCTTCAACATTCAAGCCTACATGGTATACATTTGCAATTCTGGTTATACTTCTGGGACAGCTTTTCCTTTACGGATTCCTGAAAAATAAAAAATGGCTGTTTATCTGGGCTGATATTGCCGCAATATATGCATCGATAGTAGTGTCTGTTGTATGTGAGACAGAAGCTAATGAGCCTGTTTCAATGCTTGTTTTCGGTTTGCTTACTCTGGGAATTTATGTATTCAACCGATTTATTCCCGAAAATCCGGGGACAGCAAAAGCTGTTTCCTTTGTTGGACTTATAATCGGCGCAATTGTTTGTCTCAACGCAAACACTGATGAATTATATGGCTTAAATCTCCTTGTTCCTGCGGCTGTAGTGGTTCTTTCAATATACTACTGCCTCCACAATTCAAAGGATATCCAGTTCATTGCAGGAATTGCACTTCCTCTTATGCCATGGTGTATAGCATACAGCATATACGACAGTTACTGGACAGGCGGAAATTCTGGTGAACTTGGAGTTCTTGTTTATGGCGGACTTGCACTTGTGTACATTTTAATTGCCGCATTTTTCATATATCTTCCAAGTATATCAATTGATTTTTACTCAAAGCATCTAATAAAGGCGCATACAGCGGAATACTCCGCAATGGCAGCAGCAGTAATCGCACTTTTTACGGTTGTGGATTATTCAGAGTTTTACTTTATAACAATTGCACTTTGTATTTTACATTTCATCATCTCATGTTCAATGAGATGCAACATAACAGCGGCGGGTTCAGTTATAGCGCTTATTGCTGTTGTGAGAAATATTCTCGGGGAATGTGTTGACAGCGAATTTAAAGCAGTATTAATATTATACGGATTGTTCGCAGTTCTTATAATCCTTTCAAGAGTAGTATTCCCGAAAGCCGTTATTTCAAAGGAAAATGGACGAACAAAAATTGATATACTTCTGCCTGCTTCAATGATAGCAATCTGGGGTACAGCATTTGTGGACGATATGAGCTATTTCCTTTTTAAAATAGCAATTGCTGTATTCATTGCTTCATTTGTAAAAAAGAATACAGGTAAGAACGCGGCGGCAGTTCTCTTGTCTGTATCAGCGTTTATTGCATCTTGTGCGTTTATATTCAGACCTTTCTTCATGACAGATTCTTCTGTAATTTCAAGCAAGATAAACCTCGCAATAATGGTTCTTCTGGGAATTTCATACAGATTCATCTGGAGAAATCACGGCGGAACAGCAAAAATCGTTTCAACAGTTGTGTTTATTCTCGCCTTTGCAGGACTTATATTTGACGGAATCGTACATGACAGCATGGGCAACAGAATATTTGTTCTTGCAGTTACAGCGGCAATACTTATCTTCTCATTCTACGCAAAGAGCAAGACATGGTTCACAGCTTCATCAATCGCTCTTGTGATTCTCACAATTATGCTTACAGGAAAGTATTTCGAATTTGCCGGCTGGTGGGTATATCTCCTTGCAGTTGGCGTGATATTCATAGCTATTGCGGCAGTAAACGAAGCCTGCAAGAAAAAGGGTGAAAGCATGAAAGAAACAGTATCAAAGACATTTTCAGACTGGACATGGTAGTTGTTAATGCGAAAATAAAATGGGGATTCTAAAGGGTGCAACCCTTTAGCAGAGTCCAGAGACGGAGTCTCTGGTGGGGTATGGGGCAAAGCCCCAATTGACGAAGTCAATGAAAAAGAGGAGTGGAAATATGGCAGTAACAATAACAGCGACAGTACTTCTTTTGCTTGGTCTGGGCGGTATGTTGGGCACAGTAGGGTGGATACTTTCAAGAGGAAACGGAAATACTATGACAAAATTATTTATTGTCTGTCAGCTTTCCATTGTGCTGTGGCTTGTTTCACAGCTTCTGAAATTGTTTTCCGTTACCGATTATCAGCTTATGATAAGCTACCTCATCGGAAATATCGGTATATGTGCCTTTTCTCCTTTCTGGCTGATGTTTTCGGCGGAATATGCGGAATCTGAGGCTAAATTCCGCCGAATGACAAAGTTTTTGCCCATAGTTTCTGTTATAATGTATACAGTAATTGCTACAAATCCGCTTCACAGGCTATATTACAGGAATTTCGGATTGTCCGGGATAAGCTATGGTATATTGTTCTATTTATTTCAGCTTTTGTTTTACGTATTTATCATATGGGGAATCTCCCTTATGTTTATCCGTCACTCAAAGGGAAATAAAGTATCAGCGCAATCAATGCTTCTGGCGCTGGCGGCGGCTGTTCCGCTAATTATAAATACTCTTGTGATAAGCGGAGTATTAAAAACAGAAATCGAACTTACACCGTTGTTTTTCGCTTTTTCAGTCATTATGGTGCTTATAGCTATACGGCGGTACGGTCTGCTGAATATCAACAGAATTGCCATACATAAAACTATTGATAATATCGGGACAGCGGCGGCGATTTTTGATGCTGAGGAAAGTGTAACATATACAAACAAGGCTATGAAAAAGCTTGTTTCTGCGGATTTTTCAGATATTTCGGGCTTCTATGCCGTTCTTGGAAAGCTTGCAGGAGCTGAACTGAACAGGGAATCCGCAGAGTTTACCGTTGAAGCTGAACGGTACAGCCTTAAAAAAAGTTCAGTATGCAATGAAAACGGTACTGTTATTGCTGAAATCGTGCTTATAAGCAATATAACCGAGTATTATGAGCTTTCACAGGCTGAAAAACGGCTTTCCATAGAGCACGAGAGAAACAGAATAGCGCAGGAAATACACGATTCCGCAGGGCATACCTTTACAATGATAAGTTCCCTTGCAAAAATATCCGATGCGGAACTGAAAAAGGGTGTAAATGGCGATGTATCCCGATATCTTGCGGAAATTGACGGGCTTTCACGAAGCGGTATAACACAGCTGAGATGCTCTATTAACAATCTCCGTGACGATGAATTCATGACATCAATAACCCGTGCTGTCAATACAGTAACAGCGGCGGTCAGAAGTATGAAAGTTGATGTGTGCGTACAGGGGACAGAGGATGATTCCTACAGCTTCTGCATACGTGAGGTGTACGACAGCGTAAAGGAAACTGTAACGAATACAATGCGGTATTCCGGGGCGGAAAGGCTCGACATAATTATAAAATTCCTCGGTGACCGTCTTGAACTGTATATCTTCGATAACGGCAAGGGCTGTTTTGAAATAAAGGAAAATAACGGGTTAAGCGGAATCCGCCGCCGTATAGAAAATATAGGCGGAACGGTGAAATTCTCCTCCTTTGAGGGCGAGGGATTCAACACGATTATAAAAATTCCAGTGGAAAAAGGGTGATACTATGATAAATGTATTAATAGCAGATGATGTGGCAGTACTCCGAATGGGGCTTAAAGCCGTACTTAGTCAGGATTCAGAAATAAATGTAGTAGGGGAGGCAGGCAACGGAAAAGAGGCTTATGAGCTTGCTGTACGCCTTAAACCCGATGTTGTGCTTATGGATATGCGTATGCCCGATTTCGACGGCGGCTACGGTACACGACAGATTAAAGATAAGCTAAGCGGCATTAAGGTTCTTGTGCTTACAACATTCGACGATAAGGAAACAGTTGAAAAGGCTATGTCAAGCGGTGCGGACGGTTATATCCTGAAAGAAATGGACAGCTCGCAGGTGATAAATTCAATTAAGGCTGTGGCAGGCGGAATAAATGTGTTCTGCGACAATATTTTTCAGGCAATAAAAAAGGAGCCCATGAAGCAGGCTCCTGTAAACTACGATATAACCGAAAGAGAGGCGGAATTTCTACGTCTTATCTGCGATGGTTATGACAACAAGGAAATTGCGGCTCAGCTTTATCTTGCTGAGGGAACGGTAAGAAACGGTATATCACGTCTCCTTGAAAAGCTGAAGCTGAAAGACCGTACACAATTGGCGGTTTTTGCGATAAAAAATAATCTGGTGTGATAAATATGGGATTCTAAAGGGCGAAGCCCTTTAGCAGAGCCCAGAGACAGCGTCCCATACAGAGCGAAGTTCTGCGATGCGTTCAAGCGCTCTGCAAGTGAGAGCATCCCCTTAAAAATTATCTTATTGTAACTTTTTCTATAAGCAAAACCGTCGGCGCGAAACCGACGGTTTTTAGATTAATTTACTTTAAATTTTCAGGAATTTCTCTGCCGAAGAAATCAACTAAACTCTTAATATCTCCTGATGTAGTAGAAACATATGCGTAGTAACGGAGAATATCGGAAGCGTCAGAAGCATCGATAACATTATCGAAGTTTACATCGCCGTTTATAGTCTGAACTTCATCGAGAGTAGTCTCTTTGCCGGTAGCAACTGCGGCATATTCAACAAGTGCAAGTGAAGCGTCAGAAGCGTCAACTACACCGTCAAGGTTGATGTCGCCGAAGTTGTAGTCAGCTGGTTTACCTATTGAGGAGTTGTCTTTTCCAATCTTGATTGTAATACCTGATACATCGGGGGGAAGGTCGGGGAATTTGTAAATTGTATTATTATGAGCCGCATCCATAGCACATCTTGTGCAGTTATCTTCTTCTGTTGTGAAGAAGATTTCATATGTTCCGTCGGGAGTATCAGCGTCAATTGTAAAATCAAATGTTACAAGTGGATAATTTTCAGCTGTTTCTCTGAAAGGAACAAGAGCTTTTCCGTCATTAGTCTTTATAGTGAAGTTATGTGAGCCGTAAGTTTTATTAACAGAATAGTAGCTTTCATTTCTGGAAACTGTAAGATTTCCGTCTGCATCTGTTTCAGCATAAGCGTAGTAGGAAAGATTTCCCTCTTCAAGCGGGTCATATACCTTTGTAATCTTGATATTCTCGTTGGATGTATTCCATTTTGGAGATACGCTCCACGCACCCTTTTGCGGATCTGAAAAATAAATTTTTCCGTTTATTGTCAAATCCTCATCAAGAGAATCGATTATAATAGTATTGTTGTTGATGAGTTCGTACTTGCTTGAATTTGCAGCTTCCATATAAAAACGGACTGCGGAGGCTGAAATGTCTGCTGAGCCCTCTGCAAAAGCAACTGTTGAGGACAGGCATGATGCGGCGAGGACTGCAGCTGATACCATTGAAAGTGATTTTTTCATAATATTTTCTCCTTTTTATCTCTCTTTTTAAAGAGAGTTATTTACAAGATTTCTGTCATTCTCAGAACGATTTCTGCCACACGCTTTGCGGCGATTTTCTCGAATTCGTCAAATGACATTGCACCCTCATCGTCAGCATTATCTGAAATACAGCGGACGCTTACAAAGGGCATATCGTTGAGATAGCAAGCATGACCTACTGCGGCACTTTCCATATCAACGGCATAGGGATTGAATTTTTCCTGTATTGCGGCTTTTACGGCGCTGTCAGAAATGAACTGCTCACCTGATACAATACGTCCGCGGAAGCTGTTTACAGAAAACTCACCGCATACCTTTTCAGCAGTATTCATGAGAGTGTCATCTGCTTTGAATACAGCGCAGTACGGGGGATAATCTGCAAGAAAGTGTGCATCGAGGTCGTGAGGGAGTACCTCTGTAGATATAACGATATCGCATACCTTTACAGCGGAATTCATACCACCTGCCACACCTGCATTTATGATGTAATCGGGTGAAAAATTATCAATCATTACCTGAGTGCAAAGTGCGGCATTTACCTTAGCAATACCACAGCAGGCATTTACAATTTTATTTCCCTTGTATTCGTTTATGTAGAAATCGAATCCTGAAATGCGCTTTATTTCAGCATCTCCGAGCATACGGCGGATATCGGCAAGCTCTGATGGCATTGCGCCGATAACAGAAATAGTTTTCATAATTTTTAACTCCTTTTACAATATAAATATATTATATCATACTTTTTATTGAAAATCAATACATTTACAACAAAAATTTATCACAAATATATATTTTGTTGTAAATTCATTCTTCTGTATTGACTATATTATTTATCCAGACATCGCTTTTTACCATGAAATAGCCGATTATTACTTTTATAATCTCCGAGAATGTTACAATTGCCCACAGCAGACGGATGTTCATATCCGTGAAATATGAAAGCACAAAGGCAAGGGGAATCATCAGCAGGAAAGTATAGCCAAAATCAAACAGGAAAGTTACACCTGTTTTTCCGCCGCTTCTCAGGGTGAAGTAGCAGGCATTGGTGTACGACCACAGTGGCATTGCAAGTGCCTGTATTATTATCATATAGGAGGCAAGGTCGCGGATGCTATCCTCTGTATTGTACAGTTTTGGGAAAATCTCTGCAAAGGGAATAACTGCCGCCGCGACTATAACAGTCACTGCAACGCTGAAAAAAAGCAGTTTATTATCTGCACTGCGAGCCTCTTTCAGTTTGTTTGCTCCTAATTTCGCCCCGACTATTATACCGATGCAAGCCCCAAGCTGAATATATATCGCACCGAAAAGATTAGTCATTGTACTTGAAATATTTCTTGCCGCTACAACATCAAGTCCCCGTACAGAGTAGCACTGAGCAATAATTGACATACCTGCCGCCCATAAAAATTCGTTGAAAAGCAGGGGCAGACCTTTTATCAGCATCTTGCGGATAAGCTCCGAGGGAATATGGAATCCTCTGAATATCCCTACAATATATTTGTTTTTCTTCGGGTGAGTATGGGTCCATAAAATTACAACAAGGGCTTCAATAACTTTGGAAATAACTGTGGCAATTGCCGCGCCTTTAACTCCCATTTCAGCAAATCCGAATTTACCGAAGATAAGGGCATAGTCAAGGAAGATATTTACTCCCACAGCTGAAAATGAAGCTATCATGGGGATTTTAGTTTCACCACATTCACGTACAACGCTGGAGTATGCCTGTCCGATTCCAAAGGGGACAAGTCCGAGAAGCATATACATCATATATTCTCTGCCGTATGCGAGAGTTGCAGCAGCTTTTTCAACGGGGTCATCAGGGCTTATGAAAAGTGATATCAGCGGTTCAGCGAAAAAGTAGAATAAAGCTGTACCGATAGCAATAATTGCTGTAACTGTCAGCAGTCTGAATCTGACGGTATATTTCTGCCCCTCGTGGTCGCCCTTGCCGAAGAATTGCGCGCCGAATATGCTTGGACCTGCAACAGCTCCGAATACAGTGATATTAAATACAAAAATATATTGATTGACAATGGAGACGCCGTTCATTTGTTCCGTTCCAATTTGCCCCACCATAATATTGTCGATAAGACTTACAAAGTTTGTGACAAGATTTTGCAGTATCATGGGAATTACCATGATAAGCACGCTTTTATAGAAGTGCCTGTCTCCGATATATTTCTCTCTGAATTGTTTTAACATTTTTATCCTTCCCTAAGGCAAAAACTCGTACAAGTTTTGTGCGATGTTGCCTTGATTTATGCATGATAGATGTTCTTTTGTGAAAAAATGCGGCATCATAAAATGATACCGCATTGATTAGCATTATATCGGAATCCGAATTACTTCATAGCTTCCTCAATAGCAACTGCACAAGCAACTGTCATACCAACCATGGGGTTGTTACCAGCGCCGATAAGTCCCATCATCTCAACGTGAGCAGGAACAGAAGAAGAACCTGCGAACTGAGCGTCAGAGTGCATTCTTCCAAGAGTATCTGTCATACCGTAGGAAGCAGGACCTGCAGCCATGTTATCGGGGTGGAGTGTACGTCCTGTACCGCCGCCTGAAGCAACTGAGAAGTACTTCTTGCCAGCGTCTGTACGCTCCTTCTTATATGTTCCTGCAACAGGGTGCTGGAAACGTGTGGGGTTAGTAGAGTTACCAGTGATAGAAACGTCAACGTTTTCCTTCCACATGATAGCAACGCCCTCTGTTACGTCATTTGCACCGTAGCAGTTTACCTTTGCACGAAGACCGTCGGAATAAGCCTTGCGGAATACTTCCTTAACCTCGCCTGTGTGGTAATCCATCTCTGTCTCAATGTATGTGAAGCCATTGATACGAGCGATAATCTGAGCAGCGTCCTTGCCGAGACCGTTGAGGATAACGCGGAGGGGCTTTTTACGTACCTTGTTTGCCTTTTCAGCAATACCGATAGCACCCTCAGCAGCAGCGAATGACTCGTGACCTGCGAGGAATGCGAAACACTCTGTCTCTTCCTCGAGAAGCATCTTTCCGAGGTTACCGTGACCGAGACCAACCTTACGCTGATCAGCTACAGAACCGGGAATACAGAAAGCCTGAAGTCCCTCACCGATAGCAGCAGCAGCGTCAGCAGCTCTTGTGCAGCCCTTCTTGATAGCGATAGCACAGCCTACAGTGTAAGCCCACTTAGCATTCTCAAAGCAGATAGGCTGAATGCCCTCAACGAGCTTGTAGATATCGAGACCCTTTTCCTTGCAAACGTCAGCGCACTCTTCGATAGAGTTGATGCCGTATGCCTTGATTACGTCAAGGATCTGCTTTTCTCTTCTCTCATATGATTCAAATAAAGCCATTGTACAAGTCCTCCTTATTCTTTTCTGGGATCAACGATCTTTACAGCGTCAGCAACTCTGCCGTACTGTCCCTGAGCCTTCTCAAATGCAGTATTAGCGTCGTCACCAGCCTTGATGAAGTCCATCATCTTGCCGAAGTTTACGAACTTGTAGCCGATGATCTCGTTATCCTCGTTAAGAGCAAGACCAGTAACATAACCGTCTGTCATTTCGAGGTAACGGGGACCCTTTGCGAGAGTACCGTACATTGTACCAACCTGTGAACGGAGACCCTTACCGAGATCCTCAAGACCTGCACCAACAACAAGACCGCCCTCAGAGAAAGCAGACTGTGAACGACCGTATACGATCTGGAGGAAGAGCTCTCTCATAGCTGTATTGATAGCATCGCAAACGAGGTCTGTGTTAAGAGCCTCAAGGATTGTTCTGCCGGGGAGAATTTCAGATGCCATAGCAGCAGAATGTGTCATACCTGAGCAGCCGATTGTCTCAACGAGAGCTTCCTGAATAACGCCCTCCTTAACGTTGAGAGTGAGCTTGCAGGTACCCTGCTGAGGAGCGCACCAGCCGATACCGTGTGTAAAGCCGGAAATGTCCTTGATTTCCTTAGCCTTTACCCACTTAGCTTCTTCGGGGATAGGAGCTGCGCCGTGAGCAACGCCCTGTGCGATAGGGCACATTGTTTCAACTTCGTGAGAATAAATCATTTTTAATACTCCTTTCGGGAATTTAGCGCCGATATTTCTTTTGAAAATATCGTTGCAATATCGGAACAGAAGCGGAGCTTGTCCGCAAACTATTCCACATACAATTACATTATACTACATTTTCAGAATTTAATCAAGGGCTTTTGATAAAAGAATATCAATCTTATGTTAGCTTTTGCTAATTATCAATATCCCAGTTCTTCTCCAACAAGGATAACTTTGATTCTGTTCTTGTGTCTCTGCTGTGCGGAAATAAGGTAATTACAGCAGATTCTGCCGTCTCCCTTGCAGCCGTCGGACATTTCATGGTCTGCCATTCCAAGAGATACACATTCGCCTGTTTCGGCACATGGAGTTTTACAGCTGAGACGGATACAGTTAGGAGGTGCGGCTTCTGTTTTTACGCGGATTTCAGCCTGTTTCAAATCTTTTACAATTTTGTTGTATCCAGCAATGATTATAACTGATTTTGGTCCGAAAGCAATTGCGGCAATTCTGTTGCTGTTGCCGTCAACGTTGTAAAGCACTCCGTCCTCTGTTACAGCATTTGTACTTGATATGTAAACATCGGCAAAAAATGCTTTTCTGTAAAGCTCCGGAACTTCCTCGGGAGATACTTTTGAACGGTCAAGATAGTTGTACTTCGGGGACTGTATAAGCTCTCTTATGCCACATTCCTCCATTGATACCGTGCCGCCGTGAGTTATAACATCGCCTTCGCTGAGCAGGCTTTCAACAATTCCCTTAACGTCTGCCGCTGTGGGAGCGTAGTGGAATTCCATGTTGTTTTTCTTCAGATTTTCGCCTGTTTTCATTATTCTTTTTTCAATTGCAGTTTTTTTGTTAGCGTCCATGATTTTACTCCTTTAATCAGTAATCATCGCAATAATCTGCGATACTGATTTTATTATACCTTTTATTACGGCAAAAGTCAAGAAAATTAAATAAAATACACAGAAATCCATTTTGTGTCTATTGAAATACACAATGTCGAAAAACCTGAATTTCGTTCCGAAATTGCGGGCAGATAATATCCGCCCTACACGAAACAACGTAAAACAGCCGTGTTCATTCTATTTACTTAAAGCTAATAGCTAATGACTCTAAGCTAAAGGCTAAAAAAGCTAAAAATTCAACAAATACTTGACAATTTATATATAATAATGTATAATATTTTTATTGATTTGCTTTAAGGCGGTGATACAATGGATAAGGATAAATACATAAATTCTATAAAAAGAGTTATAATATCCAAAGAGGAAATTCAAGCAAAAATTGCAGAAGCCGGCAGATATATCGACAATATCTACGACGGCAGACCTATTCTCCTTGTTGGAATACTCAACGGCTGCTTCGTGTTTATGGCTGACCTTGCAAGAGCTGTTACTGTTCCATGCGAAATTGCCTTTATGTCGGCAAAAAGCTACGTCGGTACGGAATCGGCAGGAGAGGTTCAGATTATTCTTGATATCGACAGGGATTTGTCACAATATCACGTTGTTATTGCTGAGGATATCATAGATACGGGGCGAACACTTAAAAAAATTACGGAAATTCTGAAAAGCAGAAATCCCCTGTCGCTTACTGTGGTTACTCTCCTTGATAAGCCTGACCGACGTGTTGTTGATTTTAAAGCTGATTATGCTCTGTTTAAGATTCCTGACCTTTTCGTAATCGGCTATGGTCTGGATTATAACGGATATTACAGAAATCTGCCTTATGTTGCTGAATTTCAGGAGAAATAATTGAAAGGTAATGTATTATGAATTCAAGTAAAAGAAAAGTTGTTCTTATTGGCACGGGTATGGTCGGCATGAGTTTTGCATACGCTCTTGTGAATCAGGGCGGTATATGCAACGAACTTGTGCTTATTGACATAAACAAAAAGCGCGCTGAGGGCGAGGCTATGGACCTTAATCACGGTCTTGCTTTCGGTAAGTCGAATATGAAAATTTATGCAGGCGAATACAGCGACTGCAAGGATGCGGATATCATTGTAATTGCCGCTGGTGTCGCTCAGAAAGAGGGCGAAACACGGCTTGACCTGCTCCAGCGCAATGCTGAGGTGTTCCGTTCAATTATTACTCCCGTTGTAAAATCGGGATTTGACGGTATATTCCTTGTTGCCACAAATCCTGTTGATATTATGACAAGAGTTACCTATGAGCTTTCACGTTTCGGGGCTTCAAGAGTTATCGGCACGGGCACTTCTCTCGATACTGCTCGTTTGCGCTATCTTCTCGGTGATTACTTCATGGTAGACCCGAAAAATATCCACGCTTATGTTATGGGCGAACACGGAGACAGTGAATTTGCGCCTCTCTCTCAGATGATGCTCGCAACAAAGCGCATTACAGAAGTGCTTGAAGATAAATGCAACGGCTATTGCGTAGAGGATATGAAAAAAATTGAGGAGCAGGTGCGTACTGCCGCTTATAAGATTATCGAGGCAAAAAATGCTACCTATTATGGCATCGGAATGGCTATAACGCGTATTGTCAAGGCTATTCTGGGCGATGAAAACAGCGTTCTCACCGTTTCTGCAAAGCTTTGCGGAGAATACGACAGCAAAAATGTATTTATCGGCGTTCCATGCATTATCGGCAGAAACGGCGTTAAAGAAATAATAGAACTCTCACTCACTGACGAGGAAATGGAAAGCTTTAAAAATTCCGTTGAAGTCCTTGAACAAAGCTTTGAGGGAGTTATATAAATACTTGAAAAATAAATTATTGGGGGTAAAATTATGAAAATTATTAAATTAGCATCAGCAATTACTGCATTATCACTTCTCAGCGGCTGTTCCTTTATTTCAGGTCTGGCAAATGAAATCACGCCTGAAATCGAAATCGAACAGCCTACAGAGCCAAAGACAAACAGAATGCCTGATATTACAGAGGTTGCGGAAGAACTGTACGAAACTGAATGGTATAGTCTTTTCTGCGAAAGTACCGCAGAGGGCAATACAAAAACTATAGTTCCGGGAAAAATCAAAGGCAGAGAAGTTGAAAAGGCTTTTGTTCAGCTGTATAACGACTGCCCACAGGTTTTCTGGCTTAGCAATGTTTTCTCCGCAGGTGCTGCAACTGACGGTACTGAAATAAGCACAAATATTCTTGAAACCTTAGAAAAGGACGAAATAGATGAAATGCGTGAAAAACAGGAAAAAGCCTTGGATAAGGCTCTTGACGCTATCCCAAGCGGCCTGAGCGACTACGAAAAGGTTGTATTTGTTCACGATTATCTCATTGATAATACAGAATACGACCACGAGGGTGCCGAATTAGATACTACAGGGTTGTATCACCATGCTTACGGCTGCCTCGTTAATCAGAAAGCCGTTTGCAGCGGATATGCAAGAGCATTTCAGATGATAATGCAGGAACTTGATATAGAAAGCGGTATCTGCACAGGTTCAAATCATGCGTGGAATTATGTTAAAATTGACGGTGAGTATTACTGGATTGATGTAACATGGGACGACTACGATTTCGGCGGTCCGGTTCATACATACTGCATGCTTACAACAGACCAGCTTATGAATACCCGTACCTTAGACAGAAAACAGGGATTTGTTCCCGATTGTACGGCTACTGAATACAATTATATTATACAGAATGGTGGATATTTCGAAACATATGATAAGGACGCTGTTCTTGATTACATAAGCAAAAACTCCGATAATGAGCACTGCGAAATTATGTTCGGCAGCTTTGAAGCCTATAGCGAGGCTCTCAACAGCCTTATTGCAAAATCAGCCCTTTACAAAGCTGACGGCATAAAAGATAAAAAAATTTCCTATTACCGCACTGACGAATTATTTACTCTTGATATAGTCCTGAATTGATTTTTTTCTTAGGGGAGAAAATTGTGAAAATAAAGAAATATACCCTTTTGATATCGGCTGTTTCTATGGCTCTTTCATGGGGGTGCGTGGAAATAAATCAAACAGATAATGCGCATGTAAGCTCTGAAAGAATATCTGGTAAATATATCGAAAATGACGTACTATACACCACTCTTACGGAAGTCTTTGAAAAAGGTGAAACAGAAGTTGAATTTGACGGATTTGTTGATTCCGATGACCTTAGTGATGTATTGGATGACGTAAAACGTGATTATCCCGAATATTTCTGGTTAGACTGCATGAACGCATACTCCGTTGAAACTTCAAAAAATTCTTCAAGCTGTGATTTTGAATCTATGAACGATTATACCTCCGAGGAGCTTATGACTATGGTCGGCGAAATCAGAGCTGCAGGAGATAAAATCATTTCGGGTATGCCCGAGGGACTTGACGATTACGGAAAAGCCCTGTATGTCCATGATTATATTGCAGAACATACCGTTTATGATGATTCCAAGGTAGGCATTGAAGAAAAAAATCTCTGGGATACAGCTTACGGCTGTCTCGTTGAGGGAAAAGCTGTATGCGGCGGTTATTCCCGCGGTTTCCAGTATATTATGAATCAGCTTGATATCCCCTGCGGCGTTGTAAATGGAAAGGCATGGAACCGTGACCCGAACAGCAGAGAAGAATATTCCGAACCGGCAGGTCATGCATGGAATTATATCTCGCTCAACGGTATAAATTACTGGGTTGATGTAACATGGGACGACGCAGGAGATACTGAAAATATGGGAACAGACGTTTTCCATACATATTTTTTATTAAATGATGAACGGCTTATACGCACTCACAGTATTGGCGAAAACCAGAAAAATATCCCTGCCTGTTATTCTATGGACAGCAATTATCACGTAAAAAACGGGTCATATCTTAATAAATATTCACCCGAAGCTGTGGGAGCAGTTATGGCAAATTCAGCTTACAGCGGCTTTGCTGAAATGATGTTTGCAGATGAACAGACATATAAAAACGCTGTAAAAGGCTTGTTTGAAAACGGCGAATTATGGAATCTTTACGGCTATGTTCAGTTCGGCGAAAGTGTAAGCTATGTTCTTGACGATGATATGCACGTTATCATTATTTGCTATTAAATGAGAAAACTTGTAATGCCCCTTGCATTTGGGTGAAAAATATGGTATAATATTTATTGTAGGCTGTATTTGCTTCGTCAGATTCAACTATATATTTATTGATTACAATTTATGGAGGTCTTTTATGCTTACTGATATAGAAATCGCTCAGGGCGCGAAAATGAAAAAAATCGGTGAAATTGCATCTTCTCTCGGTATTTCCGAGGATTGTCTCGAACCTTATGGACACTATAAGGCAAAGCTCTCCGAAAATCTTTATTCGCAGACTGCTTTCCGTGAGGACGGCAAGCTTATACTCGTTACTGCTATAAATCCTACCCCAGCCGGCGAGGGCAAAACTACTGTCAGCGTTGGTCTTGCTGAGGCTATGGGAAAAATCGGCAAGAATGCTGTTCTTGCTCTCCGTGAGCCTTCTCTCGGACCTGTTTTCGGTATCAAGGGCGGTGCTGCAGGCGGCGGTTATGCTCAGGTTGTTCCTATGGAGGACATCAACCTCCATTTCACAGGAGATATGCACGCTATTACATCTGCAAACAATCTCCTCTGCGCTATGCTTGATAACCACATCCAGCAGGGAAATGAACTCCGTATCGACCAGCGCCGCGTACTTTTCAAGCGTTGTCTCGATATGAATGATCGTGCACTCCGCAATACAGTTATCGGTCTTGGCGGAAAGTTAAACGGCGTACCCCGTGAGGACGGCTTCCAGATTACCGTTGCCTCCGAGGTTATGGCTATACTCTGTCTTGCTACGGATTTGGCAGACCTTAAAAAACGTCTTGGCAATATCCTTGTAGCATACGATTTGGACGGCAAGCCCGTATTTGCTGAACAGCTTGGCTGTACAGGCGCTATGACTGCTCTTCTTAAAGATGCATTAAAGCCAAATCTGGTGCAGACGCTTGAAAATAATCCTGCATTTATTCATGGAGGTCCTTTCGCAAATATCGCTCACGGCTGCAACTCTGTACGCGCTACAAAGCTTGCTCTTAAACTGGGCGATTACTGCATAACAGAAGCAGGCTTCGGCTCTGACCTTGGTGCTGAAAAGTTCTTCGATATCAAGTGCAGATATGCAGGTCTCAAGCCTTCTTGCGTTGTACTTGTTGCTACTATCCGCGCATTGAAATACAACGGAAAAGTTCCTAAAGATGAGCTTGCAAAAGAAAATATGTGGGCTCTTGAAAAGGGTATCATAAACTTGCAGACGCACATCGAGAATATGCATAAATTCCATGTTCCCGTTGTTGTGGCTATCAACAGATTCCACACAGATACCGATGCGGAAGTTGAATTTGTACGCAATTTCTGCGCTGAAATGGGCGTTGAAGTATCAATGTGTGAAGTATTCGCCAAAGGCGGCGAGGGCGGAGTTGACCTTGCAAACAAAGTTTGCGAGACAATTGCTCTTACCGACGGCAGCGGCGAGGGATTCCGTCCATTGTATCCCACAGAACTTCCAATCAAGGAAAAAATTGAGATTCTTGCAAAAGAAATATACCGCGCTGACGGCGTAAACTTCACAACTCAGGCTGAAAAAGCAATAAAGGAAATTGAATCAATCGGATTCCGCAATCTGCCTGTATGTGTGGCTAAGACGCAGTATTCTCTCTCCGACGATCCCACACAGCTTGGCAAGCCGAAGAATTTCAGAATCACTGTACGCGACGCAAAGCTTTCAGCAGGTGCAGGATTTGTAGTATTATACACAGGCGATATTCTTACAATGCCCGGACTTCCGAAGAAGCCCTCAGCTTTGAACATCGACTGCGACAATAACGGAAATATTTCAGGACTTTTCTGATATGATAAGAAAAATAATTACAAAATCACCCGAAGAAACAATCGAAGCCGCCGCTGAAATAGGAAAACTTCTGCAAAAAGGCGATATTATAGCATATCACGGCGGCCTCGGTGCAGGAAAAACCACATTCACACGAGGTCTTGCTCTGGGTCTTGGTCTGGGAGATGTTGTTACATCACCAACCTTTGCCCTTGTAAATGAGTATATCGGTGACAAGATAAAACTCTATCACTTTGATATGTACCGCATTTCAAGCGAATGGGATTTGGAATCCTGCGGATTTTACGACTACGATTTTGGCAATAACGTTGCCGCAGTTGAATGGTCGGAAAATATTGAAAAATATCTTTCGGGAAAAGTTATAAATATTACTATCAGCTCTCTTGATGAGCTTGAAAGAGAAATTACTTTAGAGGGAGATGAACGTTTTGCTTCTGCTTGGAATTGATACATCAGGAAAAGTTGCATCAGCCGCCCTCTTTGATACTGACAGTGAGATTGTCATAGCCGAAACCTCACTGTATACGCAGAAAACTCATTCGCAGGTAATTATGCCTATGGTGAAAAGCCTTATCGAACAGACAGGAAAAACTGTCAGGGATATCGGCGCTGTTGCCGTGGCTAAGGGGCCCGGAAGCTACACAGGACTGCGAATCGGCATTGCCGCTGTAAAAGCCATGGGATTTGCTCTGAACTGCAAATGCTGCGGAGTTTCTACATTGGAGGCTCTCGCTTTCAACAATATAGCCTACAAGGGAGTTTTATGCTCCGTTATGAAGGCTCGTGCTGATTTAGTCTATGCCGCAGTTTATAAAAGTGACTGCTATGGGCTTGAAATCGTCATGGAGGAAAGACTTCTCAGCTGTGATGAGCTTGCGGAATTCCTCGCTCTCAACGGTACGGAAGTTATGCTCTGCGGCGACGGAGCGGCAGATTTCTTCATGACATACCGTTCACCGATGTTTATTATCGCACCACCGCAATCCCGAATACAGAATGCCTGCGGTGTATGCCTCGGAGCAATGGCAAAGGAATTTGTTTCCCCTGATGAGCTTGAAGCTTCATATCTGCAAAAAGTTCAGGCTGAAAAAATTCTTGAAAAAAAGGAGAAAGAAAAATGATTGCTATAGGATGCGACCACGCAGCAGTTGAAATGAAAAAGGAAATTATAAAAGTCCTCTCCGAAAAGGGCTTTGAATTCAAGGATATGGGAACAGACGGCGAGCCATGTGATTATCCAAATATGGCGGAGGCTGTATGCGGATTAGTTACATCAGGTGAATGTGAAAGAGGTATTCTCCTCTGCGGTACGGGAATTGGAATGTCCATTGCCGCAAACAAGATAAAGGGAATCCGCGCTGCACTCTGCGCCGATTCATTCTCAACAAAATATACACGTCTGCACAATGATTCAAATATCATGTGCATGGGCGCAAGAACAACAGGCGTTGGTCTTGCCTGCGAACTTGCCGAAATATTCCTTACTACAGGATTTGAGGGCGGCAGACATCAGCGCAGAGTTGACCTTATTACAGCTCTTGAAAACAAGTAATTGTTTTTAGAGATAAATGATTATTGGAGGTAAAAAACAATGGCAAAGAAATCAAAGTATGACACCGAACTGGACAAGGCTTACCGTGACCTGAAGGAGTACAACGACAGACGCGAAAAGAACAGAAATGACCTTTTGGAATTTTTCGTAGGTCTTCTCATGCTTGCGGCAGGCGTATTCATGATATTCCAGAATCTGAATATCGAAAGCACATGGGGTTACGGCGGATATATGTTCAGCTTTGGCGGATTCAATCTTCCCAACGGAACAATATTTGTACCTATATTTATAGGTATCGTAATGCTGTTTCTTATGGAGAGAAAAATCTTCGGCTGGATATTTGTTGCCGTGGGATTAGTAATAGTACTTGCGGCAGTTCTTATGAGTGTAAGAATGCACTGGAGAACAACAAATGCATATATGTTTGTACTTATGTTCGGACTTACCGCAGCAGGCGGCGGTCTTGTTCTCAGACAGCTTTTCAAGAAATAATTTTTTATCCCCGATTCAATGAAGAATCGGGGATTTGAATTTCTCAAATTATGTAATATTTTTTAAGGGGACGCTCTCTCTTGCAGAGCGTCCCCTCTTTCAAAACAGTCCACAGGACTGTTTTGAAATTCACCCCTTGCAGAGCGCTTAAACGCATCGCAGAGCTTCGCTCTGCATGGGACGCTGTCCCATACCCTGCCAGAGACTCTGTCTCTGGACTCTGCTAAAGGGCTTCGCCCTTTAGAATCCCAACATTATTTTTATATTCGGAGTTTATTGTTTTTTTCTCAATTATACTTGAAAACAGAATCGAAAAGGTGTATAATAATATGGTAATGATTAAAGAAAAGAAGGTAAAAAAATGAATCAAACAGAAAAAAACAATCCCCTTGCTTCTGCGCCTGTGCCGAAGCTTATGGCGGAATTCGCTATCCCAAGTATTATCGGTATGCTTGTCAGCGCGTTGTACAATATCGTTGACCAGTTTTTCATCGGTCAGGGCGTGGGAACTGACGGAAATGCCGCCACAAATATCGCTTTCCCGTTTTCGACTTTGTGTATCGCCGCGGCGCTTCTCCTTGGAATAGGCGGCGCTTCATGCTTCAATCTTACAATGGGCAAGGGCGATTCAAAACGTGCAGGATATTTTGCAGGAAATGCCCTAACAATGCTTGCAGGAATTGGTATAATTATATCAGCTTTTACCCTTATATTCCTCACTCCGCTTTTGAAACTTTTCGGTTCTCCCGATGATATTATGCCTTATGCCAAGGATTATGTTGCTGTATCAGCAATAGGCTTTCCGTTCCTGATACTTGCAACGGGCGGCGGTCATATCATCCGCGCTGACGGCAGCCCCGGAATGACTATGATACTTAATCTGACAGGTGCTGTAATAAATACAATCCTTGATGCATTATTCGTTCTCGTTTTTGATTGGGGAATGAAAGGCGCGGCAGCTGCAACAGTTATCGGACAGGTTGTTTCAGCAGTCCTTGTTATCCTTTACATACGCAAGTTCAAAACAGTAAAGCTCACTGCAAAGCATTTTATTCCGCAGTTAAAAGTGGTTTCAAGAGTTTGCGCAATCGGAATGGCTTCATGCTTCAATCAGCTGGCAATTGCTATTGTTCAGGTAGTTCTTAACAACTCTTTAAAGCACTACGGAAGTCTTTCCGTTTATGGCGAAAAAGAGCCCCTTGCTGTTGCAGGAATTGTTATGAAAGTGAATATGATTGTATTCTCTATTGTAATCGGTCTTGCACAGGGAACACAGCCAATTCAGAGCTTTAACTACGGCGCTAAGAATTACAGCCGTGTTAAATCCTCATACAAGCTGGCTCTTGGAATTGCAGGTGCAATTTCCGTTGTTGCATTTATTTTTTTCCAGCTTATCCCAAAACAGATTCTCGGACTTTTCGGCGATGGTACAGAGACATATTTTGAATTCGGAAGCAAATTTTTCAGAATATTCCTTTTCTTCACATGGCTCAACTGTATTCAACCCATATCTTCAACATTCTTCACATCTATCGGCAAACCCATAAAGGGCGTATTCCTTTCCCTTACACGACAGATTATATTCTTTGTGCCGATACTCCTCGTACTACCGAAGTTTATGGGAATCGACGGCATACTGTATACAGGCCCGATATGTGACCTGCTTTCAGGTATTGTCGCTTTAGTAATGACTATTTTTGAATTCAGACTTATGACAGATATGTCAAAAAATCAGAGGTGATTTTATGATTCAGGATATTTCTCCACTTGGATTCGATAACAGATATTTTCCCGAAACAGAACCCGACAGCAACAGTATGCTCATGTACTTCAAGGGCAACAAAGTTCTGTGCAATTTGGATTCAGACAAGCTTTTCCCCACTCCGTCGCAGATGTGCAATCCTGCTGATGTGACATATCTTTTTGCAATCGGGAATGTGAAATATTTCATTGTAAGCGATTATTCCTCCGCTGATGAGGGATTTTCAATGGTGAATATCCGCACTTTGCGCCGTGAGAAATTCATGCTCAGAGCGAGTATATTCGCACTTTTTACCGCCTATCACCTTTCGGAATGGTATGCTTCAAATCGCTTTTGCGGCGGCTGCGGAGGCAAAACCATAGCCTGCACAAACGAAAGAGCAATGCTCTGCACCAACTGCGGAGAGCTGATATATCCCCGTATAAATCCCGCTGTAATAGTGGGAGTTACAAACGGCGATAAACTGCTTGTTACACGTTATGTCAAAAGCCGCGGCGTAAACTATGATGCACTTGTTGCAGGATATATGGAAATCGGCGAAACACCGGAAGATACCGTGCGCCGTGAAGTTATGGAAGAAGTGGGGCTGAAAGTAAAAAATATCCGTTATTATAAATCTCAGCCATGGGGATTTTCAGCAGGACTTCTTCTGGGATTTTTCTGCGATGTTGACGGCGATACCGATATTAAACTTGAACAATCGGAGTTAAGTAATGCACGCTGGATAAAACGAGAAAATGTAACAGGTCAGCCCGATGACTTGAGTTTAACTAATGAGATGATGAAAGTCTTTGCTTCGGGAGAAAAGCTTATGAAGTAAGCTATAGTTTGTTGAAAAACTGTGAAAGACACAAAGATTGGGATTCTAAAGGGCGAAGCCCTTTAGCAGAGTCCAGAGACAGCGTCTCTGGCAGGGTGTGGGACAGCGTCCCGCATAGCGTTCAAGCGCTCTGCAAGGGGTGAATTTCAAAACAGTCCTGTAGACTGTTTTGAAAGAGGGGACGCTCTGCAAGTGAGAGCGTCCCCTTAATAAATTTTCTTGTTACGGCTTCTTCGACAATCTCATGCTTTCGTAGTAAGCTATAAATCCCTATAGGAATTATTGAAAGGAGATGATTATATGGATATCGCAATCTGTGCGGCAGCTGTTGCCTTGCTTGATATCTGCGCACTGGTGATACTTATAACCTCATATATGGAAAAACATTCGGGTAAAAAGGTCTGGAGCAAAATTGCGGCAGATATGGAGCTTGCAGACGAAACACAGGTATATGCTCTTGAATGTGACGAAATACTGATAGGCAGACATGCCT
Organism: Ruminococcus sp.; assembly: GCA_045594905.1. Taxonomy (GTDB): domain Bacteria; phylum Bacillota; class Clostridia; order Oscillospirales; family Ruminococcaceae; genus Ruminococcus. The sequence continues at coordinate 183,619 of JAZNZK010000022.1, forward strand.
CTGCCGATATACGTATTCAGGATATGTCAGTATCACGATACCATGCCATGCTCAACGTAACTGACGGTAAATGGACGATTAACGATATCGGCTCAAAATCGGGGGTATACGTAAACGGAGAGCTTGTCAGACATGTGCGCCTTTACGATAACGATGTTATAACTCTTGGGAATCGCAGACTTATTTTCAGAAAAAGGAGGATTCAGAAATGACAAATCCTGTATCTTACCTTTTATCATGTATTTTTGTAATTGTAACTCACGGCTCAATGCTCATGAATGTATACACAAATGGTAAATATGACAGCGTAAATGATATAATAACGCTCAGTGCCGCTGTTATCGGGCTTGACGCAATATATTTCATAATTATGCCCTTCTTCAAGCAGCGGACATATGCAGTAGACTTCATGCTTTTGCTGATACTTAACATGAGCATGATTTTCCAGTCCTGTTTCGGCGGTGTTCATTTTGATGCAAAGCATTTTATAACCTGTATCGCCGCCCTTGTATCGTGCAGAATAGGCTATATCGCCTGCCGCAATCACCGCTGGATTCAGACGAAGAAAAAATTTGTCTGGGCAGGCATAGCCGTGTTAATGGTGATAATCCTTCTGTTTACTGGCAGTCGAAGTATGTGGATTGATTTAGGATTTATGTCAATTCAGCCCTCGGAATTCATCAAACCTTTGCTTGTTCTTGCCTGCGCTACATCTATTGCAGAGCAGATGAACAAGAAAAAGCTTGGAGAGTTTAACGTTGTATATGATAATCTGATTCTTTTCGGCATAACCGCAATAATAATTCTTTTCCAGTGGTGGTGCAGAGATTTGGGAAGTATCCCCACATTTGCGGCAATATATGCCTCATGCTTCTTCCTGAGAATATGTTATCCAAAGGCAAAATTTTCAAAGAAAACTCTGATAATTGCAGGTTCTGTTGTTGGAGTGCTTGGAATCATCGCAATAATCCTTGCTCCCGCATATGTAAAGGACAGAATTTTTGCGGATATCTGGAGCGACCCCGATGCAAACGGCTATCAGCAGACAAAAGCGCTTATTGCTATTGCTGAGGGCGGATGGTTCGGAAAAGGCGCAGGAAAGGGCTTTCTCCACAAAGTTTTCGCCTATGAAAGCGATATAGTGTTTGCCACAATCAGCGAGGAATGGGGACTTCTCTACGCCCTTATGACAGTGTTAATGCTTCTTATAATGGTTGCTATGCCTCTTGTAAATCCGCCGCGCTCCTACTATCACGGAACAATGTGTGCAGGAGTTGCCGCAGCCTTCACAGTACAAATGGCACTGAATATCTTCGGTTCATGCAATATGATACCTTTTACGGGAGTAACACTTCCCTTTATTTCAGCAGGCGGAAGCTCAATGGTAACAAGCGGACTTATGGTGGGAATGATAGTTGCGGCGCAGTCACCTGTATTTGCAAATCCCTCACATAAGCCGAAAAAATCAGGCAAAAAGCGCAAAAGGAGGACAGTATGAAAAGTATAAAAAGATGTCAGCTTGTTATAACGCTGTTTCTCCTCATGTTTATCGCAGGTCTGGGAATCCTTACAGCAAGGATATACAAGGACGCGCCATTTTACATCACCCATTCGGACAATTACCGTCTTGGAAAGGTATATGACAGAAATAAGGATATCCTCTTTGACGGTTCGGGAACTGTAGATATTCCTGTTAATCATCTCATAGATGTGGGAAATCTCATTGGCGATGATAAAGGACAAATGGAAAACACCCTTGTAGCACAGAATATCGACAAGCTGAGTAATTACAGCTTCAACGAGGGAATCGACAACAAAAACGGCAAAGCGGCTATATACACCACTCTTGACCACAAGGCAAACCGTGCGGCATACGACGCATTTATGGGAGCTGACGGCTGTATTGTTGCATACAATTACAAAACAGGTGAAATTCTTGTTTGTACCAGTCTGCCCAATATTGACCCCACAAGCGGATATGAGGGATTGGAGTATATGAAATCGGGAACGCTTATGTCAAAGGCAATGTACGGCACAGTTCCCGGCTCTACGCAAAAAGTTTCCACAGTTATAACAGCTATGGAAATTCTCGGGCAGGATGGACTTTTCTCCAAGAGTTACAGCTGCAGCGGATATTATATGAACAGTACAGGCGGAAAAATCGACTGCCACAACAGCTGGGGACACGGCACACAAAACATTCAGCAGGCAGTAGAAAACAGCTGTAATCCGTTCTTTGCACAGCTTGTGGAGGATGCCGATATGCCTCTTGAAAGTATAACTGAGGTATATACACGTTTAGGATATGATGTCAGCAGCGGTGAATCCGAAGAAAATGAAAAATCTGAAAAGCCAAAGCAGGAGTATATTGATATCGATGGTATACAGTGCTTCAAGGCTTCCACAACTCTTACAGATACGGCAGATTTTGCAACACAGTGGGGCTGTATCGGACAGGGCGAAACCCTTGCAAGTCCTGTACAGCTTATGATGTGGCAGAGTGCAATAGCCAATGAAACGGGAAAAATGACAATGCCGCATATAATAAAGCAGGTAACAGATGTAAAGGGCAATGTCACAGAAAAAGCGCAAACAAAGTACAGCGAACAGCTTTTCAGCGAGGAAACCGCGGCATCTGTAAAGCAGATTCTACTTACAAACGGAGCAAATCATTATCAGTATTCGATACCTGGGTATAAAGTAGCAATAAAAAGCGGTACAGCGCAGGTAAAGCACGGAAACGAGGAAAATGCGCTGCTTGTGGGATTTGTAGATGATGCAAAATTTCCTATTGCATTTTGTGTCGTACTTGAAAACAAATACAGCACACCGGCTGTTGCGGAGAATATAGTTACAGCAATGCTGAATAGTCTCAGCAAGTGAATTAACGGGCAGTCATTGGCTGCCCATTTTTTATTCAATAATCTGAACACAATATCAAAAAAGACTTTTTTGAAAAAACGTCAATTTTAACAAATATTGCTTATGTGTTTATACAAATCATACAAAATTAACAAAATGGTATTGTAATTTTTAATTTTTTATGTTATAATATAACCATGGAAAGAATATTCCATATCATAAATTGTTTCCGATGTACAAAGTACAAAGGGGACTGTTGCTCCACCAAAATAGAAAATTCAAGAGTTGGTCGGGGGAGCAATTATACTAAGGAGGATTACTATATATGAAAACAACCATTACAGCAAAGAAAATGCAGATTCCGCAGAATTTTACCGAATACGCAGAAGCAAAACTTGATTCAAAGCTCAGCAAATTTTTCGGAGACGAAGCCGACGCAAAGATTGTTCTTTCAGAAGTGAAAAATCAGATTGTTGTAGAGCTTACGGTAAGATATAACAGCGTAATTTACCGTGCAGAGCGCACAGCTGTTGATAAGAACGACGCTCTTGATGATGCAATCGACAAGATTATCAGACAGATTCGCAAGAATAAGACAAAGATTGAAAAGAAGCTTAAAGATACAGCTTTCAAGGAGGCATTTGCAGAGCCTGTTGAGGAGGTTTCAGATTACACAATTATCAAGGAGAAGAAGTTCGAGTTACGTCCTATGGACGTAGAGGAGGCAATACTCCAGATGAATCTTCTCAGCCACACATTCTTTATGTTCCTCAATGCAAAGACAGGGGCAATCAATGTAGTGTACAAGCGTACAGACGGAAATTATGCCGTTCTGGAGCCTGACGTAAAGTAATAAATATCGCAGGGCGGAGATATCCTTCCGCCCTGTATTATGGGGATTAATAATCATAGGGGGATTATATTATGATAATGGAATTTATTGTAAGTCTGATTTTAGAGGGTACACTTGAAGCAGGTACAAGTAAAAAAGTGCCTATTCCACTGAAAATTCTTCTTCTGATTATTTTTTTCGCAATATATGCTGCATTAATTGGCATTATTATAATGCTTGGCATAAACGGCATAAAGGACGGAAAAATTTTCGGAGCAATAGTAATGTTTGCAATGGCTGCATTAATTGCAGTAATGTCTGTTGCAGCATTCATTAAAACTTACAAATCCAAATGCAGAAAATAGTATAGACAAGAACCTGAGGTATATAACTCAGGTTTTTTTTGCCCCAAACTAACACTTGATTAATTCAAAAAAATATGATATACTATAGTTATTGTTTCGCCAATTCAAGAGTTGGAGAGCAATAGAGAAAGGAGATATGAAAATGAATAAAAATAAAATGCTATCCCTTATTGAAGGGTCATTTGTAATTGCAATGGGAGTAGTTCTCAGCTATGCCATAATATTCAAGCTTCCATGGGGAGGCACTGTAACACTTCTAAGTATGCTTCCTGTGGCAATGTACAGCATAAAGCACGGCGTGAAAAAGGGCATGGCAATAGCGTTTATATTCTCCCTGTTTCAGTTCATACAGGGAATCGGCGACGGCATATTTGCCTGGGGCTTAACACCCGCAATGCTCATATCCTGCATACTTCTTGACTATATAGCCGCATTTACAGTAATCGGCTTAGCAGGAATGTTCAGGAACAAGGGCGTAACGGGCTGGGTAATCGGCACAGCGGCGGCGCTTTTCCTCAGATTTGTATGCCATTTCATCAGCGGAGTAGTAATATTCCACAGTGCAGGAAATCTCTGGGAGGGCTTTTCAACAGAAAATACATATCTTTACAGTCTGCTTTACAACGGATGCTATATGCTTCCCGAAATTACGTTTACCTGTATCGGAGCGGTAATAATGTTCAGAGTACCCGTTATAAAAAAGCTGATTGTCAGAACAGCGGCGCAATAAGAGAAATACCGCATGTAATCGTGAATTCGGTTATATGCGGTTTTTTAATTCGATAATCTTCTTGCATTTTTTTATTCTCAATGATATAATATAGTATGATAAATTGTAAAGGAGAAAAAGAATGATATATACAGTAACTCTTAACCCTGCAGTTGATTACGTTGTTGAGTGCGGCACGATTTCCATGGGCGCAGTTAATCGCCTTGGAAGCGGAGAAATCTTTTTTGGCGGCAAGGGAATAAACGTATCACTTGTACTTGCAGAATTGGGAATTCCCTCAAAAGCTCTGGGATTCACCGCAGGCTTCACAGGAGAGGCAATAGAAAAGGGAATTGCAGAAAAGGGCATAGCCACTGACTTTGTCCGCCTTGACAGCGGATTTTCGCGGATAAATATAAAACTTCGTACAGGACTTCCCACCGAAACAGAGCTGAACGGACAGGGACCGCAAATCCCCGAGGACAAGGTAAGAGAGCTTTTTTCCCGATTTGAAGCCATGAAAGAGGGGGATACCATAGTCCTTGCGGGCAGTATTCCCTCCTCACTTTCAGCGGATATTTATGAAAAAATTCTGGCACATCTCCAACAGAAAAAAATCAGAGCGATTGTTGACGCTTCCGGAAATCTTCTGCTGAACGTGCTGAAATACAAACCATTTCTCATTAAGCCGAACAATTTCGAGCTTGGAGAAATTTTCGGCGATACAGTTGATACGCCCGAAAAAGCGGCTGAATATGCCATGAAACTAAAAGAAATGGGGGCTGTAAACGTCCTTGTTTCCATGGCAGAGCAGGGTGCGGTTCTCGTTGATGAATCGGGGAAAATTCATGTAAGCAAAGCATACAGCGGCACAGTAAAAAATACCGTAGGCGCAGGAGATTCAATGGTTGCCGGCTTTATTGCAGGCTATGAAAAAGGCGGCTGCGATTACGCACTGCGCCTTGGAACAGCTTGCGGCGGCGCGACGGCATTTTCCGACGGACTTGCTTCAGCCGCTGAAATATACGCACTCATGGGGGAGGAATAGGCAATGTTCGCGGAATATATCTCTTGCCGCCTGTGTCCGAGAAAATGCGGAATTAACAGATACGAAACAACGGGATTCTGCGGCATGAGCGCGGAAATCAAGGCGGCGAAAGCTACTCTGCACCAATGGGAAGAACCATGCATATCCTGCGAAAACGGCGCAGGCACGGTATTTTTTTCGGGCTGCAGTCTGCGGTGTGTGTACTGTCAGAATACGCAGATAAGCGCGGCAGGATTCGGCGAAATCATCACAAGTGAGCGACTTGGTGATATATTTCTTGAATTGCAGAACAGGGGAGCGGAAAATATTGAGCTTGTAACGCCCACGCATTTTTTGCCTCAGATAATTTCAGCTCTTGACCGCGTAAAACATCGTCTTGAAATCCCCGTTGTGTACAACTGCGGAGGGTACGAATCAACAGAGACAATTAAGCGCCTTAACGGATATATCGACGTATATTTACCTGATATCAAATATTTTTCCTCTGAAATTTCCGCTAAGTATTCAAAGGCAGCCGATTATTTTGAATACGGTTCTGCGGCAGTGACAGAAATGATAAATCAGGTGGGAAAGCTGCAATACAGCGAAAGCGGAAAATTGCTGAAAGGCACGATAATACGTCATCTCGTATTGCCCAATTGCCGCCATGACAGCATGAAAATCATGGATTGGATAGCGGAAAATACATCTGCGGACAGCCGACTTGTGAGCATTATGAGCCAGTATACCCCCTTTGATTTTATATCGTCAGATTACCCCGAGCTTAAACGCCGTGTTACAAAAATGGAGTATAATTCAGTGGTGAGACACGCAGAAAGCCTCGGTATAAAGGGATTTACACAAGATATTTCATCGGCAAGGGAGGAATATCTGCCCCTGTTTGACCTTGAGGGAATTTCAGTTGATGCGTAATGGAACAGTAGAATTAATTTAATATTAATTTAATTAGATTTAATCTTGATTTTTTCTGAAATATATGTTATAATGAAAATAGAAACAATATTTTGCTGATTTATTCGGCAAAAATCAGAGAAAACATGAATAAATTGATTAAATTAAGGAGTTAATTATTATGAAAAACTATATTAAAAAACCCTTAACTTTTGCAGTTGCAGCAGTTTCGGCTCTGTCCCTTTCAGCAAGTCTGCCTGCTGTAAATGCCGCAGACACAGGCATACAGAAGTACGAATTTGAGAACGGCACAACAAGCGGCGGTGCAATTTACATGGGAGTCGAGGATGTTCCAAGTGATAAAATGCCTGAAAACGCTGATTTTTCTGGATTTTCCGGAGAAGGCTTTGCATACCTCGACCAGAAGGGCACAACTCTTTCCGTTGAAGTCGATGTTGCAGAAGCAGGACTTTACGAGCTTGCAATCTGTTACTGTGAGCCCAGCGACCCAAACAAGAAGGTGCAGTATCTCAATGTAAACGGAGTAAATCAAGGAGAGGTAAGTTTCCCCTATAATACGTCATTTGAGGAGGCTTCAGGCGGAGTTGTAAATCTCAAAAAGGGAAAGAATACAATCGAGCTGAAAGCGTACTGGGGATATACATATTATGACTATCTCACCATTAAGCCTGCGGATAAGAGCCTGACCTCACTTTCACCTACAAGAACGCTTTCAAATCCCAATGCGTCGGATTCCGCAAAGCGTCTTTACAACTACCTCTGTGATACCTATGGCAACCATATTATTTCAGGACAGCAGGAGTACTGCGGCTCTCACAATTACAACTCATGGAATGACCCCGATACATATATAAAGGACAACGAGGCGGAATTTGAGTATATCATGGAGCAGACAGGGGAAATGCCTGCAATCCGCGGAATCGACTTCCTTGCATATAATACCACATCTGATTGGCGTGACCAAGCTCCCGAAAGATGTATCGAATGGACAAACAAATATAAGGGAATTGCCACAGTAACATGGCACTGGAACGTACCCTGCGAGGAGGGCAGCACAGAGACTGCATTTTATGTAGAATCCGCAAGTGCTACCTATACCACATTCAGCATTTCAAAGGCATTAACTGAGGGCACATGGGAAAACGAAGTGCTCATGGCAGACATTGACCTTATTGCAAAGGAGCTTACAAAGCTGAAAGAGGCAGATGTGCCGATTCTCTGGAGACCTCTCCACGAAGCAGAGGGCGCATGGTTCTGGTGGGGAGCAGAGGGCCCCGAGCCCTGCAAGGAGCTCTACCGCCTGCTTTACGACAAACTGACAAACGAATATGGACTTGATAACCTCATCTGGACATGGACAAGCTATACATTCCCCACATCAGCCGCATGGTATCCGGGTGATGACGTAGTTGACCTTGTGGGATATGATAAATACAACGCAGTTGACGGTATGCCAAATCTCAGCTCAATTTCCTCCACATTCTATAGTTTGGTACAGAGCACAAACGGTCAGAAAATGGTAGCAATGACAGAGAACGACAGTATACCCTCATTGGAAAATCTTGTAAACGACAAGGCGGCATGGCTTTATTTCTGTCCATGGTATATGAATTATCTCACAAGCGAGCAGAATAACCCTGTAGAAAATCTTGTAGAGATATACCAAAGCGAGTACTGCTTAACACTTGATGAACTTCCCGACCTTAAAACATATCCCATAACTGAGGGAGAAAAGCCGGCGGTTACTACAACAAAACCTGTAATGACAACAACAAAGACAACCAAGCCTGTAGTTACAACAACAGTTGAAGATAAAGGAGATATCCTCTACGGTGACGCTAATTGCGACGGCAAGGTTACAATTGCGGATTCTACAGCAATTCTGCAAGCTATTGGAAACAGCGATAAATATGGACTTTCCCAGCAGGGCACAGTCAATGCTGATGTTGACGGTGCAACAGGCATAACAGCAGCAGACGCGCTGACAATACAGAAGTATGACGCGAAGCTTATTTCAACTTTGCCCGTCAAAGCAGAGTAAAGAATATTGCGTAGGGACTGCCTTTGTCAGTCCGCAATTTCGGAACGAAATTCAGGTGTTTCAACACGCTAAGGGGACGCTCTTTCTTACAGAGCGTCCCCTTGAAAATTATCTTATTGTAACTTTTTCTACAGGTGGGAAAGGCGGTCATGCGACCGCCTTTTGCAATTATTTGAATTTACTTCGTAAAATAAGTGAAGGAATATTCATGAAGTCAATTTCACTTTTCTTATCGTATAAACTATCATAATATGCAGTTTCACCATCAATTTCACCGCTTATTGCGCCACATAATATTCCGTCATCTGACATATTGCATATCATACGGGTATCAAGCTCATCAAGATATCCCGCCTTGTACATTTCGATATTATATTTAGCAATGAGATAATCGGGACTGCAAAAGCAGAGGAAAGCGAGCATCACAGTAAAAATTCCGGAAAACCACGCGGAAAACTTCATTTCAAACCTGAACTGCTTAACAATAATCAGCACAAAAACAGCAGCGCAGAGAAGCATAAACCACATTGTATAGAATCTCAGCTGAGTGAGACCGTATTCTGAAATATACATTATCATTTTGCTGATAGAAACGATAATGAGAATGATAGTGGAAAAGCTCAGGGCAAGAGTATAAAATTTCAAAGCAGCAGGCTTATTTCTGCCATGTTTCTGGGATAAGAGGCTGATAAAAATAATTATGGCAAGGCTTATCACTGTAACAGCGCAAAGCTCAAAGAATCCGCGGCGAGCATATTCGGAATAAGTGAAGCCCTCGGGCAGAGTTCCCGTAAATGGCGAGAGAAAATAACCTGCCTGAGTAATAAAAAACAGTACATAAAGCAGAAGAACCGGCGTAACAGCAGTATAAAGTACCATATTTGGAATATTTCCCATATTTTCGATACGGAACTCACACAGCGCGCTGTCCAGAGGCTCAATATTATTCCTCTTGCAGTTGCTGTAAAGCATACCGAAAAGGTACATACCACAGGGGATTGATATGACAAAGTGAAGAAGCGTTTCGAAACCGCTGTCAGAAAAAGTTCTGTTGAAAATACTTTGCAGAATATTCGCCATACTGTCGTCAGCAGAGGCAAGCAGACTTGCAACAATAAAAGTAACAGGAATTGTAAGAATAAGTCCAATGATAATATGCTTTATGTTTCCTGCTGTTTTTGAATGACCTACAGTTGATTTTACCGCAAGAGGCTGTATATGCATATTAGAAACGGGAAATTCGAGAACAGCTTTTTTTATTGCAGCAGGGAGAAATTTTTCAATTTCGCTTTTACCCTCACCTACGGAGTATATTAGATAAGCCCCTGCAGCAAAGAGAAAAACACCTGCAAGAAATTTAATAAATCCGTTGTCAGTAATAGAAAACACAAATGAGAAGGCGTATACAACAGCGGTAATTATCTTGTTCAAAAGGGAGAAGTGACATTCATTTCTTTTCAGAAAAATCACAGAAGCCGTAATAATGACAATATTGACAGCAGTAGTAATAAAACCTGCGGGATTAAAAATCTGGAATTCCAGCCAGAGAAAAGCGAGCACAGCGATAATAAAAGCGTAAACTTTTTCAGCCACGCTGAAATTCAGAGTTTCCGTTTCTTCAATGATTTCCGCGGAATCGTTATTATTTTCGTTTTCAATAATTTTTTCGGAATCCTCAGAAACGGTTCCATTTTCAGTATTTTCGGTGATTTCCGTATCAACAGCAACAAATTCTTTCTCAGTCATAAAGAACACTCCTATCGTGTTCTGTTACTGCACCTCAGGCTTTCTGAATTCCAGTATATCACCGGGCTGACAATCAAGTATATCGCAGATTTTTTCCAGAGTAGAGAAACGGACAGCTTTAGCCTTACCCGTTTTCAGAATGGAAAGATTAGCAGTAGTTATACCAACTTTTTCCGCAAGTTCCTGTGAGGACATTTTGCGTTTTGCCATCATAACGTCCAGATTCACAATAATCGGCATAGTTTATCCCTCCTCATATTGTAAAGTCATTTTCGGATTTAATTTCCACAGCCTTTTCAAAGACGTTTTTGAGGACGCGCATAATAAGTCCGAGCATCAGTGCAAAAACCACAGGCATAGCGAAGATATAACGCCACAGACAGAGGATACCGAAATCAACGGCAGCAAGGATACAGCACCATGAAATGATACGCAGACAGCGAGTGTTATCATTGTCAAAAACGATATCCTTGTTAATGTTATTCAGCAGTCTGTGGAGGAAATACAGAGCGATAAAAGCAAAGATTTCCGCAATATACAGCCCTATACAAAAGGGGATAAAGATATCACCTTTAATAAGTCCTATGGGTTCAGTCAGGGAATCATAGAACTTTATCATATAGGGTAAAAGGAAAGAAAGCATAACGAATAAAGCCGCCGAAACAACGGTCAGAATTCTTGACAGTAACAGAGATTTAGTTTTAGTCCACATAAATATAGAGCTCCTTTATGTTTCTGAATATAGTATATCACAGATTTTACCATTTGTCAATACCTTTTTATTGAAAAACGATAATTATTTTTTGAGAATTAATATTAGAAATGGGATTCTAAAGGGCGAAGCCCTTTA
>JAZNZK010000023.1:0-126870 GCA_045594905.1 Ruminococcus sp.
GATTTTGACATTTTTTGTCAAGATCAGCTTTGCTATACCATTTTTTAGGCTTCGTTGCTCCTTTCTTCGCTTGATTTGTTGTTTGTTTTTGCTTCTTAGTTTTTTATCTTGTAAGATTTAGTGTTTTGCTCATCTCTATAATTCCCCTATTTTATTTTATTATATCATACGCCTAAGTTGTTGTCAATATCCTTATGTCACTCTTCCACGCTGATCGTCACACCAGACACAAGCTAGAACTCTTAGAAGGCAGTACAAACAAATATGTTTATTAAGAACAACAGCTCCCTTACGGGAGCTGGCTTATTAGATATGATACCTTTCTGCATATTTTCGATATGATTTGAGTGTGAAATTTGCTTCACGTCGTGAAGCAAATCGTGAATTTCGTGAGTTTTTTTGTGAAGCAAACGTGCATTTTTAAGAGTAAATATGCAGTTGCAACAGTCGAAAAAGCGCTTAAAACCGTAGTTTATAGGTAAGAAAAAAGCCTATATTTCGGTGTTTTCTCGAAATACAGGCTTTAATGATTTGGCAGGGGCAGAAGGACTTGAACCCTCGGCACGCGGTTTTGGAGACCGCTGCTCTACCAACTGAGCTATACCCCTACATTTATTTGATTTGTTCTTGACAACAATATAATTATACCAGATGAAAATAGATTTGTCAATAGTTTAAAATATATTTTTTTATTTTAACTTTATTTCATTCTAATTAATCCGACTCCAGATACGCAAAAACCACGCAAAATCGTGTTTGCGATAGGGAATATTCATATCAAACCGATTGAGCAAGTAAAAGCCATGCAGTTTTATTGACTGCATGGCTTTTAGCTTTTAAGACGTATTGCGGATACCTTCCATAATTTCAAATTCAATCTTATCATCTGTTAAACGCTAGGCGAATTTCGGGTTTCACTCTGTGAGACTCGATTTCTCTTTCGGGAAACAGTTTTAACAATCGCTCGGGTAATTTATAATCTGGTTATCTAGAAATGATTTCAGTCAATTCCGCACAATTCGGCAGTAACCCATTGAAAAAAGCAAGAAAATATGATATAATGTATCATATAAAGTTGTAAAAACAGAGAGATTCATTATGAAAGAATTGAAATATATGCCGGAACGATGGTGTTCAACTAAGGAAATGTGTGTGTATCTTGGCGTAAGCCGTGACACACTGCTGACTTGGATCAACGAAAAGTATATCAAAACGAAGTTTGCACGCGCTTTATTGGGCGTAAAGAAAGTAACACAGCATAACCCCAAGGCAACGTGTGAGTATGTTCCTACGCAAGATTTTTCTGCAGCTCCGATATCGATTGGAGTAAGACGATAAGCAAGATTGATGCTCAACCATATGCTAAGTATAACTTAACCGCATAAGAAATTGCATTTATTGCTTCACCAACTAAACCTCGCCATCAAATACTTGGCATAAAGAAAATTTCTCTGCGTCAGAAAAACTTGAAATGCGACAGCATTCCTGCATTTTCCTTCCTTGATAAATATCCTTTCTGCCTTCATCTTTTTGGCAAGGTATAATTGGTGGAGCAATATTGAGTCAAAGGTTAAAGAAATGGAGTAAAAATGACAGATTACTTAAAGATATACGAAAAATTCAAGGATATCAAAGAGGTTAAGGATTACATCGATGATGTAGTCCTCCTCCGACATTATTACGCTACACTGCAATATTCTCAAATGCAGGATCATATTCGCAAGCTGATGAATAAGTATCTTGTTGAAACTATTATGTGGAACACGGCAAATACTTCTCAACCGACAACTGTTGAGCAATCCTACATCAACGCCGAGAACTTTTTGCAAATGCAAGGCGCGAAAATAATTGCAGAAAAGGTAAAGGGTTATGCTCAACGCTTGGCCGAGGATGAAAAGACATTTGTAGAATCTATGACTAAGCCGACAGAGTGAAACAATGAAAAAACGCCCGTTCAAGTCGTGTTTTATGGCTGAAAAGGCAAAATGTCATCTAAGGTTTTACACTAAAATTTTTTGACTCCAGATACGCAAAAAAAGCCCGAAATCTCGGACTTTTTTTGGTCTGTTATCTATTTTGTACAACAGAGATGCCAATATACCACTATTCTGATACAATTCTACTCCGAAAACAACGCTGTTTTGCGATAGTTTCTGTTATGAAGCCTTAAATCAGAGGATGCAGTTGATTCATTACAACAGGGAAGGTGGCGTGTAGGTAACTGACATATTTCAGCAATCGTTTGTTTGTTATCAGTTACTGTACATCACTTTGCACCCAATCCTGCATAATCGTTTGCTTTCGCATATAATCGTTTGTTTTGACAGAGTAATCGTTTGAGTTGCATCTGGTTATGCAGGAGTCTCTTAATTATGGCTTCTTTTTTTATCATTTTGTAGTAGAATGGCTCGGTTTTATTTTAGCATACATATCAATTACCATTTTCTTTTGGTGTAGTGCGTTTTATTTTGGTTGAGCGTAAGACCTTTTATTGCAGTAATATACCAATATCTATAAATAAATAGAAATATCACACCTACTGCAATAAAGCTCATCCGTTCTATTTTCAGGCATGGGTAAAATATTCTCCATTTGATACCACTGATGAGTTGTCTTAGGCTCATATCCATGTGTAAATGAAACCGAAACAAGACCATTCAATGGAAATCTATCGCCTACATTCAAATCTTCTGCAAACTGAATTTTTTTCTTTGTAATTGGGCACACATATGCATTTACTGTGATCTTTGTTAATTCAACTATTTTATCCATTAACAAAATGCGTTTGCATTTTGTACCTCTCCCATGAATTGTCCCTTCACCATCAGATGAAAATATTCCAATAATCATGGGAGATTCTTCTTGAACTTTGCACTTCAACGATAAAGAATTAAGTTGCCTGTTGTTTCCAGAATAATATTGCCCCGATAATTCTCGAATTTTTGATTGTTCAAAAATCTGATTTCTATTTTGGCCGCCCAACCTGCCATCAGCATTTAAATCAGCTGTCAGTTTTGTTGCAATTTGAACAATATCATTTATTCTAATAATCCTTTTTTTCAAAAACATTGTTAGCCTCCTACTTGTAAACTCCATTAGTTCTCGTAAAAATTGTCTGTTGACAAAAGTACAACAATAACTCATGTATTTTACTCAATTAAAATCATCGGCATCTGTCCCTCGTCCAACCAAGTCAGAATCTCACACATATCATCTTCGGGAACAGCAACACATCCAGCAGTATATGTTCCTATGGCGCAGTGCAAAAATATTGCTGATCCCGCACCTTGAACTACTGGATTCGTATTATAGTTTATAGAAACAGCGTATTTATAACTGTTCTCATAATCTATCAGATGTTCTGCACTATTCCAAGAAGGTGTGCTTGTTTCAACCCATTGGTTATAGTATTCAGATTGCGGATCATCAACCCAGTAACAATTTTCATTTAGTACACGGTATTGGCAGTTCGTAGACGTTTACACGGACGAGGGTATTTCTGCAACCAGTACAAAGAACCGTGACGGATTCAATCGGATGATAGCCGACGCACTGGCAGGGCATATTGATTTGATCGTAACAAAGTCAGTCAGCCGTTTTGCCCGAAATACTGTCGATAGTCTCTCTACAATCAGAAAACTGAAAGAACATAACGTGGAATGCTACTTCGAAAAAGAAAATATCTGGACATTCGACAGCAAGGGCGAACTGCTCATTACAATTATGAGTAGTCTTGCACAGGAGGAGAGCCGTTCCATTTCCGAGAATGTCACATGGGGACAAAGAAAACGATTTGCAGAAGGAAAAGTTACCATGTGCTATGGAGCGTTCTTGGGCTATTGAAAGGGTGAAAACGGTCAGCCTGAAATTGTTCCCGAAGAAGCGGAGATTGTTCGCTACATCTACAGGCAGTTTATTCTTGGACTGACACCTTATAAAATTGCTGCTAACCTTACAGCACAGGGAGTTCCTACTCCCGGAGGCAAGCGAAAATGGGCAATCAGTACAATTAAGAGTATTTTGACAAACGAAAAGTACAAGGGAGACGCACTTCTTCAGAAAAGATTTACTGTGGATTTTCTCACGAAAAAGACCAAGATTAATGAAGGAGAGGTGCAGCAGTACTATGTAGAAAACAGCCATCCGGCAATTATTACACCCGAAGAATTTGACCTTGTGCAGGAAGAGTTCGTCAAGCGTATGAACACGGGGAAACAATACAGCAGTCCGAGCATCTTTTCAAGTAAGATTATCTGCGGCGACTGCGGCAGTTACTTTGGTGCAAAGGTATGGCACTCCAACAGCAAATATCGCCGTGTGATTTATCAGTGCAACAGCAAATTCAAGAATGAGCATTCCTGTTCCACGCCACATTTATATGAGCCTGAAATTCAGCAGAAGTTTCTGCAAGCCTTTGCACGGTACTTCGGGCAGAGGGAAGTGGTTATCCGAAATTGCCGATTTGTACTGAATCAACTGAAAAAACAGAATGCTGACCTTGAAGCATTACAGGTGGAGTTTGATGAAATCAACGAAAAACTGAAGCAGTATATTGCACAGAGCGTGGGTGATACGGAAAGTTCCTTGGACTATCAAACTTTGAACGAACAGTATGAGGAAGTTTTCGCAAAGCTGCAAGCGGAGGAGAAGAAAGCAGCCGAACGTAAGGCACGATACCACAGAATGCTGAATATTCTGAAAATTCTTGAAACCTCGGAATCCATCCTCGAAGCTTTTGATGAAAATGTGTGGAATGCCGTACTGGAAAATCTGACTGTGTTCCATGATGGAAGTATGGTATTTCTGTTTAAAGACGGAACGGAGATAAAAATTTGATAGAAATGATGAAGCCCTCGGCAGTTAAACTGTCGAGGGTTATTTTTCTGCGTAAACTCGGATATTCTGTGTGATAGCAAACGATGGGTGCATTTGCCACTGTAATCGTTTGCACTTTATGCATCCAAAGCGTTTGCTATGCACCCACTCTGAAAAATATGCACCCACCTTGCAGTAATCGTTTGTCTATTCATACTTTATAGCATAGAAAAATGCACCCTCTTTCGAGAGTGCATTTTTTACATTGTATCATTTGAGATACAAATATGGTCTGAGTGACGGGACTTGAACCCACGGCCTCTACCACCCCAAGGTAGCGCGCTACCAGCTGCGCCACACCCAGACTTACGGGGATTGAAGTAATCTTCAACGATAATAATTATACCATATTTCAATTTCCTTGTCAAGCAGTTGAACGAAAATTATTTTTTTTAAATATTCTCGCATAATTTGACATATAATGACATATAATAAAGGACGCTCAGTATGAACGTCCCTTAAATAATTTACTTATGTATAAAACGAAATATTAAACTAACAAGACAACCGCCCAGATGTATAGCCAAAGGGCATATTACAGAAACCAAAAGCAATACCGCCGCCTCACCACTCCAATGGCCGTTTTCAGGCTTTGTAAAGAAAACCATATATCCAAACGGAATGACACAAATCACAAGCATTGTTACTGCCTGCACCGAAAGACTTAGTATTATGCGTCTTTTGTTGGAATCAAGTAAGATATCGCCCTTTCGTTCTCTCATAACAATAAAATAATATAAAATTGGTAAAGCAAACAAAACTAATTTCGCAAAATATCTTACTGCAATGGGAGCATCTGTAATATTTCCGAATGAGCATACAAATCCGAATAAAAAAGCAAAAGGCAGTATCACCGATAATACTATAGTCTGTATCTTTGAATTTCTCTCTGTTCGTGTCTGATTTTCGTCCATTTCACTTAAACCTCAGCATTTACAGCTATATTAAGAATCTCAGCAATATCATCAGCTGAAAGCTGAACGAATCCGCCTGTTTTGCCGTCGCCAAGACCATGCTTTTCAACAAGCACAGGGATATCCTCTGCCCTTGCGCCAAGTTCTGCAAAATTAATAGGCATGCCGATACTGCGGAGGAACTTTCTGAACTCCTTGATTCCTGCCTTAGCAGTAACCTCGGGATTTTCAAAATTCATCTCACAGCCCCATATTCTTACTGCCATCTGTGCAAATCTCATAACATTATGATTCATTACAAAATCCATCCACGCAGGCATAACAACAGCAAGTCCTGCACCGTGAGCAACATCGTAAAGACCTGACAGCTCATGTTCAATCATGTGACTGTTCCAGTCCTGCGCTCTGCCAACGCCTACAATATCATTATGGGCAACCATGCCAGCCCACATTATATTTGCTCTTGCCTCATAATTGTTCGGGTCAGCGATAACTCTGGGCACTTCCTTAATCATTGTAAGAAGTACAGCCTCACAGAGTCTGTCTGTGATTTCAACTTCCTTAGTATTTGTGAAATAGCGTTCAAAAACGTGAGCCATAATATCTGTAGCACCGCAGGCTGTCTGATACGCAGGAAGCGTGCATGTAAGCTGAGGGTTGAGTATGGAAAATTTAGGGCGAAGCAAGTCAGAGCCTGTATCGCGCTTTAACATTCCCTCCTCCTTAGTTACAACAGAAGCGCCTGAACCCTCACTGCCTGCTGCTGCAATAGTGAGAACAGTACCAATTGGGAGAGCTTTTTCAACGGGTTTGCCTGTACCGTAGAAGTCCCAGAAATCGCCGTCATATGGCACACCAAGAGCAATACCCTTAGATGAATCAATACACGAACCTCCACCAACAGAGAGAATGAAATCTACATTTTCCTTACGGCATATTTCAATGCCCTCGTAAATCTTTGTGTCACGGGGATTAGGCTGTACTCCCCCAAGCTCTACGTATGGGATATTTTCAGCTTCAAGGGATTTCTTAACACGGTCAAGAAGTCCTGAGCGAACAACCGAACCTGAACCATAATGGATAAGCACCTTTGTACCGCCATGTTTTTTTACATATTTACCACATTCATTTTCTGTTTCCTTACCGAATACAAATTCTGTAGGACTGTAAAATTGAAAATTGTTCATAATAATTCTTCCTCTCAAAATCTATATATTTTTTCGGCATAATCATGCCGCTATTTTATTGTACAATAGATTTGTTCATTTGTCAAGTAATTTTGACAATATAACAAAAAATGATTAGTATGTATTTACTTTATTATAAATGTGTGTTATTATAATGTATGAATAAAAGCTCATGGCTGAAATTAAAGGAGATTAATTATGAAAAAGAATTTATTCACACGTATTCTGACAGCAGTTGCTGCCGCTTCAATGCTGTCATTCACAGGCTGCGGCAATACAGATTCAACAACAGACACCAAGACAGATGATAAAGCTGTTGCAACAGATGCTCCCACAGAAGAGGTAACAGAGGCTGAGGAAGCAACCGAAGCACAAAACGATACTGCATCAGATGCAGACCAGTCACTCCAAAAAGTTCTGGACAGCGGCAAGCTTATCCTTGGTCTTGACGCTACATTCAAGCCCATGGGCTACACAGACGAAAACGACGAAATCGTTGGCTTCGATATCGATGTAGCTGAGGAAGTATGTGCAAGAATGGGCGTTGAACTCGTTAAAGAAGGTATTAACTGGGAAACAAAGGAACAGGACCTCAATGCAGGCAGAATTGACTGCATTTGGAACGGTATGTCTATAAATCCCAGCCGTGCAGAAGAAATGAATCTTTCTGAGCCTTATATGAAAAATGCAATGGTTTTTGTTGTTCCCGCAAACAGTGATGTTACATCTATGGCTGACCTCAGCGATAAGATTATCGGTGTACAGAACGGCTCAACAGCTGAAGAAATCCTCATGGCATCTGAAATCGGTTCTACAATTACAGAACAGGCTATGGCTACAAATATAGAAGCGCTTCAGCAGATGGAGCTTGGACTTGTTGACGCTGTGTTCCTTGATTCTATCGTAGCTAATTACGAAATCACATCAGCCGGCAAGGATTACAAAGTGCTTCCTGACGGTCTTGAAGAAGAAGAATACGCAATTGGTTTCCGAAAGGCTGACCAAGCTCTCCGTGATGAAGTTCAGAAGATTCTCGGCGAGATGAAGGCAGACGGTAAGCTTGGCGAAATCTCTACAGAGTGGTTCGGAAGCGATATTACTACAGTTCAATAAAAAATATATATAAATTTAAAACCGTACGGGAACTAAATCTCGTACGGTTTTTCTTTCAATCCTCACCTTCAGTATATTCAAAAGCTTCGGGTTGAGCACTTTCTTTCCTGCAAAACTGAGTTTCATAAAGCTGTGCATATACACCACCCTTGGTTATAAGTTCATCGTGAGTGCCGCGCTCCGCAATTACGCCATTATTGATAACAAGTATCTCATCTGCACTGAGAATAGTCGAAAGTCTGTGAGCAATGAGTATACTTGTGCGGGATTCGATAAGCGGCTCAATTGCGTCCTGTATCTTCTGCTCGGAAATTGAATCAAGAGCAGATGTAGCTTCATCGAATATCATAAGTGCAGGATCTTTAAGCAGAACTCTTGCAATTGAAATACGCTGTTTTTCTCCGCCCGAGAGCTTTAATCCGCGATTTCCCACAATTGTGTCAAGTCCTGTCTCCTGCTTTTCTATAAAGTCGTAAATATTCGCTTTTTTACAGGCTTCAATCAGTTCTTCCTCTGTAGCATCCGGCTTTGCATAAAGAAGGTTTTCGCGGATTGTACCGTTGAAAAGATATGTTTCCTGACTTACAATGCCGATATTTTCACGGAGATATGACAAATCAAGTTTACGCACATCAACATTATCAAAGGTTACAATTCCAGCTGTTACGTCCCACAATCTCGGAATAAGATTTACAAGGGTACTTTTTCCCGAGCCCGACGGACCAACTACGGCTATGCATTTTCCGCTTTCAAGTGTAAAATTAACATCTGAAAGAATCTGTCTTTCTTTTTCGTAGAAAAAGCCAACGTTTTTAAATTTAACCTCACCCTTTGCCGCATCTTTGGGAATAATGGCATCTGCAGGAGATTCAATTTCCACAGGCATATCGTAATATTCAAAAATACGTGTAAACATAGCCATTGAGCGAATCCAGTCAACCTGTATATTAAGAAGCTGATTTACAGGGCCGTACATTCTGCCCAGCAATGCCACAAGAACAGTGATATCACCAACAGTCAAATCACTGTTGTATTTCATCATAAGAATACCGCCAGCAAGGTAAAGGAGCATAGGGCCTATGCTTGAAAATGTGCTCAGCGCCACACGGAACCAGCGTCCTGCCATGCCCTCACGAATATTCAGCTTTACCATACGTCTGTTAGCTTCTTCGTATTTGGCATATTCAACTTGTTCCATACCGAAAAGCTTTACCAGAAGCTGACCGCTTACGGACATTGTTTCGTTGAGTATACCGTTTATTTCGTCGCTGCAAGCTTGTGATTCCGTTGTAATCGACCAACGTGTTTTACCTGCGCTTCGAGTTGGAATAATAAAAAGAGGAATTACAGCGATTCCCACAAGAGCCATAACCCAATTCTGCTGAAACATAACTACAAGAGCTACAATAAGGGTTATGGAATTGGAAAGTATACTTGTGAGCGTTCCTGTTATAACCTGCTGTACACCTGCAATATCACTTGTCATTCGCGTGATTATATCACCCTGATTGTTTGATGTAAAAAAACGCTGTGACATTTTCTGCAAATGCTTATACATCTTGTTGCGCATATCATATGTTATATGCTGAGCAATCCACGTGTTCATAT
The DNA here is from genome assembly GCA_045594905.1 of Ruminococcus sp. Lineage (GTDB taxonomy): Bacteria > Bacillota > Clostridia > Oscillospirales > Ruminococcaceae > Ruminococcus. The sequence goes on from JAZNZK010000023.1 coordinate 9,698, forward strand.
AGCTTTCAAGTACACCTATGAGGTTTGCTCCTAAAGTAACAGCCAGAGAAAGAACAATGAACAATATGAGCTTGTTCATGCTTCTGCCGATAAGTCCCTCGTCGATTATCTTACCCGTGAGCACTGAGGGCATAAGGTTAAAGACAGATGAAATTACAATTGCAATAAGTACAATAAGCATCTGTTTCCAGTATGGTTTAAGATAGGAAAAAATTCGTGCAAGAAGTTCCTTTGTAACTTTAGGACGATTTTTCTTTTCTTCTTCCGTTAAAAAACTTTGTCTTCTTGGTCCGCCTACAGATGGCATAAATATCACTTCATTTCATTATAGTTTAGTCCTGAACAAAACGTTCTAACTATTAAAAGTTAAAATAAAAAATCGCCATTAAAAGCAAGGCGATTTCTTCTATATGGTGGAGCATAGGGGATTCGAACCCCTGACCCCCACACTGCCAGTGTGATGCGCTCCCAACTGCGCTAATGCCCCATATGATTACACGCATATTATACCATATAATCCCAAAAATGTCAAGGAATATCAGCGTATAATTATAAAATAGTACTCATAGCTATAAATCAACACCAACTCACTTTCCTTTTGAACTGTATTTAGGAATAAAAAACGAATTGATTGAGAATTTACTTCTCAATCAATTCGGCATAACGAACAAGAAAACATTTCAAACATTGTGAATGTTTTTAAAAAAACAAAAACCACGCAACTGCGTGGTTTTGTTCATGTGATCTCTTTAATCACATATAAATGGTCTGAGTGACGGGACTTGAACCCACGGCCTCTACCACCCCAAGGTAGCGCGCTACCAGCTGCGCCACACCCAGACTTACGGGGATACTGCTGAATGGGAAATGCTCATTTAAATCGCCCTCATTCAACAGTAATAATTATACCACAAACAAAACAAATTGTCAAGCGTTTTATATTTATTTTTTTATTTTTACTATTTATTTACGTTAAACGCTGTCTTTTATACGAGATATAGCACTTTTTTCAAGTCTTGATACCTGCGCCTGAGAAATACCTATTTCATTGGCAACCTCCACCTGTGTTTTGCCCTGCAAAAAACGCATATACAATATATTCCGTTCACGCTCTCCAAGAGATTTAATTGCATCACGAATAGCGATTGAACCCATCCAGCTGTCAACATCGTTTTTATCGCCTATCTGGTCCATTATATACATATTATCATCAGAATCAGAGTACACAGGCTCATAGAGTGAAATAGGGTCGCTTATACTTTCAAGAGCAATTACAACATCTGCTCTTTTTTCGCCGATTTCCTTGGCAATTTCCTCAATATTGGGCTCACGCTGATTTTTCAGAATAAGCCTTTCCTTTGCCTGTATCGCTTTATATGCAAGGTCGCGTAATGAACGGCTGACTTTTATCTGACTGAAATCGCGCAAATGCCTGCGAAGCTCGCCCATAATCATAGGAACACAGTAAGTCGAAAAACGCACTTCTTTTGTCAAATCAAAATTATTAATAGCTTTAATAAGTCCAACAACGCCAATCTGAAAAAGGTCGTCAACTTCCTCTCCCCTGCCTGTAAATCGCTGTATCACGCTGAGAACAAGTCGCAGATTGCCGTTTATAAGAGCATCCTTTGCCGCCTTGCTGCCTGTTTCTTTGTACTCTTTCAGCAGGCGGATTTTTTCTTCTTCCTTTAAGACTTTAAGCTCCGAGGTGTTGATTCCCGAAATAACAACTTTGTTATACGCCATAATAATATCTCCTTAAAAATCAGGTTGATATTATTATTGACAGTATTTTCCGCAATAATCAATCAGGCAGCATTTGCCAGTATTTTACAATTTTTCTTTAGTGTATCCTATTAGCTTATCAAGGCAAAGCTCGAAACAGCTGCCATACCATACCTCATCAGCACATGGCAGGGTAACTTCGATACAATCAGCGATATATTTCACCGCCATATCAAGCGCCTGCTGTACGGATTTTCCGAGAGCTACAGCCCCTGTGAATACACTTGCAAAGATATCCCCTGTTCCATGAAGCTGCCGTTCAACATGCTTGCCGAAAGAGAAAAAATACTCTCCTGTTTCGGCATCATATGCCGCAGCACCCTCATTATCTCCGAATCGCACACCCGTAAGAACAGGAACTCGGCATCCAAGTCCCGAAAGCTTTTTCAGCACATCCTTCACAAAAGCCTCGTCGCTTGCTTCTTTATACGGAATATCAAGAAGAAAGCTTGCCTCCGTCATATTCGGCATTATATAATCCGCTTTTCCGCAGAGATGCCGCATCTGCACCACGAATTCATCGTTGAAACCCGCATAAAGCCTGCCATGGTCGCCAAGTACCGGATCAACCACTATAAAATTATCATTATTTCCAAATTCATCAAAAAAATCAGAAACAATCTTCACCTGCGAAGCCGAACCAAGATATCCGGTATATATTGCGTCAAATTTCAGTCCAAGAGATTTCCAGTGCGCCGAAATATCCGTTATATCCTCAGATAAATCGTGGAATGTGTATCCCTCAAATCCACCTGTGTGAGTAGAAAGTACTGCTGTCGGAATTACCGCCGTTTCAATCCCCATAGCTGAAATTATAGGCAGAGCAACTGTGAGAGAACATTTTCCGAAGCAGGAAATATCCTGTATGGTTACAATTTTTTTCATAAATATCATTCTTTCCTTGAAATCTCGTTATTATAACTATTTTACTCCATTTTATAGCGATTGTCAACGGATTTGAAAAAATAAGTCTTGACAAATAAATAAAAGTGTGGTATGATAAGTATAACAAATCATACTTTTAGGAGTTGATATTATGGATATGCCAAAAGGATATTATGCGTGGACTGCCACGGTAGGAGAAAAAGGTCAGATTGTCATTCCCAAGCAGGCAAGAGATGTTTTCGACATAAAGCCGGGAGATACTCTGCTTATTCTCGGAGACGAAAACAGAGGTCTTGCAATACCGCCGCAACGCTCTATGGCTGAGTTTTTCGCCAGTGTATTTGAAGATAAGGACGATGAAAAATGAAAAAGATAGCTGTATTTTCAATCCCTGCCCACGGTCACACAAACCCTATGCTGCCTGTTGTTTCAGAACTTGTAAAACGTGGGAATGAGGTACGTTTTTACTCATTCAACCAATTCGAAGAAAAAATAAAGGCAAGCGGTGCAGAATTCATCTCCTGTGATGAATTTCTTGGGCAGCTTACAGAAAAAGAGGAAAACAACCTTAAAAAAGTTTCTACAACTGAAATGTCAATACAGGATTTGCGTATAACCGTAAATATGAACGACTTTCTCGAAAAAGAATTCTCAGAATTCCGTCCGGATGTAGTTTATACTGATTCTGTGTGTTTCTGGGGTAAACTCAATGCAATGAAGCATAAGGTGCCTATGGTAGTTTCTACAAGTACATTCGCATTCAATCAGCTTTCATCACAGTATATGAAAAACAGCCCTGCTGAATTGGCAGATATGATATTCGGTCTGCCAAAAATTTCAAAGGAGCTGAAAAAACTTGAACCATACGGTTATAAGGTTAAAGGTGTACTTTCGCTGGTACAGAGTGACAATAATACTGATTCCGTTGTTTATACTACAAAAAAATTGCAGCCATATTCTGAAAGCTTTTCGGAACATTACGCCTTTGTTGGCCCCTCTGTATATTCAAAAAAGCTCCCCGAAAAGAATCCAAATCATCCACTTGTATATATCTCAATGGGTACCGTCATAAACGACCGCCCCGATTTTTACAGAAATTGCATTGCTGCATTGAAAGATATGAATGCAGATGTTATAATCTCCTGCGGAAATGCTATAAATACGGATAGTCTTGGAGATATTCCAAAAAATATCAGCGTCTATCCATATGTAAATCAGCTTGATGTGCTTGCAAAGGCTGATGTGTTCATAACTCACTGTGGAATGAACAGCGTATCAGAAAGCTTGTATATGGCGACTCCTATGGTCCTCTATCCCCAAACCGGAGAGCAGTTTGCAGTGGCAAGGAGAGCCGCGGAGCTTAATGCAGGCTTAATGCTGAAAGATGATTCAGCTGAGGGTATCAGCAAGGCTGTATCAGAAATCCTTAATAACAACAAGTATTCGCAGGGAGCTTCTGAATGCAGCGAAGATTTCCGCAAAGCATCGGGAGCAATCGGAGCAGCCGATTTCATTGAAACAGCACCACGCAAAGCTTCAAGCAGGGATGTTATTGCTGAAATGAACAAAGAAAACGGTAAATTTCAGCTGATTTACTGGCTTGCTGTAATTGCCCTGATTATTCTTTTCAGCACATTTATCAGCTCTAAATATTGCTGGATTGTCGGCTTAACTGCAGGAATCATCTCAACACCAATAGGAAAGATTATACAGAATAAAGCATATTACAAGCTTACTGGCAAAAAAATACAGTAAAGGAAATAAATTTCAGCCAATTATCACTTTTTCTACTTGACATGTATGCTAAAATAAGATATAATAAAAATGTATGGGACAACGTTTCAGTTGTTCTGAATTGTATTCTTATGCGAAGGTGATTTTATGAGCAGTAAATCAAGTTTCATGTCAAATCTGAATAAATCCACAAAAATCACAATGTTTTCGTGCCTCGGATTTATCCTGCTGACAGGTGTTATCCTTGCATTTTTTATTTTGTTTCCTATAACTCCGTCCGAAAAAGTTATGGCAAGTATCGGGCGTGAAAATGTATTGAACAACGGAGCTGACGGTTCCCCTCAGAGTGTAACTCCTGCTGTTATTACTACTGTAAGCGGCGAAAATGAAGAAATCGAAACATCCACAACGCCTACAGGAACTACTACAACCCGCACAGTGAATATCAGAATTACAACGGGCTCAGGCTTCCTCTGGAACGGACGTATTCCCACCGGTGTACAGTCCGGTGGAAATTCTTCAACTACTGTTGTTGATGACCCTGTTGTACCCACTCCCGACCCAGGCGCACCCATTTACCCACAGGGCACAACTCCCCCAGCAGAAACAGGTACAACACCGCCACAAGCAACAACACCAAATCCTGACCCCAACGGAACAGTTACTCCCCCTGTGGATACTCCCGAACCTCCACCAGCAGATACACCGCCTGAAACACCTCCGGAAACTCCCGTTACACCACCTGCGGATAATCCCGAGCCTGCGCCAGACCCCCCCGCTCCACCTGCTGAAAGCGGCGGAGATACTCCGGCTGAATAAAAAATTACCGTCTCTGTTTTCAGAGACGGTTTTCTTTTAGCGATACCTTTAGCATATTATAAAGTCTGCTTTGCAAGGCTTGTTTCCACTGCGAATATTCCGCAACATCATCAGAATCGGGTGTTACACCTTCATTAAGCGCATTAAACACCCTTATTCCAGCCATGCATAAATCCTCAATGCAAGCCGAATCAGCAGTGTATCCGCCCATATTTCCAAGAGTTACATCTACAGAAATATGCGGCGGATTGTTGTTGGAATCAGTTATACGATATTCTTCATCCGTGAGACTATTTTCGCGAATATTGATTTTCATAAACGGCGGAATGAGTATCTCACTTTCCTCAGGCTTAGCATAATTGTCAAGAATTTCCGCCACATTCACGCACTTTTCACCTTCTGACAAAGCAAATTTCATCAGAGCAATACCACAGCGGTCGCGGTAACTGTCAAGAAATCCCAACAAGGACGTGGAAGTCATTGAAACAGTACGTCCAAGCTTCCGACAAAGCTCAAAATCCGCCATACGCTCGACGCGGTATGTTGTACAGGATTTTTCCAGATACGCCTTGCCAAAAAGTGAAAACAAGCTTTCAAAAAAATCCATAAGCCGCGAAATATCTTCAATAATTGCAGGATTCAGATATTTTCCTTCTGCTGCCCGAAACTTTTCTGAATACACATCAGGGAAAAACAGCGAATTAATTACTACATATGCTTTTCCGTCGCTGTAAAATGGGTGGCTGCCCGAAACATCACCGATATAAAATCTGAGAGCATTTTTTTCTTTTAACGTCATAAAACTACTTCATGCGGAATTTCTTATTCAGATATCCCTTTTCAAAATCTTCAACCGACATCGGCTTTGCGAAATAGAAGCCTTGGAAAATATCACAGCCATATTCTTTGAGGAATCTGACCTGATCATAATGCTCTACTCCTTCAGTTATAACTTTCATATCAAGTGATTTTGCAAGTGCGATTATCATTTTGAGGATAGTTCGGCTCTTGTTGATATTGCCGTTCTTCTGTAAAAAGCCCATATCAATTTTTAACACGTCAGCGTCAAAATCCTTGAGCATATTAAGAGAGGAATATCCGCTTCCAAAATCGTCGATTTCAACAGTAAATCCACGTTTTCTAAGCCTTGAAATCGTATCCAGATGATTATTTGAATCCATGATTGCGCTCTCTGTTACTTCAAGATGAAGCCGCTGTGGCTCAATACCGTATTTCTCCGCAAGAGATGTTATTACTTCATATACATCAAGAAGATAGAAGTCTTTTCGGGAAATATTTATGGAAAGATATGATTTTTTCGAGCCTAATTCAGTCCACCTTTTAAGCTGTTTGCAGGCAAGCTCCCACATGTACTTGTCAAGGCGGCTTATAAGACCGGTTTCTTCAAGAATTTTTATAAATTTATCCGGACGTATTACGCCGTCTGTTGGATGAAACCAGCGTACAAGAACTTCACCGCCGCGTATAGCGCCGTCAAATGCTATCTGCGGCTGTATATAAGCACAGAAATGATTATTGGCAATTGATGTTTCAAACTCGCTTATAATACGGTGACCGCCGATAAAGCTCTCTCTGAGCTCACTTCTATAGTATGCCACACGATTTCTGAAACTATCCTTTATTGTACGGATAGCGAGCATAGCGTGGTCACACATAACAGATACTCGCATTTCGCGGTTATCAACTTCGTATACACCTATATGAATATGAGTTTTGTAAGATGAATTGTCAAAAAACGAATCTGCCATAGAGTAACATGAAAGAAGATTTTCCTCTGAATATCTTCTTCGTGGAATACAAAGGGCAAATCTGTCTCCCATAAGTCTTGCGTACACGCAGTAACTTCCGCCGAATTTTTCGGTAATAACCGCAATTTTTTTAAGCAGGGCATCACCGGCTTCAACGCCAAAAACGTCGTTGACAATCTTGAAGTTCTTTACATCTGTTACAATGATATTATAATCCTCATCGGGATTATCTCTCATCATCTGTTCAACAGTTTCATAAAAATGCTCTTTATTGTAAAGACCTGTCAGCTTATCATGGGTAGCACGATATTTTTCATTTTCGTATTTTGTGTATTCTTCGGTTCTGTCATGTATCGAGTAAAAATAACCAAGACTTTTTGTGAAATTATCAAGAATCTCCCTGTACTCAACATTATAGTGGTGTCTTTCATTGTTGATACGTCTTGTAATCTCATATTTTGACATTTCACTTTTCGTTCTGACATCTTCATTATTCCAGCGCATAACCTGCTTATCAACAGTTTCTATACTATCATCTGCGTGACAGAAATTAATAGCTGCGTCATTGGCATGAACGACATGACCGTCAATATCGACGCATATTATACCGTCTTTCAAATTCTCTACGGTGTAGAACATAAGTCTGTCCATAAGACCGCGCGGAACGTAAATTAACGAAAAGTAGAAGATAATAATACCCTCTACGGCATAAAGTCCGATAGAGTAGTCAAACTGAAAATCGAGGTAAAGATGAAACATACTCAGCGATATAAGCACACAAAGAGACATGAAAATTGAGCTGTATTTTATAATATACGCTCGCGGAGACCTTGTAATTTTCTGCAAAAGCAGAAGCATACCGGCAACAACAAGAAATACCACGAAAGCAGTATGCATTCCGTATAAGTTTGTATACTCAAACGTCCTGAAAAAACGATTTCCGAAATCATCATGCAGAATCTCCACATTAAATACTATATTGCGAAACGGATTTATCAGCATAATCACGCTGTCTGCCAACGCGACTATCCACAACGGCACACGTATTGCTTTCATAACCTTTTGACGGTTTGTGTAGGCGCATATAAAAGAAAACAGCGTTATCATGGTCAAGGTTTCAAATATATTATAAAATGCAAACAAGAGCAATGATAGCTTTCTATGAGGCAATACCATAGCCATTACGTTAAACAGCGTAACACCTGTAGCAGAAGAAAGCAGACGTCTGACGTATACACTTAGGGAGTTACTTTTAAGCTTCAGCAAACAAAACACAACGCAAAGCGTCAATGCAATTGTACTTGTAAGCAACAAGCATATCATAAACCAAACCATTATACATCATCCTAAATTCCGTTGAAAATAAACAACTATTGTCTATATAATTTCACAACGAACATTATTTTCCATTTACATTATAACATATTTTCACATATTTGTCAATAACAGAACACAAAATTAAAGTAAATATGGCTAATTTATAAATAAGTTGAGACTTTGCTTGTTTAATTCGCTAAACAAAATACCCACTATAATTATCGTTGTCAGAACACGCAGCATCATGTTTAATATACGACATCTGTGCTCATTTGGCGATATATCAGCAAGCATTTCAAGTATTGCACCGCCGTCAAGACATTTATACGGAAGCAGATTCAGTACTCCCTCTGCAAGACAAAACATTGTAAAGTATCCAGCTTTCCCACCTGCTATTAAAAACAAAAAACAGAAAAGATTGGCAAAAGGGCCGCTTATCTGCACAATAATTCCATTTTTTGTGGTTTTCGGCTGAGAAGCTGCCATTCGTATTCCCGTCCAGCTGAATTCTATGGATATAAGTTCCTCACCTGTCAGATACACCGCAAGTATATGCCCCAGTTCATGCACGATACACGCACCGTAAAAACCAAGTATAAGCTGACTATCCCTGAATATAAATATCAGCGCATTGAACAGCAGAAACGAAAACTTAATCCTTATTTTCGGCATATTCAATCAGATAATTTATAGGATTCTCAATAATTTCCGTCTCTGATGCAGAATAACCCTTTACTTTCAGAAATAATTCTTCAGCAGTTTCGGGATATATTATATTCAGCACTATCATCCCCACAGCTAAAAGCAAACATATAACCCCCTGCATTGCAGGAATATCCTCCAGCTGTCCTTCTTTTTTTCTGCGGATTCTCTCTGTTTCAAGATATTCTGTGGTATCCTCCTGCGGAAGTTCCTCTGTTATTTCAGGCTCATAATAAACATCAATTTTTTCCATTTTCTCAACCTCTTTCCTTTATGTGAATAATATGTGAAAATCTAAAAATTTAGACCAAAAATAATTGATATGCACATTATTATTACTTACATTTCGCCGTCTTGACACAATGAGCTGTTCGTGTTAAAATATAAAGTGACATATTATTGTTACATATAATTTTATCATAAGGGGTTCTCTAAAAAACGAAACACGAACAGGAAAAAGCTGTGAGAGAGGTTTTAGAAGTTCCCATAACTTGGAGGGATTAAATTGAAAAAAATCAGCAGATTATTTTTAATTATTACGGCAGCGGCAGCTATTACCGGCTGCTCTGGTAAAAAAACAGATTCCGTATCAGACAACGTTCCGGCTAAAAACGCAGACCCCGAAAGCATTACTTTCAGCTGGCAGGAGGTATACGAGAATAAAATCAAGGAATTTAAGGAATCTGAAGAATATACTGAAAATTCCGCATTCGACATTTTCGATGTAACAGGTGACGACTTGCCTGAACTCATTATTTCTCCCGACAATCAGGCTACATCAAAGTGCATTATTTATACCTGCGGTGATACTGTTTCTAAACTGGGCGAAGCAGGCAATTTCGGCGCTTTCACATACTGTCCAGATACAAATATCATAAAGGACGAATACAGCGGAAGCGGTTTTGTACTGGGAAAATTTCTTAAATTCAGCAACGGCTCATTCAATACCGTACTTACCTACAGCGATAACTCTGATTCAGCTTCTATGGGTGCTGATATTTACCACGAAATAAACGGCGAAAATCTCTCGCTGGGAGATTACGAAAAGGCTCTTGAACCCTATGCCACCACTCTTTCCATTGATGTTGGCAGAAGATTCACTATGGGCGATAATGCAATAAATTATGGTATCCGCTTCTCTGAAAGCTGGAAAGCAATTCTCAACAGCGAACAGAAAAAATTGTGCAAAGAAAAGTTAAACGAAAAACTTGCTGAAATACAGGAAAGCGGTGCTGACGCTGGATTTGACCTCTGCGACCTCAACGGCGATAAAGTTCCTGAGCTTATAATTTCAGACAGTTCCGCTCCTGAGGCTACCTGCTCTGTTTATTATTTCTCAAATGGAGAACTTGCAGCTATGGAAGGCGGTTACGGCATAAACGGCGTATTCTGCCTTGATACAGAAAAATTTGTTTTCTTTGCTGATACTGAAACAGATAAGAAATACTGGAGCATTGCAAATTCAGCATTTTCTGCCGCTGATTATGCGGAATCAGACAGCATTGCTGTTATCGGCAGAAAATACTATGTGAGCGAAAGCGGTATTTCCGCAGTATTCAAGTAATATGGCTAAATCACGATATATCTACGTTTGCAGTAAGTGCGGCAACGAAAGTTCAAAATGGAACGGCCGCTGTCCCTCCTGCAACTCATGGAATACTCTTGAGGAAACCCTTGCAGACAGCGTTTCTGCCAATTCCTCATATACTATCCCCGACCTTTCAGACAATATCCTCGAACTTGAAGATATCGGAGATGATACCGATGTCCGCTACACAACAGGAATCGGGGAACTTGACCGCGTACTTGGCGGCGGTCTTGTAAAAGGCTCTCTTGTACTCCTTGGCGGTGAGCCCGGAATCGGAAAAAGTACCCTGCTTTTGCAGATATGCCAGTTTCTTGGCGAAAACCATTCCGTACTCTACGTATCGGGAGAAGAATCCGCACGACAGCTTAAACTCCGTGCAACCCGTCTCGGCGTAGATTCCGAAAATCTGTACATACTCACAGCTACGGACGTTGAGGCTGTTGCGGAAACTATAGCCTCCTGCGCCCCCGATATCGCAATTATAGATTCGGTACAGACTATGAGTATCAGCCGCATTTCGTCAAGTCCCGGTAGTCTTACACAGGTGCGCGAATGTTCAAATCTGTTTATGCATACCGCAAAAAAGCAGGAAATTCCAATAATTATCGTTGGACACGTAAACAAGGACGGCGCTATTGCAGGCCCTAAAGTCATGGAACATATTGTTGACGCAGTGCTCTATTTCGAGGGTGAGCGTCACCAGAGCTATCGACTGCTTCGCGCGGTAAAAAATCGTTTCGGCTCTACAAATGAAATTGGTGTATTTGAAATGCGCGACAAAGGGCTTGCAGAGGTTGAAAATCCCTCTCAGATGCTTCTTTCAGGCAGACCCGTCAACGTTTCGGGCACTTGCGTAGCCTGCGTTATGGAGGGAAGCCGCCCCATTCTTGCGGAGGTTCAGGCTCTTGCGGCGAAAACAAGCTATTCAGCTCCAAGAAGAATGGCTACAGGCTTTGATTTCAACCGTCTCAGCATACTAATTGCGGTTATGGAAAAAAGACTTGGAATCTTCATGGGAAGCCTTGATATATACCTGAATATAGTCGGCGGATTTCGTCTTGATGAGCCTGCTGCTGACCTGCCTGTTGCTATGGCTCTTTATTCGGGTATCATGGACAAGCCTATAAACGAAATGGTTATTTCATTCGGTGAAATAGGTCTTGGAGGCGAACTGCGTTCCGTTTCCCACGCATCACAAAGAATACGCGAGGCTGAGCGCATGGGATTTGAAAAAGTGATTATCCCAAGACATAACGCCTCGTCTATTAATCCCGACGACTACGATATTGAAATTATCCCCGTATCTACGCTGAAACAGGCATTCGGGACGATATAAGGAGAATTAATGAAAAGTTTTAAAATTCTTACAGCGGCGGCTGTTATGGCAGTTTCTGCATTTGGCTGTGGTGAAACAGCTAAGGAAGATACAGAAATCAAACCGCAGTATATCACTGAAAACGGTATGGTTACAGCCGAAGTTACGCAGCCTTTTTTTGACTATTTTGACGGAATGATTAATAATGACCCTGACAAAATGCTGCTGTCAATTACTCCTGTTTCCTTTATAGAGGAAATGAAGCTGACTGATAAATACGATAAGCTTTTATCAGAAACGAGAGATATCCTCATTCCCTCTGTTATAGAGACATGGACCGAGCAATACGGTGCTGACCCTGTTGTTTCACTTTTTGAGGAAGTAAGCAACACGCCATTTACCGATGAACAGCTTGATTTTGCGGAATTATGCTATAAATACAACTATTTCGATGTAAAAAAAAAACTTGAAATAACTGACGGCTTTGAAATCACATACAAATATAAGATTCAGGGCGCGGACAGTTCAACAGAGGGTGAAGATACTGCCTGCTTTGTCAGAGTTGAAAACGACGGCTGGAAAATGATTTCTGTGCCTGCTGAAGCTCTTGAAGAATTCAGAGGTGCGGAAGACCCATATCAAGCAGAATTAACAACCTGATGCAGAAAGGAGCTTTTATATGGCTTATGTGGAATTTAAAGACGTAAAGAAAACATATAAGACAGGTGAAACTGAAATCAACGCCCTGAACGGCGCGGATTTCGAGATAAATAAGGGCGAATTCTGTGTTATTGTCGGAGCATCCGGTGCAGGTAAGACAACTATTCTCAACATTCTCGGCGGAATGGATACTCTTACAAGCGGAAGCGTTATTCTTGACGGCACTGATATTTCAAAATTAAAAAAAAGACAGCTTACAGCCTACAGACGATACGATGTAGGCTTTGTTTTTCAGTTCTATAACCTTGTTCAAAATCTGACGGCTCTTGAAAATGTGGAGCTTGCGGCTCAGATTTGCCGTGAACCTCTTAATGCCGCTGATGTTCTGAAACAGGTTGGTCTTGAGGACCGTATTAAGAATTTTCCTGCTCAGCTTTCGGGAGGAGAACAGCAGCGTGTGGCAATTGCAAGAGCTCTTGCAAAAAATCCCAAACTGCTCCTTTGCGATGTGCCTACAGGTGCTCTTGATTACAACACGGGTAAGGCTGTTTTAAAGCTTTTGCAAGACACCTGCCGCAAAACAGGTATGACAGTTGTTGTTATTACTCACAATTCCGCTTTGTCTGCTATGGCTGACAGAATTATAACTGTCAAAAACGGAAAGGTGTCGGATATGCGTCTCAATAACAATATCGTTGACGTTTCCGATATTGAGTGGTGATGCTATGGCACGTTCTATGAAAAAAACAGCTCTCCGCGAAATAAAACATACTTTCGGGCGATTTATGGCTATCCTCGCTATTATTGCTCTTGGTGTGGGATTCTTCGCCGGGGTACGTGATACAACTCCTGCAATGGTTAATATGATGAATATTTTCCTCAGTGAAAAGAATTTCTACGATTATCGTATTATCTCAACTACAGGCTGGGATGATGAATCCGTGGAGGAATTCTCCACTCAGCCTGATGTACTTTATGCAGAGGGAAGTATCTCCCTTGACGTTGTTTACAATATGTCCCGACGTTCACTTGACGAAATGGTGCTGAAAACTCATATGCTCCCTGACAAAATCAACGGTATCAAGCTTGCAGAGGGTACGCTTCCCGCTGCCGCAAATGAGTGTGCTGCTGAGAATGACAGAGGATTTAAAATCGGTGATAAAATAAAAGTCCACAAAAGCAATAACTCCGAAACTCTGGAAATGCTTGGAGAAAGTGAATATACCGTCACTGCCCTTGTAGATTCATCATATTACATCAATCATGAAAGAGGAAATACCTCCCTTGGAAACGGCACAGTTTACGGATTTCTTTATCTTCCCAAAGAAGCGTTCAATACCGAATATTTCACGGAAGTATTTATCCGTTTTGATAATGATTCTCAGATGTATTCCGATGAATACAACAAATTCATCGAAAATAAAAATGATTCATGGGAGACAATTTCTGAGGATATCGCTTTGAAACATCACAATTCCCTTATGGACGAGGCAAATGCAGAAATTTCCGATGCTAAAGCCGAACTTGAAAAAAATCGTGCGGAGGGACAGGCTGAACTTGACAAATCCGCTAAGGAAATTGCTGACGGAAAAAATCAGCTTGCAGCTTCAAAATCTGAACTTGATTCTGCAAAGGCTGATTTGGATATGCTTGAAGCATATATCGGTAAAAGCTCACCTGAATTCAAAGAGGCAAAAGCTAAGTATGAACAGGGATTTGCCGATTATGAAAAGGCGTTAGCTGACCTCGAAAAAGGCGAAAAGGAATACAACGACGGTCTTGCTGAATTCAATGAAAAAATAGCCGACGCTGAAAAAGAAATTGCTGACGCAGAAAAAAAGATATCAGATACAAAAAAGCCTTCTGTATATCTTCTTGATAGAAATACAAATATCGGCTATGCGCTTTTTGAAAATGATTCAGAAATCGTTGAGCAGGTTGCTAAGGTTTTCCCTATATTTTTCATACTGGTGGCGGCTCTCGTATGTATGACAACTATGAGCCGTATGGTTGAGGAACAGCGCACGCAGATAGGTATGTTCAAGGCTCTGGGTTACTCCGAGGCTTCAATTATGGGAAAATTCATGTTCTATTCAGGTTCTGCTTCGCTTATTGGTTGTATACTGGGTTTTGTCGGCGGTACAAAGCTTTTCCCTGCTATCATCTGGATGACCTACAAACTGATGTATATACCGCTGGATATCCCCTACTACTTCGATGCAAAGCTTGCCGCTGCCGCTGTTGCTGTTTCTTTGCTTTGCTCCCTTGGTACAACATGGATTTCATGCCGTGTGGAGCTTGGAGAAACTGCCGCTTCTCTTATGCGTCCGAAATCTCCTAAAGCTGGAAAACGCGTACTGCTTGAATATATCCCTTTTGTATGGAACAGGCTGAAATTTCTTCATAAGGTTTCAATCCGCAATGTTTTCCGATACAAAGGCAGATTCTTTATGATGATTATTGGAATCGGCGGATGCATGGCACTTCTGCTGACAGGCTTCGGACTGAAAGATTCCATTGCAGGCTTTGCGGATACTCAATTTGAAGAAATTCAGATTGCTGACAGCTCTGTTTCTTTTGATTCAAAAAAAATTGAGAAAATCCGAAATGCTCTCGATGAAAAAACTGAGGATTATATTATGCTCCGTAATGAATCATGGGACCTTCTTTACGGAAACAGGGTGAAAAGCATTGACCTGAATGCTGCTGAAAGCTTCGACAATATGGCTGATTTCATGGTTTTCCGCGATATGAACGGCTCTCCCCTGTCGCCTCCCGAAATAAATCAGGCTATTGTAAGTCATAGCATATCTGAAAGATATGATGTAAATATCGGCGATGAAATTACTCTCCGTGATGCTGATATGCGTGAACTTCATCTTGAAGTTACGGGGGTATTTGAAAATCACACGTATAATCCCATATACATAACCGCAGAAACTTACGAATCACAGCTTGATGAAGATATAAAGCTTAACAAGGCTTTTGTAAATTTGCCTGATGATATTGACAAAACAAAAAGAAATGCTGAAATCAACAGAATCAGCGGTGTTATTTCTGTTGAGCTTTTCGAAAATACAAAAAATCGTATGGCTGAAATGATGAGCAGCCTTGACTATATTGTTCTGCTTGTTATTGCCTGTGCTGCTGCTCTTGCATTTATTGTCATTTATAATCTGACAAATATCAACATAACCGAAAGAACCCGCGAAATTGCCACTATAAAGGTTCTGGGATTCTTCCGACGTGAAACATCTGCTTATGTGCTGAGAGAAAATTTATTCCTTACAACAGCAGGTATCCTTGCCGGAATAGTCATGGCAATTCCTCTGCATAGCTTTGTAATGTCGCAGATTAAGGTGGATATCGTGGATTTCAGCACTGTTATTTTCCCTATAAGCTTTCTTTACAGCGCAATTCTCACCTTTGTATTCAATATTATTGTAAATCTTTTTATGGAAATAAAGCTTGAAAAAATAAATATGGCTGAATCTCTTAAATCAGTTGATTGATGAAAAAACCCCGACTTCTCAATGAAATCGGGGTCTTATTTTAGAATTATTCAAAAGAATCCAGGTCGATATCAGCAAGGATATCTTTTAATGATGCAAGCTCATCTGCTGTAAGCGTTACGCCTTTACCCATTCTTGAATGGTCAGGTGACCAATCACGGATATCATACTTAGGCTCGTGTTCGTTCCAGCTTACAAGATTAAGCTCCTTTGTCCAGCCCTTTGCATTTTCTGCAAGAACTCCCAGTGATTCTGTAATTTCAAATTTCAACTCTGCCATAATAATTCTCCTTTTCTTTTTCGGCTTATTTTTACCTTATCAATTTTATCACATATTTCCTTTTTTGTCTACTGCAAAATAAATATTTGACATTATCGACAAAAAATGTTATAATAAATTAGTAAGCTTTAGATGATTTTAATTGATTGGATGTGCACGATGCAGAAACATAAATTTTCTCCTACTCCCAAAATGATTGGATATCTTATAAAATTTGCTCTAAGGCTGTCTGCTTTTGGTATCATGATATGGCTGTATATCCGCGATAAACAGGTATTTTATCAATATACTACTGCGCCCCTCAGCAAAGGCTTCAACTTTATGCACATGATGTGGCTGATATTTATGGGGCTTATGATGCTACATATGTTCCCCACGAAAATTCTCTCAATGGGTGCAGGTAAAAGCTGCAAAGAAAATTTTGTAGCCGTCCCTGATTATTCTGAATCTAAATTGCAAAAATTTGTCCGCGATGAAAATATCAAAGCCCGACATTGTATGCTTGCATGGCTTGGCGGAAATGCTATAATAGCCACACTATATTTCTGCGGAATTCTTGGAAAACCTGAGCTTCTTTTACTGACAGGGTTCTATTTTATCTGCGATTATATCTGCATTCTCATTTTCTGTCCCTTTCAGACTTTTGGAATGAAAAATTACTGCTGTGTAAACTGCAGAATATATGACTGGGGACATTTTATGATGTTTACACCCATGCTTTTACTTGGCACTTTCTACAGCCTCACCCTTTTCTTTATGGGGACAGCTGTTATCATTCACTGGGAAATCAAGTGGAGAAAACACCCTGAACGCTTCTGGTGCGGCTCAAATCAAACGCTGAACTGTAAAAACTGCCGAGATAAGACCTGCCAGATAAAAAAGGCTGTACGAAACAGCCTTAGAGATTGTCGAAAAACTATAAATAAAATGGGATTCTAAAGGGTGAAACCCTTTAGCAGAGTCCAGAGACAGCGTCTCTGGCAGGGTGTGGGACAGCGTCCCACATAGCGTTCAAGCGCTCTGCAAGAGAGAGCGTCCCCTTGAAAAAAATGTCTGCTTTCAATTTTTCGACAAACTGACGCAAACAATCTATTTACGCCACATTCTGCGGTATGCAAAGCAGGTTACATTTTCCGATTTCTTAAACTGTCGGACAAAATAGCTCTGGTCATTAAATCCGCACTGATGTGCTATTTCTTCTATTGACTTATCGGAAAAACGAAGCAGATGCTTTCCGTAATTTATACGGCATGATATAATATGCTGAAAAATTGTATTACCGTAAATCTTCTTATACTCTCTTGAAAGATAATATTTGCTTATGTAAAACTCGGAGGAAAGCTTTTCAAGAGAGATATCCTCTGTGAAGTTTTCCTCTATATAGAGATTGACAGTCTGCAATTTCTGTCTTAGGGCTGAATCTATCATTTCTGCTTTTCCCGTTGAAGTAAGGGCAATTGTCAGAAGCTGAACAATCAGACCTGATGTCATAACCTCAGCGTTGACATCCTTTTCAATGTGATATCTATGCATCTCACGCATTGCCGCTGTAACCTTTTCAAATGCTACAGGATGAAAAACATTTCCCGACTGTGCTGTAAAATTTTCGTAGTACTGCATAGATGTGGCACCGCTAAAGTGAATCCACATGAATTCACAGGGAGAATCTGCATAGCTTTTGTAGCTATGAGGGGTATGGCAATCAATGAAAAAGCAGTCGCCTTTTCCAAGTGTATATACATCATCACCGTAAAAAAGCTCACCTTTTCCCTCACATACTGCGGCAAAAAGCCATGAATCAGAGGCATGATGATATTCACCGCCCACTTCTTCTTTTTTTACAATTCCCATTTCAATTGCGTAAAAAAAGGCATTTTTTGCAGCTGCTGTTGGATTACAGATGATTCTTCCGCTGATTTTACCCTCTGATAACATCTTCATAAGCAGCAAACTCCTTTACGAAATATCTGCTTATATTATATCACATAATTCACAATTTGTCTATATTTTTTGAAAAATATTGCGAAAAAATTACATAGTAATTGATATAATCAGCAATACTGTCAGAATCAGAATAACGGAATACAGCAATATTCTGCCTTTCCGCAGGGATTCAGCTTTTTTCCGTCCGTCTATATATGGAGCAATAATCTTGTTTATTTCCCGTTCCGAAAGCTCTGTGGGGAGTATACGCACTCCGGGTTTGAGATAAAATACAGCTCTTTCAAAATATATGCTTTCGGGATTGTTTACTTCGATAATCTGCTTGTTTACACCTTTAACCATAATGTCCTCCAATAATGTTTATACTAATCATTGGCAGGATTTTTCAGATTATTCACTTTTGTTCCTGATATAATGGAAAAGATACTGCTGAGCAATTCCTGCGTTTTCCTTTGCAAAATCTGGGAATCCATTGGGATAATATTCCGCAAGCACACGTTTTATCCACACATCTACAGGGAAAGCTTCTGTGCGGTGCATACCGAAAAGAAGTACACATTCTGCAACTTTAGGACCAACTCCCTTAATTTTTTTCAAAGCTTCCCGTGCTTCATCAATGGGAGCTGCGGCAATATCCGCAAGATTTATTACTCCCGAATTTACACATTCTGCCGCGTCGCTGAGATATTTTCCGCGAAATCCGCTTCGGAGATAATTAAGGTCATCGGCTGTTACTCCCCTCATCTGCTCTGCTGTGGGGAATCCGCCGTAATTTCCGCAAAGACGGTCTATTATGCCCTTGATTCGCGGTATATTGTTATTCTGGGAAATAATAAAAGAAATAAGACACTCCCAGCTATTTTGTCTAAGAAGCCGTATTCCTCCTGCAAATTCGCATGCTCTTGACAATGTTTCATCTTCGGAAAACAGCTTTTTAAGTTCGGTATAGTCTGTATTCAAATCAAAATAATCCACCCATTTTCCGAGAAAATCTGATTCGGAAACATTATGGAATACAAAAGTCCCCTTTGAAATTTCAGAAATTCTCAGATTGTCATTGAAAAAGCTTCCCTCGTATGTACATAAATAATCGCTTTCAATCTTTTTCCAACGGAAAGCCTGTCCGCAATCGAGAGTTTCGTCAAGGTCAAAATCCTTTTCATTCAGAATTATGTCATTGTTTTTTACAGAATAATCCATAATTTCACCTCATTTTCAGATTATAGTCAATTATTTTCTATCATTATATATTATACTAAATTTATACGAAAATTGCAAGGGCATTGCCCTTAGAAAGGAGCAGTTATGAGCCAGATTGATTTTTTTGTGGAGGGAATTCAGCAGCTTCCTGCCATAGTTGAAAACAATAACGCACAAGAAAGAGTTGCACAGGCTTTTATGGAGTTCATGCAGCTTGGACACGTTTATGAATCTGCAATGGAGGTTGTAAAAACTCACCTTAACATTCTCGATAACGAATTTAATATCAAATTTCAGCGCAACCCTATCCACAACATAGAAAGCCGATTGAAATCCGCTGATTCTATTATGAATAAGCTGATAAAAAAGGGAATCCCATTTACCATTGAAAATGCAAAAAAATATCTTCTTGATATTGCAGGTATCCGTGTTACCTGCTGTTATATCAATGATATTTATGTTCTTGCAGAAATGCTTTCATGCCGTGACGACTTTGTTGTGCTAAAGCAAAAGGATTATATCAAAAATCCCAAGCCAAGCGGCTACAGAAGCTTTCATCTTGTGCTCAATGTACCTGTTCATCTTGCATCTTCAAAAACTACTGTTCCCGTTGAAATTCAGATACGTACTATCGCTATGGATTTCTGGGCAAGTCTGGAACATCAGCTGAAATATAAATCTATGGGTAATATAACTCCCGAAATTTCCGAGGAATTGCGCCAATGCGCTGAGAGAATTGCGGAAACCGATATACAGATGCAGAAGCTGTATACGGAAATAATGGAGTAATTTCCCCGACTTCTATCGCCAAAATTTCTGAAAAACTTTTATTTTTCACTCTTTAACATATCGCTCCCCTATGATATAATGGATACACAACATTGAAAGGAGCAGAAACTATGTTCGGACTTATAAGAAAGAAAAAACAAGAAGTCAGGGACAGAACAGTCTATATGGAGGTTTTCGGCGGCAACAAGATTTCATACAGAGTTACATCAGGGAAAGTGAACCATGAAGATGCTGAAATAATTACATATGGCATTGAGGTGGAGGATTCACGAACGGGACAAAGAGAAGTTATTCCTGATTTTTCACGGAATATCGAGGATGCTGTTGATTTTGCGGAAATACTTATTTCAGCAGAAACACCGCCATTCCGACTTTATAACCATGCTTTGAATTATCTCATGATTTCTATATAACAGGAAAAGCTCCGAATTTTACTCGGAGCTTTTGTTTGTCTGTTTAACTTTTGCAAGAGGATTGCTGTCAATTGCATTTCTCACACTTTCATCTGATAAATGAGTATATATCTCAGTTGTTGCTATATTTGCATGTCCAAGAAGCTCCTTTAATGTCAGCACATCAGCATCACCATACTGATACATTAATGTTGCCGCTGTATGCCTCAGTTTATGAGTGGTTATGCCCTTTCCGCCAAGTCCTGCTGTCTCGATTGCATTTTCCACTATCTGCTGAACACGGCGTTTTGAAATGCGCTTGTTTCTGTTGCTTATGAAAAGTGCAGGCTCATCTGCTGCCTTTTCATTCTGTCCTCTTACTGCAAGATAGCGATTTATTGCATCCATACATGCAGTATTCAGATACACCATGCGCTCTTTATTTCCCTTTCCAAGCACTTTCATTCGCGCCTCTGTAAAGTCAATATGGGATATATTTATGCCTATAAGCTCACTCAGTCGCATGCCACAGTTGAGGAAAAGGGTAAGTATGCAGTAGTCTCTTACGGATTCCCCGTCGTCTGAACTGCTCAGCAGCCGCAGACTTTCATCGAGAGATAAAAACTTCGGCAGTGATTTTTTGGGCACAGGCACTTCAATATCTTTTGTAGGGTCATCTTTAAGCAGATGTGTTGTCTTTGTCAGATACTTAAAAAAGCTGCGCAAAGCCGATATCTTCCTATATCGCGCTTTATCAGCATTGTTGCGCTCATCGGCGGCATAAAATATAAAGCTGTATATATCCGAAACTGTAATTTTTCGCAAATCTTCAACAGTCATGATAGAAATGTCTATATCCTCCACTGCCATATCTAAATTAAGCATATTTCCTCTGTAGAATTTGAGAAAAAGACGGATATCAATATAATATTCCTCAATTGTTCGCTCCGAAAGCATTTTCACTACTTTCATATGTACAAGATAGTCATTGAGAAAATCCGGATTGTTTTCATTGTTGTATTTTTTCATTTTATCACCTGATATAAATAGAACGGCGGCAGCTGTGCCTGTTTCGCCTCTCCCGATATATGAAAAATAATTCGTAACATAATTATATCACAGCAATTTAACAGTGTCAATAGCTGTGAAATATAAATCGGCACAGTTTTACCACACTTTTATTAAATTCGCACATTTAAGACAATTTATATTTATGCAACATAACAATTTTTTTCATTTCTATTGACAAATCGCCGTAACTGTTATATACTGTATATATAACAATTAAACAGTTATAAACACTGTATAACAGTTTGGCGTAACTTTAAGGGAAAAGTTGGAGGTGTACAATGAAAATTTATCAGAATTCAAACGAGCCTATCTACAAACAGATAGCCTCACAGCTTCGGGAGCAGATACTCTCCGGGCAATTAAAGGCAGGTGAGCCTCTGCCGTCAATTCGCGTATTGGCGCAGAATCTTAAAATCAGCGTTATTACCACTATGAAAGCCTACGAGGAATTATCCGCTGAGGGACTTGTAACAGCCACAAAGGGAAAAGGATATTTCGTAAACTCACAGGACGAAAAAATGCTTGCGGAACAGCATATGCGACAGCTTGAAGAAAGCCTTATGGAAGCCATAAATTCCGCAAGAATTGCAGGACTTGACGTTGATGAGGTCTGTGAAACTCTAAGAACGCTCTGGGAAATGGAAAACTGAAAGGAAGTTTAAATTATGGAAAATGTATTAAAAATAAAGGGAATTACAAAAAACTACAAGGGATTTTCTCTCGGACCTGTGAATCTTGAAATCCCCTGCGGGTTTTCAACAGCTCTTATCGGCGCAAACGGCGCAGGAAAAACTACTCTCATTGATGTAATCTGCGGTGTTACCGGAAAAAGCGGCGGTGAGTGCGTATACTTCGGGGATAAAACGGATATCGACGACAGCCAGCTGAGAAACCGTATTGGCTATTGTTCATCAATGAATTTTTTCCCTCTCACATGGGATTTGAAAACCATTGCAGAGGCTATGGAAATCGGTTTTGACAACTTTGACAGAAACAGATTCAAGGATATGTGCAAGCGTTTCAAGCTTGAAGACCCCACTGCAAAAAAGACAAAGAAGCTTATGAAGCTTTCCGACGGCAACAAGATGAGAACATACCTTGCGGCTGTCCTTGCGAGAAATACGGAGCTTCTGGTACTTGATGAGCCTGCTTCCTCCCTTGACCCTCTTGCCCGTGATGTGCTCTGCGAAATTTTCAGAGAATATCTTGCAGAGGGTGACGGTAATCGTTCAATTATTTTCTCAACCCACAATATTGCCGATATGGAATATGCTACGGACTACGCTGTATTTATGGCAGGGGGAAAGGTCATAGAACAGGGATTCGTTGAGGATTTAAAGGAGAAATACATTCTCGTTCACGGCGAGGCAGACAAGTGCGAAAAGGCAAAGCCCTATATGCTTTCCTGCACATCTAATAGCATGAACTTTGAGGGAATCGCTCTTGCGGAAAATCTTGTAAAGCTGACACAGCTTGACACAGCCGTTGAAAAGCCGAATCTCCAGCAGTTAAGCGTTGGTATTCTCAGAAAGGCGGAGGCAGATGAAGAATAACAGTACAAGTCTTTCACAGGCTTTTAAGCTTTATACGGGAACAAATGTTGTAAAGTTTACTCTGAAATTGGTAATATACGATATTATCTTCATCCTTTTCTTCAGCTTGGTTTGTGGAAGTGTCGATGAAAAAATGGTTATGCATTGTTATTTTAGTATTATATCGTTTTTGTCATCAGGTTTGACAATATTCCGTACATACAATTCTAAAATAAGCGGAGCAGTTTTCAGGACAGTAAAGGATAGTATCAGAATGTATCAGAAATATCATCTGACTTCAACATTATCGGGAATAACCATAATAGTATTGACGAATTTGTTTTTGGCTGTATTCTTTTCATCTGTAACAGCAGCTATTTCTATTTGTCTTTTTACCCTGTTTATAAGAGCGTTGGCAAACATATTCTGCATAATTAAGCGTGACGTAGTAAGAACCACAGTACTTTTAATCACAGTACTTCCTGCAATGATTGGCTTATTGATTTTTGCTTCGCTTATAGAAGATGAACATATTAAACTTGAATTAGGAACTATACATATTATACTCGCAGTTTCTGCGACAGTAATATTTGTTGTATCAGAAATAATCGTGCTGAAACAATTCAGAAAAAACTGGTATAGGGATTGAGGTAGATTTTATGAAAGACTTTTTTAGGGCATATAAGCTTTATTTTAAAGCGTCATTCAGCCCGATACTTGTAGGCTTTGGCATGTTTTTTCTCGCAATTATCGGCTTAGCATTGATATTTACAGGTGCAAAATTAACAGATGATGATTATATGAGTATGATTGGCATGATAGGAATGGTAAATGTATTTCAGGTATTATGGTTAATCTGGGGTAAAACTACAATAACCACTAATAAATTCTTTTTCTCTGCCAATTGCAATAAAGCTTTATTTACAACAGCACCAATTGCGGCGGTATTGACAGTAGAAATGATTTGCAGTACTATATTGATAACAGTTTCATATTTTGCTCTTGAAAGAGCCGCATTGCCCGATGTTATAATAATGCTTGCGTTTAATATGGTATTTTCATGCTTTACTATATCAATGGCAAGAATGCCGAAAATGGCTATTCCATTCATAATATGTTATATGGCACTGTTTTCTCAGCCTGTTATATTTAATCATGATTATTTTAAGGGGATAAAGGGCTTCGGCTTTGAACTTCCACAAGCTGTTTTAATATCAGCAGTTATGCTTATAGCAGGAATCAGCCTGAATATTTTTATTCTGAATATATGGTGGAAGAAATCGGGAAGAAACTTTAAATTTGTACCACAAAACAATGCACTTGTATTTGGGAATAAATAATATAGGGGGATTTTATGAAAGATTTTTTAAAAGCATATAAGCTTTATTTTAAAACGGCATACAGCCCCGGATTTGCAGTCGTTGGTATTTTTATGATGTTGTTCAATGTAATTGCAATTCTTGCGATAGGCTGGTATTTTGAAGAAAAAATGCAAATTGAAATGGCTATGCTTGCTGTTCCTGCGTTTCTTCATTCGTTTGTTATATTGTTTTTCCAGAGATATGACAGAATGATACAGAACAAGTTTTTCTTATCAATAAAAAATGCAAAGCTGTATTACACAATTGTTCCAACGGCTGTAGTAGGCTCAGTATTCCTGATATTTGATATTATAAGCTTTGTTCTGGTGCTGAACCTGTTCAATGGGGAATATGCAGGGGAGTTACTTATAATTTACTCAATAGGCTCAGTTTTAATTACTTTGGGGCAGATAGCTGAGGATATGCCAAAAATGAGAACTATTAATATAATTGCTATGCTTTCGGGAATGCTTTTTACATTGCCTGCTATCTGCACTTGTATGGGATATAATCACGGATTTGGCTTGCCGTTGGTAGTAGATATACTTGTATCACTGGGGATTTATATTGTCGGGGCGATATTGATAATCGGCATAATGAATGTATGGTGGCACAAATCGGGGCGCAATCTTAAAATCAAAGCAAAGAATAAAAGCATATTCGGCATCTGACTTCTTCCTTGACTGAAATTGCGTTTCATGTTATAATTATAGTGAACGTCAAATATAATTTGACATTCACTATAATTAATGATTTAAAGTGCCTCGCACATCCGCAAAATAAAGTTTGCTCCGTGCGGATCGGCAAATAGCAAACGCCAAAAGATTTTGTCGTTTGCTATAATATGTAATAAAACGAAATTTCAAGGAGGAACACTATGACAAACAAAATTAAAGACATACTTAATCAGCTTGACTGGAAAAATTTTGTACTTCTGCTTATAGCAGGCTGTATCAACGCATTCGGAGTAACGGTTTTTTTAGCTCCTGTAAAATTGTACGACAGCGGTATTTCCGGTACGTCAATGCTCCTTTCACAGCTTACATCGGGAAAGGTATCGCTTTCGATATTCCTTATAATCCTTAATATACCGCTGTTCCTGTTCGGACTAAAAAAACAGGGCAGAGCATTTACAATCTATTCTCTCTTTGCTGTAACGGTATACTCAACAGCGGCATGGCTTATAACAGACGTACTCCCTATTGATGTATCAACCGCTTCACCACTTGCGGAGCAGGATTTGCTTCTGTGTGCGCTTTTCGGCGGTATAATCTCAGGTGTGGGAAGCGGTTTGACAATACGTTACGGCGGAGCAATCGACGGAATTGAAGTAATGTCGGTTATCTTTGCGAAAAAGCTGGGAATCACCGTAGGTACATTTGTTATGATATATAATGTAATATTGTATATTATCTGCGGATTTGTCATGGGAAGCTGGATTCTGCCCCTTTACTCCATTGTTACATATATGGCGGCACTGAAAACCGTTGACTTTATCGTTGAGGGTATAGACCGTTCAAAAGGAGTTATGATAATCACAGAAAAACCCACAGAGGTTGCGGAGGTGCTGATGAGTACATTTGAAACAGGCGCTACAATCATGCCTGCAATGGGCGGATACTCCAAGGCTGAAAAGCATGTTGTATATTTCATTGTGAACCGTTTCCAAATCTCAAAAATGCGTACTCTCGTTCACGCAGTTGACCCGAAAGCGTATATGACAATCTCCGAAGTTGCAGACATTTTTACAAGCGTTTAAAACAATATGTAAACAAAAAACGGCATGGAAGTCTGAATTCCATGCCGTTTTTTTGCGAATGACTTTAGAGTGTCAATATGTCCTAATCTGCCTGATTATTCTTGTAATTCTGCATTTCCTGCTTTGACATACGGCGGGCTTCAATTCCCTCTTTCGCCAAACTGCCTTTTAAAGTTACATATTTGATTATATTTATAGCATCATAGACAACAAGTCCAAAAGTAAATACTATTGCAAGTATATTAGCTCTATTCTCCGGTTGTTTTGAAATATAATCACCAAAAACAAAAAATGCAATCAAAGCACCGGCTACACCGATAAGCCAGTTTCCCGTTGCTTTAACGAATATCCACACCCATGAAACAATGATATAAAGCACCAGAACCAACAGCGGATGTGAGGCTTTTACAATCAGTGCAAGCAGTACGGCAGCTATACCTCTGCCAATTATTGAAGAAATTTTTCCTCTTAATAATTCAAGCTGATAAAGTTTTGAAACGTCCATATAAATTCTCCTTATATTGATAAAATTTCTTTCATATTATATCATAAATTTTCCCGTATGTCAAATATTGGCTTAAGGCAATACCGCACCTATCTTGTCATCGCTTTTTGCGCACAAGATAGGTGCGGTATTGTGTTGAAATCTTGATATTAATTGTTTACCATATTTTTTATAAAATCCTCAACCTGATTTATTTCTATTTCAAAAGCAACTGCAATTTCACTGTCTATCAGCTTTTTCGCAAGGTCAAAATTTCTTCTATCTGTCCTGTAAAGCTGTTTTCCGCTTTTTTCACGATTAAGCTTTTCACTGTATATATCGTTCATTATTGATATTATAGCATCATAATTCCCGCTTTTTAAAGCATTACGGAAATTAATATTTCGGTTTTCAGTACTACTCTTGCATATGTCACCGAATGAAGCCATTTTTTTTATTAATTCCATAAGTTTTTCCTTTGAAAGCAATGGACGTATCAGCTCATCAGATTTTTCAACAGGAGTATAAAAAGTCGTGTTCAAATCCAGTGGATACAGCATGATGTATTCCTTGTATCCCTCACCGTCAAAGTCTTTCTTCACTGTATCGCCTATAGTACATATTTCAACACCGCTGTATATAACATGCTGTCCCTTAGTATACTTCAAAGTATTCGCTCCTTTCATCAATATACTGTTATTATAACATTTTTTAAGAAATATTTCAAAGCAACTTTTCAACAAAAATCAACTATATACATTTGTTCATACTGCTCATAAACAAAATTCACAGCTTACGCATATAATGTTAAGGAAATAAATCCCAAAGGAGAAAAAATTATGCCTAAAATCTTTTTAAGTCCCTCCACACAGGAGTGGAACAAATATGCTACTGAGGGAAACGAGGAGCTTTACATGAATCTCCTTGCTGACAGAATGGAGCCGTATCTGCGTTCAAGCGGTATAGCCTATGTCAGAAATGATCCCGACAGAAATGTGCAGGGAGCCATTGCAGATTCCAATGCCAATTATTATGACGTACATCTTGCCTTACATTCCAATGCCGCCCCCGAAAGTCTTTCGGGAAGACTTCGCGGAGTTGACATATATTTCGCTCCCAAAAGTGCCGACAGCGAAAGACTTGCAAATATAATTGCCAACAATATGAAAGAAATATATCCTCTACCCGAAAAATCCCGTGCTGTTCCCACAAACAGTCTTGGCGAGGTACTCCGCACAAAAGCTGTTGCCGTTCTTTGCGAGTTGGGAT
The DNA here is from genome assembly GCA_045594905.1 of Ruminococcus sp. Lineage (GTDB taxonomy): Bacteria > Bacillota > Clostridia > Oscillospirales > Ruminococcaceae > Ruminococcus. Next base: position 37,865 of record JAZNZK010000023.1, read on the forward strand.
ATCACGATAATGTTTCCGATGAGGCATGGCTGAAAAATAATCTTGACGCAATTGCGGAAAATCTTGTAAATTCCCTATGCGATTACTTTGGTATTCCATTTATACAGCCTGTACCCGTATTTTACGGCATGGTTAATACAGACGGCAGCAATCTCAATATTCGCAGTTATCCCTCACTTGATGGTACAATTATCGGCAAAATTCCCGACAATGCCGCTGTACTCATCACAGGGGCATTGCAGGGCTGGTATGTTGTAAACTATAACGGAATCATCGGCTATGCAAGCTCTGATTATATTATAACGTAATACAGGCATATTTCCGCAACATTTTACTTGATTTTGAATTGATTATATGATAAAATAGATATATCAAATTTATAAGGAAGTGAATTGAAATGAAATTTTTCAGAAAAATACTCTCCGCTATATGCGGAACGGCAATCTTTTTTTCATCAACGCCTTTCATCGGGAACAATTCAACAGCCATAGATGCTTCCAAAAATGTTTCCGATGAAATCGGGCTTGTATGCAATCTTTTCACAGTCAACGGTGAAACATCTGCGGACAATACGGCTATTCAATGGGCGACTACTCTTGACGCTGAAAATTATACCCTTTACCGTTCTGATAATCCCGACATCAACTTTTCTCCCATTTATTCGGGAAACGGTACTTCATATGACGATAATAATCTGATTGTTGGCAAAGAATATTTTTATCAGCTTAAAGTCAATACAGCAGACGGGAATTTTTATTCCTCTGTGAAATCCATTGAAACGCAGGAAATCCCTGATAATCTCAATACATATGACAATCAGAAAGGAAGCAGTCTTGTATATTCAACAAGCGGCTTCAAATCGGGGGATAAATACTACAGCTACTCACTTAAAGCTCACGCAGGGCAGAATGATATTTACCTTGCGGAATCGGTATCCTCTGACGGACGAAATTTCGGGGTGGAGCGTACAGTTGCAGATTCAAGTCAGAACAGCGACATGGCAAGCTGTAAAATCGAATCCATTCATATCGAGTACGTTCCCGAAAAGAACAAGGTGGTTGTATGGGCACACTGGGAAAAGCCCAGCGGCTACAATGACGGTAAAGCTCTTGTAATTACCGGTACGCCCGGAGGACAGTTCACTGTACATCACGTTTATAATCCTCTTGGAATTCAAGTGCGTGATATGGCAGTTTTCTTTGACGATGACGCAAACAGGACGGGTTATATCATCGCGGCGGCAAACAAAGAGGGACAGGGTGCAAATGCAACAATTTACATTTTCAAGTTGAATGATGACTATAGCGATGTTACAGAAATTACAAAAACTCTCTTTGATAATCAATACCGCGAATTCCCGAATATGATTAAGCAGAACGGCTATTACTTTCTTTTCACCTCGCAAGCGGCAGGCTGGTATCCCAGCAGCGGCGCTTACAGCGTAACAGACAATATAGGCGGAGAATGGAGCGAACTGCGGAGTATAGGCAACACATCCACTTTTTCCTCGCAGTCGGGCTGGGTTGTGAATTTGCAGGATAAAAACTATCTTATGCACGCTTATCGCTGGCTGAGGGCATCATCGACAAGCGGCACTACCCTTTGCCCCATATATTTTGACAACAGTTTTGCTTTTTACGACTATTATCCGTCGTTCCGCTACAGCACGTCAACAGGAGCACTTTACCCCGACAGAAAGGGCGAACTGCTTTCACAGGATAAGCCTGCTACAGCATCAATAGCGGCAAAATCTGGCAATTCCGCTGAAAAAGCAGTTGACGGTTCATATCATTCGTCATTCACGGCAATCGGCGATTTCAAGAAATGGCCGTTTTATATACAGATTGACCTTGAAGATGTCTGCGAATTGTCTAATATCCAAACCTCATGGTATATCTGCAAAGGCTCTGAGGGCTACTATACTTATACTGTTGAGGGAAGTATTGACGGCGAAAACTGGGTTAAGCTTCTTGACCACACGGACAAAAACAGCGATGTTGTAAATTCTACTTACGGCTTCAACAGTGATATGCTGTCCGGCAAGGCAAGATATGTGCGGCTGAATGTACTCAATGCAACACTTCATAATAATCCAAATAACAACTGGTATACACCCACAGTTTACGAAGTCAAGGTATACGGAACTCCCGTAGAAAGCGGAAAAATGCCAACTCCTGCGGCTGTTTATGATTTTGAAAACGGCAGCGGAAATATGAAGCTTTTCGGAAATGCTGATACATCGAAGAAAACACTTACCCTTGACGGAACAGCAGATACATATGCGCAGCTGCCCGACGGTATACTTGACAGCTGTACTGATTATACGATTATTATGGACGCTAAATCCGATTCCACAGGAGATTTCTTCACTTTCGCTCTGGGCAGGGATAATGTCGATTACGCATTTTTCAAGATTGCCCGTGACCATTTCAGATTTGCCACAACTACAGACAGCTGGGGCGGCGAAAGCGGTATGAGATATAACCTTGACGGTACGCAGTGGCACAGATATATGCTTGTTGTAAATGGTGCAACTGCAAGACTTTATGTTGACGGCATGCTTGTTTCAGAAACAACGGAACTTACTTCACTTGTTTCTGAAATGGGAACTGGATTAAACTGTTATATCGGCAAATCTTTTTATGAAGCCGATGTGAATTTTACAGGTGAAATTGATAATCTTACTGTATATCGCACAGCTCTCAATGAGGATGAAATCGCCTCTTTTTCACAGATTGAGGGCGATGTAAATGCTGACGGTAAACTCTCTGTAGCTGACCTTGTATGCCTGTCAGAATTTCTCCTCTGCGGAAAAGCAATTCCAAACGGCAAGGCGGCTGATGTTGTAAGAGATGACAGGGTTGATATTTTTGATATGATTAAAATGAGGGAAATGATTATACAATAAAATTTAAAGGCGTATGCTGTTTTGCATACGCCTTTAATATTACTTAACAACTATCTTCTTAAATGCCTTTTTACCCTTACGGATAATTACATCACCTTCAAGCTTAATCTGTGCCTTTCCGTCTGTCATTTTCTCGTCGTTTACTGTGATACCGCCCTGCTGTACAAGTCGTCTTGCCTCTGAAATTGAGGGAGCAAGACCAGCCTTTACAACAAGTGTGAGAAGTCCCATAGCACCGTCAGTAAGCTCTGCGGAATCAATTTCAACTGTAGGCATATTCTCGTCATTTCCGCCGCCGCCGAAAAGTGCCTTTGCAGCTGCCTTAGCCTTTTCAGCTTCTTCCTCGCCGTGAACAAGCTTTGTAAGCTCGTATGCAAGGAGTTCCTTTGCAGCATTGAACTGAGCGCCTTCCATTGTCTTTTCCATTTCCTCGATTTCCTCAACAGGAACAAATGTGAGCATCTTGAGACACTTGATAACGTCAGCGTCAGCTACATTTCTCCAGTACTGGAAGAACTCGTAAGGAGTTGTCTTTTCAGGGTCAAGCCATACTGCACCCTTTTCTGTCTTACCCATTTTCTTGCCCTCGGAGTTGAGGAGAAGTGTGATTGTCATAGCGTATGCGTCCTTGCCAAGCTTGCGGCGGATAAGCTCTGTACCGCCAAGCATATTTGCCCACTGGTCATCGCCGCCGAACTGCATATTACAGCCGTATTTCTGGAAAAGTTCCATAAAGTCGTAACTCTGCATAATCATATAGTTGAATTCAAGGAAAGTAAGACCTCTCTCCATTCTCTGCTTGTAGCACTCGTGGGAGAGCATACGGTTTACGCTGAAATGAGCGCCAACATCACGGAGAAGCTCAACATAATTGAGATTCATAAGCCAGTCAGCGTTATTTACGACAATTGCCTTATCCTCGGAAAAGTCGATAAAACGGCTCATCTGCTTCTTGAAACAATCAACATTGTGCTGAATTGTTTCGGGAGTCATCATCTTTCTCATATCTGTCTTACCTGAGGGATCGCCAATCATAGCTGTACCGCCGCCGATAAGAACAATAGGCTTATTGCCTGCCATTTGCAGACGCTTCATAAGGCAAAGTGCCATAAAGTGTCCAACGTGGAGGGAATCTGCTGTGGGGTCGAAACCGATGTAGAAAGTTGCCTTTCCTGCGTTTACAAGTTCCTCGATTTCCTTTTCGTCGGTCAGCTGTGCAAGCAGACCTCTGCGTCTGAGTTCTTCAAAAGTAGTCATAATTTTTATTCTCCTTTAAATTTTTATTTCCATTTTATATGTGCGTGGAACAAATCCCATTTCTGAGTAAAATTCAACTGCGTTATAGTTTTCGCACCACACTCCAAGCTCAACCGACTGACAATTATTTTCAGCGGCAAGCTTTTTAACGTAATTTATAAGCTTTTTGCCAATGCCTTTTCGCCTGAATTTTTCATTGACAGCAAACTGCTCTATAAGGCATTTTCTGAAAGGAAAATTAAGGGGTTCAGTCATTTCTACATAAAGGATAATTGCGTATCCCATAATTTCGGAATTATTATCATAGACAAAAACTGTCAGTTCTTCATTTTCCATAAATTTTTTCATTTGCTTTTCAAAGAAATCAATATCAGGCATTTTATAGTAATCACTTCTGATTTCACAATGAATACTATGCAGTTGTCTGTAAATCTCGGCAAGCTGCGGAATATCGGACATTTTTGCTTTTCTAATCATTTAAATTTCCTCACTTTCATAAGTTTTCTTACAAAAGTGAATCATATGCGATGAAATCTATTGCAGATTTCACGGATACCACCGCCTTTCATAATATTCTATTAAAAATTTTCTTCAATATATCTGAAATAATCCTTGCGGACTATCAGTTCACGATTGTTTTTAAACCACTCATATGATTCTTTCAAGCCTGTTTCAAGGGGCTTCAAATCGGGCAGTAATTCTGTTTGTCTTGTTACATCAAGATAATATTCATAATCTCTGAAAGGAAAATACTGCCGCTGTTCGTATTCAGCCGAAATATAGCGTATATCCGCAGTTTTTCCCAGTATACCATAACAAAGCTTTACCCATTCAGCCGCATTAATCGCCTGTACATTTCCAGCATTTATAACATGATAATCAGGCTTTTTCTCTACAATAGCCTCAATAAGCCTGCACAAATCCTCAACATCAAAAAATTGTAGTTTAAGTGAGCCGTCTTTTGGCATATAAAATGGGAGATTTTTTTCAGCACATTCAAAAACAAATGCCTCACGGTAGAGATTATTCATTTTGCCGTAGAGATATGGGGGACGGATTATGTAAGCTTTTGGCAGATTTTCAAGGAGATATTCTTCCGCTTCAATTTTATTCGTGCCGTAAGCCTCCCAATGAATGTTATAGCCTGTTTTCATATCCTCCGTAAAAGGCTGTGGGAGAGTTTCGGGGTAAACCGCACTTGAACTAATCATAATATATTCGCCGAAATCACCAAGAGCGTTTAATAAATCCTTAACATCGTCCTTATTATATGAAGTAACATCAACAACAAGGTCAAAGGGGATATTTTTCAGCTTATCACCCAGTTGGCGACGGTCAGCTTCAATAAGATGCACACCTTTGGATTGAGGACGGCTGTTTCTATTGAGAACATATACCTCGTGTCCCTTTTGCACAAAATATTCCGCTGTGTATCGGCTTACAAATACTGTTCCGCCTGTTACAAGAATTTTCATAGTATCAGCCCCTTAAACTACTATCTCATTTTCAATTTTTTCCTTGTATGCTGTTTTGTCGGCATCTCCTGCCAATGCTCTTAATTCGGAAAGTGCCGCTTCAACCTGATATGCGTCAAGTTCAACTGAGTATGTCGTATCAGCTGTTATATTCAGCTTGAACTTGTAGTTTTCACCTACATATATCGTATCTTGATATTCTTTTCCCCTTACAACCTCTCTTGAAATATTTGAAATCTGACTGTTGTAAATTGAATATACTGCATCATTATTGAAAATAACAGTATATTTAGCACCTATATTTATCCCTTGAAAATGCTGGGAATCAATTCTATTTGAAAGAATAACACCACTTAAATAGGAATTTTCAATATCTTCAAAATCAGGATTGTTCTTATAGAATTTCTTTAAGGGTGATGCAATGAGAAATTTCACACCATTATAGTAAAAAAGAGAAATGCCAATTGACAATGCAAAAAAAGAATATAAGATATTTGATGTATCAACAATTGCAATGCAAACCGAACCGCACATCATAAAAAGTCCGAAAAGCATAAACGGAATTGAAACCATTCGGCGATATCGCTTTTTTAAATCAGTTATCATTCCTCTTGTGTCAGGAATTTCAAAAAAATCCTGATTAATGCGATTAAGGTAAATCTCACGCCATTCTGCACTATTGAAATAGCTTTCGTCAATAATCTGTCTTTTTATTTCTGAGGCTTTTTTATCATTTCTTTTCTCTTTAAAATGCGTCAAAATCATAAATAGAATTATGATTGCAGCTACAATAAAAGCAAGAAATACAGGAATATCCATTAAATAAAAGTTTATAGGTATAATTAGCAATGATACAATTAAAACAAATATCCACTTTATAACTACATAATATGATTTCATATCCCTGTCACCTCAAAAAAACGAAAGCTGATTATCCCCATATCCCATTTTATAGGCGGAAATAATGCTTTTCATATTGTAGATTATCCCGTATCTGTCGCAGTCCTCGGTAAATACTTTCCACAGCTTTTTCATATTCGGACTGACACATTCGTATCTGTTTCCGTAATAGTTTATATACTGCTGTCGGAGGTTGCTGTCGGGGAACCGCTTGTCCAGTTCGTTGAGGAAATGCTCACGCTGATTTGTCCGCAGAGTTACCCCGAAAAATGGGTAAATGCACCGCACTCCGCATTGGTGTGCAGTACGGACAATATTTCTGATATTTTCCACGCTGTCCTCAATAAAGGGGAGTACAGGCATAAGAGTAATCCCGGTGAAAAGTCCGCTGTCAGCCATTTTCGCCAATGCCTCAAATCGCTCCGAAGCAACAGAAACATTCGGTTCAATTATCCTGCACAAATCATCGTCAGCAGTAGTAATTGTCATTTTACACAGCACAGGGGAATTTTCCGCAATTTCCTTATACACATCAATATCCCGTGTTATAAGGTCGCTTTTGGTGATTACCGTCAAACCAAAACCGTAAGCAGAAATCAGCTCCAATGAGTGACGAGTAAGCAGTTCTGTTTTTTCAAAAGGATTATAAGGGTCGCTCATTGCTCCTGTACCTATAATTCCCGATTTCACCTTTCTCCGCAATTCGTCACGCAGTATTTCAAGAGCATTTTCTTTTGCGTGAACTGTATCAAAATCCTCAACGTGATAACATTCAGAACGGCTGTCGCAATAAATACAGCCGTGACAGCAGCCACGATATAAATTCATATTATAATCGTTGCCGAACCAATCCGATGTTTTATTCTTTTGCAGAATAGTCTTTGCAGGTACTGTTTTCATATATTCACCGCTTATCCTAAACAAACAAAAATCCCCGTACAGCAAAAACTGTACGAGGACGAAATTACTCGTGGTACCACCTCGGTTTATCGGGAAAACTCCCGACCTCAAAAGGCTATAACGTGCCCAACCGCCCCCGCCTACTTTGTTTCAACAGGGAAACTCCAGAATGTAATTCTCTGTGACAGCTGACTTTCTCCCACCGTCCGAAAGCTCTCTGGACAGCCGTTTTCACAGGTTTTATTCGTTCACCGTTTTCTATATGATAACATATCCCACAAAAAATGTCAAGGGATTTTTTAATTAAATCATAAAAATATATACCTCCCTATTGACAATTAATTACAGATGTTGTATAATATTTAATGTTGATGCTGATGTGGCACAGTCGGTAGCGCAACGCCTTGGTAAGGCGTAGGTCGTCGGTTCAAGTCCGATCATCAGCTCCAATCCCGCTTGATTTTTAATCTGCGGGATTTTTTTTAGAAAGAAGGGATTCTAATGCTGCGATTTCTGAAAAATTTTATAACGCAATTCTTCGGAAATCAGGTATTTCCGACATCCGCTGTACTATGTGCCGTTTTTATTGTATTTTTCTCAGCAGATTCTATTGTGCAGCCCGAAAAAACTGAACCCGTTGTATCTTATAAAATTGCAGCTTTACAGTACGCGGCATCAACCACAACAACTACTACGACTACAACCACTACCACCACAACTGTTACAACCACCACTATAACAACTACGGTCACGACTACAACAGAAACCACTACAACTACAACAGAAGCTGAAAATCAAAACAATGATACAGATTATACAACTCCCGCATACAATTACATTTCAGCAGGCGAATCCCCAAACAGCACATTCTATCAGAACAGACTTGTTATTATCGGCGATTCCATAGCCTACGGATTCAATGCATACGGCTATATCCCCTATCAGCACAATATTGCCGCAGAATCTCTTGCCGTATGGAATATGAATAATTACACCTTTGATTTAGGCGGCGGCGCTATGGGCGTTTATGATGCCGCAGGATATATTTACTCCCCTCTTTATTATATATCTGTAGGCATGAACGATATTTACACTTACACTGCTGACGATTACGCATGGAATGTCCGCTGGATTGCAGAAGAAATCCTTGCAAGAGTTCCTACAGCTACTATTGTTGTAGGAAGTATAACTCCCGTTTCTGACGGAAATTATTATACTACCAACGACAGAATCAGAGAGTATAACAGCTCTCTTGAATGGGTGATTAATGACATACAGTCCTCACAGGTTATGTATTTCAGCACTCACGACGTTTTATGCGATCTGAACACCGGGGCTCTTGGCTGGGATTATGCAGGCGGAGACGGACTTCATCTAAATAGTTCAGCATATTCGGCTATGCTCAATTATCTTTTCAATTATCTTGATACAACATCAGCTTATGAGCAGATTGTTGCTCATGAGGAAACATATTAATAATGTATAGTTACAGCATTGCTTTTCGGCGGTGCTGTTTCTTTTTCAAAAATATACAAAATTACATATCATTGATTGTCTAAAATGACATAGTGACAAACTTTCTAAAATGTGATATAATTAGTTCTGGACTTTACTTTTGAATTTATTGTGAATGGAGGGACTATTTTGGATTTCAAAGCCAACAGCGGCATATGGGGTACTATGTTCGGCGTGCCTTGCATTGTTGCTGATAATTTCCTTAAACTTGCTGACGAAGCACAGATAAAGGTACTTCTGTATCTTCTAAGATTCAGCGGAAAATCCGTTACATCTGAGGAAATTTCCGTCAATACAGGTGTTCCTGTCTCTCAGGTTACTGATGCTGTAATGTTCTGGAAACAAGTAAATGTAATCTCTCAGGAATCTGAAATAGCAAGCATATCCCCTATTCAGCCGCAGATTCTTAAAGCTCCTGAATCTGTTGAAAAAACAGTGGAAACTGTATCGGAAAAGAATAACGATTCAGCAAGCACTGCGGCGGCAAATGCAACTTCCGTAAATACTTCCCCCAACACAAAAAAACCATATATAAACCCATCGGAAATATCTGCTATAATCCAGAGCGATAATAATATCGCAGAGCTTTTCACAGTTGCAGAATCACTTCTTGGCACATTGAATCCCTCTATGCAGAATTCACTTATCTGGATGCATAACTATCTGGGTCTGAAAAAGGAAGTTATACTTATATTAATAGGATACTGCGTTGATAAGAATAAAACTAATGCTTCTTATATTGACAAAATCGCGGCAAGCTGGGCAGAAAATGAGATTAACTCACTTGAAACTGCAACTGCTGAGGTTGAAAGACTCAACAATGAGCATACATATATAAATGAAGTAAAGCGAATTTTTGAACTGCGCCAGAATCCCACAACAAATCAGCAGAAATTTATTTCCCAATGGCAATCAGCAGGCTTTTCAACAGAGCTTTTACGCTATGCATACGAAAAAACAGTGGAACAGATTAACAAAGTATCTTTTGAGTATATCAACAAGATTCTTGTTTCATGGAAAGAAAACGGCTTTAAATCCCCCGAAGATGTAAAAAACGCGGAGGAAGAATACAAGAAAAAGCGCAGAAACGATTCCCCTGCTTCTTCCGACGGATTTAATGCCGATAAATACAAGATATTCATTAATAACATATAAGGAGGTGAGTTTTTGGACAGCGAAATCTTTGACAGAGCCCATGCAATCCTCTCTCAGCGGCGAGCAAAGGCAATTGCAGAAAATGATATGAGAATCCGCGAAATCAATGAAAAAATCCCCGAAATAAAAGAGATAAACGATGCTCTTTACAACACGGGAAAGGAGCTTATCCGCATTATTACCGAAGCTAAAGGCAAGGATATAAACGGAAAAATCGAACAGATAAAGCAGAATAATCTGGGCGCACAGCAAATTGCAAGACAGCTTCTCACAGCAAACGGCTATCCTGAGGATTATCTTGACATGCACTATCAATGCTCTCAATGCAGCGATACAGGCTATATCGGCGGAAACACCTGTTCTTGTCTGAACGAACTTTTTGCCAAACTCACAACATCAAAACTGAATGAAAAAGCGCAGCTTACCCTTTCAAATTTCAGCACATTCAGCCTCAGCTATTACAAGGGAAGCGATTATGAGGCTATGGAAAAAATATTAAAATATGCACGAAATTACGCCGCACAGTTCAGCAGAAACTCCGAAAGTATACTGATTTTCGGCAATACAGGTCTTGGAAAAACTCATATTTCCCTTGCTATAGCTAACGAGGTGCTCCAAAAAGGCTATAGCGTAATTTACGATTCCACAATGAATATCTTGAGAGATATTGAAAAAGAACATTTCAGCCATGAAAAATCAACGGAAATGCTTGACCTTGTAACAGATACTGACTTGCTAATACTCGACGATTTAGGAACAGAGTTTGAATCGAAATTCTATAATTCAGCTGTTTACAACATAATAAACAGCCGACTTGTCAAGGAAAAACCGACAATTATCAGCACAAATATGGATTTTTCAGCCCTGTCAGCACGATATGGCGGCAAGGTTGCTTCCCGAATTATCACTATGTACACCTGTCTTGAATTCAAAGGCGACGATGTACGATTGCAGAAAAAGTACAGAAATCAGCAGAATCAGCCGTTTTTCAACAACAAATGAACATCATCATCAAATGTTTAATTTAAATTAATTAACTGCAAAATAGACTGCTGTGGAGATTTTCACGGCAGTTTTTTCATAAAATGACGGGAAATCTGCCATTTATGAAAAATGACCAATAAAAAATCGAAATTGCACTTATTAACACTTTTAAATTGTAACAAAGCGTTTACAAATCAAAAATCACAATTATTACAGCAAGTATTAAGCATACAGCAACAAAACTCAATATTCCACGGTATTTAGCGCATATAAAATTTATATAAGATATTCTAAAATTTATATTTTACAATCAGTAGAATTTGTTCTAATTTTCTTGTAACTATTTTGTAATTATTCCAAGCGGTATTTTGAGGAATCTGTGTTAATTATTATTCCATGTTCATTTTATATTCACAGAATTTATGAGCATTTTGCCCAAATTGAATTTTTTATCGTCGCTTTTATTTGGTTGTTAAATGGAAAAAATTTTAAAACTGTTGCTTTCTTGAGCCAAATGTGGTAGTATTATCACAGTTGATTGCACGGGTTCTCCGTAAGTCAATGATACAGTTTCATGTGAACTGTATAAAAACTACGAATGCTTTTCGAGGAAAGGATGAGTTGATGAGAAAAGCTAAAGTTGCAGCACTTATTATCGGAGGAGTTTCCACTTGCCTCTTCGGCGGTGTTATCGGTGTAGTTGCTACATCACCGGTTGTAAAATCCGTTGCTCCGAATAATGACGTACAAAACATTTATGATGTCCAAAGCGAAGAATTGGCAAATGTAGCTGCAGTAACTTCTATCAGAACAACACCCATAACCACAACGAGCACAAACAATTTTGAGGTATCTTTCAGTACCACAACTACTTCTGCAAAGACTGTTTTCCAGATGCGCACTGAGCTCCCCGCTTTAACATTGAACTCAGCAAATGCACTGGCAAAACCCAATAATAAGGATAATAAAAATGAGCAGGATGTTCAGACACCTACTCAGGCAGTAACAACTGTCAAGGGTACAACTTCAACAACCGTACCCACAACATCAAAGACAACAACAACAACTACTACTACTGTTACGACTGCAAGTACAACTACAAAAGCAGCAACTTCTGTTGTGACAGAAATTATCGTTACAGAAGCTCCTACAGAAGCTCCCACAGAGGCTCCTACTTATACCGAGCCTGTTACCGAGGCTCCTACAGAAGCTCCCACAGAGGCTCCTACTGAGACTCCTACAGAATCAGTTGAGACAGTTACTCCTGTACTCCCCGATGACTCTGCAGAGCTCCCGATTACAGATGAGGAGTTCATCATATTATGTAATGCAGTTGCTCACGAGGCAGGCTGTAATTGGATTAGTACATACGACAAGGCTCTCGTAGTAGAGGTTATTATGAACCGTGTTGAAAGCTCCCTTTATCCAAATACAATTTTGGGTGTTCTCACACAGCCTTATCAGTTTACAGGCTCTTCAAGCTATGTTTATCTCGGGGATTATTCCCGTTATGTAACTCAGGATGTTAAGGATGCTGTTACACTTTACTTTACAGAAACTGAATCATTCGGACATGGATATTTCGGCTTCTATGGTGACGGCTATCGCAATTATTTCTATTAATCCTGATTTTTACTCAAATCATTAGAAAAATAATCTGTTAGAATGTTACTTGCTCCCGATTACTCTCGGGAGCATTTTATTTAAACTTTTCACCTGTCTGACATAAATATCACAATTTCCCTGTTGAAATTTTCGAAAAAGTATGTTATAATTTTATCAACCCCATGATAAAGGAGATACATAAAATGAAAAACGAAAAAAATTTTTCAAGACAAGTTATTATGTTCATTATTTCAAGCATTGTTCTGACGCTGATTCTGAACATATTTATTATGCCAACTTTTACCAAACCCAAGGTTGAGGAAACTAATTACAGTTTCTTCCTTGATAAACTGGAAGCAGGCGAAATCACACTCGTTCAGGTTCAGGATAACGAGGTCAAGTTCAAGGTAGAAACCGAAGAAAAAAAACAGGTATATTCAACAGGAAGAATGTATGACCCGAATCTTGTGGAACGTCTACACAAGGATAAGAATGTGGTATTCACTGAAAACTTTGAGGAAAGCAGTATCCTTACAGAATTCCTCATCGGCTGGGTACTTCCCATTATATTCTTCATTGTTGTATGGAATATTTTTATGAAAGGCATGAGCAAGCGCATGGGCGGCAATGCCATGTCTTTCGGCAAAAGCAACGCTAAGATATACGTAAAGGCTCAGACAGGCAAAACCTTTGCCGATGTTGCAGGTCAGGACGAAGCAAAAGAAGCTTTGGAAGAGATTGTGGATTTCCTTCACAATCCCGAAAAATATGCTGAAATCGGCGCAAATCTTCCTAAGGGAGCATTGCTTGTAGGCCCTCCCGGAACAGGTAAAACCCTGCTCGCACAGGCTGTAGCAGGCGAGGCAGAAGTACCATTCTTCTCCATTTCAGGCTCAGAATTTGTTGAAATGTTCGTCGGTATGGGTGCAGCTAAAGTCCGCGACCTGTTCAAACAGGCGGCTGAAAAAGCTCCTTGTATTGTTTTTATCGACGAGGTTGATACAATCGGCAAAAAGCGTGACGGCAATTTCAGCGGCAACGATGAGCGCGAACAGACGCTGAATCAGCTGCTCACTGAAATGGACGGCTTTGACGGTAAAAAGGGAGTTGTAATCCTCGCGGCTACAAACCGTCCGGAATCCCTTGACCCTGCCCTGCTCCGTCCGGGACGCTTTGACAGACGAATCCCTGCAGAACTGCCAGACCTCAACGGACGTGAGGCAATACTGAAAGTTCACGCAAAAAAAATCAAGACAGATGAAAATATCGACTATAACGCTATTGCAAGAGCCACCGCAGGCGCTTCGGGCGCTGAGCTTGCAAATATCATCAATGAAGCGGCTCTCCGCGCTGTAAGAGACGGCAGAAAGCTTGTAAGCCAATACGACCTTGATGAAAGCGTGGAGGTTGTAATCGCAGGATATCAGCGTAAAAATGCCGTTATTTCCCAGAAAGAAAAGGAAATTATTGCATACCACGAAATTGGTCACGCTCTTGTTGCGGCTATGCAGAAATCCTCCGCTCCTGTACACAAGATAACCATAATCCCAAGAACAAGCGGTGCATTGGGATATACCATGCAGGTTGACGAGGACGAAAAATTCCTGCTTACCAAGGAAGAAGCCCTTGCCCGTATCGCCACATTTACAGGCGGACGTTCCGCAGAGGAACTCATATTCAACACCTGCACAAGCGGCGCTTCCAATGATATCGAACAGGCAACAAAAATTGCAAGAGCTATGGTAACACGCTTCGGCATGAGCAATACATTTGATATGATTGCTCTCGAAACTGTCACAAATCAGTATCTCGGCGGCGATACAGCCCTTGCATGCTCTTCTGATACAGCGGCTAAAATCGACGCTGAGGTTAATGACATTGTTAAAAAAGCTCATATGAAAGCCATGCAGATACTCAAAGACAATATCGAAAAGCTGCACGAACTTGCCGCATTTCTACTTGAAAAAGAAACAATTACAGGGGAAGAATTTATGGATATTCTCAACAAAGAAAAGGTCAGCAATTTATAAAATTAGTACTAAAAATCGAACATTTTCTAAATTGTCGGAAAATCCTTGACTATTGTCTTAAAATATGCAATAATTATGATAATCTTTGTTTTTGAAAGGAATTATAAATATGAGTGGAATAACTGAAACAATGACATCTTGGCTGGCTGAGCACGGAATACCAGACTGGCTTATACCTTTTCTCGTATCTATTCTCCCTATTATTGAGCTCAGAGGCGGTATCATAGCCGCACGTGTACTTGATATGGAGCTTATACAGGCTATATGGGTGTGTATGCTTGGAAACATCCTGCCAATCCCATTTATTCTGCTGTTTATTGATAAAATTTTTGATTTCCTCAAAAAGCATAAAGTCCCGCTGCTTACAAAGATTATTGTCTATCTCGAAGATAAGGCTATGAATAAAAGCTCCACAATGGAAAAGGGCGAATTCTGGTTCCTGCTGTTTTTCGTTGGCATACCTCTCCCAGGCACAGGTGCTTGGACAGGCTCACTTATTGCGGCACTCCGTAAGATTCCGCTGAAAAAGGCTGTACCTGCTATTTTCCTCGGACTTTGTCTCGCTTCAGCTATTATGTGTACTCTCTGTTACGGCTTCCCTGAGGTATTTGCTAAAATGTTCGGATAAAAACTATCCCCACAACGATTTTTTATCGCTGTGGGGATTTTATTATGGTATCCTTATATAAACGCCTGCTTTTTAAGTATTGATGTTATAACCCTGCCAAGAATCGCAAAATAATTCATATCTGACACCGCCCATTTTTTGAATCTGCCAATATAGCAAAACGAAATTACACCCTTAATCATGCTTTCATCGGTCATAAGATACTGCACCGCACCACCGACGTTTTCAGAGGTAAGCTGTTCAAAGGCATTGTCATCGCGCCCCTCAAGCTCATTTACATTGTCAATAGCAAATATGCTGTCCCCTGAAAATCTCTCCGTATAGCTGTTTTCAAGGAGATATGCCGCGTTTCTGCTGGAAGCATTACCGCAGCTGAGTATAAGACTCATATCGTTGCCTGCAAATACACATATATCGTCAATTTCAAATGTTGAACGTATCTGCTCTAAAAGAACTGATATATCGGGAATACGACCGTAAACAAGACTTTCAGAAAGATTTGCGGCAAATGTAAGCTTATCGTTGGAATCCTTGTTTCCGCTGAGAAATGCAATCTTATTTTCAATGTCACGTTCAACCTTGCCATGCTTCTCAATGTCGTATATCACATATCTGTTCTGTCCTTTTTGCTGTGCAATATAAAGTGCCTTATCAGCCTGCATGAATAGTTCGTCGTAGTCTGTGCTATCCTTCGGATATGTAGAAATTCCCATAGAACAGGTAAGGCGGAAATTTTCAAACCGTCCGTTAAAGGAAAGCTCCGTATTAGTTCTGATAGCTCTGAGAACGCCTCGCAAATCCTCTTCATCGCGGGTATTTTCAATTACTATAAGGAATCCGCCGCCGCTTATACGTCCTGCAAAGCCTCTTGTGCCAAGCTCTTTCTTGATAATTCCCGCAATGGTATATACCACCTCGTCACCGAAAAGATGACCATAATTTGTGTTTATATCAGTAAAATTGTCAATATCGAGTATTACAAGATTTATATTATAAGACGGTTTGCCGCCGAGAAGCTCCATAGCGTAAGAAGTTACTGCGCGCTTGTTCAGCAGTCCCGATAATGAATCTCTGTTTGCTTCAAGGGCAAGGTTGATATCCTTTGATTTCTGACGGGAGCTTATAACAGATATAAGACCACTTACTTTGCGCTGTTTCGGGTCTATGTAACGGGTAATCCCTCTGAAAAGACACATTTCACGTGTCTTGCCCTTTGTCAATATTGAGGATTCAAGTTCATAGTCAAAGCGATACACACCGTTTTTAATATCGCGGCAAAGACTGTTGAAAGTATCGATATAACGAGACAATATCCAACCCGATTCAATAGAACTGTCACGCCATTTTTCAAGTTCTTCGTCAACAAAAACATTTTCACGGCAGCAATCCTGCATATATATACGAATATGCCGAGTTTCAAAGCTATACTCAAAAGCAATATCGGAAGAAAGGCTCATAATATAGCGATATTCCGAAATAATCTGCTCTTTCTCCGCTGAAATGCGATTAAGTGAGAAAACATCGCTGAAATCAATGATATACATAGGCTCAGAGCTGTCTTCCAGCACGCGTACAACAGCAAGAATCCACCTCAGCTGACCGTTTACGCCCTTCATGCGTATAACAGTATGCTGAGAAATTCCAATTTCAGCCTTTTCCATACATTCAGCAAGTCTTGGATAATCCTCATCGTCAATTGTACGGCGTATGGAATAGGTTACATCGTTTCCGAAGTAACTGAAAAAACATTCATTTCCGCTTTGGGTATGTAGACTTTTGTCAACAATAACCCTGCCTATTCTGTAAATTGAATTGTCCATATATTGCCTCCTTTCGGTTTTCGTGCTTTTATTATACCATTAAAAGCGATTTTCGTCAATATTGCGGCTTATCTAAAACAAAAATGTAAAACATTTATTTTGTTACAATTTTTTTTACATATCTAACACTTTAAATACACATATGAATTGTATAATAAGTACGTATAAATTTTTATTGGAGGATTTTTATGGAAAAAAAGGAATTGAAACGCTATGCCGTTATAGCGTTTCTCGTAATTGCGGTCTGCCTTGTTATCAAAAATTTCGGGCTTTTCGCAAAGCTTCTTGGGGTACTCTTTGCCGCAGTTTATCCCCTGCTGCTTGGAGCTGTTATTGCATACATCTTTAATATCATTCTCAGCGGACTTGAAAAGCGCTATTTTCCCAACACTACATCAAAAGGTATACAAAGTGCACGGAGACCTGTTTGTATCGTTCTTTCG
The DNA here is from genome assembly GCA_045594905.1 of Ruminococcus sp. Classification (GTDB taxonomy): domain Bacteria; phylum Bacillota; class Clostridia; order Oscillospirales; family Ruminococcaceae; genus Ruminococcus. The sequence goes on from JAZNZK010000023.1 coordinate 55,485, forward strand.
TTTTTGATTGTATTTGCAATTATCGCACTTATACTGAAAATTGTAATTCCTGAGCTAATCAGTGCTTTCAAGCTGATATTTGAAGAAATACCGCCGCTTATTGATAAGGTGAGCAACTATGCTTTCAAAATGCTTGAAGAATACCCGGATATCCAAAAAGAAGCCATGGCACTTTATAATGAATTCGATGTAAAATCGCTGGATTGGGCAAGCATTACAGAAAAAGCCGCAAGCTTCCTTAAAACAGGAGTTATGGGCATTATATCATCTGCCGTCGGAATAGTCGGCTCTCTTGCAGGTACAATAACAAATATAGTTATCGCAATAATATTCGCTATATATCTGCTTGCACGAAAAGATAAGCTGCTCTCGGATACAAACCGTTTCCAGAATGTTCTTTTCAAGCAATCTACCAACCATAAGGTAAATAAAGTATGCAGAACTGCAAATGATACATTCAAAAGTTTTTTTATTGGTCAGTTTATCGAGGCGATACTTCTGGGATGCTTCTGTTTTATCGGAATGAAGATACTACAGCTGCCATATGCGGCAATGAGTGGTGTTCTTGTAGGTGTTACTTCTCTTATTCCAATTGTTGGTGCATTTCTCGGTGCAGGGGTAAGCGCATTTATTATATGTACGGAAAATCCTATGCAGGCACTGATTTTTATTATATTCCTCGTAATACTCCAGCAGCTTGAAGGAAATATAGTATACCCGAAAGTTGTAGGCGATTCAATTGGATTACCGGGAATATGGGTACTTGCCGCTGTAACCGTCGGCGGTGGTCTTGGCGGAATTGTAGGTATGCTTGTGGGCGTTCCCTGCGCCGCAACAGCTTATAAGCTTTTATTTGAACATCTTGAAAAAAGAGAAGAAAGCCTTGGCATTAAACAAATTGAGGATAAACCCGAAAAAAATCAGCAAAATATAATTTTCCGCTTTAAAAAAGATAAGAAAAACAGCACAAAAAAGAATTCAAGAAAAAATGAAGCTGCTGAAAAAAACAAAACTTCAAAAAAATAACTTAAAAATACGCAGGTGATACTCCCTGCGTATTTTTTTAACAAGTTCACAAAATAATACAATATTTATTAATACTTTTTCAGATTGACATAGCTTGCACAATATGTTATAATTTAATTGAAACAGGTTATCATTATAGGGAACCCATACATAAAAACAGGAAAAGGAGAACTGATGCTATGCTTCATTTAATTAACGAATTCCCAAAGGAATGGGATGGCTTCAATCAAGGACGCTGGTCTTCTAATATAAACGTCCGTGATTTTATAAAAAAGAATTATACCGCCTATGACGGTGATGAAAGTTTTCTTGCTCCTCCTACCGATGCTACAAAAAAGCTTTGGGAACAAATTATGGAACTTACACGTATGGAGCGTGAAAATGGCGGGGTTCTCGATATGGATACAGATATTGTCTCCACTATCACCTCTCACGATGCAGGGTATCTCAACAAGGAGCTTGAACAGATTGTCGGACTCCAGACAGACAAGCCTTTCAAACGTTCTCTCCAGCCTTTCGGAGGCATACGCATGGCTCAGAATGCCTGCTCACAGTACGGCTATGAGGTAAATCCCGAAATAGTAAAGATATTCACAAAATATAGAAAGACACATAATCAGGGCGTATTCGACGCCTACACCCCAGAAATGAGGCTTGCAAGAAAATCCGCAATTATTACAGGTCTCCCTGACGCTTACGGCAGAGGTCGTATTATCGGTGACTACAGACGAGTTGCACTTTACGGTATTGATATGCTTATCAACGATAAGAAGCACCAGATTGATACTTCCCTTGTTCGTATGACTTCAAAAAATATTCGTCTCCGCGAGGAACTTGCTGAGCAGGTTCGCGCTCTTGAGGAACTGAAAGAACTTGGCAGAATATACGGATTTGATATTTCCCGCCCTGCTGCAACAGCTAAAGAAGCTGTACAGTGGCTTTACTTCGGATATCTTGCAGCTGTAAAGGAACAGAACGGCGCGGCTATGTCTCTTGGACGTACATCCACATTCCTTGATATTTACATCCAGCGCGATATTAATAAGGGAATCCTTACAGAAGATGAGGCACAGGAGCTTATTGACCATTTTATCATGAAGCTGCGTATTGTTAAATTTGCACGTACTCCAGAATATAATGAGCTTTTCTCCGGCGACCCCACATGGATTACAGAATCTATCGGCGGTGTTGATGTTGACGGTCATCACCTTGTAACAAAAAACAGTTTCAGATATCTTCATACCCTTGATAATCTCGGAACAGCACCCGAACCTAACATGACAGTTCTCTGGTCTAAGAAACTTCCCAGAAAATTCAAGGAATACTGCGCTAAAATGTCTATCAGAACATCGTCCATACAGTACGAAAACGACGATATGATGCGTGTTATTCACGGCGACGACTACGCTATTGCCTGCTGTGTATCATCTATGAGAGTAGGCAAGGAAATGCAGTTCTTCGGCGCAAGAGCAAACCTTGCAAAGTGTCTGCTTTACGCTATAAACGGCGGTATTGACGAGCGTATGAAAGTACAGGTCGGCCCTAAATTCCGCGCTGTTGAGGGCGATTATCTCGATTACGATGACGTAATGGACAAGTATGAAGCCATGATGGAATGGCTTGCAGGGCTTTATGTAAATACCCTCAATGTTATTCATTTCATGCATGATAAATACAGCTATGAGCGTTTGCAGATGGCTCTCCATGACAGAGATGTAAAGCGTTATTTTGCTACGGGAATTGCAGGTCTTTCAGTTGTTGCAGACTCCCTTTCAGCTATAAAATACGCTAAGGTTAAAGTTATCCGTGATGAAAACGGCATTGTTACCGATTACGAGGTTGATGGCGATTTTCCCAAATACGGCAACAACGACGACCGTGTTGACGATATTGCAGTTTCCGTTGTGCGCAAGTTCATGGACTGCGTAAGAAAGCATCACACCTACCGTGACGGCGTACCTACAATGTCAATCCTTACAATCACTTCCAACGTGGTATACGGCAAGAAAACAGGCAATACACCTGACGGAAGAAAAATGGGTATTCCTCTTGCACCGGGTGCAAACCCCATGCATGGCAGAGATACTCACGGCGCGGCGGCTTCCCTTGCATCAGTAGCAAAGCTTCCATTCCGTCAGGCTCAGGACGGTATTTCAAATACATTCTCAATTATCCCCGATGCACTCGGTAAAGATATGCAGCTGTTTGTGGGCGATATCGACCTTGACAAGCTGAGAAATGAGGAATAATATGAATATTCCTCAGAACCCACAGGAGCTTGCAGAGCTTATAGATTCCCTTATGTCAGAGGGAAGCGGTCATGTCAACGTGATTGTTAATTCCGAAGACGATATGACTGTCAACGTGATAAACAGCAATGAATATTGTGGAAAAGGCGCTTGCTGTCAGCCAACTGAAAACGCTATTGACGACGAACAGGAGGAATAAGTATGGAAAATCAGAATCAGATTGATAATCTCATCGAATTACTGGACGGATACGTTGAAAAAGGCGGACATCACCTTAACGTAAACGTTTTCACAAAGGAAACACTCCTTGATGCTCAGGCGCATCCTGAGAAATATCCTCAGCTTACTGTGAGAGTATCGGGGTATGCTGTAAACTTTGTAAAGCTTACAAAAGAGCAGCAGGACGACGTAATTTCACGTACATTCCATGATAAACTGTAGCAAAAAAGGCGGACGATTTGTCCGCCTTTTGTATTATAAAAACTGTCTCATATTCTTAGAAAGCTTTTCTTCCGCTGTAATAAGACGTTTCGCTAAGTCCTTAGAACGTTCATCTGCCGCTTTGTACTGATTCATATAACGGCTGAGAGACTTGATACCCATATTGCACCCGTCTGTCATAAGCTCAGCAATAGTTGCATCAGATTCGTTCATTTTAAGCTTTACATTTGTCTTAATCCACGACATTCCCGAAGCAATGGGATTGGGCTCTTTTCCGTTGTCATTGTAATCTGCAAGGACTTTCTGCAAATCATTTTTAAGAGCCTCGTTTTCCTCTGTACTCTCACGGAGATAATCTCTCATCTCTGTGCTGTGAGCGTACTCCGTAACCTCGTCAAGAGCAGAAATGCCCATTTTAATGCCTGCGTCGCACTCACGAAGCAGCTTTATAGTATCCTGTTCAACCATAAAAAAACACATCCTTTCCTCTATATTATAGACGGAAAAGATGTGTTTATTCATTTTTATTTTTTAATCAAAGCAGAGATGCTCTCAATTCCTCTGCGCTGAGAGGTGAAAGATAAGCAGGAGCAATATCAAATGCAGTCTTGCAGCCTGTTGCACCCTCTGCACTGAGACGAGCCAAAGCTCTTGCATAGCATACAAGCACGCTTGCAGTAAATTCAGGATTTGATTCAAGCTTGAGGGAATACTCTATCATCTGGTGAGTTTTTTCGCCCTCGCCTGTCATACCGCTTCTCATAACAAATCCGCCGTGGGGCATTTTATTGTGAACTGCGTCAAATTCTTCCTCTGTAATGAAATTTACTGTTGTATCATACTCGTCAAAGTAATTCTTCATTGTCTTGATTGATTCCTCAATCTTAGCAAGGTCAGCACCCTCCTCAGCAACTACCCAGCACTCACGGAGGTGCTTCTGACGGGTTGTAAGCTCAGGCTGACTGCCGCTTCTTACAGCGTCCATAGCTGCCTCAATGGGCACAGTATACTGAATACCGCGCTTAACGCCCTCTACGCGACGAATAGCGTCGGAGTGTCCCTGACTTACGCCCTTGCCCCAGAATGTATATGTCTTGCCCTTTGGAAGTATAGATTCCGCATAAAGTCTGTTAAGAGAGAAAAGACCGGGATCCCAGCCAAGTGAGATAAACGCAAGCTTTCCGCTTTCCTTTGCGGCTTTGTCAACATTTGCAAAATGCTCAGGAATACGCGCGTGAGTATCAAAACTGTCAATAACGTTGAATACCTTTGCAAGCTCTGGTGTCTGCTTTGGAAGGTCAGTAGCGCTTCCGCCGCATATAATCATGACATCTATATCGTCAGCCATATTCATAGCATCTTCCATGCTGTAAGCCTTAACTCCCGTAACAGTAGATACATTTGAGGGGTTACGTCTTGTGAATACGCCCACAAGCTCCATATCATCATTCTGCGCAACAGAAAGCTCCACGCCTCTGCCAAGATTGCCATAGCCTGCGATACCAATTCTGATTTTGCTCATTTAAATCAATCCTTTCATCTCTTTTGTGTTGCTTATGCCTTATCTGATTTCCTTAAGGGGTTCTCTAAAAACCGGAACACGAGCAGAATTCCGTATATGACATATGTCAGTTACAAGGCGGCAAACCGCAGTAATACTTTGTGTATTGCAAGGTTTGTCAACGCAGTAAATGATATATGTCATAGGAAGTCTGCCGTGAGGGAGGTTTTTAGAGGTTCCCATAAATAAGTCCCTGCATATCGTAAAGTCCTGCGGGTTTATCCTTGAGGAATATAGCCGCCTTGATTGAACCCTCCGCAAAAACGGTCTTTGAAGATGCAGAGTGGGATAATGTTATAACTTCATCGTTTCCTGCAAAAATAACATCATGTTCGCCAACGATAGTACCGCCTCTGATAGCGTGCATACCGATTTCAGACTTTTCACGCTTCTGACGGCGGGAATGGCGGTCATAAACGTACTGTTTTGAATTGTCAAAAGTTTCGTTTATGGCATTGGCAAGCATAATAGCTGTGCCGCTGGGAGCGTCGATTTTCAGATTGTGATGCTTTTCAACAATTTCAATATCAAATCTGTCGCCAAGAACCTCAGCCGCTTTCTTCGCAAGATTAACAAGAAGATTTATACCCAATGACATATTGAATGTAAAGAACACAGCAATATGCTCTGCAGCAGCCTTTATTTTTGCAATCTGTTCATCACTGTAGCCTGTTGAAGCCACAACTAATGGAGTTCCCGTTGACAGACAGTATTCAAGAAGAGCGTCAAGCGAGGCAGGATTTGAAAAATCAATAATAACATCGGGCTTGACAGGGAGCTTTGAGGGAGCGTCTACGATTGGAAAATCCGCATACTGCTCGGTATACAGGTCAATACCTGCAACCACTCTGCAATCCTCGCGGTCTTTGATACAGTTATAAATAGTCTTTCCCATTTTGCCGTTAGCACCGCATATTGCCACATTTGTCATAATTTCACATCCTTTGGATTTTATATAAGATTGTGCTTTTCAAGTGAAGCACGGAGAGCAGCCTTATGCTCATCTGTCATATCAACAAGGGGGAGTCTGCACTTTCCAACATTTACGCCCATCATGTTCATTGCTTCCTTGACAGGAATAGGATTAACCTCAATGAAAAGATTGTTGATAAGGTCAAGATAATCTATCTGAAGCTTTGTAGCCTCAGCGTAGTTATTATCAAGGCAATACTGTGTCATCATGTGAGTTTCCTTGGGAATAACATGGGAAAGAACTGAAATAACGCCCTTTGCGCCAAGTGACATAAGAGGAACAATCATATCATCGTTTCCGCTGTAAACATCAATAGCATCACCGCACTCAGCGATAAGCTTTGCAGCATAACTGATATTTCCGCTTGCCTCCTTGACAGCAACGATATTCTTATGATTAGAAAGCTCCTTGATTGTGGAAACTTCCATATTCATACCTGTTCTACCGGGGATATTGTAAAGGATAATCGGAATATTTACTGCATCAGCAATAGCTGTGAAGTGTGCAATAAGTCCCTTTTGCGTAGTCTTGTTATAGTATGGAGTAACAAGGAGAAGTCCGTCTGCTCCAAGCTCCTCAGCCTCCTTTGAAAGCTTAATGGCATATGATGTGTCATTGCTGCCAGTACCTGCAATTACAGGAACTCTCTTTGCAGTCTTTTCAACAGCAAATCTGATACATTCAAGATGCTCCTCATCAGACATAGTGGAAGCCTCGCCTGTTGTACCGCAGATAACGATAGCGTCTGTGCCGTTAGCAATCTGGTCATCAATCATCTCTCCGAGAACGCTGAAATTAATAGAACCGTCCTCGTTCATAGGTGTGATTATAGCAATAGCCGCACCTGTAAAAATAGTGTTCTTCATACACTCAACCCCTTTCATTATAATGCGTAATTCGTAATGCGTAATTTTTTTTGAAATGCGGGCGGATAATATCCGCCCCTGCATATTCAGTATTACGCATTAATCAAAGTATCCTTTAGCTGCAAGAAGTTCAGCAAGGAGAACTGCTCCGCCTGCTGCACCTCTTAATGTATTGTGTGAAAGGCATACAAACTTGTAATCATACTGTGTATCCTCGCGAAGACGACCAGCAGATACAGCCATACCATTTTCAAGATTTCTGTCAAGCTTAGCCTGAGGACGGTTATCCTCCTCAAAGTAGTGGATAAACTGCTTAGGAGCGCTTGGGAGTTCAAGTTCCTGAGGAACGCCCTTGAAATCAGCCCAGAGCTGGAGGATTTCTTCCTTAGAGGGCTTATTCTCAAAGCTTACGAATACAGCAGCTGTGTGACCGTCTGAAACAGGTACACGGAGACACTGAGTTGTAATTGAAGGTGTTGAAGCCTTTACAATCTCGCCATTCTCGATTGTACCCCAAACCTTTAATGGCTCCTGCTCAGACTTTTCTTCCTCGCCGCCGATGAAAGGAATAAGGTTATCAACCATTTCAGGCCATGTTTCGAAATTCTTTCCTGCTCCTGAAATTGCCTGATATGTACAAGCAAGAACATTTTTAAGACCAAACTTTCTGAGTGGGTGAAGTGCAGGAACATAGCTCTGGATTGAGCAGTTGGACTTAACTGCGATAAATCCTCTCTTTGTACCGAGGCGCTCTCTCTGTGACTTGATGATTTCGATATGCTCAGGGTTAATCTCAGGCACTACCATAGGAACGTCAGCTGTAAATCTGTGTGCGGAGTTGTTGGAAACGATAGGACACTCAGCCTTTGCGTAATCCTCTTCAAGAGCCTTTATCTCATCCTTCTTCATATCAACTGCACAGAAACAGAAGTCAACCATAGAAGCAATCTTCTCAATATCAGCTGTAGCGTCCATGAGAATCATATTCTTCATAGTCTCAGGCATAGGAACAGCCATCTTCCAACGCTCACCTGCAACCTCTTCATATGTCTTGCCTGCGCTTCTGGGAGAAGCTGCAAGAACCTTTACATTGAACCAAGGATGATTTTCGAGAAGAGTTGCAAATCTCTGTCCAACCATACCTGTAGCTCCGATTATACCAACATTAAACTGTTTCATAAACATTCTCCTTTAAAAAAATTTTTTAAATAATAAGAAAACCGGTTGCAAACCGGTTCATCATGAGTTATAATAGAAGTATTGGCATTGATAATTTTTTATGCCGATAGCACTCCACCATAAACATGATGACAGCCGCAAGCCTGTTAAACCTACAGCCGGAATGATATTCACCACATATCATCCCTCGGCGGCATTGCCTTTCATCTCATTTCACAGGATACGGTAATCCTCCGTGAGAGTACTGATCTCAGCCGCGCCTCTACCTAATATCTATAATATCACTTTATGGGTGATATGTCAATATCTTTTTAAAAAAAATATTTTTGAATTATATAGTGAAAACTATGAAAAATGATGTATTTCAATATAATTCAGATTCATAAAGGAGCCTTTTAATATGCAGCTTTTAAAATCAGATTTTTATTACGATTTACCGGAGGAGCTTATCGCTCAGACACCTATTGAACCGCGTAATGCCTCACGCATGATGTGCCTTGACAGAAATACAGGCAATATCTCCCATGACCGCTTCTATAATTTATGCGCTCACTTAAAAAAAGGTGACTTGCTTGTAATGAACGATTCCCGAGTTATCCCAGCAAGACTTTACGGTGAAAAAATCGATAATAATACATTTATTGAATTTTTGCTTCTTGAACAAAAGGGTGATAAGCTGTGGGAAATCATATGCCGTCCGGGAAAAAAGGCTAAAGTCGGTACAAAATTTTCATTCGGCAATGGCAGACTAATTGCGGAGGTTGTGGAAGTCAAGGACGACGGAAACAAAGTTGTACAATTTGAGTGTGAGGGCAATTTCTTCACTGCCCTTGAAGACGTAGGACATATGCCCCTCCCCCCGTATATCACAGAAAAGCTTGAAGATAAAGAACGATATCAGACAGTATATTCTAATGAAGCAGGCTCTGCGGCTGCCCCCACAGCCGGACTTCATTTCACAGAAGAAATGCTTGATGAACTTCGTGCAAAAGGCATAAAAACGGCATTTGTTACGCTTCACGTCGGACTTGGCACATTCCGTCCCGTTAAAGAGGATAACGTGCTTGATCACAAAATGCACAGCGAGCACTACTACCTCCCGAAAGAAACAGCTGACCTTATAAATCAGACAAAAGCCGAGGGAGGACGTGTTATCGCTGTGGGTACAACAACATGCCGTACCCTTGAAAGTGTAGCAAGCTTTTACGGTAATATTTCAGAGCGTGAGGGTTATACAGATATATTCATTTATCCCGGCTATGAATTCAAGTGCATTGACGGACTTATCACTAATTTCCACCTACCTGAAAGTACGCTTATTATGCTTGTATCAGCATTTACAGGCTATGAAAACACAATGAACGCATATAAAACTGCCGTTGAAGAAAAATACAGATTTTTCAGTTTCGGCGATTCCATGTGCATATTGTAAGGTGAATTTATGGATTTATCAGTATTTTTAAAAAGTCTTGCAGACTCTGATGCCGCACCCATAGTTATATGCGATAAAGAACACAACATCGTATATATGAATCCTACGGCAGATGAACACTATAAAAAATGGGGCGGTGCTGAACTTGTTGGAAAATCAATATTTAACTGCCATAATAGCCATTCAGTTGAGAAAATTAAAAAGGTTGTTGAGTGGTTTGGAGAAAATCCGCAGAATAATAAAATTTATACATATCACAACCCTACGCAAAACAAAGATGTCTATATGATAGCCTTGCGAAATGAAAACGGTGAATTAATCGGATATTACGAAAAACACGAGTACCGCAATGCTGAAACAGCAAATTTGTATGATTTCCTTAAAAAGCACCAATCCCCTTGACATCTGTCTCTTTTTAAGTTACAATAAAACATATCAATAACAATAAGGAGAGTTTATGTATACATTATTAAAAACTGATAACAAAGCCCGCCGCGGACAGGTTGAAACAGTCCACGGTACATTCCAGACGCCGTGTTTTATGAATGTGGGAACTTCTGCGGCTATAAAGGGCGGTATATCCTCAATCGACCTGAAAGGACTGAAAACACAGGTGGAGCTGTGCAATACATACCACCTGCATCTGCGCCCAGGCGATAAGATAATAAAGGAAATGGGCGGACTTCACAAGTTCATGAACTGGGACAAGCCAATCCTCACCGACAGCGGAGGATTTCAGGTATTTTCCCTTGCAAAGCTGCGCAAAATAAAGGAAGAGGGCGTATATTTCGCCTCGCACATCGACGGCCACCGCATATTCATGGGACCTGAGGAAAGTATGCAGATTCAGTCAAATCTCGGTTCAACAATTGCCATGGCTTTTGACGAATGCATTGAAAATCCCTCCACCTACAAGTATACAGCAGATTCCATTGAACGCACAACGCGCTGGCTTTATCGCTGCAAGGAGGAAATGGAGCGTCTCAACAGCCTCCCTGATACTATAAATAAAAAGCAGATGCTTTTCGGCATAAATCAGGGTTCAACATACGATGACCTGCGTATTAAACATATGGAAGATATCGCAAAACTTGACCTTGACGGTTACGCTATCGGCGGTCTTGCAGTTGGTGAAGCAACGGAAGAAATGTACAGAATCATCGACGTTGTAGAGCCGTTTATGCCCGTAAATAAGCCCCGCTATCTCATGGGTGTTGGTACTCCCTCAAATATTATTGAGGCTGTTGCAAGAGGCGTAGATATGTTTGACTGCGTTATGCCCAGCAGAAACGCCCGTCATGCTACAGTTTTCACATGGAGCGGTATAATGCATTTAGGAAACAAATGCTACGAAACCGACCCCCGCCCAGTTGATGAGCAGTGCGATTGCCCTACCTGCCGCAATTTCAGCAGAGCATATATCCGTCACCTGTTTAAAGCCAATGAACAGCTTGCAGGCAGACTTGCAGTCCAGCATAATCTTTACTTCTACAATACACTTACAGAGAAAATACGCGACGCTATTGATGAGGGACGTTTTGAGCAGTTCCGCCAGAAATATTCCGTACTTCTCGCAACAAGAATATAAGGTGATATAATGATAACAGCTATTTTTGACCTTGACGGCACAATTGCAGATACTATTGAGGATTTAGCCGATGCCGTAAATTACGGACTGCGAAAACTCGGCTGCCCCGAACACAATATTGAAAGCTACAAGCAATTTGTGGGAAACGGTGCAATGAAACTGTGTATACGTGCCTTGCCAGATGATAAAAAGGATATGGCAAAAAAGCTGCACGACCTTTTCCGCGAGTATTATGATATCCACTACCTCGACAAAACAAAGCTGTACGACGGTATCAGCGACGTTATCCACACACTTTCAGATAATGGTGTGATTCTCGCAGTTGCCACAAATAAGCCTCAGGACGCTGCACGAAAAATCGTTGCAAAACTACTACCTGATGTTAAATTTGTTAAAGTTCTCGGCGGCTGTGATGAACGCCCTAAAAAGCCTGATTCCGCCATAATTAACGAGATTCTCTGCGGACTTCCCGAAAATAATACCGTATATATGATAGGCGACAGCAATGTTGATATCCAGACGGCAAAAAACTGTGGAATAACTTCTATTGGCTGTATATGGGGATTCCGCGGCAGACAGGAGCTTGAATCAGTGGGTGCGGATTTTATAGCCGAAAAGGCAGAAGATATCACAAAAATTATTTTGAGGTGATAAGTATGGTATACGATTCAGATTCATTTATCAGAAATATTATAGAACATTCCCAGAGAATCACAGCAATTATTGAAGCTACGGATTTCAGCAATCATTCGCTGAACCCGAATATTATCCTTATCCCGTCCCTGTGGAACAATGTAAACGACGCTCTTGTAGTGTGGGCAATGGACACAAAGCCTGCCTATGAGGAGGAATGTCGTAAAATGGCTGAGATTATCCTCCGCAGAGCAGGAAAACTCAATGATGATGCAGAATCCTGTCTTGCTTCAATGAAAAGTCTCAGAACTGTTTACACTTCTGATTTTCCCGAAATGGAGTTCAATCAAAAGGATTGCATGGTATTTCTCAATGCCTATGACAATTTCATGTATATCTTTTACACATCATGTCCGAGAGTTCAGCGCACTCTTGACCATTTCGGCTCAGATTACAAGGAAATATGCTCCATGCGTGAAAATTTTCTGAAAAATATTTCAGGAGGTACACCTCAGCAGACAAGTGCACCTGTTATTGAGAAAACAGCCTTATCCCCTGCTGAACCGGAGCAGAATGATGACATAGCCGGACTTCTCCGACAGCTTATTGCTGAGACGAAAAAGACAAACGAACTGCTTACAAAATTAATCAATAAATAGGAGACACAAAATGGCAAATAAGAAAAAAAACAGTTCACCTGCGGTATACACCGAAGATGAACTAAAAAAAGTTGAAGACCATATTGAAAAATATTATGGTGATATTGACAGCTATTATCACGAAAACGATACAGATGATATCTGCCTTAATATATACGTTATTCCACCTACACTCGAAAAGCGTTATATGACCCTTATTACAGCGGGTCTGGGAGCTCACAGAATGAACGTTCCCGAAGAAATTGCTCACAAAAAACTTGACCGCTGTGAGCTTATCCTTACACTCCCTGCAGGCTGGAATATACAGGGCGAAGAACTTGAAGATTACTGGCCCCTTCATCTCATAAAGCTGATTTCAAGGCTTCCCATAAATGAAAACAGCTGGATTGGCTGGGGACATTCCATAGATTACGGCACCTCATTTGCAGACAATACTGAATTCTGCTCCGTGATGCTCGCTTCTCCTACAGGAACAGAAGAAATGGACATATGCAAGCTTTCAGATGATGACGAGGTAAACTTTTATCGTGTAATCCCACTTTTCAAAAGCGAACTTGAATTCAAGAACACATACGGTGCATCAGCACTTCTCCACGAACTTGGAGATATTTCAAAGCTTCCTGTTGATATCAGCCGCCGTCCCGTTATAAGCAAAGATTTCAGAAATATTGTAGATAAAGCGGAGGACCATATCTGCAAAATTATCGATAAAGAACTTGACATTCCTGAAATATGCGGTGTAAATCACATTGCAGCGTATCTGCGCTGGATAATTGAACACGACATGCTCAATGAAGAATTTATTGAATTCTTCACAGAAGAAATCAGCGATATCCGCAGCGGTAAGCTTGATATCCGCAAATTCATACTCAATTCACTGGGCGGAGAGCTTACAATGGATATGTTCAACGACGAGGGAATGGCATTTACGGATTATTACTACAACTTCTATCATGCTGACGATGAACCATGCTACCCAAGTGACGTTGACAATGTTGCTATGGATTATTTCGGCGAAGAAAAGTATAACTGTGAGGAATTCGGCAATGAAGCATATATTTTCGTTCCATACAACGAAGAATATTACAAGGCTATGTGCGGATATATTGATAAGAATTACAAATATTTTCTCGAAATTGAAACAGACGACTAAGATGCGAATTATGCACAGGTAATAACTATGAAACTGAATTATAAAATCTTCAAAGGAAACAATTGTCCCGAATTCTCTCATGCTGCGAAAATACGCGGAATTGTTTTTCTCGACGAACAGAAATTTTCATACGACCTCGATAATACAGATGCAATCGCATATCACGCCGTTGTTTATGACAGCAATTCTCCTGTTGCCGCAGGACGCTTCTTCTTCGATGAAAATAATATCCCGCATATCGGACGGGTTGCCGTGCTGAAAAATTATCGTGGATTAGGCGTCGGGCGTTATCTTATGGATATTCTTGAAAAAATTGCCGCAGAACAAGGCGCCGGTTATGTTACCCTTGGCGCTCAGATGCGCGCCGCTGAATTTTACAAGCGTCTGGGATATACTCCCTATGATGAAACGTATTATGAGGAATACTGTGAACACATCAATATGAAAAAAATACTGTAATAACGCATATTTTGACTTGACGTTCCGTTAATAATGTGTTAATATATTATTATAGTAGACTGACGGGGTTTTCCCAAAAAATATGAGAGGAGTTTTACTATGTTAAAGAAATTCATTTCAGGAGCTATGTCGGCTGTTATGCTGGCAGCTTCAGTTGGAAGCAACGGAATTCCGTCTGTTTCCGCAGCCGACACTCCCAACTATGCAGAGGCTTTGCAGAAATCTCTGTTCTTCTATGAGTGTCAGCAGGCAGGCCCACTTCCCGAATGGAACAGAGTTGAGTGGCGTTCCGATTCAACTATGATTGATGAAATCAAAGGCGGTTGGTACGATGCAGGCGACCATGTAAAGTTCAATATGCCTATGGCATATACTGCATCTGTTCTTGCATGGGGACTTTATCAGTACCCCGACGGCGTTGAAAACTGCGGTGAAATGCAGAACTATGTCAACAACCTTGAATTTGTTCTCGACTACTTTGTAGACTGCGACCTTGGCGACGAAATTGTTTTCCAGGTTGGTAACGGTACTATCGACCATACATGGTGGGGACCTGTTGAAATGTATCAGTACGGTATGGAGGATTCAGGAACTTCCTACGAGGAGGCTCGTCAGACATACAAGGCTTCCGAGGGATGCTCCGCTGTATTCGGTGGAATGTCTGCTGCTCTTGCCGCTGGTTACTGCGCTCTTGACGGCAGAGTTGATGCCAGCAAACGTGCTGAGTATCTTGAACACGCTGAAAACATCTTCAAGATTGCATCTACAAATCCGGGAAATGACACATATAACGACAGTAACGCATCAGGCTTCTATCGTTCAAGCCACTTCTACGATGAGCTTTTCTATGCTGCAAACTGGCTCTATATAGCTACAGGCGACAAGGCATATCTTGACAAGGCTGCAAGCTATATCCCTAACCTTGACAAGGAGCTTGGACAGGATGTTCTGAAATATACATGGTGTATGTGCTGGGACGACGTAATGCAGGGTGCTATGCTCCTTTATGCTATCAACAGCGGCGACCAGACATATGTTAATCACGTTAAAAAACACGTTGACTATCTTACTAACGATACAGACAAGGTAAACGGCAAGCTGGCATATATCAGCAACTGGGGTTGTGCAAGATACGCAACTGCCGCAGGATTTATTGCTGCTGTTGCTTGTGATACAGTTCTTGCTGATTCAGATACATCAGCTTATGAACAGTTCTACGAGGATCAGATCAACTACGTTCTCGGCGATAATCCCGACGGTCAGAGTTTCGTTGTAGGCTATGGTGACAAGCCTGCTCACAACGCTCACCACAGAACAGCTCACGGCTCATGGAAGAATGACATCTATATGCCTGAGCAGAACAGACACATCCTCTACGGTGCACTTGCAGGAGGTCCTAATCAGGACGGTTCCTACGAGGACGACAGAAACAACTACATCAACAACGAGGTTGCTACCGACTATAACGCAGGCTTTACAGGTCTTCTCTGTAAAATGGTTGACAAGTACGGCGGCAAGGGCGATCCTACATTCCCTCAGCCTGAACAGCATGACGGTCCTGAGTTCTTTATCGAGTGCCTTTCAAAGGGCGGCGATTCCTCAGGTGTTACAATCAGCTTCAAGTTTGTAAACCATTCAGCTTGGCCTGCAAGAATTCAGGATAACCTTTCATTCAGATACTATATGGATCTCAGTGAGGTAATTGCAGCAGGTCATAACCCTGAAAATCTCGTTATCCGCTGTGACCGTGACCAGTCTGCTATGTACGCTTCAAGAGGCGTAAAGAGTGCAGAAATCTCCAAGCCTATCAAGTATGACGGCAACATTTACTACATAGAAGTAACTCTCCCCGACGGACGTGCAGTTATGCCTGTTTCCGAGGGTATGCAGAAGTGTGAAATCCTTCTTGCTCTTGTAATGCCCGACTATGCAAGCGGCTGGGATTCTTCAAACGATTTCTCTTATGAAGATATTGCAAATGCTAAGGGTACAACTGATGAAGCAGGAACTGTAAACGGAATTGTTTCAAAGTATGTTCCTATATACATCAACGGTGAGCTTTACTACGGCGAAGAACCAGACGGCACATCTGCTGACGGAAACGCTTCACCAAAGCCTGAAGAGCCTGCTGTAACAACTACAACAGCACCTAAGCCTGTAACAACCACAACTACTAAGCCAACTACAACAGCTCCAGATGTTACAGATGATATCACACCTTCAAATCCAGGCGGAAATACTGATATTATTTACGGTGATGCAAACTGTGACGGAAAGGTTACAATTGCAGATTCCACAGCTATTCTCCAGTCACTCGGAAATAATGATAAATACGGACTTTCCGAGCAAGGTACAGTAAACGGTGATGTTGACGGAAACACAGGCATAACAGCAGCTGACGCTCTTACAATTCAGAAATACGACGCAAAACTTATATCATCTCTTCCATTAAGTGAATAAAAAACTATACCGCATAAGGCAATTTGCTTTATGCGGTTTTTTCTGTTCCCCTATTGACAAGAGGAAATTTTTATGATATAATATGCAATATATTGCATATTAGGAGATGATTATAATAAATAACGCTGATGTATTTGAAATGATTGAGCATAAATATGCCCTTTTCGGTTTGTTTTTTGCATTTCACAACCGCTTGCAGGCTACAGGCGATTCCTTTTACGAAGAAATTACCTGTAAACAGTTTTTTCTTATGGCTTGTATGAATTTATTTTCCGATGAACCGCCCACTATGAACGATTTAGCGAAAACCATGGGCTGCTCACGGCAGAATGTTAAACAGATAGTGAAAAGCCTTGAAAATAAGGGATTTTTGCAGATTTCCCGGAATGAAAATGACAAGAGGAAACAGCAGATTTTTATGACGGAAAAGGCGTTTTTTATGGCTGAAAAATACCGTAAAAAAGAAACCGAATTTATGGATATGCTGTTCAGCGGAATTTCAGATGAAGAAATTGACAGCACATATTCGGTAATTTCAAAAATTGAAAATAATCTGAAATCATATGGAGGTAATAAAAATGAGTAAAACGGCAGTTATTTACAATTCACAGACAGGCTTTACAAAGCGTTATGCAGGTTGGATAAGCGAGGCACTTTCCTGCGAATGTTTCGAACTGAAAGCGGTAAAAAACAAGGATTTCAAAGATTACGACAGAATTATTTTCGGCGGCTGGGCTTGTGCAGGAAGTGTCAGCAAAATCAAATGGTTCAAGGGAAAAATGAAAGACTGGGAGAATAAAAAGCTTGCGGTATTCTGCGTTGGCGGAAGTCCGAATGATAATCCCGAACTGGAAAAGGCTATGAAATCGTGGTTTACCGAGGAAGAACATAAGAATGTTGCAGTTTTTTATTGTCAGGGCGGCTTTGACTATGACAAAATGTCTTTAGCGTCACGACTTATGATGAAAGCCTTTGTTTCGGCTCTGAAAGCAAAAAAAGACCAGTCAGAAGAAGAAAAGGTAATGGCGGAAATGATTTCAAAATCCTATGATATTTCAGACAAAAAATATATTCAGCCTATTCTGGAATGGGCTGAAAAATAGCGTTTATCTGTAATTTTTTCCATTTCTGTGTAATTTATTTGATATTTATATTACATAACAATTACATCATTGTTAAAAAACAACATTTTATATTGACTTTATGGGATTAATATGCTATCATATACACAACAAATATAACTCACAGGAGGAAATTCATATGAAAAACAAATCAAAATTACTTATACCCATACTTATAAGTTCACTTCTTTTCACAGGCTGCGGTAGTAAATCAGAAATGAATGATTCCGTAAAATATGACAACGTGTATACCGAAAGCTATGATACCAAGGCTGAGGAAACGCCTGCTGTTGAAAACAGTGAAGAACCTGTCGATGAATCTCAGGAATCAGAAAAGGAAAACAACACCTCAACTAAGGTTATACGCAAGGAAATGCTCGTCTATTCCTGCAATATGACAGTTGACGTTCTCGACTTTGACACCGCTATAGATAATCTGAGAGAAAGCCTTGATACCTACGGCGCTTTTCCCGAACACGAAAACTATACCGACGGAAAATCCTCTGACAAGTGGGTTTATGACGATGTTAAAAGCTGGAAAACCTACAATGCTACTCTCCGTGTTCCAAGTGAGGATTATGATGAATTCTGCGATTATATCGCAAATCTCGGAGATTTAAGAAGTAAAAAAGCAAGCGTGGACAACCTTACAAGAGAATACAACGACTTATCCACAACTCTTGAAATTTATCAGGCTAAAGAGCAGAGATATATTGAATTACTGGCGGAAATTAATGATAAAGAAACTGCAATTGCCGTTGAAAATGAACTTACAAATATTCAGATTGAAATTTCAAAGCTGACAACTCGTATGAATGAAATTCAGACAGATGTTGCCTATTCCTACGTTCATCTCACAATCAACGAAGTACGTGAATATGTAGAAGATGAGCCTGTTGAGGAAGAACCCGATACATTTTTTACACGTCTGAAAAAGACTGTTTCTTCATCGGCAAAGGGATTCCTCTCAGTAATGGAAACTTTGCTGTTTATTCTGATTTATCTACTCCCCCATTTAGTAATAATAGGAATATTCATATTTGGAATCACAGCATTGTCAAAGGCTATAAAAAAGAAAAGAATAGCGAAATATCCACAGAATTCCCCTATAAATCAACAAATTCCGACTGTTAATGCATCGCAGATATCCTCCGTCGATGAAAACAACCAAGAAAGCTCAGATAAATAATAAGTGATATGCAAAAATGCGGATTCAAACCAGAATCCGCATTTTGTGTATATTAATTATTTCCTATACGCTCAACCTTCATAAGATTTGTTGTACCAGATACACCGAGAGGCACACCTGCGGTAATTGCCACAAGGTCGCCGTCCTCAACGAGACGATGCTCCTCCGCAGCCTCAACAGCAGCGGCGAACAAATCGTCAGTACTATTCTTTTCGTCGATAATATATGGTATTACTCCCCAGCTCATATTCATCTGACGGCAAACAACCTCGCTCATTGTACAGCTGATAATTGGGCAACAAGGACGATATTTTGAAATAAGTCTTGCTGTCTGTCCACCAAGTGATACGGTGATAATCGCACTTGCGTCAAGGTCGTGGGCTGTTGTAACTGTTGCATGAGCAATTGCTTCTGCAATATTCCCTTCAGGATTTGAACGGCGCTCAGCAAATCTGCCCTTATAATCAATGTGATTTTCAGTATTTTCAGCAATAAGAGCCATTGTCTTGACAGCCTCAACAGGATATGCGCCTGCGGCAGTTTCGCCTGAAAGCATAATTGCACTTGTGCCGTCGTAAATAGCGTTTGCAACGTCTGTAATCTCCGCACGGGTAGGACGAGGATTTGTTATCATAGATTCAAGCATCTGAGTAGCTGTAACAACCTGTTTACCAGCGTTGTAACCCTTTTTTATGAGTGTTTTCTGGATAGCAGGAATCTGCTCAAAGGGAATCTCAACACCCATATCGCCACGAGCAACCATTATTCCGTCAGCAGCTTCAAGAATCTCGTCGATATTCTCAACACCGTCGCTGTTCTCGATTTTTGCAATAATACGCACATCAAACCAGCCAAGGCTCTGAGTAAACTTTCTGAGATAGTTTATATCAGCAGCGGTGCGGACAAAGCTTGCAGCAATGAAATCAAATCCCATTTTAGAGCCGAATTCAAGGTCGTCCATATCGCGCTCATTGAGATAAGGCATTGAAAGCTTAACTCCGGGAACATTGATTCCCTTATTGTTTGAAAGAGTTCCACCATGAATTACACGGCATACAATATCAGTTTTTGTAACTTTTTCAGCTTTAAGCTCAATTACACCGTCGTTGATGAGAATTTTTGTACCAATACTCACATCTCTCGGCAGTTTTTTGAAGCTTACACTGCCGATTTCAGCCGTACATGGCACATCTTCTGTTGTAAGAGTATAAATATCGCCATCGAATATCTCAACAGGCTTATCATCAACAAATTTTCCCAGGCGAACCTCAGGACCTTTTGTATCAAGAAGTGTAGCAACAGGCAGGTCAAGCTCTTTTCTAAGACGTTCTATCTGACGGAAACGCTTTTCGTGAGTTTCATAATCACCGTGAGAAAAGTTGAATCTTGCAACGTTCATACCTGCAAGCATAAGCTCACGCATAATATTCTCGTCATCTGTTGCCGGACCTATAGTACATACAATTTTTGTCTTTCTCATATTATCCTCCTGTTAGCTGAGCTTTGTAAGCTTTGCAAAATTAGCCATTATTTTCTTTGTACCCACTTTATCAAAGGCGATTTCAAGCATAAAATCATTTGCGGCAGGAGTAGCGGAAATTATAGTACCCTCGCCGAAAATCTTATGCAATACTCTCTCCCCTGCTTCATATGTAGCAGCAGCAGTTTTAACAGTTGATTGTCTCTTTGCACGGGCAATCTGCTGCTGTAAGCTAAGGGACTGTACCTCTGTAACACCATTGTCGTGGTCGTCCTTATTTTTAGTATAATTATCTTTTTTGACAATATACTCTCTGCCCATTTCGCGAACAAATCGGGAAGTAACGTTACGCTGTGTCTGACCGAAAATCATTCGTCTGCCAGCGCTTGTTATGTAAAGCTTCTTCTTCGCACGGGTAATAGCAACGTATGCAAGGCGGCGTTCCTCCTCCATATCCTCCTCGCTGTCAAGAGAGCGTGAACCGGGGAATATGCCGTCCTCCATACCGATAAGGAACACATTATCGAATTCAAGACCCTTTGCGGAATGGATAGTCATAAGCGCCACTCTGTCGTTGTCCCCCTCCGCCTCATCAGCATCAGTAAAGAGAGCTGTTTCTTCAAGGAATCCGCTGAGAGTAGGATCATCAGCCTGCTCCATATATCTAATCACGGAGGTGCGGAGTTCTTCTACATTTTCTATTTTGCTTTCGCCGTTCTCCTGATTTTTCAGATAATTGAGATAGCCTGTTTTGGTAAGAACAGCGTCCAGAAGCTCATCAAGAGGAACTTCATCAACCTTAGCTATAAGCTCGCCGAACATTTCAGCCGCCGCTTTAAGAGCAGAAACCTTTTTGGAAAGAGGCGCATACTGCTCACAATCCCGCATAACTTCATATGGATTTAATTTCAAATCGCGGCAGATATCATCAATAAGAGCAACAGTAGATTCACCGATGCTTCTCTTTGGCTCACCGATAATACGTCTGAATCTGAGCATATCGTTGGGATTATTTATAAATGCAAGATATGAGGTTACGTCCTTGATTTCCTTGCGGTCATAGAAGCGCATACCGCCGTATATTCTGTATGGAATATCAGCTTTCACCAACGCACGTTCAATGATATTTGACTGAGCATTCATACGATAGAGAACTGCATTTCTGCTGTATTTACCTGTTGCCTCGTAATCAGCCTTGATTGTATCTGCAATAAAGCTTGCCTCATCGTTTTCATCAGCAGCTTTGTACCAGAGGATTTTATCACCCTCGTCGCCCTTAGTCCACAGAGTTTTCGCCTTACGTCCGAAATTGTTGGATATAACTGAATTCGCAGCATTGAGAACTGTCTGAGTTGAACGGTAATTCTGTTCAAGACGAATTACAGCCGCCCCCTCAAACTGTTTTTCAAATCCGAGAATATTTTCGATATTCGCACCTCTGAAACGGTAGATACTCTGGTCGTCATCTCCCACAACGCAGAGATTCTTATGTCCCTCAGAAAGCTGAGAAACAAGTCTGAACTGAACGTGGTTTGTATCCTGATATTCATCAACCATTATAAATTTATAGCGGTTGCGGTATTTTTCAAGTATATCAGGGAACCGGTCAAACAGCTCAACTGTCTTGCAGAGAATATCGTCAAAATCAAGTGCATTGGCAGTTCTGAGACGCTCCATATAGGCTTTATAGATACGTGCAATTACTTTTCTGCGATAGTCAATACCAGCTTCCTCGAGAAGCTGTTCAGGGGATATCATTTTATCCTTTGCCACACTTATTTCAGCAAGTACAGCTTTAGGCAGGAACTGTTTTTCACTATAATCAAGCTCAGTAATGAGATTCTTGATAAGACGCTGACTATCTGAGGAATCGTATATAGTAAAGTCCTTGCTGAAACCGAGGTTTTCAATTTCGCTTCTGAGTATTCTCATACAAGCGGAATGAAAAGTCGAAGCATGAATACCTGCGCCCTCATCACCAAGCATGGATTCAAGACGCTCTTTCAGCTCCCCTGCTGCCTTATTAGTAAAGGTAATAGCAAGAATATTCCAAGGCTTAACAGGATTCACAGCAACGATATCGCGGAGAGTATCGAAATCATCTGTTTTGCCTGCGGCATAGTCATTAAGGAATTGGATATCGCCTTCTGAGCCTGTTTGTGATTCATCAAAATATGCATTGCCGAAATTAATAAGATTAGCAATACGATTTACAATAACGGTAGTTTTACCGCTTCCCGCACCTGCAAGAACAAGCACAGGACCGTTGACCGTAAATACAGCCTGCTGCTGCATATCGTTCATACGGCTGAAATAATGTTTCAAAGCCGCCTGTTTAGCGGCAATAAAAGAATTGTTCGCCATAAAAATCTACTCCGTTTTACAATATTTATATACAATATAGTAACTACAATATATTATACCATACTTTTTTATTTTTGAAAAGTACTATTTCAATAAAAGAAAACTTTGTGTAAACTTAATATTTTTCTATTGACTATCAACGGGTTTTGGTGTATAATAATAACATACAAAATATATAATATGTATAAATAACAAGGAGTTTAGACTATGAAAAATATTTTATTTGCCGCTTCCGAATGTGTGCCATTTATAAAAACAGGCGGATTGGCTGACGTATGCGGCGCACTGCCACGCTATATCAATAAAGAAGAATTTGATGTAAGGGTTATACTTCCCTACTATACCTGCATACCTGCAAAATTCAGAGATAATTTTAAATATATAACTCATTTCTATATGGATTATGGTATGCACAACGAAAGCGTACATGTAGGAATTATGGAATATGAATACAACGGCATAAAGTTCTATTTCGTGGATAACGAGTACTATTTCAAATGCGATTCACCATATTCCTCTGATTTAAAGTGGGATATCGAGCGTTTCACATTCTTCTGCAAAGCAGTGCTTGCAATTATGCCCGTTATAAATTTCCGTCCCGACATTATTCATTGCCACGATTGGCAGGCATCCCTCATTCCTGTATTTCTCCATTCAACTTTTGCAACAAATCCATTTTTCAGCGGTACAAAGTCAATTATGACAATTCACAACCTGAAATTCCAGGGCGTGTGGGATATCGAAACATTCCAGTTCAATACAGGGCTTCCCGACTATATGTTCACCCCTGATAAGCTTGAATTCAAAAAAGATGCAAATATGCTCAAGGGCGGTCTTGTGTATGCCGATTATATCACAACTGTTTCCGAGACTTACGCCGAGGAAATAAAATACCCATTCTACGGCGAACAGCTTGACGGACTTCTCCGTGCAAGGTCTGCTTCTCTCAGAGGAATCGTCAACGGCATTGACTACGACGTTTATAATCCCGCTGATGACAGCCAGATATTTGCAAAATACACCTCAAAGAATTTCAAGAAGCAGAAAGCCGTAAACAAGAAAAAGTTGCAGGCAGAACTTGGTCTCCCCGTAGACGAAAACAAGTATATGATTGCAATAATTTCCCGACTTACAGACCAGAAAGGCCTTGACCTTGTAAATTACGCAATCGAGCGAATCTGCGATGAAAATACTCAGTTTGTGGTTATCGGCACAGGCGACCCGCAGTATGAAAATATGTTCAGACATTATCAGTGGAAATATCCCGACAGAGTTTCCGCAAATATCCTCTACTCCGACCAGTTGGCGCATAAGCTTTACGCCGCCGCAGATACAATGCTCATGCCCTCACTTTTCGAGCCCTGCGGACTTACACAGCTTATTGCCCTCAGATATGGTACAGTTCCGATTGTACGCGAAACAGGCGGTCTGAAAGATACAGTACAGCCATATAATGAATTTGACGGTGCAGGTACAGGCTTCTCCTTTGCAAACTATAACGGCGAGGAAATGCTGGGAGTTATTAACTACTCTAAGAGCATATACTTTGACCACCGCAAAGAGTGGGACAACATGGTTAAGCGCGGCATGGAAACAGACTTCTCATGGAACAGCTCAGCCCGTCAGTATGAGGGCATGTACTCATGGATGATAAACTGGTGATGCCAATGAGCAAAACAATTGTCAGAGGTGCCGTTTTCGATATGGACGGACTTATGATAGATACGGAAAAGCTTTATCTCCGCTACTGGAAACAAGCAGCGGCTGATTTTGGTTATACCATGGAAGATAAGCACGTTTTCGCAATACGAAGCCTTGCAAGGAAGTTTTCAATTCCCATGCTAAAAGGCTTTTTCGGTGAAGATTTTCCCACAGAAGATGTACGGGCAAGGCGCACAGAGCTTATAAACGCTCATATTGCAGAAAACGGCATTAATATCAAAAAGGGACTATTTGAGCTTTTCGGCTATCTGAAAAATCATGGCATTAAAATTGCTGTTGCAACTGCAACTCCAAGAGAAAGAACGCTGATGTATCTTGAAAAAATTGACGTTTTAGGTTATATCGACGCAATTGTCTGCGGCGATATGGTAAACACGGGCAAACCGGACCCCGAAATATATCTTACGGCTGCGGCTCAGTTGGGACTGCCGCCGCAGGAGTGCACAGCCTTTGAAGATTCCCCAAACGGCATAAAATCCGCATATTCCGCAGGCTGTCAGTCTATTATGATTCCCGATATGACACCGCCTGATGAGGAATTAACGCCCATGCTCAGCGGAGTTTATGAAAATCTTGAAGAAGCAATCAATTATTTTGAGGGGAGGATATGATATGTCATCACAGACAAGCGCGTCAAAAGTACTGGATATCCCCCGATATTACTATTTCAGCAGCGGAAACGATTATTCAGGAAGTCTGGGAGATTTCACATATAAAATCAAAAATGGTGAAAATCTGAAAGCAATGACATGGCATGGCAGACTTTGCTCTGATAAAGCTGAAATAGAGAATGAAATGGAATTTGAACGCAGTGAATCAGGATTCGAAGCAATGATAAAATGGCTTGAAGAAATGAGCATTAAATAAAACAAAGCCTCCGAAATTTCTCGGAGGCTTATATTATACATATTTTTTTACCAAACACCGATATCGCCGTTATCGGGATTTTCATCGGGAGGCGTAATAGGTGCAGGCGGGTCAGTTGGAGGCGGTGGCGGCGGTGGAGCTTCCGTCGGAGGAGGCGGTGCTTCCGTGGGAGGAGGCGGTGCCGCTGTAGGCGCTTCTGTAGGAGCGGCTGTAGGTGCCTGTGTAGGTGTTACAACCGCAGATGTAGTTGTAGCAGGTGTAACAGCCTGTGTTACTGACTGAGATGCCTGCTGTGGATTTGCATCCTTAGGCAGATAGAATACAAGAAGCTTCTTTCCGTCCTTATTGCTGAAATAAATTCCGGGAGAAACATTCTTTCCGTCAAGCTGAAGCTGTGTAACAGAATCGGCTTTTCCCCACGTACTCGATGATTTAACAAGGGTATAATTGGTTATACCTGCTTTTTTCAACTCATTTTCGTACTGTGAAACGGTGAGATTATCATACTTCGGAATAGTTCCGCCCTCACTTCCCTTGCTTATAACAAGCTTGACAGTACTACCCTGCAGCACATATGTTCCCGGCTCTACACCCTGCTCGATAATCATATCAGCTTCGTGTTCGTTATCGTAAACATATTCGGGGTGGAATGCAAAATAGTCCTTATATTTTTCCTGACAGAGACTATAGAATTTTCCCACAAGGTCAGGCATTTCTGTATTCGGCGAATTCTCGTCAAAATCGTCGGGTGCTTCTGTTACAACATTTGAAGAAAGCTTATCATTTGAAGCTGCGGGTTCTTCGTCTTCCTTGCCGATGTTCAGCATAGGCCATATAAATGCAAGCATAATGAAAAGTATTGCAAGAAGAAGTATGCCTATGATTACAGGAACTTTAAGCCTGTCAACCATATTTACCTTTTCAACAGTATATTCATCGTTACGCTCTCTGTAATATCTCTCACGCACAGGAGGCGGATAATTTCCTCTGTCATTGTAGTATTGCTGTGCAGGCTGCTGATAGGGAGCGTCGTAACGCGGCTCATCAGCATATACAGGCTCCTCCTTTTTAGGCGCAGGAGCTGGTGCTACAACAGGTGCAACAGGCTTTACAGGAGTTGCAGGCTGCTCAAAAAGACGTGTTACAAGCTCTGTAATCGTCTGAATTCTCTCATTTCCCGAAAGCTTCATACCGTCCATAAGTGCCTTTGAAACATTGGCAGGAATTGAAGGATTAAGGACAGAGGGGTCGCAGAGGTCATCATTTTTCATACGGCTCAGCGAATCCACAGGCATACAGCCCGTAAGACAGCGATACAGCAATGCGCTTATGCCGTAAACGTCAGTCCATGTACCCTGACGGCTGCTGCTGCTTGCGGAATACTGCTCAGGAGCAGCATATCCCTTATAGAGTTCATGTTCAAGACCTGCGTCAACAGTTCTTGCAGCAGAAACGCAGAATCCCGAAAGTTTCAAGTCGCCCTTAGGAGTGATATAAATTGTTTCAGGACTTATTGCGCGGTGAATAATTCCGCTGTTGTGGAGTATACCGATAGTTGTAAAAAGAGGCGGAAACAGCTTTGTAACCTGCTCCCAGCTAAGCTCACCTGCATTATCCTTGAGATAATCCAGCATTTTTTCGCCCTCAATATACTCAAAAACGGTATATGTAGTATTATTATCGGCAAACATATCAAGCACAGGCTCGATATTTGAGTTGTTGCGAAGTCTTGCAATAGACTTGTTAAGCTCAGTATATTCAGCCATAAAAGCCTTATATTTTGCCAGATTGTTGTAATTTACGCTGATAGTCGGCTTATTCTTCACTCTTGTGCAGAAATTTGCAGGCATATACTCTCTCAGTGTAATTTTACATTCAGTTGAAAGGTCAAGACCTATATATGAAGCGCCCTCGCCGTTACGCTCTTTCAGAACGCCAACGAGGTATCTGTCCCGAAGAATAGTTCCTGGGGTTATAAAATTCGCATTATGCGGAGCGGTTTCATCGAACCCGCAGTGGGGGCAGATATGCTGATCCATATTATATTGTTCCATACATCTGTAGCAGAATCTACGATCTCCCAAAGCAGCTCCTCCTTTATAAACATATTGTTGCTCCCAAAACTTCAAAAAACAGTCAAAAAATAATCAGTGGAGCAATATAGACAATTGATTTCGGGAAATATTTCCTGAACACCAATCAAAAAAACAATTTTACTGACATTATTCAGTACCTATTTAATTGTAACAGGATTTCACATAAAAGTCAACCAATAAAACGAATATGAAACTTTATCCCTTAAATTGTATCCGATTTGTAACTTTTACGTAATTTTCCGTAACTTTTTCAGCCAAGCATTTCCTGAGCCGCAAGCATTACACCAAGCTTGCCGCTTGTGTAGGTGATACCACCCTGCATCCATACAGCATAGGGCTCGCGGAGAGGAGCGTCAGCGGAAAGCTCAATTGAAGCGCCCATTGTAAACGCTCCAGCCGCCATAATAACCTGACTTGTATATCCGGGCATATCCCAAGGCTCAGGAGTTACAAAGGCATCTACAGGCGCGCCTTTCTGAATACCGCGGCAGAACGAACAAAGCTTATCAGCGTCGCCAAGTTCAATTGCAGTTATGATATCGCCGTGTCTTTCATCCTTTCGAGGTGAACATTTATAGCCTAAAAGCGTGAAAAGCTCACTTGCAAAAGCCGATGTTTTAAGTGCCGCCGCAACAACATCAGGAGCCATGAACAGTCCAAGAAGCATTTCGCGATTCATATCAAGGGTACATCCCACTTCCTTACCCATTCCAACGCAGGTAAGGCGATATGAACAAAGCTCAACAAGGTCAGCTCTTCCGGCGATATAACCGCCTGTACGGGCAATTCCGCCTCCGGCATTTTTAATAAGCGAACCGATAATCACATCTGCGCCAACCTGCGAGGGCTCACGCTCCTCAACAAATTCGCCGTAGCAGTTATCAACCATAATAACAGCGTCGGGATTTCCTTTTTTAACTGCCAGAACCATTTTTTCAATATCATCAACAGTATATGCTCTGCGGAGGGAATAACCTCTTGAACGCTGAATATAGGCAACCTTAGCGCCCTTTACACCCTCAGTTATAGCGTCGTAATCAGGCTCACCGTCGGGAAGCAAATCCACCTGACCGTATTCTACGCCGTAATCCATAAGAGAGCCGTTACCTTTTTCCCCTGCGATTCCGATAACTTCCTCAAGGGTATCATAGGGTTTTCCGGTAATTGAAACAATCTTGTCACCAGTGCGAAGAACACCGAATAAAGCAGTTGACAGCGCATGAGTTCCCGATACAAAATTGAATCGCACAAGAGCGTCCTCAGTTCCCAGAACCTGCGCAAAAACCTTGTCAATAGCCTCTCTGCCGATATCTCCGTAGCCGTAGCCCGTAGAGCCGTAAAAGCAGGATTCGCTTATGCGGTTATCAGAAAAGGCTTTCAGCACTTTTGCGCCGCAGTATTCGGCAGTTTTTTCAATTTTTTTAAAAGCTTCGGCGCAGTTTTTCTCAGCCTGTTCAGCAAGCTCAGAAAGTCTGCTGTCAAAGTTATATATATCATTATAATTCATTTTTTATCCTCTCAATTCTGTAATTTACCCTTACTTACGCTTTCCTTTTCAACGTCGGTACGTTCAAGTACAATTTCCGTCTCTATCTCTTTGAATCCGATTTCGCGGTAAAAGCTTACACGTACATCAAGAGCAAGGAGAAACGCGCGCTTCCCAAGGGTATTGAAGAAATAGGCAAGCCATTTCAGAAATTCGCGGGCATATCCGCTTCCGCGGCAGGAAAGCTTTGTTGCAACCTGTCCGATAAGCACCCAATCCCCGATATCAAACACAACAGAGGCTGTGGTGCAGTCGCGGTAGGTAAATACGCGGCTTATACCATGTCTGCATCTGTGGGAAGTATCGGTATACCAGAGAGAAAAATCCGAAATATTCGGAAATCCCTCGCTTAAAATCTTGTAAACTTCGGGAAGATTGGGATTGAAATCAACGTGCTCCTCCTCAAATTTATGGGATTTCTCATCGGGCACAAGCTCAAATATAGTTCTGTTAAGCACCTGATAGCTGTCACAATCGGCTAAATTACGCAGTATACGCACATCCCCTTCAACACGGAAGGGCATATTCATACTGATAAAGAATTTCAGCTCGTCTGTGGCTTCAAGCATATCATCGGCGCATATTATCAGCGTGGAATTTATAATAAACATAAATCCCTCACCTGTTTCGTCCGTTATCTTGTAGAAACGGCAGAAATCATAGCCTGCACCGTAGGCTTTCATATAAGCAAGCATTTTCCGTCCCGAAAGGCTTTTCAGCAGCAGCTGACGGTCAAGCTCACTTTCACTCTGAATAAGTTTTATCATAATTCATGTATCCTTTTCGCAAGCTCTCTTGTGAGGATAAGCATATTTTCAAAATCTTCCGTATTTATAACGCAGGATGGGCTGTGGATATATCTGCAAGGAGCAGAAACGGCTATAGTCCGTACACCGCCGCGGCTCTTGTGAATCGCTCCGCTGTCGTTTCCACCTGCAATCATAGTTTTTGTCTGACAGGGAATACCAAACTCAGTGGCAATATCAAACGCCATGCTGTAAAGTTCCTTGTCGTATATTGTACTTCTGTCCATGAAGCTAACAACAGGACCATTTCCGAGGGAGCACACTTTTTTAGCTCCGCCTACTCCGTCAATATCCGAAGCTGTTGTAGCTTCAAGAACGATTGCAAAATCGGGAGCAACCACAAAGGACGAAACAGTTGAGCCGCGAAGTCCAACTTCTTCCTGAACGTTGAAAACGAAGTATGTGTCGTAATCCACACCCTCGCGGATAAGCTGAATCATAAGAGCACAGCCTGCACGGTCATCAATAGCCTTTGATTTAACGCAATTTCCGCCCAGTTCAGCAAATTCCGAATCAAAGTATACGCTGTCACCGAGGCTGACCATTTTTTCCGCTTCTTCTTTGGATTCAGCGCCGATATCAATATACATATCGGCATATTTCGGAGCAGATTCCCGCTGTTCCTTTGAAAGATTGTGAATTGCAGTTGAGCCCACAACACCGCATATGCCGTTGTTTCCAACTGTAACCTGTCTGCCGATAACAACGGAGGTATCAACTCCCCCAACTTCATTGAAGCAGAGAGTGCCGTCATTGCGGATATACGTTACAATAAAGCCCACTTCGTCCATATGTGCGGCAATCATCAGCTTTTTTTCAGAGGATTTTTTACCTTTACAGAAAGCTATAAGATTCCCGAGATTATCAACTCTGTATTCGCAATAGTCTTTTATCTTTTCGATTATAGCATTGCGGACGAGTGTTTCATCTCCTGATGTGCCATTAATCAAGCACAATTCTTTCAGTAATTCTTTCATTCTGCCGCCCTCCCCATAAATTCTGCAAGTATTTCCGCAGTATTGCGCACATCGTCAATATCTATGACCTCAACGGGAGTGTGCATATTTCTCAGCGGAATCGAAAGCGTGCAAGCCTTAGCACCCTCACGGGCAACGGCATACTGGTCGGCATTTGTTGAAGTAAGTCCATTCATAACCTCATGTTGATATGGCAAATTCGCCGATTCTGCGGCATTTATAAGCCCCTGTGATATCTCTCTTGAAAGACAGGGAGAAATACCAATCATTGCGCCCTTTCCCAGATATCCGCATTTTTTCTCGTCCTCGCCCTCAGCGTAAGCAAAGCTTACATCAACAGCAATTGCCACATCGGGCGCAAGAGCAAATCCGCCGATTTTAGCGCCTCTCTCCCCAAGCTCCTCCTGAGTTGAGAATATAACAGTGACATTATATGCTGTTTCGCGATTTTCAAGAAGCTCCAGCGCGTAAAGAATCGCGGCAACTCCGCAGCGGTCGTCCAGTGCGCCGCCGGTAATGCGATTTCCGGCAAGACAGCGGCATTTCACATCAAAGGTTATAGAATCACCAAGGGAAACGATTTCCTCCAGTTCAGCCTTTGAATATCCTGTATCAATGGCAATATCATCAATTTCGGGAACTTTCCCCTCACCTCTTGAAAGATGCGGCGGAACTGAGCATATAACGCCCTTTATATCTTTTTTACCGTGGATAACAACCTGCTGAGCAGGGAGAAGTCTGCGGTCAAGACCTCCCAGATTTCCCACTTTTACAAATCCGCTGTCAGTGATATAAGTCACAACCATTCCAATCTGGTCGATATGCGCATCAAGGACAAGTGCGGGCAGTCCGTCACGATGTGTACCGTATCTGCCGATAACATTGCCGTTTATAATCTCAGCATCGGGACAATATTTTTTCAGCATATCAAGGGCAGTTTCAGCGGCAGGAGTTTCAGCTCCCGACGCGCCGACAGCCTCTGAAAGTTTAATTATAGTTTCTTTTAAATTCATCGAATTACCTCCGTTACATAAGGCAAAGAATATATTTCAGATACAGCTTTTTAAGCTTTCCTGCGCGATTATAAATATTATCCGCAATAGCCTTAGTAAGCTTGTTATTTTTCTCCACATCTGCCATATCGGGAGCAGAACCCGAAAATACAGCATAAAGGGAGGTGTTCATAAATTTCTCGAATTCGCCCTGTTCAAAGTATATACCGCCGTATTTTTCTTCCATAAACGCAGACAGTTCTCTGCTGCTCATGGTATTGAATTCAACGCCGACCTGTTTCATCAGCTTTTCGGCATAAGCATAGATATTTCCTATGCGCTTTACGGGATTTTTTACACTGAGCCGCTTATTTCGCAATGCAATGACGATTTTACGTCTTGCTATGAATGACGCTATAATAATAGCGATTACAAGGAGCGTACACAGGATATTCACCAGCACATTTTTCATAGCCTTTAAAACAGGATTTTCACCCTTATCCCCGGCATCTCCGCCTGAATAATTGGTAGTAACCGCAGTAGTTGAGCGATTATTTCCGCCGTTGTTAGCAGATGTCTGCTCGGAGCTTTCTTCCGGCTCAACGTCGGAAACAGTAGTTTCTGTCATATCTGTTCCCGTTGTCTCTGTCCCTGTTGTAGTAGTTGCCGTAGTTGTAGTAGTTGTTGTCGTAGGAGATGTATCAATAGTCTGGTCGGTATAACCTGCGGTAAACTCAAAAGGCACCCAGCCGTAACCGTCAATATATATCTCAACCCACGCATGACGGCGGTCGTCCTTAACTTTAATAGTGTAGGAGCCGTCAGGATTCATGTTGGAATCGTTGAAATCATCGCCTACAATAACGTATCCCGTAGCATATCTTGCAGGTATGCCCAACATTCTTGCAAGCATAACGCCTGTAGTTGCATAATGGGTACAATATCCCTTGTTGTTTTCAAGGAGGAAGTAGTTTACGAAATCTCTGTTTCCCGGAGTTTTTCCGGGGCTGAGTGAATATTTTGTCATATCCGCAACAGTCTCTCTCAAAGCCTGCAGCAAAACTATACATTCAACGGGATATTCAAACTGTTCCGCTGTATCAATAAAATAAGCGAATGTCTCCCGTACTTCCTGCATAGCTGTCGTGTCGGGAACTTGCAGATAATTTTCATATACAAACTTTTCATATTCCTCACGGAGCAGCTCTGTAGAAATAAACTGCGGATTACGTGAAAGCCCTTCGTTTTCGAGAGGCATACTTGTATTTATCTGAGCAATTGTACCATTTTCAAGGATACCATATCTTTCGCAATAATCAATAATTTTGTTCCGCCATTCTTCATCGTTTATACTGCCGACCTTCACAACCGGAGACCATTTATAGCCAAATCCTCTTGCTTGCAGCAGGTCAATATCAATACTTGTGAATCTGTACGAATATTCCTTGCTGTCGCGCTTTTTCGAGGATACATTCATATCCCTGTCATAAATCATTCCGCCGATATAATCTGTACCATAGGGCGCGTAGCTTTTGTTTCCTCTCTGTTCCGACTTTATGTACA
The DNA here is from genome assembly GCA_045594905.1 of Ruminococcus sp. Classification (GTDB taxonomy): domain Bacteria; phylum Bacillota; class Clostridia; order Oscillospirales; family Ruminococcaceae; genus Ruminococcus. Next base: position 88,887 of record JAZNZK010000023.1, read on the forward strand.
TGTTATACTCAGTTGAAGAAGATAATGCATTGTTATAGCAGTAAGGAAAATTCTGAGGATAAATTTCAAAGGATTTAAATTCGTCAAATATTGCCTCCTGATACTTTGCATCGGGAAGTGTTTTCCATTCGTTGTCGTTGTATACAGAGCCTGTATAATCCTTCATATATATAGCGCTATCAACTTTTCCGTCAATTGTGACAATCATATCTGTTCTGTTTTTGTGCTTCATTGAGGAAACTGTGCCAAGCTTGTGGGATTCAAACTTTATATCAAGACCAAAAGCCGCCGAAAGCTCTGTTATGCTGTCTGCAAGGTCATCAGTAGAGAAGTTGTTTACAGCGTCTCGGATTTCAATTCGCTTTTCGTTAAGCTCCTTGCTTCTTTCGTATTTTGTCAGCTTCATACCTGCCACAGCAAATCCCGTTGACAGCATAATTGCAACAATAAGAAGAACTCCGCATTTTTCTGTGACTTTCAGCCGCATCTGCCTTTTCGGGAAAAACATATTTTCCTTTCGGACAAATCCGCCGTTTCCTCCAGAATATTCCCCCATATCAATGGTACTCATTGCAAAGGAGGCGATAAGGAAGCCGATTACCAACATTCCCCACAGAATACTTACCTCAATGCCGTTATAAAGTCCGATTTCCAGTATAGGAAAGCAGGTTATTAAATTTGGAAGAGGATGCGGGTGATGTACAGTAAATACATATATTACAACCGCAAGCACCCATGCCCCAAATATAAAAAATGTTGTTACGGATTGGCTTTCAAGCTTATCTTCAAGAAATTTATAATAATTTATCTCTGTATGATATGAGGCTTTATAGACTACGTTGTATACAAATTTATAGCCCATTGCTATCAAATCCAGCTTTTTCCAGAATACAGCGCCTATCATGACAAGAGAGAGTACTATGGGGATAAGTCCATGTTTTTTCAGTGAAGAAAGCCCGATATATATCACTGAAAAAATCACTGCTGATATAATAAGTGGATTTTTGCTGTATGTGAAATCAAACATTGTAAGAAACAGCATAATCGTTGCTATATATCCCGACAATGCAATAATCAGAGATTCAAACCAGCGGAAATTCCTTTTCTTTTTCTTGACAGACATTACTATGCTGTCGCATACTTTAATACCGCTGTTGTTATGTATTTTTTTTGTTTTTTTATTCATAGCTGCTTACACCTCGATGTCCTTGATAGATGAAGCTATTTTTCCCATAACTACAGGAATGATATTTATACCTGAATACTCTGCGGGTATATTCTCTTTTTCCGAGCTGAGAACAACAACTGCATTTTTTATGTCTGCATCAATATTATCGTCAATATATCCCATAAGCGCAGGGTCGGGACGGGAGGTAATGAATACCAGAGAAGAAAGGGAAGAATTTGTGTGCTCCACAAAGTAATATTCCGCAGACTGACACATTTTTGTACAGTCAAGAGATAGTATCATTTCGCGGATTGCGGCTGTAAGAGAATCCGCGTCGCATATGCGCTTTTCTTCAAATGAGCCGCTTTTAAAATTGTAATACACTACCGTGTGAATACGCTCATTTTCAATCATAAACTGAGATATTGAAACAAGAGATTCCACAAGAGTATCAAAGACAGGCAGTGTAAATCCTGAACCCTCCTGACATTTCAAATCAAGAAAAACGGTACATGGCACATCGATGGGCAGGCTGTAATCCTTGACGATAAATTCATCCTTTTTTGAACTGAGCTTCCAGTGGATTCTGTTCAGCTTATCTCCCGGATTATAGCCGCGTAGATCGAATATCTCAGAGGGGTCATCTCCCGGCTTGTGCTCCGAAAAGATATCGCTTTCATCGTTTACCTTATCGGTATACATAACCTGTCCGCTTATTTCGTGACATTCAGGCATAACCGCAATCTTTATACTGTTGCTTCCGCTTACCCTGAATCTGAAAAGCCTCAAGGGGTCATATATATATATCCCAGAACATCTTACATCTGCAATTCCGCAGAAGCCTGAGCGAAGCTGAAAAACGACATTCTGCTCATTTAGTGCCTGTATAGGCAGAAAAAGAACAAAATCGTCTGTTTCTCCGCTAAAAACGTTGCAGTATTCAATATGCGCCTCTGCTCGTCCAACAGGAAAAATACTTCTGTTTGCAATTTTTATCAGCACAGGAAAGCTTTCATTTTTCAGCACTGTATCATTTTTAACAGAAAAATCGACAGATATACTATGCTTTGCTATGATCATAGCTATAAAAAGTATAATCGGTACAGCTATTACAGTAATAAGCAGAACAAGAGCAAAATCCCACAAATACATAACATAGAAAATGATACAGACGATTATAAGAATCGCAAAGAATATTTTCATTAAAAGCATATTTTCCCCTTAACCTTCAGCTATTCCGGGAGCCTTAACGCTCTTGATTATTTCGTTTATTACAGCCTCTTCGCTGAGGTCGGAAAGCTTTGCCTTTGAGCTGAGAATAATACGATGCTCAAAAACATCACGGCATATGTATGATACATCATCGGGAATAACGTAATCTCTGCCCATTGCTACAGCGATACCCTTGGATATCTGCATAAGGGCAAGAGTACCTCTTGGACTTACTCCAAGCTTTATCATGGGGTGATTTCTTGTTGCCGCTGAAAGACTTACAATATACTCATATACTCTGTCGTCAACGTAGATAGAAGCAATATGTTCCTGTAATTCCTTGATAATAGAGGCATTTGCAACAGGATTCACTTTTTCAAGAGGTGCGGCATTATACTTTGCTTTGAGGATAGATACCTCGTCCTCAAATTCGGGATATCCCATACTCAGCTTTAGCATGAATCTGTCAAGCTGAGAATCAGGAAGATTATGAGTTCCCGCTGAACCTATGGGATTCTGTGTGGCTATAACAGTATAAGGCTCAGGCAGCTTGTATGTATTGCCGTCTACGGTTATATTTTTTTCCTCCATAAGCTCCAGCAGTGCAGACTGGGTTTTGCTTGATGTACGGTTAATTTCGTCGGCAAGAAACAGATTGCAGAAAGCAACTCCGGGACGAAATTCAAAAACATTCTTCGCCTTGTTGAATACTGAAAATCCTGTTATATCCGACGGAAGCACATCGGGAGTGAACTGCATACGGTTATGCTCCAGTGAAAGAGCTTTTGAGAAAGCCAGTGCCATTGTAGTTTTACCAACTCCGGGGATATCCTCAATAAGGATGTGTCCTTTACAAAGAATAGCAAGCAGAGTTTTTATAATTATAGCATCTTTACCAATAACTGCTTTTTTGACTTCGGTAACGATATCGTTAATTTGTTTTGCATAATATGTATTTTCCATAATGATTCTCCTAATAACGTCTTAAATTATGCGGCAAAAATGCACACACATAAATATTATATCACTATTTGCTGTATATTGCAAGGGAAAATATCAAAAAAATCAGCTATGCCCTTGTATGTCACAAAGCACATTCCTTTTTAATGTAACATCTCAGCAGCAAAGCCGCAATTTTTGGTCAGAAAACAACTCTATTTGATTTGACAATATTTCATATATCACCTTTATATTGTTTGTCACCTCAAAAATTAACAAAATACACCTTGAAATTCAGAAAAATATATGGTATAATGTACATACCAATTATGAAAGGATGTCGATTCCCATGGCTTCAAAAAGGTTAATTTCTGCTGTTACGGCTCTTGTTTCAGCTTGTACAGCACTCGTATCCGTCTTTCCCGCTGTATATGCTGCAGATACTCAGAATAAACTTACAGGCGATATAAACGGCGATTCTGCGCTGGATTCCAAGGATTTGCAGCTTCTCAGCAATCATCTCCTCGGCAGAGCTTCACTGACAACGGAACAGGGCAAAAATGCCGATTTAAATAAGGATAATATCCTTGACGTTTTCGATATGATTTTGCTGAGAGAGCAATTTCAAAGCACAGGTTACGACGGGCTGCTTATAAATGAGGTTTGCTCATCTGCAAAAAAATCTGTAACTGACGCTTCCGGCGCTTCTCCCGACTGGGTTGAAATATATAACAAATCTGATATGGATATTGATTTAAGCGGAGTAGGTCTTTCCGACGGCTCAAAAAATAAATTTAAGTTTACTTTCCCGCATGGCACAATAATCAAAGCTGACAGCTATATTGTGGTTTACTGCGATGACGCCGTTACAGAAGCTGAGGGAGAATATCATGCAGCTTTCAAGCTCAGCGCAACAGGCGAAACGGTTTATCTCACAGCCCCCGACGGCAGTGAAATTGATACTGTTGAAGTTCCTGAGCTTGATACCGATATTTCCTATGGCCGCTATAAAGACGGCACAGATACATTTAAATATCTATCCTGTACAGCAGGAAAATCCAATAACGATGCAACCGATATGGATGTTGTTGAAAAACCTGTATTCTCCGAAATCGGCGGATTATACGACAGCGAATTCCAGCTTACTCTTGCTGATAACAACGGCAATGAGATATACTATACTACCGACGGCAGTGACCCGCGCACATCAGATACTGCAAAGCTTTACAGCGAAAGTATCCGTATCTACAACAATACAAATGAGCAGAATAAATACAGTTCACTGAGGGATATTACTCTTGTCGAATATACACCTACTTACAAAAATGTTGAAAAGGGTATTGTTATTCGTGCGGCTTCTAAAAATCCTGACGGAAAATTCAGCGAGGTTGAACATAACAGCTATTTTGTAGGAAAAACCGCTTCATACTTCAAGGATATGAAAGTTATTTCCATGGTTACGGACAGCGATTATCTCTTTGATAAGGACAACGGCGCATATATGGTTGGCAAAACTTATTATGAGTGGCGTAATAGTTCTGAATATAAAGAATACGACCCTGCCGATACAAGAAACCCCACAAATTACAACAAGGACGGCAGAGAATCAGAATTCCCTGTATCAATTCAAGTAATTGAAAATGGCGAGGCTGTTTACAATGCTGACCTCGGCGCTAAAATTTCGGGCAACTGGACACGCTCCAATCCACAGAAGAGTTTCAGACTTGTTGCTCGCAGCGAGTACGGCGATTCATCAATAAAACATCCTCTATTTGATGAATTGACAGACATAAACGGAAAAGTTATTGACCGTTTTGATAAGGTAACTTTATGGAATGGCGGTAACGATTGCCAATATCTCCATTTCAGAGATGCTCTCATACAGGATATCGCCGGAGACAGAAACGTTGAAACTATGGGCAGTGAACCATGTCTGCTGTTCATTGACGGCGAATTCTGGGGCTTCTATATGCTTCGTGAACGCGTTGATGCCGACCACCTTGAAGCTCATTTCGGACTTGATAAGGACGATGTAGCTGTAATCAAAAATGGCAGTCTCGACGACGGTCTTGACTCCGACCTTGAAGAATTCAAGCAGTTCTGCGTATGGGCAATAAGCACTAATATGGCTAATCCGATTAATTATGAAAAATTCTGTGATACAGTTGATGTACAGAGCTTTATGGACTATATGGCTATAGAAACATACATCAACAACAACGACTGGCAAAGCTCAGGTGTAAACAACTGGCAGGTATGGCGTTCAAAGACTGTTCACAGCAATATCCCCGAAGCTAATGGCAAATGGCGCTTTATTCTTTATGATACTGATATTTCAGCAGGTCTTTACGGCGGCGAAAAGAATGTTGCAAATTACGATTCCCTTGGAAATAACGGTCCTAAATCACAATATTACAACTTCTCCGCAATTCTGAAAAATCTTATCAGAAACGATGAATTCCGCCAGCAGTTCTATGATAATTACATCGAAATAATTGATACAACATTTGACAAAACAACAGTAAACGCTAAAATTACAGAATACGTTAATGCTTATGAAACAGCTACAAAAGATACTCTGAATCGCTTCAATCTTGGTTGGGCAGCAAACAACTATCAGAAGGAAGTTCAGCGTATCAAGGACTTCTTCAATGACCGTCCCGACTACGCTAAACGTTATCTTGACAAATACTGCGATGAGTCCAAGATAGATAAAGAAAACAATCTTTCAACAACAAATTTCTGGTCATACTACGGCAAGGGCGAATTTTCATCAAATCAGGCTGAAAATTCATTCACAGTAAAGGTCAATACAGCTGAGGATAAATCATGGAATATACAATCTCAGGCTAAAAATGTGCTTCTTGAACCGGGTAAAACATACGAGCTTTCCTTCAAAGCTTCATGCACAACTCCATGTGAAATCTCTCTTGGCTTCAACCACAACGTAGACGGTTCATATCCAAACTGCTGGAGTGACAAAGCTGAACTCACTCAGCAGCTTCAGGAATACACATACACATTTACAGTCAAGGAAGAAATTGCATACCACGACTGGCAGCTTTACTTCAATTACGCATTAACGGCAGGCACATATAAAATTGTAAATCCAAGACTTGTAGAAGTGAAATAATAAATACAACGCACATCTTTCGGGATGTGCGTTTTTGTTAATTATTGTTATTTTATTCAAAAACTATTGAATTACTGTTAGAAATATGATAGAATTAAAATATCTGGGCTTTTGCCCAAAAATATGAAACGGAGAAATTCAAACTATGGAAAAAAAATCTACCCGAGGAAGCTTCTCGGGACAATTCGGCTTTATCATGGCGGCGGCGGCAAGTGCCGTGGGATTAGGTAATATCTGGCGCTTTCCCTACCTTGCCGCTAAGGACGGCGGCGGTATTTTCCTGCTTGTATACCTCATACTCGCCCTCACTTTCGGCTTTACTCTGCTGACTACTGAAATCGCTATCGGCCGCAGAACTCAGCAAAGTCCACTGACTGCATACAAAGCAGTTGACAAAAGAGGCGGTATAATCGGTATTCTCGCTTGTCTTGTGCCTACTATTATCCTCCCCTATTATTGCTCTATTGGCGGCTGGGTACTGAAATATCTCTCACTCTATATCACAGGAACAGGCTCAACCGCAGCTGTTGACGGCTACTTCGGCAACTATATAGGAGGAAATATTGAGCCTATAATCTGGATGCTGATATACTTTGCAATCACCGCTGTTATCGTTTTCTGCGGCGTTGAAAAGGGAATCGAAAAATTCAGTAAAATTCTTATGCCAATACTTATTGTTATGGTTATAGGTATTTCAATCTATTCCCTTACTCTCAGCCACACTGACGAAAACGGAGTTACACGTACAGGCTTACAAGGATTGAAAGTCTACTTTGTCCCCGATTTCACCGACATGACGCTGAAAAAATTCTTTGTTGTCATTATGGACGCTATGGGACAGCTTTTCTTCTCAATCAGCGTAGCCATGGGAATTATGGTCGCTTACGGCTCATATGCTAAAAAAGAAACAAATCTTATGCAGTCTGTAAACAGAATCGAGCTCTTTGATACCCTTGTTGCTTTCATGGCTGGTATGATGATTGTTCCTGCTGTATTCACATTCAGCGGACGTGAGGGAATGGCGGCAGGTCCCGGACTTGTTTTCGTATCGCTTCCAAAAGTTTTCACTGCTATGGGCGGCGCAGGGAAAATAATCGGACTTCTGTTCTTCCTCGTACTTTCCTTTGCCGCTGTAACATCTTCTGTTTCCGTTATGGAGGCTATTGTTTCAAGCCTTATGGATAAATTCGGTCTCAGCCGTAAGAAAAGTTCTCTTCTTGTTGCGGCTTATACGGTTCTTGCCGCGATTATCGTCTGCATGGGATATAATATCCTTTTCTTTGAGATTACCCTACCAAATGGCACTGTGGGACAGATTCTCGACATCTTTGACTATATCAGCAACTACATCATGATGCCCCTTGTTGCGTTCCTTACAAGTGTACTCATCGGTTGGGTTGTAAAGCCGAATTACGTTATTGACGAAGTGACACAGGGCAAATTCAAATTCAGCAGAAAAACACTTTACATTATTATGATTAAATTTGTAGTTCCGCTTCTTCTGCTTATACTCCTGCTCCAGTCTATCGGTATTATCAAATTATAATTACCCTATAAGCTCCTTTCGCAATCGCGTCAGGAGCTTTTTTTCGTATCGTGATACCTGCACTTGCGTCATGCCAAGTATCTTCGCTGCCGCTGACTGCGTCATGTTTCTGAAATACCGCAGTTCCAAAAGCATACGGTCATTTTCAGGCAGTTCCGCCATAACCTGCCGCAGTGCAAGCAAATCAAGAATCTGCTCATCGGGAGCTTCAACAGGCACATCTATCTGCCCCTCGCCGTCCTCAGAAGCGGTCAGGGAGATAAGCGGCTGTGCAGAGCATAACGCTTCGGAGATATCTGCTTCTGATTCTCCCGTAAGTGCTGATAATTCGCTGATAGCAGGCTCTCTGCCCTCTCTCTGCATAAATTCCTGACATATCCGCTGCAATTTCAGGGATAATTCTTTCAGACTTCGGCTGACTTTAAGTGTTCCGCCGTCTCTGAAAAGGCGCTTTATCTCTCCCAGTATAACAGGCACGGCATATGTCGAGAATTTAACGCCTCTGTCGGAATCAAAAGCCTTTACAGCTTTGAGAAGTCCCAGACAGCCTGCGGAATACAGGTCATCGTAATCTATGCCCTTGCCTCTGAATCTGTTTGCGCAGAGATGTACAAGTCCGAGATTTTCCTCAGCTTTAACCTCAGTCCCCATTCTTTACCAGCCTTTTCCGCATTGTAACCGTAGTTCCTTTGCCGACTTTACTGCTTACGCGAAGCTTATCCATAAAGCTTTCCATAACGGAAAAACCAAGTCCGGAACGTTCTTCTTCCGGTGCAGTAGTGAAAAGCGGCTCCATTGCCTGTTCAACATTTGCTATTCCACAGCCCTTGTCCTTTATTCTTATGTAGATTTCACGTTCTGCAAGCAGACGTACTGTCAACTCGATATTTCCCATTATTCCCCTGTAGCCGTGTACTATGGCATTCGTAACAGCTTCTGAAACAGCTGTACGGATATCCGAAAGTTCCTCAACTGTGGGGTCAGCCTGTATAACAAAGGACGATACAGCGGCTCTTGCAGCTCCCTCATTTACAGAATGGGATGGCAGTATAATTTTCATTTCATTAATAATTTCCATAATTTCACCTCAGACAATTTTTACAATCCTTTCGATTCCCGATAACTTCAACACCCGTCGGATATACGGCTGCGGACCTCTTATTTCAAGCTGTCCGCCGCACTCCTTTAAAAGCTTGTACCTGCCTATAATCAGACCGATTCCGGAGCTGTCCATAAAGGTTATCCCCGTAAAGTCCATGGCAAGCTTTTCAGGCTGCATTGTTATTACGAATTTGTCAATTTCCGTCCGCAGAGAACGGGCGGAATGGTGATCAATCTCACCGCTGAGCATGGCTATTGCCGTGCCGTTTTCTGAGCTTATGTTTACTTTCATTTTGTGCCTCCGCGTTATTTTGTGGATTTTCTTTTTTTCTGATTATATCATTTCGCTTGTAAAATTTATGTCGTTTACTGTTCTTGTATATTCTTATTTTTTGTTGAAATATGAACGGATTTGTGATATAATAATGTTATAATGAAAAAAGGAGAGGTATTATGTCAAAACAATTCTGGAAAGGCAGTGCTCTGCTTGCTCCCGTACCTGCTGCTCTCGTAACCTGCGGAACATTGGAAAAGCCAAATGTTCTTACAATCGGCTGGACAGGTATAGTCTGCACACGGCCGCCTATGACCTATATATCAGTGCGACCTGAGAGATTTTCACACGATATTATCAAGAATTCAGGAGAATTCGTAATAAATCTCACTACCTCCGCCATGGTTAAGGAAGTGGATTTCTGCGGTGTGAAAAGCGGAAAAGATACAGATAAATTTGCTGTATGCGGATTCACCCCCTCCCCTGCGCAGAAAGTGTCTGTCCCGATAATTGAAGAATGTCCCGTAAGCCTTGAATGTCGCGTGACTGAAAGCAAGCTGTTGGGAAGTCATACCATGTTTCTGGCTGAAATTGTGGGTATTGACGTTGATGAAAAATATATAGACAGCAAGGGCAAGCTGAATTTGCAGCAGTGCGGACTTGCGGCATATGCTCATGGAGAATATTTCGCTTTGGGACGTAAATTAGGTGATTTCGGGTATTCCGTAAGAAAAAAGAAAAAATCCCATAAAAAGAAGTAATACGGAAAACGAAAAAAATTTTGAAAATATTGCAAAAAGACTTGAAATTTCTTCCGAAATGGTGTAAAATAGAATACAGGGTTGTTATTTAATTAACAACATCATTTTTACAAGATTTTTTTATGAAAGGATGTCATACCAATGGCAGGATTAAACAAAGTTACTGTAGAGGACATTAACGTAAAGGGCAGAAAGGTACTCGTAAGAGTAGATTTCAACGTTCCGCTCAAGGACGGCGTTATCACAAACGATAATCGTATTCAGGCTGCTCTCCCCACAATCAACAAGCTTGTTGAGAATGGTGCTAAGGTTGTTCTCTGTTCACACCTCGGCAAGCCCAAGAACGGTCCTGAGGCTAAGTTCTCCCTCGCTCCCGCAGCTGCAAGACTTGCAGAGCTCGTAAACACAAAGGTTGTTTTCGCTGCTGATGATACAGTTGTTGGCGACAACGCTAAGAAGGCTGTTGCTGAGATGAACGACGGCGAAATCGTTGTTCTCGAAAACACACGTTTCCGCGGCGCTGAGGAAACAAAGAACGGCGAAGATTTCTCCAAGGAGCTCGCTGCTCTCGTTGACGGAGAGGCTTTCGTTATGGACGCTTTCGGTTCTGCTCACCGTGCACACGCTTCAACAGCAGGTGTTACAAACTTCGTTAAGGAAACAGCTGTAGGTTACCTCATGCAGAAGGAAATCAAGTATCTCGGAAATGCTGTAGAAGTTCCTGAGAGACCTTTCGTTGCAATTCTCGGCGGCGCTAAGGTTGCTGACAAGCTCAACGTTATCTCTAACCTCCTTGAAAAGTGCGATACACTTATCATCGGCGGTGGTATGGCTTATACATTCATCAAGGCTCAGGGCGGTTCAATCGGTACTTCTCTCGTTGACGACGAGAAGCTTGATTACTGCAAGGAGATGCTCGCTAAGGCTGAGAGCCTCGGCAAGAAGATTCTTCTCCCTGTTGATACAACAATTGCTGCTGAGTTCCCAAATCCTATTGACGCTGAAATCGAAGTAGAGGTTGTTGATTCCAACGCTATTCCTGCTGACAAGATGGGTCTTGATATCGGCACAAAGACACAGGAGCTCTTCGCAGAGGCTGTTAAGTCCGCTAAGACTGTTGTTTGGAACGGACCTATGGGCGTATTTGAGAACCCCACACTTGCTAAGGGTACAATCGCTGTAGCTAAGGCACTTGCTGAGACAGACGCTACAACAATCATCGGCGGCGGCGACTCCCCAGCAGCTGTTATGCAGCTCGGTTTTGCTGACAAGATGAGCCACATCTCCACAGGCGGCGGTGCTTCTCTCGAATACCTTGAGGGTAAGGTTCTCCCCGGTGTAGCTGCTATCGCTGAGAAGTAAGCCATTAGCTTTTAGCCGTTAGCCTTTAGCTGATGACTAAAAATGAAACAATTATAGGGGCGGATAGAAATATTCGCCCTTATTTAAAAATTATGAAAGTTAAGGAGGTTAAACTTTATGAGTAAATATGGATGGAAAATTACTTTTTCTAACGGAGAAGTTCTTGAATATGATGAAGATTTAGATGGAACATTCTATAGCGAAGAAGAAGCGTATGACGGAGCATTAGAAGCTGTGAGTGAATGTCACACAGGAAGAGAAGTTCTTTTTATGTCAAATCCTGGTGAATATAGTGAACCAGATGATGACGAGGATTATGAGATAGAAATAATGGAGTTGTAAATATGGATTATGAAGTTGAATACAACGAGAATGTAGATTATGATTCTCTCGAACAACATACATATGACGATACACCTGGATATATTTTTTATACATGTCCAATTTGCAGTCGAGAATACATAGCTGATTTTATATTTGAAGAAGATGGTGAGGTTATGTGTGTTGATTGTTGGAACGAAAGACATGGATAGAAATATTCGCCCTTATTTCAAAGGAGTTGAAAATTATGGATAACTTAATCGAAAAGGCACAGCAGGATAAGGTTGTTGCAGTTCTTCTGGCTGTTGCAGGCTTCCTGTTCGGACTTGCAGTGGGTATGCTTATCGCACCCATAAAAAATGGTCTGTCTATAAGTACATCTATTGGATGTCACAATAAAGGTCTGTCAGCTAAGGCATCTGTTGGTAATAACAATGGCAGCAATAACGGCGGAGCTGACGATTGCGACTGTGATTGTGACTGCGGTTGCGATTGTGATTGTGACTGTGAGTGCACAGAAGAAGAAATTAAATTTTAATCTACATAAGGAGTAAATCGAAATGAACAAGTCAACAAGAAAGGCAATTATTGCCGGAAACTGGAAAATGAACAACACAAGAGTAGAGGCTAAGGCTCTCCTCGAGGCTATCAAGCCCCTCGTTGCTAACGCTGAGGGTAACGTAGAGGTTATCGCTTGCGTACCTTTCACAAACCTCGAAACAGCTATGAACGTAACAGCAGGTTCTAACGTAAAAATCGGTGCTGAGAACGTACACTTTGAGGAAAAGGGCGCATTCACAGGCGAAATTTCTGCTCCTATGCTCGTTGAGCTTGGCGTTGAATACGTTGTAATCGGTCACTCCGAGAGAAGACAGTACTTCGGCGAGACAGACGAGACAGTAAATAAGAGAACTCTTGCTGCTCTCAAGGCTGGCATCAAGCCTATCGTTTGCGTTGGTGAGCTCAAGTGGGAGCGTGAGTGCAACATCACTGAGGAAGTTATCGCTCGTCAGATTAAGCTTGACCTCTGGAGCGTAACAGCTGAGCAGGTTAAGAATGTTGTAATCGCTTATGAGCCTGTATGGGCAATCGGCACAGGTCTCACAGCTACTCCCGATCAGGCTGAGGAAGTTTGCGGATTTATCCGTGCACAGCTTGCTAAGCTTTATGATGAGGCAACAGCTGAGGCTGTAACAATCCAGTACGGCGGTTCTATGAACGCTGCTAACGCTGCTGAGCTTCTTGCAAAGCCTAACATCGACGGTGGTCTTATCGGCGGTGCATCACTCAAGGCTGAGGACTTCAACACAATCGTTCAGGCTGCTGTAAACGGTTAATTTTATTTGATTCAGCGGGCGGATAATATCCGCCCCTACATTTGCAAATACATTAATTTTGAAAAACAGAAAAATATTATTGAAAAACAATAATTTTCTATTGACAAATAATATTTATTGTGGTATACTATAGTCATAGGCAGGATTTTCCTGTACTTACTATTTTTTGGGGTTCTCTAAAAACCGGAACACGAGCGAAATTCCGTATATAACAAATATCAGTTGCAAGGCGGCAAACCGCAGTAATACTTGATGTATTGCAAGGTTTGGCAACGCAGCAAATGGTATTTGTTATAGGAAGTTCGTCGTGAGGGAGGTTTTTAGAGGTTCCCTTTTATGAGGTGGTAACTATGACTGAAATTAATGTACCTAACAAAAAGATTGAAATTACATATCACGGCTACGCCTTTGACTACGACAGCGGACCTGTTGTCGTATGGGGTTAAGGGGGTGGCGGTATGGAAGATAAAACAAGAGAAACTCTCGTCACTTTCTCATTTGCATTGACAAATATAGTAATGTTTTTCGTCCTTGCATTTACAGGTTTTGTGAATCTGATTTCTTTTAATCTGATTGCTTTTACTCTAATAATACCATTTATCATTGCAAATGTAGTTTTACGCGAATACTACAAAAAATCCAAGATAAACTTTTACTATAAAAAACACGTAAATATCTGCCGTGTAATAGCTGTCATACTTACGCTTATTGTATTCGGTTCACCTTTGATGGTAATCTTTTTCAACCGCACAAAGCCCTTTTATCATCTGAAACAAGCAGTATATTCCTGCGGATATCGCAGCGTAATCGAACAGCGTACAAAAGAGTTTCCCGACTTTCTCCCGTTGGAATGTGAGGACTATTATTTCAGGATTAAGGCTCCTGCTCCTTTCCCGGAAGCTACCGATACTTACGCCTGCGTTTCCTTCTATACAGACGAAGAAACAATGAAAAAGTATGAACAGGAATTTGCAGAAAAAGGCTATGAGACTGTAAACGATGATAAAACCTTTGAAGATATAATGCTTGAAAATGAAGTCGATATATCTGAACTTACAGAATATTGTGACGATATGGAATGGGTTGTAGATACTTATCTCAGAGAAAAAGGTACGCCATATTATGTCAGCTTTTCTGTCAATGATGAAAAAAAACAAGATTTAACTCATGATGTTATTGTATACAATTTCAGAAGCAAACTTGGCTTTACGTCAGGCTGTCTGCTTGACTACAACAGCGGAATTGTAATATTCTGGGCATAAGCCTAATATATATGACATTCAAGAAATGACAAAACCAATAAATTTTATTTAGGAGGACTATTATGTCTAAAAAACCCGTAGCTCTTATTATTATGGACGGTTTCGGCTACAATGCCGATGATTACGGCAACGCAATCACAGCCGCAAACACACCTAATATCGACAAATATATGCAGGGACCCAACACTCTTATCGGTGCAAGCGGTCTTGACGTTGGACTCCCCGACGGACAAATGGGCAACTCTGAGGTTGGTCACACAAATATCGGTGCAGGACGTATCGTTTATCAGATGCTCGTTAAGATTTCCAAGGACATCAAGGACGGCACATTCTTCAACAACAAGGCTATCCTTGACGCTATGAACAACTGCAAGGAGAAAAATTCCGCACTTCACCTTATGGGACTTCTCTCCCCCGGCGGCGTTCACAGCCACATGGAGCATCTCTACGGCATTGTAGAAATGGCTAAGAAAAACGGTCTTGACAAGGTTTACATTCACGCATTCCTCGACGGCCGTGACGTTCCCCCTTCATCTGCTGCTGATTATATGGCAGAAGCTGTTGCTGAGCTTGACAAAATCGGTCTTGGAAAAATCGCTACAATCAGCGGACGTTTCTATGCAATGGACAGAGATAACGCTTGGGACAGAGTTGAAAAGGCTTATGCCGCTATGGTTTACGGCGAGGGCGTTAAGGAAACTGATCCCGTTCAGGCTATCAAGAATTCCTACGCTAACAACGCTACAGACGAGTTTATGCTCCCCACAGTTATTGAGGGCGGCGATGTAATCAAGGCTGACGACAGCGTAATTTTCTTCAACTTCCGTCCTGACCGTGCAAGACAGATTACAAGAGCATTCGTTGACCCCGATTTCGCAGGATTTACAAGAAACAACGGTTTCTTCCCACTCAGCTTCGTTTGTATGGCTCAGTATGACGCAACTATGCCAAATGTTACTGTTGCATATCCCCCTGAGCAGCTTACAATGACAATGGGAGAATACCTCTCTAAAATCGGCAAAACTCAGCTCCGTATCGCTGAAACTCAGAAGTATGCACACGTTACATTCTTCTTCAACGGCGGTGAGGAAAAGCAGTTTGAGGGCGAGGACAGAATCCTTATCAAGTCCCCCGATGTAGCTACTTTCGATATGAAGCCCGAAATGAGCGCATACGAGGTTTGCGACGCTGTTGTTGAGGCTATTGAGGCTGACAAGTACGATGTAATTATTCTCAACTACGCTAACTGCGATATGGTTGGACATACAGGCATTTTCGATGCAGCTGTACAGGCTGTAGAAGCTGTTGATGAGTGCGTAGGCAGAATGGTTGACGCTATACTTGCAAAAGGCGGTGCAGCTCTTATTACTGCTGACCACGGCAACGCTGACAAGATGTATGAGCCTGACGGAAGTCCTTTCACAGCTCACACAACAAATCCTGTTCCCCTTATAGCTGTGGGCGTTGAGGGCAAGCTTGCTGAAGGCGGCGTACTTGCTGACCTCGCACCTACAATGCTCGATATTATGGGAGTTCCACAGCCTGCTGAAATGACAGGAAAATCACTTCTTATTAAGTAATTTATATATATATATATAAGAGGCTGACGAAATCAGCCTCTTATTAAATGGTGAGGTATATGACAAAAGGTGTAAAAATTATACTTATCTGCGTTATAGTTGTTTTTGCTGTATCTGCCGCTATATCGTTGTATATGCTGCGGCCTGCCCATTCTAAAACGATAAGCGTTATCCGTGACAATGACGTGCTTTACAACTTCGATTTGTCAACGGCTGAAAATCAGACTATCCGCATAGACTACGAGGGCGGCGGTTATAATATCATCGAGATAAAAAACGGCGAAATACGTATTTCCGAGGCTGACTGCCCTGATAAAACCTGCGTTAAAACGGGCACTCTCAAATCTGAGGAAATGCCTGTTGTATGCCTGCCGCACCACCTTATACTGCGGTTTTCTGACGATGAATGAAAGGATGAAAAATATGAACCCAATGGGATTTTTAAAGATTAAGCCGCTTTTTGAGCGTTTCACACAGGACCATCCAAAGCTTCTGATGTTTCTTTCTGCGGCAGCAGGAGAAGTAAGCAAAGACAGCATTGTTGAAATTACTGTTATGAATGCTGAGGGCTACAAAATGCGCACTAATATAAAAGTCAACGAAAACGACGTTGAACTTTTCAGTGAGTTAAAGAAAATGATGAATAAATAACGGTATATAGACAACTATCGTATGTTATACTTGACAAACATTTTTATTTGATGTATAATTATAGTGAACGTCAAATATAATTTGACGTTCACTATAATTAAAGATTTAAAGTGCCTCGCACATCCGCAAACTAAAGTTTGCTCCGTGCGGATCGGCAAATAGCAAATTGAAATAAGGTCTGATATGAAAAAAACTAAATTTGATGTTACAGGCATGACCTGTTCAGCTTGTCAGGCTCATGTTGAAAAAGCTGTAAAGGCTGTAGCTGGTGTTTCTGAGGTCAATGTAAATCTTTTGCGCAACTTCATGCAGGTTGAATATGACGAAAATGCAGCTGATACGGCTAAAATCATAGCCGCAGTTGAAAAAGCAGGCTATGGTGCATCTGAATCAGGCAAAAAAACTGAAAAAACCGATAATCACGACAATACAAAGTCAATGAAAACACGGCTGATTCTCTCTCTTTGCTTTATGATTCCCCTGTTTTATCTATGTATGGGGCATATGTTCGGTCTGCCGATACCGGCAATACTCGACGGAAAAGAAAATATGATGCTTTTCTGCCTAACGCAGCTGCTTCTCACCTTGCCGATTATATCACTGAATTTCCACTTTTTCCGCAATGGATTCAAGAATATAATTCATCGCTCGCCCAATATGGACAGCCTTATTGCCCTCGGTGCATCTGCGGCATTAGTGTACAGCTTATACGGAACGTATATGACTGCTTACCACATGGGGCACGGCAATTTAACCACAGCACACGGCTTTATGATGAATCTTTATTATGAAGCCTGCGGAATGATTCTCACGCTTATCACTGTAGGAAAATATCTGGAAGCCAAGAGCAAAAACCGCACATCTGACGCTGTATCCGCACTTGTTGACCTTGCGCCGAAAACTGCTCTTGTTATCAGAAACGGAAAAGAAACAGAAATATCTGCATCTGAAATTGTTGTTGGCGATATTGTACTCATCAAAGCAGGAGCGGCAGTTCCATGTGATTGTACGGTTATCGAGGGCAATTGTTCCGTTGACCAGTCTGCACTGACAGGAGAAAGTGTACCCGTTGTAAAGAATATCGGTGACACTCTTATGAGCGCTTCTGTCTCAACAGGTGGATTTGTAAAATGCCGATGTGACCGAACCGAAAAGGATTCCACATTGTCAAAAATTATTTCCCTTGTAGAAGATGCAGCGGCATCCAAAGCACCAATTGCCCGACTTGCAGATAAAATCAGTGGAGTTTTCGTCCCTGTTGTGATTGTAATTGCCATGATTTCCGCAATAATCTGGCTTATAGTCACAGGTGATACTTCGGCGGCACTGAAAGCGGCAATTTCAGTTCTCGTTATTTCATGCCCCTGCTCTCTGGGACTTGCAACTCCAACAGCTATTATGGTAGGCACAGGAAAGGGTGCACAGCAGGGCATACTTATAAAATCAGCTGAAAGCCTTGAAACTGCGCACAAAATAACTGCTGTAGTCCTTGACAAAACAGGCACCTGCACTGAGGGAAAGCCGCAAGTTCGTGAAATATTCTCCCACGGTGTAACCGCAAAGGAGCTTATGGCTTATGCATGTTCACTGGAATTAAATTCGTCACACCCCCTTGCAAAGTCGATTATCAGTTACTGTAAGGAGAACAAAATTGACACGTTTCCCTGTGCAGACTATAAAGAGACAGCAGGCGGCGGATTATCTGGTATCATTAACAATAAAATAATCCTGATTGGTAATCAGCGGCTTATGGAGCAGAATAAAATTGATATTTCCGCACTTGCGGAAAAAGCCGCACAATCAGCAGAAAACGGCGGTATACCGCTATTTGTAGCCGCTGACGGAAAGTCTGTAGGAGTAATTATCGCCGCAGACCCCGTAAAATCCACCTCAAAAGAAGCAGTTGAGATGTTCCGCAATCTCGGCATAAAAACAATTATGCTGACAGGAGATAATTCACGGACTGCGACGGCTATATGCCGTGAACTTGCCATTGACGAGGTACATGCTGAACTGCTGCCTGCCGATAAAACCGCAATATTACGCGATTTACAGAAATCAGGTCACTCTGTTGCAATGGTAGGCGACGGTATAAACGATGCGCCTGCACTTGCCGCGGCAGATGTGGGTATTGCAGTTGGCGGAGGGCAGGATATCGCCATAGAATCGGCAGATATCGTGCTTATGCAAAACGACTTACGCGATGCCGCAGAGGCTATACGTCTCAGCAGGGCAACAATGCGCAATATAAAGCAGAATCTTTTCTGGGCGCTGATTTACAACAGCCTCGGGATTCCCCTTGCGGCAGGACTTTTCTACCCAATTTTCCACTGGCAGCTCAACCCAATGTTCGGAGCGGCGGCAATGTCTCTCAGCTCTTTCTGCGTTGTGACAAATGCCCTGCGGCTCAATCTTTTCAAGACTTTGAAAAGCAAGGTAGCAATCCCTGAAAACAACGATATATCAACAAAAACGGAGGTTAAAACCATGAAAAAAACAATGTATATTGATGGCATGATGTGCAATCACTGCACAGGCACTGTTTCAAAGCTTCTCAATGCAATTGAGGGCGTTTCAGCGGAGGTTTCACTGGAAAACAAGTGCGCATATCTGGAAATTTCAGGCGATGTTTCCGATGAACTTCTCATCAAGACAATTACAAATGCAGATTTTACAGTTAAAGGAATTGAATAACATTAAACCCCACGGATTTTCTGTGGGGTATACATTTATAATGAATTTTGAAAGGATATTTTATGCCAATTATAGAAATAAATGATTTAACAGCCAAGGAGCTTATCCCCTACGTTTCAAGCAATGAAATTCAGTTGAAACGCTATTTTGAGCCTGATTTGGGAATTTTCATTGCCGAAAGCCCAAAAGTTATCCGCCTTGCGCTGAAACATGGCTATGAGCCGATTTCTCTCCTTGCAGAGCGCAAATATATAGAGGGACAGGGCAGGGATATAATCGACATATGTGCAGATATTCCCGTTTATACGGCTGATAGTTCAATTCTCACGGAGCTAACCGGCTTTAAGCTTACGCAAGGACTTCTTTGTGCCATGCGCAGAAAACCGCTTCCTACAGTGGAGGAAATATGCCGAAATGCGCAACGTATAGCTGTTTTGGAGGATGTCATGAACCAGACGAATATCGGCGCTGTTATTCGCTCAGCGACGGCACTGGGGATTGAAGCAGTACTGCTCACAGAGCCAAGCAGTGACCCCTTGTATCGTCGCGCAATTCGTGTAAGTATGGGAACAGTTTTCAGCATGCCATGGACTTATATAAGCGGCAATTCACCTGAATATGTGGCACAACTCAAAGATATGGGATTCACAACAGCGGCAATGGCACTGCACAGCAATACGGTGGACATCGACAATCCAGCGTTAAAAAAAGCCGAAAAACTCGCACTTATACTTGGCACAGAGGGCGAAGGACTAAAGGACAGTACCATTGAGGCATGCGATTATACCGTAAAAATCCCAATGGCAGAGGGCGTGGATTCCCTTAACGTAGCGGCGGCAAGTGCGGTAGCATTCTGGGAAATCAGCCACTAAATCTGTACTTGACAAAATTGAGATAATATGCTATAATCTAAAAATGAAAATGATTATCAATTTTGTTATGGAGAAAGATATGTTTAAAAAAATGCTTTCCGCAATGTGTGCTGCCATTTTACCTCTCGTGACTTTAGCCTCATGCGGTGAAAATCCTGCCGCAGATAACGGCAAAATCAACGTAGTCTGCACCATTTTTCCCTGCTACGATTGGACAAGGCAGGTAGTGGGAGATACAGAAAATGTTGACATAACCTATCTTCTGGACGACGGGTCAGACCTTCACAGTTTTCAGCCCACAGCGGAGGATATGATAAAAATATCCGATTGCGATGTTTTTGTATATGTAGGCGGCGAATCTGACCAATGGGTTGAAAAAGCTCTGGAAAACGCACGAAATAAGGATATGAAAATCCTTCGCCTTATGGACGGTCTAACCGATTACCTCACAGAATCAGAAAATAGTGAAAATGTAGCTGAACATCATAACCACGAAGAACATGAGGAGCATGACCACCACGAATCAGTATATGATGAGCATATCTGGCTTTCACTGAATAATGCTCAGATGTGCGTATCTGAAATATCAACAGCACTTTCCGCCGCTGACAGCGAAAATGCCGATACATACAGCGAAAATGCAAACGCATATTCCACAGAGTTACAGCTCCTTGATAGAAGCTTTCATATGATGTTTGACGAAAAGCCGCAAACGTTGATTTTCGGAGATCAGTTCCCCTTCATATATTTTACAGAATGTTACGGACTTGACTATTTCGCCGCATTTTCGGGCTGTTCAGCTGATACAGAATCAAGCTTTGAAACCATAACATTTCTTGCCGAAAAAGTGGACGAGCTAAAAGCGGAAACGGTTTTCGCGATAGAAAATTCCGACTGCACAATAGCAGAGGCTGTAATATCCAACACAGCAGATAAATCTCAAAATATAGCCGTTCTCGATTCTATACAGTCAGTGTCACAGAAGAAAATTGACGAGGGATATACATATTTAGAGGCTATGAAGAAAAACTACGATGTATTGAAAGAGGTCTATAATTCGTGAGTGAACAGATAATATGCTCCAACGCCGCCCTTGGCTACGAGGACGGCATAGTAACCGAGGGCTTAAATTTCACCGTCAGCAGCGGCGATTATTTGTGCATACTGGGTGAAAACGGCTCAGGAAAGAGCACGCTGATAAAGGCAATTCTCGGACTTAAACCGCAGGTAAGCGGCGAAATACGCTACTGCGGCGATTTTTCCGCAAAGGATATCGGTTATCTCCCACAGCAAACACCTGTTCAAAGGGATTTCCCCGCATCAGTCCGTGAAATAGTCCTTTCCGGCTGTATTTCAAAGCTGAAATTCCGACCGTTTTACAGCGCAGCAGAAAAAAAACTTGCCGATGATAATATGAATCAGCTTGGAATTCTGAACCTGAAAAACCGCTGTTACCGTGACCTTTCAGGCGGACAACAACAGAGAGTTCTTCTTGCAAGAGCCCTTTGTGCCGCAAGCAAAATGCTGCTGCTGGACGAACCTGTCACAGGACTTGATTCAATAGCACAGAATACCCTGTATGAGCACATAACAAAGCTGAACAAAAAAGGGATAACAATAATAATGGTATCCCACGATATATCCTCAGCAGTTAAATATGCGTCACATATATTGCATATATCTAAAAAGCAGCTATTCTTCGGCACAAAATCCGATTATATAAAAAGCTCTGTAGGACGTCTTTTTCTGGAAAGCGAGGCAGCAGAAAATGAGTGAGATAATTTCAACACTGCAATACTATTTCTCACACCCATTTGTGTGGTATGCCCTTATTGTCGGACTTCTTATTGCACTATGCTCCTCACTTTTAGGAGTATCTCTGGTATTAAAGCGGTTTTCCTTTATTGGCGACGGCTTATCTCATGTAGCATTCGGAGCAATGGCAGTTGCCGCAGTTACAGGAATAACCGACAGAATGATAATAATACTTCCCCTGACGGTACTTTCCGCAGTGCTTATTCTCAGAACAGGGCGCAACACAAAAATCCGCGGCGACGCCTCAGTAGCAATGATATCGGTAGGAGCACTTGCAATCGGCTATATGCTGATGAACATTTTCCCTGCTTCATCGAATATCTCAGCAGATGTCTGCGGCTCGTTGTTTGGCTCAACATCAATGCTAACGCTGAAAGAAAGCGATGTATGGCTATGCCTGATAATGTCAGTGATAGTTCTTGTATTTTATGTAGTATTCTATAATAGAATATTCAGCGTAACCTTTGACGAAAGCTTTTCTAAGGCAACAGGAATAAATGCCGATGGTTACAATCTGCTGATAGCGATAATTACAGCAATAATCATAGTTATAGCAATGAATCTTGTAGGTTCACTGCTGATATCAGCGCTTATAATATTCCCTGCACTTTCGGCTATGAGAATATTCAAAAGCTTCCGAAGCGTAACAATATGTTCAGCAATTATATCTGTATTATGTGCAGGAACAGGAATAATACTTTCTATATTATGTTCAACACCAGTGGGAGCGACAATAGTAACAGCAGATTTAGGAGCATTTTTCATATTTTCAATAGTAGGAGCAGTAAAACGGGATTCTAAAGGGTGAACCCCTTTAGGCGGGGAGCCCCCGCTGGCATCAAAACAGGGTATGTACGTAGGGGCGGATATTATCCGCCCGCAATTTCTGAACGAAATTTACTTTTTTCGACAATCTCAGGACACGGAAATCGTGTCCATTTTTTTGCATAAAATGTGCGAAAAAGCTATTGACAAACCATGGAAAATGAGGTATAATTAAATGTATGTATTGTGAAGAAGTATGTCAGATTGACATATCATTCACAAAAAAAGTATGCACAATTAAGGAGTGTTTTTTATGGGCAAGCAGATGTCAAGATCTAACTACGAAAAGCTCGTTCTGGAGCTTGATGACCTTAAAATCAATAAACGTAAGGAGGTTGCTGAACGTCTTAAAGTTGCACGTTCCTACGGCGACCTTTCCGAAAATGCCGAGTATGACGAGGCTAAAAACGAGCAGGCTATCCTTGAAGCTCAGATTGCAGAGCTCCAGTATACTGTTGACAATGCCGAGATTATCGAAGATTCCAACATCTCTGTTGACGAAATCGGTATGGGTTCAATTATTAAGATTAAGCGCCTTGACACAGGCAAAATCGAAACATTCAACATCGTTGATACAAACCATGTTGATATAAAGAACGGCAAAATCTCAAACGAATCCCCTATCGGCAAGGCTGCTATGAAAAAGAAAGTCGGCGATGTATTTGCGGTTGAGGCTCCCGTTGGCGAGCTTCGTTTTGAAGTTTTGGAAATTACAAAGTAAAGGATGATTCAAATGAGCGAAAATCAGAACAATACTCCTGTTCAGGCTGAGGAAATACAGGATATAAATATATTAAAGAAGGATCGTCTCGATAAGCTTGCATCTCTCCGCGAGGGCGGCTTCGACCCTTTTCAGACAACAAAATATGATGTTACAGGCAAAGCGGCAGCTTTAAAGGCTGAGTACGAAGCTAAAGAAGCTGAAGTTATCGCAGCTGCAAACGGCGATGAAGAAGCTGTAAAGGCTGGTCTCGAGGCTCTCAACAGCAATATAATCCGCATTGCAGGCCGTATCATGAGCTGGCGCGACATGGGTAAGGCAAACTTCATTGATGTCCGCGACAATACTGATAGAATACAGGTATATATCCGTTCCAACGATATCGGAGCTGACCAGTTCAAAGAGTTCAAGAAGAAGTGGGATATCGGCGATATCGTCGGAATCGAGGGTTTTGTATTCAGAACAAGAAAGGGCGAGATTTCAATTCACGCTCACAAAATCGAGCTTCTTTCAAAGTCACTCCTCCCCCTCCCTGAAAAATGGCATGGCTTAAAGGATCAGGACACAAGATATCGCCAGAGATATCTTGACCTTATTGTAAATCCCGAGGTAAAGGATACATTTGTAAAGAGAAGCCAGATTCTCAAGGAAATCAGAAATTATCTTGACAATTTGGGATATACCGAGGTTGAAACTCCTGTACTTCTTCCCATTCAGATTGCAGCAGCTGCAAGACCTTTCGTGACACATCACAACACTCTTGATATGGATATGTTCATGCGTATCGAGACAGAGCTGAATCTGAAAAAGCTCATCGTAGGCGGATTCGACCGTGTATACGAAGTAGGACGCATTTTCAGAAATGAGGGTATGGACACATCACACAATCCTGAGTTCACAACAATCGAGATGTATCAGGCATATACCGACTACATCGGCATGATGGACCTCATTGAAAACATGTACAGAACTCTCGCATTCAAGATATGCGGAAGCGATACAATTTCATATCAGGGCGTAGATATCGAGCTTGGCAAGCCTTGGCAGCGTCTTACAATGATTGAGGCTGTTAAGAAGTATGCAGGAGTTGACTACAACAACTGGGCAACAGATGAAGAAGCAAGAGCATGCGCAAAGGCACACGACGTTGAAGTCGAGGAAGGCGACCACGCAACAAAGGGACATGTTCTCATCGCATTCTTTGACGCATTCGTTGAAGATAAGCTTGTACAGCCTACAATAATCTACGATTACCCTGTTGAAAACTCACCACTTGCAAAGAGAAAGCCCTCTGACCCTGCATTTACAGAGCGTTTCGAGTACTTCATTTACTGTCGCGAAATGGGTAACGCATTTTCCGAGCTCAACGACCCAATCGACCAGAAAGAGCGTTTCATCAAGCAGGTTGAGGCAAGACGCGCACTGGGCGATACAACCGGAGAGGTTGACGAAGATTTCGTAACAGCTCTTGAATACGGACTTCCCCCAACAGGCGGTCTTGGACTTGGTCTTGACAGACTTGTTATGCTTCTCACAGACAGCGCATCAATCCGTGATGTCCTTCTGTTCCCCACAATGAAGCCAATCCCTGCAAACAGCGGCAGAACAGCCAAGGAAGAAAATGAAGAAGAATAACGAAAATAAAGCTTCATCTCCTGTCGAGGACGAGAAAATCCATATAACTAAAAGTATCTTTGAAACCAATCGTGAAATGATACAAAAAGCCGAGGAAGAAGAACGTCAAAAACAGGAGGAGCTTGAAAAAAAGCTTGCAGAACGTAAAAGAAAAGCCGACGAAGCAAGAGATAAACGCCTTGAAGCAGAGCGCCTTGAGCTTATACGCTTAAAACAGGGCATTATCGAGGAAAGCGAAACCATACAACAGGAAGAAACAGAGGAAGTCAAAAGAAGCATCTGGAAAAAAATCTCAGATTTCTTCTATCTTAATAAATGGTGGCTGGGAATCGCTGCAATTTTCGGCGCAATCGGTATTTTCCTTGTACATAATCTGCTTACCCGTCCCAATCCCGACATTATCGTGCTTATGATAGGCGAAAATTACACAATGGGCGAGGAAAGTCAGTTAGAGGAGTATATCGAAACTTTTATTGACGATTTCAACGATAATGGAAAAACCGAAGCGTCTGTCTATTATATTCCATATACAGATAATGAAACAAAAGACTATGCCAACGGCGTAATGAACAAACTTTTTGCTGAATTACAGAATGACGAAGCAGCGATAATTATTGGCAATAATCTTGCAGCAGATATTTTGGGCGATGACGGAGTACTTGCGGATTTATCAGCAATATACCCCGAAAATGAGCATATCTCAAAGGATAAGTTCATGCTGAAAGGCACAGATTTTGCTGCAAAAATCGGAGTTGCAGAAAGTGTTGTTACAGAAGAATGGTTCATGGCAATACGCGCACCCCGAAAGCTGATGCACACAAGTGAAAAAAATATGCAGGAGCTTTACGACAAGGATTTCCCTGTATTTGATGCTCTTGTAAATGACCTTTCTGAATAAAGTGAGGTAAATATGAGCTATAATTTTAATGTTGAAAAGACAATCGCTGATCTGATTCAGTGGGTAAAGGATTATTTTGAAGCTACCGCCACACCCGAAACAAAGGCAGTAATCGGCATATCAGGCGGCAAAGACAGTTCAGTAGCCGCCGCAGTATGCGTTAAGGCTCTGGGCAACGGACGAAGAAAATCTTGGATTCACATATGCAGAGCTTGACAGATATATCCGCGGATTAACGGATTTAAGCGACAAGCCTGAATTAAAGGAAAAAATCGACCGAATGCACAGGAATAATCTGCACAAATTACAGCTTATGCCAAAATTTGAAATATAAATGCAAAAGGGTATCAGTTTAACATAGCTGATACCCTTTAAATTTTCCAAATTTGAATGGGATTCTAAAGGGCAAAGCCCTTTACCGGAGTCCAGAGACGGAGTCTCTGCCAGGGTGTGGGACAGCGTCCCACATAGCGTTTAAGCGCTCTGCAAGGGGTGAATTTCAAAACAGTCCAGTGGACTGTTTTGAAAGAGGGGACGCTCTGCAAGAGAGAGCGTCCCCTTGAAAATTATTACATTTTTTCGACATACAGAGGGTATCATTCAAAAATGATACCCTTTAAATTTTCCCAATCCTTTTGGCAATATAAGCCGCTAACACGCAAAGAACCACATCCCACGGCAACGGCAAAAGACAATAATACATCACCGTCAGCAACGATTGAGATTTCATATAAAACGACGTAATAAAGCAGTTATACACCGTACCTAAGGCAAAAACAGGCACAAGCCCAAGAATACAGCCAATAATCAGCCGCTTCATTTCAGACTTTCCGCCACGGCATATTTTCCCTGTCACATATGACCCAATTATCATACCAACGAGGAAACCAAAAGTCGGCTGAAAAATATAGCCGATACCGCCGCCGCCGGCAAAGACAGGAAATCCCACAAGCCCCAGCAGGATGTACACTAAAACGCTTACAGCCCCCACAGAAGCACCGCCCACAGCCCCTGCAAGAGTTGTAAAAAGAATCTGCAAGGTAACAGGGCAGACAGGTGTGGGAATCCTGATAAACGCACCGACAGCAATCAGCGCGGCAAAAATAGAAATCAGGATTAAATCTCTTGTTTTCACAGGGGATTACACTCAATATATTCGTCAAGAAGTTCCGCGGCAGCCTCCACAAATCTAATGCAGGGGCGCGCCTTGTAGTATTCCTCAGTACGTTTTTCAGGCACAGGATTTGTGTTTACTTTCAGATTTTTCAGCAGTTCGCCGCAGTTTATGGTATTATATTTCTCCTTGAATTTTTCCGCAAGGAGCTGAATTCTGCGATAATGCTCAGCCTTTTCAGCGTCGTCATCTGCGGAACTGTAGCCGTACAGCACACCTGCCACCATAAACATACCCGAAACAGCGCCGCAGACCTCACGCATACGTCCCATACCGCCGCCGAATGAGGAAGAAAGGCGGAGTGAAAGCTCCTCGTCGATTCCTGTTATATCAGAAAAAGCGGCAAATACAGCTTGTGCGCAGTTTCTGCCCTCCATAAAAAGTCTGCAAGCTTTTTCAGCATGATTTTCAACCATTTTCAACATCTTCTTTCTTAAAATCAGGAGTTTTACAGCAGACGGCACAATAAACCGCCGCCGCCCCCTTGCTTTTCAATAGCTTTGTAATTTCGGACAGCGTACTGCCAGTAGTGCAGACATCGTCCAGTAACAGTATACATTTATCCCGAATTTTCGCGGAATCCGACACTTCAAAAGCGTCTTTTAGATTTATTTTTCTCTGCCGCTTAGTGAGAGTTTTCTGCGGATTTGTTCTGCGTATCTTTTCAACAATGCCTGTTGAAACAGTGATATTCAAAATCCGCCCGACCTCACAGGCAATAAGTTCCGCCTGATTAAATCCCCTCTCCCATTTATCTTTTTCATGTAGAGGAACAGGCACAATAACATCAATTATCCGCGATATACCGAGATTTTCCAACTTTTCAGCAACAGCGCTCCCAAGAGCATATGCGGCATTTCCCTTTACTCCCCTTTTCAAAAGAAGAATGGCAGGGGAAATTTTTTCGTCATACTCAAATGGCGCGGCAAACAGCTCCGCCCCCCTTATAACACAATTTCCGCTGTATTCGGTCAATTCTTGGAGACAGTCTCCGCAGAAAGTCTCATGTGGAAATATAACCTTTCTGCATGCAGGGCACCGCGTAGGATAAAGCAAAGCCAAAAGCCGCTTTTTCAGCATATGATTCATCAGAAGTACATATAAAGCTGACACTTAATCATGCCGTTGTAGAGCTTGCGGCGCTTTTTAGCCTCAGCACCGAAGAACTGCTCAAACTGCTCATGAGGGGAAATAATATAACTCTGACGATTTCCACCATGTCCGAGAACGCGCCCCATTTTTCTGTAGATATCCTCAGCCTCACGGAGTTCCAGAAGTCTCTCACCATAAGGAGGATTGCAGATAACAATGGACTCCTCAGGCTGAACAAATTTTGAAATATCCGCCTGCTCAATTTTAAGACGTGATTTTATACCGGCTTTATGGGCATTATCAAGAGTAAGAGCAACAGCCGCGTCGTCAATATCAAATCCAAAGCCGTGGAAAGTCGCGGAACGGTCAACACCGTCAATGGCTCTCTTTCGCTCCTCCTGCCAGATTTTAGAATCAACGGAAGCCCATTTTTCAGCAGCAAATCGTCTGTTTATGCCAACGGGTATACGCAGAGCCTTTAAAGCCGCTTCAATGAGTAGCGTACCGCTTCCGCAGAACGGATCGCATACAATTGATTCGGGACGAACACGAGCAAGGTCAATAATTCCCGCTGCAAGAGTTTCTTTTATAGGAGCAGCATTTGAATTACGCCTGTAACCGCGCTTGTGAAGTCCCACACCGCTTGTATCAAGATAAATAGTCACAATATCTTTAAGTATGCTGAACTGAATCTGTACAGGGGGCTCAGTCTCATTGAACCAGTTTACACCATATTTGGATTTCAGACGCTCAACAGCCGCCTTTTTCACAATTTTCTGACAATCGGGAACGCTGTGAAGCGTGGAATTAAGAGAATAACCCTTGACAGGAAAAGCATTATCAACGCCGATAAACCGCTCTAACTCAATTGAACGCACACCCTGAAACAAATCCTCAAAGGTTTCAGCGCGGAATTCAATAAGCTCAATCAGCACACGCTCAGCAGTGGAAAGGCAGAGATTCGCTCTTGCCATTATATTCAAATCACCTGTAAAGCTGATTTTTCCGTCACTGACCTTTAAATCAGTTCCACCGATTTTAGTAATTTCATATTTCAGAACGCTCTCCAGCCCGAAATGGCAAGGACAGCAAAGTCTTAATTTTTCACTCATAATTATCACCTTTAATGCAAAAGCCTGCCCGTTCCTGTTGGGCAGGCTTTATATTTTTATACACGGATTACCATGTACCGGTATCTCCGCCTGTACCAGTGTCACCGCCTGTTGCGCCGCCTGTTCCGGGGTCAACCCAGCCGCCAGTATCACCGCCGCCTGTTCCGGGATCTACCCAACCGCCGCCTGTACCTGCGTCACCGCCTGTTCCGGGGTCAACCCAGCCGCCGGTACCGCCGCCAGCATTGGGATCAGTCCAACCGCCTGTGCCTGTTCCCGTATCGCCTGTGCCATATTCGGGCTGTGTTGTAGTAGAGGGATCGGGTGGAACCCAATGATTACCGTCACAGTAAGGAGCATTTGTAGATTTCCAATATCCTGTAATACCCTTAGGACAGTACTGATTTGCAATCATACCTGTTGCAGTACACATAGGAGCAGAAATAACAGTATCAACAGGGTCGAAGTCAACACCTGTGTCGGGGAACATAGTATTTGCATATTCGCCGATAACAGTATTCCAGATACCTGCCGACTTAATTGAAGACGGCAAGCTGAGCAAGTCGTTATATTCCTTATAACCGATAGTAATACCGCTTGCGAAATCTCTTGTCATACCGACAAAGGCAAGGTCATACCAGTTCTCAGTTGTACCGGTTTTGCCGACAACAGTTTTATTCCAGAGTTTAGCAGCAGTACCAGTACCATTATCAACAACATTTTTGATAAGTCTGTTCATAACCCAAGCAGTTTCGGGAGAAACAGCCTGATGTGTATTTCTTCCATTAATATTATCAACGATAATTTGTCCGTTTGCGTCCTCAATCTTAGAAATGATATGCGCCTCATTATAAACGCCCTGCGCACCGTAAGGGAGGTAAGCGTTTACAAGGTTCTGGAGAGTAATACCATAGGTAAGAGAACCAAGGGCAAGAGGTGAATAGTCCTCATCGGCTTCATCAAGCTTCATACCAAGATTTTCAGTACAGAATTTAAACACCGCATTAGGAGTAAGCTCGTCGCAAAGCTGAGCAGGAACGGTATTGAATGATTGCTGGAGGAAGTAGTAAATATTATGCGCTTCACCTTTACCGCTTACACGACCGTAGTTGAAAGGCCATGCATTACCCTGGTCATCAGTTTTGTGTGAAAGAGGAGAGTTGCGGTAAACGCTTCCCCAGTGGATATGGTCATTTTCAATACCAAGACCATAAGTCGCAACAGGCTTCATAGTAGAACCAACCTGACGGGGTTCACGGTTAGCATAGTTAGTAACAAGAGAGCCTTTCTTTTCGCCCCAGTTACCAATCTGAGCCATAACTGAACCGTCATATCTGAGAGCAACAAAAGCGATATGAGGTAAACATTCGTCATCTTCGTATGCGCCGTCGCCGTCAAGGTCAACATTTTTTCTTACCCAGCCCTCAGAAATGATATTATTGATATTGCTGAATTTTTCTTCGATATAGTTCTGCATAGGCTTATCGAGAGTAGAGTAGATACGATAACCGCCCTTATTGATACGGTTGATAGCCTCCTGCTCGTCGATGTTGTACATTTCCATGAGATATCCTGCCGCCTCATACATCATAGCATCAACTTCCCATGTATAAGCATTCTGTTTGCTTTCTTCTTCCTGATAGTCAAGCTCAGGGTGGAGCTTTCTGTATTCGGGAGAATCGGTATAAAGCAGGTCAGTAACGAGATATTCCTGATATTCGTCGTAAGTGATACCGCCGTTTTTATACATCTGCCAGAGAACGTATTCCTGACGGACCTTATTGTTAGCTCTGCCGTCAGTGGTAAGGTTTTTGTCTGCGTCGTAGTATTCAACAAAAGGACCATAGAACTCAGGGCTCTTAGGGATAGCCGCCAGAACAGCCGCCTCGGGAACTGTCAGCTCCTCAACGTTCTTACCGAAGTAACGGAGTGAAGCAAGCTGAATACCGTTAATAGGACCGCCGAATCCGATAAAGTTGAGATATTCTTCAAGGATTTCGTCCTTGGAATAGGTCTTTTCAAGCTGCATAGCCGCAAAGATTTCACGGATTTTACGCTGTGGAGTTTTCTCATCATCACCTGTAAGGTTCTTGATAAGCTGCTGAGTAATAGTCGAACCACCCTGGTCGGAATCGTAGAAATGAATGAACATATTGAGGAACGCCGAGAATGTACGCTTATAGTCAACACCGTCGTGGAGGTAGAAACGCTCGTCCTCGGTGTAAACAAAGGCATTACGCACATGCTGAGGGATTCTGTCAATAGAAACAGGGATACGCTGAACGTCAGTTTTCAGCTGTTTCAGCACAACATCCTCCAGCTCGCCGTCTTCGTTTACCTTCTGACCATAGAAATAAGTATCGCTTCCCGATTCAAGCTCAGCAAGAGTAATCGAGGAGGACTCGTCCATAAAGTCCATAACGTATACAGTGAGAGCCGTAGCAACAATAGTACCTGTAATAATAATGATGAGGAAAAGTGACAGGAGCGTAGTCGCAATGCAGGCAAAAAGCTTCTGGAGAATAACAAGGAAGATATTCTTCTTTTTCTTCTTCTTTTTCTTCGGAGCTTGTCTGCGGACGGGCATATCATCGGGGTATGCCTGCTGTCCCATTGGCTCATAATCGCGTTTGTTTTTAGCCATTTTGTCTTTTAGCGCAGTGAGTACTGCCGCCAATCTCCTTTCAGTTGTAATTATACATTATATATTATAGCACATTTTTTTGATTTTGTTAAGGGTTTGACGAAATTTTTTTTGTTTTTGTATATTTTAGCAAAAATCGGGCAGATTAATAATGAAAATTCGGCAAAGGAGCGATTATTTTATGAGTTCAGTTGACAAGAAGATATATTTAATCCTTATGACAGCACTAACCGTATCAGGATTTATAGTTATATGCACCTTAGGACAGTCAATGCACAGGGAGCGGCTTGCGGCAAAAATATCTGATATGCCTGCCGCCCCCCCTGCTATAGTGAGTATGATTCGGGAATACAACGGCAGAATCGGGGTATTCAAGGGCGGAAGCCAGTCTCCCTATAGAATTATCGACTATGATTTTTCACTTCTCTCCGACTACGACAAGGAGCAGCTGCGAGAGGGCGTAATTATCGAGACAGATTCGGAATTACAGCAATTTATAGAGGATATAGCGTCTTAGAGCTGCAGCTATTAGCCAATAGCTTTTAGCCTTTAGCTTTTTTACAATCTGCAACGCCGATACGCTAACGGATAATGGCTGACGGCTAAAAGCTTTTTCAAAAAAATCCTTGACAAACGAAAATATTTATGATATAATACACCTATAAACCGTTGAAGTGGAGATAAAGCTGAAAATGCTCACACAGAGAGTTCGGGGTGCTGGAATCCGGATTGAAAACAGCTCAGCAAATGGACCACTGAGGGTGCGGTCAAAGGGTTGGTGCTTAAAGAGTGCGTGTCTCTGATGATTATTACGGGAGGCATTTTATAACTATATTTTCACAATCCGAGTATTCCGCAACGTAAGGACGTGCGTTAAACGTCAGGGATATGATAGTATCCTGAAAGTGCATGGTTTTCCATGAATCAAGGTGGTACCGCGGATAGAGTTTATTCGTCCTTGACAGAAATTATGGATATTTCTGTCAGGGCTATTTTTATTTTAGCCCTACAGAATTACTCCGAATATTATGGAGGTAAACGGTATGCTTACTAAACGATGGTGACGCTCAAAGATACTAAGGCTTTTATTACGATTATAAATAATTTTTTTGGAGGAAATGATTATGATTTTCAATAATGTTAATTTTGACACATACTTTAAGAATTATCCCACTGAGGACGGATTTTTCGGAAAATACGGCGGCTGCTATATCTCCCCTGAGCTCCAGGTAGCTATGAATGAAATTACACACGCTTACAATACTATCTGCAAATCCAGAAAGTTTATTGATGAGCTTCGCCGAATCCGCAGAGAATTTCAGGGCAGACCTACGCCAATTTCGCATCTCCAGCGCCTTTCCGACAGCATCGGAACAGGAGTTCAGCTTTACGCAAAGCGTGAGGATTTGAACCACTCAGGCGCACACAAGCTCAATCACTGCATGGGTGAAGCGCTCCTTGCAAAGTATATGGGCAAGAAAAAGGTTATTGCTGAAACAGGCGCAGGACAGCATGGTGTTGCACTTGCAACAGCAGCCGCATATTTCGGACTTGAATGTGATATCTACATGGGCAAAGTAGACATTGAAAAACAGGCTCCCAACGTTGCACGTATGAAGATTCTCGGTGCAAGAGTTGTTGAAGTTACAGACGGTCTCCAGACACTTAAAGAAGCCGTAGACGCAGCATTTGCAGCTTATGCAAAGGAGTATAAGGACGCTATTTACTGCATTGGCTCCGTTCTCGGACCTCATCCATTTCCTTTAATGGTAAGAGATTTCCAGAGCGTTGTAGGTATCGAGGCAAGAGAACAGTTTGTGGATATGACAGGCGAGCTTCCTGACGCAATTGTAGCTTGTGTAGGCGGTGGTTCAAATGCTATGGGTATGTTTGCAGGATTCTTAAACGACCCTGTTGACATTTACGGAATTGAACCCCTCGGCAGAGGTACAGCTCTCGGCGACCATGCAGCAAGCTTGAAATACGGCACAGAGGGCATTATGCACGGATTCAACAGCATTATGCTGAAAGATGAAAACGGTGAGCCTGCTCCTGTTTACTCTGTTGCAAGCGGACTTGACTATCCTTCATCAGGCCCTGAGCACGCATTTTTACACGATTTAGGCAGAGTAAAATATGATGTTATCAACGATGAAGAAACAATCGACGCATTCTTTACTCTTTCAAGACTTGAGGGAATTATCCCCGCTATTGAAAGCTCACATGCTGTAGCATACGGAATAAAGCTTGCTCAGACGATGAAGAAAGGTTCTGTTCTTATCAATCTCTCAGGCAGAGGCGATAAGGATATGGACTATGTAATTGAAAAGTACGGAATCCGCTGATTTATTTTGAAAATGAACTACTCTTTCCATTATTGAAGATAGTAATATAAAAGCATTATAAGCCGCTTTTGATTAAATGTCAAAAGTGGCTTTGTGTTACTTGTGACATTGACTTTATTTGTAAATTTTGTTATAATTAACTCAATGAAAAATCGAAAGTGAGACGATAAAATATGGAGGGCATATTTTGGATGGGCATATTAGCCATTGCTTTCTTGATACTTGATATATTTTGTATTATTAAAACCATAGAGTATTTTAAGATAAAAAAGAATGGGATATGCTGTTATGCAAAAGTCATCAGACTTGATAAGAACTTTACGAGGGCGGGATATGCGTATACACCATGGTTTGAATACAAAACAAATTCAGGAGATTGGATTACTGTAAGATGTGAAAGCTCAACATCTTTTAAGAATGCGTTTCACGTTGGCAAGAAAATTAAAATATATTATGACAGTGATAATCCACATAAATATATCATGGACAAAAATTCACTATATGTTCAAATTGGCTTGCTGTTTATAACTAATATAATGCTTCTTTGTACCGGCGGTTTGTTTATTGATTTGCTTATCCGTACAATCTAAATAAAACACCCAAACTTTGCTAAATGGTTTTTCTATATCTTTTATCCGCTTCACTATCTGATAATATTTATTGTAAAAATAATATTGGACAGATTATGATTTATAGGTAATAATAAAATCCAGAGAAGGTATCAATGCCTCTCTGGATTTACTTCTTTGTGACTACTTCGCTTATGGCGGCAGAGAGTTTTTATTGGAGTAAAGCAATATTTTTCTTGACAACAGCGTGATATTGATGTATAATTATTTGGAACACCTACTACTTTAAAGGAGTTGAAACATATTGAAAAATACATTCGGCTCGGAAATTGCTGTAACTATATTCGGTGAAAGTCACGGTACAGCTATCGGTGCAGTTCTCGACGGTATGCCTGCTGGTATTGCTGTTGATGAAGAATTTATTGCCCGTCAGATGAGCCTGAGAAAGTCCGTGGGAGCTATTTCAACTCCCCGAAAGGAAGCGGACGAGGTTAAAATCGTCAGCGGAGTTTTCAACGGCAGAACTACAGGTACTCCCATAACTTTTATAATCGAAAATCAGAACACAAGAAGCAGTGATTACGGTGAGCTTGCTTATAAAGCTCGTCCCGGTCACGCTGATTTTACTGCTGACGTAAAATATGGCGGATTTCAGGATTTCCGCGGCGGCGGTCACTTCTCCGGACGTATTACCGCCGGTATCGTTGCGGCAGGTGCTGTTGCAATATCTGCTCTGAAAGAAAAAGGCATTACTATCGGCACTCATATTCTTTCCTGCGGCGGTGTTTTCGACCGCGGATTTGAAAACATCAAAAATGATATTGATTACCTTGACGGCAGAGAATTTGCCGTGCTTAATCCCTATGCAGAAGAACCCATGAAAGCGGCTATAATGGCTGCAAAATCTGAGGGCGACAGCGTAGGCGGCAGACTTGAAACAGCTGTTTACGGTATGCCTGCAGGTGTTGGTGAACCTTGGTTTGACACTGTTGAAAGTCTCCTTTCCCATGCGCTTTTCAGTATTCCTGCTGTTAAAGGTGTGGAATTCGGCGCAGGCTTCGGCTATGCTGATTTGCGCGGAAGTCAGGCAAATGACGCTTTTGTCAACGAAAACGGTGAAATCCGCACTGCTACGAATAACTGCGGCGGTATTCTCGGCGGTATAACAAATGGTATGCCTCTTATTTTCCGCTGTGCTGTGAAGCCTACTCCCTCCATTTATAAGGAGCAGAATACTATTGATATGCGCAACGGAGAAAATACCACTTTGCAGATTCAGGGACGACATGACCCTGCTATTGTTCACCGTGCAAGAGTTGTGGTTGACAGCATAACTGCTTTAACGCTTATTGACCTGCTTTGTCAGAAATACGGAGCAGATAAATTAATAGAAAAGGAATGATTAAATATGTCAATGACATTTGTAAGAGAGCTTCCAAAGCCCTCAGAAATCAAGAAAGAACACGCTGTTTCCCCTGAACTTGCAGCTATAAAGGCTCAGCGCGACGAGGAAATTAAGGCTGTATTCCGTGGAGATTCCGATAAGTTTATACTTATCATTGGTCCCTGCTCTGCTGATTCCGAAGAGCCTGTAATCGACTATATCACAAGACTTCGCGAATTACAGGAGAAAGTTAAGGAAAAGATTCTCATTATCCCAAGAATTTATACAGGTAAACCTCGTACTACAGGCGACGGCTACAAGGGTATGCTCCACCAGCCGAATCCTACTGCTATGCCAGACCTTGCAAGCGGTATTGTTGCTGTAAGAAATCTTCATATCAAGGCTCTTGCTGAAACAGGCTTTACTGCCGCTGATGAAATGCTTTATCCTGAGAATTACAGCTATCTCGATGATATTCTTGCCTATGTTGCTATCGGTGCGCGCTCCGTTGAAAATCAGCAGCACAGACTTGTTTCAAGCGGTGTTTCTATCCCCGTTGGTATGAAAAATCCCACAGGCGGCGATATTTCCGTTATGATGAACGCTATCACTGCGGCTCAGCATTCCCACGCTTTCATGTATCGCGGTCACGAGGCAAAGAGCGACGGAAACCCTTACGCTCACGCTATTCTCCGCGGATATGTCAACGAGAGAGGTCAGTCATTCCCCAACTATCATTATGAGGATTTGTACCGCCTTGCTCAGACTTATGCGGAAAAGAATTTGCAGAATCCCGCACTTATTGTTGATACAAATCATGCCAACTCCGGTAAGCAGTATCTTGAACAGGTGCGTATTGCTAAGGAGATTCTCCACAGTATGCGTCACAGCGAGGATATAAGAAAGCTTGTAAAGGGTCTTATGATTGAAAGCTACATTGAGGACGGCTGTCAGAAAATCGGTGAGGATATCTACGGAAAGTCGATAACTGACCCTTGTCTCGGATGGAAAAAATCAGAAAGACTTATCATGGATATTGCCGATTTGTTATAATGCCGCCTTATTTGCAGTCCCCTTTCACTATAGGAACGGAATGGGCACTTATGCAACGGAAAAATGTTGCATAAGAAAAAATAATTTTTATTTTCTGTTTTTTAACTGAATTTTAACAGTCAGATTTGTTAATATTCAATACAAAAATTCGATTTTTAACAATAGCAGACCGCATTTTCCTGTGCGGTCTGAGAGTGTCGAAAAAATTGTAATTATCTTTTAAGGGGACGCTCTCTCTTGCAGAGCGTCCCCTCTTTCAAAACAGTCCACAGGACTGTTTTGAAATTCACCCCTTGCAGAGCGCTTGAACGCTACGCAGGGCTTTGCCCTGCACCCACCAGAGACGCTGTCTCTGGACTCTGCTAAAGGGCTTCGCCCTTTAGAATCCCATTTCTAATATTAATTCTCAAAAAATAATTATCGTTTTTCAATAAAAAGGTATTGACAAATGGTAAAATCTGTGATATACTATATTCAGAAACATAAAGGAGCTCTATATTTATG
>JAZNZK010000024.1:0-23581 GCA_045594905.1 Ruminococcus sp.
TTTCGGTACATGGACAGGTGAGTGGGAGCAGGAAGACTTCAAGGTGAACGTAAAGAACGGTAAGGTTGAAGTTTCTTACGACATTCCTGCAAACGTTGGTGCAACTGTTAAGGCTATGATCTGGTGGCCTCATGATGACGGTGTAACAATTGAAAAGGTTGTTCTCAGCGGTGGTTCTTCTTCCGTAGATACAACATCTAAGACAACTTCAAAGACTACATCTAAGACTACATCTAAGACAACTTCCAAGACTACATCTAAGACAACATCA
Source organism: Ruminococcus sp. (assembly GCA_045594905.1). GTDB lineage: Bacteria > Bacillota > Clostridia > Oscillospirales > Ruminococcaceae > Ruminococcus. Next base: position 272 of record JAZNZK010000024.1, read on the forward strand.
AAGACTACTTCCAAGACTACATCTAAGACAACTTCCAAAACAACAATTAAGGAAGAAAATGACAACGGCAACACAACAACAACAGCTACACTTTACGGAGATGCTAACAACGACGGCAGAGTTTCAATTGCTGACGCTACAGCAATTCTCCAGAGCATCGGTAATCCCGATAAGTACGGTCTCAGCGCTGTTGGTAAGGCTAATGCTGACGTAACAGGCAACGGCAACGGCGTAACAACAGACGACGCTATCGTAATCCAGAAGATTGATGCAGGTCTTATTAATGCAAACAGTCTTCCTATCAAGTAAATAATTATTATCGCCGCAGAATCAAATCTGCGGCGATTTTTCGCAATTTTTGGTCAGAAATTGCGGTAGGATTCAAATATTGTGGAATTTGCGGCGATTTATTGACATGACTGCTTTATTGTGGTAAAATTTTAATAGGCACCTATTAGGTGTCAATATTACGGATTCATTTGCGGAATATAGGCATTCCGATGGTGCAGAATCCGAAAAAGAGGGATGATTACAATGAAAAAATCACACATCACAAAGGCAATGGCACTTGCTTTTGCCGCATCAATTGCTGTTGGCACTGCTCCTGCCGTATACGCGGCAGACAGCACTGCTGAGCCAAAGGTAGTTTACAGCTTCGATTTCGAGGACGGTGACGTTTCCGCATTTACAAACCGCGGCGGCGATGACACAACAGAGCTTTCAGCTTCAGCAGATGCTGCTGTAAGCGGTGAAAAAGCACTTCTTGCAAGCGGCCGTTCTGAAAGCTGGAATGGTCCTGCTTTCCGTCTCGATGATAAGCTTGAACCCTACACAGAATACTATATCAGTGCTAAAATCAAAGGCAGATACTACACAGGCGCAATGATGAGCTTCCAGTATACTGTTGACGGAGAAACAAAGTATCAGAATCTGGTACAGAATCTCAACGGCAGTGACTGGATGTCCGTTGAAAGAGTAAAGGTAAGCTTCACAGATGAAATGGAAGGAGTATATGTATACTTCGAGGGTGGCTCAGACGATCTTTTCCTTGATGATTTCGTTGTAGAGGAAGTACCCTCAGTTGAAATTGAACAGGATATCCCCGGACTTGCTCAGATGTTCGGCAATGAGTTTAAGGTTGGTACAGCACTTGTTCCTAATAACCTCAGCTCACGTTCCACAATGGACCTTGTTGAAAAGCACTTCTATCAGAGCCTTACAGCGGGAAATGAAATGAAGCCCGATTCAGTGCTTAATAAGGCTGCTTGTCAGGCTTATGTTGAGGAAACAGGAGATGATACAGTTCCCCAGATTTCTTTCGGTGCTGCAAAGCCTCTCCTTAACTATTGCCGTGATAATAATGTACCTGTAAGAATTCATACTCTTGTATGGCATTCACAGACACCTGACTGGTTCTTCAAAGAGAATTATGCAGATGACGGTGAATGGGTAGATAAGGAAAAAATGCTGCTCCGTATGGAGAATTATATAAAGGCTTTCTTTGAAGAGCTTGTAAAGCTTTATCCCACAGTTGATTTCTATGCCTGCGACGTTGTAAACGAGGCATGGCTTGAGGACGGTAAGCCTCGTTCACCCGGTGAGCAGGGTTCAGGCGGTTCACAGAATTCCGCGTGGGTACAGGTTTTCGGCGATAACTCATTTATCGAGCCCGCTTTCACATATGCAAGAAAGTACGCTCCTGAGGGCTGTAAGCTGTACTACAACGACTATAACGAGTACATGGACGGCAAGATGAATGCTATCATTGAAATGGCTAAGGATTTCAAGGAAAAGGGCATTATCGACGGTATCGGTATGCAGTCTCACCTTGATGCTCGCCAGAGCCTTGACGCTGCATTCCCCTCTGTAAATATGTACAACAAGGCGCTTGACAATTATAGTGCACTGGGACTTGATATCCAGATTACAGAGCTTGACGTAACAACTCCTGAGAATCCTACAGAAGCTGATTTCAAGGTACAGGCTGATTATTATAAGGGTATCTGGGACGCTATCTATGCTCATAAGGATAATATCTCCGCAGTAATTCTCTGGGGTGTAACAGATGACCAGAGCTGGAGAGCAAATAAGTATCCTCTGCTTTTTGATGATGAGTATAAGGCAAAATCTGCATTCCACTCAATCATTGAGGGTTATGAGCTTCCCTCTGAGATTCCCACAAATCCTCCTGTAACTCCTACAGAGCCAAAGCCAACTGAGCCTACTGATGAGCCTTCAGAAAATCCCGATGTTGAAGTAACACTTCTTGGTGATGCTAATTGCGACGGCAAGGTAACAATTGCCGATTCTACAGCAATTCTCCAGTCTATCGGAAATCCTGACAAATACGGTCTTTCCGATGAGGGTACGGCTAATGCCGATGTAGACGGAGCTGAGGGCGTAACAGCTAACGACGCACTTGGAATCCAGAAATATGATGCAAAGCTTATTTCAGATTTTTCTGAGCTTTCAAAGTAATATAATTATTCTATAAGATAAACCGACCGCCGCTGTAATATGCGGCGGTTTTTATGCAAATTATCACCGAAAAAACATAATGTGCACTTGAATTTATAATAAAAAAGTAGTATAATAAATTATAAAATAATTTTATACCAATCCCTAAAATGTTAGTAGACAAAGGTGATGAGCAGAAATGATGTATGTCAAGGCGGACGACGAAAGCATACTGTCGTATGGTGAGGAGGACAACGATGACATACGTCATTTATGCCATTAGATTTGTCTACTGTTGTTTCAGAAATTGGTATTAGTATGCAGATTTCCATATTTTTACGACTGAAAGTAAATACAAAAATCACCGATATTGAGGAGAGTATAATGGATTTTTACGAGATTAATACCGATTATGATATAGAACAGCTTATGAATAATTTTGGTTCGTTTCATGACAGCTGTATTAAAGAAATAGTATATATTAGTGGCGGATATGTAGAAGAAGACGGGGCAATGAACCCATTTGACTCCGAAAAATGTGTGATAATTGTTTTTCAAAGTCAGTGTGCAAAGTATCGGACAATTGAAGTGAAATTTGAAGGTGTTGTTCAAATGAATCTTGTCCCTAAGCCTGATTATTATGATAATATAATTTATGATGCTTCTTTAATAAAAAATAAAGAATTGTTTTATTGGGCAGAATGGGGGAATTTCCAAGTTAATGATTCTAATAATAGTTCAGGCACTTGGATTTCATCCACAAAAGTAAGTTGGCGCCCTATGGAATTTAAAATGGGAAATCATCCAATTTACTTTCCTACAGCATAATCATTCTATAATACAAACCGACCGCCGCTGTAATATGCGGCGGTTTTTACATAATAATTTCCGTTTTATTTTATTGAAAAATATCACAAGAAAAACATAATATGCACTTGAATTTATAATAAAATTATAGTATAATTAATGTATCAATGAAATTCGGAGGTTTTTATGAAGTTTAATAAATTAGCAGCGTTGATTCTTGCCGCGGCTTTCGCTGTCGGATGTGTTTCCTGCGAAAAGGAAAAATCAGAAAATAAGGCAGATAATACAGAAATTATCAAAAATATAGGTGAAAATGAGGTAGGGGAAATTATAACTCCTGATGAGAACAGTGAGGAATATGAACTGGGTACATACCGTTTCAGCTCTAACGGAATAAAGCTTTATTATGAAGAGGAAGCTGTTTCTACTGAACTTATGCTTGCTCTGGAAAGTTATTTTTTAACGCTCCAGAATAACGATTTTGAGGGCTATAAGAATTCTCTGTATCCCGACTACGCTCAGCGTTACAGCGAATATCTCAAAGAGCAGTACAGCGAATCCATGGAGGGCAGTGACGAGTATACCCTTGAAAATTCTTTTGATATGCAGTGCTCAAATCTGAAAAATATGCTTATAGATGAGCTGACTTATGAATCTGAAACAGAACAGGAATTCAGCGGAGAATATAAAATTACCCGTATCCGTGCTGAACGTCCAACACTTGCAGAGGGAGAAACAGAAGAGAGCCGAATTGACAGCTTTTTTGAATATTACAAAGAAATTCTGGATGTTGACTATAAATCAATTGTTGAAAAGGATTCAGACGGCTTGGAGTGTATTACATTCTTTGTTATTGTAGAAGCTGAGGACGGCGAGGAACACAAGATAATTAGTGATATGAATATTATATTTGTTAAAAAAGATGGAAAATACTATACATTCGGATAAGGAGCAGAGAATATGAAAAAAATTATATGTGCGGCTTTGGGAGTGCTTCTTCTTGGCTTTTCTATGAGTTCCTGTCATGATGAAGACGAGCATCAGATGCTGAATACAGATATGGACAAGGATGCATATCTTACACAGGACGAAATGCCATACGGTTCAACGATATATCAGCTTCTCCCCGAAAATAACGAAAATATCAAGTACACAGTAGAATTTGATAAGCGTTATTTCGGCGGTGAGGAAAATGACTTGCGTGAGGTGTATATCCTCCACGACTATATTAAGGCACTGAACGAGAATGACCACGAAAAAATCAAGAGCCTTTATTATCCAGGATATCTTGAATATATGTGCAATATAGGCGGATATCTCAGTGTTGACCAGTATCTTGAAAGTGTAAATGCTGCACTTACAAAGGCGTTGGGTGAGGGATTTGAAATTGATTATATCAATATTTCAAACTGTCTGACAGAGAAAGACGAGGATGCAACATCTTATTTTATACAAGCTGAATCAGTGCTGTATACCGTAGACAGCTCACTTGAGGGGAAAATAACATCGAAAAAGGTTACAGAAATAGGCGGTTATACCTGCTACAGTACATCTGAAAACTCATATGTTTTTGTAAATCACACAGATGCGCTGACATTGCTGGTTTATGAGATAGACGGAAAAATTTATTTATTATAAGGAGTAAATGATTATGCCATACATTAATGTAAAAACCAACACAGAGATATCAAAAGAGGCTGAAACAGCATTAAAAACCGATTTGGGAAAGGCAATTTCCGTAATTCCCGGAAAGTCTGAGGCTTGGCTTATGGTTGGTATTGAGCCTGAGCGCATCCTTTATTTCAAGGGTGATGACGCACCTGCGGCAATGGTTGAGGTAAGCGTTTTCGGAAGTCCGAATCCTGCGGCATTTGACAGGCTGACAGGGGAGATATGCAGTATACTCAATGCAAGGCTTGGAATTGAGCCTGCGAGGGTATATGTGAAATATTCCGCAACAACCGATTGGGGCTGGAATGGCGGAAATTTCTGAGGAAATGTAGACGAATGGGCGGTCGTTGACCGCCCATTAATTATATCTGCAATCCGAAACTAATGGAAAGCGCTGTATCAACCTTGTTCATTGAGTTAAGGTCAAGCTCCCCCATTTTGTCACCAAGACGCTTTTTGTCAATGGTGCGTATCTGCTCCAGAAGTACAATACTGTCACGGGCGAGACCGCATTTATCAGCTCTTACTTCAATATGCGTAGGCAGACGGTTTTTATCCTGTCGGCTTGTTATAGCTGCCGCAATAACGGTAGGACTATGCCTGTTGCCTATGTCGTTCTGAACTATAAGTACAGGTCTGATTCCGCCTTGCTCTGAGCCCACCACAGGACTGAGATCGGCATAATATATTTCTCCTCTTTTTACTGACATATCTATTCAGCTCCCATTTTATTGAGTTTTAGATTGATAAGCCGAATAATAATTTTGGCTTATCTCTATTATTGTTCGAATTATGTGAAATATACAGCTATGGTATATAATATGTTTTTTATGATGATTTGTTTTCGGGAATAAAAACATTGATAAAATATTGTCAATGTTTGTGAATCTATACAATATTAGGGAAATTCCGTCACTTTATCTTGAAATGTTCATAAATATATGGTATAATAAAATTGATAATTATAGGAATAACTATAAATTATTATAATTACACAACTTGAAAAGGTGGGATTCTTATGGCTAACATCAAAGGCGGAAAGAAAATTGCTGTACTCGGCGCAGGAAATGTAGGTGCAACTTGTGCATATACTTTTGCAGTTGCAGGCACTTGCTCCGATATTGTCCTTATAGATATAAACAAGGAAAAGGCAAAGGGCGAGGCTATGGACATTCGTCAGGGAGTATCATTCAGCCATAATATCGAGGTTTTCGACGGCACTTATGATGATGCAGAGGGCGCAGATATCGTTGTAGTAACTCTCGGTCTTGCGCGTAAGCCGGGGCAGACACGGATTGACCTTGCGCAAGCCAACGTAAATATTATCAAAGACGTTATGCCTAAGGTTGCCAAAGCCGCACCTGACGCTATATATATCGTTGTCAGCAATCCTGTTGACATTATTACTTATGCTATATTAAAATGCACAGACTTGAAACCTGAACAGGTTATCGGTTCGGGTACTGCTCTTGATACTTCAAGACTTCGTTCAAGCATTGCAGATCATTTAGATATCAGCCCAAATAGTGTTCACGCTTATGTTTTCGGCGAGCACGGTGATACTTCAATGATTCCATGGTCACTTACAACTATTGCAGGAAGCTCTATGGAGGAATATTGTGCAGAGCAGGAACATCGTGAAATTGATGAGGACGAAATTATTGAGGAAGTACGCTGTGCAGGAGGAGAGGTTATCAAGCGCAAGGGTGCTACATTTTACGCTATTGCTCTCACTATAAATAAGCTTTGCGATGACGTTCTTCGTGATTCCAACAATATCCGTACAGTATCGTTTCTTATGGACGGAAAGTATGGTATCAGCGATGTTTGCCTCAGCCTGCCTGCTGTAGTAGGCGGACGGGGAATAATCAAGAAGATTTACCCCAACATGACAGAGCCTGAAATCGGCAAGCTTCGCGCAAGTGCTGATGCGTTGAAAAAGGTTATTGCAAGTCTTGATATGGGTTGATATCTAATGCGTAATTTGCAATTGATTTTGTATAGGCGAGCGTAGCTTGCCCTCAGTCTGTCGAAAAATCGCGAAAGACTACAAGGAGTGGGATTCTAAAGGGCGAAGCCCTTTAGCAGAGTCCAGAGACAGCGTCTCTGGCAGGGTGTGGGACAGCGTCCCACATAGCGTTCAAGCGCTCTGCAAGGGGTGAATTTTCAAACAGTCCTGTGGACTGTTTGAAAAGAGGGGACGCTCTGCAAGTGAGAGCGTCCCCTTAATTTATGAACTAAGCTGACTTTTTCGACAATCTCGGGGCGAGCATTGCTCGCCCTTTAATTAAATTAGAGGAAGAAATATTATGAGCTTAAATAATACACCCTCGGGAGAAAGAATACACATCGGATTTTTCGGCAGGAGAAATGCAGGAAAATCCTCTCTTGTAAATGCGGTGACAGGGCAGGAATTGTCCGTTGTCTCCGATGTAAAGGGAACCACAACAGACCCCGTTTATAAGGCAATGGAGCTGCTGCCTCTGGGAGCAGTTGAGATAATTGACACCCCCGGCTATGACGACGAGGGAATGTTGGGCGAACTGCGAGTGAAGAAAACCCGTCAGATATTGGCAAAAACTGACATAGCCGTTCTTGTGGTGGATATATCCGCAGGTATGGGCGACTGCGAAAAGGAGCTTGTACAGCTTTTTAAAGACCGTGAAATCCCCTGTATTATTGCCTATAACAAGGGCGATTTAAGCGACAGTGAGATAAATTCCGACAATGAAATAACTGTTTCTGCAAGGGATAAAAAGAATATTCATGAGCTGAAAGAAAAGATAGCGGCACTGGCTGGAAAAATGGGCAATGAACGGCGTATTATCGGGGATTTGCTCAATGCAGGGGATATGGTAGTGCTTGTAACTCCAATAGACGAATCAGCACCTAAGGGACGTATGATTCTGCCGCAGGTGCAGACGCTCAGGGATATTCTTGACGCTGACGCGATTGCAGTATTTTCAAAGCCGGAACAGCTTTCGCAAACGCTGAAAAAGCTCTCTGCACCGCCGAAAATGGTGGTTACGGACTCTCAGGTGTTCGGCAGGGTAAATGAGATAGTTTCCGAAAATATTCCCCTTACGTCATTCTCTATTCTTATGGCGAGATACAAAGGATTCCTTGATACAGCAGTAAAGGGTGCGGCGGCAATTGACAGCCTGAAAGACGGGGATAAGATACTCGTATCCGAGGGATGTACTCACCACCGTCAATGCGGCGATATAGGCAGTGTAAAACTGCCGAATATGCTGAAAAAGTATACAGGGAAGAATTTTGAAATTGTTCTCACATCGGGACGGGATTTCCCTGAGGATTTGACGGAATACAGCCTTGTAATCCATTGCGGCGGCTGTATGCTGAATGAAAAAGAGGTTGCATACCGCAGAAAGCTGGCGGAAATGCAGGGTGTGCCATTCACCAATTATGGCACAGCACTGGCGAAATTCAGCGGAATTCTTGAAAGAAGCATTGCTCCAATTAAGAATTGATGTAGGTGTTGAATTTTACCATATATAGCAAAATTTGTAGGGACGGATATTATCCGCCCGAATAAGCAGGTGAATGAAAATGAAAAAACGACTGCCATATGTAATAATCCTGATTCTGCTGATTGCCGTTGAGGTAGTAATTGCTCTTACACAGCACCACAACTGGCTGAGATACTACGGCGGAGATGTCATAGTAGTATGGGCGGTATACTGCCTTGTACAGAGTATAATCGGCGGTAAAAATCCATATGCAACTCATATCGGAGTATTGATTTTTGCATTTTTGGTGGAGTTTTTGCAGTATATCCACATTGTTGATATTATCGGTCTGGGAAATATCGAGTTTTTCCGTACCCTTATCGGTACAAGCTTTGCGGTAAAAGATTTGTACAGCTATGCATTGGGAACAGCAATCGGAATAGCAGGTTCGCTCATCTATAGTAAAATGAAAAAAATCCCGAATAAATACAGAAGAGATGAATAAATATTCATAAAAATAAGAATATTTTCCGAATAAATGAATATTTATTCCAAACCTATTGACATTATTTTTGAATGGTGTATAATATAATTGTTGGAAAAATAAGGCATTGCCTTTTTAATGGAGGTCTATAAAATGGATAAGAAAGATATTAAAAAAGTTGTACTTGCATACTCAGGCGGTCTTGATACTTCTATCATCATTCCGTGGCTGAAAGAGAACTACAATAACTGTGAAGTTATCGCTGTTTCAGGTGACGTTGGACAGGGTACAGAGCTTGACGGTCTTGAGGAAAAGGCTATCAAGACAGGCGCTTCCAAGCTTTATATCGAGGATTTAAAGGAAGAATTCATTCAGGATTACGTATATCCCACAGTTCAGGCTGGCGCTATCTACGAGAACAGATATATGCTCGGTACTTCCTTTGCTCGTCCTATCATTGCAAAGAGAATTGCTGAAATCGCTATCGCAGAGGGTGCTGACGCTATCTGCCACGGCTGTACAGGTAAGGGTAACGACCAGGTTCGTTTTGAGCTTGCTATCAAGGCTTTCGCTCCTGAAATGGCTATCATTGCTCCTTGGAGAGAGTGGGACATCAAGAGCCGTGACGAAGAAATCGACTACGCAGAGGCTCACAACATTCCTCTTAAGATTAACAGAGAGACAAACTACTCCAAGGATAAGAACCTCTGGCACCTTTCACACGAGGGACTTGACCTTGAGGATCCAGCAAATGAGCCACAGTATGAGAAGCCCGGCTTCCTTGAAATGGGCGTATCTCCTATCGAAGCTCCCGACAAGCCCACATATATCACAATTCACTTTGAAAAGGGTATCCCCACAATGCTTGACGGCAAGGAGCTTAACGGCGTAGAAATGGTATCTGCACTCAACAAGCTCGGCGGTGAGAACGGTATCGGTCTTGCTGACCTCGTTGAAAACCGTCTTGTTGGTATGAAGTCCAGAGGCGTTTATGAAACTCCCGGCGGTGCTATTCTCTACCACGCTCACGAAGTTCTTGAAACAATTTGTCTTGATAAGGAAACTGCAAGAATCAAGCAGTATCTCGGAATCAAGTTTGCTGACATCGTTTACAACGGTCAGTGGTATACTCCTCTCCGTGAGGCTATGACAGCTTTCGTTGACAAGACACAGGAAACTGTTACAGGTGACGTTAAGCTCAAGCTTTACAAGGGCAATATCATCAACGCAGGTGTAACTTCTCCATATACTCTCTATGATGAGGAAGTTGCTACATTTGACGAGGATGAGGTTTACAATCAGGCTGATTCCGCAGGATTCATTAATCTCTTTGGTCTTCCTATCAAGGTTAAGGCTCAGCTTGACAAGAAGAGAGAGCAGAATAAGTAAGCACGTAGCACGTGCAGGCAGTTCACGCTTTCACTCGTAAACTCGTTTACTCTGTACGGAAACGCAAGTCTGCTTTCGCACACGGCAGTTATTAAAAAAAAGACAGGCAGGAGGAGGCTTTCTCCTGCCTGTTGTAATTAACAGCTATTAGCTGTTAGCCATTAGCCATTAGCTTGTAGTTGATTATAAAGCGGACGGCTAAAGGCTAAAAGCTAAAGGCTAAAAGCTAAAGGCTCAGAAAGGAGTAAAAACAATGGTGAAAATCAGGGTTATGAAAATTGCCGATTTTGACGGTATTTGTGAGGTATGGAAAAACCACAAAGGCACAAATCCCGTTGATGATAGTGCAGAGGGATTTGCGAAGTATATCAGACGAAATCCCACAACAAGCTTTGTTGCCGAGGATAACGGAAAAATCGTTGGTACAATTCTTGCAGGTCATGACGGCAGACGAGGACTTTTTCACCATGTTTCGGTACTCCCCGAATATCAGAAGCAGGGCATTGGTAAAATGCTTGTTGACAATGCAATGGACGCTCTTGAAAAAGAGGGAATTACAAAGGTTCTGCTTGTGGTTTTCAAAGATAATGACAATGGAAACGCTTTTTGGGAGCATTTAGGCTTTACAAAAAGAGATGATTTGTTCTACAGAAATAAAAACATAAAATGTTTATCTTAATGTAGGGACAGGTTGTGCCGTATCCGATTGAAAAAATAAAATTGATATATGATATATCAAAATAATAATTCGCCCGAATATTTACAAATAAGGAAATCTTATGTGCGGACACGGCACAACCTGTCCCTACATAATTTAATTTCTATATATTTGTCGTGAGGAGAATTACGCATTAAATTAAAGGAGAAATATTATGGCAGATATGATGTGGGCAGGAAGATTTTCAAAGCAGGTAGATGAAACCGTAAACGCTTTCAATTCTTCAATTGCCTTTGACGGCCGTATGTACCGTCACGATATACAGGGCAGTATCGCCCACGCAACAATGCTGGGTGACTGCGGAATTATCACAAAGGAGGACAGCCTTGAAATTATCGGCGGTCTGAAAGAAATCCTTGATGATATAGACAACGGCAGACTGGAGCTTGACCCAAATGCCGAGGATATCCATATGTTCGTTGAGGCTGAACTGACAAAGCGTCTTGGTGCGGTGGGAAAAAGACTTCACACCTCACGTTCAAGAAATGACCAGGTAGCAGTTGACCTCAGACTTTATCTCCGTGACGAAATAGCTGAAATTTCCGATATGGTGAAAAAGCTTATTTCCGCAATTATCGTTATGGCTAAGGAGCATACAGAAACAGTTATGCCCGGCTATACACACTTGCAGAGAGCCCAGCCCATAACATTTGCACATCACCTTATGGCTTATGTGTGGATGCTTCTCCGTGACCTTGAAAGATTGCAGGATGCCGCAAAGAGAATGAATTTCTGCCCTCTCGGCTGCGGAGCGCTTGCAGGTACTACCTACAAGACAAACCGTCAGCAGACTTCCGAATTGCTCGGATTTACTGCTCCCATGGAAAACAGCCTTGACGGTGTTTCTGACCGTGACTATTGCGTGGAACTCAACTGTGCAATGTCACTTCTTATGACACATCTTTCACGTTTTTCCGAGGAAATAATTCTCTGGTGTTCATGGGAATTCAAATTCGTGGAGCTTGATGACGCTTTTGCTACAGGTTCATCAATTATGCCCCAGAAGAAAAATCCCGATGTTACAGAGCTTATCCGTGGAAAAACAGGCAGAGTAAACGGAAATCTCGTAACTCTCCTCACAATGATGAAAGGACTCCCCCTTGCATATAATAAGGATATGCAGGAGGATAAGGAAGCTATTTTCGATACTATCGACAATGTAAAGCTTTGTGTTAAGACATTTACTCCCATGCTGTCAACAATGCGTGTACTTAAAGATAATATGCGTAATGCGGCTGCAAAGGGATTTATCAATGCTACGGATTGCGCTGACTATCTCGTTAAAAAGGGTATGCCTTTCCGTGACGCTTATAAAATTACAGGTACTCTCGTTGCTGAGTGTATCGCAAAGGGACTTACTCTTGAAACTCTGCCCCTTGAAGAATATGCAAAGATGACAGAGCTTTTCACCGAGGACGTTTACGAGGCTATCAGCCTTGACACCTGCGTTAAGGAGCGTAAGTCCTACGGCGGTCCCTCTCCCGATGCTGTAAAGATTCAGATTGAAGCGGCTGAAAAGGAGCTTGACAGACTTTCATGAAGAAAAAGGATTTTATATTCACCATAGGTCTTTCTATGCTTATGGGCATAATCTGGGTTGTGGGCGAGCTTGTAATGGGCTTGTGGATAGCTGTTAAGCCCTCCGCCCATATATTCTGGATGGTTGGTATTGTGGTTGTAACTCTTACTATTAACATATGGCATTCGTTCAAGGAAGATAAATCGGATTTAACTGACCCGAAACGTGCCAAGTATGAGAGAAAAGTGCAGAAAAGAAAAAAGGATAAGGAGAAATAATTTATGTCAGTTAAGGTATATATTGACGGTCAGGAAGGAACAACAGGACTTAAAATACTGGAGCGTTTCGAGGGCAGAAACGATATTGAGATTATCCGTATTTCCGAGGAAAAGCGTAAGGATTCTGCTGAAAGAGCAAGACTTATAAACAGCGCAGACTATGTTTTTCTCTGCCTGCCAGATGAGGCTTCAAGAGAGGCTGTATCTTTCGTGGATAACGACCATGTTCGCATAATCGACGCTTCTACAGCTCACAGAACAAATCCCGACTGGGCATACGGTTTCCCAGAATTGTCAGCGGAGCACAGAGAAAAAATTACAAAGTCAAACAGAGTTGCTGTTCCCGGCTGTTATGCCAGCGGATTTGCTTCAATTGTATATCCCCTTGTGAATAACGGCATTATTCCTGCTGATTTCCCTGTTTTCGCCTATGCTACATCAGGCTACAGCGGAGCAGGCAAAAAGGCTATTGCTGTATATGAGGGCGAGGATAAGCCATTCGAATTCAACAGCCCCCGTCAGTATGCCCTTTCACAGCAGCATAAGCATCTCCCCGAAATGAAAGCTGTTTCAGGACTTGAATATACACCAATGTTCAACCCAATTATCTGCGATTATTTCAGCGGTATGGTTGTATCTGTGCCATTACAGACGCGTATGCTTGAAAATCCCGTAACAGCGGAGCAGGTTCACGCTATGTATGAAAAGCACTATGCAGGCTCAAAAATGGTTGAAGTCATGCCTCTTATGAGCATGGATGAACAGAAGTCATTCTTCCTTGCTTCAAACACATTAAGCGGAGTAAACAAGCTTCAGGTATTTGTTTTTGGAAACGATGAGCAGATTCTCCTTTGTGCAAGACTTGATAATCTCGGAAAGGGCGCAAGCGGCGCGGCTGTACAGTGCCTCAATATCATGATGGGTATTGATGAAACTACAGGTCTTGTCTGAGGTGTAAAAAGTGGCTGACGATAAGAAAAAAGGCGCAAAAGCCTACGAGACGTTTTATTATATCGCGATGACGCTTGCAGTTGCGGCATTTGCATTTTTCGGCTATATGAAGCTTTCAGATACGGAAATATTTATATTCGACAGGCTTATAGGCTGTTATACCATATGCTTCACTGTTGTTCTTGTATTTACGGTAATAAGAATCATAACAATGTACCGTAAAAAGAATAAGATTGATTATCAGACAGGGCTTATGATAGCTTCCGGTGTAGTCGCGGCAACCTGTTTTATCAACAGCTTTGCCGAGGATTGTGCAAAATCCAAAACCAAAGATGTTCTTGTGGTAAATGAGGCCACAAATGTGTTTCTCTGCGAGAGGATTGAGGATAACGGGCATACGAAAATAGATGTATACCGCGTCCGAGACAGAATGGCGAAAAAAATCGGGGAAATTGATGAAAGACCATTTTCAACCCGATGTGTAGCTGAAGATACATATGAGTACACCGTAAGCGATAATGGCGATATAATTACAATTACTTGTGAATACGGAAAATATTATGATGAAAAGGTGGCGTTGAAACCCGAATATGACAAAGGGTATCTGACCTTTTCATTTGCACTTGATTAATGAGGTTGATTAAAATGAATTTAAAGAAAATTGGAAATATAAAATTTGTTGAGGGCGGAGTTTGCGCCGCTAAGGGCTTCAAGGCTAATGGCATACAGTGCGGACTTGTTCACGCAGGTGCTGCATTGACAAGCAAGAAAAATGACCTTGCTCTTATTGTTGCAGATAACGAGTGTACAGCAGCTGCTGTGTATACCACAAATAAGGTAAAGGGTGCGCCAATTATCGTAACAAAGGAGCATATTGCAGACGGCAAAGCAAAGGCTGTCATTGTAAACTCTGTAAATGCCAATACCTGCAATCCTGACGGTATCGAAAAGGCAAACAAGATGTGCGAGCTTGCGGCGGCTGAGCTGGGATTTGCTCCCGAGGATATCATCGTGGCTTCCACAGGCGTTATCGGACAGGTGCTTCCCATAGAGCCCATTGCCAACGGCATGAAAGAGCTTGCAGAGGGACTTACCTACGACGGAAACAGCCGTGCATTAGAGGCTATTATGACTACTGACACACAGCCAAAGGAAATTGCTGTTGAGTTTGAAATGGGCGGAAAGACCTGCACAATGGGCGGTATGCTCAAGGGAAGCGGCATGATTCATCCAAATATGGCAACAACTCTCACATTCATCACAACTGACGCTGCAATTTCAGCTGAAATGCTCCAGAGAGCATTAAGCGACTGCATTAAAGTCACTCTCAACATGGCAAGCGTTGACGGCGATACTTCAACAAATGATATGGTATGCGTTATGGCTTCCGGTACAGCAGGCAATAAGGAAGTTGTTACAGAGGACGGCGATTACGAATCATTTGCAAATGCTCTCTATAACATTATGCTCAATCTTGCGCGCATGATGGCTCGCGACGGTGAGGGCGCAACAAAGCTTGTAGAATGTGTTGTAAATGGTGCAGCATCTGCAAGAACAGCTCAGGTTGTAGCAAAATCCGTCATCTGTTCCAGCTTGTTCAAATCCATGATTTTCGGCGAGGACGCAAATGCAGGCCGTATATACTGCGCTTTAGGTTATGCTGACGCTGATTTCGATATAAGCAATGTTGATGTTGATATGGCTTCCGCAGGCGGAACAATTGCACTTGGAAGAAAGGGCTGTGTTGTGGACTTCTCTGAGGAAACAGCAAAGAGCATTCTTGCAGAAGAGGAAATACAGATAATTATAAATCTTGGCGAGGGAAATAATACAGCAGTTGCATGGGGCTGTGACCTTACATATGATTATGTCAAGATAAACGGTGATTACAGAAGCTGATGAGATACGTTCAAGCGAGGGTGCAGAAATGAATAAATACGAAAATGCCGAAGGTGCAAGAATAAGAGAAATGTTCACCCCTAAGCTGCAGGACGGTGAAAGCATACAATGGTGTGGCGCTTCGGCGGAAAAGCTTACAATGAAAGAGCGCGGAATGTCAACAAAACATCTTATTATTCCCGTATTTCTTGTATCCTTATGCATAATACTTGCAGTTATTGCACTTGTAAATGCGGGTGATAATGGTATAATTATTACAGCTGTTTTTCTGCTGGGAATATGCGTACTTTTCTATGGAGCAGTTTTCCTGCTTCACCGCGTACTTTTTGGCGCGCAGAGCTTATACGTGGTAACAAATCAGAGGCTATATATACTTACTCAAAAGGGAAAGATTGATGTATCTCTGGAGCTTACGGCGCTGAGCAGTATATATGCAACTCCCGGAAGAAACAACACGGGAACTGTAAGCATGAGAAATTCCTCTGTAGGAAAGTATTCCAATATGGTTTATGTTAATCTTATGGGAATTGAATATCCCACAAAGGTGTGCGATATAATTACAGAGGCTGTTGACAATGCAATTATTATGGAAAAGAAAAAATCACAGGCTAATCGTTATTGATAATATATGGGATTATTATGGATAATTATGAAGCAGAAGCATTTATAAGGAAAAAGCTTTCATCTTTCTTTACTGTTTATTATTACAGGAATTTTGACTATTTGGAATATAATATTTGGAAAGCAGGAGTTTTACGCTGTTACAAACAAAAAATTTTATCGGCTTTCATCTAATGGTTTTCTGACAGTTTCGGTAATGTTGAATAGCTTTAATATTGTGTCATATAAAGAATATTCACTTGAAAGAGGATATATCAAGGTTGATTTAAAAAGAGTGACACGAAAATCAAAAAGAAAGCGTATTTTTATAAGAGGGATAAATAATCCCCGTTCCGTTTATGATATTATAATGGCAAACAAGGGAAATTAGAAAAAAGGCATTAACAGTGTTTTTTAATATCTAAAGGTTATAAGGGAGTTAAAGAAAATGGATAAAATTACAAATACAGAGAAATCACAGATTCTTATTGATGCTTTACCGTATATTCAGAAATATTCGGACAAAATTGTTGTTATCAAGTACGGCGGAAACGCTATGACAAATAAGGAGCTTAAAGACGCTGTTATGTCAGATATCGTTCTGCTGACGCTGGTTGGAATCAAGGTTGTTCTTGTACACGGTGGCGGCCCTGAAATCAACGATATGCTGAAGAAGCTGAATATTGAAAGCAAGTTTATCAATGGTCTGAGATACACCGATGAAGCTGCAATTGACGTTGTAAAAATGGTGCTTTCAGGTAAGGTGAACAAGGAACTTGTACAGCTTCTTGCACAGCATAAGGGCTCTGCTTTAGGACTTTGCGGAATTGACGGCGAAATGCTCATTGCTGAAAAGAAAACAACTGACGACGGTCAGGATTTGGGATTTGTAGGCGAGATTACACAGGTAAATACAAAGC
The DNA here is from genome assembly GCA_045594905.1 of Ruminococcus sp. GTDB lineage: Bacteria > Bacillota > Clostridia > Oscillospirales > Ruminococcaceae > Ruminococcus. The sequence continues at coordinate 17,435 of JAZNZK010000024.1, forward strand.
CTATTCTCGACGCTCTCAACAACGGATATATACCGGTAATTGCAACAGTTGCAACTGACAAGGAAGGCAATACATACAATATCAATGCAGACACAGCTGCTGCACGTATTGCGGCTGAGCTTGGTGCTGAAAATCTTATACTCATGACAGATATTGCAGGACTTCTCCGCGATAAAGATGATACATCCACACTTATTCCAAAAGTTAATGTAAGCGAAGTGCCCTATCTTAAAATGCAGGGTATTGTATCGGGCGGCATGATTCCAAAGATTGACTGCTGTGTTGAGGCTGTAAGACGCGGTGTAGGTGGTGCTGTTATTATAGACGGACGAGTTCCACATTCCATTCTCATTGAGATATTCTCAAATGAGGGTGTAGGAACGCAGTTTGTATGATTTTGAAGCTTATAGCCCAAACTGTAAAAAGTTATAATCTATATACTAAAAGTTTACAAAAAACAATCACTTAAATATTGATTTTAGTGGTCAAATAGAGTTATAATTATAGTATGTTTAAAAATAAAGTAGAATGTATAAGTGTTTCTATTTCTATAGGAGGATGACCGCAATGGATACAATAAATAAATTCGATTCCTATGTTATTCACTCTTACGGAAGATATCCGCTGGTTATGGATTCAGGCTCTGAAAGAATCTGTACTGATGAAAACAATAAGGAGTATATCGACTTCGGCAGCGGTATTGGTACAAATTCCCTCGGCTTCTGCGATGAGGAATGGGCTGAGGCTGTATGCCGTCAGGCAAGAACTCTCCAGCATAGTTCAAACTATTACTATACCGCAGTTCAGGGTGAATTTGCAGAAATTCTCTGCAAATCAACAGGATATGAAAAGGTGTTCTTCTGCAACAGCGGTGCAGAGGCTAACGAGTGCGCCATAAAATCCGCAAGAAAATACAGCTTCGATAAGTACGGCAAGGGCAGACATACTATTATTACCCTTGTAAATTCTTTCCACGGGCGTACTATGGCAACTCTTTCCGCTACAGGACAAGAGACATTCCATAATTATTTTTTCCCGTTTTTAGAGGGATTCGTACATGCTGAAGCAAATAATATTGACGACCTTAAATCTAAAATCGATGATACTGTATGCGCTGTTATGCTTGAATATGTTCAGGGTGAGGGCGGCGTTGTTGCTCTTGATAAGGAATTTGTAGACGCTGTATACGAATTGTGCGGTCAGCGTGATATCCTTGTTATTGCTGATGAAGTTCAGACAGGCGTAGGACGTACTGGAAAGCTTCTCGCAGGGGAGTATTACAGCAGAAAGGCTGATATCACAACTCTTGCAAAGGGTATAGCAGGAGGAATTCCAATGGGTGCCTGCCTTTTCGGTGAAAAGGTAAAGGAGGTTCTCACTCCCGGTACACACGGCTCAACATTCGGCGGAAATCCTATTGCCTGTGCGGGCGGAAACGCTGTATTTGCAAAGGTTACAGGTGAGGGCTTCCTTGATGAAGTCTGCAAAAAAGCCGATTATATCAAATCCAGACTTGCAGAATGTTCTGAGGTTGAAAACGTGAGCGGTCTTGGACTTATGATAGGTATTACACTCAAAAGTAAAATTGCCGCAGATGTGGTTAAAACAGCTCTTGATAAAGGACTTCTTCTTCTGACAGCAAAAACAAAAGTAAGACTTCTTCCTCCTCTCAATATCGGATACGATGAGCTTGAAAGAGGTGTGAATATACTTATTGATATTTTGGAGGGCTGATTTATGGAACTTTTAATATCTTTTAAGGGCGGTAAGTATATTGTTCAGGATAAGGCTCAGGGTCGACAGATATACACCATAAAGAAAAAAGGATTCGGAGCAGGAAAATACGTCCTTATGGATCCCAGCAACTATCAGCTTTACTCCATGACACAATTCGTTACAGAGCGAAAGCCCACATTTGTTATAAGCCATAATGACAATTCAATTCTTCATCTTAACTGTAAATCCCTTTTCCTTGACCCCACAATAAATGTTGAGGGACGCGATATTCAGGGAACTGTTATAAAATATGATATTGCAAGCAAGGACCACCGCAATTTTGACCTGCTTAAAGAAGGTATCAAAGTCGGATATATCAAGACAAATATAACGGTAAATCAGGAATTACAGTACGACCTTGAAATCGACAACAAGATGTTCGATGACTATATTCCCCTTTTTGCACTTGCCGTTGACCTTACATTCGGCGAAATCAACAGGGAATTAAGATAATGTGACCATAAACCGTAAACACAGACGGCATCGCTGTATGCCGTCGTAAATATTTTCTGAAAGGATAGATACATATGAAACATCTGCTTAAAATGCTTGACCTTACAACAGAGGAAATTACAGAAATTCTCGACCTTGCTGACCAGCTCAAGTATGAGCTGAATCATGGTATACCCCACCCTCATCTCAAGGGTAAAACACTGGGTATGATTTTCCAGAAGGCTTCCACACGTACAAGAGTATCTTTTGAAACAGGTATGTATCAGCTTGGCGGATATCCTCTGTTCCTCTCCTCAAATGATTTACAGATTGGCAGAGGCGAGCCTGTACAGGATACAGCACGTGTTCTTTCACGCTACCTCAACGGTATTATGATTCGTACATTTGAGCAGAGCGAAGTTGAAGCTCTTGCTGAATACGGCAGTATTCCGATTATCAACGGACTTACAGACTTCTGTCATCCCTGTCAGGTACTTGCTGACCTTATGACAATCCGTGAGTTCAAGGGCAAGCTGGAGGGGCTTAAAATGTGCTTTATCGGCGACGGCAACAATATGGCTAACTCCCTTATCGTTGGCTGTCTCAAGGTTGGTATGGCTGTATCTATTGCTTGTCCCGACGACTATCAGCCACCGAAGGAGATTCTCGATTTTGCTGCACAGTATGACTGTTTCGAGATGACAAACTCCCCTGCTCAGGCAGCTAAGGACGCAGATGTTCTCATTACTGACGTTTGGGCATCTATGGGACAGGAAGATGAGGCTGCAAAGCGCCGTGAGGCATTTGCAGGCTATCAGATTAACGATGAGCTTATGGCTTGCGCAAAAGCTGACGCAATGGTTCTCCATTGTCTCCCTGCACACCGTGAGGAAGAAATCACAGAAAAGGTATTCGAGGCTCACGCTAAGGAAATCTTTGAGGAAGCTGAAAACAGACTTCACGCACAGAAAGCTGTTATGGTTAAGTTAATGGCGTAAAAGCTGTTAGCTTTTAGCCTTTAGCTGTTAGCTATGTGGGCGGTGGAATTATTTCTGCCGTCCTTTGATATATGGTTTGGGGGAATTTAAAATGAAAAAGATAGGTATATCAGGAAAGCCGTGGTGGGTAATTGGAATGCCTGCAATTGTCCTTGCTTCGTCACTTTTGCTTATGATTATAGCAGGATTAATCGGTAATGACATCTTTTTTGCTGTTGTTATGATATTGCTGGGAATAAGCCTTGTATTTTTTCTTATATTTGCCCTCAATGCAACTATGACGGAAACGGAAGTCAGCTTTGGTGAGGGTAGTATAATCAAATGTGAATGGTTATTCTACAAGTGGGAAATTGATATGGAACAGGTAAAATCCGTGTATTATACAATTTCTTCTCATGCAGACCGTTATAAGAAATGGCATACAATTGATATTGTATTTGAGTTCGTTGATGAGAGCATAAAGGCTCTTAAAGATGAAATCGAAAGTGAAGATATGGGGAAATTTGTTACGGGTAAAGCCGAAGAAGTGGAACTTATGAAGCTTTACGAATATATCAGTTCTGCATATCCAGAAAAAGCGGTGGGATTTCAGGAAACTGAATAATTATATGGACGGTGGAATTTATTTCTGCCGTCTTTTTCATTGACAAATCGCCGAAAAAGTGCTATTATGAATAATAGGCGATATGCCCGAAATTTCTAACGGAGGATGATAAAAATGAAGAAGTTAATAACATTTGTAATGACAGCTATGTGTATGACTTTTATGGGTGCTATGACAGCAAATGCCGCGGAAAATACCGTTATAGGTGACGTAAACGGCGACGGCTCTGTAGACGCTTCCGATGCTTCGTCGATTCTGGAATATTATGCAAAAGTTTCGACAGGCACGGCGGAAAGTTCCGACAAAACATTTTTTGCCTCTGCGGATATAAACAACGACGAAACAGTGGATTCTTCCGACGCTTCAAACTCTCTTTCGTACTATGCATATGTGTCAACCTTGCCTAAGAACGAAAAAGCTGAGGGAATACGCGACTTTTTAGGCATAACTGAAAAAGCGCCCGAGGCTGACAAACCGGCGGTTACAACAAAACCAATAGCGCAAACAACAACAAAAAAGACCACTGTCGCCACGAAAAAGACTACTACAGCAGTTATGGCAACCACAGTGGTAACTGAATCTCTTGAAATCGACGGCGTAGTGCAGACTACAACAGCAGATTCTGCTGAATCTCCCGTAACAACTACAACCGAAATGGTGAATTACGTACTTGCCCCAGAGGGACTTGACCCGGGCGAAAAGGGCAGTATAAAATATATAATCAACACGGCTAAGCTTACGCCTCACGACGATATTCCGCTGTATAACATAAAGGGCGATAATATTCAGGGCGGTCTGGCTTATCAGTCGGATACGTATTATCTGACCGACAACACGAAAAAAATCCTTAACGATTTCGCCAAGGAACATTTCACCGACGATATGACTAATTATGACCGTCTTGCATATACGTGGGAGTGGCTTCATTATAATGTCAATTATGCATCATCATATGAGGAATATTCTAAAATCTGGAATTTCAGTTTTTCCGAGGCAAGCTTTGTTCTCAAATCGGGACAGTGTATTCAGTATAACGGCGCATTTGCCGAAATGATGGCATATATGGGCTATGATGTGTATATGCTTGAAAAATGGCAGCACGGCTTATCAGGACAGCATTTCATGTCTGAGGTCATGATTGACGGCGTGGGATATAACACGGAAGTGGGCGAAAGGTCTTATGATTCACCGCCATTTTATTACTGGATGTGGCTTTTTGACAGCAGCCGACAGGAATTTTACGGTGTTGGACAGAAAAAGCCGTCAGCATATTAAGGAGAAATTGAATGGTAAGAATAGTTGTTATAGCGGCAGGGGCGATAATTGCCCTTGCCGGCTTGGTATATCTGATAAAGCTGATGATACTGCGTTTTGGCGGAGTTCGTACAATGGCGGAGGTTGTGTCTGCGCGCGAGATTAAACCGGGTTATTATGTACATAAGCTTAGATTTGAACATAATGGGAAAATTGTTGAGAAAGACGATTCCACAGGGTATTCGCAGCCTTTTTCCGTTGGCGAAAAGCTTGAAATCATATGTAGTAAGAGCAATTCTAATAAGTTTGAGTATGCAGGCGCGCTGAAAAAGAACATGATTATTGCGACAGTTATGATGGCAATGTCTATTTTAATTATACTTAGATTCATGTTTGGCGTGACCGATGACGAACTGATGTGATTTTATACAAAAAACGACAAAAAATAATGACAAACTTTGAGTTGACAAGGTAAGAAAAGTGTGATATAATAAATACTGTCGTCAGGGGACGGCGGAAGGATCTTGAAAATCGCGAGAAGGACGAGAGTGAAGCTAAGGAAGCCGAGCTTTTTTGAGTAGTAAGGGATTACTGAGAGAAGAAAAGCTAGAGCGAAGGAAGGCGTGCGAGTATACGCAACGAAAAAGTTAAATAAAAAACTTTTTGAAAAACTTTCAAAAAAAGCTTGACAAAACGGACTGAAAGTGATATAATAGATAGGCTGTCTGATGACGGACAACTTAAAGCGGAAGTGCTGAAAAAGTTTTTTAAAAAAACTTGAAAAAAGTACTTGACAAAAGCTTGAAGTTGTGATATAATAGAAAAGCTGCACTGCTCAAAAGAGCGGAGAGCAAAACAGCATCTTGAAAATTGAACAATGCAAGAAAAGTAACGACCCTTGAGATTCCTTTGTAAGAAAAGGAAAAGCTCAAGCAAAGAGTAAAAAAATGCGCAGTAATAACGCAAGCGTTATTGAACAGGATTGATTTCATAACAACGCAAGTTGTTTTGATATACTATTTTCATAAAGAGTTTGATCCTGGCTCAGGACGAACGCTGGCGGCACGCTTAACACATGCAAGT
>JAZNZK010000025.1:0-1943 GCA_045594905.1 Ruminococcus sp.
ACGGACAAGTTGTCTGTTCTGACTGCGTAGAACGCTACTGCTGTACTTGTGACAGATGCGGAGCGACCATATTCGACTCTGATGCTTACGGTGACGAATACACGAATCTTTGCCGTTACTGTTACGATAATTATTACACACGCTGTGAAACCTGTGACGCATTGGTACATGTAGATGATGCATACCACTACAACAATTCAGACTACTGCTCTGAATGTTACCATGACATAGCAAATGAAAACAGCACAATCAAAGAATACGGTTACAAGCCTGAACCCGTGTTTTATGGCGATAATTCGAGATATTTTGGCGTTGAACTTGAAATTGACGGAGCAGGCAAAGACTGCGATAATGCACGAGAAATCCTTGATATTGGCAATGATGACGGAGAGCGTATTTACATTAAATCAGACGGAAGTCTTGATGACGGCATGGAGATTGTCAGCCACCCTATGACGCTGGATTATCACCGAAGTTTCTGTTGGTCTGAAATTATGAAAAAGGCTGTATCTCTGGGTTATCGTTCACATCAGACCTCAACTTGCGGACTTCATATCCATGTAAACAGAATTTGTTTCGGTGAATCAAGAGAGGAGCAGGATGAAGTAATAAGCCGTGTTCTCTACTTTGTGGAACACCATTGGAATGAACTGCTAAAATTTAGCCGCCGTTCTGAGTATACAATAAATCGCTGGGCGGCTCGTTATGGATATGAGAATTCACCAAAAGCTATAATGGACAAGGCGAAGAAAGGCAATTTCGGAAGATATGCCGCTGTCAATCTCTGTAATTACAGTACAATAGAGTTCCGCCTGTTCCGTGGAACTCTCAAACTGAATACATTCATAGCCACATTGCAGCTCGTCAATGAGATTTGCAATGTAGCTATTTCTATGTCTGATGAAGGATTGCAGAAGCTTTCATGGTCGGAATTCGTATCAAACATCAAAGATACAGAGCTTATACAGTATCTCAAAGAACGCAATTTATACATCAACGAAAGTGTTGAAGAAACGGAGGAATTTTAATATGTGTGCATTATTCGGTTGGCTTGATTACAAGGGAATTATTCCGAAAAAAATACTGAAAAAACTTACACAGGCTCTTGCAAATGCAGCCGAGGAACGTGGAACAGATGCTGCCGGCATTTCATATATCAAAGACGGCAAGGTTACTGTTTATAAACGTCCGAGAGCGGCACATCTCATAAGATTTAATGCTCCCGATGATACAAAGGCAATTATGGGACACACTCGAATGGCGACACAGGGCGACAAGAAACACAACTACAACAATCATCCGTTCTCCTGCGTTGCAGGAGATACGGCATTTGCTTTTGCTCACAATGGCGTTCTCTGGAATGATAAAGATTTACGCAAGAAAGGTTTAGTGCCTGAAAGTCACATCGAAACTGACAGTTATGTAGCATGTCAGCTTATCGAACAGCAGGGCAAGCTTGATTCCGACAGCTTAAAATATATGGCAGAAACTGTTGAGGGAAACTTCACATTCACGGCTCTCGATCAGCACAACTCTCTATATATTATAAAAGGAAGCAATCCAATGTGCCTGCTCCACTTTGAAGCTCTTGGTATTTACATTTACGCTTCAACTGAATCAATTATGAAGAACGCCTTAAAGAAAGTCGGCTTTCATAAATTCGACGCTGAAAAGGTTGAAGTCGTTGAGGGTGATATTCTTAAAATTGACGAAAACGGAATCGTGTCAAGAGCAGAGTTTGAATACCTCACAGCTTCAAGCAATTACGGTTGGTACAATTCCGCTGACTATTACCCCATACACGAAGAATTGCTCCTTGCCTACTGTGGTTGCTATGGCGTAGATAGTGCAGATGTTGAGCTGCTCCTTGACTACGGTTACACTCCTGATGAGGTTGAGGATATGCTTGTTGATACCGACCTGCTTCGCCAGACTTTGCAGGC
>JAZNZK010000026.1:0-16494 GCA_045594905.1 Ruminococcus sp.
AAGTACAAGTGAAGCGTCGGAGGCATCAACAGAGCCGTCATCGTTTACATCTCCGATGATAAAATATGGCTCAGTAACGGGCGGTGTTGTAGTTGTGGGAACAGTTGTAGTGGGTGTAGTAGTTGTCGTTGTAGTAGTTGTTGTTGTTGTGGTAGTAGTTGTTGTCGTTGTAGTAGTTGTCGTTGTAGTCGTCGTTGTTGTTGTGGTGGTAGTTGTTGTGGTGGTGGTAGTAGTTGTTGTTGTTGTAGTTGGAGAAGAAGCCTTATCCCTGATTTCAAAAGAAACAGTAATTTTTATATTATTTGAGCAATGAGCTGTCAGGGTAACAGAACCTGTTCCTTTGAGCTGTATATCATGTGTATTCTGACAGCTTATCTTGTTATAATCGCTGGGCTGAATCCAGTACACCTGGAAATTCTCACCCTGTGGATATATATAATTAAGTTTTATAGTATTACCTACATACAGCTCTGATTCATCTGGTAGAACTATTTCATATTTTGTTGGAGCAGTTGTAGTAGTCACAGGCGGAGCAGTGGTTGTTGTGCTTGTGGTAGTAGTTGTTGTAGTAGTGGTAGTAGTTGTTGTTGTTGTGGTAGTTGTAGTTGTTGTGGTTGTAGTAGTGGTGGTAGTTGTTGTTGGTGGTATAGTGGTAGTAGTTGTTATTGTTGTGGGTGCATTTTCAACAGTTACATAGAAATAAGTATATACAGAACTATCTTCCGCATCGTATACATATATAAGGTATCCTCCTGCTTTGTAAGGATTGAAACGTGATGAATCAATTACAAAGTAATCGCTTGAAAGAGGCTCATTGGATACCCTGTACTGATTGTAATTGGAATAAATTGAAGCTGTACCGCCCGAAAGGTCAAGTGTTTCTCCCACATAATATTTTGTTTTAGTAGGCGGTTTAACAGATATGTTCCAGACAGGTGGTTTAGTTGTGATGGTAGTAGTGGTTGTGGTAGTAGGTGTAGCAGTTGTGGTGGTAGTCGTAGTAGTTGTTGTAGTTGTTGTCGTCGTTGTCGTTGTCGTAGATGTTGTCGTAGTAGTGGTTGTGGTAGGTGGTCGGGTAGTAGTTGTAGTCGTGGTTGTTGGTTTCAGAGTTGTGGTAGTTTGCGGCTCAGAACCAATATAATCAATTGTAAAAGTTTTTACAGTTGGATTTCCATTCATATCCGTAGCTGTTACTTTATAGGTTCCATTAATACCTACATAAAATGTAACATAATTGCATTGTGGATAGACATTTCCACCTACCTTAATATCACAGATTTCGTTGGTTTCAGCTTTTATGGCTATATTTTTCCCTGGTACATACTGCGATTTATCAGGAATAATAAGATTAAGTTCAGGAGCGGTTTGGTCCGATGAGCTGGAAGAATTGCTCGAATCAGTTATTTCAAGCTCAAAATCAGCATTTGTTCCTGTAGATGCCGATACAATAACCTCATAGGTACCATTTACAGGGAAAGCCAGTTGAGCATGAGCTAATTGACCTGATTCAAAGCTCAGAACCCTAGCATATATATAGGTATTATTGCCTTTATCCATTCTTGCTGTAATACTTGTTATTTTTTCGGGAAGTTTGGTAGTTATCTTCTCGAAATTATTACGATCTGATTTTGCTGTATCAACTTTTCCGTATATATCGTAAACCTCCTCGCGAGTACCTGAGGGAGAAGTCATGGTTGATTTGTATACCCATTTGTAAGATGTGTAATAACCACCTTTATTATTCTCAATAATTGATTCTGACGAATCAGAGATAGATATATTCGGAGCCGCAAAGGTAGTAGTTCTGCTTGAAAGGGTTGACGCTGATGCTGCTATTGTTCCGCAGAGAAAAAAACTCAGCATTTTTTTTATTATATTCATAAATCCTCCGTAAATAATTAATATATTCGAAATAATTATTACAAATCCTTGTAATAATTATGCTAATATATTTATTATATCATATTTCACAAAAAAAGTCAACAAAAACCCGCTTTAAAGTGGCTTTTGTCAACTTTTTGACCGATATTTACATATTATTAAATTATTCGAATGTGGTTGTATATTTTCATTTGATAGGAAGAGCAGTAACAGCCTTTGCATCATACATCTGGATTGCAATAGCGTCATTGGCTGTAACGCCATTTCCCTGCTCATAGCAATCCGCATTTATATACCCCATTTCTGAAAGTTCATATTTGTCAGGATTACCGATTGATTGAAGAATTGCAGTTGAATCCGCAATAGTAACTTTGCCGTCCATATTTGCATCACCGCAAAGAGTGGGAACAGGCTTGGTAGTTGTTATAGTAGTCTTTTTGGTTGTGGTCGTTGTTGTTGAACGGCTTATCAAATCAATTGTAAAGCTTTTGGTTACAGAGTTTCCATTTATATCTGTTGCTTTCACAGAATAAACACCATCGGCAGAAAATGTCAGGTCTACTCCCGTACATGAGGCGTATGTTTTTTCTGCTGTTTCAATCCGGCAAATCTCATCAGCTTCAATGTTTACTTTAATCTTGCTCCCCGGTCGGTACTCTGAAAGAGAAGGAACTTTTATGGATAATTCAGGCGCTTTTTTATCACTGGAATCAGTTGAACTTATGACATTGTCGATTTCCAGCTCAAAGGTAGCAGTGGTTCCTGACGATGCTGATACATCGCAGGTATATACTCCATTAGCCGGAAATGCAAACTGGAAGAAATCCACTTGTGCGGGTTCGAAGCCTACTACCTCTGCTGATATGTATGAACCGTCAGTATTGTATTTTCTGGCTTTTACATTACTGATTATACGTGATGATTGAGTGAAAATACGCTCATAATTGCTTTCATCAAATTTGTTTGTATCATATTTTGCGTAAATATCGTACACCATTTTTCGATATCCTCTGGCAGAAGCAGCAGAATAGTTGCTTACATAACGATAGTACGTTCCGAATTGTGCGCTCTTGCTGAGGCTGTTGTTTGAAGATATTGCCGGTTCTGAGATATCCGGTACAGCGCATGCATAGAACGGGTCAGACATTGAGCTTGCTAAAGATAGGCAAAGCAGAAAATTGAATGTGTTTTTTAATTTTTTCATAGTTCCTCCAGATTGAGCCGATGCTCATAATTAATTATCCCAATTACACATTCTATAAATAATTTATATGCGAGGTTTTAGTTTGAGAGTTTACCTACAGACTTTTTTTCTGTCGTCTGTAAATGCTGCACTTTGCAATATATTTACGATATTGCCGGTGCTATATAACAGAAAAAGTCAGCAAATACCTTGTTTAAGCGGGTTTTTGTTGACTTTTCTAATAGCCGGAATTATGCCATTTTTATTGTATTTTTACTGTTTTTGGATGTTACTCTGTTGTTGAATTCTTCTGGTGTTGTGAAGGTAGGTACCATATCGTGAAGTGCTTTTACTGCGAGGGCATTATCGTTTTCTTCCGCTGCGTCGCGAAGAGTTCTGAGACGTTCTGGGAATGTATCTTCGTCAATTTCTATTTGCTTGCCTATAAATATAAGTTCATTTTTTGTCTTTTTAAGTCCCTCCTCGTTCATAAGAAGTTCTTCCATAAGCTTTTCGCCGGGACGGAGACCTGTAAATATTATTGGAACTTCTGCATAGGGAATCTTACCGTAAAGGCGTATAAGATTTTCCGCAAGTGTAACAATTTTAACGGGTTGTCCCATATCAAGAACGAAAATTTCGCCGCCTTCGGCAATGGCAGCCGCCTGCATTACAAGGCTGACAGCCTCAGGTATAGTCATAAAGTATCTGATAATATCCTTATCTGTAACAGTAACCGGCTTTCCCTGCTCTATCTGACGCTTGAAAAGCGGAATTACTGAGCCATTTGAGCCCAGTACATTGCCGAAGCGTGTTGTTACAAATTCTGTAGAACTGTTTTTGTCCTGTGAAAGATACTGAACAATCATTTCACAGCAGCGTTTTGAAGCGCCCATGACGTTTGTAGGATTTACAGCCTTATCAGTGGAAATCATAACGAACTTTTCAACATTATGGAACTGAGCAAGAGAAGCGGTGTTGAAAGTGCCGATTATATTGTTTTTTATAGCCTCCATAGGTGAGGATTCCATGAGCGGAACGTGCTTGTGTGCAGCTGCATGGAATACAACCTGCGGCTTGTACTTGACATAAAGCTGATTCATACGGTTATAATCGCGGACAGAAGCTATCTGTACTATCAGATTCAGCTCATTTCCGTATTCCATACGAAGTTCCTGCTGGATATCGTAAGCGTTATTTTCATAGATATCAACGATAATGACAGTTTTAGGGTTGTATTTTGCAATTTGTCTGACAAGTTCAGAACCGATTGAACCGCCGCCGCCCGTTACCATACATACCTTATCGTTAATGAAATTACGGATTTCGGTTGTATCAAATTCAATGGGAGGTCTTCCAAGCAATGCCTCAGTTTTAATATCATGAATCTGCTTCAAAAGCGACATACCGTCGTCAAAAATAAGATTTCCGATAAATGGAAGTATACGTACCTTAACGTGAAGCTCGCTTTTAGCCTTTGTACAGAGGTCAATGATACGTTGACGCTCGTCTCCGATACTTGAGGGAATTGCCAATAAAATAAGTTCAATGTCCATTTCTTTGACAAATTTATTTATTTCATTGGTAGAACCCACAATTTTAACGCCATTTACAGTTGTACCTATCTTTGCTCTGTCATCGTCGAGAATACACACAGGCTTATAGTTCAGCGCAGGGTTATCAGCTTCGTATGGGCGTTCAAGGGAATTGCTGATTTCATCGAGAATCATTCTGCAGGCACGTCCGCCGCCTATAATCATTGTACGGGGGCAGTTTTCGTCTTTTTTGTCCTTTTTCTGAACGCCGATGAATGCGGTGCGGAAAAGAATTCGGAATAAACAGATACCGCAAGCTGCCATAACGGCATGGCATATCAAAAATCTGAAATCTATTGGTTTTCCTGTGGAAAGGTAATGAAATCCAAAAGCGGAAACTGTACCCAGAAGCGTTCCGCCGATGCAGCATAAATAATCGCGTTTTTTTGCGTATCTCCACATTTTGCTGTATGCGCCAAGTGCAAAGAGGAATACAAGACAGCAGATTGTTCCGGTAATTATGGGAATAAGCATACTTTTTGAAGAAAGCTCAGCGCCTAAGAAAGACAATATGTAATTTGAGGCAAGAGCAGAAAAAATCACAATAAAAGCGTCAGCGAGGGCTAAAAGAACTTTTCTGACGCTGAATTCAGCAAGCTTCTTTTTCATTATAATTCTCCTTCTGTACAGAATCGGCAATATCAGGCGCATAAGCTGAAATGAGAGGGGCTTAATGCGACGCAGGTTCTGTATCTATTTCTTTTCCGTCATTTAATACGGCGTTTTCTCCAAAGGATATACGACTTTTGGAAATGCATATATTTCAACAAAAAATGTCTGTTTATATTATATCACCACAAAATGAATATGTCAAGTGATAGAAAAAATTACAGAAATATACATAAAATGGAATGAAAAACAAAAAATCAGCGATATTTTGGCAAAAAATGAAAATAAATATATCTTACTGGTTCTAAAACTGCGTTTCCATTTATTGCTGATTTGTTTATATTAAATTCATTTAATATATAGATTTTGGTCAGAATGATGTATTATTTGTTGATGCGTACAAATAATATCATTGCAGAAATTGCACGAAAGGAGATTTGAAATTATGAGTATTCCAATTACAGAACCTGAATCACAGGATATAGAGTATGTATGCCCTGCGGCGTCATGGGGAGATATGACGGGACTTATTCCTGCCAATAACTCTCCTGAAACAATATCGGAGGAATATGAGGAACTCTATCCTTATTTGCCAAAAGCAAAATTCAACGAATAATTAATTGACAAAATATTATATTTAGTTTATTAAAACCATGATGCCGCATATGTCTGTTTGGCGAATATATGCGGTATTATGGTTGTTTTGTATAATATAACCTTAATATAATGTTGAAATTATCGGAATTAACAAAAATTTAAAAAACACTTTATTTTTTACTTAAAATATGGTATAATTTAATGGAAATTATTATTGTCATATAATGCCGATAAAAATCGGAATAAAAAACTATTCAAAGGGTGTCGTGTATGAAAAATGGTGTGCGTATGCTTGATATCGCCGAAAAGCTCGGAGTAAGCGTTGTAACTGTTTCAAATGCTCTTGCAGGCAGGGACGGTGTAAGCGAGCAGGTGAGAAAGCAGATATGTGAAACTGCTGAGGAAATGGGCTATAAACCGTCAAATACGGGGGCGAAAAAGAAAACAGACCTTCCGAAAATCGGAAAAAGTGTGGCGATTCTTACCTCAGAGCGCTTTGTTGGTTCTATGGGTACTTTCTATTGGGAGCTTACTGCGAATATTTCCAATAAGCTTTCATCTGTAAATGTACTTATGGTTTATGAGTGTATTACAAGAGAAAACGAGAAAAAACTGATTCTTCCTCCTACTGTTACAGAGGGGCGCGTTGACGGCGCAATTGTTATCGGTCAGCTAAACCGTGAATATGCAATGGAACTTAGTAAAATTGAAATCCCGCTGCTTTTTGTGGATTTTTATGTAAACCGCTGCACTGTGGATTCAGTGAATTCCGACAGCTACCATGGCGGATATATGCTTACTGATTATCTCGTTGAAAGAGGTCATAAAAATATTGGATTTGTGGGCTCTCTCAATACTACAAGCAGTATCAACGACCGCTATCTTGGCTATGTCAAATGCCTTATGGAAAACGGGCTTGAATCACGAAAGGATTGGCTTCTTGAGGATCGCGACGAAATGGGAATTCTTTTCGACCATATTGATTTCCCCGCTGAAATGCCTACAGCTTTTGTCTGCAACAGCGACGAAACAGCTTTCAGAGTGATATCCGCCCTTAAATCAAAGGGTGTACGTATTCCGGAGGATATTTCTGTAGTGGGATATGATAATTATACGGTGTCAAATATATGTATACCTGCAATTACAACAGTGGAAGTTGATCTTGTGAAAATGGCTTCCGAATCTGTTGAGCTTATGGTTAAAAAGCTTGAAAACCCCGGATATTCCGAGGGCAGACGCATAATCAGCGGCAGACTTATTGAAAAAGACAGCGTACTTGACATAAGATAAGGAGTGCCTTGAAATTTGCTTATAAAGAATTTTTTCGGACATCTTGGTACAGTAATGCGCCACAGAAATATGGTCATGATACACTGCTTCAAAGCAGGTATAACCAAACGAGGACTTCTTCATGATTTGTCAAAATTTTCTCCCACAGAATTTTTTTCAGGAGTAAAATATTATCAGGGTGTGAGAAGTCCGAATGAGCGTGAAAGGGAGGTCAGCGGATATTCAAAGGCATGGCTTCACCACAAGGGCAGAAATCGGCATCATTTTGAATACTGGACGGATTATTCCATGAAAACGGGAAAAATGATAGCAGTGCGTATGCCTGATGAGTACATCTATGAGATGTTTTGCGACAGAGTTGCTGCATCGAAAATATATAAAAAGAAGGACTATAATGACCGCTGTCCCTTGGAGTATTACCTCAGAGGAAAGGGGACAAGATTTATTGATTCCTACACTGAGGAAAGGCTTGAATTTCTCCTTACGCTTCTTGCGGAAAAGGGGGAAAAGGCGGCTTTTGATTACATAAGACAGCACAGATGATATAAACGAAACGAGGGAGAATTGTTGAAAAAACTACTTTTACCTATGTTGCTTTTATCTTTGATTTTAAGCGGCTGTAAAGATGAGGAACAGCCTGTGGAATTTTTGCCTGTAAGTGTTCCTGCGGCTGAAAGCACCGAAACCGAACCTGCTACAGAACAAAAGGCAACCGAAGCTGCAACAGAGACAGTAACAGAGAGCAAAAATTCAATTTCACCTAAGGTTGAACGGAAACTCAGAAATATGAGCCTGCATGAAAAGGTATGTCAGATGTTCATTGCTGTTCCCGAAAAGACAACTTATTACTACGATACGCTTACATATGTTGATGATTGGTACAGAAAATGTTATGAGGAATATCCCATAGGCGGCTATATCTATTTTGATGCTAACATTACCTATGACCAGCAGCTTCGGGATTTGCTCAGTCAGTCTCAGGAAATGGCAGCCGAGTACAACAATGGCATAGGGCTGTTTCAGGCTGTTGACGAGGAGGGCGGCTCTGTAACACGAGTGCAGAAAATGCTGTGGAAAACTCCTGTTGATAATATGAGCGAATACGGAAAGCTCAACGATTATAACGCAACATATGAGGCTGGACGTACAATAGGAGAATATCTTGCTGACTACGGCTTCAATGTGAATTTTGCACCTGTTGCAGATGTAAACGTTAGCGAAACTAATGAGCTTGGAAACAGAATTTTCAGCAGTGACCCACTTGTTGTATCTGATATGTGTAGTGCTATGATACAAGGTCTGAAATCTCATAAAATTTGTGCTACCCTGAAACATTTCCCAGGACTTGGCGCAGGTACGGGCAACACACATAACGGCACTGTTGAAATTGACAGAAAATATGAGGAGCTTGAAATTACGGAATTTCCTGCATTTAAAGGTGGAATCGAAGCAGGTGCGGATTTTGTAATGGTAGGTCATCAGATTATGACAGCTTCGGGAGATAATCTTCCTGCGGATTTATCGCCTGTAGTCGTGCAGGAATGGCTGAGAGACGAATTGAACTTTGAGGGAATAATTATTTCCGATTCGCAGGCTATGGGTGCGATTATAAACAACTATACAAGCGACGAAGCGGCTATAAAGTCTATTAAAGCAGGAATTGATATAATTCTCATGCCTAATGATTTAAGGGCGGCAATCGACGGTGTTGAAGCGGCTGTTGAATCGGGTGAACTTACCGAGGAGCGAATAGACGAAAGTGTTATCCGTATTCTTGAAAAGAAAAAGGAACTGGGATTGCTTGATTAAATGACAAAACGCACGGAGAAATCCGTGCGTTTTCTTTATAAAATCAATCCTTAATTGCCTCTTTAATAGCTGCAAGAAGCTCGTCGTAAGTCTCAAAAGCAGGGAACTGTGGATAATCTTTCTTAATCTGCTCTGTACTTCTGAAAAGGAAACCTGCCTTGCTTGCCTGAATCATGCCGAGGTCGTTGAAGCTGTCACCGCTGGCAATAGTCTCATATCCGATAGATTGGAGTGCCTTTACTGTTGTAAGCTTTGATTTTTCACATCTCATCTTGAATCCGGTGATTTCGCCGTTTTCAGCTACTTCAAGGGTGTTGCAGAAGATTGTGGGCTGTCCGAGCTTTGCCATAAGGGGAGCGGCAAACTGTGTGAAAGTGTCACTGATGATGATAGTCTGGCAGATTGAACGAAGTTCGTCAAGAAACTCCTTAGCACCTGGCATTGGGTCAATTTTGGCGATAGTTTCCTGAATCTCTTTAAGTCCAAGACCGTGTTCCTTTAAAATACCGATACGGTAATTCATAAGCTTATCGTAGTCCGGCTCATCGCGGGTTGTCTTTTTAAGTTCGGGAATACCTGTTGCTTCTGCAAAAGCAATCCATATTTCGGGTACGAGGACGCCCTCAAGGTCTAAACAAGTGATATACATTGACATAATTAATTCCTCCATGAATTTTTTTTTACATTACCATTATACATCATTTTTGAGAATTTGTAAAGCAGATTTAAAAAAAATTGTATGTCTGCCGAGGCTAAAATAACAGTATAATCGTCACATATTTGTACAGGAATTTTCATGCATCATTATTGACAAAAACTGCGAACTAATGTATAATAATTATGTGCAACAATCAATTCTCGTAAAACTAACAGAAAGGAAATTTTTATGGAGTTACATAAGAAAATAGCATCTGTCACTATAGCTGCAGTTTTAACTGCCTTAAACAGCATGACGTTGAACAGTTCAGCTAATGCAGCCGATTTAAAAATCGACAATATTTTTTCAGTTGGTACAAAATCTGATATTGACAGCAAATCCGTGTATAATACAATAATTTCCATGAAGAACAAATATCCTGACGGCACAAGCTGGGGAAACAATAATTTTTATTCATGGAAAGGCGGAGTATATGCTACAGGATACGGCTGTGCAGGTTTTGCATTTATGCTAAGCGATGCGGCATTTGGAAATCTGCCTGCAAGAAAATATGAAATATACAATCCCTCTTCTGTCCGCGTAGGCGATATTATCAATTACTCAGTTCCGGGGTCAAATCATTTTATAGTTGTTCTGGAGGTGCTTGATGATGGTTATATTATTGTTGAGGGAAACGTAAATCAGGCGATATACTGGGGACGTAAAATTACCCATGACGAAATTAAACCAGCTTTTATAGAGCATCTTACACGATATCCGATTATAGAAAGCGGCGATGTTAATTTTGACAGCGCAGTTGACGCTTCTGATGCATCATTAGTGCTGGCAGAGTATGCAAAGATGCAGACAAGCGGCAAGCCTTCATTTTCAGAAGCGCGCGTTACAGCCGCAGATGTGAACAATGACGGGGTTGTTGACGCTTCCGACGCTTCAAAGATACTTGCGTATTATGCGGCAATTTCTACAGGTAAAAAAGCAACTTGGAATTAAGGCAATATAATGCAGTAATTTTCTTGACACTTTTATTTTTTAGGCAATACCGCACAGATTTCGTGCAAAGCTGTCAGGCGGACTTGGTGCTGCGTTGCCTTTAGAGACACCTTTTGAAATCTTGACAAATATATATTAATTGTTGTATAATAATGTATAATCTAAAGGGGTTCCCTTAATTTAAAAGGAGTAGTTACAATGAATAAATTAAAGAAAATGGCGGTTGTTGTTACAGCTATGGTAACTATGGGAAGCATTGCAAATATGCCGATTTCACAGGATAAAATGGCGGATACGGCTATGACTTCAACTGCATCTTATCAGTATTCAGACCTTGCATTTTATCAATACGGGGATTGGTGGTATTCCATTTTCAGCGACGGAACTGTGGTAATCAGACAATATGACGGTGATGATGAAGTAGTAACAGTTCCCTCACAGATAAACGGAAGAACGGTAGTTGAACTGGGAAATAATGCGTTACAAGGAAGTACAAAACCACCCGACCAGAAAAAGGAAATCATTTTACCTGAAACTATTAAAAAAATAGGAGCCTGTTCTATTGCCCATTGTGCAAAGCTTGAAAAAATCAACATTCCAAAAAGTCTTAAGGAAATAGATGCTCGTGCGTTTATAGGCTGCACAAGTTTGAAATCTATAAATATTGATAATATCGAAAGCTTGGGCTGGGGTGCTTTTGAAAGCTGTGAAAGTCTTGAAGAAATTTACGTTCCGGGAACAGTAAAAACAATTTATCAACGCACCTTTGATAAATGTACTAACCTTAAAGTCCTGACAATTGGCGAGGGAGTTACAACAATTGAAAAAGAAGCAGCTATAAATGCTCTTGCTCTTGAAAAAATTGTAATTCCCGAAAGTGTAACGTCAATAGGGGATTATGCTTTCTGTTATTCATGTGAATTTCATGAAATAAATCAAGGCGCTCTTGTGGGTTCTTATGTGTATACGTTTAATGATGATAATCTCAAAGAATATGATTTTGTTCCAGGTTCAGCTGCTGAACAGTACGGAATTGAAAACGGCATAATCGAGGTTTTTGAGGGTGAATTCTCCTACGAAAACAATTTCGCTCCCATTACTCCTCCAACAATTTATAATAAACTGGGAGATACAGACGGTAACGGCGCTATTGATTCCTCTGATGCGTCAATCGTTCTTTCGGAATATTCCGCAGTTCAGACGGGAAAAAAAGAAACTTTTACTGCAATGCAAAAAAGCATGGCTGATGTGAACAGAGATGATACTATTGACGCAGCTGATGCGTCGGAAATTCTACGCTATTATGCGGAGGCTTCAACAGGTAAAAATCCTGTTTGGAGTTTTGTTGCAGATATACCCGCAAAAATAAACAGATCTGAGAATTCTTAAAGAAAACCTCTAAAAATGAAAGTTTTGTGAATTTTTGAAAAAAGTATTGACTTTCTGGATATATGTGGTATAATAATATCATATACGTTATGTATATATCATATGTCATTTTACATTTAACGCAATCAGGAGGTCATAATTATGAAGTCATTCAGAAAAATCACAGCTTGGGCTATGGCTCTTGCTATTTCATCAACTGCAACTGCTGTAACTGCTTTTGCTGAGGGTAATGCAGTAACTACAGATGTGCCTGCTGCATCAGAGCCCGTAACAACTGATATAGTTACAACAGAGGCAATTATCGCTGCTACTACAGCTTCTACAGAAAATATTTCCGCAGTTACTACAGCTGTTCCTACAACACCTGTTGTTTCACCTGTAATCAGCGGAAAATTCGGTACCGCTGAAATCACTGTAAATACAGCAACAAATGAAGTTACTGTTAAGGATACAGCTACAGGTATGACAGTTGAGCTTAAAGGCAGTACAATTAACTTCGATGGTTCTGTTATTCAGACAATTGATATTTCCAATACTGAGCTTACAGATGAACAAAATGCCGTTCTTGCTGGACTTCTTACAGTTGCATCATCAGTTAAGGTTGATACATTAAATTTCTCTGATAATGTTACAGAAGTAAAGTCACTGGCTATCGGCAGTACAATGGCTGAAAATTTAACAATGGTATTTGGTAAGAACATCAAGACAATTGCTGATGATTTACTTGGTGAATCAACTGCAAAGGTAACAATTAAGGGCTATAAGGGTACAGCGGCTGAAACTTTTGCAACATCAAATAATGCAACATTTGTAGCGTTTGATGAAAGTGTATCTACTAATGTAACTTATGAAGCTTCAGCAGTAACAACAACTGCAACAACTGTTACAGCTACAGACGCAGCAACAACTAAGAAAGCTACTACTGCATCCAAAAAGGCTACAACAAAGAAGGCAACAACTACAGCTAAGGCTTCTGATTCTCCTAAAACAGGCGACAGCGGCGTTGGTATGATTGCAGGTGTACTTGCACTCTCCGCAGTAACAGGCGCAATTGCTCTCAGAAAGAAAGATAACGAATAATTTTAAATCCCCGTCGTGATGACGGGGATTTTTGTTATTTGTCGCTGTTTTTTAAGTCTAATCCCACATTTTTCAAAGTGCGGTTAATAGCGTTTGTTCTTGTGCCGATAAGTGCTTCAAGGTCTTTGTCAGCCATTCTAAGCCTGTTTCTTGCGGATTCCAGAACAGTTTCAAAGTTGGCAAATTCTGATTTTGCCTCTTCGAGAATTTTCCACACCTCGCCGCTTTTCTTCTGAATTGCAAGGGTGCGGAATCCCATTTGCAGACTGTTAAGCATAGCCGCCATTGTAGACGGTCCTGCAATGTTAATGCGGAAATCGCGCTGTAGAATTTCCACCAGCCCCATATTTACAACTTCGGCGTAAAGACTTTCAAATGGAAGAAAGAGAATTGCAAAATCTGTTGTATACGGCGGTTTTACGTATTTTGTGCGGATACTTTTTGCACAGCGTTTTATCTCTGCTTCAAGGGCAGAACGAGCGGCTTTCAGTTCTGCGGAATCGCCCTTTTCGTATGCGGCGGCAAGTCTTGCATATGTATCTCCGGGGAATTTTGAATCTATGGGCAGATATACGCAGTCCTCGTCTTTGCCGGGGAGTTTTACAGCGAAATCCACACGCTCTGATGAGTTGGGTATAACTGCAATCTGCTCGCCGTACTGCTCGGGAGCAAGAATTTCCGCAAGTATCGCTCCAAGCTGGATTTCTCCCATGATTCCGCGGGTTTTAACGTTGGAGAGGACTTTTTTTAAATCTGATACTCCCGACGCTACGGCTTTCATTTCTCCAAGTCCTGCATATACCTCTGAAAGTCGCTTGTTTACGGTTTCAAACGACTGGGAAATGCGGTCGTTAAGCGTTTTTTGCAGCTTTTCGCTGACGGTATTGTTTATCTTGTCGAGGCTCTCGCTGTTTTCGCGGCGGAGCTTTTCCATGCTTTCGGTGTTGGAAGTCATAATCTTTTCGAGGCTTTCGCGATTATCGCGGTCGAGAGTTTTCATGTCCGCTTCGATTTTTTCAAGAGCTTCAACAGCCTTTTTCTGCTGTGCCTCGTTGGAACGGCGCAATTCTCCGCCTAAATTGTTGACCTGATACACAAGAGATTCATTCATGCGTACAAGCTGTTCAAGCATAAGCCTGTTCTGAGTTTCGGCAGTTTTTCCAAGTATATCGACTTTTTTCTGTATTTCGGAAAATTCCTTTTTTCCTGTTCCTCTTGTTTTTGCAATTTTAAAAAGAAGCGTTATTGCCAAAAGCAGAAGTACAATATTGATTACCGCAAGAATAGTTAAAAGTATATCCATAATAACCTTTCGTTTTTTGTATTGGTTTCCTGTATAAATTTAAAGGGGACGCTCTCTCTTGCAGAGCGTCCCCTCTTTCGAAACAGTCCCACAGGACTGTTTCGAAATTCACCCCTTGCACAGCGCTTAAAGGCATCGCAGAGCTTTGCTCTGCGTGGGACCAGTCATACACCCTGCAAGAGACTCTGTCTCTTGACCTGCCAAAGGGCAGTGCCCTTTGGAAACCCAGCCTAATGGGATGTTACATTAATTCTTTATCTGAGAAGCAACAAGGCTTTCACCGCAGTAAATCTCACGAAGCTTAGGCTTTTCAATTTTGCCTGTGGGATTTCTCGGAACATCGGCAAAAATAATCTTATGAGGGCGCTTGTATCTCGGCATTTTCTGACTGAATGCGTTGATGTCCTCCTCTGTGCAGGTCATACCGTCCTTTATGGAGATAATAGCCGCCGCAATTTCGCCAAGACGCTTGTCAGGAAGTCCGATAACTGCAACGTCCTTTACAGCAGGATGTGAACGGAGGAAATCTTCAATCTGTACGGGATAGAGATTTTCACCGCCGCTGATAATAACATCTTTTTTACGGTCAACGAGGAAGATAAAGCCGTCCTCGTCCTCCTGTGCCATATCGCCTGTGAGAAGCCAGCCGTCCTTGATTGTATCTGCTGTGGCTTTTTCATCGCGATAATAGCATGTCATAACTCCGGGACCTTTTACATAAAGCTCGCCTACCTGACCACGCTCAACAGCGTTGCCGTTTTCATCGGAGATTTTAGTTTCCCAGCCGTAGCCTGCCTTGCCGATTGCGCCAACCTTGTGAATATTTTCAACTCCCAAATGCACACATCCGGGGCCTATGGATTCGCTGAGACCGTAGTTTGTGTCATACTGATGCTTAGGGAATTTTTCTTTCCAGCGCGCAATAAGCGACGGAGGAACAGGCTGTGCACCGATGTGCATAAGTCTCCATGGGGAGAGGTCGTAGTCGTCAAGATTTATTTCGCCTCTGTCGATAGCGTCAAGAATATCCTGTGCCCACGGAACGAGAAGCCATACAATAGAACAGCCCTCTTTTGATGCTGTTTCAATAATTGACTTAGGTTTAACGCCTTTAAGCAATACTGCTTTGCTTCCCGACTGGAGACTGCCGAACCAGTGCATTTTAGCACCTGTATGATAGAGTGGGGGAATACAGAGAAAAACGTCCTCGCGGCTCTGACCGTGATGATTCTGCTCAACAAGGGCAGAATGAACAAGGCTTTCATGATTGTGGAGAATAGCCTTGGGGAATCCTGTAGTACCTGATGAGAAGTAAATAGCCGCATTGTCCTCGTCAGTGAGAGCAATTTCGGGAGCTGTACTGGAGCAGTTTGCAACATTGCTGTCGTAGTGCTCAGCGAAAGAGGGGCAGCCCTCGCCAACGTAGAAAAGGAGACGGTTTTTGCTGATTTCTCCTGCAATTTCCTCAACTCTGCCGATAAACTCGGGACCAAACATAAGTATATCAACTTCTGCAAGGTCAAGGCAGTATTTGATTTCGTCGGCTGTATAGCGGAAATTCAGCGGAACAGCCAATGCGCCTGCTTTGAGGATTCCGAAGTAAATAGGCAGCCATTCAAGGCAGTTCATAAGGAGAATTCCCACCTTGTCGCCTTTCTGTACGCCTCTTTCAAGGAGCATATTTGCGAATCTGTTAGCTTTTTCGTTGAAAACTGCCCATGTGATTTCGCGACGGTATGGGCTTTCGGGAGCAGGCTCAATGAGGTTATATTCTTTCCATGTTACACGGCGATTCTCCGTTATTTCGGGATTTACCTCCACAAGAGCAATATCATTGCCGTATAAATCGGCATTTCTTTCAAGTAATTCTGTAATAGGCATTATAATTTTCCTTTCAAAAGTATACTATATATATTTTAACACAAAAAAGCGTAAAAGTAAATAGCTTGTAGGGTGTCAATTTCGACAAAAAACGTCTTAAATATTTGGTGGAAATGATAAATAAAATGGGATTCTAAAGGGTGAAACCCTTTAGCAGAGTCCAGAGACGGAGTCTCTGGTGGGTGCAGGGCAAAGCCCTGCGCAGCGTCCAAGCGCTCTGCAATGGGTG
>JAZNZK010000027.1:0-17801 GCA_045594905.1 Ruminococcus sp.
AACGCAAATACAAACGAATTTGCATTTGCTCAGGCAGACGGCAAGGGCAGTGCAGCAGCTGACAAGGCTGTAATCATGGTACTTACATACGATGTTCCTGCTGATGCAACAGGTACAATTCCTGTAGAGTGGGCAAACGTAGTAGTATCTGATACAAACGGCAACCTTATCACAGAAAAGGTTAAGGTTGAAAACGGTGCTATCATCATTAAGACACCTACAACTACAACAGTAAGTGATGATGAGTCCGATGACGTAACAACTACAACAACAGTAAGTGATGACGTTCCTACACCTACAACAGTAAGCGAAGATAAGCCTGCTGATGTAACAACTACAGTTTCTGATGAGAAAGACCCCGTTGTAACAACAACTGTTCCTGTTCCTGATAAGGGCGAAGCAGTTTGGGTAATTGATACAGTACACGGCAAGGCAGGTCAGCCTGTAGATGTTCCTGTATTTGTAAAGGGTGATTCTGAACTTGAAGTAGCAGGTGCATCATTTACAATCAATTCTGAGGCTGGCTTTAACAAGGTTTCCGGTTCTTGCGCAGCATATGGCAACGCAGCAATCGTAAACAATGCAGCTACAAGCGAATATGCATTTGCTCAGGCAGACGGCAAGGGCAGTGCAGCAGCTGATAAGGCTGTAATCATGGTTATCACATACAACGTTCCCGAGGGTGCAACAGGTGAAATTCCTGTAACTTGGGCAAATGTAGTTGTATCTGATACAGACGGTAACCTTATCACTGAAAAGGTTGTAACTGTAAATGGTAAAATCATTATTGATGAGCCTATCGACACAACAACTACAACAGTAAGTGATGACGTTCCTACACCTACAACAACTACAACAGTAAGTGACGACGTTCCTACACCTACAACAACAACAGTAAGTGATGACGTTCCTACACCTACAACAACAACTGTAAGTGATGAAGTTCCTACTTTAACAACAAAGCCTGCAACAACTACAACAGTAAGTGACGACGTTCCTACACCTACAACAACAACTGTAAGTGATGACGTTCCTACACCTACAACAACAACTGTAAGTGACGACGTTCCTACACCTACAACAACAACTGTAAGTGACGACGTTCCTACACCAACAACAACTACAACAGTAAGTGATGACGTTCCTACACCTACAACAACAACTGTAAGTGACGACGTTCCTACACCTACAACAACAACTGTAAGTGACGACGTTCCTACACCTACAACAACTACAGTATCAGACGATGAGCCTGGTAAGGTAACAACTACTACAGTTACAGCGCCTAAGGGTGCTATCATCTGGCAGGGTGAAACAGTAACAGCTGCTCCCGGTGAGGAAGTATCACTCAGCTTCGTAGTTAAGGATCCTAACGGTTCTAAGCTCGAAATCGGCGGCGCTCAGTTCGTAATTGATGCTGATGGCAATGTTAAGTATGTTGGCGCAACAGGTTCTGAAGCATACGGTGCAGGATTACAGCAGAATCCCGATACTATGGAATTTGCATTTGCAAATGCTAAGGGAACAGCTACAGTAGGTCCTGACGGTTCAAGTGTAATTACTCTTACATTCCAGGTTCCTGAGGATGCTAAGGACGGCGACGTATACGATATCGGTATGTCAGAACTGTTTGTAAGCGATTCTAACGGAAATGATATTACTGACAAGGTTCTCGTAATCGGTGGTCAGATTAAGGTTGTTGCTTCTGTTACAACAACAACTACAACAACAGTAAGTGATGACGTTCCTACACCTACAACTACAACAACTGTAAGTGATGACGTTCCTACACCTACAACTACAACAACTGTAAGTGATGACGTTCCTACACCTACAACTACAACAACTGTAAGTGACGACGTTCCTACACCTACAACTACAACAACAGTAAGTGACGACGTTCCTACACCTACAACTACAACAACAGTAAGTGACGACGTTCCTACACCTACAACTACAACAACTGTAAGTGATGACGTTCCTACACCTACAACTACAACAACAGTAAGTGACGACGTTCCTACACCTACAACAACTACAACAGTAAGTGACGACGTTCCTACACCTACAACAACTACAACTTCCGGTATTGTAAATCCCGGTAGCGCTACAACAAGTACAACAAAGGGTAATTACATTGTAATTCCTCCCGATAGTACAGTAACAGTAGCAGTGGTTGACGGATTCTTCTTCAACCACGACCCAAGACCTTTCCCTGCTGAAATGGTAACTGCTGAATTTGTAAAGGATAGTGGAGAAGTGGTAGCACTTGATCCTACTAAGATTACATTTGCAGATACAGTAAACGGCGGCGGCACACCTATGGAAGCTTATAGAACATCTGAGACAGATTTCACATATGAGCTTAATGTATTCTACAACGGTCAGCCTCTCTACTATGAGGACGGCACACAAGTTGTAGCAACTGCATACATCGGTGTTAAGGGTGACTCTGACCTCAGTAACGCAGTAGACGCTTCAGATGCAACTAATGCTCTGGCATTCTACGCTAAGGTTATGACAGGCGGAGATAAGGCTGCAACACCTGTTGCACCTGAGACTTCAAATGAAGCATTTATAGCTCATCCTGAGCTCCAGGAACTTGCTGCATTCCTCGTTGACGTAGATAAGGATTGCTATGACAAGGGTAACTGGAAGCTTACAAGAGCTGATGAAGACAGAATCATTGATGCTTCTGATGCAAGTAGCGTACTCAAGTTCTATGCAAACGTAATGACTGGTGCATTCGCTGAAGATAATGCACACGAGAACTGGATTGACGTTCTTGGCGTAAACTACAAAGAGAGCTTCGATAGCTATGTTCTTGACGGCACAGTTGTTGAATAAACCAAGTCGATAAAAAACAGGACCTTCGGGTCCTGTTTTTTATATTACGCCAAGACTTCATACAAATCTTCAATAGCTAATTTATGACAAGCGACTACAAAGCATTATACAAAATGACGAATAGAAAAGCGATATAACTATAGGTACAAAAGAAGTCGGAAAATAGCGAATTTTGGGCAAAATAACCTGTTGACAAATTTAAAAAAACGTGATATAATAGACAAAAAGAAAAACTCGATAAATATTGATAAAATGGCGAGAATATTATATACATTTATATTTTTAGACAAAAAACAATTAGTATTTAGTGGAAATATAGGTATATCGAGCAAAATTGTGAAATACCCACAAAAAACGACTAAATATATTGTCAATGTTTATTTAGAAAAATGCACAATTTATCTTGACTTATTGAGATTTGTGTGATAAAATGATAGTATGGATTTTTGACAGGCTTATGTATATTTGTATATGGCCTTGACAAAGATGTCCTCGGTTCTTCTGTCGTACTGATAAGGGGTGCTGGGGGGGAAAAAATATGATAGAGAGGTATAGAACAATGAAGAACTCATTATTCAAGAGAGCTATTGCGGCTGCAGCAGTTGTGCCCGTTGCTCTCACACAGTGTTTAAGTGTAGCTAATGCTGTATATGTTGATAATTCAGCTTCAACAGCAATGAAGGGGGATTTGGAAGTAAATCTGATACCTGTGGTTACACTTGACGAAGGTAATATTGCAAGTCTGCTGTATGTTGCTCCCGAGGAGGAGTATGCAGAAGGTGCAGATGTAACAGTTGACGGTGAAACATATGGTACATATGTTAAGTCTTCTGATTGGAACATTGATCTTGCAACAACTATTCTTGCAAAGATTGCATCAGGCAATAAGAGCTCAGATGTAATTGACATGACTAAGGTTTATGAAAAGGCAATCGAGAAGTCAGGTCAGTATGCAGAAGTTACAAAGAGCCTCGTTGAGAAAATGAGCGATGTAACTTATGAAGTATCTTCTAACCGTGATATTACAATCAAGGCTTCACTTGATAACATTACACCTACTTTCACAGCAGGCGGAAAAAACACAATCGGCGGTGCTTTAAAGGAAATTGCTGCTGAATATGGCGTTGCAGATCTTGATACACCTGACAACTTCTTTGAGAATGTTGTAATTGCTGGTGATCTTGAAATCGTTATCAATTCCTCTAAGCTCGTTGACGGTACTACAGTTGACGGAACACTTAAGTTCACAGATAAGGCTACAGGCAAGGTTTACTACGGTTTTGCTGTTATTGACTGGGCACTTGAAAAGTTTGAGCTCCTCAAGAGCACAGCTAAGGATGCTTGCGATAAGTACAGCGCAGTTGACACAACAAAAGCATATAAGAAGGTTGAAGATTCTGTTGCTTTCTATGTAGACAAGCTTGAACTTGCTAAGAAATACATCAATAAGGAAGGCTCTACAACTGCAGATGCTGCTTCTGAGCTTATTGCTAAGGCTGATAAAAAGCTTTATGCAGAGTTTGGTAAGAATATTCCCGGTTCAACATGCGAAGAAATCGCTGCAAACAAGACTGTTTTAGAAATCTACAATGATGCACTTGCACAGCTCAACGATAAGTTTGAGGGCGAGGGCAAGGTTGCTATCACAGCTGCTGAGCTCGGTAAATTCGGCGATTCAATCTATGATATTGAAGTTGAAGTTAAGGGCGGCGTAGCTACACTCTCTGGTAAGTTCGCTGATAATGAGAAAGAGTGGGCTGATGCTGAGACTTACATTGAGTCTAAGTACAACGTAGACGCTGTATCTTCATACAAGCAGTTTGTTGCTGTTGCTGATGCAAGCAAGTTCACAAACGAGGGCGGCGGAATTGCTTCTGCAGACCTCCAGATTGAGAGAGTTGTACTTGTTAAGGAGACTACAACAACTACAACTACTACAACAACTTCTTCTACAACAACAACTACATCAACTGTTAGCGATGATGTTACAACAACTACAACAACAGAGCCTACTGTATCAGATATAACAACTCCTGGTTTCCCTGGTCCTACAACAACAACGGTTTCTGATGACGGTAGCGGAACAACAACAACTACAACAGCAACAGAGACTGATTTAGGTGATCATGATTGTACAACAACATCAACAGTATCTGACGGCGGCGCAAGTGATGTAACAACAACATCCACAGTATCAGACGGCGGTGCAAGCGATGTAACAACAACATCTACAGTATCTGACGGCGGTGACGTATCTGTAACTACTACAACAGTTAGTGACGGTGGTGATGTTTCTACACCTACAACAACATCCACAGTATCTGACGGTGGTGATGATACATCCACAACTACAAGAACTGAAACAAAGTATGTTGTAAATTACCACACAGAGACACAGGTTGGTTTCTACCTTGACATTGACCCTGAGTTCAACATTGACCAGGTTAAGTCTCTCGGATACAGCGTTGACTACTCCGTAATTTCTTACGGTGAGGACGGCTCTGTTGTTAAGCAGGAAATCCTCGAGGCTGGCGAAGTAGTTGATATCACTGATTCTATCGAATTCAAGGATGTTCCCGCTGATGTATTCCAGCTTATCAACAAGAATACTGATAATCAGTTTGCTGCACAGATTCAGATCTATGCTACAAAGCAGATTGTAAACGCTAACAACGAGGTAATCGCTGAGGCTGGCGATGCACTTAAGAATGTTGACGGAAGCCCTGTTTCTGCAACAGCTTACATCGGTGTTAAGGGTGACGCTGACCTTGATATGGTAGCTGACTCATCTGACGCTTCTAATGTACTCGTTTACTACGCTAAGATTTCTACAGGCGGCGTTGCAAGTGAACTCCAGTTCTCAAACAACAATGTTCTTGTAAGCAATAATCCTGTTCTTGACGACTTCGCAGCATTCCTTGCTGACGTTGATAACGAGAATGATTCTGCTAACTACGTATCACTCAAGCCCGCAAGAATATTCGATAGCTCTGACGCTTCATTCATCCTCAGCTACTATGCTAAGACAAGTACAGGTAGTCAGACAGGCAGAGATACATGGAACGATGTTCTCGGTCAGTACGGCAAATACTACAACTAAATGAATGTTCAATCTGCCGTCATAACGGCGGCAGATAGACATATATATTAATTATTATTTATTTGAAAGGAAAGTAATCAAAATGAAAAATTCATTAAAGAGAGCAGCTTCTCTCATCGCTATGGGTGTTGTAGCAGCTTCTGCTTGTTCTTTTAACGCATTTGCAGAGGGTGAGCAGGCAACTGCAGACAACGGTTTTTCTGCAGACCAGATCGCAGCTTCCGCTGTAAAGCCTGTTATCACAGCTTCTAAGATTGTTATCACAAAGGATGAGGCTGCTAACGCACAGAAGGTTGATATCACAGTTGCTGGTGCTAACCTTAAGTATGCTTCAACAGGTATGCATATATACTATGATAATCGTCTTGAAATGACAAAGAATCCTATTGGACTTCCTAACGTAAAGTATGGTGCTGCTGCTGAGTACCTCACTCCAAACCCTGCTTCTGTTGATTCTACAGCTGCTGAGTACAACGCTAACTATGAGGGCGTATTCTTGGCTACAGGCGGTAACGCTGACAATGGTCTTGATGGTGTATTCTGCACACTCGAGTTCAATCTTCCTGCTGATGCAGCAGAGGGTGATGTTTATCCTATCGATATCGTTTACAGATCTGCTGGTAAGACACAGGATCTCTTCGTAAATGTTGATAAGGACGAAGCTGGTAAGCTTATGCAGGCTTATGCATGGACACAGGGTATCTTCAACAAGGAGACAAACAACAACTTCAAGGCTGATGCTGCTGACATCGAGAAGTGTGCTGCTCTTGCTGATATTGCTGGTGATGTAGACGGTTACATCGCTATCGCTGGTGCTCCTGTAACAACAACTACAACTACAACTACAACAACTACAACAACAACTACAACAACAGCTCCTGTTACAACAACTACAACAACAGATGATGTAACAACAACAAGCACAACAACAACAGATGCTGTAACAACTGATAAGGCTACAACAACTAAGAAGGCTACAACAGCTAAGAAGACAACAGCTAAGAAGGACGACTCACCTAAGACTGGTGTTGCAGGTGCAGGCGTTGCAGTAGCAGGTCTTGCTGTAGCTCTCGGTACTGCATTCGTTCTCAGAAAGAAGGAAGACTAATTAAATAGTCATAATTCTTAATGAATAATAATAAAAGCTCTCCGAAAGGAGAGCTTTTTTATATCATTTAAATTTTCCAGTCATCGAGGTCTCTTTGCATTGCGCCGAATATTCGCATTTTTGAACCGTGATTCATTTTGTCAAGCATGGCTGTAAGCTCTTTTGTCCGCTGACGGTTTGTTTTTCCGTCGACTTTGCAGTTGAGCTTGAACACAGGCAAATCCAGTTTATTTGCGGCTTTGCGAATATCTTTCTCAGGTGCAAGAACAAGTGGGCGGATAATAGAAATTGCCTTATCTTCAAGGAGCGTAACAGGAGAAAAACAGCCGATTCGCCCCTCAGTAAGCAGATTCATAAGAAATGTTTCAACTGCATCGTCAAGATTATGACCGAGAGCAAGTTTAGTAAAATTGTTATCTGCAGCAAAGTTATTAAGTGCGCCTCGTCTCATTCTTGCACAAAGACTGCAAGGGGATTTTTCTTTGCGGATATCAAAAACAATTTCACCGATGTGCGTGGGTATAATTACATGTTCAACTTCTAATTTTTCGCAATATTCCGAAATTTGTGAGAAATTGGCAGATATTCCGTCAAATTGTGGGTCAACAGAAACCGCGGTGATTTCGCAGGTTATATCGAGTATTTCACGAAGACGAACAAGTCCCCATAAAAGTGTGAGACTGTCCTTGCCTCCGGAAACTCCCACAGCAATGCGATCACCGGCGGAAATCATATTATATTGCTGAACAGCCTTGCGAAGATATCCTAAAACCTTTTGCATAAAAACCTCCGAAAAATGTTTGTCCAGATAATTATACATCATAATGGAGAAAATTGCAAGAACATATTGCAAAATTCAAAAAAATGTTATATAATGTAATATATAGAAATATAAAACAAAGGAAAGGCAGAAACAGTATGACACAGGAATTAAAAACTTTATTAATTATGCTCGGGTCAATTGCCGCAGTATTGCTGATTGTGGTGATTTTTTTCGGAGGAAAGGGTCCGATGCGCAAGCTGATTGGTTTTTTTATCGAGGAAACTGACGGCGAACCTGTCCGCAGTGCAAGAAAATCAGACAATGTGCAGAAGTACAGCAACGAGCCTATTGTTGAAATGGTAAAGCTTGTTCGTAAAACCGACGACCGTCTTAGAGTATATGAAAGTGACGGCAGTATGCACATAGTTGATCCTTATTTTGAACTGGAGTTTATTACTCGCAAGGGAAAAAAGCTGAAAATTGAGTGTTCCGAGAAAGCATACGGGCAGATTCCCTTCAATGAGGAAGGCTCTCTCACTTACAAGCGAAATACGCTGGTAAAATTCAAGTTCTATGACGGAATAATTTATAACGATACGGAGCTGAATAATGGTTAAATTTAATAATGACTGGGATAAAATATTAGACGGTGAATTCGAAAAAGACTATTATCTTAATCTGAGACAGTTTCTTATTTCCGAGTACAAGTCTCAGCGAATTTATCCCTCAATGTACGATATTTTCAACGCTATGAAGCTCACTTCTTATAATGATGTGAAATGCGTTATTATCGGTCAGGACCCCTATCACGGGGAGGGGCAGGCTCACGGGCTCAGTTTTTCTGTGCGTCAGGGAGTTACTCCGCCACCCTCTTTGGTGAATATTTTTAAGGAAATTTACAGCGACATCGGCATAAATAATTCTGGCAAGCACGGAGAATTGACAAAATGGGCTGAAAATGGTGTGTTACTGCTGAATTCAGTGCTGACTGTCCGCGCCAATCAGCCAAGAAGTCATCGCGGAAAAGGGTGGGAGATTTTCACCACCGAGGTTATACGTTTGTTAAATCTCCGCGAAAAGCCCATGGTATTCATGCTGTGGGGAGCTGACGCTAAGGCAAAGGCGCAGTTTATCACAAATCCTAATCATCTTATACTTACAGCGGCACATCCAAGTCCCCTTTCAGCTTACAATGGATTCTTCGGCTGTAAGCATTTTTCAAAGGCGAATGAGTTTTTGAGAATGAACAATATGGAAGAAATCGACTGGTCAATATAGGAGAAAAACATGAAAATAAAAAATTTATTTAATCAGAAAACGGTATATTCCTTCGAGGTTTTTCCTCCGAGAAATACAAGTTCCGTCGATGTTATATATAAGGCTCTGGACGAATTGGGAGATTTGCACCCTGATTTCATCAGCGTAACATATAGCGCGGGAGGAAGCGGCAATAGTGGTCTTGCCCTTGATATTGCTTCAAAAGTGAAAGCTATGGGCGTGACACCCGTGCTTCATTTGCCCTGTATCAACTACACAAAAGAGCAGATTGATGCTACTCTGGAGGCGGCAAAGAGCAGGGGAATTGACCATATTCTTGCCCTCCGCGGCGATATAAACCCTGATATTCCGCCTGCCAAGGACTTTGCCTATGCAAGTGACCTTATATGCTATCTGCGCACCAAGGGCGATTTTGATATTGCAGCTGCTTGCTATCCTGAGGGACATCCCGACGCGGATACTCTTGACAAAGATATTGATAATCTGAAAATTAAGGTAGATTCAGGTGCAGATCATCTTATTACACAGCTTTTCTTCGACAATGAATATTTTTGGAAATTCCGAGAAAAAGCTGCTGCCAAGGGTATAAATATGCCTATTGAAGCTGGAATTATGCCTGTT
This sequence comes from Ruminococcus sp., assembly GCA_045594905.1. Lineage (GTDB taxonomy): Bacteria > Bacillota > Clostridia > Oscillospirales > Ruminococcaceae > Ruminococcus. The sequence goes on from JAZNZK010000027.1 coordinate 9,718, forward strand.
GTAAATAAAAAGCAGATTGAGCGAATGGTTACAACCTGCGGCGCAAGTCTGCCGCAGAAGTTCGTTAAGATTATGCAGAAATATGAACATAATCCCGTGGCTCTCCGCGATGCAGGAATTGCTTACGCTATCGACCAGATAATTGACCTTGCGGCAGGAGATGTTGACGGAATCCACCTTTATACTATGAATAATCCCTACGTTGCTAAGAAAATCAGCGAGGCAGTTGCAGGAGTTATATCTGTATGATAACTCTCGGGGAGATTTCAAAAACAGAAGCTGCGCGGTATATGGGGATTCGTACTGTTCCCGATGAACAGACATCGGCTATACTTGATAAATATGAAATAATTGTCCGTGACAGGCTTAAACCTTCCTATGTCTATCGCGAAGCAGATGTGGAAATTTCGTCTGATGGTGTACATCTTTCTGGATTCCCTGCTGTACTTACCGGAAAGAGTATCCGCAAGCATCTGGAGGGCTGTAGCAGGGCAGTTGTGCTTGCAGCTACGGTATCCGCAGAGGCTGACAGACTGATACGTGAGACGTCTGTGATAGATATGGCGGCGGCGCTTGCGGTGGATGCACTGTGCAGTGCCGCTATTGAACAGACTTGCGACATTGCAGAGGCTGAAATATTCGGGGATATGCCTAAAGAGGCGCGGACATATCGTTTCAGTGCAGGTTATGGAGATTTACCAATAGAGTTGCAGAGGGATTTTCTTGAATATCTCAATGCACAGCGGCGGATTGGTCTGACCTGTACGGACAGCTATCTGCTGACGCCTACAAAATCAGTTACGGCAATAATTGGATTAAAATAAATCGTTCAGATGTTTCTGAACGATTTATTAGTTATTGCGTATAAATTAATAAAGAAATTAAAATTACATTTGAAAATTATCCCCAAATTTTTATGCTTTCTATTATGGAAAATTACTATTGACAGCATATGTGTAAAAATGTTATAATTAATAAAACAGATATTGTACGTGTTTATTTGACAAAAAGGAGTTCATTGATGAAAAAATTTAAGGCATTTACAGCGTTTCTGATTGCTTTGACAGCTGTTATTTCTGCAACTGCCTGTGGCGAAAAAGAGGAGAAGAATCCTTATGCAGATGTTGACGTCTCTGAGGACGTCCGTAATAAAATTCATGAAAACGTTATGAGTACCGATCTTCTTCCCGATGTTGAACTTGAAAACAAAACTATAAAATGGCTTGCCACATGGGATATAAACCCTGACGCAACAGGTAAGAATAAACCTACCGAGCTTGTTGCCTTTGAGGAAAAATACGGCGGCAACATCGAGTGGATTCAGTGCGAGCATAGTGACCGATATGAAAAGCTTGCTCAGATGATCGACAGCGGCGACGGCGTGGATTTCTTCTATGCAGGGGATATGGACGCTTTCCCCAAGGGTGCTATAAGAGGAATGTTTGTTCCCGTTGATGATTATATTGATTTTGATTCGTCTCTCTGGGAGGATGTTAAAGACGTAAACAACAGCCTGATGTGGAACGATAAGCATTACTGTGTTGTTACACAGACTACAGGGGATAGTGTTGCTTGTGTTTATAATAAGAAAACTGTTGAGGAGGCTGGGCTTACCGACCCTGCTGTTCTATATGAAAATGACGAATGGACATGGGACGCTTTCCACGATATGCTCAAAAGCTTTGTGGATGTTGAAAATGAAAAATTCGGCATCGACAGCTGGTGGTATGAATTCGGCCTTATGGCTACAACTGGTATTCCTGCAATTGAATTACAGGACGGCAAGCTTATAAATAATATAGGCAATCCTGCAATGGAACGGGTTCAGAATTTCATGTATGATCTTTATACATCAGGAAGTATCGCTATCGGTGTCGGCGACTACGGCTGGGATTCTCATCCTGAATATATTGGTGAAGGCAAGCTGCTTTTCTATCCTGTAGGACTTTATGAGTTCTATATGGCTGAGGAATCATGGAAAAAGAAGTATGGCGAAGATGTTGGATTTGTTCCAATGCCGAAAGACCCCGAATCTGATGAATATTATATCCCTGTTGGTATGGAGGGTTACTGCTTTGTAAAAGGCGGTCAGAATCCTGAGGGTGTAGCAAGATATCTTGATTGCAAGCGTTTCGCGATTCTCGATGAGACAACAAGTGAGCTTGGCGACCAGCAGTTCCGTGAGGACTACGGCTGGACTGATGAAATGATTGAAATGAAAAACAGTATGCAGGAGCTTGCCGATGCAAATCCGTTCATAGATATATCAAGAGGTATTTCTACAGACAGCGGAGAACTGCTTGATACGCATCTCAGAAGTACTACAAGAGGTACACCATGGAATGAAACATATGACGCAATTTATGCTACTTTGGATATAATGCTTGAGGATGCAAATAATAATTCTGCTGAATAACTATAATAATATTAATTGTAATAACAAGGAGGGTATGAATTATGAAAACAGTTCTTGTAACAGGAGGATGCGGTCTTATAGGTCAGCATATATGCTCAGGGCTTCTGAAAAAAGGCTATGCAGTAGTTGCCGCTGATAAAGAAGAAAACGGCTATAACGAGGGAAAACTCAACTACGTATTTGTACAGTGCGAGTCTACAGACAAAAACACATATGCGCAGATTTTTGAGGACTATGAAATCGAAATAGTGATTCATGCCGCTTGTACTGTGGATAACGACCTTGGACCTATTGTTACCGAAAAAGAAATGAATGATTCAAAGCAGTGCGATAAGTTTATTTATCGTTATGCTATGACTACTGATTCTGTAAAGAAATTTATACTTGTAAGCACCGACAGAGTTTACGAATTCCCCAAAACAAGAGAGCCTCTCCGTGAGGACTCCGATATAAAAATTACTTCCAATTATGCCGCGATGAAGTATGAATCAGAAAAGGCTCTTATATCTGAAATGCATCATCATAAGGAAGTAATGGTATGTATAACACGTGTAGCGCCTGTTTATACATTCAATTTCACAGATAATCTTGTTGCCAAGATAACAGACCCTAAGGACGGTTCTAAGTTTGTATTCGGAAAGGGGCAGTATGGTTTCCAGTTCTGCTGTGTTCATAATCTGGTTGATTTTATACTTTGCTTTGTAAAGAATGCGGAGGATATACAGCAGTTTGCGGGAATATATAATGTATGTGATAAAATGCTTACAACGGCTGCTGATATTATTGCGTTTATGCGTGAAAATCACTCTCTTGGAACAGTTCTTCAGAAAAAAGAGGGTTCAGGAGCATTGACAAAGATAAAGGGCATTTTTGGCGGAAACAAGGAAGAAAAGACGAATTACCGATATCTTGATTTTTCCAAGATCGAGAATAACAACCTGTTGGACAATACCAGAGCAAAAAAACTGGCGAATTTCCGCTGGGATATTCATAATACAAAGTAAAAAAGGGACTGTTGCAGTCCCTTTTTTCATTATTCAACAACAGTATAATTATCCGCTGCATTTTCCTTTGTGGCGTGTTCTGTAACGTTGAGCACCTTTACTTTAAGAGGACGGGTACCCATGTTTATTTCAATGATATCACCGACCTTTACATCATACGAAGCACGTGCTACCTTGCCGTTTACAACGATTTTTTCAGCGTCGCAAGCTTCGTTTGCAACAGTGCGGCGCTTGATAAGACGGGTAACTTTAAGATATTTGTCTAATCTCATAATATTCACCTATAAATATGGGGCAGGATTAACCTGCCCCGTAATCTTTCGTTAATTACTTGTTTACAGCTTCCTTGAGGGACTTACCAGCCTTGAAACCGGGAGCCTTGCTGGGAGGACAAATCATTTCCTCCTTAGTTCTGGGGTTAATGCACTTCTTTTCGCCTCTTTCACGAACCTCGAATGTACCGAAGCCTGTGATAGAAACCTTTTCTCCGTTTACGAGAGCTTCGGAAATAGCAGCTAATGTTGCCTCGAGAGCGGAAGCAGCGTCTTTCTTTGTGCAGTTAGCTTTATCTGCAATTGAATTGATGAGTTCTGTTTTAGTCATTTTTGTTTTCCTCCATAATAATTTTCTTTGCTTTGTCCCAGTATATGTCAAGCTCCTCAATGGGCAGCTCTTTCATATCCAGAGACTCATTTCTAACTAACTCCTCCGTAATGGAAAAGCGTTTGATAAATTTATCCGTAGAAGCTCTGAGAGCCTGTTCCGCGTCGATTCCGAGGTGACGGGCAGCATTTACGCAGGAGAAAAGCAAATCGCCGATTTCTTCCTCCATATTAGCATTGTCTCCCATAGCTACAGCCTTATCAAGCTCCGCTTTTTCGGCGGAAATGCAAGCTATAGCGTCGGTTGCACAGCGGAAATCCATACCTGCTCTCATGGCGCGCTTGCCAACTTTCTGTGCTCTCATAAGAGCAGGGAGAGTACTTGCAACGCTTTTAAGGGTATCGGTATAGGTTTCCTGACCTTTGGTTTCCATTTTTATGGAATCCCAGTTTTTCAGCACCTCATCGGAGGTATCGGCAATAACTTCGCCAAAAACATGTGGGTGGCGGACGATGAGTTTTTTGCATATCTCATCGCACACCTCATCAAAGGTGAAATTGTTCTGTTCTTCCTCAATACGACTGTGGAAAACCACCTGTAAAAGAACATCGCCTAATTCTTCTCTGAGAAGTGCGGTATCTTTAAGGTCGATAGCCTCCAGAACCTCGCAGGTTTCTTCTAAGAAGTCGCTTCTGATTGACTCATGTGTCTGTTCTCTGTCCCACGGGCAGCCGCCCTCGGAACGAAGAAGTCTTACGATATCAAGCAGATCGCCAATAGAATAATTATTTTTCTGCTGATATTCAACCATATAAAAGCACTCCTTCCGGTATAATGGGCATTTGAAAAATGTCCAACAATAATAATACAATATATTGCCGAAAATTGCAAGTTATTTCAGACAATTTCGTATTAATTGCAAAATATGCGGCGATACATTGCGGGATTTTGTACACTTTAACAAGATAACGTGTTACATCAGCCCTTGTCAACAAAGCCTATCTTGCGGTAAACCTTGCTGAGAGTACGCTGAGAATAGCGGAGAGCCTTTTCAGCGCCTGTTGTGTAGCACTCTTTGAGATATGCCTTATCCTGAATAAGACGAGCAAATTCGCTTCGTACAGGTTCAAGGTGGTCAGCAACAGCCTCGCCAACAGCAAGCTTGAAGTCGCCGTAGCCTTTACCTGCAAATTCCGCCTCGATAGCAGCGAAATCCTTACCTGTAACGCTGGAATAAATTGTCATAAGGTTATTTATGCCGTCCTTGCCCTCACGGTATACGACTTCTGCCTCGCTGTCTGTAACAGCGCGTTTGCACTTGCGGATAATTGTGTCCTTGTCGTCAAGGATAAGTATACATGCATTAGGATTTTCGTCGGATTTGGACATCTTCTTTGTAGGCTCCTGCAAAGACATTACCTTTGCACCGATTTCAGCGATATATGGCTCAGGAACTGTAAAGAAATCGCCATAGCGCTGATTAAAGCGCTGAGCGATATTTCTTGCAAGCTCCAGATGCTGTTTCTGGTCAACGCCTACAGGCACAAGGTCAGCGTTATAAGCGAGAATATCCGCAGCCATAAGGGAGGGATATGTAAAAAGTCCCGCGTTTATATCATCAGGGTGCTTCTGGCTCTTGTCCTTGAACTGTGTCATACGGCTAAGTTCACCGAACTGAGTGTTGCAGCAGAGAACCCAGTTAAGCTCTGCATGAGTTTTAACGTGGCTCTGGATAAAGAGTATGGATTTTTCAACATCAATTCCGCAAGCCATAAGTAAAGCGTAGGAATTGAGGGTATTCTGACGGAGTTTTACAGGGTCCTGACGAACTGTTATAGCGTGCATATCAACAACGCAGTAGATGCAGTTGTATTCGTCCTGAAGTGGTCCCCAGTTGCGTACAGCGCCGATATAATTGCCAAGGGTAAATGTACCTGTAGGCTGAATACCGCTGAAAATAAGTTTTTTATTTTCCATTTGGAATGATGCTCCTTTGGTTAGTTATTGCCTTTTCTCATATCAGCCTCGTCCTTGAGCTGACAGCTTCTGAGTTCGTTGAGAACCTTCTGGTAGAGAACGTACACCATGCGCTTTTCGGGCTGGTCCTCGGGGATAATTCCGGGAGCAAATTCTGTCTTGTATACACCGCTCTTTGTGAGAAGAAATACGTTGTGAACTCTGCCTCTGGGGAGGTCAAACTTTGTAGTTTTTTCGCATTTGGGAAGAAGTTGATTTGAAGAAGCAACAAGATTGTGAGCAGCCTGTACAAGAGTTCTGTATTTCTGAGAAGCTCCTGTGTATTCGCCGCCATTGTTGAAGTAAAGGTTAGCAGCACCGTTGATGAAACAAACCATTGTGCTTAGAATGCCGTTGGGCATAGGAATATCGATTACAACGCCGTAAACGTCATTTTTTCTGAAATTTCCCTTAAAGAAGTCAATAGGGAAGTTGATAGCCTGATTTCTTGTCATCAGGTATTTTTGTGTAACGGGATATCTGTCCATAGTAGCCATAATAATATATTTCCTTTCAAATTGTGTTTTCTTTAATTCTCTTTAGAGGTTTTTTAGTCAAGAATATCTCTTGTCATTTTAGCGAGTTTTTCCATACCCTCAATAATCTGCTCATTGGTAGGTGTGGAGTAGTTGAGACGGAATGAGTGACTTACCTCGTTCTCGGATATGCTGAATGAGTTTCCGGGAACAATAGCAACCTTGTATTCCTGAACTGCCTGCTTGCAGAAAGCGTTCATATCGCATTCCTCAGGGAGATTGCACCAGATAAACAAACCGCCCTCGGGCTTTGTATAGGTGATTTTCTTTGAGAAGCTGTTGTCGATATAGCTGCACATAAGCTCGCTCTTTTTGCGGTAGATATCGCGGAGCTTGTTGAAGTGCGCCTCACGGTCAACAGTAGTCATAAAGCGGTGAGATACAACCTGCGCCCAGATATTTGAGTGAACATCTGAAACCTGCTTGCATACTACGATTTTCTGTATAATCGGAGCAGGAGCAGAAACAAAACCAGTTCTGAATCCCGAAGATATAAGCTTTGAGAATGTGGAGGAATAGATAACTCGTCCCTCTGTGTCAAGACTCTTGATTGACGGGATATTTTCACCTGCGAAGCGGAGTTCGCCGTAGGGGTCATCCTCGAGGATGATGAAATCATAGCGGCAGGCAAGCTCATAAACAGCCTTACGCTTTTCAAGGGACATTGTACGTCCTGTAGGGTTCTGGAAATTTGGAATAAGGTAGAGGATTTTTACATTTGGCTGAGTTTTCAGCGCATCTTCAAGCTTTTCCAGATTAATTCCGTCCTCGTCCATTTCAACTCCCACAAGATTAACATTGTAGGAACGGAAAGCGTTGAGTGAGCCGATAAAGCTTGGAGATTCGCAGAGGAGTGTATCACCCTCGTTGAGAAGCACCTTACAGGAAAGCTCATTTGCCTGCTGACCGCCGGAAGTAACGATAATATCATCAAATTCCTTATGGAAGCAATTTTTCTCTGTCATCCACTCTTTGAGAAATTCACGGAGGGGAGTATATCCCTCGGTGATATTGTACTGGAGAGCGAGAACAGGGTCATCACGGAGCAGTTCTGCGGAGAGTTCCGCAATGCGTTCTGTTGGAAAAGCCTCAGGAGCAGGATTACCTGCCGCAAAGGAAATTACTCCCGGTACGGAAGTGAATTTAAGGATTTCTCTGATAGCAGAAGCCTTTAATCCGCTTACCTTATCGGAAAATTTATATTCCATGGGTATCGTCCTTTCTATAAAATAGTAATATAATCAGATATTATGATGAATACACAGATAAGCAGTATATTCTAACTTATATTATAACACATAATTCCGAATTCTGCAACATATATTTTATAAAAAATGCAAAATTTTCTTTAAGAAAATATGAGAATGCCGAAAAAGTAAAGGGACGCTCTCTCTTGCAGAGCGTCCCCTCTTTCAAAACAGTCCACAGGACTGTTTTGAAATTCACCCCTTGCAGAGCGCTTGAACGCTACGGAGGGCTTTGCCCTGCACCCACCAGCGGCGCCGTCTC
>JAZNZK010000028.1:0-4415 GCA_045594905.1 Ruminococcus sp.
GTGTATGTGGTATTATAATCTTGCAAGGGGGAACAAAAGACTCCCTAAAAAATAAAAAGGGTAGTGACCGACACTGTTAGCGCGCAAGCGCAGAAAGGAAAATACTATGACTAATCGTGAATTCTACACCACCGTTGCTAATTCCAACCTCGCAGACGATGTAAAGGAATTTGCAACCGCCGCAATCGCTAAGCTCGATGCACGCAATGAAAACCGCTCCTCTAAGCCTTCCAAGACTCAGCTTGAGAACGCTCCCATCAAGGTAGCTATCCTCGACTATCTTTCCACCCACGATGGCGCGTTCACCGAAGGTCAGCTTGGCGAGGCTATCGGTGTCACTCATAACAAGGCTGGTTCTCTCGCTCGTCAGCTTGTCGCAGAGGGCAAGGTAGTATCTACTGAAATCAAGCTTCCCAAGGTTGGCAAGCGCAAGGCATACTCGATTGCGGTTGATGTCGAAGGTGACGAAGAATAAAGGTTAGCGGAAAGGGAACGAAAATTCCCTTTCCCCTTTTTAGACGAATTTAGACGTAATACGTCTAAGCGCGCCAGTTGACAAAATTAAAATTATGTGGTATACTTTAACCATAAAAAAAGAAAGGAACTAATAATTATGAAAGCAACTGGAATTATCCGCCGAATTGATGACCTTGGTAGAGTAGTTATTCCCAAGGAAATCCGCCGAACTCTCCATATCCGAGAGGGCGAAGCACTGGAAATCTACACGGACAATCTTTGCGGCATGCCTGTGGTATGCTTCGCCAAGTATGAACATGGCTTTGCTGAAGAGCTTGCTTGCATCGGTGATAAAATCCATGACCAGATGACCGATTGTTGTGACTATGACCTCGCAACCGAGTTCCGCAAGACCATGGAAAAAGCTTCCAAACTCCTTAAACAGTTCGAGGAAAGGGAGTAAGGCTTTTGAAGGAGTGGAAAGAAGAGGAATAATTCCTCTTCTTATTATTAGACGTAATACGTCTAAGTATTGTTGATTTTCTTCAAAAACTTTTTAAGAAAATTATTGACAAATGTTTTTCTATCTGATATAATTAACTCAACAAAGAACAAAGGAGGAAAAGAAAATGGAAGTTAAAATGAAGTATTCTAATCGGGTGATTTATTTTGAAGACATTGAAAGAGGAGAAGTGTTCATCTATGATGACGAGGCTTATCTGCGACTGGATAAAACTTATGAATTGGAAGATGAACCCGACATCAATGCTGTCCATTTGGAAAGCGGTGAAGCGTGCCATTTCTGCTCCGAACATGTCACTCGCCCCATCAAGATTTCCCCCATAGAAGTTGTCTATTAAATAAAATGATTTGATGAGTATCCACAATGATACTCATCAATTTTATTAGACGTAATACGTCTAAATCCATTAAGATAAAAAACTTGACTTTTAATTAAATTTGTAATATAATAAAAATACAGAAAGGGGAAATAAAAATGAAATTTTTGATTATCTTTATTGGACTATCTATTGTAAATGTTATCTTTGCAACCATTCGTTCTATCACTACTCTTAAAAGCGGAAAGCTTGTGGCAAGTCTTATATCTGGCGGCTATTATGCTTTTTATAACATAATGCTTATTTATACAGTTATTGACTTTCCGATGTGGCAGAAATGTTTGATTACTTTCGTTTGCAATGTAATCGGAGTTTTTCTGGTTAAGTGGGGAGAAGAGAAGGCGCGCAAGGATAAGTTGTGGAAAGTTGAAGCAACAATTTCAAATCAAGGGTTTTATCCCGAAGATGATGACTGTATTATAGAACTGAAAAAAAGCAATGTGCCTTTTAATTATATAGATGTAAAGAAATATATACTGATTAACTGTTACTGCGCGACTCAAGCGGACAGTGCAAAAGTAAAAGAAATACTTAACAAGTACAATGCTAAATATTTCGTTAGCGAGTCCAAAGTTTTGTGATGCCCCTTTCCCTCCCGCAAGGGAGGTTTTATTAGACGTAATACGTCTAAATAAATTTTAAGAAAAAGGGTTGACATACTAATACATATATGGTACAATATAAACACAATAAGAAAGGGGAAATGATTATGGCAACTTCTAACAAAGTATTGAATGACAAACTGCGCGAAGCATATCTTGAAATTATCGGGCGCGCGCTCTCTGCGAAAGACGAAGAAGTATTGCGAGTTGGTTCTAATGAACTTGCCCTCCCTTGCCTTGATGAAGAGGGCAACGAAAAATTTATTGTGATTACTGTCAAGGTGCCCACTGGCTCTCGTGACGGAGAAGCATATGACGGTTATTCCATGGCGGAAGATTGGGAGATTAAGTGCAAGAACAAAGCCGAAACCGCAAAGAAAAAGGCGGAAGAAAAGGCAAAGAAGATTGAACGAGATAAAAAGATGAGAGAGAAGAAGGGAGAATAATCTCCCTTCTCTTTTTATTAGACGTATTACGTCTAAATAATCCCAAAAAACTTTTTGAAAAAGTGTTGACATATATATAAGTGTATGCTATACTGTATACAGTTAAGGAAGCGAAGGCGAACCTTAATAATAAAATGATTGGAGATTTGATACCATGACTATTAACTCAACTAAATACGACCATAGACGAAAGTATTATATGGTGCTTGACTGTGAAACTGCCACACTACCCTGCGCCGCTGACTATGACGGCTCGGCTCGTCAGGCTATTGCTATTGCTAAGCCTTTGATTTATGATTTGGGCTGGCAGGTGATTGACCGTCAGGGTCGTGTATATGCTCGCAAGCATTATCTTATTAGTGAGATTTTCTCTGTACCTGCTGTTTTCAATACTGCTTACTATGCAAGCAAGCGCCCGAAGTACATTGAAATGCTGACCAACGGCGAAATTACCTTGACTGACTGGCGTACTGCTTCCGCTGAAATGGTTGCAGATATGGAACACTGCGAAGCCGTCGGTGCTTATAACTCTATGTTCGACTTCAAAAAGGCTATTCCATTTACTGAACTTTACATTAATAAACTTTATAGTGATGATTTTTATGAATGGGAAGCTATGCAGAATAAAATCTGTCGTAATATTGCAAGCGCGGGAAGCCGAAGCAGTAACCGTGATTTTGATGGAAATAACTTTGTTTTCCGTGGAGAACTCTATCCCCTGTTTGACCTGTGGGGTATGTCCTGCGAATATCTCCTTAATAATGATGATTACAAGAGAATGTGCATTGATGAGAACTGGACAACCGCAAGCGGAAAATATTTTAAGACTTCTGCTGAAACCGCCTACCGCTTTATGACTGGAAATATGGAGTTTGACGAAGCGCACACCGCCCTTGATGATGCAATCATTGAAAGTGAATTGTTTGCGGAAATCGTCAAAAAGAAACTTTCTAATCTGACTATCGGTATTACCTATTTCCCGTTCCGTATTCTGGGAACTGTCGAAAACTTCAATTATTAAAAGAGGGGCTTTTGCCCCTCCCCTTTTTGGACGGAGTCTTTAGACGTAATACGTCTAAATTAAGGTATTGACAAAATTAAACTTCTATGCTATACTTTAGTTACAAAATAAGAAAGGGGTTAAACCTAATGACAAAGAAAATTTATATCGACTATGAAAATCAGGACTACTATACTTCTTTTGAAAAAGTAAAAGCGGCTTACTTGAGCTCTTATGGCGCTATATCCTTTAATGATTTTCTCGCTGAAAATTATGACTGTGAAGATATTTTCAACTTCACCGTCGAAGAGCGTGAGGATGCTAAAGCCGATTATGACACTTATGTCATCGGAGAAGTTAAATCTTGGGTTGACGATTGTCTTGTTGTTATTGATGTTGATGTTGAATTTGAATTTAAGGAGGTATAAACATGAACATTAATATTAAGCATGAAGAAGTAAAAAAAATAGCCTTTTCAAATATTCCCGTTGGTGATATTTTTATACAGGGTTCAACCGTTTGGATGAAACTCCCCACTCTTACTGAAGAAGATGATGACACCTTCGAGTGTAATGCCATTGCACTCGAGGATGGTGAAACAGATTACTTCGACTTTAATGCCGTAGTGATTATTCCCAAGGTTGTGGAACTTAATATTGAATATTAAACTCCCGAAAGGGAGTCAATTAGACGTATTACGTCTAAATCAAGGTATTGACTTTCACCGTGTATTCTGGTATAATCTAACCATAGAAAGGAAGTGAATGCTATGGCAGACAATAAGAAGCAGTATCGTGAAGCAGTCCGCGCCGAGTACATGGATAAAGTCAGATATTTTCTGGAAAATAATAAGGACGAAGTCCTGCAGGTTGGCTCTAATGAATTCGCTATTCCTGTTGTGCGCGGTGACGGTGAGGAAGATTATGTTGTTCTGACTTTCAAGATGCCCATTGGCTCGCGCGATGGTGAAGGCTATGACGGTTATGCAATGGCGGCAGACTATGCCTTTAAG
>JAZNZK010000029.1:0-26019 GCA_045594905.1 Ruminococcus sp.
TACTGCAGAGACCGTGAACGAGAAGGTTCGCCTGGCGGTCACCGACCCCTCCCGCATCCGCGCCAAGGATCCCGGTCACCCCGACATCTGCGCCGTGAGCACCTATCATAAGGTCTTCAACACGGAGGAATACGAGGACATCTGCGAGCGTTGTAAGGCGGGCGGCATCGGCTGCGTTGCCTGCAAGCGCCGTCTGGCGGAAAAGCTCAACGAGCTGCTGGATCCCTTCCGTGAGCGCCGCGCCTACTACGAAGCCCATAAGGACATCGTCAAGGACATCATTAACACGGGCAGCGAAAAGGCGAACCGCATCGGAGACGAGACTGTGGCGAAGGTCAAGGATGCCATGAGCCTCAAAATCTGACCGACAATTTCAGAAAAAACAATCTGCCACCGGGTAGAGCGTAATGCAACGGCATTCGTTTGCACATCGTTAGGTCTTTGAAGATGTGCAGGCGGATGCTTTTTTAATTAAGAATTATGAATTAAGAATTAATGCGTAATTATTTTAAAAGCTGTTAGCTATGTGGGCATCAGCCCCTACAAAACAACTGAAAAGGAATTATATGAAAAACTATTTTACAAAATCCGAACTAATATTATGGTTCGGTTCAATGACGGCGATAATTGCCGCGTTTCTGATATTCGACAGGGAAAACTATATGACGCTTATTGCCTCGCTGATTGGTGTTACGTCCCTTATTTTCAACGCTAAAGGAAATCCCTTCGGGCAGGTGCTTATGGTAATTTTCAGCCTGTTTTACGGCTTTATTTCATACCGATTTGCTTACTATGGCGAAATGATAACATATCTCGGAATGACAATGCCCATGGCGGTGCTTGCCTTGATTTCGTGGCTGAAAAATCCCTATGAGGATAACAAGGCTGAGGTTGCGGTAAATCGGCTGAAAAGGGGAGAATATGTCTTTGCGGCGGTGCTGACGGGGATAGTTACTGTTATATTTTATTTTATATTGGATTATTTTCACACGGCAAATATGTTTTTCAGTACAATTTCCGTTTCAACAAGCTTTATCGCGGTATATCTCACATTCCGCAGAAGTCCATATTATGCCATAGGCTATTCTGCAAATGATATCGTTCTCATAATTATGTGGATAATGGCGGCAAAACACGATAAATCCGGAATTTCCGTAGCTGTGTGCTTTATGGCATTTCTTGTAAATGATATTTACGGCTTTATCAGCTGGAGCAAAATGGAAAAGCGACAGAATAAAAAAATATTATCCGTTAATTGATAAATCTAATGGCTTGCAAAAAAATACATATAATTTCATACATTACTATTGCAAAATCTTTGAATTTATGATAAAATAATAGAAGTGATTTTAGTAATCGCAATACATGATAAAGGAGATGTTTTTTTGGAAGCTTCACAGTACAAATGTCCTAACTGCGACGCAGAACTTACCTTTGACCCGTCTACTCAACAGCTTGTCTGCGATTTCTGCCGCAGTGAGTTTACTATGGACAAAATCAAGGAGATTTATGCCAATGTCAAGCCCGAAACTGCTGAGGAAACTGAGCAGAAAGAGGATTTTGAATCCCACACGAATCTCTATCAGTGCAAAAACTGCGGCGCGGAAATCATGGCAGAGGAGAATTCAACAGCCACTTTCTGCTATTACTGCCACAGTCCCGTAATTCTTGCAGGAAAGCTTAAGGGGGATTTTAAGCCGAGCAAGATTATCGGATTTCATATTCAGCGTGATGAGGCTGAAAAAATGTTCAAGGATTGGTGCGGAAAGAAAAAGTTTATTCCTGACGATTTTAAATCTCAGCAGCAGCTGGAGAAAATGACAGGACTTTATGTGCCTTTCTGGGTAACTGACTGCGATGTATATGCTGATTATCAGGCTCTTGGTAAAAAAATCAGAAGCTGGTCATCAGGCAATTACCGCTATACTGAAACAAAGGAGTATTCCGTTATAAGAAAAGCAAAAATCAGAGCCGAAGGTGTTCCCGCCGACGGCGAAAGCAAAATTGAAGATTTGCTTATGGAATCGATAGAGCCTTTTGATTATACAGCGCTCAAACCTTTTGATATGTCCTATTTCAGCGGATTTTTCGCTGATAAATACGACGTTGACAAGGCGGCTGTATTCCCGAGAATCAGGGAAAGAGTTACTCAGGCAGGAAAAAATGTAATCAATGGCAGTGTCAGCGGATATACAACTACTATTGTACAGCATCAGAACTACAATATCGAAAGAACCGACTGGCAGTATATAATGCTCCCCGTGTGGTTTATGACTTATCGTTATAAAGATAAGGTGTATGAATTTGCAATAAACGGTCAGACGGGAAAACTGGCAGGCACGCCCCCTCTTGATAAGGGAAAGCTGGCGCTTTTCTCATTTTTTGTGGGTATTATTGCCGCTGTAATCGCATTTTTGGGAGGGCAGTTCTTTATATGAAAAAATTAGCTATTGCGGCGATTACGCTGTTTATGACGATTTTTACGCTTCCCGTTGTTCCGATGTCTGCCTCCGCTAAAGAAAACAATTCAGCAGGCTGGAGCGGCGATTCCAGTAAGAGCTTGTTTATAGATAATGCCGATTTGTTTACGAAATCGGAAGAGGAGGAAATTACAGAGGAAATTCAGGAAACAGCTGAAAAGCTTGAACTTAATATCATAATACTTGCGGCAGGCTCTGATTATTATATGGGTGATGAACAGACTGAGCGTTTCAGTGATGACAGCTATGACCAGACTTTCGGAGCAGATACCGACGGCGTATTCTATTTTATGGATTTTACAGGCAAGCAGCCTGCATACGATTATATCTCTCCAAGCGGCAAAGGTATGGTTTACTACAAAAGTCATATTGATGATATACTTGATGAATTGTATTATTATCTGCCCTCATCTGACCTTGACCCAGCGGATTACACCGATGATATAAAAGAAGGTATCAGCTGCTTTTTAGGTCTGCTTTCGGAATACAGCAACTCGGATTCCTATTACTACGACGATTATAGTGAAAGATATTACTATTATGACGATGGCGAACTTGTAATTACGAGAAACAAACCTTTCAAAGCACGTCTTAAAGCACTTGTCTTTGCTTTGCCTATCGGATTGATAGCGGCTCTGATATATTTCTTTGTAATGAAACATGTGTACAAATTCAAATCATCTGCAAATCCTAATGTGTATGTATCTTCGGAGGATACAAGGTTTATTCACCGTGAGGACAGATTTATCCGCACTTATACCACAAAGAGAAAAATTGAATCCTCCTCAGGAGGCGGAAGCCGTGGAGGCGGTGGCGGCGGTCGCGGCGGCGGGCGTCACAGATAGAACGGTTAAATGGTTATTAGTGCTTGAAATTAGGGGACGCTCTCTCTTGCAGAGCGTCCCCTCTTTCAAACAGTCCACAGGACTGTTTGAAATTCACCCCTTGCAGAGCGCCTGGACGCATTGCAGAGCTTTGCTCTGCGTGGGACCGGTCCCACACCCTGCAAGAGACTCTGTCTCTTGACTCTGCTAAAGGGTTTCACCCTTTAGAATCCCGTTCTAATAATCTGGCATTGTTCTCTCTATTTTTTGAAAAGCCCTTTACAAACAAGCTAAAATATGATAAAATAAATATATCAAAACAAAGGAGAAACAGATATAAAATGGATGAATTTATAAATGCTGATGAGCATAGAGCCGAAGTATCAGGCTTGATACAGGAAATATGCTCTTTGAAAAATAAACTTGAAAGCAAAGAAAAACAGCTGAAAGAAAAAAATATTGAACAACTGAAAAATTCTACCGCTGATAAAAAGCATCCTTTCGATAATCCTACAGATTATAAGAATTACAGCGGAAGTTACGATATTATACAACCTCGTCTCGGTGAAGCAGGATATAAAATTCCCGTTGAAATTGACAGGGTGGAGTTTAGAAATCTCAAACGTCAGTATTCTATCGGCGGTTGGTGTATCATGCTTCAATTTGTAATGTCACTGGTACTTTCACTTCTTCTTATGAGCGGTGTACAGCTTGTAATGAAAGTAATTAACGGCGGCGACGGTGATGCTTCATATAAATATATGTACGGCTCGTCAATCCTTGTTGCAATAAATATGCTTGTGTATATCATTGCGAATCTGACAGGCGCATTTGCAGGTCTGAAATGGGCAGGCTACAAGGGAAAATCCCTGATAAAAACACGGGATTTCACTTTCGGAAAAGGATTGCAATACTGCCTTATTGCGCTGTTTCTGTGGCTCGTATCCATTTATTCGGGGACTTTTATTGAACTGATACTTAACAAATTCGGTCTTACCAGTATTGTTGACCAGACAGGACTTGGCGAATCTCCTCTCGGACTTGCGGTGGGATATGTTTATACTTGCATAATCGCTCCTGTTACAGAGGAAATTATGTTCAGAGGCATGGTGCTGAAAGTATTCTCAAGAGCGAATCAGCGCTTTGCAATATTTGCATCGGCATTCTTCTTCGGATTGGCTCACGGCAATATACCGCAGTTTATCCTTGCTTTTGTATTGGGAATTTTCCTTGCGCAGATTACTATGAAGCATAATTCAATTATTCCTGCCGTAATCGTGCATATCTTTATAAATACAACTTCCACCATATTTGGACTTGTTACAGATAAACTGGAAGCATATATGCTTATTGCAACGCTGATTCTTTTCGGCGCGGCTCTTGTGGGAGCTATAATGCTTCTGGTATTTCGCTCAGAGGGAAACAGGCTTCCGGCTCCTACACCTCAGCAGCACAGGCGCGGCAGAGCCGTTGCTACAAGCTCGGTTCCATTTGTGCTGGCGGCTACAATACAGATAATTTATATGATTTATGCTCTTGCTGCATAAAATAAACGGCGGATATTGAAAATCCGCCGTTTAATTTACTTTATCTTATTTTCCTTTAACATCTTTGCAGCTGCATTCTGGGGAGTATCTTTAAGAGAGGGAGAATTTTTCAGTGTGTGCTGAATCTTTTCCTTTGTTCTCTTGATATCCAGCAGTGATTTCTGATGTGAAGCCTCAGCGTCATTGAGCATCTGAGCAACAGAGAGAGCCGCTGATTTCTGAACTATAGCCGCCTGCTCCTGAGCATTGCTTACAATTTCCATAGCCTTTTTCTTAGCCTCGGTAATAATAGCCTCCTTGGAGACGATAAGAGCCGCACGCTCCTCAGCTTTGCGGATTGTGCCCTCGGCATTTATCTTTGCTTCGTTAAGTATTCTCTGGCAGTCAAATTCAATCTTCTTTGCCTCTTTCAGCTCGTGAGGGAGATTGAGACGGATATCGTTGATAAGCTCGCGAAGACGCTCGCCGTCAACAAGCTTCTTATGTGCCATAAAGGGAAGAGAGCCTGATTTATCAAGAAGCTCGTCCATTTCCTCAAGAATTTCATCAATATTCATAATTTTTCCTCCTTGTCAGAAGCTTGCAGGCTTCGACATAATTTTATAGTCAATTGGTTTTTACAAGTCTCTGTGTGATATCGTCAAGTATAGGCGCAGGCACAAAATGGCTTATATCGCCGCCGAAATAGGCAATCTGCTTGACAACGCTTGAACTGAGGTACATATTTTCTGCCGCTGTGGTAAGGAATACCGTTTCTGCTCCTGCATAAAGCTTTTTATTGGCAAGAGCCATCTGGAACTCGTACTCAAAATCGCTGACAGCTCTCAGACCTTTAACGATAGCTACTGCGCCCACAGTACGCACGTAATCCGCAAGAAGCCCGTCCAATATGTCAATTACCACGTTGTCAAGGTCATGGGTTACAGCTTCAATCATAAGCATACGCTCCGTAGCTGTGAAGCTTGGCTGGCTTTTTCCGACATTTCGGGAAATAAGTACAATAACCTTATCGAAAAGCTTTGACGCTCTCGTAATAATATCAAGATGACCGAGAGTTATGGGGTCAAAGCTTCCGGGGCAGACTGCAATTCGTCTCATTGCTCATCGTCCTCCTCTGAGGGCTTGGTGAACACGGCTACATTGATTTTGCCATAGGTGTATATCTTTTTCAAGGTCATACCGTCAGGAGCTAAGATATCCTCCGAGCCTTTTTCGTATTCGCAGATAATGCTTCCGCCGTCGCGGAGCTTGGAAGCGGCAAGGGGGAGAAGCTTGTGGATATGACCGTACCTGTATGGCGGATCAAGGAAAATTATGTCGAAGGTTTGGGCAGTAAGACGGATATAATCATAGCTGTCGCGGTTTATGACATCGGCAAGTCGGGTAAGCTTGGTATTTCTCAGGTTTTCGTTTATACAGCGAAGTGATTTTGTTGAATTGTCCACGAAAACGGCACGAGCTGCACCTCTGCTGAGAGCCTCGATACCCAGCTGTCCGCTGCCTGCAAAGAGGTCGAGGACATGAGCCCCCTCCAGTTCAAACTGAATAGATGAAAATACACCTTCTTTTACTTTTTCCCCTGTAGGTCTTACGTCCATACCCTCAGGAGTAATAAGCTTGCAGCCTCTGGCAGTACCTGTAATAACTCTCATAAACGCTCCGATTCTGCGGTATAGATAACCGCTGTCCGCAATCATGGCTGCGGAAACCGTAATAATCTCGACAATTCTATACCTAATTATTATAACCGATTTTTTTTCATTTGTCTATATCATTTTAGAAAATAGGTCATTTTGCACAAAAAAACTTTTGCGTCGATGCGAATTTTGGTTATCGGCTTGCAGCTGAAAGATAATCCCCAAGCACATATTTTCGGTTTTCTACATATTATAATACGGGACAGAATATGTCCAGAATTTTTTTACTTATTAAGGAGAATCTTATGTGCGGAATTGCAGGAATGATAAGCTTTAACGAGGATATGAGAGAAACGGCGGCTGTATGCGGACTTATGCAGAAAGCTCTCGTCAGGAGAGGTCCCGACCAGCGCGGAATCTATCTCAGCTGTAATGCGGCTCTCATTCATACCCGTCTTGCTGTTATCGACATCGAGGGCGGCAGACAGCCAATGTCGGTGAATATGGGCGGCAATACCTACACTATTGTTTATAATGGTGAGCTTTACAATACGGCTGAACTTCGCCGTGAAATCGGTGAAAAGGAATTTGAAACCTTATCGGATACTGAGGTTGTTCTTCGAGGATTTATAAAATGGGGCGAAAGCTGTGTTGACAGATTCAATGGTATTTTTGCCTTTGCTGTATACGACGAGGGGAATCGCCGCGTATTTTTGGCAAGGGACAGAATCGGCGTAAAACCGCTGTTTTACTTTGAAAAGGGAAACAAGCTCATATTTGCATCGGAAATAGCGTCACTTCTTGCGAATCCTGAAATTCCTCGTGAAATCGACATAAAAGGCGTGTCGGAACTGTTGCTTATGGCTCCCGGCAGAACAGCAGGTCATGGTATTATAAAGGGTATCAAGGAAGTTAAATCGGGACATTGCGGCTACTACACTGAGGATGGTCTTGAACTTCGCCGTTACTGGTCACTTCGCGCTGCAGAGCATACTGAAAATTTCGAGGAAACGGCGGAACATACCCGTGAACTTGTACTTGATTCTATCCGGCGTCAGCTTGTGTCAGATGTGCCGATATGCACATTTTTATCAGGCGGACTTGATTCAAGCCTTATTTCTTCTGTTGCGGCTTCGGAACTGCGCAAAAACGGCAAAATCCTCAATACTTTTTCCGTTGATTACAAGGATAACGAGAAATATTTCACAAAATCCCATTTTCAGCCCAACAGTGACCCCGAATATATTAATATAATGGCGGAATATCTGGGAAGCAATCACCACTGGACTGTTGTGGATATCCCAGAACTTGTGGACGCTCTTGAAATGGCTGTTGATGCAAGAGGACTTCCGGGAATGGCTGATGTTGACGCTTCACTGCTGCTTTTCTGCCGCGAAATAAAAAAGCATGGTACTGTTGCGCTGTCGGGAGAATGTGCCGATGAGCTTTTCGGCGGATATCCTTGGTATCGTGATGAAGATATCCGAATGACTGACGGTTTCCCGTGGGCACAGAGTACGGCATACCGAAAAGGCTTTATTCGCAGGGAGCTTGCAGAGCATATAAATGCTGAGGATTATGTATATTCTGCATATCGCAGAACTGCGGACTCCGCCGATAAATTGCCCTCGGACAGTCCTCTTGAAAGTCGTATGAGAGAGATGACAAAGCTGAATTTTGATTGGTTTATGCAGAATCTTCTTGAACGCAAAGACAGAATGTCCATGTACAGCGGTCTTGAAGTCCGCGTGCCTTTCTGCGATTATCGCTTAGCTGAATACCTTTATAATGTGCCATGGGAATATAAGGATTATCGCGGACGAGAAAAAGGTCTGCTCAGAGAGGCTATGAAAGAATGGCTGCCTGAGCGCGTGCTGAATAGAAAAAAGAGCCCTTATCCGAAAACTCACAATCCTGCATTTCTTAACGCTGTAACCGCAAAATTGCGTGATATTATTTCTCAGCCAACACCTCTTACAGAAATAGTCGATATCAAAGCGCTGGAACAGTTGCTAACACATTCCGACCATGTTCAGTGGTATGGTCAGCTTATGAATCTGCCTCAGACTATTGCGTTTTTCATTCAGCTTGACTACTGGATGAAAAAATACAATATTACTTTAAATCTGGATTGATTTAATTGATTGAAGTCGACTAATATGAAAAAATATATACCGCTATTTGTCGAAAATGAGAAAAATAGCGGTATAAAAAGTTAAAAAATTCATTATGGTTCATAAATTAAATAAAATTTTAGAGAATATGCAAAAAAATGTTGCAGAATGGGATAAAATATGTTATAATGGTTACATGATAATATGGCACGTTGTCGCACATTGCTTTCAATTGGAGCGGATTTTGTAAAATAATCATCAATAAGATGCTAAATATTACACCTTGTATAAAATTTGGTTAATATTGATAAAAAAGAACGGATTATTTAAGTCAAAAACACGATTGAAAATTAACTTCTGATATGTTATAATAGTTATATTAGGGTAGTGCGTATATGTGCCCCTGTATCTCACTGATTCCGAACATGGTTTCCGGGGGTACGTATCAAAATACACGGAGGTGGTTTCATGAAGAGTTATTCCTACATTGCTCAGGATGCCCGCGGTAAGCAGGTAAAGGGTAAGGCTAATGCGGAGAATGAGCAGGAATTCCTCGAAAAGATGAAAGAACGAGGCTTGTTTGTCAAGGATTATGGCGAGGCGGCCGACAGTTCAACGAGATCGATTTATAAGTTCAGCACTAAAGAGCTTGCATTCTGCTGCCGACAATTAAGTGCTATGCTTACATCAGGTCTTACTCTTGTAAAGTCAATTGACATTATGAGAAACGAACAGGAAAACGACAAGGCGAAAGCTATCTGGCAGGATATCTATGAGAACGTACAGAAGGGTGAATCTTTCTCTGCAACTCTCGAAATGCACAGAGGCTCATTCCCCGATTTCCTTATTTCAATGGTTGGTGCCGGTGAAGCCAGTGGTTCGCTGGACGTTATCATGACGCGAATGGCAGAACAGTATGCTAAGGAAAATAAGCTTGCGAATACCGTTAAGGGTGCTATGGTATATCCTGTTATCCTTGGTGTTCTTTGTGTGGTAGTTGTAATCTTCCTGTTTACATTTATCATGCCAGCTTTCCTTGATATGTATGAGGATCCAAGTCAGATGCCTTTCCTCACAAAGATTATGAAGGCTATTTCCGACTTCCTGAGAACCAAGTGGTATATTCTTGTTATCATATTTGTGGCAGTGTTTATAGGTATAGGCTACGCTCTTAAAACTCCAAAATTCAGATACAAGATAGATCGTATGATAATCAAGGGACCAGGCTGGGGACCTTTGGTTACAAAGATTTACACAGCACGTTTTTCAAGAACCCTTTCTTCACTTTATTCCAGTGGTATTCCAATGGTTGAGTGTCTCCAGAGAGCTTCTGCGGTACTTGGTAATATGTATGTTGATGAGAAGTTCGAAGGAGTTGTTGATGAAGTTAAACAGGGTGAAACTCTTTCAGCTGCAATTACAAGAACAGAAATATTTGAATCAATGTTCTGCTCTGTAATTTATGTTGGTGAGGAGTCCGGTGCGCTTGACTCAATCCTTGAAAAGACTTCTGAATATTACGAAGACGAATCAGATGCAGCTGTTGAACGTCTCGTTCACATGGTTGAGCCTATTATGCTTATCTTCATGGGTGTTATTATCGGACTTGTTGTAGTAGGTATTTACCCCGCACTCTACGGTGCTATGGAAGGTATCGAAAACGAATAAACACGGAAAGGTGGAAAAAAGAAAATGCTTTCATTTGATATTACGGATAGAATCATACGTGTTGTTAAGGGCGTTGAGAGTAATGGAAAAATTAAAATCAGCTCCGCAGCAACACTTAACCTTGAGGAAGGTCTCATCGTAAACGGTCACGTTAAGGATGTGGCACAGGTTGCTACACTTATCAACGGTGTTATTAAGAAGAATAAGATGCCTGATAAAGAAGCAATCGTTTCAATGTCCTCAAACCTTACAATATTCAAGGAGCTTGTAGTTCCAAGAGTAAAGCCTCAGGATATGCAGAAGACAGTCAAGCAGCAGATGCAGGCTGAACTCAATCTTGATGATACATATTCAGTAACATATGTTATAGTTGGTGATGCAGCTGAAACAGGTGACAGCGGTGAGCCTATGATTAAGGTTCTTGCAACAGCTTGTCCCTATGCAATTGTAAACAGCTACAAAGAAGTATTCAAGTTCTTAGGTACATCACTTAAATCAGTAATGGTTGGCTGTAACTGTATTACAAAGGTGCTTCTTGCTGATACAAAAATCAAGTCAAAGATGCCCCTTCTTGCAGTACAGATCGATCCTAACTTTATCTCACTTAACCTCTATGAGCAGGGACAGCTTTCATTCTCACGTTTTGCTTCAATCGATCCCGATGACTACGGCAATTCCGCTGACTATGTATTCGAAGCTGTAAATGAGAATATCTTCCGTATGCTCCAGTTCCACAGAAGCCGTAATACAGGCGAGGTTATTGAGAACGTAATTTTCTACGGAGATACACACGAGTATGTAAGACTTACAGATGAGCTTGAAAAGCTTGACCTTAATACAAGTCTTATTAATGTTCCTCCGCAGATTCACGGTCATGAGAATCTGGAATTCTCTCTGTACGCAAACGCTATTGGCGCTATGTTCAAGCGTAACAAGGATACAGAGAAGATTAACCTCCTTGAGACAGAACTTGGAACAGCTATCAAGATGGCTGCCGGAAATAAGACAAGAAGTGAAAACGCAGGACTTGGAATTATGCTGGGCTGTGTTGCCGGTGCAGCTTTGATAGTGGGCGGTGCTTGGCTTGGAATGTCTTTTGCCAATGGTAATATTGAAGATGAGATTACTGAGATTGAAGAATATCTCGAATCTCCCGCTGTAAAGCAAAAGCTCGACCACCGTGAAAAACTTCTTGATATGAGAGATGTAGTTGATGCATATGCTGTAAGAATGGAGAATTCTTACGATGCATACTATTCACAGCCTGTTGTAAATGGTACTAAGTTTGATACACTTCAGGAAATTCTTGATAAAACAGCAGAATCTCTTGACCTTGATGTGGATAAATGTTACATTTCAACACCGTCTTATTCAGAAGGTACATTCACATATAAGGTTCAGGCAGCAGGAAGTGAAGATTTCGTTCAGAAACTCCCTTCAATATATATAGACAATATTTGCGACGAAGAATACGAGGATAACAAGGGATACTACGGAGCAGCTTCTTACGAAGGCTATAAGGTTTTAAGAGTAGAAGAAGTAGAGGATTCCGGCGAATTGGTTGAATATGTTGAATTTAATGTCGCAGTTGGTCTTGAAGGCAGAGAAAGTGCTTACCATCCGGAAGAAACTGAATCTTCCGATGAAGATGCAGCATAATAAGGGAGGTAGATTGAAATGAAAATTACATACAGAGACCGAATAATTATAGGTGTTCTCCTTGCAATATCACTGCTTCTTGCAGGTTTCTTCCTTTTAATTAAGCCTCAGATTGATGATATGAAGTCAAATAAGGAAAGGCTTTCAGCTGTTCAGTCATCTCAGGCAGAAGTAGATAAGAAGATTGCAGAAATAGACGATATCAAGGATGATATCAACGAGTCTTATGACAGGGGTATCGGATTCACAGAAACCTTTGTTGATTACAATAGTTTCTATACTCAGACAAAGCTTGACCAGTATATGCAGAATTTTGCAGAAGAGAGCGAAGTAAAAATTCTTGATCTCTCAGCAGGTGAAATGAGTGAAAGCACACTTGATTATTACTATTTCACTCCTAAAATTGTCGGTGAGGATTCACTTAAGAAAGCAGATATCAATGGCGCTCAGCAGGCAATTTTAAATAAGGATAAGGCTGAAAGCGATTCTCTTTCTGACAGAACAGCAGAAAATGTTATTCAGGCTGAATACAAGATTACTGTAGAGGCTGAGGAAAAGGAAAATATCTGGAAGTACATGGAGCTTCTTGAACAGCAGAAGGAAACAATCCTTATTAATACTGTTCAGCTCAAGAATATCGAAATTAAGGAGCGCGAAGACGCAGAAGCTGATGAAGAGGAAGAAGAACTGCTCCCAACAGCTACATTTATTGTAACTCTCTATTCTGTATTTGAAATGGATCAGCCATATCTCGAAATGGAGTAAAGAGTATTACGCTGAAGTTATAACAACAGACTTGTTTTGATTCCGCAAATGCTGTGTCAGCTGTGGTAAAAAACAAGGAATCAGCGGTAATGGGAGTCGAAACAAGTCTATATAATAACGGAAAGGCGGTATGTAAAATGAAAAATATTAAGAATAGAAAACAACGTGGTTCAGTTTTGCTGACAGTTGTTTCTGTAATGTCAATTCTTATTGTTTTCCTGTTTGGTACAATGGCGCTTGCTGTTGCAAACAATAACAGAGCGCATGTCAATTATTCAAGTGCTCAGACAGGAATTACAGCCCGTGCTGTAGCAGAGAGTGCTATTAGTGCTATTGGTAACGGCACAGCAGCAGGTCAGGCTTATGCCGACGCTGTAGGCAGTCTTTCAGCAGGCGATACACCGATATCTGTAAAAGTTCAGCTCAAAGGTGACAATGTTGGAACACTTGGACATGTTCAGGATGTAGTTATCAGTCATGCAGGTACAAAACAGTACTATGATGTAAATGACAAGGATTGGCACACCAGAGACCTTCTGAAATTTACAGCTACAGTTACAATGTCTGGAGTTGAATCAACATCTTCAGTTTATGTTCTCAAGCATAAAACAGAAGATAAAGAAAGTTCATCCAGTGGTGGTGCCGGCTTCGTTACTGTTGCAAGTGCTGACCTTACGTGTCAGACAAACATTGTTGGCGGTGCTTATATTTCTCTGCCTGATTTGGATGAGGCAAAAAAATATGTATACAGCAACAAGCATATTGACAGAACTATAGACAGAACAGGTCGTGTTGGCGTTACAGGTGAAAAGATTACCGGATTCGGTAATGTTGTTGCAGGCGACGGCGGTGCAACCAATGCATTTACCTTAAATAACGGTGGTGCGATTATAGAGGCTGACCTTTTTGTAAATAATAATATGTATGTTCAGAACTGGAGTGGCTTTGTATTCCCCGGTCCTGCAAAGGGAATCACTGTATGGGGTGATCTTGTATTCAATCAGAATGCCATTGATCATTTGTATTACGAATATCTTGGTGATAAGAATTCTGAATTTTCATTTACTGAAGTTCCGTATATATATGTAGACGGAAATATATCCGGTAGATCTGGAGTAGTAAAGCTTGGTAATGGAAATCAGCAAGGCGATACATTACAGGATTTCCCACTTAATATATTCTGCGGAACAATCAATTGCGGTGACATTGAAAACAATGGCGGCATGGGTAAAGCAAGTGTCATAGCTGGCAATCTGTATTGTATGGACGAAGACGGCAATAGTTCAATCAAAGTGAATAGTATCCGCAATCAGCTCTTTAATTGGTCGGAATCCGTTGTGAAAAAGATTAAAAACGAAGAAACTACAACTTATGTTGGTGGTGAAATCTGCTCAAACGGAAATCTTACCCTTGGAGCAATGAGTGATGACCTTAACGTTTACGGTAATGTAAGAGTTAGGGGAAATCTCAAAATTGAAGCTGGTGCCGGCAAAAAGGTAAAAGTACATGGTAATGTTGTAGTTGGCGGAAAAATCGATGGTATAGAAAATATTGAGATTGTGCAGGTGTCCGAATCAGAAGAGGAAGAACAGATTTATGTTAATATGCCTTCTGAGAGTTCTGATGCAAAAACATTTGACATACCAAGAGAAGTTGGCTATTACTATGTTCACACTCCTGAATTGACTCCAGCTGGTTGGGTAGGACCTGACGGTGAAACACTTCTTAATGACGGAAATATATTTATAGACGGTGCATATCAGCAAGGAGCGCAGGTTGATGGAGAAACTGTTCCCGAAAATGCTGATGAAATAAAGATTTACTACACATTAAATCAGGTAGAGGGCGAAAATGGTGAAATGCGAAGCGTAAGACCAACTGAACCTGAGAGCTGGAAGCATATAGATTACATGTATGCAGACATTTATTACGCTTGGAATGACTTTAATCAGGCACAAAATCTTGGTTATCTGGCTGAAATCGAACACCTTAAAAGACCAGGTCCCGGCGGACGCGAAGAGCACGAAGACAACGACCTCTATGGTTTCTACATTGACACAGAAGTAGTTTCTGGCAGCTTTGAAGAAGTTAAGGGTACTGGCCCTGATGAAGGACGTCCCGGCGCTCCGGGAAGAGGTCCTAAAGAGGACGGATATTATACAATAAGAGATGATGAAGGAAAGCTTTATCAGTATAAGGTTACTACTCACTATTCAAAGGAAAAAGGTGCAACATTTAAGTATACACTTCCTGGCAAAGATGGAGTTAAATACAAGCATCCTAATGATTTCCTTGCTTTAGTCAACGAGCCGGAAGGCGAGATTTATCCTAAGTATGCTGAAAGACTTATTATCTTAGGCAAAGAAGTAAGTAAAGCAGACGGAACAATTGAAGACGGCAAGATTGTTAAGACAATGGAAGAAGTTCTGGACAAAGTAGCTAATCCGTATAAAGATTATATAAAGTATGATGACGAAGGTAAACCCATAGAGAAAAAGCCTGATAATGTTACAAAACTCTGGTCTAAAGCTTCTGCTACAGAGTATAATGATGGTAATCTTCCTAATATAGTTGATGGTAAATATACAATTACTGAAAGTTGTATAATGAAGTTTACTGAAAAGCAACTTGAACATGACCTTGTCATTAAACCAAATGTTAATGGAACATTAATAATTGTAGACAAATTGGTAGTTCAGGCAGGAAAAAATATCATTATTGATGACAGTGCAAGTACAGGAGACGTATATTTCTATATAAATGAAGATAATACATCTGAAGATGTTGATTTTGAACACTGTGGTAATGCCAACATAATTACCCAAACATATTATGATGCTTTATACAAGGACGGAAAAAATAATTTAACTTATAACTACGAAGCTGATTCTTACTATGATATTGCTGATAAAAACGATATAAGCGATGGATCACCGAACGTTTATTTCTATGGCGGCAAAAACAGTGAAATGAAATGCGGAAATATGGGTATCATAACTGCAAACATTATTTCTCCTTATATGAAGCTTTCCATATCTGGTGGAACAGGTGATGCCGTTAACAGTTTCCTATACGACGGCTATGATGTTATACAGGGTAGATATCATTCCTATGATGGCAGTAGCAGTGATTTCCCGGAAGCACAGGATGTAAAAAATCTTGTAATTGGCTGCGTAAACGTCAGTGCAGCTGATATTCCTAACCAGTTCTGTTCTATTTATATACCATCCGCACCAAACAAAGAAGGCGGCGGAGATATAGAAGAAGGCGAGTGGTGGTACAAGGTGCTGTACTATAATGAATTTTAAAGGAGGTCAGCTATGAAAAAGCTTAAATTAAAAAAGAAAGTTTTAAAAGGCATGACCCTTATGGAAATTATTATCTCAATAGCTATTGTTGCGGTAATGACTTCAATACTTGTAGGAACAGCCAATGCCATAAACAAATTTCTGTATTCTGCCAATGATATTAATGATCGTGTAGCATTACAGGCACCTGTTGCCCAGGCAAAAGAGATTAAAGGGGCAGGAATTGTTGCAACTAAGGGAGTAGAAATTATTCTCACTCCTAAAGGCGGAGACAGCATTTCACTTGTTGGTGATCTCTATGCAGTTTTCGATAGCCAGAAAATGACTGAGCATCAGGATGAATTTGGTCGAGGTCTTAATATGAAGTATATTGATCATATCGAGACTGAAACAGGAACTGCAGCGCCTGCAGAAGACTCAACAGAGTCAACTGTTTCACCTGAATGATAGGAGGATTGCAATGCATAATAAAAGAAAGCTTAAAGGCTTCACACTTATTGAATTGCTTATAGTTGTTGCTATTTTTGGTATAATTATGACGCTTGTAATGTCTCTTATTGATCCTGTAGCAAAAATAATGAATAAGACATCGATTCGTGAGAGAACGGCTGCATATGCAGATAATATAAGCGAATATATTGATAATTCGCTTCATTATGCAGAGTATATGCGTATTTACTACAAGGGATACTGCGAGCCTGATTTTGATATATCTGATTCAGATGATAAAACTGCTACTATGATTTCAGAGCAAGAAGCAGTTAAGCAATTCGTATATCAGACTTTTGGTAATGCAGTGGCACCTGATCCAAATGATGCGAAAAAGATAGTACCTTTAAAGGGAAGAGTTCGTATTATGAAACTTATTAATACTAAGGTAGCAGCTGGCAGTAATACTCTTGAGCCCGGACAGATCTATGAATCAATATATGAATTCACAACTGCTGATGAAGTTACAGACTCAAGCGGAACTGTAATTGACAGTAATGCAGATACCTTAGTAAACTTGATTAGTGCTGATCGACCTGTAATTAATCAGGAGCATTATGAAGATTACAACTATTATTTCAAAACAGGTTTTTATACCCTTGATCCGTTGAAAGATCCTGGCAATTATGAAGCATTAGATGGTTCAGCAAAATCATATGCTGCAGCGAACAGAACGTATTACAGCAGATTATATCCTATGCTTTATGAAAAGGATTCTGATGGATTAGTAGATGATCAGTATGTGATAACTGAGGGCGAGAACTTCAGTGTGAACATCGTTTCTTATCGTAAGGAAAATCCGATAGAAATTGTTAAATATAAGAATCCAGCGGGTACGGAAGAAAATATGCCTGTGTTTAAATCGCCGGCACATCTTAATACTGCAACAATGACTCTTACAAATGTTATTAATTCTGCTGCAGAATATAACGAGCAGGGTGAATATAAGATAAGATATGTAAGACCTGAGTATGAGTCTGTTGTAAAAGAAGACGGCAGTAGTGTTCTTGATAAATCAAAGGTTGTATATAATGGCGCATTGAATAGAAATTTGTTGTATGATACATATTATCAATTTGTAGCTTCATATGAAGAAGTTAAAGATGTAGAAAATGTTTATATTATCTACATTATGCCCGATGAAATCTTTGATACAAAAATCATTTACAATTAATTTTATATGACAAAATAACAGGCAGCAGTTCAATGCTGCTGCCTGTAATTATTTTTGCATCTTAAAGCGGCTGGATTGTAATAAGCTTTATGTACCAGTCCGCAATACTGTTGCCCCAGAGCATTGCAACGGCAATACCGATTGAAAGATAGGGTCCAAAAGCAAATTTTGAATCTTTTGTGATAATCTTGATAATCACGCCGCTGAATGCCGCAACAAGAATACCAACAAATGCTGAAACGATAACAGCCTGTGTTCCGAGCAGAGCACCTGCGGCAAACATCAATGCCGTATCGCCAAGTTCAATTGCGCGGAAATCCTCACCGTATTTTTTACGGACAATAGGACGGCTTACTTCTCCGATAATAAAAAAGGGAACGCTGACTGCAAAGGCACCGATAATTCTATGAATAAGCTTCACATCATCGGTAAATATAGCAGCGGGAACTGCAAGGAGAAGAATAAGTCCGACAATAACAAGATCAATTTCCTGAGTGTCCCAATCCA
The DNA here is from genome assembly GCA_045594905.1 of Ruminococcus sp. GTDB lineage: Bacteria > Bacillota > Clostridia > Oscillospirales > Ruminococcaceae > Ruminococcus. The sequence continues at coordinate 18,173 of JAZNZK010000029.1, forward strand.
TAAATCCGATTATAATAAGCAGGGACAACAGAACGCAGGTTATTATGGCTTTAGCATTTATATCCAGCACCATGAATGTAAGGACATAAAGTATGCCGTTAAGGCTTTCGACAATAGGATATCTTGCAGATATCTTTTCACCGCAGCTGTGACATTTTCCTTTGAGAAAAATCCAGCTGAATACTGGAATAAGGTCGATAGGTCTTATTGGTGTGCCGCATGTCATGCAGTGTGAGGAACGCTTTGTCAATGAACGGTCCTCCGGGTTTTCCATTGGAAGCCTGATAATCACAACATTCAGGAAGCTTCCGATACAGATGCCAAAGAGAAAAATAATGGTTAAAAACATGAGTTTGAAAGGTAACTCCGTGAAAGGATCATGGAGCATATTAACAAAATCAGACATTGTTTTTGACCTCCTTACATAATAATTATTGACAAAATAATTATATCACATTTTTTCTGTTTTTTCAAGTATAATTTAAGATTGTTCCGAAAAAAGGGGCAGCTTTAAAAAATTAGCGGAGGTTTGAATATGAGAAACGAGAGAATCGGCGACTACTTGGTTAGTCAGGGCCTGTTGAACGAAGAACAGTTACAGAAAGTTCTTCAGGTTCAGAAAGAGTCAAATGGTGCTAAAAAGTTCGGCGATGTTGTTGTAGAGCTTGGTTTTATGACTGAAGTCAATTTTACCAAGGCTCTTGCAGGAAAGCTGAGAGTACAGTATGTTGATCTTGATAACATTGATATCAACACAGACGCTGTACAGAAGGTTCCTGAGCAGCTGGCAAGAAAGCACACAGTAATCGCCATTAACATTCAGGGTAAGAGACTTACAGTTGCTACAAACGACCCTGTAAACTTTATAGTACTGGAAGATATCAAGGTTTCAACAGGTATGGACACTGTTCCTGTACTTGCAACAACTTCTGCTATCAATAAGGCTATCGGTAAGTGCTATTCAATGCAGAACGTTGATAACGTTCTCGAAGGTGTAAATGCCATGGCTAACGACCTCGGCGGTTCTATCGAGGATCAGGAGGCACAGGACAGAGTTGAGTCTGCTCCTATCGTTAAGCTTGCTACAACAATTGTTGAAAACTCATTCAGAGCTGATGCTACCGATATTCATATCGAGCCTTTCGATAAGTATACACGTATCCGTATTCGTGTAAACGGTGACCTTGTAGAGCTTATGAATATCTCATCTGCTGTACATAGTGCCCTTACAACACGTTTCAAGCTCATCAGCGGCATGAATATTGCTGAAAAGAGAATTCCTCAGGACGGACGTTTCACACAGGTTGTTGACGGCTGTACTCTTGATGTCCGTGTATCCTCACTTCCTATGGTTCACGGTGAAAAAATCGTTATCCGAATTCTTTCAACAGGACAGATTGCCCTCCGTAAGATTACTGATCTGGGTATGTCCGACTATAACTATCAGCTCTTTGAGTCTATGCTCCGAGTTCCTCACGGCGTTATCCTTGTAACAGGACCTACCGGTTCAGGTAAAACAACAACTCTTTACGCTGCTCTCGGTGAGATTGCTCGTCCTAATGTAAACGTTGTAACGGTTGAGGACCCTGTCGAAAAGGCTATCGACGGTATCAATCAGTGTCAGGTAAACCAGAAGGCAGGTATGACATTCGCTGCTGCCCTCCGTTCAATTCTCCGTCAGGACCCTGATATCGTTATGATCGGTGAGATGCGTGATACGGAAACAGCGGATATCGGTATCCGTGCCGCTATCACAGGTCACCTTGTACTTTCTACACTTCATACAAACGACGCTGCTTCAACAGTTGTACGACTTGTTGATATGGGTGTTGCTTCATACATGGTTGCTACTTCACTTATCGGTGTTATTGCACAGCGACTTGTTAAGGTTCTTTGTCCTAACTGTAAGAGACCAAGACTTTCCACAGAGGAAGAAAATGAGCTTATGGGTATTCCCTCCTCTATTGAGATTTACGAGCCTGTAGGATGCTCTAACTGCAACAATACAGGTTATAAGGGAAGAACTGCTATTCACGAGATTATCCATTGTACAGCTAAGGTTTCCGCTATTATTGCAGCAGGCGGCGGCAAGGAAGAAATTGAGCAGGCTGCTAAGGCTAATGGTACAAAGCTTCTTCGTGATAACGCTTCTGAGCTTGTACAGGCTGGTCAGACTTCAATTGACGAGCTTGTAAGAAGCACATTCTCCGTATAATCGGACAATTTGACAGGAGGAAAATAAAATGGGTATAATTAACATTCATAGAATTCTTGATGAGGTAAGACTTCTCGGCTGTTCTGACCTTCATTTCACAAATGCTATCGCTCCAGTAGTTCGTCTTAATGGTACACTGAGAACAATGCGTTCACAGTATCCCGAAATGGACGAGGAGGAGATACTGGATATCGTAAACCAGATGACAAACGAGCAGCAGCAGACACAGATTAACAACCATATCGATACTGACTTCTCTTTCCAGACAAAGAGCGGTTACCGTCACCGTGTAAACGTGTACTTCCAGAAGGGTAAGCCAGGTATTGCTATCCGTCTGCTCCGTAACGATATTCCTACACTTGAGGACCTCGGACTTCCTCCGATTCTTGCGGATTTCTCCATGCGTCCCCGTGGACTTGTGCTTGTAACAGGTCCTACCGGTTCAGGTAAATCTACAACTCTTGCAGGTATGATTGACTTTGTAAATCTTAACAGATCTGCACATATCATTACTGTTGAGGATCCTATCGAGTACGTTCACGACCACAAGAGATGTATGGTAAACCAGCGTGAGATCGGCGATGACGTTCCCTCATTCTCACTTGCGCTGAGAGCTGCTCTCCGTGAAGATCCCGACGTTATCCTCGTAGGAGAAATGCGTGACTTTGAGACAATTCAGGCTGCTGTAACTGCGGCTGAAACAGGTCACCTTGTAATGTCTACACTTCATACAACATCTGCCGCTGATACAATCAACCGTATCATCGACGTTTACCCTGAGCATCAGCAGCAGCAGATTCGTACACAGCTTGCAAACAACCTTGTTGCAGTTATTTCTCAGACACTTATTCCGAGAAAAGACGGTACAGGACGTATAGCTGTAATGGAAATTCTCAACGTTACAGACGCTATTGCGGCTATGATTCGTGATAACAAGATTCACCTTATCCAGTCTGCAATCCAGACAGGTAAGCAGCAGGGTATGATGTCTCTTGACCAGGAGCTTGCACGTCTTACAGCTAAGGGCGTAATCAACGAGGTTGACGCTCTCGACAAGTGCCTTGATAAGCAGGAATTCTATCGTTTCCTCACACAGTTGGGCGGTGTACCTACAGGCGGTATCAACTAAAGAATATAAAACAGGCAGCAAATTTGCTGCCTGTTTTTATATAGCAAAAACTTAAAATAATTATTCAAATCGGTTTATGGTAAAGCAGAAATTTTAACCAATGCTTGATGTGTAACAATTCAATAAAATTGTGTTTAAAAAAACTCAATAAATAAACGCTGTTGAAATTAGACTAAATCAACAAAATGTCTATAGTATACTAATTGTAATACAAAAACAGTATTTTACAGCGAGAAAAACACGGTTATTTGTACTTAAAGTTGAAAAGAATGAGCAAAGTTAAATAACTTAAAAAGTTCATAGAATATTGTGCAATTTGACGAAAAGAGGGTAAAAAAAATGCCGATTTACCGTTTTGATGTAAAAAGTGAATTTTTTTTGAAAAAATTTCCGAGAAACTATTGACAAATTGTGAATGAAGTGGTATACTATAATCACAGGAAGGGGATAAGAGAAAGAAAACTCACCCCAAAGAAAAAGGTGCGAAAGCACAAAAAAATATTTTAAGGAGGTTTTCAATCATGAAAACAACAAGAAAAGGTTTTACACTTATTGAGCTCATCGTTGTTATCGCTATCATCGGTGTACTCGCAGCAATCCTCGTACCCGCTATGCTCGGTTACGTAAAGAAGTCAAAGATCAACGCAGCTAACACAGATGCTAAGACACTCATCACAACTTACAATGCTGCTATTGAGGAAATGGATGAAGAAGGCGAAACAGCTACTGACGGTTGGTACACACATGGTTCACTTGCTGAAGATGATAGTGCTGTTACTAAGCTTCAGGAGTACCTCGGTTACTACTCTGATGCTGCTCTCAGCGGTAAGTATACAGTTTATGTAAACAAGGGTTCTGCTGTAGCTTGTATCACAAAGAATGGTAAGTACTTCGGTACATATCCTCCTTTCCTCACAAACAAGAACTATGATGGTCAGCTTAAAACAAACAATCTTGAAACTTGTAAGACTGCTTTACTCACAGAGTATAACAAGAATCATACAGGAAGCTCTTCCATTGATAAATGGGACACCGCTAATTACACAGTTGGTTCAGCAGAGACTACAACTAAATCCTAATTGTTAAACATAAATCCCCTTTCTCTCGAGAGAGGGGATTTTATATTACTATTTATCTATAGAAAGCAGGGAGAATGACACGATGAAAGATAAAAAAAATACTAAATTTATATGCAGCTTGGTTTTGTCGGCTGTTCTGGGCGCAGGAGTAACTTATCTGGCTAATAAAGAAAAAATTGACTTTATGAACAGACATCCTGCTATTCTTGAAACTAAGAAATTTGCGGAAGAAAATCTTCTTATCGGAACACCAGAGCACAATGAAACTGCTGAAATAAATGCTTTCTTAGCGCTTTATGGTGATAAATATACATCTTATGAGCCTAAAGTTGACATATTCTCAGAAGATTATATTAAAAAGACGATTAATACTTCGGAACTTGCAATTGGAAGTGGATTCAGAGTCAATTTTGATAACTCGGGTAAACTTGTATTCTCATATATTCAGGAAAATGGCAATGCATATAAAGGCGGAATTCGTGCAAATGATGTTGTAAAGTCTATTGACGGAGCTGATATTCTGGAATTTAAAGATGCCAAAAAGCTTCTTGGTGAGGACGGTACAACGGTGAATCTTGTTGTTGAACGTGACAGCAAAGAAATGAAAATAGAGTTTGTTCGTGTATGCAATTCCCTTGAAGCTAATGGAATCACAACGGAGAAATACGGCGATACACTTTATATGAAATTTGATAGAATTGGTGATTATATTCTTGAACCTGCTGAAAAAGCATTGTCCGAAAATAAATTTGATTCGTTGATTATTGATTTGAGAAATAATCCGGGCGGTTCTATAGATATAGGTGTACGATTTGTCGATTGGTTTATTGATGAAGCTCATTTAGAACATCATTCAAAATCAGGCGATGACATGACTACATCAACTACTGACGGAATAATTTATGATATTCCCATTGTGGTTCTTGCTAATGAGGAAACTATCAGCGCTGCTGAAATGGTAACTGCGTTTTTAAAACAATATGCCGATACAACAATTGTTGGAATGAAAACATTTGGCAAGGGTATTTATCAGCAAACGGGTTTATTTAAAGGCGGTACGCTTACATATACAGACGGCTATGTCACTGTAGGCGATTGGGAATGTTATCACGGAATAGGCATAGAACCTGATGTTGAAATTCCAATGGACAGCGCTTTGATAGGTACAGAAAATGATATTCAGCTTGAAAAGGCGCTTGAATTGGTGAAATAGCTAAGTTTAAAGTGCAAAACATCATAAAAATCTGCGGATTGTATATTGACAAATTTTGTACAATCTGCTAAAATGTAAATACAAGTATATTATTTTTATATTGGGGGAAATTATTATGAAAAAAAAGGGATTTACACTTATCGAACTGATAGTTGTTATTGCGATTATTGGCGTGCTTTCGGCGATACTCGTTCCGGCTGTTATGGGGTATGTCAAAAAAGCTAAAATCAATGCAGCAAATGCTTCTGCGGCAGATGTTGTGAAAACGCTTAATGCCATTGTCGGTGATGATGCGCAGTATGATAGTTTTGCAGCACTGGGAACAGGAGATTTCGGTTTCAAGAGCGATGTAGGCGTTATGCTTGAAACAATTACTGATGATGAAAATAATAAACTTACAGATTACATCGGTACTTATTCCGACGCTCTTGCTTCAGAGAAATTTGCTATTTATGCAAAAGACGGAATAGTTGTAGCGGCAGCTGCTGAGAATGGCAGATATTTCGGCACATTTCCTGCTATTTTGACTAACAAGAACTATGACACTAAAATGACTGAAAACACAATGGAGTTTGCTCTGGGATTAGCAAAAGCTCAGCTGGGTTATGGCTCGGACGATGACGAAAAATGATGTTTTTGCATAAAATTATCCTGTAAAACTATACAATAGAATACAAAAAAAGTTGTGCATATTTTTGAAGAGATATTATTGACAAATTGTGAATTTTTTGTTATAATAATATTAGATTTTAGCATGATTTATATATGAATTGTCTTGCTACTTAATTGGAGGAATATTTATGCGAAGAAAAAAAGGTTTCTCCTTTATGGAGATAGTCGTTGTTGTTGCAATTATTGGTGTTCTTGTAGGTGTTATTACTCCTGCATGGGCAAGTTATATAAAACGTTCTAAATTCAGAGCGCAGAATAATAAAGCAAAGGCTATTTTCAATGCGGCACAGGTTGTTATAACTGATTTGGAATTTGCTGAAAGACAGTATCGTACAGATTTGGGTAGAATTCCTACAAGCGATGCAACTCAGAAGAATGCTGCTGCGGCGTACATATACACACCTGTAAATAAGGAAACACCTAATGCTGTAGTTGATTGGTACTATTACTGGGACGGAATGTCGGGAAGTATTTGTAATGAAAGTGGTAATATTATTAAAACAAATGCAAGTGCTGATACTTTGGCAAGGTGGAATGAAAAGCTTGGCGATTCTATAAAGCGTATTGTTACTGATGATATGGTTTACAAAATCTATGTAAAAGATTATCAGGTTCAGTCAGTGGTATGTTCTACAAGTGAAGGAAGCAGATTTATAGGTGCGCACCCTGTTACAATTACTCAGCTTTCCGGCAGAAGCGGTGTTACATCGTCAGATATAGACGCATTGGAAAATACAAATGTTGCAGCTGTTAATCCAAATTGGTTTGATTTGGATGAAAGTAATGATGGTGTATCGGCAGACGACGAAGGTGAAGAAGAAACAACTTGATTTAATTAACAGCACAGGATTTGTTCCTGTGCTGTTTTTTATATGTTGGCAGAATAGCTAAAATAATGTCGAAAATGAAAACAAACTTTGAGTTGACAAGGGAAGAAAAGTGTGATATAATAAATACTGTCGTCAGGGGACGGCGGAAGGATCTTGAAAATCGCGAGAAGGACGAGAGTGAAGCTAAGGAAGCGAAGCTAAAGGATTAGTAAGTGATTACTAAGAGAAGAAAGCAAGAGCGAAGAAAGGCGTGCAAGTATGCATGATGAAAAAGTTAAATAAAAAACTTTTTGAAAAACTTTCAAAAAAAGCTTGACAAAACGGACTGAAAGTGATATAATAGATAGGCTGTCTGATGACGGACAACTTAAAGCGGAAGCACTGAAAAAGTTTTTTAAAAAAACTTGAAAAAAGTACTTGACAAAAGCTTAAAGTTGTGATATAATAGAAAAGCTGCACTGCTCAAAAGAGTGGAGAGCAAAACAGCATCTTGAAAATTGAACAATGCAAGAAAAGTAACGACCCTTGAGATTCCTTTGTAAGAAAAGGAAAAGCTCAAGCAAAGAGTAAAAAATGCGCAGTAATAACGCAAGCGTTATTGAACAGGATTGATTTCATAACAACGCAAGTTGTTTTGATATACTATTTTCATAAAGAGTTTGATCCTGGCTCAGGACGAACGCTGGCGGCACGCTTAACACATGCAAGT